>DATHBD010000084.1:0-1987 GCA_035296325.1 Micromonosporaceae bacterium | reverse complement strand
TGTCCTGTGCCGGGTGATGCGCGACAGTCACGCGCCAGCTGATTTGCGACAGTGGTCAAGATCGGCACCCTGAGCTGACGTTCCCGTGGGGGCGTCGGTACTCGGGGAGGCCGGGTTGGCGCTGGTTGTCTTGTCGGTTGTCGAGCAACGCCTGGACGCGGTGAGAGCGGCGCTGGCCGGGGGTGATGTCTCCGGGATCGCCGCCGGGGTGGGGGTGCACCGCTCGACGCTGCACCGGTGGATGGCCCGGTATCTGGCCGAGGGGCTGGGCGGGTTGTCGGATCGGTCGCATCGGCCGGCGTCGTGCCCGCATCAGGTCGGTTCCACGGTGGAGGCCGTTGTCGTGGAGCTGCGTCGGGCGCATCCGCGGTGGGGTGCCAAGCGGATCCGGATGGAGCTGCTGCGCCGCCCGGTGGAGGGGGTCACGGCGCCGTCGGTGCGCACGGTGGTGCGGATCTTGCATCGCAACGGGTTGTCGGTGCCGCGTCCGCGTAAGCGCCCGCGGGAGTCCTACGTGCGCTTCGAGCGGCCGGGGCCGATGCAGTTGTGGCAGATGGACATCGTCGGCGGCCTGATGCTGGTCGACCCGGCGACGGGGGTGCTGCGTGAGGCCAAGGTCGTCACGGCCGTGGATGACCATTCCCGGTACTGCGTGATCGCTGCGGTGGTGGAGCGGGCCACCGCCCGGGCGGTGTGCTTGGCGTTGGTGGGCGCGCTGACCCGCTTCGGGGTGCCCGAGGAGATCTTGACCGACAACGGCAAGCAGTTCACCGACCGGTTCGGGAAGGGCGCCGAGGTGCTCTTCGACCGGATCTGCCGCCACAACGGGATCACCCACCGGCTGACCCAGCCGGCCTCACCGAACCAGAACGGCAAGGTCGAGCGGTTCCACGGCACGTTCCGCCCCGAGTTCCTCGACACCGCCGACCCGTTCCCCAGCCTCACCGAGGCCCAGACCGCCGTCGATGCCTGGGTGGCCGACTACAACACCGACCGCCCGCACCAGGCCCTGGACGGGAAGGTGCCGGTGACCCCCGGGCAGCGGTTCACCCCGGTCCCTGACGAGCAGCGGGCCCTGGTCGAGTTGTGGGTCCCGCCGACCATGGAGATCACCGCGCAGACCCCGACCCCCGAGCCTGAGCCGGCGGACCAGCCGGCCGGTGGGCAGCCGGCGGCCCTCGCGAGCTGGGCTGGTGGGCCGGTCGAGTTCGACCTGGTGGTGCCGCCTTCGGGGAACATGAGCGTGGCCGGCAAACAGTTCTGGCTCGGTCCCGCCCGGGCCGGAATGGTCGTCCGGTGGTGGGCCGACACCCAGGTCATCCACCTCTCCATCGGCGCCGCCCGGGTCAAGAGCGTCCGCTCGCACCTGACCGTCGCCGACCTGGCCAAGCTCGTCGCCAACGGCGCGGTCAGCGCCACTGCCCCACCGCTGCCCACCGCCGCCGACGGGGACGCCCTCGAGGTCGACCGGATCGTCTCCGCAGGCGGCACCATCGCCTTGGGCGGGCAGGTGCTGCTGGCCGCGGAGATCCTCGCCGGCCGCCGGGTCGGGATCCGGATCGAGCCCGCGACGTTGCTGTTCTTCGACCTGGACACCCGGGAGCTGCTCCGCGCTCGACCCAACCCGCTCACCCCGGCCCAGACGCAGAAGCTGCGTGGGCTACGCCCCGCCGGCCCACCCCCGCGGCCGGCGCTGGAGCCGGTCACCGTTCAACGGCTGGCCGACCACACCGGCGTCATCAGCATCTGCGGACAGCGCATCGGCCTGGGCCGAAGCTACGCCCGCCGCACCCTGACCATCGCCGTCAGCGACACCACCCTGGCCATCGAACTCGACGACGCCGACGTGCGCATCGTCCGCCGCAGCACCACCCAGCCGGTCCGTAATCTCAAGTCCCGGCCGCCACGGACGGCCACCTCATAAACCTAGACCGCCCGTCGCAGATCACCTGGCGCGGATCTGTCGCACCTCACCCGGCACACGACA
>DATHBD010000083.1:0-11397 GCA_035296325.1 Micromonosporaceae bacterium | reverse complement strand
CTCATCACCCGCCAGGCGATCCGCCGCGGCACCTTCTCATCCGTCCACGTCCTCATCCGCACGATCCGCGACTACCTCGCCACCTGGAACACCAACCCGCGACCGTTCCAGTGGACCGCAACCGCCGACGAGATCCTCGCCAAAGTCAGGCTCACCCAGACCAACATCAAGAAACTCGTCGCGAACAACTCGAAGTAAATCGATCAGCATCACGGAGCACTAGGAGCATTGCGGCGTCGTACTGCTCGCCGACGTGGTTGACGTTCCAGAGCCCGAACCGGAACCTTCGTGCTGTCGGCGTAAGGGCGTAGTCATTCAGCGCTTGGTTGGTCCGCGGTGTAGCGCGGTTGGCGGTGGCGTCAGCGGCTTAGCCAATCCACCTATCACGGTCGCGGTGACGGTGGAACGGGCAGCAGAAGGCATGCTAAGGCTCGACGAGATTGGTGCGAATCGTCCGGTGGAGTTCCGCACGTCCAAACCGGTCGTCCAATCCGGGAAGGATCGCCTGGAGGTCGACGGCCATCGTGCGGACGCGCGCTGCGGACCTACCATCGGTGCCGCGGAGCACAACGCGATGCAGGCGCGACGTGTCACCGGGGTGGATCAGGACCGCCGTCGGCAGAAGCGGATGAGCTCCGGCACGGCTCATCGCTTGGGCGTAGAGGAATGCTTGGTAAAGGTCCCTGGGGTCGATGTTGCGGTCGTCGTAGAGCTTGTACTTGGCGTCCACGACGAGGCGCCATGCCCCTCGGGTGAGCAGGATGTCGGGTATCACGGTGCCGTAGGGCCGGCTCGTCGACTCGTTGACGAGAACGGAGCGGTCCCGCGCTTGGGGTCGGACCTGTACGTCAGTTCCCGCCATGGCGTCGATGACCAATCGGGTAACGAAGTCCTCGAACAGCCGGTTCATGTCCAGCAGAAACACGGGCGCGCGGCCTTTGCCGCCGCTGTACAGGTCGCGGATGGCGTCGCCGCGTAGCAGGAGCATGCTCCAGTGGTGCGCGGTGCGGTAGTGCGCGTTCTGGCGGCTGTAGTGCAGCCGTGTGGCGGCGGCCGCCGGGTCGAGGCCGGTTGGGTCGCACAGCCCTGCGAACTCGGCTCCGACCCGGCGCGCGTCTGCGCGCACGACCGGGGTGGAGGCGGTTCGTGCTGCGAGGTCCAGTCCGGCAGCGAGGACCCTGTTGTCCAGCGTGTCGGTCTCGAACTCGTCGTAGCGGCACTCCAACCGGTCCAATTGGCCGTATCGGCGGAGCCATTGCCGGTCGGCGAGCAGCCGGCCGCGCAACGCTGGGAGCGCATCCTCTCGGGTGACGTAGTCACGGGCCGGGCCGCGCCGCAGGATGTCCTCCGACATCTTGACCACCAGCTGGCAGACCAGGTCACGCAGGTGGGCACCCGCGGCGGCAAGGGTCCGGACGGCGACGATCTCACGTAGCGCGTCGAGGCCACTGGCGTAGTCGACCATCCGCAGGACGCCGACGTTGCCGTCGCATGCTTTCGGGACAATATGGAGTTGGCACTGGTCAAACTGCACGACCCCGATCCATGAGTACGTGGTGATCTCTGCCTCGCCGTCGGCGAGCCATCGGACGCGCAGCCGCCGCCCCTGGGCCTCGACCAACTCGCCCAACGAGCGGTCCGCTGCGCCGACATGTGGCCAGGGCAGCCGCTTGGTCTGGTACTCGCTGAGGACGTGCGTCGTCACAACGGTGGCTGCCCGCCCGGGCTGGCCAGCAGTTCGGTGTATAGCGCGTCGACGAGGTCAGCGTCGGGTAGCTCACGCAGCCGCTGCTCACCTTCGTCGATCAACGCACCGCCCAGCAGTCGAACCAGGAGGCCGTAATCGTCGCACGCGTACTCCTGGAGCAGCGGCACGACGTCGCCGCGGAACGCCGCGGCGAAGTCCGCATCAGTCGCCACCGGCTGCCCGTCGCGGAGGAAGAATGCGTGCCCGACTTGCCGCTCCCGTCCCACCTCGACACGGATCCGCGCGTTCAGGACGGTCAGCAGTTCGGCCAGGTGGAGCTTGCCCACGAACGCCCCTTCCAACGGCTCGCGATCAGGCAGCAGCTCGTGGAAGGCGAACCGGCGCCGCAAGGCGGCGTCGAGGAGGCGGATACTGCGGTCCGCCGTGTTCATGGTCCCGAGCACGTAGACGTTGGGGGGCACAGCGAACAACTCGCCGCTCTGCGGTAGCCGCACCGCCAACCCTCGCTTGTCGACTTCAAGTAACGTGATGAGCTCTCCGAAGATCTTCGGCATATTCCCGCGGTTCACCTCGTCGATTACGACAAGGTACGGCCGGTCCGGGTCTGCCGCCGCACAGCGGCAGACCCTCTTGAAGATCCCGTCGACAAGGCGCAGGTTGAGCCCGCCGCCGGCGGCGGTCGTGGGCTTGAAGCCCTCGATGAAGTCCTCGTAGCCATACGACGGGTGAAAGGTGACCTGGGTGAGTTGGCCGACATCGCCGCGATGCGTCATCGCCGCGATGACCTCCGGGTTCGCTTCTCCAATCAACCCAGCCAGTTCGGCGAACTCCTCGGCAGTGACGGCGAATAGCGTGCCCTGACTGCGGTTCACCACCGGCTCGCTCGCCGACAGAACCGGGTTGTCGCGCATCTGTGCCCAGGTGGGGCCGTCCCTCAGGCGGGTCAGCGGGGCCAGGCGCAGCGGGAGCTGGCGCTCCACGTCCACATCGGCGACACGGGCAATGCCGACGAGCCGCTGGACGGGCTGCGCCTCGTAACAGAACACCACGTCTCCGGGCCGGATCACGGCGTAGTTGCGGGCGATCCGGCCAGCACGGTAGTCGACGGTCCCCTCGGCGAACAGCCGCTCCCAAGACCACTCGGCCGGATTGGCCACCATCCACCAGGCGGTCGGCACATCCGGCGGGGCACCCAACGCCGCCACGACCGCATGGAACTCTGCTGTGCCGAAGCGGGCCAACGGATCCAGTCCGGTTCGTCCCCGAGCGAGCCACCAGGCTGCGAAGCGCAGCGCGGTGTACGTCTTGCCGGTGCCGGGTGGACCGTAGAGAACTACCTGGCCTTTGCGTTTCAGCGCATCGCCGAGGGACTGCAACTGTTGATCCTCGGCTGCAAGGGTACCCGGCGCCGTGGGCTCCGATGCCGTCGCCGCGATGGCGGGGAGCTCGCCCGTGATCGCTCGCCACACCGTGCCCGGTACGTCCGCGACCGTCGTGACGGCCCACCTCTTCATCGGCTCCGGCAGTGTGCGGGCATACGACTGGTCCCACTCCACCGTGACTGTGTGCTTGAACTCAGCCCGGTCCGGCCGCCATACGTAACCCGGCTCGACGACCGTGCCGATCGCGAGAACCTTGCTGGTCCCCTCGTTAGCGACCACCCGGTCACCGGGTTCGAGCGACGCAAGCCGCCACACCTCGCGTGCCTTGCGAGTCACCGTAGACAAATTGCCGTTGTACGGGAAGTGCTCCGCGAACGCCGCGCGGAAATCCTCCTCGGACGCGAAGGCCTCTAGGTCACCGACCTGATCCCAGCCCACGCAGATGAACCCGCCGTCGCGGCACTCAGGCCACAGCCGTGCACCTTCACCGGGCGCAATCTTCACAATCGCGGGTGCCGCCCGCGGATCAGCCCACCAGTACAAGAAGTACATGACCTCAACGGGATGCCAGCCGTCGAACAGCCCGGTGTCCCGGAGAAGATCGAGCAACCGGCGGTTCGCGGACAGCGGAGTCAGCGAAGCCGGGTTACCGTCGGCCAGCCGCTCGAGGAAGTGCCGCAAGTGCACCTGGGAGTAAATGGGCAGCAGTTCACCAGGGTGGTAGACGAACACCGCCTTGGCCGTAACCGCCGGCCCTGAACGCAGCGCGTCGATGTCATCGACGGCACCGACCTCGCCCTGTCGCGCAAGTTCGAAGGCGCGGACGAAGCCGGACCGGACCGCCTCCCAAGCCGCCTGATGCGATTCAAACGTGGGGTCGTAAAACCAACCCGAACCGTCCCCTCGCGCGTAAATGATCAACTTTCGGGCGCTGCCCCCTCGGATGCTGCCTAACTCCGGCGAGCCGAACTCCAACCGGTAGCACAACGACGCCTTGCTGTCGGGCGGGCCTAGCGCGTACCGCTCCACTGGCAGCGATGGCCAGTCAGCCAGGGGAAATAGCTCTCGGATCTCCTCGGCGTGCCGGTCCGCGGCCGAGACGCGAGCGGTCACCGTGCCGCGGTCGAAGTCCCGCACCGCCTCGCCGAGGTTCTTGTGCGCATTTGAGGCCACGGATTCGAGGGTACTGAGCGAGCTGCCCGTTGTGGCTAATTCGTGCACGCAACTTAGCGGCGGCTCTCATGATCGATAGCGTCGCGGGCAGTCCGGCAGCGTGGGGGTGGTGCAGGGCGCGTCGGCGGGTTGGGTCTGTCGGCACTGCGCGGTATCGAACAGCGGATCCGCTCCACCGATCAGGCGTCGCGTAGGACTCCATCATGCCGGAGTTGGGTGATGTGGCCGGTCAGGCGTTCGGCGACGTCGCCGCCGCGGACCAGTACGCCGGCTTCGAGGTTGTCTCCGGCGGCCCGCTTGGTGAGGTTCGCGCTGGTGACCAGGGCGATGTAGCTGTCCACGACGACGATCTTCGCGTGCAAGGCCACGCCGAGACCCGGTCGTTGGTCTGCTGGCCAGCGGAGCCGTCGTGCGCCAAGGTCGGCGAGTGCTGAGCCGGGGTCGCCGGTGAAGCGCGGTTGTCCTGGTGGTCTTCGGCGAGCACCGTGAGCCGCACTCCTCGGACGGCCGCCTTGGCCAGTGCCGTGCGGAGATCGTCGTACATGTGCAGGGCGAAGGTCACGAGGAGGATGTCGTGCTGTGCCTCTTCGATGACCTGGAGGAGTACCTGTTCGGTCCGACGGGCGTAGAAAAACGTGCTGCTGGGTCCACTGACGACAAGTTCCAGCGACGGGTTGCGGCGGGCGTCATCGTGAGCGTGCGATGCGGCGGCCACGGCGGCGCCCAGCACTGACCCCGTGATCTCCGGGTAGCTGGCCCAGGCGTCCAGTAGTCGCTTCGCCTGCTGGGTGAACGCGACGGCGGGGACCAACTGGGCGAGGTGCTCGGTGCCATGCGGGCCACCGTACGACGTCATGGCGTTGCCGAGCCGTTCGGCGTGTGCCGGCCGCAGTACCCGCCCGACGCTCGCCGCGAGCTCCAGCAGGAGCCGGGGCGGCATTGGGCCGGCGGTGTTCATCGGTTAGCTCGAAGGCGATGTGAAGTGGCTGTCCAGCGCGAGGTGCGGTTCCTGGTTGTCGACGGCGACGATGAGCCGGCGGTCGAGGAACCGGTTGCCGCGTTCGCAGGTGGTCTCGGAGGCGAACAGGCACGCGTGGCACGCTGCGCCGTGCAGGTTGTCCTCGGTCTTGAGTGGAGTGTGCTCGGCGCAGAGCGGGTCTGAGGAGCAGCGGCGGGCGTTGGCGAACGCGGCGTTGAGTAGCCGGCCGAGCTGCGTGGATTCGCTGAGTCTGACCAGGCCGCCGAGCGTTCCTTCGCTGTCGCTGGCGGCGGTGTAGAGCAGGATCCCGGTCTCGTCGCGTTCGACGTTGGCGTAGACGCGTTCGCTGATGCTGGCGGAGGAGTATCCGCATTCCAGGGCGATCTCGCGGACCAGGAGATGGGAGAGGGTGTGCAGCACCAGGTACCGGTCGCCGGGCCAGTAGTCCTCGTGTGGGCCGTCCATCTGGCGGTTGTCGCGCCACCGGCTGTGGGCCTCGCGGAGGAGGTCCATGTGGGGACTCGCGGCTGCTGCGTGTTCCCATGCGTGGACGACGTCGCGGTTGAGGACGATGAAGATGCCCTCGCCGTGGGTGGTGGCGGCGGGCACCCAGTTCTGTTCGTTGCGGCTCAGCGGGACTTTCTGGCTGCTGTCCGGTGATCCCCACTCTGGGGCGTCGATGCGGGTGAACCCGACGATGGCTTTGGTTTCCCGTAGGCGACTGATCTGCACGACGCGGTCGATGAGTCTCGACCAGCCGTCGGGTCCGGGTACGACGTCGGCGGTGAAGTCGTGGTCGCGCCGGGCTTTGGTGGGGTCGACGAGTGCCTCGTACTCGCGGGCGGTCAGGTCGATCTTCTCGTCGGGGAGGTCGTCGTCTTTCGTTCGTCGGAGGCTGATCTCGGCCCAGATGCTGGCCGGGTCATGGTCGCGTAGCTCGCCGAGCGCGGCGTCCGTGGATAAGGCGAACTCCAGGATCTCCTCGTTCTTGACCTTCCCGAGCCGCGCCCAGTGCTTCTCGACCGAACCGGCGAGGTCACTGCCCAGGTCGGGGATGTAGAGGGCTTTGGCGATGAGGCTGAATCACTGGTTGGACGCGCCGAGGACCATGGCCCGCACTGGGGCGGTGCATCCGGCCGGGTCGAACCAGCCCAGGTGCGGGTGCCGCCCGCGGCAGCATGGCAGCGCGTTACTGCCAGGGGTGCGGTGGTGGGCGAGGGCGTCCTTCATGTTGCGTTTGTCGCCACAGGAGCAGCGAATGCTGATCTGGGAGCCGTAGTTGGAGCCGGGGTCGAGCATGACGAGGCGTCCCTCGACGCCTTTGGGGCAACCGCCGCCGTCGTGGACGTACTCGACGTAGGGGAACTCGTCGAGATGCCCGTTAGTGCAGGCGGTCACGAACCGGGCGGGGACCGCGCTGGGCTGGCGGGCCTTCTTGCTACCGGGTGCTGCCTGCCGGCAGTCGTGGACGAACCGGGCCTCGTCCGGCCGGTACTTGTTGCCGTTCTCGAACCGGAACGGCCCACCGCCGGAGGCGCTGATGCCCGCCAGCAGCTTGCAACCGGTGCACCGCATCCATCGCGGGAACGGGCTGACCGGGACACCGACCCGGTTGGCCTGCGAGTCGTCCGGGTCATCGCCGCCCTCACGGTGCGGCGTGGGACGCAACTGGCGGACGTGCCTGCCGAGGATCTGGCGTACCCGTTGCAGCAGCCGCCGGTCGGTCAGCTCCAGTTGGGTTGCGTGGGTGTAGTCCCAGTAATCCAGTCCCTGCACGATGACACTCAGGTGCGGCAGGTCCACAATCGCGCCGACGCCGTCGGAGAACAGCATCGCGTTGGGCCGCTGACTGCCGACCCGCCGCAGATACTTCTCGTCGGCGTCGATCCCCGTGGGGCGCCGGCTGGAGGTGTGGGTACTCATCGGTTGGGCTCTCCCGCCGCGGCCGGAATGGGTTCGTTGGCCAGCAGGCCGAGTTCGTCGGCCTCTTCGACCATGTCCGTGTCATCTGTGACCGGGTCAGGAACCGCGTGCGGGTCGGCGGCATTGAACGACCAGTCGGGTCGGTTCGCGACTTCGGCGGCGGCGAGGGTGATGAGCAGGTTCGTTTCGGGTTCCACTTCTCGCAGCGACCACCCCGCTGACCAGGTACCCCATGAGCCGATCCCGGAGTCCAGCAGCGGATCGAGGTTGTCCCGGTCGCTGGTGTAGGACAGCCCACCGGTCTCCAGACCCTTACGCCGACGGTCCCAGCCGTCCATCAACCCACGGCACATCCTGGTGACCTTCTCGGTGTGTGCGCTGTCGCCGACGACGTAGCCGGCCCGGTCGGCGATCCACTCGATCGCGGCGTCGACGTCAGGACCACTGACCGGTACGGCGCGCGCACCGGACTCGAGTTCCCAGGCGTGCCGCGCGTGCCGCAATGCCGAAACGAGGACGGCGGCCAGGCCGCGGTCCAACGCGCGGTCGGCGAACGGGGTCACCGACAGCGGCTCGACCCGGGCGTAGAACGTCTCATGGAAGTGCGCGAACGTTTCCAGGTGGGCCAGGTCCCGAGGCCGAGCCCAGTTGAAGATTGTGACGACCAGGCCGGGACGGTCCGGGTCACGCCCGACCCGCGACGATGCCTGGATGTACTCGGCGCTGTTCTTCGGCTGCCCGGTGACGACCATCAGCCCGAGGCGGGCCACGTCCACGCCGACCTGCAGCATGCTCGTGGCCAGCAGCACATCGACCGGCCGCGCGTCCAGGGAGTGCCGGGGCAGTGACTCCAGTTGGGCGTGCGCCGCCTTCGCCTCCGCTGACTGTCCCTTGCCCTCGCGGCTGGTCTTGAACAGCTGGCCCGTCGTGGCCCTGGCGGCGGTGGAGTCGATGTCAGGGTCGAACGTGTTGGCGAGCGCCGCGAGCGACCGACCGATGTCCTGGCTGTTGATCCGGGCGGTGAGCTCCCGCAGCTCAAGGTTGCGGCGATCCCGCAGACCACGCCGGCCCTGCTGTTGCAACCGGATCGCGATGTCGTCGTCGATCATGCGACGCATCCCGGCCAGCTCCGCCGTGGAGGAGAAATAATCGACCAACGTCATGTACGGATCAGCGGCACGGCCGTGCTCGTCGAAGAGCAACTGCGCGGCGGCGAGCAGCAGTTGCGCCACCCGGATCTGGACCTGCTTGACGCGTTGGCCGTGCGCGCAGATGCCGAGGTAGCGCCGGCCGGGGCGCTCGTCGTCGACCGGGATCTGGGTGGAGAAGAACGTTTCGCCGGCGTCCAGCACCGGTGCGGGGAAGATCGCCAGGTCGCGGTTGAACAGCCCGTGCACCTGTGCCTTTGCCCGTCGCACGGTGGCCGTCGACGCCAGGACCTTCGGCCGGACCGTGACGCCGTTGACTGTCCAGGACCCCAGCCGCTCCACCGCCGTTTCGTACAGGCCGACCATTGTGCCGAGCGCACCGGAGATCAGGTGTAGCTCATCCTGGATGATCAGATCCGGTGGGCGCAGCGGCCCGCACTCGCGCGGCTGGGTGCCCTCCAGCTTGCCCTTCTTCGGGTGCCCGCCGTCCTTGCACTCGGTCTTGCGGATCAGATCGGGGTGGCGGTACCCGTGCCGATCGCACACCGACCTGGTGTGCCCGAACAGCAACCCGGTCTGCCCGCGCAGCGGAAGCTGGGCGAACTTGTCGACGGTGCCGATGACCAGCGACGGCGCCAGTCGGAACACCTCCTCATCCACCGTCACCACTGGCAGCCCTTCACCCCACGCCGTGGACTTCTTGCGGGAGTACTCACACAGCCCGTCCGGATCGCCGCACCACACGATGACCCGCCGGCGCGCGTCGACGCACTCGACGTCCTTGCCGGCGTCGATGGTCCGGCCGCACCATGGGCAGGCCAACACCTGGATCGGGTTCGACGCCCCGACTCCGGCGTACTGGGCACGCATCGCATCCAAAGCCTGCTTCGCCTGCTCGTACCAGTTCGGGGTGACCTTCGACCCGACCCACAACCCGATCCGGAACGGCTCAACACCCCACGGGTTGGGCGGACCACCCGCGCTCTGGGCGGTCGCGGCTTCGCGGCGCATCTGCTCGGCCGCGCACACCAACGTCGCCGCCCGCTGGAACTGCTGGGCGGTCAACAACCGCAGGGTGTACCGCATCAGCACGGCCACGCCCGACCGGCCGTCCCGTGCCTCCGCGCCCTCGCCGACCACGCCCTGGAGCCGGCGAATCGCGAATGTATACGCCGTCAGGCCGAGGTACGCCTCGGTCTTGCCGCCGCCGGTGGGGAAGAACAGGAGGTCGGCAATGCCCGGCCCGTCGGCCGCACCAGCGAGGGCCCGATCCGAGTGGGCCGGGTTGGTGAGCGAGGGCAGGTTCAGCAAGACGAACGCGAGCTGGAACGGCCGCCACGACCTGCGGCTCGGCTCGTCAACCAGCGCGAGCCCGGCGGCGAGGGTCAGCGTCGGATCCTTCGCGCGCTCGACGGCCAGTTCGGTGCGCTCACGTTGCAACGCCATCGCCAGGTTCGCGAACCGCCACGCCTGCCACGCCTGGTTACCGGCCTCGGTGTCCTCGGCGAGCAGGTCGATGCCGGCCGCGATGCGATCGGCGGCGGTCTGCGCCGCCTGCAGGTTCGCCGCTGCGGCCTGCTTGTGCCCGGCGAGCGTGGCGTCGGTAGCGAGCTTGACTCTCTGCTCGTCGAGCCAGGCGCGGTAGCCGTCCGACAACGGCCGCAGCGCCGCGACAACCTCGTCACGCGGGGCGGTCGCGAGCATCCGCATGTCGACCTCAAGACCGGCGAGCTGCGGCACCTGGGCGGCGTGGGGCGCTACGGTCTGCTCAATCTCGAACGAGGGCAGGTTCGTCGTCGACACCCGCCACGCGCAACCGTCCTCGGGGCGGCGTTCGGCCTCAACGCCCGCGTTGCGCCCGACCGCGAACTGCCGAGCACGCCGGTACAGCATCGCCAGGCTCTGCCGCTCATCATCCGCGTCGGCCGCGGTTTCGTCGGCGACCACGTGCGACGGATCGTTGTGCGGGAGGAACACCGCGCTCGTCCCGTCAGCGGCGGTCACCTCCAGTCGCACCTGGAACAGCCGGGCGGAGTCCCGACGGTCGTTGGGCTCCGGTTGGCCGTTCACGATCGCGACGTCAACCACCCGACAGGCTTGACGTGGCCGACAGCGGGCACGGACCACCACGTCCGGTTGCTCGGCGTCCGGGAAGCCGGACGGCTCCGAATCGGTGACGTCAAGCACGAGATGGCCACCCGCGGCCGCGTGCGTCCAGACCAGGCGGGGCACTCCCGCGTCGGTTAGCTGAGTGTCGGACGCGTTCTGCTCGTAGCGACCCCACGACGCTCGCACCAATACGGTCTGCACATGTAACGGCAGGCTGAAGGAAAAGCCCAACGACGCAGGCGACATCGACCCGGCGGCCGCGGCTGCCGTCATCTCGCCGGATCCCTCACCGGAACCGTCGTCAGATGCGGTGGCGTCCGTTGCCTCCGCTTCCAGCGCGACCCGCGCCGGGGACAGCACCCCGAGGATGTACCGCTCCGACGGCGTCGTCCCAGCCGGCAGCTCCTCCGAGACACCAGCCCACGGACCCAATAGGTCACGGACGAGGAACCGCTCTAACTCGCCACGGATCTGTCGCGACGTCCAAGGCGACGATCCAGGCACGTCTGTTGCGCGGTCAGCGTCGCCCGGGGCCGCCGACTCTCCTGTGGTCGGTGGGATGGCGATGATGCCTGCGGAAGTCACGCCGACTCCATCATGGCCTGATTGTTGCCCGCGACACGTCGGGCGGTTCCGCTACGGCGGCCAACGGTCTGCCCGAGTTGACCATCGGCCTGCTCCTCGGCGTAGCGCGCGTGGTTGAGTTCCAACAACCGGTCCAGCAGTTCTATGCGCGCCGCTGCACACACGGTCCACCGCACGCCTTGGCGGGTCTCGTGATGCCCATGTCCGAGCGTGACGTCTGCCCATCCATATGCCGCACAGGTTGCCTGATCGTGACTGATCAGGTGCTGGGTTCGACGGTGGGTAGCCAAAGGTGACCGGCGGCGAGGTCGGTGAGGGCTTGCAGCGCGTTGTGGCCGTGGGCGGTGGCGGTGGCGAGGTAGGAGCGGATCAGCGTGAATTGCTGTGCTC
>DATHBD010000082.1:0-207528 GCA_035296325.1 Micromonosporaceae bacterium | reverse complement strand
CCAGAAGATGTACATCGGAAGCAGGGCCGGCACCTCGCAGTTCTTCAACGGCACCATCGACGAGGTCGCCATCTACAGCACCGTTCTGCCCCTCGCCACGATCACGGACCACTACAACAAGGGCCGCGGCAACTGACGCCGGTTCAGGCCTGTCGGAACACCTGGCGCTGCCGGCCCAGTCCGTCGATCTCGAGTTCCACCACGTCGCCGGGGGAGAGGTACGGGAACCGACCGGACAACGCGACACCCTCCGGCGTGCCGGTGCAGATCACGTCGCCCGGGTCGAGCACCATGTACTGCGAGAGGTCCCGGACGATCTCGGCCACGTCGAAGATCATGTCTTTGGTGCTGGAATCCTGCCGGGGCTCGCCGTTCACCCAGGACCGCAGCCGCAGCGCTTGCACGTCGGCCACCTCGTCGGCGGGGAGAAGCCACGGGCCCAGCGGGGCGAACGTGGCGGCGCACTTGCCCTTGGACCACTGCCCACCGGAGTGCTCGACCTGGAAGGCGCGCTCGGACACGTCGTTGATGACGGTGTACCCGGCGATGCAGGCGGCGGCCGCCTCGGGCGAGGGCAGGTAGCTGGCCGGGGCGCCGATCACCACCGCCAGCTCGACCTCCCAGTCGGTACGGGTGGAGCCGCGGGGGATGAGCACGTCGTCGTACGGGCCGACCACGGTGTTGGGGTGCTTGAAGAACAGGATGGGGCGCTCCGGCGGGGCGGCTCCGGACTCGGCCGCGTGCGCGGCGTAGTTCTGCCCGATGCAGATCAGCGCACCAGGTCGGGCCACCGGCGCGCCGACCCGCAGACCCTCGACGTCCATGGCGCTGAGTCGGCCGGCGGACAACGCCTCCCGCACCAGGCCGACGCCACCGCCCGCGAGGAATGCGCCGTCGATGTCGGTGGTGAGCGGCGAGAGGTCGTAGACCGTCCCGTCGTCCGCGCGTACCGCCGGGCGCTCCGCTCCTGACATGCCGAACCGCATGAGCTGCACAGGTGATCCTCTCCGTGTCGGTATGCGCGAGGTGGGCGCACCGCCGCCATCCTACGGTCCCCGCCGCGGTGACCGGTGCCACGGCGAAGCGCCCGACGCCGGGGCGGCGAACGGGCGCTGCTGCGGGCGGTCGGTCAGTCCCGTACGGGTGGGTGCACCGCGCCGTCGTACGTCTGCCCGTCGTAGTTGAAGACCAGCAGCGACTGGCCGTCCACGTCACGGTGCGCGGTCGTACGCACGTACCGGTGAACCAGGTCGTCCAGCCTGACCTCGTGGATCACGGTGTCCTCGGACAGCGCGACGGGCGTCTGGTCCTCAGGGCCGCCGATCAGAACGGCCGTTGCCTGCTCCATGCTGAGACACCTCCGGTGGGAATCGAGTTACCCCACCATCTCCCCGTCCCCCGGGGCCGCAAACGTCATGGCACAGCCGGGTCACCCGGCGACGCCGTCACATCAGGCGTCCCGACCTGGACCTGGCGCAGCTGTGATCAGTCGCTGGGCCGAGCCTTCGGGGCGCGATCGGAGAGGGGAGCGATCTGCACGGTCCAGGTCCGGCCGGACCCGACGATGGCGATGGCCTGACAAAGCAGCGCGCAACCCATCTGGGGGCTGCCCTCGGCGAAGCCGCGGTTGATCAAACCGACCGCCCTCGGATGGTCGTCGGCGGCCAGGGCTGCGGTGAGTTGGTTGGCCAGAATGGTCGCGAGCACGGTGTTGAAGCCGTCCACCTCCTTCTCGCGGGGAGTCCTGGCGGGCTCGGGCGGCTCGGGCCGGCTCATGGCGGGTGGGGCGATGAGGAAATTCATGGGCATCTCCTGTCGTCGGGGGGACGTCGGTGTGATCACGCCGTTGCCGCCGCGAGTGCGGTGGGGCGTTCGGCGAGCAGGGTTCGCCCGAGGTCGTCGTAGCGTGCCGCGACCGCCGGCCATTCCAGCGTGGCCGTGCTGCCGGGGGCGCGGCCGACGAGTCCGGCGGCGAGGCCCGGCTCGGTGAGTACCCGACGTAGGGCGGTCGCCAACGCCGTCGGGTTCTGATGCGGCACGAGCAGGCCGGGTCCGCCGCCGCCGAGCAACTCCACGGCGTGTGGGAACCGGGTGGCCACCACCGGCACGCCGGCCGCCACAGCCTCGATGAGCACGCCGGAGGTCACCTGCTCGCGGGAGTCATAGGGCAGCACGACGACATCGGCTGACCTGATCAGTCGACTCAGCGACGCGTCGTCACGGTAGACGGCGTCGTAGGAGACGTGGCTGGAGATGCCGAGCTGCGCACCCAGCTGGTGCAGGCCCGTGCGGTACGCCTCGCCGTGGCGCTCCAACACCTTGGGGTGCGTCCGACCGGCGACAGTGTAGGTCGGCGTCGGGTCCAGATCGACGAGTCGGGCGAGGGCGCGTAACGCCCACTCGATGCCCTTGCCCGGCCCGAGCAGCCCCCAGGTGAGCAGGTGCGGCACCTCGCGCCGGACGGCCGGTGCGCCGCTGTGGCGGGTGACGCCGTGCGGAATCACGGCCACCTTCGCCGCGTCGACGGCGTAACCGGCGCACAGCCGATCCCGGGCGGTTTCGGTCATCGTGACCACCGCCCCTGCGGCGGCGACAATCTGCTCCAGCAGCGCTTTCTGCCTGGTCGTGGGCGTGGCGAGCACCGTGTGCAGTACGACGATGCTGGGCACCGTGAGGGAGCGGAGCAACGGCAGCACATCCCAGCCGTCGGTGCCGGGGTAGATGCCGTACTCGTGCTGCACGACCGCTACGGAGTAGCGGTTGAGCGCGGACGCGGCCCGCCGCCACCCCGCGACCTCGCCTGCTGTCCAGGTGTGCACCACGTGGGGCTCCGGCCGTCCCGCGCTCCGGTCGGTGGTCACCCGGACCACCCCGCCGGATCCGGTTCGCGCGATCAGCGAAGTCGCCAGGGCTGAGTTGAAGGTCGCCAGTCCGCACTGGGTGGGCGGATGGGTGCTGAGGAAGCCGTAGGTGAGCGCCACGTATCGTGCCTTCCGATCATCGGCAGCTCCGCGGAGGCGGTGGCGAACCTCACGCGGTGAAGGCGCCCACCGGCCAGCGTGTGTGGCAAGTGCAACGGGTCCGCACAGCGTGCCCGATATCGGGGCTGCTACCGAAGGACCAACGGCCGGACCCCACGGGTCTCCGACCTGTCGAACAGTAGCAGGATTGGATCAGCATCGGCCACGTCGGCAGGCTCGCAGCGCCTGCGACACCACCGAACAGACAAAGGCGCGTAGGCTATGGGGGTCGAAAGACCTTGAATTGGCATGACGATGCGCTGCGGCCATGCGTGTGCCGGGCGGTCTCGACCGAGACTTCGCCCGTAGAAGCCAGCACAGTCACAGTGATCAGGAGCATGACGTGACCGCCCCCGATAGAGCCACGTACGAACAACGCATCGCAGAACGCTATGCGTCGGTCCTGGACGAGGTGTCCCGATGCGCTCAGGCCGCCCGCGACGGCGACTGGCGTTCATTGGCCAGCACCGCCGATGACCTGTCGCGCCGAGCCGCAGAACTCACCGAGGTGGTGGGTGACCTGCGCAGCTCCGGCGCCCAACCACGTGCCCACGTCGTCGCCGACATGGTGGCGCGGCACACCCGCGGTTCCCGGACCGCCGCGCTGGCTCCGCCGGCCGGTGGCGACGCGATCGCCAAGACTCCGATGACCGACCCGTTCACCCACCCGAGCTCGCACGCGAGCCGCTGACCAGCCGGTCGGCCGTGGCGAGAAAGCTCCGGCCCCACTCGGCGGCACCCAGCTGCGTGAGGTACAGGCCGGTGGAAACGCGCTCGAGATAGCCCCACTCCCAGATGGCCGTCTCGTCGACGCCGGTGCGGCTGGCCAGCTGGCGGCTGTACCGACGGGCCGTTTCCGACGGGTCGCCGGCATTCAGCTCCGCGCACCAGTCCCTCAGCACGACGCCGAGATCGTAGGCCGGGTCGGCGAGGAAGCCGTCCGGGTCGATGAACGCGTATCCGGACTCGGCTCCCACGCGTGGCGTCGGCGCCCGGAGAATGTTGCCAGG
Source organism: Micromonosporaceae bacterium (assembly GCA_035296325.1). Lineage (GTDB taxonomy): Bacteria > Actinomycetota > Actinomycetes > Mycobacteriales > Micromonosporaceae > DATHBD01. Next base: position 203,498 of record DATHBD010000082.1, on the reverse strand, counting down.
GTGCGGATCGCCGTGGACGACGACGCACCGGTCGCGTCGGAATGCGGCGGCACGCCGGTCGGCGTAGTCGAGCGCCTGGGCGACGACCCGTTCCGGGCACGGTGCACCCAACTGCTCCCACAGCCGGCTGACCAGGCCGTGCAACGCTCGCGCCTTCTCCCGCGCCGGGTCGGCCGTCAGGCCCGGCCACGGGGCGACCTGCCACGCCCGCCGGAGCGTCCCGCACAGCGCGTCGATCGTGTGTTCTGGCGCCAGTCGCAGATCCTCCAGCGATGGACCGAGCGCCTCGATCAGCATGGCGTGCTGCTCGACATCGGAGGCGTACACCCTGGCGTAGCCTCGGCCGTCCGCCTCCACCATGGTGCGCACCTGGCCGGTGAGGTCGGGGTCGGGCACGACGAGTTTCAGCACGGCGTCCCGGCCATCGGCCATCCGGGCCGGGGCGACATACGCGGCGGATCCGCCGGACAGCGGTGGACCCGTCGTGATGGACCACCGCTGTTCCATCTCGGCGAGCAGGCCGGGTAGCGCGGCGACCCAGTGCTCCCCGGGCGGACCCAACTGCCGGGCCCGCTCCCGGACCAGCGAGTTGATCTCGATCACCGGGACCTCATTGCCCGGACGGCCACCGGGCGAGCGTGGTGGCGGCGTCGGCTGAGGACCGCAGGAACCGCAGCAAGAACTCGTCCGGGTCCGCGGCCCGCCGGACGTCGGCGTACGGCAGGAGGAACTCACCCAACGTCGAGTCGTACGTGGTGCCGCTGGGCTGGATCGCATGGTGGCGGAAGCCCTCCGGCTCCGGGTAGGCGTAGGCGTAGAACGCGCCTTCGGCCGCTCCGCCCGGCCAGTACCCGAAGCTGGAGACCTCCTCGCGGTAGGCCTCGACCATCACCCGGTCCGGGCAGTTCGGGACGCCGCCCGGGTGCGGCGGGGCCGCCCGGCCGGAGAACCGGGTGGTGGCCAGGTCGAACGCGCCCCAGAAGAAGTGCACCGGACTGGACTTCCCGCGAAACTCGGCTCGGAAGGCCGACAACACCCGGTGGGCATGGACCAACGAAACCCAGAACGCATGCGCCGCGCTGGGGTCGTAGCTGGCGTGCTCGGTGTCCTCGGCAAAGGGGATCACGTCCGGGATTTCCACCGGTCGCGGGCTGATCGGCACGTCGACACCGAGGTCGTCCAACTGCCGCCGCACGTCCGCGAAGAAGTCCGCGACGCTGCGCGGTCTCAGCGCGACGCGCCGGACCTCGCCCGCGGTGGTGTGGATGCGCAGCTCGTGGGCGGTGAAGTCAAAAACCACCTCCAATCCCATCCCGCGGTACGGCATGAGGGAGGTGGTCAGACCGACCGAGTTCACGTAGAGCGGGACACCCCACCAGTGGTTCTCCGCGGGCGCCAAGGCCAACCGGATCTTGCCGACGATCTGGGTCCACAGGTGCAGCGTGTCCCGGGTCGGCTGCCAGTCCGACAGGGGGAGTGCCGGCCACGTTCCGGAGGGGTCGCCCGAAGCATTCACACATGCATCCTGCCACGGGCGACCCACCTCGGACACGGCGTCGGATTCAGTCGCCCTTGACGTTGACGATCTGCCGCAGGGTGTGCCGGACCTCAACCAGGTCCGCGGCGTCGGCCATTACCTGGTCGATGGGCTTGTACGCAGCCGGGATCTCATCGAGAAACGCGTCGGTGTCGCGGTACTCGATGCCGACCATCGCGTCGCGCAGCTGCTGGCGGGTGAACGTCTTGCGTGCCGCGGACCGGGAGTAGTTCCGACCGGCGCCGTGCGGCGAGGAGTCGAGCGCCATCTTGTTGCCCTTGCCGACGACGACGTAGGACGCGTCGCCCATGGAACCCGGGATTAGGCCCATGGTGCCGGTCGAGGCGTCGATGGCGCCCTTGCGGGACAACCACACCTCCTTGCCGAAATGGCGCTCGCGGGTGGTGTAGTTGTGATGACACTGGACCGTGGTCTGCTTCTGGATCGGGCCGTGCCACTCCTCGAAGCACGCGACCACGCGGTCCATCATCTCCTCGCGGTTGAGCCGGGCGAACTCCTGCGCCCAGCGCAACTCGCGGATGTAACGCCAGAACTCGTCGGTCCCCTCCACGAGGTACGCCAGGTCAGGGTCCGGCAGCGAAATCCACCAGCGGCGCATGGCCTCCTGCGCGACCCGAATGTGCCGGGTGGCGATCTTGTTGCCGACCCCGCGCGAACCCGAGTGCAGGAACAGCCAGACCAGACCCTCCTCGTCCACCGTCACCTCGATGAAGTGGTTGCCCGAGCCGAGCGAGCCGAGCTGCAGAGCCCAGTTCCCGGCGTACGAGGCAGGGTCGAAGTCGGCCTCCGCGGCGAGCTTCGCCAACTGCTCCACGCGACCCCGGGCCGTCGCGCTGACGTCGGCGTTGTACCTGCCGGCCGACAGCGGGATCGCCCGCTCGATCGACACGCGCAGATTGGCGAGCGGTCCACGGAGTTCGTCGCGGCGGTACTGCGTCCGGACGGCCTGCATGCCGCAGCCGATGTCGACACCGACGGCCGCCGGGATGATGGCGCCGAGCGTCGGGATCACCGAGCCGACCGTTGCGCCCTTGCCGAGGTGGGCGTCCGGCATGAGGGCGAGGTGCGGGAAGATGAAGGGCATCGACGCTGCGGCCTCGGCTTGGGCCAGGGTGGTCGGCTCGATGATGCTGGCCCAGTTCATCAGCTTCTTGCTCACCTGCTGCACGGCGGCACTCCCTCGGATCGGTTCGGCATTCATGCTGACCCAGGCCCTCCGATCCGGCACGCCCTTTTCGGCATACGGTGCAGAGATGAGGGCGCGACGCGTGCGATTCGACGGGTACATCGCCGGCATCGGCACGGCGAGCGGGACCCGGATCGTGGTCGGGCACTGGCCGTCGTCGCCGTTCGGGCCGGTCAGCGACGTCATGGTGGAAACCGCGGTCGGGCACCGGCTGCTGCTGGCCGCGACGGCGCAACTGGCCGACTTCGTGGCCGACACCTACCGGTTCGACGAGGTCCGCGTGGGGCCGGTGGGCGTATCCGCGGGCCGCGGCGGCTGGCGTGTCACGGCGGGGTCGCTCGATGTCGCGTTCAGTCTCGGCGCCCGGGGAGCGCTGGGACGGGTGTTGCGCGCTGTGCCTCAACGACTGGCCGGCCAACCGGCGTGGATCTCCCTGGTCGATCTTCCCGCCCGGGTGGCCCTGCGTGGAGTGCGGACCCGCGGCAGTGCGGGCGGTGGGCGGCGGGAGTGGTACGGCGCCCGCGACCTGTGGCCGATCACGTCGGCGGCGGCCACGCTCGACGGTACCGACCTGGGCGCGCTGGCCGACGTGGCCCCGCCGGTCCGGTTCGGCTTCGGGTCGGTGCCGCCCCGGCCGGCGCTGGTCCGCGTCACGACAATCGTCGAGGTCCCCAACGGGGTTGATTCCACCCGTTGATGTGTCACTGGCATGTGAGTGAAGCACCGAATGGCGGCGTCATTACGTGCGTAGGCCACATACCGCTCGATGGTCAGTCGGCAACCAGCCGGAAGCGCTGGGCGACCACCAGCGTGTCGTCGTTCACGGTGAACGTCGGATCACCCAGCTCCGCGCGCACCTCCGCGCTGTGCCAGAACGCCTGGTGCCCGGCGCGCCACTGCGCCACCGACGCATCGCCCTCGCCCTCGTCGAGTGCGTGTTGCAGGTCCACGTCGGCGAGCCGGACGACCCGGACCTCGGTCAGCGCGATCGCCGCGACCCGGCGGCCCGCCGAGTCCACGACCGCCAGCACCTGGCCGGCCCGTGGCGGCGGGTCGCCGTCCCGCTCGTATCCGAGCGCCAGGCTGGAGGTTGTCGTCTTCGCGCCGGAAAGGATCGCGGCGACCAGCTGGTCGCGGACCGGCCCGGGGAAGGCGAACTCCACGATCGGCAGGGTACCGAGGTTCATGGCGAGCGCCAGGCGAGCAGCCGGCTGCGGCCGGGCCGCGGCTCTGACTGCCACTCGTCCGGCTCGCCAGGGCTGGGCACGCCGGCGCGGACCGCCTCCAACTGGGCGGCGAACGCGATGCCCAGGAACAGCGCGACACCGGTCAGGTTGGCCCACACCAGCAGCGCCATGACGCCGGCCAGCGCGCCGTAGGTGGCGTCGAAGGCGCCACTGGATTTCACGTACAGCGCGAGCAGCAGGCTGATCAGCCACCACAGGGCGGTGGAGAGACCGGCGCCGAAGAGCAGCCAGGACAGGCCGGGCTGGCGACGTCGGGGCGCGTGGCGGAACAGCACGGCCACGCTGAACACGGTGAGGCCGAGGCTCAACGGCCAGCGCAGCACGCTCCACGCGAGATCGGCGGTGCCGCTCCAGCCGTACCACCGGTGGGCCGATTCGCCCATCGCACCGCCGGCGACCAGGATCAGAAAGCCGGCCAGGGCCGGGGCGCCGGCGACCAGGGCCAGCACGAAGGCGCGCAGGTACTTGTGCAGGGCCGGGCGGTCGCGCTCCACGCCGTAGATCCGGTTCGCGCCGCGCTCCACCTGCGCCACCACCGTGGTCAACGCCGCGATGGCGGTGAGTAGCCCGAAGACCAACGCGACCTCACCCGTCTCCTGGACCCGCTCGTCGTCCGTGAGCAGTTCGCTGACCAGCGGTTCGCTGGCACCCGGCGTCAGGGCCAGCACCGCCTCGGCGACCACCTGGCCGCTGGCGCGCTGGCCGAGGTCGCTGGCCAGGCCGGTCAGCGCGATCAGGAACGGCACCATGGCCAGGCAGAGCTGAAGACCCAGCGCTCGGGCGTGGCTGAATCCGTCGCCGTAGCGGAACCGGAGGAACGCGTCGTGCAGGAGGTGCCACCGGCCGTACTGCCGCAGCGCCTCCCAAGCCTCGTCGCCGGAGAGCTCCTCGTTGTTCATCAGCCGGGTTTCCGGCACCCGGCTGGTGCTGCTCATCGGGGTACCTCCGGCAGGCGCGTTGCGGATGATCCGAGCGGTGCCGGATCAGGACCAGGCGATCCTAGCCGGGTGATCGCTCGTCGACCCGGTAGCGCACCCGCATCAGGTATCCGCAGAAGGCGAGGATGTAGCCGACAAAGGCGACCACCACCACCCAGGACCACGAGGACAACCGATTGGTGCCGTCGACCGCCGCGCGGGTGTGCAGCGCCACCAACACGGTGAGGAACACAAACGTGGCCGTGCCGATGCGGCGCAGATCCACGACCGTCCGGCGGCGCAGCTCCGCCTCGTGCTGTGGGGACTTCCAGTACTCCGGGTTCGGCACGTTGAGCAGATCCAGTGGAGCCCGGGCGAGGAGCCGGGCGCCCGGGCCGAACACCGCGGCGAACAGCACGCCCACCGCGATTTCGACGAGCAGAAGTTCAGTACGGCTGCCGTACCGATCGGCCGCCCCGCTCCCGCCGAAATGCAGCGGCACCCGGTCGGGGAGCAGAAAGGCACTGATCAGTACGGCAGTGACGTACAGTCCGACGCTCGCCCTCATCGATTCATCGTACCGATGAACCACCGCCCGTTTCCGCATGCAGGATCGTCGCCAGCTCGGCCGGGCGGCTGAACATCGGCCAGTGCCAGGTGGGCAGCTCGACGTAGCGCCAGTTGTCGCCGGCCATGTGCCGGAAGATCGGCACGGCCGCGGCCATGCCCTGGACCTGCTCGGTGGTGAAGCTGGACAGCACGCCGAGTCTCGGCAGCTTCTCCCACGCGCCAGTGAGCCGGATCGGCTCGGTGGCGCTCGCCCACGGCTGGGCAACCGACCGCTCGGTCAGCGCGGCGAGCGCCACGTCGTCCACGTCCGGCACCTCGCCGGCGATCGCCGTCCATGGTGGCGGCGGCAACCGCCAGCCCTCGCCGTGCTCGGCCACCTGGGCCGCGTTGGCGGCCTGCTCCTCCGGATCGGCGAAGTCGTTCTGCGCCGTCCCGTCCGGCAGCGGCCCGGTGTCGACGTACACCAACTGCGAGATCCGGTCCGGCACCCGGTCAGCGACGCCGGTGACGACCGTGCCGGCGTAGCTGTGCCCGACCAGCACCACGTCGCGCAGGTCCTCGAAGTGCAGAAGGTTGACCACGTCGGTGATGTGCGTCTCCAGGTCGGTGTCGGGCCGGGCCAGGTGGGCGCGCTCGCCGAGCCCGGTCAGCGTCACCGGGTAGACGTCGTGGCCGTGCTCGCGCAGTGCCGCTGTGACCGGGCGCCACGCCCATCCGCCGAGCCAGAATCCGGGAACCAGTACGAAAGTTGTCATGCGCATGATGCTAGTGTGAATACCGGACAGGATCCGCCCGGATTTGGAGGCTTTTCGGTGAGCCGCCCGACCGCCCGTGTCCTGGCCCTGCTCGACCTGTTGCAGTCCGGTGGCACGCATCCGGTTCGGACGCTGGCGGATCGACTCGGTGTCGACGAGCGCACCGTGCGGCGGTATGCCGAACACCTCACCGACCTGGGCATCCCGGTGCAGGCGCTGCGCGGTCGCTACGGCGGATACCGGCTGGCGCCGGGGTACAAACTCCCGCCACTCATGCTCACCGACGACGAGGCGGTCGCGGTGGCGCTGGGCCTGGTCGCCGGCCGCCGGGTTGGGCTTGCCACCGCCACCGCGGCGGCCGCCGACAGCGCGTTGGCGAAGGTGCAGCGGGTGCTGCCCGGAGCGCTCACCCGACGGCTGGACGCGCTGCTGTCCACACTGGACTTCACCGCACCGGACCGCCCGGCGGATCCGCCGGTGGTGGCCGTGCTGCTGGAACTCGCCGAGGCAACCCGGGCCAGGCGTACGGTCAGCATCGAGTACACGTCCTGGGATGGGCGCACCGGGGAGCGCGCCCTCGACGCGTACGGTCTGGTCTTCCACTCTGGACGGTGGTACGTCACCGGCCACGACCACAGCCGGGGTCAGGTGCGGACGTTCCGCCTCGACCGGGTGGCGCGAATCCGGCCCACCGGGCAGAGCTACGACGTGCCATCCGATTTCGATTCGTCGGCGCAGGTCCTGGCCGGCATCGCAGCGGTCCGGTGGCGCCACGAGGTGATCGTGGTGCTGCACACGACGTTGGCCGACGCCCGGCGGCGGTTGCCGGCGACGGTGGGGGAGCTGACCGAGGTCGAGGGCGGCGTGCGGCTGCGGGCCCGGGCCGAGCGGCTCGACGGGATGGCCGCGCTGCTGGCCGGTGTTGGCTGGCCGTTCACCATCGTGCAGCCCGAAGGACTGCGCGCCGAGGTACGGACGCTGGCCGACCGCCTCCGGGCCGACGCCGCCCGCCTGGCACCAGGCTGAGTTCTCCCGCTCAACTCCGCGGTGCCGCGGTGGCCGTCCCGGTCATCACCGGGCTGGCCGAGCCGACCGGAGTTCGCCGCGCCGGTCGGCGGACGTCGCCATGCCCGGGGAATCGGCGCGCTGGCCCGCGCTGGCCCGCTTGGCCCGGTACATCTCCGCGTCCGCCCGATGCAGGAGGTTGCTGACTGTGCTCTGGACCGGATCGCTGATCGCGATGCCGATGCTGGCGCGCGGCCGGGTCGGGTGACCGCCCAACGTCACCGGTTCGTTGCTGCCGTCGCTGATCCGCTGCGCGATCATGTTGGCGCTCGTGGCGGCGTCACCGCCGTCCACCACGACCGCGAACTCGTCGCCGCCCAGCCGCGCGACGCAGTCCGTACGCCGAACGCTGCGCTCCAGCAGTCGCGCGAACGCCACCAGCATCTGGTCCCCGGCCTCGTGCCCGAGCGAGTCGTTGATCTGCTTGAACCCGTTGAGGTCGATCAGCAGCACGCCGATCGGTTCGCGGGTGCGCCGCGCCCGGTCCAGAGCCCGGCTCAGCTCGTGGCGCAGCAGCGTCCGGTTGGCCAGGCCGGTGAGGTTGTCGGTGATGGCGAACAGGTGGTTCTCTCGCAATGCCACGATCTGGCGGGCGACCACCAGGCAGGTCATCGCGACGGCGCCGATGATCAGACCGCCGTACGGGTAGAGCGGGAGCCCCGAGGCCACCCACAGCAGGACCACGTACCCCATGGCGACAGCGGCGTACGGCAGCCGGGGGATCTCGCGGATCTGCCGCTCGGCATTTGCCGCCGCGGGGCCACCGGCCCGGCGGCACTGCTCGGCGACGGCCGCCGCCATCAGGTACGACCCGGTCAACCAGCCCACGAACTGCCAGCCGACATACTCGCCGGTCGGGGCGTTGGCCCGCTGGTAGCCCAGGTACACGTCACCGACGACCAGGCACATCACCGCGCCGGAGAGCAGCAGCAGGGGTACGCGGCTGGTCGGCCCGGCGGAGCGGAACAGCACGTACGTCGCACCGAAGATCAGGACCAGGTCACCGATCGGGTAGGCGGCACCGACGGCGGCGGCCAGGCCCGACTCCGCGCCCGTCACCACCCAACCCAGCATCAGGTACCACAGCAGCATCGCGCCGCCGGCCAGCACGACGCCGATGTCCAGCGCGAGCTTGGTGAGTTCCCGGCGGGTGTGCGCCCGGATCGGCAGCATCAGCAGACCCGGCAGCAGCACCAGCACGAACAACAGCCGCAGAGCGTCCCCGATCGTCGGGAACGCCTGCGTCTCGGTCGCCGCGAACGCCAGATACGCCACGCCGAGCACGACGAAGGCCGCCGCCATCACGAGCCAGGCCCGCCGGAGCCGGAGGCTCAGCGCCCGGTGCGTGCCGGCGCGCGCGGCGAGGACGGCGGCCGCGACGGCGTAGAGGAACATGAAGGGCCCGGCGGCCTCGTCCATGGCGTGCCCGGGCCGGCCCCAGGCGAGCACCAGGGCGGTCAGACCCACCAGGTAGATGGCGCCGAGGACGAGCCCCACCGCGCGCGAGTCCAGCCACCGTGCGCGGTCCCGGATACGCCCGCCCGCCGGGGTACCGACCATCGCGAACCCTCCGCCGCGTCGCCTGTGCCGTCGGCGCATCCGGCCGACGTATCCTCATCGGCGGAGAACGACCAACCATGAGGCAGGATCGGCCGGGTCTGTCGCGCGTCTGGTCTGCGAGGCCTCCCGGTGCCGCTGATTCTGCACGACGTGCCGCGGCGCTGGCATGGCCGCCAAGCTCGTCCTGACGGGTCAATAGCCCTCGCCTCGTCACCTTCTGACCGTCCGACCGCCTTGTCGCCGGGCCCTGTGGTGAACGTGGCTGCGGCGTCCGACGGCAGCGGTCAGCCGGCCGGCACCGCGGATCCGGTCCGACCATCGGTCACCGGCCGACCGGTCACCGGCTGCGCCAGTCGCACCCGCACCTCCCGCTGTGTTGCGTCGTCACCGCCGGACCACCACAAACGCGGTGGTCTCGCGGTGATGTGCAGTACGACCTCGGGACCGTCTTCGTCGGCCGTCACGGCCGAGATCCGATGGTCGGGGTGAATCTCCACGAGGACGATCAGGACCCGAGGGTCGGCGGACACCCGGTACCCGGTGATCGGTGCCGGGTACGCACCAGCGGAGCGCAGCGCGAGGTATGCCACCACGATGGCGCAGCAGAGGACGGCACCGGCAAGCGCCGTTGCCGCGGTGCGCGTCCTCTGCCGCATCGTCATCCTGTTGCCAGCGATCCCGGAAGTGCGTAGTAGGCGTCCCAGATGTCGGTGAAGACCTCCATGCAGCCGAAGACCGGCATGGTGGACTTCCCGTGGTGGATGCCCTTAGCGGCGATTCTGCCATCCGCGCGGACGGTGTAGACCGGTCCTCCGGAGTCGCCGCCGATGGTGCAGGTATCGGTGCGGTAGAAGCTCCGGACCATGTTGCGTGCCAATTCGCCGCTGCTCCAGCGGAAGTTGATGCCGGTCCGGTACACCGACCAACCACACTTCTCTCCGGTGACATGACCTCCGGTGCAGTACCGGTCGTTCGTGGCGGGGCGCCGGCTCCACATCTCGGCAACGCGGGCGCTGACGCTGGCACCGGGCCCGCCGCGGTAGATGGACGCTCCGGAGGTTCTCGGGGACGTCACCGTCGCAAGAGCCACGTCGCCGCGGTAGGTGGTCTGGCCGGTCAGGTAGACCGTGCCGGTGCCCGGCTTCCAGTTCTCCCGGGAGTTCGGCGCCACCGGCCCGATCACGGCGACCGGGGTGTGGAGCGTGCCACCGCCGGGCACGCAGTGGCCGGCCGTCAGCATCATGTTGATGGCCCCCGACCGCCACGAAAATCCGGTGGTGCACCCGGACGGCGAGTCGATCCTGGCGCCACCGTAGAACGGGGACGTGTCGTTGTTGCGCGCGTCGCCGGTGGAGGAGATCTGGCCGGGCATGTGGCGAACCGCGACCGCTGATGTGCCGTAACGCTCGGCCAGCGCGTCAAGGAACTCGTCGGACATCCGCGTCGTGTAGATGACGACGCGATTGTGCTCGGGGTCCGGCTCGGTCATGAAGATCGCGTCACCGTCCGGCACGTCCGTCGCGGTCAACGCGATCGCCTCGTCCTTGATGCTCTGGAGCTTCGCCCAGCTGTGCGGCACCCGTCGGTTGCGGGTGACAGCGCCCAGGCCGCCCCGGGCACCGACAAGCCCGGCGGCCAACATGTCGCCCTGATCGTTCACGGTGTCAACCACGACCGCGTTGCTGGCGCGGTCGTACCACGGGTATGCCAGATCTTCCGGCCTGGCCTCGACGGCATCGGCCGCCTCGTGCAGGAGTTGGCCCAGGGCGTCCGAGATCGGCTCGCCGACCGGCGGGTCCGTGGAGGGCACGATGACGATGCCGCTGCGGTGTCGCGTTTCTGGCGGATCGGCCTGCGCCGCGCTGGCAAGCCCGGCCACCAGCACGAGGCTGACGCCGAGGACGGCAGGGACTCGGAATATTCGCAAAGATGCTCCCCCGGTTGGCGTTCATCGATGTGGACCGGGTCACTATGGCATCGCCCCTGCCATGGTCGTGCCCCCCGAAGACATCTCCACCGAATCGGACACCCGCCCCGCGTCCTCCCGCGATCTTGCAGTCGTGCGCGCCGCTCTGCCCCTTTCCGGGGTGATTTGCCCGAGGCACAACTGCAAGATCGCGGGAGGGGTCGGCGCGGGGGCCGACGGAGCGGGCGGTGAGCGACAATCAGCGGTATGCGCTTCGGCATCCTGGGTCCGACCCAGGTGTGGTTCGCCGACGGGCGGGAGTTGACCCTCGGCGGTGCCCGGCTGCGCGCGCTCCTCGCGCTCCTGCTGGCCGACGTGGGTCGGGTGGTGCCCACGGAGTCGCTGATCGACGGCGTGTACGGCGGGCAGCCACCCATCGGCGCGCCGAACGCCCTGCAGTCCCAGGTTTCCCGGCTGCGTCGGGCGCTCATCACGGGAGACGCGGCGACCGACGCCGGGCGGTACGGCGTGGCGGTGGAGTTCCACCCGGCCGGGTACCGGCTCGTTGTGGATCCGGACCGGGTCGACGCGTGCCGGTTCACGGCGTTGGCCGCGGCGGGCCGCGGTGCGCTGGCCGCGGCGGACCCGGCGAGCGCCGCCGACCTGCTCCGCGAGGCCCTCGACCTGTGGCGCGGCGCGGCGCTGGCGGAGGTGCTGGAGGTGCCGGCCGGTCGGGTCGCTGCCGCCCGACTGGAGGAGTCGCGGCTCACCGCGGTCGAGGACCGTGCCGCCGCCGAGCTCGCCCTTGGTCGTCACGCCCCGCTCGTGGCCGAGCTGCGCGAACTGGTCGCCGTGCATCCGCTGCGGGAGCGGCTGCGGGCGCGGCTGATGCACGCGCTGTACGCCGATGGTCGCCCGGCCGAGGCGCTCGCCGTGTACACCGACGCCCGGCGCACCCTCGCCGACGAACTCGGCGTGGATCCGTCGGCCGAACTGGCAGCCGTCCACCTGGCCATCCTGCGCGCCGACCCGGTGCCCGATCCGCTCCCCGGTCGCCCGGCGGCCGGCCCGTCGCCCGGCTCCGGGCTGCCGGGCACCGGCCGGCTGCGCCACGATGCCGTTCCGGCGCAGCTCACCACGTTCGTTGGACGCGGCGAAGAGCTTGTCCGGGTGGAGCAGCTGCTCGGCTCCACGCGGCTGGTCACGCTCACCGGGCCCGGCGGGGCGGGCAAGACCCGGCTCGCCGCGGAAGCCGCCGCCCGGCACGGTGGCGAAGTGGCGTTCGTCGAGCTGGCGCCCCTGGTGGACGGCGCGGACATACCGCGGGCCGTACTCGGGGCGCTGGGTCTGCGCGAGGCTGGACTCCGGCCGGGCCCGGATCGCATGCCGCGCCCGCCCGACCCGGTGGGCCGACTCGTCGCGGCCCTGAACGGGCACCGGTTGCTGCTCGTCCTGGACAACTGTGAGCACGTGGTGGCAGCGGTCGCCACCTTCGCCGACCGGCTGCTCCGTGCCTGCCCCACGCTGCAGATCCTGGCCACCAGCCGGGAGGCGTTGGGCATCACCGGCGAGAGTCTCTGCCCGGTGCCGCCGTTGGCGCTGCCGCCACCGGGTGCCACACTCGCTGAAGCGATGGCCTTCCCGGCCGTCCGGCTCTTCGTCGATCGGGCGACCGCCGTCCGACCCGACTTCACGCTGGACGCGTCGACCGTTTCCGACGTGGGACGGGTGTGCCGGGCGCTGGACGGCCTCCCGCTCGCCATTGAGCTGGCCGCCGCCCGACTGCGCTCGCTGACGCCGGCGGAGGTGGCGGCGCGTCTGGACGACCGCTTCGCCCTGCTGTCGCGGGGCAGCCGCGCCTCGGCGCCCCGGCACCGCACCCTGCGCGCGGTGGTCGACTGGAGCTGGGACCTGCTGGCCGAGGAGGAGCGCGGTCTGGCCCGGCGGCTCACCGTCTTCGCCGGCGGCGCCACCCTGGCGGCGATCGAGCGGGTTTGCGGGCTGCCACCCGCCACGGTCGTCGACGTGCTGACCGGCCTGGTGGAGAAGTCCCTGGTGGATGTCGCGGACGGGCGCTACCGGATGTCGGAGACGGTGCGGGCCTACGCTGCCGAGCGCCTTGCCGAGGCCGGCGAGGAGGAGCGACTGCGGGCCGCGCACGCTGCGTACTTCCTCGGGGTCGCGAGTACCGCGGACCCTTACCTGCGTGGCCATGAGCAGGTGGACTGGCTGCGCCGGCTGGACGCCGATCGCGACAACCTGCACGCCGCGGTGCGGCGGGCGACCGCTGCCGGCGACACGGCGACCGCGCTGCGGCTGGTGGCGAACCTGTCCGGGTACTGGTGGCTGCGCGGGCTGCGCAGCGAAGGTGCCGCCCTCGCCGGCCTGGTGCTCGACCGCCTGCCCGGCGAACCGTCACCGGAGCTGCTCGACGAGTACGCGATGTGCCTGCTCGACACCACCGCGGGCAGTTCCTCGACCGCGCCGCTGCAGGCACGGGTCGAGCAGGCCCGCAACATCGTGTACGCGCTGCGGCGCCCGGCCCGCTACCCGTTCCTCAACGTGCTGCACGGCATGACGATGGGGCCGCCTCCCGAGGATGCGCTCGACCGGATGATGGTGCACCAGCTGGGCGAGGACCCGTGGTTGCGGGCGTTGGCCCGGTACGGGTTGGGTGCGATCGAGCTGTACAGCGGTCGGCTGGCCGAGGGAGACACGGAGCTGTCCGCCGCGCTGGCCGGCTTCCGTGCGGTCGGCGATCGCTGGGGGATGGCCAACACGCTGGCCGATCTGGCGTCGCTGGCGGAGTGGCGGGGTGACCGGGCGGGCTTCCTCGCGATGATCGATGAGGCGTTGAGTCTGGCCGCGCAACTGGACTCCACCGACGACATCGTGGAGCTGATGTGCCGACGGGGTCGCAGCTCCGCCGCCGCCGGGGACCTGGCGAGTGCCCAGGCCGACTTCGCCCACGCCGCGCACCTGGCGCGGCGCGGGGCCACCCGCGAGGCGCTGGCGATGGCCACCCTCGGACTGGCCGACGTGGCCCGCCTCGGCGGCGACCTGGACGGCGCCCGGGAGCTGGCCGATGCGGCGCTGCTGGACTGCCCGACCGGGTGGTTCGGGCCCGACCTGCTCCGCCTGCGCATCCTTACCGCACTGGGATGGATCGCGGAGGCAGCCGGTGACGCGCCGACCGCGCGGGCGTGGCACGAGCAGGCGCTCGCCGCGGCGGAGGGCGGCCGATTCGGCGCGGCCGCCCCGGTTGCCGAGGGCCTCGCCGGGGTGGCCCTGCTGGAAGGCGACGCGCTGCAGGCGGCGCTGCTGCTGGGTGCGGCGGGAACGTTACGGCGCGAGACGGGCACCGGCGACTGCGACGGCGCGCGGGTGGCAGCGCGGGCGCGGGCGGTGCTCGGTGACGCGGCCTACGACGCCGTGTACGCCCGCGGTGCGGCGCTCGCCGACGGGGAGGTCGCCGCACTGCTGTCAGCGGGTCCGTCAGCGTCAGGTGCGTGAGCGGTCAGCGCGCCGGCGGACGCTGCCGGCATGACCAAATCGACTTCCCAGCGATTCGCGCGCCGGCCCGCACCCGCGGGCCGGCGCGCCAAGTTCCTGACCCTGGCCATCTGGCTCCTGCTGGCCGCCCTCGCCACGCCGCTCGGCATGAAGCTGAGCGAGGTACAGAACAACGACTCGCTGGCGGCGCTGCCGGCGAGTGCCGAGGCGGCCCGCGCGGCTGAGCGCGCGGCCGCCGCGTTCCCCGGCTCCGACGGCCTCGTCGCGGTCGCCGTGTATGCCAGGGACGGCGGGCTGACCGCCGCCGACCGGGCCAAGGTGGAAGGCGATCGCGCGGCCTTCGCCGGGTACGCCCGGGCCGGCTCCGTCGACGCGGTGCCCAGCGGCGACGGCGCCGCGACGCTGCTGGTGTTCCCGCTGGCCGGCGACGACGACCAGCAGGGTACGGCGGTGGCGGAGATCAAGAAGCGGCTGGCCGCCGACAGCCCGCCGGGGCTGCGTACCGCACTGACCGGGTCGGCCGGGGGATTCCAGGACGTCCTGGACGCGTTCGACGGTATGGACAGCACCCTGCTGCTGGTGACCGCCGGGGTGGTCATCCTGCTGCTGCTATTGACCTACCGTAGCCCGGTGCTGTGGCTCGTCCCACTGGTCGCCGTACTGGTCGCGAGCCAGGTGGCGACGGCGGTGATCTACCTGCTCGCCCGCTACGGCGGGCTGGCCGTGGATCTGCAGAGCCAGAGCATCCTCACGGTGCTGCTCTTCGGAGTCGGTGTGGACTATGCGCTCCTGCTGATCGCCCGCTACCGCGAGGAGTTGCGCCGCCACGCCGACCGGCACGAGGCGATGGCGGTGGCGCTGCGGCGCTCCTTCCCGGCGATCCTGGCGTCGGCCGCCACGGTGGCGCTCGGCCTGCTGTGCCTGCTGGCGGCGCAGATGCCCGCGACGCGCGGCCTCGGTCCGGTGGCCGCGATCGGGGTGCTGGGCGCGCTGGCCGCCATGACGACCCTGCTGCCGGTTCTGCTGGTCCTGGGTGGACGGTGGATGTTCTGGCCGTTCGTCCCCCGGTACACGCCCGGCGCGGTCGGTCATGACGCAGCCGAGGACCACCGGGGCTGGGCCCGGGTGGCTGGGGCGGTGGGCCGGCGGCCGCGGTTGATCTGGGTCGGGACGGCAGCCGCGCTCGGCGTACTCACCCTCGGCATGGGCAACCTCAGCCTCGGCCTGCCCGCGTCGGAGAACTTCACAAGCGAGGTGGGCTCGGTGACCGGCCAGCGCCTCATCGAGCGGCACTATCCCGGCGGCGCATCCTCGCCGACCACCGTCCTGGCAACCGCGGATGGAGCGGCCGCGGTGGCCGCCGTCGCCGCGGCGGTCCCCGGCGTGGCCGAGGTCCGGCCGGCGGTGTCCTCGGCGGACGGCCGCTGGGTCCGCATCGACGCCGTCCTCGCGGCCGAGGCGGAGAGTGCCGCCGCCAAGGACACCGTGCGCCGCCTGCGGACCGCCGTGCATGCCGTCCCGGGCGCCGACGCGCTGGTGGGCGGCGACGCGGCTGCCGCGCTCGACTCCGACCGGGTCATCGACCGGGACAACCGGGTGGTCATGCCACTGATCCTGGTCGTGGTCCTCGCGGTCCTGGTGCTGCTGCTGCGCGCGCTTGTCGCCCCGGTGGTGCTGCTCGCCAGCGTGGTGCTGTCATACGCGGCGGCGCTCGGCGCGGCGGGCCTCATCCTGCCGGTACTCGGCTACCCCAATCTCTGGGTGGCGCTGCCCCTGCAGACGTTCCTGTTCCTGGTGGCGCTGGGCGTGGACTAC
This sequence comes from Micromonosporaceae bacterium, assembly GCA_035296325.1. Taxonomy (GTDB): domain Bacteria; phylum Actinomycetota; class Actinomycetes; order Mycobacteriales; family Micromonosporaceae; genus DATHBD01. The sequence goes on along the minus strand of DATHBD010000082.1, from coordinate 187,406 downwards.
ACGATCTTCGTGATGACCCGCGCCCGCGAGGAGGCGGTCACGCTCGGCCATCGTCGCGGTGTGCTGCACGCGCTCACGGTCACCGGAGGGGTCGTCACCAGCGCGGGGCTGGTGCTGGCGGCGACGTTCGCGGCGCTCGGTGTCCTGCCACTGGTGCCCTCCCTGCAGATGGGCGTCATCGTGGCGGTCGGCGTCCTGTTGGACGCGTTGCTGGTCCGGAGCCTGCTCATCCCGGCGCTGGCGGTGGATCTCGGCCCACGGATGTGGTGGCCCGGTCGGATCACCCGGGCCGCTCCGCCGCCACCCACCCGTGATCTTGCAGCCGTGCCCGCCGTTCTGCGCCATTCGCGGTGATTTGCCCGAGGCAGGACTGCAAGATCGCGGGGCTGAGTCCGGGGTCAGCGCAGACGGAACAGGACCTCGCCGGCCTGGGGCACGATGAGCGTGTCCGGGTCGGCGGCGAGGCGGTCCAGGTCCACCTCGGCCGGATCGAGGTAATCCAGGTTCGCCCGGCGCACCACGTCCTCCGGGATGCCGGTGGCCAGCGTGACGGTGACCCGGCCGCGTTCGCCGTGCTCCGGGTCCCAGGTGCCGGCGCCGCGCAGGTGGGTGGAGTGGGCGAGGTCGCCCCAGTGGTGGTGGGAGAACCGGTCCCACTGCTTGAGGAAGTAGTCCCGGCAGTGGTATCCGATCTCCTCGATGTGCGGGTGCATCGCGGAGATCTGGGTGATGTGCGGGGCGTACACGATGACCTGCCCACCGTCGGCGACCACCGGCTCCACCTTGTAGAAGCCCTTGGCGCCGGTCCACATGTCCCGGTACTTCGTCGGCACGACCGACAGCACCCGCCGCACCGGCGCGTCGAGGTAGCGCACATGGGTCTGGGCCGACACGTCGGCGCACGCGGCCCAGGCAGCCTCCGGCGCACCGAACGACGCCGCGTGCAGCGCGCTGGTACCGGACTGCGCCACCAGGCACAGCGCCAGCCGCCGACTCGGAATCATCGACGCGGCCTGGTCGATGAGCGCCCGCACCGGCGTGATCCCCCGGGTGCCGATGATCTCGGCGCTGCTGATCAGAGCGCCGAGCCAGTGTGAGAAGTCGATCACCTCTGGCCCGGCGACGCCCGGGAAGAAGTACTTGTTCCCGCCGGAGAAGCCGACGACCTCGTGCGGGAACACCGGCCCGACCACCAGTGAGACGTCGTGCTCGATCACGGCCCGGTTCAGGGCGACCGGCACCGCCTGCCGCAGCCGCCCTTCGGACAGCTCCGCGACTCGCTCCGCGTCGATCGTGCCGAGCGAGACGAACGTGTCCGGCTTCCACCACTCGTGGTTGCGCACGGTCCAGCCGGGATAGCGTGTCGCCGGATCGCCGGCCGGATAGCCCAGGTGCGCGCCCAGTTCGGCAGCGGTCATCGCGGCGTGCGTGCCCAGCGCGACCAGCGCCGTCACCCGGGTCGCCCGCCCGGCCAGCGCCTCGTGCACCGCCGAGAGCAGCAGGGGAAGCGGGCAGCTGCGGGTGGCGTCCGGGACGATGACGCAGACGCTGCTGCCGTCGAGGTCGGCGCCGAGCAGGGAGCGGACCACGAACTGCCGGACGGCGCCGTCGCTGAGGATCTCGTCGGCGCCGCCGATGCTGGCCGCGCCCGCGGCGAGGTCGGGTGTTTCGGGCAGGGTGCCGGTCACCCCGCAACGATCTCCCGGTAGGCGCGGTTCAGCAAGCGGCCGCGGCGGGTCCGCGCCCGCCGGCGCCGGTCAGTGGATGGTCACCGGGCGATTGGCGGCCGCCAAGGCGCGCCGGATGATGTCGGCGCCCGCGGGGGCGGGGGGCCCGTCGAAGCTCTGGCCCTCCGGGATGTACGGCAGACCGTACGCGGGGGTGTCGGGCTGGAAGCGCCAACCTTCGGCGAGCGGACCCGCGTCCACGGCGTCGTAGCCGATGGCATCGAGGAAGCGCACAACCGAGGCCTTCGCGTCCGTGTCGTCACCAGCAATGGGGAGTGCGCTGCGGTCCGGCGCGCCGGCGGGGCGAGCGAGTTCCAGCAGATGCCCGGACGCGATGTTGTTGAACAGCTTGACCAGCCGGGCGGTCGCCAGGTGCCGCTGGAGGAGTTCGCTGCTCGTCGTCGAGTCGTCGTCGAGGTCGGGGAAGTGCCCGTCGCGCTGCGGGTAGTAGTTGTTGGTGTCCACCACCACCTTGCCGGACAGCGGCTGGACCGGCACGTCGCGGTACGCCCGCAGCGGAATACTCACGACCACCAGGTCACCCGCCTCCGCGGCCTCGGCGGGCGTGCCCGCCTGCGCCTGCGGGCCGAGTTCGTCGACGAGGTCCGTCAGGGTCTCCGGCCCGCGTGAGTTGCTCAGTACCACCTGGTGGCCGGCCGCCACCGCGAGTCGTGCGACCGTGCCGCCGATGTTGCCACTGCCGATGAACCCGATTGTCGTCATACCGCGACCAACTCTCCGGTGAAGATCCGCATTCCACCCCGCCCGCGGACCGCCGCTCATCGGGATCGGGGGCGACGCAGGCCGTCAGTGATCACTGGGCCGTTCCCGTTTCGGCAACTTGGCGACCACGGCGTCGTACGAGGCGTCGACCGCCTCGCGCAGCTCGTCCTCCGGGATCGCCCCGCCGATCCGCAGACTGTTCCAGCCGGATCGCCCGATGTAGGCCATCACACTGGCGTCGTCGGGGTAGCGCAGCAGCCACTCGTCAGCGGCCTCCCGGTTCGGGCCACACTTCAGTCCCACGCCGGGCGGCCCGGCACCGGGGTCGGATCCGAAGAAGGCGAAGATCTTGCTGCCCACCTTCGTCACGACGTCGCCCTCCCATGGCTCGTCCTGCCATGCGCCCGGCTTGGCCAGGCAGTAGGCCAGCAGATCGTTCCTGGTCACGCCGCCTCCTGGAGTCCATCGCCGATCGGCGACTTCGGCCGGTCGGTCCCGGCAACACGCTACGGGCGCGTGCCGCGTGCCGCGACATCGTCGTCCTTGCCGTCGCACTGAGAGCTGGGGTCGGCGGCGTGCCCGGTCCGGCTGCGGTCGGACGGTGGCAACACCCACGGGCCGGTGGAGCGGTGCCCTTGGCGGCGTCGACGTGCATTCCCGGGCGCGGGCGGCCGCAACGCAAAGTTCACGTACTGTTATGTCACAATTACGCTTGGTGTAAGTTGCCAAACGTGGCCAACCGGTGTCGAGTCTCAGCCGAGTCGACTCCGACCCCTGTCCGGGGGGCGGGCCGCGGCGCGATGGGGTGTCGCGCCAACCGCTGGACGCCGACCTCGTGGGTGCCGTGGTATGGCGATACCCGGCCCGGTCGGCGGCTCTCAGGTAATCCAGGGGGCGAGCGATGACGAGTCAGCCGCCATTGGCGACGTCGGCCAGGGAACACCCCGTGCCGGCGGAGGCGCGCCTGCGGGCCGCCCAGTACGACGATCGGATCGGGCGCGACCAGCTGCTCGCGTTGATCGACAACACGTCCTCGGTGATCTACATGCGGGACATGGACGGCCGGTACATGCTCGTCAACCGCGAGTTCGAACGACGGTTCGGCCTGCGCCGCGATGCCATCGTGGGACTGACCGACCACGATCTCTTCCCGGCTGAGCTGGCCGCCGAGTTCCGGGCCAGCGACCTGCGGGCGGCGGCCAGCGAAACGCCGATCCAGATCGAGGAGGACGCGCCGGGCGAGGATGGCGAGCACACCTTCATCACGGTGCGGTTCGCACTGCTCGACGCCGCCGCCGAACCGTACGCGGTGTGCGGGATCTCCACCGACATCACCGACCGCAAGCGGGCCGAGGAGAAGATCCAGCGACTCAGCGCCGAGCGGGAGCACCGGGGGTGGGAGCGCAACGCCGAGTTGGAGGCAACCACCCGGGAGCTGGACGCGTTCGCGTACTCGGTGTCGCACGACCTGCGGGCGCCGTTGCGTTCGTTGGACGGGTTCAGCCAGGTGCTGCTGGAGGACTACGCCGACTGCCTGGACGACACCGGCAAGGACTACCTGCGCCGACTCCAGTCCAATGTCGCCCGGATGGCGCAGATGATCGACGACCTGCTGGACCTGTCCCGTGCCAGCCGGGTCGACCTGGTCCGCAAACCTGTCGACGTGAGTGCGCTGGTCTGCGACATTCTCGCGGACCTGCGGGCCGCCAACCCGGAGCGGCCGATCGAGGCGGTCGTGGCCGACGGCGTGCTCGCCTCGTGCGACCAGCACCTGGTCCGACTGGTGCTGGTGAACCTGCTGAGCAACGCGTGGAAGTTCACGGCCAAGGAAGGGCACGGCGTCGTCGAGTTCGGGTCGCTGCGCCAGGACGGCGAGCAGGTGCTGTTCGTACGCGACAACGGCGCCGGGTTCGACATGCGCTACGCGGAGAAGCTCTTCGACCCGTTCCAGCGCCTGCACGACACCAAGGACTTCGCCGGCAACGGCGTCGGCCTGGCCATCGTGCACCGGGTCATCGCGCGCCACGGCGGTCGGGTCTGGGCGGCCGGCGAGCCGGGCGTCGGCGCCACGTTCTCGTTCACGCTCACGCCACACAATCCCTGAACTGGAGTTGTTCGAATGAACAGCGACCCCATTCTGTTGGTCGAGGACAACCCGGACGACGTCATTCTGACCCTGCGGGCATTCCGGAAGAACAACATGGGCAACGAGGTCGTCGTCGCGCCGGACGGCCAGGTCGCGATCGACATGTTGTTTCCGACCGACGAGAGCACGCCACTTCGGCCGGCGTTGGTACTGCTCGACGTCAAGCTGCCCAGAGTCGACGGGCTCGAGGTGCTGCGACGGATCCGGGCCGACGCCCGGACCCACCCGCTGCCGGTTGTGGTGCTGACCACGTCGAGCGAGGAGCGCGACATCGTGGAGAGTTACCGGCTCGGCGCCAACAGCTACGTGCGCAAGCCGGTCGTCTTCAGCGAGTTCCTCGATGCGGCGAAGATGCTGGGGATGTACTGGCTGCTGCTCAACGAACCACCGCCGTTGCGGCCCGGCGAGGGCTGATCATGACCCCGGTCCACGCGCTCATCGTGGAGGACAGCGAGGACGATGTCCTGCTCATCGTCCTGGAGCTGCGGCGCGGCGAGGTGGAGCTGACCTACCAGGCGGTGCAGACCGCGCAGGGTGTGGCCGACGCGCTGCGGGCCAGGCCGCCGCAGGTGGTCATCTCGGACTACAACATGCCGTCCTTCAGCGTCGAGGACACCCTGCGCATCATCCGGGAGAGCGGCCTGGACATCCCGCTCATCCTGGTGTCCGGCAAGGTCGGTGAGGAGGTCGCGGCGACGGTGATGAAGGCCGGCGCCCATGACTTCGTGCTCAAGAACCGACTGAACCGGCTCGCGCCGGCGGTGGAGCGGGAGATCCGGGAGGCCGACGAACGCCGTCAGCGCCGCAACGCCGAGGCGGCACTGCGGGCGAGCGAGGAACGATTCCGGCTCCTGGCCGAACATGCGCAGGACATCATCTTCCGGTACCTGGTGCCGGATGCCCGCCTGGACTACATCAGCCCCGCGGTCGCGACGGTCACCGGCTACCGGCCCACCGAGCTCTACGCGAATTCCGGGATCGTGTTCGCGATGGTGGAGCCCGAGGACCGACCCAGATTTGAAGAGGCATGGCGTTCCTCCAAGCCGCGCGATCTCGTGGTCCGCTGGCGGCGGCGCGACGGTCGCCTGGTCTGGATGGAACAGCGGGCGGTGGGGATCAGCGACAGCGACGGACGCCTGATCGCGGTGGAGGGGATCCTCCGCGACGTCACCGAGCAGACCCTGGGCAACCAGGAACGGGAACGGCTCGACCGGGAGCTGCGCCAGGCCGAGCGGCTCGACTCGCTGGGTCAGCTCGCCGGCGGCATCGCGCACGACTTCAACAACCTGCTCGCCGTGATCATGGGGTTCGGCGGCGAGGTGCTGGAGGCGCTCGGCCCTTCCCACCCGTGCCGGCCCGATGTGGTGGGGATCAACGAAGCGGCCGAGCGGGCCGCCGCGCTGACCCGGCAACTGCTCATCTTCAGCCGACTGGAACCGTCGCAGGCCGAGATCCTCGATCTGAACGCGGTGGTGAGCCAGACCGAGTACCTGCTCCGGCGCACCATCGGTGAGGACATCGAGTTCCGTACCGTGCTGCAACCCGGCCTGTCGGCCGTCCGCATCGATCGGAGCAAGCTGGAACAGGTCATCGTGAATCTCGTGGTCAACGCCCGAGCGGCGATGCCACACGGTGGCCAGCTGCGCATCGAGACCACCGCCTGCAGTTCCGCCGACGCCGTCCCGGGCGCCGGGCTCAGCCGGCGGGTACGCCTCGTGATCACCGACACCGGCAGCGGGATGAGCCCGGAGGTGGCCCGACGTGCCTTCGAGCCGTTCTTCACGACGAAGGCGCAGGGGCACGGGACGGGTCTGGGACTCGCGACCGCGTACGGCGTGATCAAGGACGCCGGCGGCGAGATCACCGTGGACACCGAGCCCGGCCGGGGCACCACCATCACGGTGGCGCTGCCGTGCGTCGAGTTCGGCGAAGTCAAACCGGTCCCACCGGTGGCGACGCCGGCGGCTGGTTCGGGCGAGACGATTCTGGTGGTCGAGGACGAAGCCGCGGTACGGGACATCGTGGTCCGCATCCTCGGCAGATCCGGCTACCGCGTCGTTCCGGCCGCCACGCCGATGCACGCGCTGGAACTGTTCGTCCACGACGACCCGCACATCGACGCGGTACTGACCGACGTGATCATGCCGGAGATGTCCGGCCCGCAGCTGATCGAGCGCCTGGTCTCGCTTCGGCCCGATCTCCGCTACCTGCTGATGTCGGGGTACACGGCTGGGTCGTTCCCCGGCGGAAATCCGCCGAACGCCGAGCTGCCGCTGCTGCGCAAGCCGTTCACCGCGGACGCCCTGTTGGAAGGCATCGCAGACGTGCTGGCCGGAGCAACCCTGACGGCGCGGCCGGCGGCGCGCTGACCGCCCGGGATCGCCACGGTGTGTCGAAGCGGAAAGTCGTCCCTTTCTGAAACGTCCGCGAAATGCCTGGCTGACGGTGCTGGTTGAACGACGGCCGCCGATGTACGCCTTGACCGACCGGTAGTGGGACCTTATCGTCGGATGAATTCCTGCAATAATCCGAGCACGCTGGGCGCAGCGGGCAGACGAGGGGTGTGGCGTGGCCATCGAAATGAGTCGCCGGCAATTGATCAAGTTGGGCGCCGCGGCGACCGGGATGGCCGCCATCGGCGTGCCGCTCGCCCTGCGTGCCACCGAGGCATCCGCCTACACCGTGCCCTCGAAGATGAACTGGTGGTACGCGGCCCGGTTCGGGATGTTCATCCACTTCGGGTCGTACTCGTACGCGGGTCGCGGCGAGTGGGTCTTCGCCAACGAGACCTGGGCCAAGGCCAACTACCACCGTGACATCTCGGCCCGGTTCAACCCGACCAGCTTCAGTGCCGCCAGCATCGTCGGGCTGGCGAAGGCCGCCGGGATGAAGTACCTGGTGATCACGGCCAAGCACCACGAGGGCTTCGCCATGTGGGATTCCAAGGTCGCGAGCTTCACCGACACCGCGGGCCGCCCGTACACCCTGCCCGCCTACACCCCGTACAAGGCCGACCTGCTGGCCCAGCTGAAGGCGGAGTGCACCCGCCAGGGCATCGTGTTCGGCCTCTACTACTCCATCCTGGACTGGAGCCACCCGTCGCAGACCCTGCGCAAGACCGACACGGTCTTCTCCACGGTGTCGTCGATGACCGCCAAGGCCAATTACGTGCGCGACATGAAGGCGCAGCTGCAGGAACTGCTGGACCGCTACGACCCCGCGGTGATGTGGTTCGACGGGGACTGGTGCGTGGACCGCGCCACCCCGACGCTCGCCGACTGGTGGAACCGGGCCGACGGTCAGGACCTGTACAACTGGCTGATCGCCCGCAAGCCCAATCTGATCGTCAACGAGCGGGTGAAGCGCCACACCGGCCTCGGTGACTTCGAGTGCCCGGAGCAGACCGTGCCGGCACGGCCGCTGTCCCGCCCGTGGGAGACCTGCGCGACGCTGAACGGCGCGTGGGGCTACGACGCCGGCCGGGAGAACTCGTACAAGTCGGCGCGGACGCTGATCCAGGAGCTGGCGACGGTGGTCTCCCGGGACGGGAACTACCTGCTAAACATCGGGCCAATGGGCAACGGCGCGGTACCCACCGGGTCGGTGAACCTGCTCAACGCCATCGGCTCCTGGATGGGCATCTACGGCGACAGCATCTACGGAGCGACGGCCAGCCCGTTCAGCTCCGAGCCGTCCTGGGGCCGCTACACCAAGAAGAACGGCCGGCTCTACGCCCACGTCTTCAACTGGCCCACCGGCGGCACCCTGCAGATCCCGACGCTGCAGAACACGATCAGCCGGGTCTACCTGCTGAACAGCCCGGGTACGTCGCTGACGTACACGGTCAGCGGCGGGTTCATCAACGTCCGGGTGCCCACCGCAGCGCCCAACCCGAACGTGTCGGTCGTCGTGGTCGAGGTGTCCGGGGTTCCCGTCGCAGGCTCCGGTGCACCTGCCACCGGAATCGTCTCGGGCGGGGTGTACAAGCTGGTCAGCGTGCACAGTGGCCTGGCGCTCGACAACGCCAGCTCGACCACCGACGGCGCTGGCGTCGTGGGGTGGACCGACAACGGCGGCACGGCGCAGCAGTGGACCGTCACCGCACTCAGCGGTGGCTACTACAAGCTGATCAGCCGGCACAGCGGCAAGGCCCTGGACAACGGCTACGTCCTGACCGAGGGGGCGCCCGCGATGCAGTGGACCGACAACGGCGGCGACCCGCAGCAGTGGGCCATCACCGCGGCGGCGGGCGGCGCGTTCAAGCTGATCTCGAGGCGTAGCGGCAAGGCCCTGGACAACGGCAGCGGGACCACGAATGGTTCGGCCGCCGTCCAGTGGACCGACACCGGCGCCGTTCAGCAGCAGTGGCGGTTCGTTCGGATCAGCTAGCGCGGTGCCAGGCGCACACACCGTGCGTCAGTGGGCCGTGACCGGTAGCGTCGCTATCCGGCCGCCGGCGCCGCTGAGGCACGGCGTGTGCGCCTGCGCCCGAAGCCGATCGTTGAGTTCCTCGGCCGGCATGGGGCGAGCGAAGAAGTAGCCCTGCGCGGTCTCGTAGCCGATGTGGCGCAGCCGGTGCGCCTCCTGGGCGGTCTCGACGCCCTCCGCGATGATGGCCAGACGCAGGACCCGAGCCAGCTGCAGCACCGCGGCGGCGATGGTCGGCTCCGTGTTCACCGTTGCCCGGGTGAAAGACCGGTCCAGCTTGAGCTGATCGACCGGGCAGTTCTGCAGCTGGGTGAGGGTGGATTGCCCGGTGCCGAAGTCGTCGAGGGCGATCCGCACGCCCATGTCGCGCAGGTGCTGGAGATTCGTCACTGACGCTCCGAGCTCGAAGATCGTCGTTTCGGTGATCTCGAGGGTGAGGCGGTCCGGCGCCAACCCCGAGTCGGCGAGTGCCGCGGCGACGTCGTCGGCGTACCCCCCCTCGCGCAACTCCCGGGCGGACACGTTGACGTTCAGGAACGCCGGGTTCGTCGCACCGTGCTCCGCGGTCCAGGCAACGAGCTGGAAGCACGCGTGGCGGAGGATCCAACGGCCCAGCGGGACAATGAGGCCCGTGCGCTCGGCCAGGGGGATGAACTCGCTGGGCGGGAGCATGCCGCGCACCGGATGAACCCAGCGGACGAGCGCCTCGACGCCGGTGATCTGTGCGTCGCTGTCCAGGCTCACGATCGGCTGGTACAGGGCAACGAACTGCTCCGCCAGGATGGCCTGGCGCAGCTCGACGCCCAACTGGGCGTGATTCGCCACGGTACCTGCCATGCCGGCCTGGTAGTGCAGATGCCGGCTGCCACCGAGGTTCTTGGCGGCGTACATGGCGATGTCAGCCCGGCGGAGGAGCTGGCTCGGCTCGTCGCCGGTGCCACCGTCGGCGATCCCGATGCTGGCCCGGATCAACAGCTCATGGCCCTGCGCGGCGATCGGTTCGGTCAGCGCGGCGGTGATGGTTTCCGCGGTGGCTGACGCGGCGGCCGGCCCGACTTCGTCGAGGATCAGGACGAACTCGTCACCGCCCAGCCGCGCCACGGTGTGCGGGGCCCGGACGCAGGTGGTGAGTCGCTGCGCCACGGCGACGAGCAGCGCATCGCCGATCTCGTGCCCCAGGTTGTCGTTCACCACCTTGAAGTCATCGAGGTCGATGAGCGCCACACTCACCGTCCGGGGCGTCCCGGAGGTCAGCGCGTGCTGCAGCCGTTCGTTGAACAGTCGCCGGTTGGGAAGATTGGTCAGCGTGTCGTGGGTCGCCCCGTGGTCAAGCTGATCGAGCAGTCGCCGGTTGTCCTGGAACGCTGTGACCTGCCGCAGCACGACGAGTCCGGTGAGCAGGACCGCCACCACCCCGATCACCAGTTCATCGTCGTTCGGCGACCAGAGCAGCGTCAGAAGCAATGCGTCGACAGCCGCAACGGCGAGGTAGGGCAGCACGGTGAACGGTCGCCGGCCGACGTCTGCAAAGGTGCCGGCCGGTAGCTGCCCGCTGGCGCGTTGCCGGACCCCTGCCCATGCCGCGAGGAACATCACGGCGGGGACGCTGAGCTGGGTCGACATCAGGTGCGGCTGGCTGGAGAGGTACTGCTGCGGAAGTGCGGAGAGGCTGCCGATCAGGATGGCACAGGCCAGCAGCCGGAGCGCGGCCCGGTCGATGAAGGCGTGACTGGACAGCACCACCTTGGCGATGGCGAACACGGCCAGCAGGGCGAGGAGGGCCACCATCGCGGACGTGATCAGGGTGGTGCTCCGGTCTGCGCCGAGTGCCAGCAGCGGCCGGGTGTTGAAGTGCCAGAGAAACGCCGCGGCCGCCAGCATGACCGTGCCGGCGTCCAGCGCCACCCGAAGGCGTTCGCCACGCGCCTGGACACCCAGCGGCAGGCGGAGGAGGGCCCACATGACGATCGCGATCGCGCAGGTGTAAGAGATCAACATGGCCGGTCCGGTGCGCTGGCCGCCGGCAAGCGGATCCTGCAGCGCGTCGTAGGCCTGTGCCAGCGAACCGGCGCCCACCATCGCCGCGGAGAAGCTGAGGTGCCGCCAGAACCTGCGGGTGAGGGCGGGTAGCCGTTCGGTTCGGGCGACGCGCTGGAACACCGCCGTCAACATCGCGGCGGCCAGTGGGGACGGGAGCCACAGCAGCCACAGCGCCCTGGGCCGGTCGAGGTTCACTCCGAACCACACGATCGCGAAGATCACGATCGAGAACGAGGTGAGCAGCAGCGGGTCGGTCCGGCGGGCGCGCGACGCGACCACGCGAAGGCCGGCCAGCCGGCTTGGGGGCACAGCCATCCCGCTCAGACCTCCTCCGCTGGTCGCACCCCTCAGATCGGCCGGTAGCGGGGGAGGGTGAGGCGTTTGTCCGCGGCGTCCAGCGGTCGGTCAGGCCGGCCGCTCCGCCGCCCGACGGATGGCGTGCTCGACGGCCCGGACACCATCGGCCACCAGGCCGACGGCGCCCACCGCGCGGCTCATCGGGTCGTCGGCGTCCCCGCCCAGCGCACGTGCCCGCAGGTAGCCGGCCTTCACCTCGGCCCACCGCCGGGCCTGCTCGGCCGTCATCGTGCCGCGCAGTTCCGCGAACTTCAGCAGGTTGGCCTCGGCGCCGGAGGTGAGCGTCTGCGCCTCGCCGAGATAGTGGTCGTCGATGACGGCGTCCAGCTCGTCGTCGTTCATCACCGCGACGATGCGCTCGGTCAACTTGTTCATGTTGCGGTACGAGCCCTGGAGCAGGAACGGCGGCTCGGTGCGGGACGCGTCGGACTGTGCCGCCGAGGCGATGTACGCCTGATTGTTGGCGAGCACCACGCGCTGCACCCGGAGCACCTTGTGCAGCACTGCCAGGATCTGCTCCAGCTCCGCCGCCGCATACGGATGGCTGAGCTGGTCCGGCCGGACCGTGTCGTCGCCGTCGGCGAGGCGCACCAGCAGCCCGATGTCGGCGCGGTCCCGGGTGGACAGCGGCGCCAGGACCGGGTTGGAGGTCAGTGCGTTCTCGACGTAGCTGAGCGCGAAGAGATCCTCCCGGCCGGCGAGCACGTCGCCCAGGTTCCAGACGTCGGCCCGGTTCGCCAACATGTCCGGGACGCGGAAGAGCTGGCCGGACTCGGTGTACGGGTTGCCGGCCATGCAGACCGCGAAGCGCTTGCCGCGCAGGTCGTACGTGCGGGTCCGGCCGTCCCACACCCCCTCCATCCGGCGCTGGGCGTCACAGAGTGAAATGAACTTCTGCAGCAGCTCCGGCGAGGTGTGCTGGATGTCGTCCAGGTACAGCAGCACGTTGCTGCCCAGCTCGAGGGCGAAGGAGATCTTCGCCACCTCGTGCCGCGAGGTGGCGTTGGGTGCCTCGGCGGGATCGAGCGAGGTGACCGCGTGCCCCAGGGCAGGTCCGTTGACCTTGACGAACACCAGACCGAGCCGGCTCGCCACGTACTCCATGAGGGTGGTCTTGCCGTACCCCGGCGGCGAGATGAGCAGGAGCAGCCCCATCTGGTCGGTGCGTTTGCCGGCACCGACCGCACCGAGCTGCTTGGCCAGGTTGGCCCCGATCAGCGGCAGGTAGACCTCATCCAGCAACCGGTTGCGGACGAAGGCGCTCATCACCGACGGCTGGTACTCCGACAGCCGCAGCCGCTCCCGCTGGGCGGCGAGGAGCTCGGTGCGCTGGCGCTGGTACGCGCGGAAGGCCGGCACCCGTACCGTGCGGAACCGCCTGGTCCGGGTCAGCACCTCGTCGATGTTCAGGCGCAGCCGTCGATCGAGAACGCGTGGATGCGAGCCGAGCAGGCCGACGACGACTTCGGACAGGCTCGCCGAGGAGTCGTGCCGGGGGAGGGCGGCGCCGCACAGCTCGATGGCGACGGCTTCCGGCAGGTCGGCGGCCGAGTACCGCCGTGCCGCCCCGGCGTTCCCGTCCGCGGGGGTGGCTGAGGTGGGGCTGGCGGTGGTGGAGAGGAACGCCCCGAGCCATGCCGTGACCAGCTGCGCCCGGGCGGCCAGGTCGTCCCCCAACGCGCGCAGGTCCTCGGTGAACTCGGCGCCCTGTTTGGACTGCGGCCCGCCGAGCGCGGTGCGGAAGTCGTCGAGCAGGGCCCGGGCCGCAGCGCTGGTGACGAAGCCGAGCGGTGCGCAGGCGAGTTCCCCGGTGAGGTACTCGGCGCTCAGGTCGAGGTCGCCGCCGGCCCACCCGGCCAGACGGGCGCCAGAAGCGAACGATGTCAGCGCGGCGGCCACCTCGGCGCGTAGGTCGTCGGCCGCGTCCGCGCCGTTGTCCGTCGGCCGGCCGAACATGGTTCGGGCCCGGGCCAGCGACACCGCCCGCGTCGTCCACGCCGCCCGGGTCGGCTCGGCGCAGCCGAACGACCAGAACACCTGCGCCATCGCGCGCGCCGCCGGCGGGTAGCGCAGCAGACCGGCGCCGGCGTACAACCGCAGCAGCGCGTCCAGGATCACGGTGGCGTCGGCGTCGTGGATGCCGCGCACGTACCCCTCGTCGTACCGGCTCTCGGCGACCCGGCGGACCAGATCCTCCAGGCTGGCATCGGCCGCCGCCCGGTACAGCGCGTCCACGCTGAGCCCACCGCCGCCCAGCTCGGCGTCGGCGAGGATGGCGGTGGCCAGGTACTCCGCCCGGTACACCTGCGGTGACTCGGAGACCAGCAACTGCTCCCAGTACGGCTGGGTGGCCTGGAACGCCTGGTCGTGCACGGGGGCGCGGTAGTCCGTCCCGGTGATGGCCAGGCTCATCCGGCCGTCCTGCGGCACCAGGGTGAGGTCGATGGACTGGGTGTTGACCGCGAACCGGTGCCGCCCCAGTCGGATCGTCTCGCCGCCGTCGCTGTAGAGGTCCAGTTGGTCGCGCAGCGCCCGGCCGGCCTCCTGGCGGGCGGCCTTGACCCGGCCCTCGAGTTCCTCGGCCCGGACAGCGTCGCCGAGGGCGCGCAGCTGTTCGCCCACCGCGCGCAGCTTGGTGATCATCGGATCGGAGGTGAAGTACGTGTTCACCTCGTCCAGCGAGCGCAGGCCGGCGACCCGGCGCTGCACGCTGCGCAGGATCCGCTCCGCCGAGTCGCTGAGCCGGCCGGCCTGCCGGGCCCGCTCGTCGACGAGGGCCTGCCGGCGCGACGCGAAGGCCTCGTACACGTCTTCGCGCTTGTCGGCCAACTGCGCGCCGAAGTCGTCCAGGTCGGCGAAGCGCGACTCCATGTTCTCCAGCTGCAGAAGGAGCCGACCCACTTGCTCGTCACAGCGCTGCGGCGTGTCGGCAGTCGCCAACGCGCCGGTGACCGCCTGGCTGAGCAGGGCGAATTCGGCGGCGAACTCGGCGCGGCCCTCAGCCGAGCGCAACTCCCGGCGGCGGGCGTCCAGGGTCGCCCGGGCCCGGTTGACGCCGGCGAGCACCTCACCGATCCGGGCCAGGATGGCGGTCCGGACCGTGGCCGCGGCGACGTCCAGGGACCCGACCACCTCGGTCACAATCTCCAGGCCTTCGGCCTGCGCGGTGAGCCGTTCGGTGACCGGAGTCGCGTCCGCGACGGTGGCGATCGCCTCGGCGTCGGCGATCAACCCATCGACCTGCGCGTGGTAGCCGGCAAATGCGTCGTCGCCCTGCAGGAACTCGACCGCGCGCTGCGCTGCCGCGGTCAGTTCGGCGGCGAGATCGCCGGCCAGCCGGTCGATCTCGGCGACGTCGACGTAACGCAGCTCCCGCAGGGTGATCAGCCGGCCCTGGGCGCGTCGCAGCTCGGCGAGTTGGGTGACCCAGGCGTCGGCGGTGCGCGGCGCCTCGGCCCGGGCCAGCCGCATCATCGACGTGATCTCGGCTGCGGCGGTGGCGAGGTCAGCGGCGGCGCGGGCGGTCAGGGTCTGCACCGTCTCGTACTCGTCGAGGACCTGTTCCGCGGTGGCCCGCACGTCCGCCAACGGCGCACGGAGATCACCGAGCTCGGATTCACCAAGCCAGTGGTAGTGGTCGAAAATCTTGGCACAGGTCGCGATGAGCGCCTCGAAGACCGCCACGGAGGGGGCCATCTCCTCGACCATGCGCCCCAGCGAAAGGCAGTCGGAGATGCCACGGACCAGCTCGGCGTTGCCGATGCGCTCCAGCGGCCCGGTGCCCACCGGCTGCGCCGCCGCGTAGGTGTCGGACTGGTACGGCGTCTGCCAGACCTGCATCGGGTGCACCCGGGTCGGCTCCTCGGAGGTGGCCCGGAAGACGACAAGCGTGCCGTCGTCGAAGAGCGAGTAGCCGTGGCACGGGATCGGGTTGGCGATCTCCTTGCGGATCACGTTGTACGACAGCAGCAGGCTGCGGCCCTCGGCCCGGGCGTGGAAGACGTAGAGCACGTCCTCGCCGTTCGCGGAGCGGATCATCCGCTCGAACTCCAGGCTCGCCACGTCCGTCTCGAACGTCTTCGTCGCGCCGGTGGACAGGTAGTACCCGCCGGGGAAGATGATCCCGTGATCCTCGGGCAGGCGCTGGCATGCCTGCCCGATGCTGTCGAGTCGCACCACCGCCCGGGTCCGGGTGTTGAAGACCAGGTGCCGCCACTGGGTCTCCTTGTACGGCCGGATCCGGAGCAGGATCAGCGGCCCCACCCTGGCGTACGACACGTCGGCGTCGGCGAGGCTCTGCAGCGGCTCCTCGACCGGCTCGCTGTAGACGCCCTCCCCGGACTCGGTGTTGTTCTCCACCTTCACGGTGAGGTTGCCGCCGACCGTCTCGACGAAGACCTCGTCATCGATTGAGATGTGTGGGTGTCGCCCCAGCACGTGGTTGTCCCGCGTGGTTTCGAGCCACTCGAAGTCGTGTGACGGCGGGAACGTGTGGTCGCGCTCGCCCCGGTTGTCCAGATAGCTGACCGCGCCCGAGGTGTCGACCCGCCACCGCAGTACCCGGATGTCGTCGATGCGGGGACTCGTCTGGAAGATGGCCAGCAGCCGACCGTCGAGGCGTCGGAGCTGGACCAGCCGGGTCTCCCGGTAGTAGCGGTACAGTTCGGCGAAGTCGCGCTGGAACTGGGCGGCGCGCAGCAGGCCGGGCAGTTCGTCGGCGGCCGCGTCCTCGAACCGGAATGCCGCCTTGCCGGCCGCGGTGCCCGCGCCGGCCTCCGCGCCGGCCCCTTCCGCCCGGGCGAAGTGGTGCAGCGAGAACACATCGTCGACCGACGTCTCGGCCTTGAGGCCGATGAAGACGTTGTACCCGAACAGCATCCGCCCGCCCACCGAGACGATGTCGCGGGGCACGCAGTTGTGCTCGGTGCGGATCCGCTCCGTGCCGAGCAGGCTCAGTTCGGTGCTGCCGAACGTCGTCAGGCGGCGGGCGTTGAGCGCCTCCGCCCGCCGGCCGAGCTCGGCAACCTGGGTGCGCAGGCGCCCCCGGAGCACCTCGTAGGTGCCCGCGTCCAGTCCGGTGCCGACGGACGGCTCGGCGCCGTTCCGGTCAGCGTCGCGCGGGGCCGCCGTCGCGCCGGGAACGGTCCCCCTGTCGGCCCCGGGAGCGGCGGGAGCGGCACCGGGAGCGGCGGGGTCGGCCACCTGCCCGCTCACTGCCTCGACGTGGCGAGCGCGGCGACGGGCGCCTCCGCAACGCCGAGCCGATGCGCGGTACTCAACAGCTCACGGAGCTTGCCGGCGTCCGACCCGCCGGCCTTGATCAGTTGGCCGAGGAGCGTTGCGAGGGTCAGGTTCTTGATGTCGTTGCTGTTGAGCGAGCCGAGCAGCCGGGTCAGGTCCTGCCCGAAGTTCCCCGAGCCGTCCAACCACGGGCCGCCGAGCGCCTTCGCGACATCGGAGTGCTCGACGAACCCGTCGACGCTCTTGCCCATGGTGATGGAGCTCATCAACCGGTCGAAGAAGACGCTGTCGCCGCCCACGATGTCGATGTTCGCCTTCTCCAGACCCGCGGCGACCACGGAGGCCTGCGCGTCGGCGATCTGCCGCTGCACGTCGATGCTGGCCAGCCGGATCTCCTTCTCCGCTTCCAGCCGCAGGCGGTACTCCTCGTGCTCGCGACTCGCGGAGTCCAGGGCGGCCATCGCGGCTGCCTTGTCGGTGAGGCCCTCGGCCTCGCCCTTGAGCTTGTCCCGCACCGCGTCCGCGGCCACCAGCGCCATCTCGCGCGCCACCACCGCCTCGGCGCGACCGACCTTCTCGGTGGCCGCGGCGTCGCGCTCGCGGACCTGCACCTCGGCGAGCCCGGCGGCGGCGGCCTCCGCCTGGTGTCCCTCGGCGAGGCGGATCTTCGCCCGGGTGTCCAGTTCGGCGGCCTGTTGGCGTGCCTCCGCCAGGACCAGGTCCTCCCGGGCCTTGTGCCGCGCGGCCAACTCGGAGGCCTCGGCCGCCTTGATGTCCTTGACCAGGCCCTCCTGCGCCTCGGCCTCCGCCGCGATGATCACGGCCTGGCGGGTGCGCTCCGCCTCCTCGACGACGCGCAGCCGCTTGATGTTCTCCTCCTGCTCGGCCACGGTCTTGTCCACCGCGATCCGTTCCCGGATCACCTCGGCGATCGCCCGCTTCTCCGTCTCCACCTCCTTGTTCTTCGAGATGGTGGACAACGCCGTCTCGCGTTCCCGGGCGATGATCTCGAGCTGGCGGTCCTTCTCGATCCGCTCGGTCTCGATGGCGATGACGCGTTCCCGGTTTTTCTGCGCGACGGCGATCTCCCGGGCCTGGTTCTCGTTCTGGATGCCGAGCTGCTCGTCGGTGCGGATATGGGCCGTCTGGGCCTTGAGCCGCTCCTCCGCCTGGACCCTGGAGATCTCGGCCTGCTCCCGTGCCCGCATGGTTTCGATCTCGCGGTTCTGCTTGGTCTCGGCGTCGGTCTGCCGGCGCTGCAACTCGAGGATGGCCTCCCGCGCGTCGACGTTCTGGCGGGTGATCTCCTTTTCCTCGTTGCGCTGGAACTCGTTGGTCCGGACATGCTCGATTGCGGTCAACTCAGTGATCTTGCGGATGCCCTGGGCGTCGAGGATGTTGGCCGGGTCGAGCCGGTGCATCGGGGTCTGCTCGAGGTAGTCGATGGCCGCGTCCTCGAGGCTGTAGCCGTTGAGGTCGGTGCCGATGACCCGCAGGATCTGATCGCGGAACTCGTCGCGTTGGGTGTAGAGATCCACGAAGTCGAGCTGCTTGCCGACCGTCTTCAGGGCTTCCGAGAACTTCGCGCTGAACAACTCCTGCAACGTGGTCTCGTCGCTGGCCCGGGCGGTGCCGATGGCCTGGGCGACCTTGATGACGTCCTCCACGGTCTTGTTGACCCGGACGAAGAACGTGATCCGGATGTCGGCCCTGATGTTGTCCCGGCAGATCAGCCCTTCGTTGCCGCTGCGCTCGATCTCGATGGTCTTCACCGAGATGTCCATGACCTCGGCCTTGTGCAGCACCGGCAGGACGATGGCGCCGGTGAACGTGACATCGACCCGGCGCACCTTGGAGACGATCAGGGCCTTGCCCTGCTCGATCTTGCGGAACAGTCGGGCGACGAGGAAGGCGAGGGCGATGAGGACGAGGAGCACGACGCCGAGCAGTACGCCGAAGCCGATGTTGAGCACATCCATCAGGAGTTCCTTTGGGGTTCGGTGCCGGGGAGTTCGGGACCCGTGGCGGCGCTGCGGGGCAGCACCCAGAAGAACTCACCATCCGGGTCGTAGTCGTAGATGAGGGCCACGCTGCCCGCGGTTAGGGCTTCGTTGCCGGTCTGGCGGACCTGGACGACCGCGGAGGACCCGTCACCCGCGGTCACCTCTGCCTGCCCGAAGTCGGCCCCGACCCGGCCGGTGCGGATCACGCAGGGCCGGCCGACGAAGTCGGCGCGGGACGGCGCGGCACCGCCCGAGAACATCCGCCGGATCGGCAGAACGAGCAGGCGCACCGTGAAGACGGCCACGAGCCCGGCGGCGATGAGCACCGCCAGGCCGGCGGCGGCCAGCAGCGGCGTCGACAGGGTCAGGTGCCCGAGCAGCACCGTCCCGATCAGGCTGACGAACCAGGCGACGGCGATCAGCAACGAGAGCACCACGGTCACCGGCACCCCGCCGAGCCCCACCGTTGCCAGGGCGCCGGACAGGCCGCCGGACAGGCCGCCGTTCGTGCCGTGGCCGGCTTCGCCGATCTCGCCCTCCGCGCCGTCGAGCGCGTCGATCTCGCCGGCGCCCAGCAGGACCACCAGCCAGTAGCCGATGACGACGATAAGCAGGAACGTCAGGAAGACGGTGGGAACGCCGAGGGCCGCGGCAACGAACGCACTCATTCGCCTGTCAGTCCCCTCAACGCCGCTGCCAGCGGCGCCCCGAAGCCCGGGCGGACGCGCCGAGCCGGCAGCATATCGACATTGCGGTACGCGCGGGGACCGGTTCGGATGTCACGACGCCATGTTGACAGCCGCGCGCAACGGGCGGCCGAATGTGCTCATCCTGGCCCGCTGGCGGCCGATCCATGGTCAACGGGCACCTGCGATGCCCTTGGCGCGGACCGACGGAGTGACATGGTGATGGCTAAGCCGAGCGGTGCCGGCCGGGCCGCAGCGGCCGGGCTTGCGGTCACCCTGCTCGCCCTGACCGCGCTGAGCCTCGTCGGAGTCACCAGCACCCGACGGTCCGCCGCGGCGGTGACCAAGTCCACCACCCTGGCCGGTGCGTACGTGCGGGCCAAGGAGGCGGTCGCGGCGGAGGAGTCGCTGGAGCGCAAGTACCGGCTGGAACCAGGCCCGGAGGTCGAGGCGCGGCACAAGCAGGCGAGCCTGGATCTGGCCCTCGCCCTGGACGACGTGCGGCAATGGGGAAGTGCCGAGGAACGGGCCGGTGTGGCGCGCCTGGAGGCGCGGCACACCGAGTACTACCAGTCCGTGCAGCGGTTGTTCCGGGCGGTCGACGCGGGTGACGCCGCGCTCGAGTTGGAGATCGACAATACCGAGACCGACCCGGCGTTCGATCGGATCAGCGGCGACGTGCAGGCGGCGGCCGACGTCCACATCGTGGCGGCCGCACGGGCGGTGCGCGAACTGGAACGGGTCGAGCGACTGGTGTACGTCGCCACCCTGGCCGGCTTCGCCGTCGGGCTCTGCATGCTCGCGGCGTTCGGCCTGGTCATCCTCGGCTACCAGCGTGAGCTGGTACGGCAGTCGCGCAAGAGCGAGTACCAGGCGCTGCACGACCGGCTCACCGGCCTGCCCAACCGCACCGTGTTCGCGGACCGGCTGGGACAGGCCCTGTCCGGCGCCGCCCGCACGGGCGAGGCGGTTGCTGTCATGGTGTTCGACCTGGACCGGTTCAAGGAGGTCAACGACGCGCTCGGACACCACTACGGCGACCAGCTGCTGTGCCAGGTGGCGAACCGGGTGGGGCAGGCGGTGCGGGCGGCCGACACGGTGGCCCGCCTCGGCGGAGACGAGTTCGCCGTGCTGCTTCCCCGGACCGACGCCGACAGCGCCGGCGAACTTGCCGAGCGGGTGCTGCACGCCCTGCACCAGACGTTCGTCATGGACGACGCCCTGACGGTCGACGTGGAGGCCAGCATCGGCGTGGTCGTCACGTCCGCGCACGGCGGCACCGTCGACGAGCTGATGCGCTACGCCGACGTGGCGATGTACCGCGCCAAGGACGGCAGGACCGGCATCGTCGTCTACGACCCGGCGTTGCACGTGGAGAGCCCGACCCGGCTAGCGCTGCTCGGCGACCTGCGCCGGGCGCTCGATCGCGAGGACGAGCTGGTCGTGTACTACCAGCCGAAGGTGAGCCTCGAGCTGGGCGAGCTGTCCGGCATGGAGGCGCTGGTGCGCTGGCAGCACCCCACCCGCGGGCTCGTGCCGCCGGGCGAGTTCATCCCCGTCGCGGAGGGCACCGGCCTGATCAACCGCCTAACCACCCATGTACTGAGGATCGCGCTGGTCGACGTGCGGGCGTGGCTGGACGACGGCGTGGAGGTGCAGGTGGCGGTCAACCTGTCGCCGCGGTGCCTGCTCGACACCACGCTGCCGGAACGCGTTCACGGGTTGCTCGAGGAGTACGGGGTGCCGGCGGCACTGCTGCGGCTGGAGGTGACGGAAACCGCGATCATGGCCAACACCGGGCTCGCCATGACGATCCTGACCGAGTTGCACCGGCTGGGCATCCGGCTCTCCGTCGATGACTACGGCACCGGCTACTCCTCGATGGCGTACCTCAAGCGGCTCCCGGTGGACGAGCTCAAGATCGATCGTTCCTTCGTGCTGGGCATGACGGAGGACGAGAACGATGCCATCCTGGTTCGCGGCGCTATCGATCTCGGCCACAACCTCGGGCTGACCGTCGTGGCCGAGGGAGTGGAGCGCGCCGAGCACAGTGCGGCGCTCAAGCTGATGGGATGCGACATCGCGCAGGGCTTCCACTATGCCCGCCCGGTCCCCGTCAGCCAGCTGCGGGCGATGATGCTCCAGGGCCGGTTCAGCGTCGACGGCGCGGCCGTCCCGGAGCTTGACGGCGCCGCCGTAGTCTCCCAGCGCCCCGGCGGGCCGCTCAGGTAGGGGACTGGGTCCGAGTGCTCTCCGGCAGCTCCGGGCCGCAGGTCCGGTCCCGGTTCTGACCGCGGCGTGGCGCGATATGGTCCCTGCGCCGGTCGCCGAAAAAAGTCCCGTCTCTGCCCTTGCGTCTGTTTACCCCCCGGCACTGCCAACGCGCTTGGGTGGGTGGAGGAACGCATGCCTACACCCCCGGACGGATTCGAGGAATTCGTGACTGCCCGCTCGCCCGCGATGCTGCGGTCGGCGTGGTTGCTCACGGGCGACTCGTACCGGGCCCAGGACCTGCTGCAGACGGTCCTGGCCCAGGTGTGGCCGCGATGGCAGCGAATCGCCGCCGGCGGCAACCCGGAGGCGTACGTCCGGCAGGCGCTGTTCTCGACGTACATGTCGTGGCGCCGCCGCCGGTGGCGTTTCGAGGTGCCGTCGACGGACCTGCCCGAGATCGGCGACCACCGCGATGTGGCCGGCGATTTCGCCACCCGCGATGTCGTCCGCCGGGCGCTCGCGCGGTTGTCGCGCCAACAGCGGGCGGTGGTGGTGCTCCGCTACGTCGAGGACCTGTCGATCACTGCCACCGCCGACGTCCTGGGCTGCTCCGAAGGCACGGTCAAGGTGCAGGCCGCCCGGGCCCTGGCCGCGTTGCGCGCCGACACAGATCTGAGGATTCCCGACGTCGAGGAGGTGGCCCGATGAGCAACGAAGAGCTGCGACGGCTGCTGGTCGACGCGGTGCCCGACGTGCCGGCACGGCCCCGGGAGATGATCGAGGTGGCCGGCGGCATGGTCGCGCGCCGCCGAATGAGGCGGATCGCCGGGACGGTCCTGGCCGCCGTGGTGCTGGCGGTGTCGGTGCCGGTGTGGTCGTCGCTGCGCAGCGAGGCAGGGCCGCATCTGGCTCCCCCCGCAGCCCCGGAGTCTCTCGATGCGCCACCGGGTCCGGCGCTCAGTGACCCGGCGCTCGGTGACCCGGTGCTCGGTGACCCGGCGAAGCCGGGCACGCCGTCCGGTGCGGCAAGCCGGCCCGCATCCGCAACACCGACCCTGGCGCAACGTCCCGGGACACCGCCAGGCGTGCGCTTCGACCCGACGAAGATCCCGGCGGGCTCCGCCGGATCGGCTCAGCTGCGGGTGCGCCAGACGGGCCACCGCCCGCCGGCGAGCGACGATGGACAGGGCTGGTTCCGCACCGCCTGTCTGTACTCCCACATGGCCCCCGACGACCCGGTGCTGCATCCGGGCCGACCGGGAAGCTCGTACCTGAACATGTTCTGGGGCAACACCGGCACCGGGGCGACATCGACCGCGCAGAGCATCGCCGGATCCGGCAACTCCACCTGCAAGGGCGGCATCGCCGACCGCTCGGCGTACTGGACTCCGGCGGTCATCGACACCGCGACCGGCGCCCCGCTGGCGCCCCGTGCCATTTCCGTCTACTACCAGAACGGGTACGGCGGGGTGCGGCCGGAGCAGGTGGTGCCCCTGCCGGCCGGGCTGCGCATGGTGGCCGGCAACCCGTCGGCGAGCGGTCGGCAGGAGCACGCCGACTGGGGCTGCGAGAACGCCTACGTGCGGTCCGCCACGATCCCGTCGTGCGCGGTGGGCGACGCGGTCGTGTTGAACCTGGCGTTTCCGCAGTGCTGGGACGGCGCCGCCACCGGCACGCCGAACTTCATGCGCCACATGGCGTACGTGACCCCGGGCAAGGGGTGCCCGGCGGGTTGGAAAGCCATTCCGGAACTGCACTACCACGTCTACTACCCGGTCCTGCCGGGCAGCGACCCGACGCGCTGGCGGCTGGCCTCCGACGTGTCGGCCGCGCAGGGCGGCTACGCGATCGCCGGCGGCTTCAGCAACGGATGGCGGCCGGAGCTGGCGACGGTGTGGACCGACAGCTGCGTTGGCAAGCCCGCGAGCTGCTCATCCACCCTCGGCGACGGCCGCATGATCGACGGCGATCTTTAGCCGGGACGACCGACCGAACAGCAACAATCCTGGAGGGACACCATGGCAGGGCAGCGCAGCGCGTGGCACCGACGGACGGTGGTTGCCGGCATCGCCGTCGCCGTGGTCGCGGTGGTGCTGACGGCGTACGGCTCCGCGGGGGCGGAGTCGCGTCGTCGGCATTGGCACGGCCAGCACCGACCGGCCCAGGCCGCCCAACCGGCACCGGCGACGACGGCGATGCCCGGTCGGAGCGCCGTCGCAGCGCCCCCCGGCGTGGACAAAGAGGTATCGCCTCCGACGGGCGGCGCACCACGGACGCCGCAGCACCAGGCGACCGGCGACCCATCGAGCATCCTGAAGACCCCGCCGGTCTGGGCCGGGTACCCCGAGGCCCTGGTGCGGCGCACCAACGAAAAGCCGGTACGGGCCGGCGACGGGGTCGGGGCGTTCCGCACCCGCTGCCGGGCCGCGCGCTGGCTGGCCGACGACCCCATCGTGGCACCGGGTCGACCGGGCGGGTCGCACCTGCACATGTTCTGGGGCAACGCCGGCGTGGATGCACACTCCACCGCGCAGTCGATCGCGTCAACCGGCAACGGGACCTGCCGCGGCGGCACCATCAACCGCAGCGGGTACTGGGTGCCCGCACTGGTGGACACCGCGACCGGCGAAGCGGTCGCGCCGCAGACGATCGATGTGTACTACAAGACCGGATATCGCGGAGTGCAGCCGCGCGACATCCGGCCGTTGCCCGCGGGCCTGCGGATGGTGGCCGGCAACGCGATGGCGAGCGGCCCGCAGTCCGACATCGCCGACTGGGGATGCGTGAACGGCGGCGCGGCCACTCCGGCCATCCCGACGAACGCGCAGTGCCCCAGCGGACAGATCGTCATGAACATCACGTTCCCGCAGTGCTGGAACGGTCGGGATCTCGACTCCGCCGACCACAAGAGTCATCTGGTCTACGCCATACCGGGCCGGGGCTGCCCGGCGGGAACGATCGCGTTGCCGGAGGTCAGCTACCACGTGACGTACCACGTGACCGGCAGCGCGGCGAACCTTCGGTTGTCCTCCGACATGTACCGCAACGGCGCGGGCGGCTACTCCATCCACGGCGACTGGTTCAACGGCTGGGATCCGGCGGCTTCGGAGGCCTGGGTGAAGGGTTGCCTGCAGGCCGCCATGGACTGCCGCTCCCACCTGATCGGCGCCACCGGAAACGCGTTGGTGGCCGTGGACTTCTGATGGTCCACGCGTCGAGGGCCACCGGGCCCTCGACGCGTGGATCGAGGGCCCGGCCGATCCCGCCGGGAGCCGGGTCAGGATAGGGTGATCAGCAGGTGTGCCGGGAAGTCTGGTCGGCGTTGGATTTCTTCTGTCCACGACCATGACCAGGAGACCCGTATGCGAGCCAGAGACCTGGCCGGGCCATTCCCGACCGTCACCATGGACACGGCGGCGCTCGAGGCGGCGCGCCTGCTGGCCGGCAACAATTTGCCCGGCCTGATCGTCGTGGATGACAGCGGCCGACCGGCCACCATCCTGCCCGGCACGCAGGTGCTCCGGATGGCCCTCCCCGCCTACTGCCAGGACGACCCGGCGCTGGCCCGCGTGATCGACGAGGCCGCCGCGGATGTCTTCCTCCGGGGCATCGACGGTCGGACCGTTGCCGAGTTGCTGCCCCGGGAGAAGCGCGAACTCCCTGTGGTCGACCCGGACGCGACGGTCCTGGAGATTGCCGCCGTGATGGCGCGTACCCGGACCCCGCTGGTGGCGGTGGCTGCGAAGGACCAGCCGTTGGTCGGAGCGATCACGCTGGACTCGCTGCTGGACCGGATGCTCGGCACATGAGCGGGCTCGCCTGGGCGGCCGTGGCGGTCTTCACCGGCGCCTACATCCTGATCGCGACGGAGAAGATCCACCGGGTGAAGGCCGCGGTCGGCGGCGCGGTGATCATGATGCTGATCGGCGCCACCGACGCCGAGCACGCCTTCTTCTCCGAAGAGGCCGGCATCGACTGGAACGTCATCTTCCTGCTGGTCGGCATGATGCTCATCGTCGCGGTGCTGCAGCGCACCGGCGCGTTCGAGTACATCGCCATCTGGTCGGCGAAGCGGGCCAAGGGCCGGCCGTTCCGGGTCATGGTGATCCTGGTACTCGTCACGGCAGTGGCGTCGGCGGCGCTGGACAACGTCACCACGGTGCTCCTGGTGGCGCCGGTGACCTTTCTGGTGTGCGAGCGGCTCGGCGTTCCGGTCGCGCCATTCCTGATCGCCGAGGTGCTGGCCGCCAACATCGGTGGCACGGCGACGCTCGTCGGTGACCCGCCGAACATCATCGTCGCCAGCCGGGCCGGCTTGTCGTACAACGACTTCCTGGTCCACCTCGCGCCGTTCGTCGTCCTGCTCCTGGTGGTGTTCGTGGGGCTGTGCCGGGTGCTCTTCCGCAAGGCGTTCACCTACGACGCCGAGCGCGCGCAGAGCATCGCCGCGCTGCGGGAGCGCGACGCGATCCGCGACGGCCGGCTGCTCGTTGTCAGCCTCGCGGTCCTCAGCGTCGTCACGGCGGCGTTCGTGCTGCACACCGCACTGCACCTGGAGCCGTCGATCGTCGCGCTCGTCGGCGGGCTGCTCCTGCTCGTGCTGTCCCGGCTGGACGCCGAATCCGTCGCCAAGGATGTGGAGTGGCCGACCCTGGTGTTCTTCGCGGGTCTGTTCGTGATGGTCGGCGCACTGGTCAACACCGGTGTCGTGGAGCAGATCTCCCGGGCCGCGATCGAGGCGACCGAGGGCCGGCTCTTCCTCGCGTCGATGGCGCTGCTGTGGGGGTCGGCGGTGCTGTCGGCGATCGTGGACAACATCCCATACGTGGCGACGATGAGCCCGGTCGTCGCCGAACTGGTCGAGGCCCAGGGCGGCGGTAAGCAGTCCCAGGTGCTGTGGTGGGCGCTGGCGCTCGGCGCGGACCTGGGTGGCAACGCCACCGCCGTCGGTGCGTCGGCCAACGTGGTGGTGCTGGGCATCGCGGAACGCGCCGGCAAGCGCATCACGTTCTGGGAGTTCACCAAGTACGGCCTGGTGGTCACCCTGGTCACCGTGGGGCTCGCCGTGCCGTACCTCTGGCTCCGCTACTTCGTCCTGGCGTGACGCACGGCCGGGCCGCCGTTACTCGGTTGTGGAACCGAGGTGGGCCCGGCCACCGTCGCCGACCCACACGGCCTTGAGGTTGCAGAATTCGCGGATACCCACGGCGGACAGTTCCCGACCGTATCCGGAGTCCTTGACGCCACCGAACGGCAACTCCGGGTAGGACGTCGTCATCCCGTTGACGAAGACCATGCCGGCGTCCAGATCGGCGGCGAAGCGCTCCTGCTCGGCCGGGTCCCGGGTCCACGCGTTGGAGCCGAGACCGTACGGGTTGTCGTTGGCCACCTCGATCGCCTCGGCGTAGGAGGAGACCCGGTAGAGGCCGGCGACCGGGCCGAACACCTCTTCGCGGTACATCCGCATGTCCGGCGTCAGGTCGGCCACCACGGTCGGCGGGTACCACCATCCGGCGCCCTCGCCAGGCTGGCCGCCGCAGAGGACCTTGGCGCCCCTGTCGACCGCGTCGCGGACGAGCTCTTCGACGTCGGCGCGCCCCTGCTCGGTGGCGAGCGGACCAACGTCCACGCCGTCGGCCATCGGGTCGCCCACCCGCAGTGCCGCCATGTGCGCCACGAACCGGTCCACGAAGGCGTCGTAGACGTCGGTGTGCACGATGAAGCGCTTGGCCGCGATGCAGGACTGGCCGTTGTTCTGGCAACGCGCGGTGGTCGCAACCGCGGCGGCCAGGTCCATGTCGGCCGAGGGCATCACGACGAACGGGTCGCTGCCGCCGAGTTCCAGTACGGTCTTCTTCAGCTCCCGGCCGGCGATCTGGCCGATGGAGCGGCCGGCGCCCTCGCTGCCGGTGAGGGTGGCGGCCCGCACCCGGGGGTCGGAGAGCACCCGCTCCACGGCGTCCGAGCCGATCAGCAGCGTCTGGAAGGCGCCGTCCGGGAAGCCCGCCCGGGCGAACAACCCGCCCAGGTAGAGCGCGGTCTGTGGCACGTTCGAAGCGTGCTTGAGCAGGCCGACGTTGCCGGCCATCAACGCCGGCGCCGCGAACCGCATCGCCTGCCACAGCGGGAAGTTCCACGGCATGACCGCCAGCACCGGGCCGATCGGTTGATACCGGGTGTACGCCCGCGCCGCGCCCACCGCGTCGGCATCCGCCGGCTCGTCGGCCAGGAACGCCTCGGCATGCTCGGCGTAGAACCGGCAGGCGGTGGCGCACTTCGCCACCTCCGCCTTCGCCGCCGCCAGGATCTTGCCCATCTCCAGGGTCATCAACGCCGCAACCTCGTCGCCCTCGGCGTCGAGGAGGTCCGCGGCCGCCCGCATCCAGGTGGCCCGCTGGGCGAACGAGGTGGCACGCAGCACCGCGAAGGCGTCGGCCGAGCGCCCGATCGCGGCGTCGATCTGCGCCTCGGAGAACGCCTGAAACGTGCGGATCACCTCGCCGGTGGCCGGGTTCGTGGTGGCGATCGGCATCGTCGCGCCCTTCTGGTCAGCTGAACAGGTCGGGTTGCTGGTCGACGGCACCCTCGAGCACAGTGTGCATCGGCGCCGGGCGGTCCGGCGCCGGCAACCGGGAGAACAACCGCCCGCGGTCCCCGGCGCCGGAACGCGCGATGACCTCGCACGGCACCAGCCAGATGGGCGGGGGCGCCGGCTCGATCCGACGGCTGTTCCACCGCACCCAGATCGCGACGCGCCCGGCCGCCGCCTCGGCGAGGAGCTTGTCGATGGACCGCTGCCGGTTGGTGCGGTCGAACTCGATCACGATGGGCGCCCCGTGCGGGCGGGCGCACGCGAGGTCCACGGTGGAGCGCTGGTGCGCGTACGGCGGTGGCAGGGGGAGCACGCTGGCCGCCCGCCGGTACACCCGCCAGCCCTGCTCGGCGGCCCAGGCCGCCGCCGCGTCGATGAGCAGCGCGGTCACCTCGTCGGCGGTCTTGTCCACGAAGGTCAGGCCGGCCAACCGGTCCACGAGTGCCGCGGCCACCCGTTCGCCATCGCCAGCATGCGCCATGGGCTCACGCTAGTGTGCTGCGCCTTGATGGCGCACGTCAGGCCTACTGGCACGCTGTCGCGTCCGGTTTGCCGATCCGTCAGGCGGCACAGGTCGGTTGGTACGGGAAGTCGGGAATGTAACTGGCCCACTCCTCGGCGGTGAGGCCACGACCGGTGATGGCACAGGCCTGCTTGGCAGGGTCGGCGCGGAGATCGTTCAGCTTCGTGTAGTCCCAAAGTGAAGTAAGCCCGTCGCCGCGGTCGCTCTCACCGCTGATTGCCAGGGTGCGTCCGTCGGGGCTCAAGGCCGCCGAGTAATAGGGGTTCCTCATCCAGTTCTCCTGTTGAAATGCAAAGGTGGCCAGTTGGATAGGGTTGGTCCGGACGGCGATGTCCCACAGCACCGCTTCTGCGTCATCGCCCGAGACGGCCACCAGGGTGGCTCCGTCGGCGCTGAGCGCCAACGTCGACACTTCCTCGCGCCGGGGCCCGTGTTGTTGCCAGTAGTTGCGTGGGGCGCCGCTGCCGGTCAGGATGGCGAGCTGGTGGGGAGCGGCTCGGTCGGTGACGTCCCACAGCATCGCTGTCCGGTCCGAGTGCCCGGTTGCCAGGGTTCCTCCGTCCGGGCTGAAGGCGACCGGGCCGACGAGGTCCACATCGCCGGCCACCTTACCGACCTTGACCGGCGCAGGGCGACTGGTCAGGTCCCACAGCGCCACCGTCTTGGCGGTGTCGTCGACGGCAAGGGTGCGGCCGTCGGGGCTGAGCGCGATCGATTTCCCCTTGTACGGGACCGTGCCTAACCGAGTGAATCGGCCCTGGTCGGTCATAGCCCAGATCATCACCCTGTTCCGGTCAGCGCCTATCGCGAGGGTGCGTGCGTCCGGGCTGAGAACCAGGCCGGTGACTCCCCAGGTGAGGTCCTCCGGTTTGAGGTCCTCGTGGAACAGTGTTCGAGGCCGGGTCGGGTGCGTCACGTCCGTCACCGTCACTTCGTCCCCCCCGGCGGAGGCTGCCGTGCGCAGGTCTCGGCTGAACGCAGTCCGTGCGAAGGAACCGCCGTCGAGCGACGGGGTGTGGTCACGCCGAACAGGATGCGCCGGATTGGTCATATCCCAGAAGATCGTTCCGTCAGCGCCGGTGGTCGCCATGGTGTGTCCGTCCTGGCTGAACGCCGTCGTCACCACCGATGCGTGTTCTTCGATTAGCTCGCGGAACGGCTCGGGAGCGCCGTATGGCTTGACCCTCCACAGCCGGGCGGTCGCGAAGCCGCCTGTGGTGACCAACGTCGTGCCGTCCGGGCTCCATGCCATCGACGTAACCGAGCCATGACCTGTCACATCGGCGAGGCGGACCGGGTACTCCGGATCGGACACATTCCACAGGGTTGTCTTACCATCGGCGTCAGCGGCGGCGAGGGTACGGCCGTCGGGACTGAACGCTGCTGAAACCACGTGGCCCTTCAGCTCGGAGAGCCAGCCCCGACTGTCCGGAGCCAGATCCCAGAGGGTCATCGTTCCAATGTCTGCTACTACCAGAATGTCTGCCACCGGGCTAAACGTCAGCGGTGACTGTGCCGGATCGATCTTGCCAAACCAGTCGAGCTGAACCGGATGCGCCGGATCAGTTACATCGGAGAGGGAGCCGTCTCCCTCGGCATTAGACGTGGTAGCCATCGTGCGCCCGTCGTGACTGAACAGGAAGCTGGCCGGCTCGTGCCTAGAGTTGGTGCTGTCAGCCCGTTGGAAAAGACGTTTCGGCCCGGACCTGTCGGTCAGGTCCCACAGGCTCTCGCTCCAGCTGGAAAAAAGCCGGTCTTCGGCCGTGGCGTCATGGTCATACATGGCGAGGGTGCGTGCGTCCACGCTGAGTGCCATCGAGACGGTGGTGAGGGCGTCGTCGCGGGGGAGCGTGGCGGTCTCATCCGGACGGGTTGGGTTGGCGAGGCTCCAGACGACGACCCTGCCGTCCTGATGGGAAGTGACAAGTGTCCGCCCGTCCGCGCTGAGCGCGTACGCGACGGCCGGTGAACCTTTGTTCTCGGGCTTGGCGAGCAGGTCGGGCTTCGCCGGGTCGGTCGCGTTCCACAGGGACACCTGCCCGTCCTCGCTCATGGTGGCGAGGACACCGTTCGAGCCGTACGCGACGCCGGTCACGTCGGGGATGATCCCTGCGTGATGCGTCCCCCTAATCAGGCCGGTAATATCGCGGCGGGTCTCGGCGTCGGGCTGAACCTTCTGGGCGGCCGCCCCGAGCATCAGGGCCGTCTTCGGGTCGCGTCCCATCGTTGCTTTGGCCTGGGTGGTCAATCGTCGGCTGATCGCGATCCGCTGCTGCTCCTCGGCGTTGGCCTTCTGCTTGAGCATCTCAGCTTCGGCGTCCTTCGCCAGCTGCTGCATGTCCTTCGCGATCTGTTCCTGTTGCTGGGCCTTCTTGGTCGCTTCCTCGGCCAGGCGCTGCATGTCCCGGGCGATCTGCTCCTGCTCCCGCGTCACCGCTGCCGCCTGCTCAGCCAGGCGCTGTTGCTGCTGTGCGATCTCCTTCTGCCGAGCCGTCTCCGCGACCGCACCCCGTGCGACCTCACGCTGCTGCTGCGCGGCACGTTCCTGCTCCCGCGCCCGCGCCGCCGCCGCATCCCCCAACCCCTGCTGCCGACGCGCGTTCTCCTGCTGCCGCCCGGCCTCCGCAGCCGCCTGCCCAGCCAACCCCTTCTGCTGCGCCGCGAGCTGCTCCTGCCGCCGCGCCTCATCCCCCGCCGCCTTCGCCCGAGCCTCCTCCCGCTTGGCTACCTCCTCCTGCTCACGGGCCTTCTCAGCAAAGCGCTCAGCGCTGCCCCGCTGCTCCGCCGCCGCCCGCTCCTGCCGCTGCGCCTCGGCCGCCGACGTGTTCGCCCGACCCGCGTTACGCACCGCCAACACGCCGGTCAACGACGCCACCAACGCCAACACCACCAACGACGCCACACCCACCGACCACACCCGCCGCACCCGACGATGCTGCCGAACGTCCTCCCCCTCCAGCTCGTCCTTACTCAACCCATGCATCGGCGCCGCCAACTGTGCGATCGCATCCCGAAACCGGGAATGCCGCAAACTCAACTGCACGTCATTTCGAGCCCACCGCAAATCCAAATACAGCGGCTCCTCACCGAACACCCCCCGCAACGCCGCCGGCACCGCCGTCGACGACGGGTCGAAGTCCTTCGCCGCCGCGTCCCAGCGCCACTCCCCGTCGGTCACCACCGGCAGAATCTTGTCCGCCGACTTCGTCGCCACCCAGTGCTCGATCTCGCGGTTCACCCACGGCGAACGCGCCGCCTCCGGCGACGCCATCAGCACGAAATACTTCGAACCGTCCAAAGCCTGCTGGATCGACGTCCACAACGCCGGCGTCACCGCCAGGCCGGTTTGGTCCCGGAAGATCCACAACGCCCGACGACGATGCCACGGCTTCGCCAACCGATGCAGACCCCGCTGCACCGCCGGTGCCAACTGCCCATCCGCAGCATGACTGTACGAAATGAACCCATCGAAACCCATGACAACGTCCCCCGCAGTCGATACATCGGCGCGCCGAACGATTCTCCACCGTGCCAGCTCAAAGGAGAAGCGAGCTGGTGCACCGCCAAGCGTCGGATGGCACTACCGCGCTGGTGCACCGCCAAGCCATGGTCGGCGCCGCCGGCTCAGCCGACCAGGGTGAAACTCCACCGTTGGCTGGCTGCGCCGCGGTCGGCGGTCTGCACCAGGGCGGCCCCGTCGGCCGTTGACCCGGCGGCGACGTCGAGCAGCAGGCCACTCTGCCGATTGACGATGGCGAAACCGCCGGTGACCGGCCTGAGCTGCCAGTGCTGGTTGCGGCTGCCGTTGCCGCTCACGCCCGGCCACTGCACGACCGGGGTATCGGCGGCGGTGGCGCCGCCGGTGACGTCGAGCAGCTTGCCGCTGCGCATGCTGGTGATGGTGTAGTAGCCGTCGCCGGTCGGGTGGAACCGCCACTGCTGGTTGGTGCCGCCGGTGCGCAGCCACTGGATGATCGCTGCGCCGGTGGTGGACGACCCGCCGAAGACGTCGACGACCTTGCCGCTGCCGGCGTTGGTGATGGTGTACGCCCGGGCCGGCGCGGTCGTGTACTCGAACGTGTCGACGTCGACGTACCCGCCGGCGGCGCCCGCGTTGTAGGTGTAGACGCCCACGTGGTCGCCCCGGTAGCTGCCCCAGGCGAGTTGGTACGTGCCGCCGAACGCGGTGTAGGTGACGCCGTCGGTGCTGTACGAGAACCGGCTCACCCCGGCAAGGTCCCAGGTGGAGCGCAGCCAGATCGCCGTGCCGGCGATGTTGGGCCCGTAGGACAGCACGCCGTTGACGTTGTGGGTCAGCCGGTTGGTGGTCCCGGCGCGGGAGACGCCGAGGCCGGCGTAGACGTTGGAGAAGTGGCAGAGCCCGGCGTGCTGGCCGTCGATCATGCCGGCCAGTTCCAGCCGTACGGTCGCGGTGTTGCTGATCGACTTGAACGACCGCTGGCTCAGCACGTTGCCGACCCGGTTGAGGGTGTGCGGGCGCAGCGGCGCGAATGCGCGCAGCCGCAGGTACCCGGGCCGCTCGGTGAGCGACCACCGGTCGGCGCGGGGCTGGTAGTTCCACTCCCACTGCGGCCGCAGCGTGGTGCGGCTGAAGTCGTCGTTGGTGATCACGCCGGAGATCGCCGGCAGCGGAGCGCCCGGCACGCCGCCTGCCGGGACCCGGCCGCCCCACACCATCGTGCCGACGCCGTCCGAACCGACGGCGCCGAGGATCGGCCAGTTGTCGACCCACGTCACCGGCACGAGGCTCATCGACCGGCCCTCCCAGTGCCCGCCGCTGCCGTGGTGGGTGAGCCAGTACCACGATCCGGACGGCGCCTGGATGAGGCCACCCTGGTTCGGCTCCCGATCGACACTGGCACTGCCGCGCTGGATCTGCCGGTTCTCGTACGGCCCGAAGAGGCTGGTGGACCGGTTCATCATGACCACCCGGGCGCCGCCCCGGGTCTCGCTGTAGAGGTGGTAGTACCGTCCGTTGATCTTGTAGAGTTTGCTGGCCTCGCTGCCGCTGGACTGGTGGATCAATCGGCGTGAGCCGGTCACCAGCGACCTGTTGTCCGGGCCGAGCGGAATCAGATAGATCTTGTACGCGTCGGCGTAGTTGGTGGTGGCGAGGTAGCCCTGGCCGTTGTCGTCCCAGAACGGGCAGACGTCGTTCCAGCCGGTGGTGCGCCACATCGACGTCAGAGGCTCCCACGGCCCGGCCGGGTTGACCGCCGAGGTGACGAAGAAGCCCTCGTCCGGCGTGTTGTAGTAGACCCAGAACCGGCCGGCGTGGTGGCGGATCGCCCCGGCCCAGACCCCTTTGCCCTGCCGGTTCATCCGGTCCCAGTTGTACTCCGGACCCATCTGCAGCAGATCCCCGGCGGCGTGGCTGATGATCGACCAGTTCACCAGGTCGGTGGAGTGCAGCACGGCCATGCCGGGGGAGAACTGCATGGTGCTGCTGATCGCGTAGTAGTCGTTGCCCACCCGGATCGCGTCGAGGTCGCTCAGGTCGGCCGGGACGATCTGGTTGACGTAGGTGCCGTCGCCCTGATCGCCCCAGGCGCCGACCGGCGCGGCCGACGCGGGCGTGATCAGACCCCGGGTCAGGGGGAGGGCCGTGAGGCCCAGCCCGGTGGCGGCGGCGATGGTGAACACCCTGCGGCGGGGCATACCGGAGCCTGGACGCGTCATGGTGGCGTACTCCTTGGTCGGTGTGCCTTTGGCGGCCGGGTGGCGGTCCGGCGACACAGTGCGGTAGGGCATTGATAAGCCCGGATGTGGGGGTTGTCAAGCCGCCACCACGCCTCTCCGGACGCCCTGGCAGCGCTACGTGTGAGCGTTAACAACGGTTGCCGGCCCCGGAAACGAATTTCCTGTTCGGTCGGCCGTGCCAATTCGGGCACACCCCCTGGAGGCCCGCCGTGGCGCTCCGCGGCGAGGGTCGCGTCGCGTCCGTCGCCGACCCGTGCTCCGTTTGACGGCCACGTGGGGAGCCCGCACAGTGGATGGCGGAGCACACACAACCATCCCGGCCCGGCCAACGACGGCACAGCGGCGACGTTGGGAGCGGGCGCGGTCCTCGGTTAGGAGCGCCGGCATGGCGACGGCACCTGGTTGGGCGAGCACCTCACCGCGGCGTACCGCGAAGACCCACGGGTTGATGTTGGCGGCGGTGACAGCCGTGGCGCTCCTCGGCCCGGTCGCGCCGAGTGGTCCGGCAGCGGCTGCGCCGGCACCAGCCGCGCCGGCGCCCGGCCCGGCCACTCCGGCGGACGGGTCTGTCCAGGACCCGATCGCGCACGACCCGACCATGATCAAAGAAGGTCGGTACTACTACACCATCATCACCGGCGATATCGGCACGCGGACCTACCTGCCCATCCGACGGTCCACCGACCTGGTCAACTGGGAGTTCCTTGGCACGGTGTTCACCACCCCGCCGGCCTGGGTTGTGCAGGAACTCGGGGTCACGCCGGGCGATTTCTGGGCCCCCGACATCACCTTCTTCGACGGGGAGTACCACCTCTACTACGCCGCCTCGTCGTTCGGCACGAACAACTCGGTGATCGGGCTGGCCACCAACACGACGCTTGATCCGAACAGCCCGGACTACCGCTGGGTCGACCGGGGCATGGTGCTGCGGTCGAGTACAGCCGACGACTTCAACGCCATCGACCCGGAGGTCACCTTCGACCGTGACGGTGCGGCGTGGCTCTCCTTCGGCTCGTTCTGGACCGGCATCAAGATGCGGCGCCTCGATCCGGGCACCGGCTTCCTGTCGTCGGCCGACACCACCCTGTACC
The DNA here is from genome assembly GCA_035296325.1 of Micromonosporaceae bacterium. Taxonomy (GTDB): domain Bacteria; phylum Actinomycetota; class Actinomycetes; order Mycobacteriales; family Micromonosporaceae; genus DATHBD01. The sequence goes on along the minus strand of DATHBD010000082.1, from coordinate 151,914 downwards.
CGCTGGCCAGCCGCGCCGGGATCGGCGTGGGCGCGGTGGAGGGGCCCGCGATCCTGTATCGCCGGGGGTACTACTACCTCTTCGTCAGCTTCGACTTCTGCTGCCGCGGCGTGAACAGTGACTACCGGGTCATGGTCGGGCGGTCGCGCAGCATCACCGGTCCGTACCTGGACCGGGCCGGCGTGGACATGATGGCCGGCGGCGGTACCGAGCTGCTGCGCGGCTACAACGAGTTCCGGGGACCCGGCGGCGGCGACGTCTACTCCGAGCGGGGCGTCGACTGGTTCACCCACCACTACTACGACGCCGAGGACGAGGGGACGCCTCGACTCTCCGTGCGGCGGATCTCGTGGGACGACGGATGGCCAGGCCTCGGCGACCCGCTGACCGGCAGCAGCCGGGTGGGCCACGGCGGCGCGTACTTCACCGTCGTCAACCGCGCCACCGGCGGTGTGCTCGACAATGCCTCCTGCGGGTACGAGGGCGCCGACATCGTGCTCAGCACCCGGCGCGAGAGCGCCTGCGCGCAATGGCGGCTGGACGACTGGGGCAACGACACGCGGAGCCTGCTCAACAGGTACAGCAACAAGGTCGCCGAGGTGGCGGCCTGCGTCGACGCCGAGGGTGCCCGGGTCGCGCAGTGGGGGTGGCTGGACAACGACTGCCAGCAGTTCCGGTTCTCCCCGACCGAAGCCGGCTGGTCCCGGATCGAGAACGTCCGGACCGGGCGCGTACTGCAGCCGGCGGAGTGCGCCGGCGCCGGCGCCGCCGTCCAGGTGTTCACCTGGACCTCCGCCACATGTCAGCAGTTCCGGGTGGAACCGGTCGGACAGATCCTGATCGCCGACGCGACCGGTCAGCGGGTGCTGGACATCGCCGGCTGCGGCCGGGGCGACGGTCGGACGGCGGTGGTGAGCCGCCCGCGGGACAGTGCGTGCCAGCGCTGGCGGTTCGTGCACCTCGAAGAGGGATATTTCGCCGTCGTGAATGCGCGGAGTGGGCGACCGCTGACGACGCTCGACGACCGGCGGCTGGCGCTCGGTAGGCCGGGCAGGGCGGCACAGTGGCGCATCGAGGTCCTGTCCGACGGTTCGTATCGGCTGGTCAATCGCGTTGGCGGGGGCGTGGTGCAGCTCGGTGGCGGTCAAGCGATCGAGGCGGCGGCCGACGACAGCGCCGGGCAGCGCGTGCTCCTGCTGACCCCGTAAGGAGTCCATCGCCGGCGCTACCGGTCGCTCCCGCGCCGTGATACAACCTCTCGGGTGAACCGGACCAACGTTCAACGCGCGATCGCACGTACCCCGCTGGCTCCGGTCGCGGCGTTCCCCGTCCGCCTCCTGCAGGTGGCCCGCCACGACGCCCGCGTCGTGCGCACCTCGGCCCGCTGGCTGTTCGCCTCGCGCGAGCACCACAACTACACCTACGACCTGACCGACCTCAGCCGCGAGCATCTCGCGTGGTTCGTCGGCATGACCTGCGACGTGCCGATCGGGCAGGTCCGGGCGTACCTGACCGAGATCGAGTCCGATGACGATCTCCGTGAGCACATCCGGCGAGCCACCGCCGCGTCAGCCCGGCGAGGTCTCGCTGACCGGAACGTCCGCTTCGCGCGTCGGGTCGGCTGGTACGCCATGGTGCGCGCGAAGCGCCCGGCCCACGTCGTGGAGACCGGCGTCGACAAGGGCCTGGGTACCTGCGTCATCGCCGCGGCCCTGCTGCGCAACGCCGCGGAGGGGCACCCCGGCCGCGTCACCTCCCTGGACATCAACCCCGAGGCCGGCTACCTGGCGAAGGCCGAGCCGTGGTCGACCGTCGTCGACCTGGTGATCGGCGACTCGATCGCCTCGATCCGGGCGCTCGATCGGCCGGTCGACTTCTTCCTGCACGACAGCGACCACAGTGTCGAGCACGAGCGGAACGAGTTCGAAGCGGTGGAATCCCGGCTGGCGCCCGGGGCGCTGCTGCTCACCGACAATGCGACGGTGACAAATGTCCTCGCCGAGCACGCGGAACGGACCGGGCGACGATTCCTGGCCTACCGCGAGACGCCGGCCAATCACTGGTACCCGGGCGACGGCATCGGACTCGCGTGGTAACCGGGCTGGATTCGTTGAAGATTTTTCGCGATTACGCATGCGCAGCGATCAGCCGTTCGTCGTTATCGATCGGCCGAACGGGGGAGCGGGGATTGGGTTAGCGGGCATCGCGCATCGAGCGGACATTGGCGTATAGATGCCCCGGCACGGGTGCTTCTGCTAGGTCCGTGAGCTGGGCAAACGGTCCGCCCGCATCCATTCACTCGACATTCGCACCCGGTCGATGTATCGAGAACCATGACTGAGTGTGCAGGATCCGAAACCGGGGAAATACGGTTCCCGCGAGGTGCCTCTCTGCTGTAGCGCACGTCCCGCGAACGTGATAGACACAGGTCTGTTTGTACGGTCGCACACTTCGCGCACGAGAGCATGGCGCCCCCGCGCAACTCGACGACGCCGCAGGGAGAAATTACGTGAGTAACGAAGGCAGCCTTGCCCCCGACCACGCTGGTGCCGAGCCGGCACCCGGCACGCCCGGCTGGACCCGTCGCGCTGTCATCGGAACCGCGGCGGGAGCCGTCGCCGCGGGCGGTATCGTCGCGGCGACCTCGGGCGGAGCGATCAGCGGTACCCGTGCCGCGCAGGCGGCGACGATGCTCACCAAGCACGGCATGAAGCCGCGGGGCGAGGACGCGGCTGCCGCGCCGGGCGCCGCGGAGGGCCGCTTCGGCTACATGTTCAAGAAGCTGAAGGGCTTCACCCCGGACGAGAGTCTGCTGAGCGACCTCGCCAAGTGGATGACCGAGACACGACCGCCTTCGTCGACGCTGGACAACAAGACGGTCACGGCCGGTTATACCTTCTTCGGTCAGTTCGTCGATCACGACATGACGCTGGACCGCAGGGCGCTGACCGGGTCGCCGACCGACGAAAAGGGCGTGAACTTCGACAGCCCGAAGTTCGATCTGCAGTCGGTGTACGGGAAGGGTCCGGATCCGAAGAGCCCGCAGGCGCACCTGTACGAGAGCGACGGTAAGCGGCTGAGGCTCGGCAACTACTACGCCGAAGACCTGCCGCGAGACGAAGGAAACTGGACTGCACTGTGCGGGGATGCCCGCAACGACGAGAACCTCATCATTACGCAGTTCCACCTGTTGTTCCTCAAGTTCCACAACCGGCTCCTGGAGGACAAGAAGGCTTCGACGTTCGCGGAGGCCCAGCGCATCACCCAGTGGCACTTCCAGTGGATGATCGTGAACGAGTTCCTCAAGCGGGTCCTGGACCGGGACATATTCGAAACGGTCAAGGCGAACCCCAAGAAAAAGGGCCAGTTCTTCAATCCGAAGAGCCCACAGAAGCCTGAGATTCCGCTCGAGTACTCGGGGGCTGCGTTCCGGTTCGGGCACAGCATGGTCCGCGGGGCGTACGTCTTGAACAGCGCATCGGGGGCGGTTCTCACCTTCCCCGACCTCCACGGGTCTCAGCGGCTGCCGGCCAACAAGGTGATCGAGTGGGAACGCTTCTTCAGTTCCGATCCGAAAAAGCAGCGGAACATGGCTCGCGTGATCGATCCCCGGCTGGCGACTCCGCTGTTCACCCTGCCTCCCACGGTTGTCAACGATGGAGTGGTCTCCCTGGCCCAGCGCAACCTGAGGCGCGGCCGGCAATTGAACCTGCCGTCCGGACAGGCGGTTGCCCGGGAGATGCTCGGCGAGGTACCCGGCTTGAAGGTGCACACCAACGAAGAATTCGCCGTGAGTGTCGAGAACGCCGGACAGACCGACTTGGCCAAGGTGCTCCGTAAACCCGAGTGGCGCGCGGAGTTGCCGCTATGGTTCTACGTCCTCGCGGAGCCGATGCTCGACCCTGCGAATGGCGGTCAGACGCTCGGTAAGTTGGGCAGCACGATCGTGGGCGAGGTGATCATGTGCATCCTGAACGGTGACAAGGACTCGTACCTCAACGCGAAGTCGGGCTTCACGCCGATGACGGGCAGAAACGAGTTCACCGTCATGAACTTCGCAGATTACGCTCAGGGCAAGGTCGACTACTAGGCTGATAGAACGCGCGTCCCGCGTCGGGCTCCCTCGGGAGCCGGACGCGGGACGTTCTCGTCTGCGGGTAATGTGTCCCGGATCGCCGGGTTTGGTCCACTGCGCGATGACCCTACGGTATCCAGGAGGGCAGGGTGTGAGCGCCAGGTTCGAAGAGCTCGACTGGCGGGAGACGCCAATCGGCGCGATCAGCCTGCGGCGCCGCGTGGAGCCCTCCCTCAACGTCGATGTCTACGAAGTGAAGCTCGACGACGAGTTCCTCATGTCCAGCCTGTTCACTGTCGCGGAGATCGAGCTGGCCCGGCTCGGCCTGGCCGAGGCGCACGGCACAGAGCTCGACGTCGTCGTGGGTGGCCTCGGGCTCGGCTACACCGCCCGCGCCGTCCTGGAGGATCCCCGGGTGCGGTCGCTGACCGTGGTCGAGGCGCTCGGCGAGGTGATCGACTGGCACCGGCGCGAGCTGCTGCCGATGGCCCGCCCGTTGATCTCGGACTCACGCAGCCGATTGGTGCAGGGCGACTTCTTCGCGATGGCGCGGGACGCCGCCGGGTTCGATCCCGATGCGCCGGGCCGCCGCTTCCACGCGATTCTGCTGGACGTCGACCACACCCCGAGCCAGGTGCTGCACCCCAGCCACGCGCCGTTCTACACGCCGGCCGGCCTGCGTCGACTTGCCGGGCACCTGCGTCCCGGCGGCGTGTTCGCGCTCTGGTCGAACGATCCACCGGACGAGGCCTTCACCGGCGTGCTGGCGGAAATTTTTGCGAGCTGGCGGGCGCATGTGGTGCGGTTTCCGAACCCGCTGCAGGATCGGGACGCCACCAATACTGTCTACGTAGCAGGCGTCACGGCGTCGTAACGCCGCCCGATGCGGCGGCTCCCGCGAGCCGGCAGGTTGCTGAGCAGGAACAAATGCGTTCGTTTGCCGTTGTCCTGGGTACGACGACACACGCGAAGCTCAACAAGGAGGCGAGTTCGGATGGCATCGATAGTTCAGCGGCTCAAGGCATTTCTGAGCAGCCCGAGCGGGCAGCGGGCGGTGGAGCGGGGTCGCCGCGAGCTGTCCAAGCCGCAGAACCAGCAGAAGCTCCGCCAGCTGGCGGCGCGCTTCAACAAGCGGCGCTAGCGGCGCGCGCCGCCGCCGTGGGCATGGGCCCATGCCGGCGGGGCCGTCCTCAGGGACCACCGACCACCGGTTGCCAACCGTGGTCGGTGGTCCGTTTGCGTTCCTTGCCCGTTCCGGGGACGAACGCCGGAATTGAAGGCGGGCGGCGATTCGGACGTCACCCCGCGCGATCTGCGCTGCGATTCGGCACTCGCTCGGACGGCTCCACACGCATTTCGATCAGCGGTTGGCCCTTGAAAGGATTCACGGAGTCTGGGAGCGTCAACACGTTCATCCCCATCGATAAGCCAGTTCGACCGATTCCGCTGTCGGCCGGTCCTCGATGCCCACCCGTGGCCCGAGAGGTTGCCCGTGTCCGTGACCCATCCCGCCGCCCGCCGGCCGCGCCGGCTTTCATTTCCCCGCCGCATCGGCGTGCGCCTGCTCGCCGCAGCCGTCGTCGGCGCCGCCGTACTGAGCGCAGCACCGGCGACCGCCGCGCCCGACCGGGCCGCCGCACCCACGGTGGCCGGTGCCGCGGCCGCGGTGCCGCAGACGGTCACCTTCGACGGGTACTCCTTTTTCATCGGGGGCAGGCGCGTCTACTTCTGGTCCGGCGAGTTCCACTACTTCCGGCTGCCGAGCCCGGACCTGTGGCGCGACGTCCTGGTCAAGATGAAGGCATCCGGGTTCAACGCCACCTCCCTGTACTTCAGCTGGGCCTACCACTCGCCCAAGCCGGGTGTGTACGACTTCACCGGCGTCCGCGACGTGGACCGGTTGCTCGCCATCGCCGCCGAGGTCGGCATCTACGTGATGGCCCGGCCCGGGCCGTACATCAATGCCGAGGTGGACAGCGGCGGGTTCCCGGCGTGGCTGACCACCCAGCCCGGTCGGGCCCGCAGCAACGCCGCGGACTTCCGCGCCGCCGCCGACGAGTGGCTGTCGCGGATCAACCCGATCATCGCGAAATACCAGATCACCAACGGCGGCGGCACGGTCGTGTCGTACCAGGTGGAGAACGAGTTCTACGACACCTCGGCCCAGGCCGACCAGTACATGGAGCACCTCAAGCGCCGGGCCCGTGCCGACGGCATCACCGTGCCGCTGACCGGTAACCACAACAACAACTTCATCAGCGGCACCGGCGGGCTGGACGTGGACAGCCCGGACTCCTACCCGCAGGGCTTCAACTGCTCCAACCCGACGGTGTGGCGGCCGACCCAGAGCTACAACTGGGCCCGCTACGCGGGGCACCCGCTGCGGATCGCCGAGTTCCAGGGCGGTGCGTTCGACCCGTGGGGCGGCCCCGGCTACGACCGTTGCCGGCAGCTCACCGGCGTGGAGTTCCAGAAGGTCTTCTACAAGGACAACATCGCCCAGGGCGTGACCGAGCAGAACTTCTACATGGCCTACGGCGGCACATCGTGGGGTTGGCAGCCCGACCCGCAGCAGGTGTACAGCTCCTACGACTACGGCGCGGCCATCACCGAGGGTCGCCAGCTGAGCGCCAAGTACGACGAGGACAAGCGGATCGGGTACTTCACCCAGGCGGTGGCGCCACTGACCAAGACGGACGCGGCTCCCGCGGCGACGCTGAGCTCGACCGTCATCCAGGACACCGCCCGGGTGAACCCGGACACCGGCACCCAGTTCCACACCCTGCGGCACCGTGACTCGACCGCGACCACCACCGACTCGACGACCATGTCGCTGAACCTCGGCTCGGCGGGGTCCTACCCGCGGGTCCCGTACCAGCCCGGCACGGCGATCACCCTGGCCGGGCGGGACTCGAAGATCCTCGTGGCGAACTACCGGATGGGTTCGCAGCAGTTGCAGTACTCCACCTCGGAGATCATGACCCACGCGCAGATCGGCGACCGGGACGTGGCGCTGCTGTACGGCCGCAACGGCCAGGCCGGCGAGACCATGCTGCGCTACGCCACCCAGCCCACGGTCACCGTGCTCAGCGGCTCGGTCACCAGCACCTACAACGCCGCGACCGACGACCTGCGGCTGAACTACACGCACGGCGGGCTGGCCCGGGTGCTGATCACCGGTGGCGAACGGCCGTTGCTGCTGCTGCTCGGCACCGACGAGACGGCCGCCACGTTCTGGCGGCAGGACACCACCGCCGGACCGGTGCTGGTACGCGGGTCGTATCTGCTGCGTTCCGCCGCCACCAGCGGCACCACGCTCAACCTGACCGGCGATGTCGCCACCGCCGGCGACCTGGAGGTCTTCTCCACCGCCGGCGCGGTGACCTGGAACGGCGCCGCGCTGCCGACCACTGCCACCACCAGCGGCAGTCTGCAGGGCGCACTCGCCGGACCGCGGCCGGTCACCCTGCCCGCGCTGAACACCTGGCGGTACGCCACCGAGTCGCCGGAGGCGCAGCTGGCCTTCAACGACTCGGCCTGGACGGTGGCGAACAAGACCACGTCCAACAGCACCACCACGCCGGTCACCCGGCCGATCCTGTTCGCCGACGACTACGGCTACCACTACGGGAATCTGTGGTACCGCGGCCACTTCACCGGCAACAGCGGCCAGACCGGGATCAACCTCTCCGCCATCACCGGCCGGGCCGGCATCTGGTCCGTGTGGCTCAACGGCCGGTTCCTCGGCAGCAGCAACCCGACCGGCAGCGGCAGATCCTCGCAGCGCACCTTCACGTTCCCCGCCGGCGCGGTGCGCCAAGGGGCCGACAACGTGGTCTCGGTCCTGGTCAACAACCAGGGCCACAACGAGGACTACCAGCACAACGACACGCACAAGGAGGCGCGGGGCCTGATCGGCGCGAGCCTCACCGGCTCCACCGCCAATCCGGTCACCTGGCGCATCCAGGGCGCACAGGGCGGGCAGAACCTGGTCGACCCGGTACGCGGGCCGATGAACACCGGTGGGATGTTCGGTGAGCGCTCCGGCTGGCACCTGCCGGGCTTCCCGGACTCCGGCTGGCAGACCGTCACCACGCCGCACTCCAGCACCACACCCGGCGTCGTCTGGTACCGCAGCAACGTGGCGCTCAACATGCCGGCCGGCCAGGACACTTCACTGGGTATCCGGATCGACGACCCGGCCAGCAAGCAGTACCGGGCGCAGATCTTCGTCAACGGCTGGCACATGGGCCGCTACATCAACAATGTCGGGCCGCAGCACAGCTTCCCGATCCCGAACGGCATCCTGAACCCCAACGGGAACAACACCATCGCCATCGCGGTGTGGAACTCCGACGCCACCACCGGCGGGCTGGGCACGGTGCGACTGGAGTCGTACGGGTCGCACGTCTCGCCGCTACAGGTGGCCATGGTGAACAGCCCCGGCTACGGCGGCTCGGGCCCGACCGATCCCACGGACCCGCCGCCCGGCACGACCGCGGTCAGTTCGCTGCCGTTCCAGTCCCTGGCGAACGGGTGGGGCCCGGTGGAGCGCAACACGAGCAACGGCGAGGCGGCCGCGGGTGACGGCAGGCCGATCACGCTGGGTGGCACGGTGTACGCCTCCGGGCTGGGGGTGCACGCCAACAGCGACGTGGCCCTCAACCTGGGTGGGCGCTGCACCCGGTTCGCCGCGACCGTGGGGCTCGACGACGAGGTCGGCGCCAGCGGATCCGTGGTCTTCTCGGTGGTGGCCGACGGCGTGGCGCGCTACACCTCGCCGACGCTCACCGGCAGCAGCCCGTCGGCGGTGGTCGATGTGGACATCACCGGCGCGCAGGTGGTCCGGCTGGTGGTCGGCGACGCCGGCAACGGGGTCGGCCTGGACCATGCGGACTGGGCGGACGCCCGGGTCACCTGCACGGGCTGATCCACCCGACAGCGGGCGCCGGTGGGCCGGGCGGGAAACCGCCCGGCCCACCGGCGCCTCCAACCAAGGATCTACCGCGCTCTCCCTCCCTCGGGCGACTCCGTCGGCCGTCGGCAGCGGTACGGTCGCTGTGCGTCGTAGCGGGGGGAGGGATCATGCGAGGCGTCACCGGCCGGCTCGTCCGCCGCCCGAACCGCCGTGACCTTCGGCTACCCGGCGTGCTCGGCGTGCTGCAGCTCGTCGCCTGGCCGCTCGTGCCCTGGGTGGCGAACCGCCAGGTGGCCGGCGCCGAGTTGCTGATCGTCGGCATCGCCACCGCCTGGTCCCTGGTGGCGTTGAGCGTGCGCCGGGTGTCACCGGTTCCGGCCTGGGTGGCCGTAGGCATCGGGCGGGTCGTCCTCACGGTTGCCGGTCTGGATGTCGAAACGGTGGTCCTCGCCTACGGCGACCTCGTGGTGCTGTACTCGGTGGCCCGCTATCGGACCGCCCGGGTCGCGGTGAACTGCCTGACGGTGACCGCGGTCGCCGGCGTGATCGCGGAACTGGCCACCCGAGCGGGATGGCTCGCGGTGGTGCTCAACGGCGTACTCAGCGTGGCGTTGTTGAGCATGACGGTCCTGTTCGGGCGATCGAGGCGGCACGGCGGTGCCAGACAGGAGGCGATCGCCGCCCGTCTGGCCCGCGCCGAGGACGACGAGCGGTATGCGGCCGCAGGTGAGCGGGAACGCCTGGCGCGCGAACTGCACGACGTCGCGGCACATCATTTGACCGCGATCGTGGTCAACCTCGGCGCGGCGCACCGGCTGGGGGACCGGTCACCGGCGCTGGTCGGGCAGGCGCTCGGGTACGCCGGCACGGCCGGCCGGCAGACCGTCACCTCGCTGCGCCATCTGGTGTCCATCGCCGACACTCCCGGTGACGAGCGCACCCCGGATGCGTCGTTGCACGGCATGACCGACCTGATCGCCGGATTCGAACGGCTCGGCCTGTCCGTCCGGTACACCGTCGAGGGGACGTCGGACGTGATGCCGGTCGATGTGGAGGCGGCCGTGTACCGGATCGCCCGGGAGTCGTTGACCAACGCACTGCGCTACGCCGGCGGCGGGCCGGTGACCGTCCGGGTGCTCCGCGCCGTGACGGAGATCCGCCTGTTCGTCGACGATGCGGGACCAGACTGCGCGGACAGCGCCTTCGACCTCGGTTCGGGAAGCGGCATCGCCGGCATGAAAGCCAGAGCCGGGGAGTTCGGCGGGGAGGTGCACGCCGGTCCGCGACCCGGCGGTGGGTGGTCCGTGCGTGCGGTACTGCCCCTGCGCGCCATGCCGGTCCGCACGCCGGCGCCGGTGGCAGGGCCGGCGGATCCGGTCTGGAACACCAGGCATCGGCACGTCAAGCTGCTCGACGGACTCGTGGCGGCACTTGCCGTGGCGCTCCCGCTCGTTGCGGGGCTGGAGTCGATGGCAGAGCCGTCGCCGTCCGGCGGCTTCGTCCGTACCACGCCGGCGGCCGCCGCGCTGCTGTGCCTGGTCGTCCTCGTGCATGGTGGCCTGCTGCTCTGGCGGCGGCGTTGTCCGTGGCTGGTGCTCGCCGGGATGCTCGGCGTCGCCACACTGGGCTGGGCGCTGGTCCGGTTCGACGTGCTGCCGTGGGGCGGGACGGAGCAGCTGTGGATGATGGCCGGTGCGCAGTTCGTCGCGGTGTACTCGGTCGGCGCCTACGCCGGGCCGCCGGCGCTCACCTGGGTATCGGCCGCTGCCGTCGGCGTGACCGGCGGTGCCGTCGCCGGTGTCTTCGCGCTCGATGACCGCAGTACGCCGGCCGACCAGCGCCTCGGTTTCGCCATCTTCGGCGCGGCTCTGGTCATGCTGACGCTGATCGCGCTGCTGCTTCCCACCTGGGCGCTGGGCTGGCGCGTCCGCCGGACCCGATCGCGACGGTCGGCGCGCGACGCGGCCATGCTGCACGCGGCCACCAGCCGAGCGGTTGCCGCGGCCCGCGGGGAACGGGTCCGCCTCGCCTCGGGCCTGCGGGAACAGGTCCTCGGCCATACCGAGCGGCTGGTCGCCATCGCGGAATGTGGCGATCCCGGCCAAACCGAATCCGATCGCGTGGCGGCCGCCATGGCGCGGGGTCGGGCGGCGCTGGCCGCCATGCGAGAGCTGCTCACCGTGCTCCGCGGCGGCGTCCGGGTGGGGCCGCGGTCGCCGGAGCCAACCCTGGCCGGGGTGCTCGACCTCTGCAGGTCCGCGGATGACGCCAGCCCTACGGCGAGTCTGCGGGTCCGCGGTGTCCAGCGACCACTCCCGCCGGAGGTGGAGCTGTGCTCGTACCGGCTGGTGGAGTCGGTGCTGCCGCCCGGCGGCACGCGCGACGCCGGGCGGCCGGTGGTGACGGTGGAGTACGGCGACGACGACGTACGGTTGATCGTCGCCGATCTCGCCACGTCGCCGCGGGCGGCCGTGCTGGCAGCCCTGAGGGAACGGGTGGATGCCGTCGGTGGAGCCCTGACGACGCGCGGGCCCGCACCGAATGGCTGGACCGTTCAGGCGAGGTTCCCGATCGCGGGGGTGAAGCCATCCATACCCGGGTGATGGTGGTCGACGACCAGTCGATGGTGCGCGCCGGGATCTCCGCGATCGTCGACGCCGAGCCGGATCTGACCGTGGTCGGGGAGGCGGCCGACGGGCGACTGGCCCTCGCCGAGGCCGCCCGGGTGCGGCCCGACGTGGTGTTGATGGACATCCGCATGCCGACGATGGACGGGTTGGCGGCAACGGCGACACTGGTGGCCGGCCCGATACCGGCCCGGGTGCTCGTCCTGACCACATTCGATCTGGACGAGTACGTGTACGCGGCACTACGGGCCGGCGCGTCGGGATTCCTGCTCAAGGACGCTGACCCGCAGCGACTGGTCGACGCCATCCGGGTCATCGCGTCGGGTCATTCAATCCTCGATCCCACGCTCACCCGGAGGCTTATCGAAGCGTTCACCAAGGGCGCCAGTGTGCCGGCGCCCCACCTGGTGGCGTCGCTCGAGCGGCTGACGCCACGTGAGCTGGAGGTCCTTTCCCGCCTGGCCCGTGGACATTCCAACATCGAGATCGGCGAGCAACTCGACATTCGGCTGTCGACCGTCAAGGCGCATGTGAATGCCATTCTCACGAAGCTGGAGATCCGCGACCGGGTGCAGGCGACCATCTTCGCCTATGACGCTGGACTGGTCCGGCCCGGCCCGCAGCCCTCCACCTGAGGTTGGAGTCGGCGCACGTCGCTGGTTCAAGGTGGTACCACTGTGGACACTTCTGGAGCCGGACGAAAACCGCTGTCGGGCCGCATAGCGTCAGCGCATGAGACAAATATCGGGCTATCGCCTGGCGGCAGTCGTCGCCTCCGTCCTCGCCATTGTCGCCGGCCTCGTCCTGGTGGTGCTGTTGTGGCAGCGCTTTGACGTGACCCCGGGGGGCGGGTTGATCTGGCTCGGGATCAAAGCCGTGACGGCCGGCAAGGTGGTCGCGAAAATGGTGCTGGTCGGCGCGGTTGTCGCAGCACTGGCCGTGCGGGCAATGGCGCCCCGGCTCCGCCGGATCCACCGGCCCGACGCGACGGCCGACGCTCCGGCGCCTCCCGGATCGGTGGGGCCAGGCTGACCGGGCCGCGCCACCTACGTATCATCGGGACGTCCGCCCGGGGCCGCCACGCTGCCCAGCGGGTTCGCGGCTTTCCAGCGGACGGCCAATAACGCATCGAGGAGAACCGAACTGTGAGCGCAAGCGGTGAACTGACGGCCAACCCTACGCCCTGGTTCACCGACCGGTTCCCGGTCCACGGTGCCCAGGCGGCCAGGGCATGGTTGAGTTCTGACGCACCGTCCGTCGATCTGTCCGGACAGTGGCGGTTTCGGTACTCACCGCGAGCGGACCTGCCGGAGGACTTCGCCGCGCCGGAGCACAGCGACTCGGCGTGGGACACCATCCCGGTGCCGGCGCACTGGCAGTTGCACGGCTACGGCGCTCCCGCGTACACCAATGTGAAATACCCGTTCCCGATCGATCCGCCGTTCGTCCCGGACGAAAACCCGACCGGTGACTACCGCCGCACCTTCGCCGTGCCGCCCGGGTTCCTGGCGGACGGATCCCGGGCGGTGCTGCGGTTCGAGGGCGTCGACTCGGCGGCCAAGGTCTGGGTGAACGGCACCGCGGTCGGCACGTCGGTGGGCAGCCGGCTGCCGGTCGAGTTCGACGTGACGGACCTGCTACGCGCGGACGGGGACAACGTGCTTGCCGTCCGGGTGCACCAGTGGTCGTCGGCGAGCTACCTCGAGGATCAGGACATGTGGTGGCTTTCCGGCATCTTCCGGGAAGTGGTGCTGCTCTCCCGGCCCGCAGCGCGCCTCGACGACGTGTTCGTGCACGCCGACTTCACCGCCGAGACCGGCGCGGGGACCCTGCGGGTAGACACGTCGGTGCCGGCCCGGCTGTTCGTGCCGGAACTCGGCATCGACGCGCCGACGGGTACCGCGATCGACATCGCGTCGGTCGAGCCGTGGTCGGCTGAGGTGCCCAGGCTCTACGACGCCGAGGTTGTCGCCGACACCGACGGCGGCACGCCGGGGGAGCGGGTGCGGTTGCGCATCGGGTTCCGGACCGTCGCCATCGTCGACGGTGTCTTCACCGTCAACGGGCGGCCGGTGAAGATGCGGGGGGTCAACCGCCACGAGGTCTCCCCGGACCGGGGGCGCGCGGTGACCCGGGCCGACATGCTCGCCGACGTGCTGCTGATGAAGCGGCACAACATCAACGCCGTGCGGACCAGCCACTACCCGCCCCACCCGGCCTTCCTGGACCTGTGCGACGAGTACGGCCTGTGGGTCATCGATGAGTGCGACCTGGAGACGCACGGGTTCGTCTTCGTGGACTGGCGGGGGAATCCGTCGGATGACCCGCGCTGGCAGGAGGCGATGGTCGACCGGATGCGGCGCACCGTCGAGCGTGACAAGAACCACCCGAGCATCGTGATGTGGTCACTCGGCAACGAGAGCTGGATCGGGCAGAACCTGGCCGCGATGGCGGCGTGGACGCGCGACCGGGACCCCTCCCGGCCCATCCACTACGAGCACGACCTGACCTCGCCGGATGTCGACGTCTACAGCCGGATGTACGCCACCCATGCGGAGGTAGCGGCGATCGCCACCCGGTCGGAGGAGTCGTTGGACGACCCGGCGCTCGACGCGCGCCGCCGCGCCATGCCGTTCGTGCAGTGCGAGTACGCCCACGCGATGGGCACCGGCCCGGGCGGGCTGCTGGAGTACCAGGAGCTGTTCGAATCCTCCGACCGGTGCATGGGCGGCTTCGTCTGGGAATGGATCGACCACGGGCTGCGGCAGCGCGACGAGTTCGGCCGCCAGCGCTTCGCCTACGGCGGCGACTTCGGGGAGCCGTTGCACGACGGGAACTTCGTCGCCGACGGTCTGGTCTTTCCCGATCGCACGCCCTCTCCCGGCCTGCTGGACTACGCCGCGGTTATCGCCCAGGTGAGGATCACCGCCGAGGGGCGTGACGTCCGCGTCACCAACCGGTTCGACATGCGCGACCTGGCCGGCGTGGCGTTCCGGTGGACGCGCGAAGTCGACGGCGTGGAGGTCGCCCGCGGTGACCTGACGGTCCCTGCGCTGGGCCCGCGCGAGTCGGCCGTGATCGCGCTGCCTGCGGAGGCGGTCGAGGAGGACGCCGCCGGGGGAGAGCGCTGGGTGACCGTGACGGCGGCGTTGGCGAAGGACGAGTCGTGGGCGTCCGCCGGGCATGTGCTGTCGCGAGGGCAGGTCTTCCTGGGCGCGTCGCCGACAGCAGGCGAAAACCGCCCGGCCCCGAAGTTGGTCCGGCGCGGATCCGACCTGGTACTCGGTGGCGCCGCGTTTGACGCGGCCACCGGCCGGCTGCTACGGCTGGGCGCCGTCGACGTACTGGCGGCCCCCCGGCTGGACCTGTGGCGCGCGCCGACCGACAACGACACGGCCCGGCACGGCGACCCGGTCGCCCCGGCATGGCGCGAGCTCGGCCTGGACCGGCTGCGGCACCGTCTCGTCGGTGTCGACGTGGCAGACGACGCCGTGGTGGTGCGGGAGCGGGTAGCGCCGGCGGCCACAGACATCGGCTTCGCGGTCACGTACCGGTGGGTGGCCGCCGAATCGGTGGAGGGTGACAGCTCCCCGGGCGTGCGCCTGGAGGTCACCGTGACTCCCGAGGGCGAGCTGCCATGCCCGCTGCCGAGGCTCGGTCTGCGCATGCGGCTGGCGCGGCACCTCGGCGTGGTCACCTGGTTCGGGCGCGGGCCGGGTGAGGCCTACCCGGACACCGGGTACGGCACCTGGGTCGGGCGGTTCACCCGGGACGTGGACGCCATGCAGACGCCGTACGTCTTCCCTCAGGAGAACGGCAGCCGGGCCGGGGTCCGGTGGGCGACGCTCACCGACGGGGCCGGCACCGGCCTGCGCGTCGAGGGTGCGCCGACCATCGACCTGACGGTGCGCCGATGGAGCAGCGAGCAGCTCGACTCGGCCCGGCACACCGTCGAGCTGACCGACGAGGGATGCCTCTACGTGAACCTCGACGTCGCGCAGCAGGGCATCGGCACCGGGTCGTGTGGTCCGGCGGTCCTTCCGCCGTACCGCCTGACCGCGGCGCCGACATCCTTCGCGGTCGTGCTCCGCGAGGTGGGCGCCGCCTGAACCCGGTCATGTTTCCGCAGGTCAAAGGCTTGTCCGGGCGGGCACCAGGCTCGGCACCATAGCGCAGAGCTTTTGCCCGGTTTGGCGCCGCGGCTGTGCTCTCATGGATTTCGATGGATAGCCCCGGATCTCCGGACGGTTGCCATCTCCCGCTGAGATGCTCAGCCGCTGCCCACGGAGGTCCGGGATGGTTCGACATGTGCTCACACGGTGGATTGCT
Source organism: Micromonosporaceae bacterium (assembly GCA_035296325.1). Taxonomy (GTDB): domain Bacteria; phylum Actinomycetota; class Actinomycetes; order Mycobacteriales; family Micromonosporaceae; genus DATHBD01. The sequence goes on along the minus strand of DATHBD010000082.1, from coordinate 135,965 downwards.
GCGCTGGCGCTCGGCGCGGGCGGGTTGGTGGTCGCCGGCACGTCGACCGCGCACGCGGGCGGCCCGGTGCGGTACCAGGCCGAGGAGGCCAGGCTGGTCCACGCCACGGCGCGGGACGACCGGGCCGGGTTCGACGGCACCGGCTTCGCCGACTACGACCGGGCGGCCGGCGGGTACGTGGAGTTCACCGTGACCGCGCCGACGGCCGGGTGGGCGATGCTGCGGATCCGCTACGCGAACGGCTCGCGCCATGAGCGGTACCTGTCCGTCGGCATCAACGGCGAGGTCCACCCGACCCCGGTGGCGTTCTCCCCGACCGGGTCCTGGAACACCTGGCAGGAGTACCCGGTGACGCCGCTGCTCAGCGCCGGCGTCAACAAGATCCGGCTCATCGCCGACGGATCCGGCGGTGGACCGAACCTGGACTGGATGGAAGTCGAGATCACCGCCGAGACGGTCGACTACCAGGCGGAGGACGCGGCGATCTCCGGTGGGGTCGTGCAGTCCGAGCACGCCGGGTTCACCGGGCGGGGTTACGTCAACACGACGAACGCGGTCGGCGCGTCGGTGACGTGGACGGTGGACGCGGCGGTGCGCGACAGCGTCGGCATCTTCTGGCGGTTCGCCAACGGCTCGATGCAGGATCGTACGACGGTGCTGACCGTCAACGGCACGGTCGTCACCAACGAGTGGCTGTTCCGCGGCAGGGGCCTCGGTGCTTGGACGCGATGGGACATCGCCGGGCTCAGCGTGTGGCTCGAGGCCGGCCGGAACACCATCACGTTGACCGCCACCACGCCGGACGGCGCACCGAACCTGGACAAGCTCATCGTCATCGTCCCTGGCTGAGCCGGCCCCGCCGCGCCCGGCCCGGCGGGGCCCGGCGCGGCCCGGCCCGGGCCGGCGAGCTCAGGGCGCCCCGGGTGGGTCCTCGGCGATCGGCTGACCCGTGGCGTCCACCAGGCCGGGGGCCATGCTGCCGCCATGGGCGTCCTGGGCCTCGCGGGTGCGCTGCAGCTCCTCGTGGCTGCGCGCGTCGGCGCCGCCGGACGGGCCGTCCTCGGCGGTCGTCGGTTGCTCGGCGTGCGGGCCCGGCTCGCTCATGCTGCTCTCCCTACGTGCGGCTGTGACTGGAAGATCGCTACCCGTTCCGCGTCGGACCATGCGGGGCCTTCACCCCATGGTCTTCGAGCCGTCGATCGACTCGCGGAGGATGTCGGCGTGGCCGGCGTGCTGGGCGGTTTCGGCGATCACGTGCAGCAGCACCCGGCGCATCGTCCAACGTGCGCCCGGCTCGAACCAGGGCGCCTCCGGCAGCGCATGGGACGCGTCAAGATCGGGCAGCGTGGCGATGAGGTGGTCGGTGTTGCGCGCCACCTCGTCGTAGCGGTCGAGCAGGCCGGCGAGGGTCTCGCCCGGCGCCATCCGGAACTGCCCCGCCCAGTCCACCCCCTCGCTGCTCATCGCTTCCGCCCCGCCGACGGCGAACCTCATCCACCTGGCCTCGACTTCGGCCACGTGTTTGATCAGCCCGCCGAGGGTCAGCTCGCTGACGGTGGAGCGCTGCGCCGCCTGCTCGTCGGTCAGTCCGGCAACGGTCTGGCGCAGGAAACCGCGATGTTTGCCGAGCGTCTGCAGGAAATCGGCGCGCTCGATGGTCAGGGTCTGTCCGGGGTTGCTCACGGGGCCACCTTCTCGTCTCGACTACCGGTACAGGCTAGGGGCGGCCACCGACACATTTCGCTGGCAAGCCGCAGCCGTGTCCCGGACCAGGTCGGCCGCCTGGTCCAGGGTGGTGTCGAGGTCCACGCGGGTGACGCCCAGCGCGGCGAAAAGGCCGTGACCCCGGGCGGCGAAGTCTGCCGGGGCGCCGGCCAGGGCGCCAGCCGCCGTGACGGCGCCCTTCTCGTTGATCAACCACCGGCCGGCGTCGGCGTGCAGGGCGTGCGCGCACAGGCCGACGACCCGGAACAGGCAGCCGGCGACGTAGGCGGCGTCCGCCCGCCGCGCAGCCTTTCCGGCACCGTCGATGAGAAATGACGCTTCCCAGAGGCTCCGGCCCACCACGGACACCCGGAGCGCTTCCGGATAGGCGGTCATCGGCTGCCGCAGCTCCGCCAGCCGTCCGGTGGGGTCGGCGAGGATCACGCCGAGGGCCAACTCGCCGGCGTAGGCGAAGTCCGGAAAGCCGAGCGGGTGCCCGACCTGGGCGTTGAACTCGAAGTGACCGCGGATCGCGCCGTCCCACGCGGCCCTCACCCGGTCCAGGTCCCGGTAGATCCAGTCGACCGCAGCGCCGGCGACGGACAACCAGCCGCCGCCGTCCATCCACGGGCCCCATGCGCCGGTCACGGTGACCCGGGCGTCCGCCCCGGCAACCGCACGTGCGAGGTCGGTCAGGGCGGCGATGTCGAGGCGCTGCCGGTAGTAGATCCCGAGGTCGTAGTCCGAATCGGGTAGGTGTTCGCCGCGCGCCCTGCTGCCGCCGAGGATCACCCCGACCACGCCGTCGACCGTTGTCAGCCGATTGGCCAACGCCACCAACTGCCCGCTGTCCATCTCCACCTGCTGAGTGTGCCCCGGGCCTGCGATTTCGGATGCCCCCGTCCGCCCGTCGCGTGGCTATTGTTGAGCGCGTGATTCCGTTCGATCTCGCTACCCGGCTCAAATCGGCCGGGCTGACCTGGAAACCCTCCCGTGGTGACCGGTTCGCGATTCCGGACTGTGACCTCGACGACGAGTACTTCGTCCTCAGCGACATGACGATCGAGCTGCATCAGCTGGCCGAGGGCCCGGTGATCGGCTTCAACGGCACCACCGAGTGGGCCCTTGACGATGTCGACCAGGCGGAGGCGGTCTGGCTGCCGCGCGAGGACCAGCTTCGCGATCTGCTCGGTTCCGCGTTCGCCCGCCTGGACCGGGCCGGCGATGCCTACCGGGTGGTGACCATCGTCGGTGGTACGGCGGCGAACTTCCTCGCCGACAGTGCCGAGGAGGCGTACGGACAGGCGCTGCTGAGCCTTCTCGGCGGTGCCCCGGGGCCCCGGCGGCTGTCCGACAGTTGACGGCTGCCTGCCCGATGGGGACAACCACCGTCCGGGCCGGTGAACGGGGCAGCGCAATGGCGGTGGTGCCTGCTTCAATCTTCGCCATGCAGATGATCGAACGGCCCTGGGGCGTGGCGGCGTATGGCGCGGCGAGCGTGAAGTCCGCGCCGGATCTGGCCCGGACGCGGTTCCGGGTGGTGCGGTTGGAGCAGACACCGTCGAAGTCGTTCGCGGTCGCCAGCGAGGCCGTGCACGCGGTCCGGCAGGCGCTGCGCGGGCACAACGTGCCCGACGCCGGCGTCCAGCGGTCCCAACTCGATCTGAAAACCTCGTGGAGCTACGCCGGCAGCCAGCGGAAGTTTCTCGGCTACGAGTGTCAGGCGTCGTTCGCGGTGGAGTCCGGCGACCTCGACGACGTGCAGGGGTTGCTCGTGGATCTCGTGGCGGCCGGTGCCAACGAGATCGAGTCGGTTGACTTCGACATCGTCGCCAAGGGCGAGCTGCGCGCGGAGGCGCGGCGGCAGGCCGTCGTGGCGGCGCGGCGCAAGGCCGAGTTGTACGCGGCGGAGGCCGGCGTACGGCTGGGCGCGGTCCTGCACATCGACGACGTGGATCCGGACCGGGTCGGCAACGAACGGTACCGGGGCCACGGCTCCGGCGGCGCGGCGTCGCCCGAGGACCTTGCTCCGGGGCACGTGGTGGTATCGGCGGCTGTCGTCGTCGGGTACTCCATCATGCAGTGACCCGTCAGCGGTCCGCGGCCCGGTCCGCGATCAACCGGGCCGGCTCTCGCGCGCCAGGAAGCCCTCGCGGGTCCGGGACCATAGACTCCCCGGGAGAGCCGGAACGATGGGGAGCAGCCCGATGACCGCAGATCTGAGCGCGACCAAGGAGTGGCAGGCCCTGCAGGCGCACGCGGACGCGATCCGCGGCACCCACCTGCGTGAGCTGTTCGCCGCCGATCCCGGGCGCGGGGAGCGACTGACCGCCCAGGCCGGCGACCTTTACGTCGACTACAGCAAGAACCTGATCACCGACGAGACGCTGGCGCTGCTCACCACGCTGGCCGAGCGGGTCGGGCTGGCCGGCCGGATCGGGCAGATGTTCGCCGGCGAGCACATCAACACCAGCGAGGACCGGGCGGTGCTGCACGTCGCGCTGCGACTGCCGGCCGATGCCGCACTGGTCGTGGACGGTCAGGACGTGGTGGCCGACGTGCACGGCGTGCTGGACCGGATGACCGCCTTCGCCGAGCGGGTCCGCTCCCAGCAGTGGCGCGGCCACACCGGCGCCCCGATCACCACGGTGGTCAACATCGGCATCGGCGGATCGGACCTCGGCCCGGTGATGGCGTACGAGGCGTTGAAGGCGTACCGCGACGGCGGGATCACCTGCCGGTTCGTGTCGAACATCGACCCGACCGACATCTACGACAAGACCGCCGACCTCGACCCGGCGAGCACGCTGTTCGTGGTGGTGTCGAAGACGTTCTCCACCCAGGAGACGTTGACCAACGCCAAGGAGGCCAGGCGCTGGCTGCTCGACGGCCTCGGCGCGGACGACAGCGCGGTCGCGAAGCACTTCGTGGCGGTGAGCACCAGCGAGTCCCGGGTGCGCGACTTCGGCATCGACCCGGCGAACATGTTCGGCTTCTGGGACTGGGTCGGCGGCCGGTACTCGATGGACTCCGCCGTCGGGCTCTCGCTGATGCTGGCGATCGGGCCGACCGGCTTCCGGGAGATGCTGGCCGGGTTCCACACCATCGACGAGCACTTCCGCAGCACGCCGATCGAGCGCAACGTGCCGGCACTGCTCGGTCTGCTCAACATCTGGTACAACAACATGCTCGGTGCCCAGTCCCACGCGGTGCTGCCGTACTCGCAGTACCTGCACCGTTTTCCGGCGTACCTGCAGCAGTTGACGATGGAGAGCAACGGCAAGTCGGTACGCGCCGACGGCAGCCCGGTCGACTACCAGACCGGTGAGATCTTCTGGGGCGAGCCGGGGACCAACGGCCAGCACGCCTTTTACCAGTTGATCCATCAGGGCACCAAGCTCGTCCCCGCGGACTTCATCGCGTTCAGCGAGCCCAACCATGACCTGGACGGCATGCACGACCTGTTCATGGCGAACTACTTCGCGCAGACCGCGGCGCTGGCCTTCGGCCGGACCCGGGAGCAGGTGGAGGCCGAGGGCACGGAGCCGGCAATCGTGCCGCACCGGGTGATGCCCGGCAACCACCCCACAACCTCGATCCTGGCGCCCAAGCTCACCCCGTCGACCCTCGGGCAACTGGTGGCGCTCTATGAGCACATCGTCTTCACCCAGGGCGTGATCTGGGGCCTGGACTCCTTCGACCAGTGGGGCGTCGAACTGGGCAAGGTGATGGCCAACCAACTGGCGCCGCTGCTGACCGGCGAGGAAACGGCGGAGTCGGACCAGGACTCGTCCACCAGCGCGCTGATCACCCGTTACCGGGCCCAGCGCGGCCGGGGGTGAGCGCCGTCAGTACCGGCCCAGGGCCTCGTCGGGCGCCAGGACGATGCGCGGCGAGGCTGCCGGATCGAGCCAGCGCAGCACCCGGACCAGATCCGGCTCGGCGAGGCTGACGCAGCCCGCGGTGGCCCGTCCGGGCACCATGACGTGCAGGAAGATCGCGCTGCCACGCTGCGGCACGGCCGGGGTGTTGTAGTTGATCACGGCGAAGTGGTGGTACTGCGGCGTGATCTTCCAGAGCGCCTCGCTCGCGCCGCCGGGGTTGCTGCCGTGCACGAACTGGTTGTACTGGGGGGAGTCGCTGTTGCCGTTCCAGTAGTCATGCTCGACGAGCCGGTGATAGGAGTACTTCACCCCCGGGTCGGCCAGGACGCCGTACACCGTGGGACCGAGGCTGTACATCCCGGTCGGGGTGGTCAGGTCACCCTCCATCTTGTTGTCGTTGAACCCGCGCGCGCCGATCCGGGCGGCGATCAGTTCGGACGCCGGCCACCACCGGCCCGAGGTGCGCTGGAACAGCTCCACGCTGGCGTGGGTGGTGCCGGAACCGGCAGCGTGCACGATGATCAGCTGACGGGTCTCCGCCGGCACCGTTCGTAGCCGTGACGCCAGGTTGTCCACCGGTGCCGGAGGGCGTTTGCGCACCGCTGAGCTAGCGTCGCCCGACGCCCGCGCAGGCGGGGAGGGGGGCGGCCGCCGGGTCGACGCACCAGGTCCGGCGCCCGCGGCCGGCGTCGGGTCGGCCACGCCGGGCAGGTCGGCCACGCCGGGCGGGGCGTGCGACTGGCCGGCGGTGCCGGTTGTGCTCGCTGTGCCGGCGGCGTCGGGGGCGCCCGGCGCGCCCGGGGCGCCGGGCGCGTGCGTGGAAGCCGCGCGGATCGGGTCTGCGGCACCGGCCGCTGCCAGGTCCGACGCTTCGCCCGCCGCGATCGGCGGGTCTGCCGGGTACCCGCCGGGCGCCGGCCGGGCTCCGTCACCGGCACCGTCCGCGGCCGTGGCGATCGCCGCCAACCGACCCACCGGCGGCGCCTGGGCGATCGTGGCAGCACCGGCCAGCGTCAAGGCGCTCGCCACCGCCACGGCGGGAATCATCAGGGTCAGCTTCGTCCGCGCTGTCACGCCGATACTCCTTGCCAACCGGGGACCGGGTCGACGGTCCGCGCTCGGGTGGCCGCCGTCCGGCGACCGTAACATCTGCCGCACCGTCCGGTGGGGACGTCGACCACGCGCGAGTGACCTCGCCGAAGCGCCTCCGCGCCGGTGCGGACAGTCGCCGGCCGGACCCTATGGTGATCCGGTGGGGACTGCTCGACTGGCCGGCTACCGGGTGCTCGCGGTGCTGTCCGCGACGCTCGGGGTGGCCGTGGGATGCGGCGGGGCGACGAACGGAGGGGTGACCCGGGCCGCGCCGTCGCCGTCGCCGTCAGCCAGCACGACGATGCCGGCGAGCGTGGTGCCGACGACGGCGGTGCCGACGACTGCAGTGCCGACGACGGCGGTGCCGACGACGGCGGCGCCGGCGACGGCAGGACCGGCCGGCACCGTGCCGGCGGCCACGGTGCCGGGGGCGCCCACCGCGACGACGTTCGTGGGCACCGCCTCGCCGATCACCGCCGCCGACGTGCCGCACAGCTGGCGGGCCGGGTGCCCGGTCGGTCCGGATCAGCTACGCCTGCTCCGGCTTAGTTACCGGGGGTTCGACCGGCAGGCACACGTCGGCACGCTGGTGGTGCACGAGAGCGTCGCGGCCGACGTGATCACGGTGTTCGGCACGTTGTTCCGGGAAGGATTCGCGATCCGGCAGATGGTGCCGGTCGACGCGTACGGCGGCAGCGACTCCGCCTCGATGGCCGCCGACAACACCTCCGGCTTCAATTGCCGGCACGCCGTGGCGCCCGGGACTCCGCGCTGGTCGGCGCATGCGTACGGCCGGGCCATCGACGTCAACCCGGTGGAGAACCCCTACCTGGACCGGGGCTCGGTGCTGCCGCCCGCGGGGGCCGCCTACCTCGACCGTTCCCGGCACCGCCCGGGGATGGCGACCTCCGGTGGCGTACTGGTCCGGGCGTTCGCGGCGGTCGGCTGGTCCTGGGGCGGCCGCTGGTCCGCCGCACCGGACTACCAGCACTTCAGCAAGGGCGGCTGACGTCGGGCGCCGAATTCCGCTCACCGGTGCTGCCGTGCGGCCCGTGTCAGACTTGGCTCATGCTTGAACCCGAGCGCGACCCGCAGCCCGACACGGAGACCTTCGAGTGGGGCGGCTGCCACGTCACCCTCACCGATCCGGCCGACGTCCTCGCCACCGCAGCGTCGGAGCGGGTCGAGTTGCTCCACGGTGCGGCGTTCCCGGCGCCGGTACGGCAGGTCCGGTTCGCCGTCGATGTCGGCGAGCAGGACGGCCAACGGGTGTACGGCATGGACGCTGAAATCCACACCGGCGCCACCGGGCTCCCGTGGGACCGGTTCGGCCCGAGCGTGCTCGGCAACGACCCGATCGGCCTGCTGCTGTCGCGCCGGGTGGAGAAGGGCGACCCGTGGGCGATCCGGATCGTCGACGGTGTCGGCACCGCCGCCGCGGAGGCCTACCGGCTGCTCGGCCGCAACCGCGCGGCGGGTGACCGGGCCGACGCGACGGTCCTGGAGGATCCCGAGTTGGGACTGCGCGCCACGGTGACGTACTCCGGGCCGGAGGCGTTCGCGCGGTCGACCAACGGCGTCCGGGTGATCTCGCTGCATGCCGCGGTGCCGATCGCGGAGATGTCCTCCGCCCACCTGCGAGCCATGTTCTGCCTGGTCCTCGGCGTGGTCGAGGAGGTCGCCGGCGCCGGCCGGAACGCCTCCGATCCGCTCGCCGGGCGTCGCTACGTCCTCAGCCGCTACCCGGGCGAGGGCTCCACTGTCGACTCCGCCGAACGCGTCGACCTGGACCAGGTCGGCGGCCTGCCCGACATCGTCGCGCAGTTCCGGCAGATCGCCGTGTCGTTCCGGCATCCCGAGGTGATGGCGCGATGGGGAGCGCGCCGGCCGCAGGGCATCCTGATGTACGGCCCGCCGGGCACGGGGAAGACCATGCTGGCCAGGGCGCTCGCCAACGAGATCGGTGCGGATTTCCGCGAGGTACGTACCCCGGAGATCCTGGACAAGTGGCTGGGCGCGTCCGAGCGCAACATCAAGCGGATCTTCCGGGACGCTCGGCGGTACCGCCAGCCCACGGTGCTGCTCTTCGACGAGTTCGACACCATCATCAGCTACGCCGGCGCCGGCGGCGACGCGGCGAGCCAGGCGGTCAACGCCGTCGCCGGTGTCTTCAAGCAGGAGATGAACAATCTCATCGAGGAGAATCCGAACGTCATCGTCGTCGCGACGACCAACTTCCCGCAGCGCGTCGACGAATCGCTGATCCGCTCCGGGCGCTTCGACATCAAGGTCGCTGTGCCGCTGCCGGACGAGTCCGGCCGGATGGAGATTCTCGCCAAGATGATCGGGCAGCTCCGGGCGCGACACGAGACCGACGGGTTCCGGATGTTCGCCGACGACCTGGATGCGGCCGGGTTGGCCCGCGGCACATCCGGGATGACCGGTGCTGACATCCGGGAGGTGCTGCGGCGGGTGCGCCTCGACAAGGCCATGCACGAGGCCCGGACCGGTGCGGTGACGCCGATCAGCCAGGCGGACCTGGTACAGGGCATCGCCGAGGTACGGCAGGCCGGTGCCGCCACATAGTGGCTCAACCCCATCGAACGCTGGCGCGAGACTAGATAGACACGCTATCTAAGAAGACGTACCATCTAGTGATGAGCGACGTTCGGTGGCCCGGCGACTGGTTACGCGGGGTCCTGGAGCTCTGCGTGCTTGGCGCACTGGCAGAGGAACCCACCTACGGCTATGCGATCGCCGGGCGTCTGGAAGCGGCCGGCCTCGGCCCCGTGCGAGGCGGCACGCTCTACCCGCTCCTGGCCCGCTTGCAGGCCGAGCAGCTCGTCGAGGCCACGTGGCAGGCGGGCGACGGAGGCCCTGGCCGCAAGTACTTCACGTTGACCAGCACCGGCCACGCCGAGCTGGTCAGCCGTACCCGGATGTGGCGGCGCTTCGTCGAGGGGACGTGGCGACTGCTACCCGATGCTGAGGAGGTTCAATGATCACCCGTCGTTGGCTGATGGACGAGTGGCGTGACACGTTCGTCGTGCAGGCGCAGCTCCATCAGGTGTCCGGCCGCCGGATCGGGGAGGCGTTGGCAGAGATCGAGACCCACTGTGCGGACAGTGGCCAGAGTCCCGACCGCGCGTTCGGTGATCCGACGCGCTACGCCGAAACGCTCGCCCGTGACGTCGCCCCGGCCGGATCCACGACCCGCCGAACCCCGGTCTGGGCCGCCGCGCTGCTGACGTTCGCCACCCTCGGCGGGATCAGTTGCCTGCTCTCCGGTGTCGAGGCGGTCAGTCACAGCACCCGGGGAGCGCTCACGGTCGGGCAGATCGTGACGGTGACGTTCGGCGTGATCTGGGTTTCCTTCATCACCGCGGTCTTTCTACGGCCGGGCGCGCCGAAGGTCACGCAGCGGACCGGGGTCGCGACAGCTCTCGGGCTTCCCGGAATGCTGCTCCCGCAGCTGCTGTGGAAGCAGGTCATGGTGCAGGTCCCCGGCTGGCCACTGCTGCTCGCCGGGGGTCTGCTGCTGGCGCTCGCCTGGTGGCCGCGCGCCGCCGATCGGATGTTCCCCGAACGGGTCATCGATCCGCGCACCGGCGGGGAAGCGTTCAATCGACCACGGTGGCTGCTCGCGGTCATCCGGTGGGGACTGCCGGTGACTCTGGTCTGTGCGGTCGTGGCCGCCGCGTGGCTACCGGCATCGTCGGGCTAGCAGTAGGCGACCACCGCGACGGCTCACTCGACGGGGGGACGACGACGATGTGGCGTGTGGAGTCGCGGACATGGCCGTCTCCATCCACGATGATCGTGGTAGGACAGTGCGACGCGGCGCCACGACCCACGTCACGGCATTCGAAACTGCGCGTCGGCGCGATATCTCCTGGAGGCTCCTGTGCTGCTGACCATGGTCGCCGACTACGGCACCGGTGACTTGGCCTTCGCCGAGGTCCGGCAACGGCTCGCCCTGTTGCTGCCGGAGGCGGACGTCACCACCACCCCGGTGCCGCCGTTCGACACGGTCAGCGCAGGGTTCTGCGTGGCGCAGCTCGCCTTCGGTGACGGTCCGACCGACCGGGTCATCTACGCCAACGTCGCACCCCGGCAGGATCGCGACGAGCCGCGCGAGGACAACGCCGGGGAACGGCTGGTCGCGGCGCGCCTGCCGTCCGGGGTACTGGTGGTCGGCGTCGCGGCCGGGGCCAGCCTCTCGTTCCTGGCCGACGAAGGGGTGCCGCTGCGGGCGGTGCAGGTGCCCGATGCCGGATCGCAGTTCCGGTCCCGGGACGTCTTCCCGAACGCCGTGGCAGACCTGGCACGCGGCAACGACGAACTGCTCGGCGAGTCGATCACCGTCGCGCCGGCGCCGCAGCGCAGCGTGGTCTATGTCGACGGTTACGGCAATCTCAAGACCAGCTGGTACGAGGCGCCGGCGGCCGTGGGTGAGCGGGTGCGGGTCCGGATCGGCGAGGCGGTCGTTGCCGCGGTGGTCAGCGACGGCGTGTTCACCGTGCCGGCCGGTGAGGTGTCGTTCGCGCCGGGCAGCTCAGGTTGGCCGCGCGGCCACGGCGGGCACCGGGCCTGCTACGAGCTGTTCGCCCGCGGCGGCAGCGCGGCTGAGCTTTTCGGCAACCCGGCGGCCGGCACGCCGGTCGAGGTCGTGCCGCCGCACTGAGGCTCCACCACCGCTCGGGGGAGGTAGGCGTGGATTTCTGGTTCGGGCTGCGGCTGTTCTCCGGTGTCATCGCGGGAGGCCTGGCCCTCTCTGGCGCAGCCGTCCTGGTGACCCGGCGGGCGCCTCGCCGGTCGCTGCAGAGCTTTCGGACGGTGACAACGCCGGTATGTGGCCCCTGCTGATGGGCCTTGCCATGGTGCTGATCGTGGTCGGGCAGTTCGACGACGGGCGCAACTTCGTGCGGGCCAGAATCGCAGCCGTGGTCGCCGTCGTGCTGGTCTGCGTCGCGACGCTCTGGTTCCGCCCACGCGGTGGCCCGCCACCGGCACCGTGAATCTCAGCGGAGGTCGGTGGGCGGTGTGCCGTCAGCGGTGTGCCGGTGCTCCGGCCAGCGTCGTGCCGAGGGGCGTCAGCTGGCCCGAGCCGTCGACGAGCTGGTTGTTGGTGTTCCACGGGTACCAGGCGTAGCGCTCGATCCGGGGATGCCTGGCGAAGACGTCGAGCGCGGCGAGGTAGAAGGCGCGGACGGTGGCCGGATCGGGGTTGCTCTGGTGCATGCACCCCCACTCGGTGATCCAGATCGGACGGTCGCCGGCAACCGACTCCGCCCAGCGGAGGTACCGCTCGAGTTCGGCTGCCTCGGCGTCGCAGGACCCGGCGTTCCAGCCGTACCAGTGCACCGCGACGAAGTCGACGCGCAGTTGCCTGGCCCGCACCTGCGCCATGAACTCGGTGAACCAGCCCGTCGCGTCGGCCGACGTGGCAGGGCTGCCCACCCGCACCGCCGGGTTCGTCGTCAGGTGCGGCCACAGTTCGACCACCTGCGCGACGGTCAGGTTGCTCTGGTCGGACTTGTTCGGTTCGTTGAAGCCCAGCACCGTGCGGTGGCCGGCGTCGACGACAGCCTTCAGGGCGGTGGCCACCCGGGCCGGGGTCTTCTCGTTCTTGCCGGCGATCATCGGCACGAAGCCCGGCGCCGAGCAGCCGCCAGCGCTGAGCGTCCAGTTGTAGTACCAGGCGACGCCGAGGCGGCGCAGGTCGGGGCAGGCCGCGTTGGCGACGCCCTTCAATGGCCCGCCGACCGGGCCGCCGACCGCCCCGCCACCACCCGGGCGCGGGCTGGCAGGGGGCCGACCCGGCGTTCGCGGTGTCGCGGAGCCACTCGGCAGCGGCGCGGCGCTCGCCGGGACGGTCGGTGCGGCGGCGCCGGACTGGCTCGCGTTCGGCGCCGCTGAGCTGCCGGGATGGGTGGCCACGCCACCCATCTCCGGTTCATGCCAACGTGTCACCGTGCCGTCCGGGCCCCCGCAGCCGGCGACAGTCACCGACAGGACGACCACCGACAGGACGGCCACCGAGCGGAGTGCTCCCGCCATTGCGGTGTGCCGCACCGGGCTGCTTCCCAACTGTGCGTTGCTCAGCGGTACGCCTGCGCGCTCGCCAGCGTGGTGCCCATCGGGGTCAGCGCGCCGTTGAGGACGAGATGGTGGTTGGGCATCCACGGGTACCAGGCGTGACGCTCGATCCGTGGGTGCTTGGCGAACATGGCCAGCGCCGCGGTGTAGAACCGCTGCACGGTGGCGGGGTCGGAGTTGCTGAGGTGCATGCAGCCGAACTCGGTGATCCAAATTGGACGGTCGCCGGGGATCGACTCGGCCCAGTCGATGTAGCTCTCCAGCGTGTCGGTGTCGTCACAGGAGCGCGGGTTCCAGCCGTACCAGTGCAGCGCGATGAAGTCGACCCGCAGGTTACGGCTGTTGGCCTGCGCCATGAAGTCGTTGAACCACTTCTGCCCGTCGCTGGAGGTGGCCGGGCTACCGACCCGGATGTCGGGGTTGGCGGTCAGGGTTGGCCACAGCGCAACCGCCTGCGCCACGGTCAGGTTCGACTGTTCGGACTTGTTCGGTTCGTTGAAGCCGAGCACCGTGGTATAGCCGGCTCGGCCGATCTGGCCGATCGCATTAGCCACCTGAGTGGGGTTCCGCTCAGCCTTGCCGGAGATGGTCGGCACGAAGCCCGGCGCGTCGCATCCATCGTCCGGTCTGATCATCCAGTTGTAGTACCAGGAGACGTTGAGCTTGTTTTTCAGGTCGTCGCACGGGGCGTTCCCCACGCCCTTGTACGCCCGGGCCTCGGGGAACGGGCCGGTCGGCGGCGTGCCGAAGACCGAGAACGAGAACATGCTGGCCCAGGTGCCGGGCGCCAGCCCGGTGATGGTGATCCGGACGTACCGCGCGGTGGCGGTGAACGCGTCCGACGCGGTCTGCGCGGTCGTCGTGTTCGCCGTCCTGTCCACCACGGTGGTCCACGTGGTGCCGTTGTCGGAGACCGCGATCCGGTACTGGTAGCGGCGGGCGAACTCCCACACCACCTGCGTGCCGGTCAGCTCCGACCGGTAGGCGAGGTCGACCTGCCACCAGTGGCCGGTGTTGCCGTCGGCCGCGCACCAGCGGGTGCCGGCGTTGGCGTCGTTGGCGTGCGCCGGTGGCCGGCCCGGCTCCGTGGAGTCGGCGCTGGCGGTCTTGCCGATGGCGAGATCGGTCGCCGCGGATGCGGGCGCCGCGAGGCTGATCGCGAGCGCGGCACCGGCCACGCCGATCGTCGCGGCAGTAATGGCACCAAGCCACCGGGCGGGCAGTGTGTGGCGTATCACACCGAGCAACATAGCACCGCATCTACAAATGGCAATCTCTCACTGGCCCGCGCGCGTGGCCTGCCGGCACCGCCGCCGCCCGGGCCGTTGACTCCTGTCGGGGTTTGCCCAGGTCGGCGGCCGGGTAACTGCCCGGGAGTTGCCGGAGAGCGCGAGGAGCCGCACATGCGAACGCTGGGCGGGCGTTACCAGCTCGAACAGCGCATCGGCATCGGTGGCATGTCGGAGGTCTGGCGTGGACACGACCGGGTGCTCGACCGCGCCGTCGCGGTGAAGGTGCTGGCACCGACGCTGGCGACCGACACCGCCGCGTACGAGCGGGCGCAGGCCGAGGCCCGGGCCGCGGCGCAGCTCGCGCACCCGAACGTCGCAGGGGTCTACGACTTCGGTGTCTCGCCGTTCCTGCGTGGCCAGCCCGCGCCGTACATCGTGATGGAGCTGGTGGAGGGCGCGACGCTGGCCGAGCACCTGGAGTCCGGGCCGATCGAGTGGCGGATCGCGGCGCGGATCTGCGCCGAGATCAGCGCCGCGCTGACCGCCGCGCACGCGCACGGGATCGTGCACCGCGACATCAAGCCGGCCAACATCATGCTGACCCCGTCCGGGGCGAAGGTCCTCGACTTCGGGATCGCCTCCGGCAGCGGCCAGCCGGACGCGCTGCCCGCCGGCGTCGTGCTGGGCACTCCGGCCTACGTGGCGCCGGAGCGACTCGACGGCCAGCCCGCCGCACCGGCGACCGACATGTACGCCGTCGGCGTGGTGCTGTACCACTGCCTGACCGGCCGCCTGCCGTGGCCGGCCGACACCGGGCCGGGGCTGCTGCACCGGCTGCGGCACGAGGAACCGGCCGAGCTGCCGGCAATCGCCGGACTGGCACCCGAGGTCGCCGACCTGTGCCGGCGCTGCCTGCACCGGGAGCCCGGTGAACGACCCACCAGCCTGGTCGCCGCGCTCGTCCTCGCCGAGGCCGTCGACGCGCGGGTGTACGTACCGTCGATCGAGCTGCCACCGGTGAAGTTCCCGGCCGCGCCCAGCGCGTCCGCCGATCCGGCAGCGGCCACCGCGGTCAACCTGGCGGCCGGGCCACCGCCGGAACCGGTCGACCCGCCGGGCGGCGCAGCCGGCGAGCCTCCGCCGGCCGGCTCAGCCGGCGGGCCCGACCGCGAGTTGGACCGTCGCGGCCCGGCTGCGGCCGTTGGCGTCGATCCACTGCACCCTGATCCGTTCACCCGGGTGATGGCTGTCGATCAGGCTGGTCAGCGCGGCGCCTGACGCGACCGGGCGGCCGTCGATGGATGTGATCACATCGCCGGCGGCCAGGCCGGCGCGCTCGGCCGGTGAGCCGCCCAGTACGCCGGCCACCGGGGCCCCGGTCTGCGCAGCGTTGCCGCGTTCCGCCGGTTGCGCCGGCTGCTGGACGCCGAGCAGAGCGGTCGGCCCGACATGGACCGTTGCCGACTCCGTCCCGGCGAGGATCTGCCGGGCGATGCTCAACGCGGTGTTGACCGGGATGGCGAATCCCGTGCCGCTGCTCTGGGCGTCGTTGCCGATGGACGTGGCCGTGTTGATGCCGATGAGGCGGCCGGCCCGATCCACCAGCGGACCGCCGGACTCGCCCGGCTGGATGTCGGCGTTGACCTCGATCAGGCCGGTCAGCCGCGCGGCGCCGCCGCCGTCGGCGTCGGTGGCCGTGATCGCCCGGTCCAGGGCGGTCACTGTGCCGGTGGCGGTGGCGGGGTCGCCCCCGTCGCCGCCGGCGTTGCCCATCGCGAGGATCGGGTCGCCCACGGCCACGGCAGCGGAGTTGCCGACCGTGATCTGGCGCAGCCCGGCCGGTCGGGGCAGTTGCAGCACGGCGATGTCACGGGCGCGGTCATAGCCCAGCACGGTGGCCCGGTGGGTCCGGCCGGTGCCGACCTCCGTCACGCTGACCGCTGTCGCACCGGCGATCACGTGGTTGTTGGTGATCACCACGCCGGAGGTGTCCAGGATGACGCCGGTCCCCGCCGCGGTGGCGTTGCGCAGGCCGAGGGTGGCGTTGACGTCGACCACCGAGGGTTCCACCGCCGCCGCGATGGCGGCGGCGTCGAACGCGGCCGGTGCGGGCTCCGCCCGTGGCGGCGTCACTGCGGCCGGCGGCGACGTGCCGGCCGCCCGGCCGGCCACCTGGGCCAGCGGGCCGCTCTGCAGGACAGCCACCAGGATGGCGATGCCGGTCAGTGGGGCGACGATCAACATGATGGCGATCAGGACGAACGCGCGGAGAAGCCGCCGGCGAGGTCGCGGCGGTCGCGCTGCAGGGGGGTACTGGGCAGGTGCCAGCTCGGGGTAGCGCCATCCGCCGCCCGCGGAAGCCCCGCTGACCGGCCAGTCGCCAGCCGGGATCGCGGTGACCGGCCAGTCACCGGCCGGAATCGCGGTCACCGGCCAGTCCGGTGCGCCGCGCGGTTCGGGGACCCGGGCGTGGCCGGATGCGAATGCGGCCCCCGCCGGCGCCCGATCGGCCGTGGGGGTCGTCGACGGGTATCCGCTCATGGCCCCTCCCCAAGGGGCCTGCATTGACCCGCTACCTCATAACACGGTGCGGACGCCTGGGAGGTTCGGTGTTGGGCGGTGCGTTCAGTTCGCGGCGGGTGGCGTGGCTCCGGCCGGGGTGATCAGCGCGAGCTCCACCGCCGCGAGCAGGGTGGCCCGGTTGAACGGCTTCTGGATCAGGACGTTGCCGTGCTCGATCTCGCCCTGCCAACCCAGCTCGCCGGTGCTGTACCCGGACATGTACAGCACCCGGAGCTCCGGCTTGCGGGCCCGGAGGGCAGCGGCCAGTTCCGGACCGGTCATTCCGGGCATCACCACGTCGGTGAGCAGCAGATCGGGGTCCACACCGGCGTTGACATGCGCGATCGCCTCGCCCACCGTGGTCACCACCCGCACCGTGTAACCGGCCGGCTGCAGCAGGTACCTGATGAGTTCCGCCAGCTCGCGCTGATCTTCGACCACCAGGATGTTGCCGCGCCGGGGCGTCTGGTCGGTTGCCGGGGCGGCGGCGTCGGCGGCCGGCTGGTCGGCGCGGGCCAGGTAGAGCTGCACGGTGGTGCCGATGCCGCGCTCGGACTGCAGGTCAACGTGGCCACCGCCACCGCGGATGAGGCTGGCGGCGGTGGTCAGGCCGAGACCGGCGGCGGTCGGCTTGGTACTGAAGAACGGCTCGAACGCCCGTTCCCGGGTCTCCTCCGACATGCCTGTGCCGGTGTCGGACACCGCCAGCCGGACGAACGATCCGTGCACCGCCGGGTCCGAGAGCTGACCCGGCTGCACCACGCAGTTGACCGCCTCCAGCAGCAGGGTGCCGCCACGGCTCATCGCATCCCTGGCGTTCACGGCCAGGTTGACCACCACCTGCTCCAGCGGGCCCCGCTCGGCCCGGACCGGCCACAGGTCGTGCTCGATGCGGACATCCAGCCGGATCCGCTCACCGAGGGTCCGACTGAGCAACTGCTGGATGTCGTCGAGCAGGTCCGCGACCGAGATCACCTCCGGCCGTCCACCGCCGCGCCCGAACGCGAGGAGCTGATGGGTCAACGCCCGACCACGGACGGTGGCGTCCACGATCTGCGTGGCCAGCTGGTGGTGGGTGGCCTCGGCGATGACCTCGGCGGACCCGGCGATCACGGTGAAGAGGTTCTTGAAGTCGTGGGCGATGCCGCCGACGAGCTGCCCGAGGCTGTCCAGCCGGCGCAGGTGGTCGAGTTGCCGCTTGAGTTCCCGGGCGTGTACCCGTTCGCTGATGTCGGTCACCATGAGCAGCGAGCCGGCGGTCACCCCGTCCTCACCCCACGTGGGGGCCGCGGAGACCTGGACCCAGTGCCCTGTGCCGTCGGCGCCGATCAGCCGCGTCTCGTACACCTCGGGGTAGCCGTCGTGCCGCTCGCCCAGCCGCCGGGTGAGCTCCGCCTGGCCGCGGGCATCCAGGAATTCGCTGACCGGTCGCCCGAGCAGGCGGTCCCGCTGCAGCCCCAGGATGGCGGCGAGCTGTGCGTTGGCGAAGGTGGTGACGCCGTCCACGTCCAGCTGCCAGACACCCTCGCGGGTGGTTTCCACGATGCTCCGGTACTGCTGCTCGATGACGTGCAGGCGGGTCATCGAGCGGCCGGCCGACAGCGCGGTGGACACCCGCTGCGCCAGGTCGTCGGCGAGGGCGATGTCCGTCGTGGTGTAGCCGGCGGCGGTACGGTCGCCGGTCCGGGCCAACGCCAGGTACCCGAGGTAGACGTCGCCGTCGACCAGCGGACACAGCAGCATTGCCGGTCCGTCGCCCGGCGGCACCAGGACAGGTCGCCGCGTGGTGTGCAGGTCGCCCACGGCGGTGGTGAGGGTGGCGGTATCCAGGAGGTCCGCGATGCGACGGGCCTGGCCGGGATCGCCGGCATGCACGACCGGACGGTCGTACCGTCCGTCCTCGCCCAGCAGCCGCAGCCCGCCGGCGTCGCCGACCACCTCGGCGGCGGCCCGCGCCGCCCGGTCCAGGACCACATCGACACTGGCCGGCCCCGCGGTCAGCACCGCCGACAGTTCGGCCAGTGCATGGCCCGTCACGCTCGCCAGCACACTCATGACCTCACTATCCACCGATCGCCCGGCACCGGCAGGCGGTCCGTGGAAGACAGGGCCGAACGGTCGACGGGGGTGGGGCAGATGTGACAGGCGGGAACGATGGGCCGGCCCGATCCTCCGGTGGGCTACGGCAGCGGGTCGCCGGCCGCCGGGTACGAGGGTTGGGCGCCGTCCCGCGACACCGAGTACGCGCCGACCCGCACCGCCACCCGCGCCGCCGGGAGCAGCCCGTCGCCACCGGCGAGCCGGGCGGCCAGCGCGCCCACGAACGCGTCCCCGGCTCCGGTGGTGTCCCGCACGTCGACCCTCGGTGCGGCAACGTGGATCACGGCGCCGTCCGCGACGCCCGGCTCGTCACCGGCCACCAGGGCGCCCGCCTCGCCGACGGTGACGACCACCGACGGTACGCCGGCGCGCCGTAGTGCGAGGGCCCGACGCGGGCTCGATGCCGCCCCGCCGTCGAGCAGGTCGAGCGCGTGCCGGGCTTCGTGTTCGTTGACCACCAGCGGGTCGGCCAGGCGCAGCACCTCCGCGCTCAGGTCGATCGCCGGCGCCAGATTGAGGATCAGCCGCGCGCCGACGGCGTGCGCGGTCAGCGCCGCCGCCTCGACCGTGGCCCGGGGGAGCTCGCCCTGCACCACGACGATCGCGGCGTCGGCCAGGAGGTCGCGGTGGCGCTCCACGTCAGCCGGTGTCACGGTCGCGTTGGCGCCGGGGATCACCACGATGCTGTTCTCGCCGTCCGCGGCGACGGTCACCACGGCCAGGCCGGTCGGGCCCGGTCGGGTGAGCACGCCGGAAAGTTCCACGCCGTTGTCGCGTAATCCGGCGGTGGCGGCGCCGGCATTCGGGTCGTCACCCACGGCGCCGACCATGGTGGTGGCCGCGCCGAGTCGGGCGGCGGCGACCGCCTGGTTCGCGCCCTTGCCGCCCGGGAGCAGGCGACCGCCGGCGCCCAGCACGGTCTCGCCGGGGGAGGGGTGGCGGGCGACCGTGACCACCAGGTCCACGTTGATCGATCCAATGACCACGACGTGCCGGCGACCGGCGCCCCGACCGGCGCCCCGGCCGGGTCCTCCGGGGGGTGCGGGCGCGGCCACCGGCTCAGGTCCAGCCGTAGCCGGACCGCAGTTGCTTCGCCACGGCCTCGAAGCGGGAGCGGTCCAGCACGGCGCCCTCCCGACGGACGCCGTCCTCGGCGACCTGGAGCACCCGGTCCAGGCGGATCCAGCTCGGTCGCGACTCGCGGTCCCACGCGCCGGGTCCCAGCCCGTACCAGTTGGGCTGGCCGTCGCGGTCGTGCTGGCTGGACAGCATCAGGGCGAGCAGGGTGCGTTCCGACTCCCGACCGACCACGAGCACCGGGCGGTCCTTGCCGCGGGCCGGGTCGTCCTCGTAGGCCACCCAGGTCCACACGATCTCGCCGGGATCGGCCCGGCCGTCCGGCTGTGGGGCGTAGACCAGGTGGCGTGCGGCCGCGGTTGCCGGCGTCGTGCGGGGGCCCGGCCGACGCGAGGATTGCGGCGTACGCGTCGGCGTGGCAGCGCCGGATTGTCGGATTTGGCGAAACAGTCTTGGCGCTTCCCTGACCGCGAGCCGGCCGAGGCGGGCGGCGACGTCTTTCCAGCCGTTGTTCACAGCTGGACCCTAGTCGGTGCCGGCCGTTGCCACCGTGCGAGCGGTCCGTTCGGTCGCCGCGGGCGGCCCTGCGACGCCGTCGCGTCAACTATAGTCGCTGTAACCCATTGACCCCCTTCCATGAGGTAGCGGACATGACGTACAGAAACCGCACCGAATCATCGCGTTCCGTCCGCTGCCGAGTGACCCGACGCGGCGTGCTGCCGGCCGGTAGCGGGATCGCAGAGCTGGTGAACGCATGAGCGCGCGGCGGCGGTTGAGCGTCTGGCTCGCCGCGGTCACCGTGATCGTCGCCGGGCTGGCGTGGAACGCCACCGGCAGCGCCACCGCGGCCGTCGGCGACCCGGTGGTGACGCGGGTGGGCGACACCCGGCTGGACGCCTCGGCGCTGTACTTCGTGTCCTACGACGCCCTGGTCAACAACACGTCGTTCCAGCAGAGCGCGATCCTCACCCACGCCGGCTACCAGTACGCCGCGTGGTACACGTCGAGCCGCAACGCGGTCATCGGCCGCCGGCAACTGCCCGGCGGCGGGTGGCAGGTCGTGACGCTGTCGCACCGGCTCACCATCAACGACTCGCACAACGTCATCTCGCTCGGGATCTCGCCCACCGACGGGCGGCTGCACGTCGGGATGGACACCCACAACACGGCGATCTTCTACGTGAAGTCCGAGGCCGGGCTGGTCACCGACCCCGGTGCCCGGTCCTGGGTGGCTTCCCGGTTCGGCGCGGTGCAGCGCAGCCTCGACGGCGTGGGGCTCGGCAACATCACCTATCCGCAGTTCGTGGTGACGCCGGAGCGCCGGTTGCAGCTCTCCTACCGCACCGGCGGCTCCGGCAACGGCACGAACGAACTGGCCGAGTACGACGGGTCCACCTGGCGCCGGTTGGGCCGCTGGTCCTCGGCGACCGGCTCGTACTCCGCCCGCGGGGTCACCAGCACCACCCGGAACATGTACCTGCACGGCCTGACCTACGGGCCGTACGGTCGGCTGTACGCGTCGTTCACCTGGCGCGAGGGCCACGCCGGGGTGAGCTGCTCCGGCGGCGGGCTGACCAACCACGACACCGGCATGGTGTACAGCGACGACCGGGGCCGCACCTGGCGCAACTCAGCCGGCGCGTGGGTCGGCAACACCGGCGGCACGCTGGTTTCGGTCAACTCACCGGGGCTGGTGGTCGACCCGATCAACGCCGACCATGCCCTGATGAACCAGGAGAGCCAGGCGGTGGACGCCGCCGGCAACCTGCACGTGATCATCAGCTACGTGCCGGGTCGGTTCACCCAGTGCGTGACGAGCTACGCCGCCGGTCGGATCGCGAACGGACGCGCCTTCCACCTCTACCGGGACGCCTCCGGCTGGCACAAGGTGGAGATCCCGGTCGCGTTGAACAGCGTCGGCCGGTCCCGGATCGTCTTCGACCGGTACAGCAACGCCTACGTGGTGCTGCCGTACGGCCGGGTGGTGGCGGCCAGCAAGGCCAGCAACTGGACGAACTGGCAGGTGCTCTTCGACGGCGCCGGGCTCAACGCGTTCGGCGAGGTGACCGTGGACTACGAGCGGCTGGCCGCCGAGGGTGTGCTGTCGGTGATGTACCAGCAGCGGTCGTCCGGGACCACCCCGTCGGCCATCCGGGTCCTCGACCTGCGCCTGGGCTGACACCGACCGGTATCCCGAACACACAGCGGTGGGCCGGTCAGACTGCGTCTGACCGGCCCACCGCTGTGTTGCGAAGAACCGTCAGCTGGCGGTGCGGTGCTCGTCGTGGTGACCGACCACCGCGGCGCGCTGGGCGCTGAACGTGCGGGCCTGTGCCCCCAGCCCCTGCCGCGACAGCAGGCTGGCGCCGTTCACGGCCGACGTGTCGGTCGCGAACAACCCGATCGCCCACGCAATGGCGTCGGCGTTCTGGTCCAGCACGGTGCGGTTGATGTTGCGGAGGGTGTCGCATGCCTGGTGGTAGCACGGGTCGTAGGCCTGCCCGGCGGTGCCGCCGTAGCGGGCCGCCTGCTCGGCCGTCTTGACGCCCTCGGCTCCGGTGAAGAGCCCGCCGGATGGAATGCCGGCGGCGATGAACGGGCCGTAGTCCGAGCGACCGGTGAAGTCGGTGCCCTCGTAGGCCAGGTCACGGCTCTCGTAGTAGGAGTTGAACACCTGCTCGATCTCGGCCGAACCGGACGGGCCCGGCCCCTCGCCGACCGCGTCGGAGTCATCGCCGTCGTAGACGAAGCGGACGAAGTTCGGTGAAGCGACCATGTCGAAGTTGAGGTACAGGGCGATGTCGAGCTGCTGTTCGAAGCCCAGCTGCGACACGTAGTGCGCCGAGCCGAGCAGACCGAACTCCTCGGCCGACCACCAGGCGAAGCGCACCTTGTTGGTGACCGGGTGGCGAGCCAGCTGCAGCGCGGTCTCCAACAGCACCGCGGAGCCCGACCCGTTGTCATTGATCCCCGGGCCTTCCACGACGCTGTCCAGGTGCGCGCCGGCCATGACCACGTTGTCGGCCCGCCCGCCCCGGGTCTCCGCGATCACGTTGTGGGTGGTGCGGGTCTCCCTGATCAGCCGCAGGTCGAGGTTGATGGTGAGCGCCCCGGCGGCGGCCTCGGCGCGCAGTGCCTCGCCCTCCGCGCGGGTGAGCCCGGCGATCGGGATGCGCCCCGAGGTCGCGTCGGTCAGCCGGCCGTTGACCGCCTCGGCCGGGTTCTCGACGTTGTTGTAGACCAGCACGCCGACCGCACCCGCGGCCGCCGCGTTGTCGTGCTTGGTCTGGAACGTGCACGCACCGCGCTGGATCAGCACGATGGTCCCGGTGTACGGCCCGCCGGTGAAGTCGGTGGCCTCACAGCCGGGGGTGGCGTCCGCCGCGTCGGGCAGCACCGACAGTGGCGCGGTGATCCCGCCCGCCACGGTGTTCGGCGAGTACTGCATGACCACGACCGGGCTGATCGTCCGGGCGGTCGGTGACACCACCCGTGCCGTCTCGGCGAGCGTCTCCTCGTACGGGAACGCGAACTCCTGGAGCTGCACCGAGTATCCGGCGGTCTCCAGCCGCTCGGCGATGTACTGCGCCGAGGCGGCGTGGCCCGGGCTGGACGCGACCCGGGTGCCGCCGTTGAGCGTTGCGATGCGCTGCAGTGCGACGAGGTGGCGATTGACGTTGTTGAGCCGCACCTCCTGGACCAGGCTGGTGGCCAGCGCGGTGTGCCCGTCTGCGCTGGCCGGGCTCGCGGTGGTCAGCGAAGCCCCGATCAGCGTGAGCGTGACCCCACCGGCGGCGGCCATTCGCCGGGGTCTTGATGTGAGTCCGAGCAACGGTCCTCCCTCACTTCGATCGGCAGCTGTGAGCTGCCGGTTACCGTGGGAATCCTTCCGGTACTCATATCGCTCCGCAACCCCTGCGGCTCGCCGGCGGCCCGGCGCGGGCGCCGCTATGGTGCGGAGATGGAGCATGCGGTCGGCGCGTGGTGCCGACTCGATGCGCTCAACTTCCGGCTGTACGACCCGGCCCGCCGGCTGGCGGGCGTCCGGCTGAGCCAGCACGCCGGCCTGCCCGGGGACCAACTGGACTTCACCTACGACGAGATGGACCGGACCTGGCGGCTGAGCCTGCCCCGCCCGTTGCTCTGGCGGGTCGAGTACCAGCTGGAGCTGCACCATCCCGACGGTCAGGTGGAGTTGATCTGCGACCCGGGCAACCCGCGTCGGGTGGGTGGCGCGTTCGGCGACAAGTCCGTTGTGGAGTGCCCCGACTACGTCGAGCCGGCCTGGCTGCGGTTGCCGCCGGGGGAGGGGTCGTGGCGGGAGTGGGCGATCCCGTCCCCGGCGCTGCGGTCGACGATGTGGGCCCGGGTCTGGTCGCCGACCGCGCCGACGGACCGGGTGCTGGTGGCGCACGACGGTCCGGAGTACGACGAGCTGGGCGCACTGGGCCGGTACAGCGCGGCGATGATCGGCGCCCACCGACTGCCGCCCTACCACCTCGTGCTGCTCGGGCCGAAGAATCGCAACGAGTGGTACTCGGCAAATCGGTCGTACGCCTGGGGCCTCGCCGCCGACGTCCTGCCGCGGGTCTTCGCCGAGTTGGGGGTCGGCCCACCGGTCGTCGGCATGGGCGCGAGCCTCGGCGGGTTGGCGATGCTGCACGCGCAGCGCCGGTACCCGCGGGCGTTCCAGGGGTTGTTCCTGCAGTCCGGGAGCTTCTTCCGACCGCGGCACGACCGGCACGAGTCAGCGTTCCGCCGGTACCAGCGGATCGTGCGGTTCACCGGACGGGTACTGCGCGGCTCGGACCGGGTGCCGCCGGTGCCCACCGTGCTGACCTGCGGGCGGGTCGAGGAGAACCTGCCGAACAACCGCGCGATGGCCGGTGCGCTGCGCGAGCAAGGGTACCCGGTGAACCTTGTCGAGGTGCCGGACGCGCACAACTACACCGCCTGGCGCGACGCCTTCGATCCGCACCTGACGGACCTGCTCCGGGGGGTGTGGGCCGCCCACCCGCCGGGTGAGAATTGACCATGCGTGCCCACGCGGTCGAGCTCTGTTCGCCGGCCACCGACGCTGGTGCCACCGTGGTGCGCTACGGGCACTGGGGCCGCCCTGTGCTGGTCTTCCCGTCAGAGCGGGGGCGCGCCTGGGACTTCGCCGACCACGGCATGGTCGGCGCCGTGGCCGACCTGATCGACGCCGGCCGGGTGAAGCTGTACTGCGTCGACTCCTACGACGCGGCGTCGTGGGCGGCCCGCCACCTGCCGATCGAAGAGCGCGCCCGCCAGCACGGCCGGTACGAGTCGTGGATCATCGACCAGGTGGTGCCCTACCTGCGCGAGGACAGCGGCGGCGCCGGCGACATCATCACGGCCGGCTGCTCGCTGGGCGCCTTCCACGCGTTGAACTTCGCCGTCAAGCGTGCCGATCTCTTTCCGGTGGCGATGTGCTTCTCCGGGACCTTCGACCCGTCCACCTGGCACGGTTGGGGCGAGCGGGGCGAGGCGGCGTACTTCAACAACCCCGCCGACTACATCCCGCACCTGCACGGCGGGCACCTCGACTGGCTGCGTTCGCGCCTGTCGATCCTGCTCGTCTGCGGGCAGGGTCGATGGGAGGACACCACGGGGGCGCTGGCGTCGACCCGGCGGATGGCCGGCCTGCTGGCCGAGAAGGGTCTGCGGCACGAACTCGACCTCTGGGGCTCCGACGTGCCGCATGACTGGCCGTCCTGGCGTGCCCAGTTCGCGCACCACCTGCCGCGGTTCTGTTGAGTGACCCGGCGTAGGGGAGGAGAGCCATGACCGAGGTGGAGCACGTGATCGGCATGCTGCTGGGCACCGAGGACGACTGGCCGCGGGCGTACGAGGCCCTGGTCCGCCGGCTCGGTCCGGTGAGCGGTCAGGCGGGCGACACGCACCGGGTCCGCACGGTGCGGGTCACGATCGAGCCGTTCAACCTGCGCGACTCGCCCCGGCACTCGCTGGTGATCGACCGGCTGGCGTACTGGTACTACGTCCCGCGCGAGTGGCTCAAGAAGATCGCCCTGATGGACGGCGTGTACCTGCTGAACAGCCCGTTCACGTTCCAGTCGATGGAGAAGCACGCGGCGTACTGCGCCATGATCCGGCTCGGACTGAAGGTTCCGGAGACCGTCCTCGTGCCGTACAAGAAGCCGCTGGACAACGCCCGGTACGCCTACACCGCGGCGCGCTACAACCAACCCTTCGACCTCGACCAGATCGCGGATCGGCTGGGGTACCCGCTGTTCATGAAGCCGTTCGACGGCGGCGGCTGGGTCGGCGTCTCCAAGATCCGTAACAGCGCCGAGCTGCACGCCGCCTACGACGCCTCCGGCGAGCGGTTGATGCACCTGCAGCGATCCGTGGAGGACTACGACGTGTTCACCCGGTCGCTCTCGATCGGCCCGGAGACCATGGTGATGAAGTTCCGCCCGGACCTGCCGATGCACGACCGGTACGCGGTGGAGCACAACTTCCTTGACGCCGACATCGGCGACGAGGTGGTGACCATCTCCCGCGTGGTCAACGCGTTCTTCCACTGGGAGTTCAACTCCTGCGAATCGCTGGTGCGCGGCTCGGAGGTCCACCCGATCGACTACGCCAACGCCTGCCCCGACGTGGCCCTCACCTCGCTGCACTACTACTTCCCGTGGGCGATGGCCGCGCTGCTGCGGTGGACCGTCTACTGCGTGGTGACCGGCCGGCGGCCCAGCATCGACATGCGGACCGACCGGTACTTCGCCATCGCCGACCGCACCGACCTGAGCTACGCCGAGAAGCTCGCCGGATACCGCCGCCTCGCCGACGAGTACTTCGAAACTGACCGGTACGCGGAGTTCTGCGCCAGGCACCTCGGGCATGTCGACGCCATGGTCTACGACTGGGTCCGCTCACCCGAGTTCGACGCCCTGCTGGTGGACACCGTCCGTGCGACGTACCCGCCGCACGAGCACGACCGCTTCATCGCCCATCTGCGCGGCCTGATCGGCGCGTGGATCTCCGACCAGGAGGCACGCCACACCGGCTGACGGCGGCGGTGTCGTGGGCGCCCAGCCTTGATCCGGTAACTTCGCGGTGGCGGACACCGCTGCCGTCGACAGGAACGTGACCGGACTACGGATTCGAGATGGGGTGGCCAGGGTGGGTCGCAGCTTCGACGTGGCGGTCCGGCACGATGCCGCCCGACGCCGCGTCATCGTCAACACCGACGCCAGGAACGAAGCCGACGACCAGTTCGCCATTGTGCATGCGCTGCTCTCGCCGACCCTGGACATCCGCGGCATCGTTCCGGCGCACTTCGGCACGCACCGAACGTCCGACAGCATGGCCGAGAGCCGGGCCGAGGTCGACCTGCTGCTGGATTACCTCGGGCAGCGCGACACGACGCACGTCGCCAACGGTGCGCCGCACGCTCTGCCCGACGAGGGCACGCCGGTGCCGTCGGCCGGTGCGGAGCTGATCATCGGGGAGGCGATGCGGCGCGATGCCGGGCCGCTTTTCGTGGCGTTCCTCGGGCCGCTCACCGACATGGCGTCGGCGCTGCTGATGGAGCCGCGGATCGCGGAACGTGACGTCACCGTGGTGTGGATCGGCGGTGGACCCTACGACGGTGAGTCCGCGGCGTACTGGCCCGAGTTCAACCTCGCCAACGACATCGCCGCGGCCAACGCCGTGTTCAGCTCGTCATTGCCGGTCTGGCAGGTGCCGATGCCGGTGTACATCGCGACGGCGGTGGGCTACGCCGAGCTGGACGAGCGGGTGGCGCCGCACGGTCCGCTCGGCGCCTACCTGGCCCGGCAGCTGGTGGAGTTCAATGAGGCGTACGTCGCGGAGCCGATCGAGCACCGCTCACTCGGCGACTCACCCGCGATCGGGCTGCTGATCAACCCATCCTGCGGGCGCTACCGCGAGCGGCCGGCGCACCGGTTCGCCGACGACGGTTCGTACGACCTCGGCGTGGAGCACCGCCCGATCCGGGTGTACGACAGTATCGACACCCGTTACCTGCTTGAGGACTTCTACGCGAAGCTGCGCCGGTTCGCCCGGTAGGTCAGGGGGCGCGCAGCACGTCGAGGACGTCCAGCCGGGTGCTGGAGACGTGGGCGCGGCCGACCTTCTCGGCCGTGGCCGCGTCGCGTCGGCGCAGCGCCTCGACGATGTCCCGGTGGTCGCGCAGGGATTCCTCGCGCCGCGACGGTGCGACCGTCGAGAAGTAGAACCGCGCCCGCATGCTCAGCGCCCGCACGAAGCCGGTGAGTAGCTCGTTGTGTGAGCAGGCGGCCACGGCGATGTGGAACTGCGCGTTGATCCGCGCCAGCTCCAGCGGATCTTCGGTGGTCGCCTGCCGGGTCAGCAACTCATCGAGCGCGCCGAGTTCGGTGCCGGTGCGCCGCTCGGCCGCCAGCGCGGCCGCCCGCGCCTCCAACTCCAGTCGCATCTCGAACAGGTCGGCCAACTCCTGTTCGCTCCGCGCCCGGACGTAGGCGCCGAGGTGCGGCCGGTACTCGATCCAACCGTCAGCACCCAGCGAGCGCAGCGCCTCCCGTACCGGGATGTGGCTGACGCCGAGGTGCTTGGCGAGGCCCTCCGCGTTGAGGTGCGTACCCGGGGTCAGCAGACCGGTGAGGATCGCCTCCTCCAGGAGGTCCCGAACCCGGTCTCCGGTGTGCCCGGCGCGCTGATCGCGCTGCAACGCAGGCAGGGTGGTGATCGCGTGCGCGGAGCCGGAAGTGACAGCCATGTGGTCATCCTATAGGAACCGACCGCGGTGAACCGGTGAAGTTTTGGAGCTGTCGCCGTTACGGCTCCGTCACGTCGTTGAAACGCTCGGACCGTCCTATAGGACGCGACATCCAGCGAAGGAGTACTGATGCGAAATCACCCATGGCCGGGCTGGCGGCGCGGCGCAGCAGCGGTTGCGCTCAGCGTCCTCGCTGCCGCCGGATCGGCCGGTTGCGCCCGCGGCGAGGCAGCCGACAGTCGCGCTGACGCGACCGAGCGGGTCGCGCTCGCCGGAGCGAAGCGCACCGTCAAGGTGGGCGTCCTGCGCCAACCACACCTGTCCCACGCACTCTTCTACGAGCGCTACCTGCCGGACAACGTCGCCGTGGATATCGTGCCGTTCGCCAACTCCACCGAAATCAAGAACGCCATCGTCAGCGGTGATCTGGCCTTCGGGGTCACCGGCCTGACCGCCGCGCTGCAGGGCGCCGCGAACGACGAGCCGGTCGTCGTTGTCGCGGCAGCCGCCGACGGCGGGTCGGCCATCGTTGCGGGCAGGAACACGGCCATCAAGGGGGTGGCCGACCTGCGGGGCAAGAAGATCGGATACGTCCCCGGGTCCGCCCAGGACATCCTGCTGCGACTGACCCTCAAAGACGGCGGTCTGGACCCGTCCAGGGACGTCCAACTCGTCACGGTGCAGTTCGCCGATATGTCGGCCGCACTGTCCCGGGGAGATATCGACGCCTTCTCCGGCGCCGAAACCGGCCCGTCCGACGCACTGGTCAAGGGCGACGCGGTGCTCGTCACGCACCCGTACGGCACGAAGATGGGGAAGATCAACATCGTTCTGGCGACAAATCGCGCCACGGTCTCCAGCGACGCCGACCTGGTACAGGCCATGGTCGCGGTGCACGCCAAGGCGACGGACTACATGAAAGCCAACGGGCAGCAGTGGACCGAAGCGGTGATCAGCAAGTACGGCTACGCCGGGAAGTCACTCGAGGTGGCGGTGAAGAACATCGACCTGCGCTGGCGGATCGACGACGCGTACCTGGCGCAGACCAGGGTCCTCGGCCAGCAGCAGCTCGCGCTCGGGCAGATCCGCAAGGAGCCCGACTACGCGGCCTTCGTCGATCCGACGTTCGTCGGCAAGCTCAGGTGAGTGCCGTGCGTCGCTTCAAGACCCTCATGCTGGCGGTCCCCGTGCCGGTCGCGCTGCTCGCACTGTGGCACCTCGCGGTGCGGACCGGTTGGGTGGCCAACCTCCCGGCGCCGACCGAGGTAGGCCTGGAGATTCTCGATCTGCTCGGTGGCAAGCTGGCCTTTGACGCGGCGCTCGGTCAGCACATCGCGGAGAGCGCCCGGCGGGTGCTGACCGGCTTCGCGATCGCCTGTGTCGCGGCCATCCCGCTCGGGATTCTGATGGGGCGTTCGCCCCGCCTGTCCGCGATGCTCGACCCCACCGTGAACCTGTTGCGGCCGGTGCCGGTGACGGCCTGGGCGCCGCTCATGGTGGTGATCGTCGGCATCGGGTCCAAGTCGGCGATCGTCCTCATCGTGATTGCCGCGTTCTTCCCGGTGCTGCTGAACACGATCGCCGGCGTCTCGACCGTCCCGCCGCGCCTGCTGGAAGCCGCCGCGATGCTGGGCACCCGGCCGCATCGCGTGCTGTGGCGGGTGGTGCTGCCCGCCGCGCTGCCGAGCGTGTTCGCCGGCATGCGCATCGGTCTCGGCTTCGCCTGGGTGGTCCTCGTGGTCGGCGAGACGGTCGGTGTGGAGACCGGGCTCGGCGCCCTGATCATCCAGGCCTGGCAGGTGAGCCGAACAGATTTGATCATCGCCGGCATGCTCTTCATCGGACTGGCCGGATTCCTCTCCGACCGCGCGATGTCACTGGGCGTCCGGCTCGCGCTGCGCAACCGCCCGCTTCACGTCGCCTAGGAGACCGCCATGAATCTCATCACCAGAGTGCCCGGCGAGCGCACCGACATGGCCGCCGACGCTGGGCCGTCCGCACCCGCGGTCCGCCTGCGCGGGGTCGGCAAGACGTTCCGCCGCGACCGCGGGGAACCGGTGGAAGCGCTGCACGACCTCAATCTCGACATCGCCGAGGGCGAGTTCGTCTGCATCGTCGGTGCCAGCGGATGCGGGAAGAGCACGCTGCTGCGGCTCGTCGCCGGATTCGAACCGGCCACCATCGGCGCGGTGGAGGTCTGCGGTCGCCCGGTGACGGCACCCGGACCGGACCGCGGCGTGGTGTTCCAGGACTACGGGCTCTTCCCGTGGCTCACCGTTGCCGGCAACGTCGGGTACGGGCCACGCCAGCGTGGGTTGTCCAAAGCCCGCGTCGCCGAACTGACCGAGCGGCACCTGAGGATGGTGCAGTTGGAGCGCTTCGCCGACCGGTACCCGGGCCAGCTCTCCGGTGGCATGCAGCAGCGGGTCGCCATCGCGCGCGTGCTGGCCAACGACCCAGCGGTCCTGCTCATGGACGAACCGTTCGGCGCGCTGGACTCGTTGACCCGGGAGAAGTTGCAGCACCATCTGCGCGACATCTGGCAACAGGTCGGGTCGACGGTCCTCTTCATCACGCACAGCGCCGAGGAGGCCGTGCTGCTCGCCGACCGGGTCGTGGTGATGAGCGGCGGTCCCAACCACGGCGTGCCCGGGCACATCACCGACGTCACCACGGTGCGGCTGGCGCATCCGCGCGACGTGACGTCGGTCGAGTTCAACGCCATCAAGCGGCACCTCCTCGCCGTGATCCACCGGGAGGAGGAGGCGGCCGAGGACCGCCGGTGAGCTGGTGGCGGGGACCTGGCGGCGACCGGCCGGTCAGGTGACCCGGACCTGCTCGCCGTCGAGGGTGACGATGTCGCCCGGGAAGAGCTGGCGGCCGCGGCGGATGTCGATCTCGCCGTTGACCGTCACCTCTCCGTCGGTGATCCGCGACTTCGCCTCGCCGCCGGAGTCGATCAGACCGGCCAGCTTCAGGAACTGGCCAAGCCGGATCACGTCGCCGCCGATGGGTACCTCTCTCATCGGTCGATCGAACTCATGTCGGGATAACGCTCGCCGGCCGCGAAGCCTCGAGGCGCCACCGCCTCGATCCGGGCGAGGTCGTCGCCGGTCAGCGTGACCCGGTCGGCGCCGAGGTTGTCCTCCAGGTAGCGCACCCGTTTCGTTCCGGGGATCGGCACGACGTCCTCGCCGCGGGTGAGCAGCCAGGCGAGCGCGAGCTGCGCGGGCGTGCAGCCCTTCTCCTCGGCGATCTGCCGAACGGCGGTCACCACATCCAGGTTGCGCTGGAAGTTCTCGCCCTGGAACCGGGGGTGGGCCCGGCGCACGTCATCCTCGGGGAGATCCGCTGGCGTGGTGATCTGGCCGGTGAGGAAGCCGCGACCCAGCGGGCTGTACGCGACGAAGCCGATGCCGAGCTCGCGCAGCGTGGGCAGGATCTCGCCCTCCGGGTCGCGGGTCCACAGGCTGTACTCGGTCTGCAGTGCGGTGATCGGGTGCACCGCGTGCGCCCGACGGATGGTCGCCGGGGCCGCCTCGGAGAGGCCCAGGTGCCCGACCTTGCCGTCGCGCACCAGTTCCGCCATCGCGCCGACGGTCTCCTCGATCGGCACCGACTGGTCAACGCGGTGCTGGTAGTACAGGTCGATGTGGTCCACGCCGAGACGCTGGAGGCTGGCGTCGCAGGCGGCCCGGACGTACTCCGGCCGGCCGTTGATGCCGAGCCGCGTGCCGTCGGGGAGGCGTTCGTTGCCGAACTTCGTGGCCAGCGCCACCTGATCCCGGCGGCCCGCGAGCGCCGTGCCGACCAGCCGTTCGTTGGTGAAGGGCCCGTACATGTCGGCGGTGTCGATGAAGGTGCACCCGAGGTCGAGCGCCCGGCGGATCACGGTGATGGACTCGGCCTCGTCGCCGGAGCCGTAGAACTCGCTCATCCCCATGCATCCCAGACCGATGGCCGAGACGGCGAGCCTGGCAGCGCCCAGAGTTCGAATCTGCACCGCCATACGTTAGCTTCCGCTACGCGGCCGCGGCGACCGGCACCGCCATGTGCGTGGTCGCAGAGAGCCGGCTGTGCAGGTCCCCGCGGGCGCCGATCTGGGCGTAGTAGCTCTCCCGCCGACGCGCCACGCAGCCGCCGGGGCGGTCGTCGGAGTCCACGAGCTCGGGATCGAGGTGCGTGTTGAGACCGTCGCGCAGGAGCACGAGCGCCTCGGCACGGAGTTGGGACACCCGAGACTCCGTGACGCCGAGTTCCGCGGCGATCTCGGTCATCGGTCGCTCACCGAAGAAGTAACCGGTCACCACCTGGCGCAGCCGGTCCGGCAACGCCTGCACGGCGTCGTGCAGGTACCCGATGCGTTCACGGTGCAGCAGCAGATCCTCGGGGCCGGGGGCGCGCTGCGGGATCAGGTCCTCGGCGGTGCCCGCGGCAAAGCCCTGCAGGCTCAACACCACGGCACGCTGCACGTCGGAGTCGACCGCCTGCAGTTCCTCGACACCCAGGCCGAGTGTCCCGGCGAGTTCCGCCTGGCTGGGCGTGCGGCCCAACGTGGCGGTCAGTTCCTGCCGGGCGTTCTCCATCCGGCGGGCCCGGCTGCGGACCGAGCGGCTGGCCCAGTCCATCCCGCGCAGCTCGTCGAGGAGCGCGCCACGGATGCGGGTGCTGGCGAAGCTGCCGAAGGGGGTGCCCCGCTGCGGGTCGAAGCCCTTGGCCGCGCCCGCCAGGGCCGCCATCCCGGCGGAGACCAGGTCCTCCCGGCTGACGTGGGCCGGGAGGCGGCTCAGCATCTCCCGGACCAGGTGGCCGACGAGCGGCAGGTGAGCCCGGACCAGATCGTCCAGTTCCCGGTCGGTTGGCGCTGGAGCGTTCGGCGGTGCGGAGGTTACCGGTCCTGGCCGGACGGTGTCCGTTGCTGCACTCATCGGTCTCCCCCTGATCTCGGTGGCCCGCCAGGGCGTTCACCGCTGATAAGAGGAACTTTCGACTACGCAGGGTGCGGGTTGGGGTCGCTCTCGGTTGCCGATCGGTTGCAGCCCGGCCGATTTCCTAAAGCGCTCTGACCTGGGGAACCGTGCCTGTGCCCGGGTGACGGGCAGCACGAATGCACCTCTGGCCCGCAGGCGTGAGATAGCTGAGCGTAGTCGCCGGCGCGGTCGAATTCGTCAAGAGCGGGAATCTCCTCGCCCTCGCACCGAAATCGGTCGGCCGACGCGTCATCGCTCGCCATGCCGATTGCGCCGAGGTGTCTTAAGGTCGAAACGCACGTCGTACTGGCGGAGGTGGCCATGGGAGTCCGCACCTGGATCGAGGGCTGGCCGGTGTACCGGCAGCTCACCGGCACCGACCCGCTGGGTCGGGGGGCCGCCGCGAAGTCCGACCACTCCCGGGCACTCACCGCCCGCACCGGGCAGGCCGACTCGATGGCCCGCTCGGTCTGCCCGTACTGCGCGGTCGGCTGCGGCCAGCGCGTCTACGTCAAGGACGGGCAGGTCACCCAGATCGAGGGCGACCCGGACAGCCCCATCTCGCGTGGGCGGCTCTGCCCGAAGGGCTCGGCGAGCAAGAGCCTGGTGACCAGCCCGCTGCGGGTGCAGAAGGTGCGCTACCGCCGGCCGTACGGCACCGACTGGGAAGACCTGGACCTGCCCACCGCGATGAACATGATCGCCGACCGGGTTCTCGCCGCCCGGGCCGCGACCTGGCAGGACAAGGACGCTGACGGCCGGCCGCTGCACCGCACCATGGGCATCTCCAGCCTGGGCGGCGCCACGCTGGACAACGAGGAGAACTACCTCATCAAGAAGCTGTTCACCGCGATGGGCGCCATCCAGATCGAGAACCAGGCCCGCATTTGACACTCCGCAACCGTCCCCGGTCTGGGGACCAGCTTCGGTCGCGGTGGGGCCACCGGATTCCAGCAGGACCTGGCCAACGCTGACTGCATCATCATCCAGGGCTCGAACATGGCCGAGTGCCACCCGGTCGGATTCCAGTGGGTCATGGAGGCGAAGAACCGCGGGGCGAAGATCATCCACATCGACCCCAGGTTCACCCGCACAAGCGCGGTGGCGCACAGTTACGTGCCGATCCGGGCCGGGTCGGACATCGCGTTCCTCGGCGGCATCGTCAACTACATCCTGAGCAACGAGTTGGACTTCCGCGAGTACGTGCTGGCGTACACGAACGCCCCGATGATCGTCAGCGAGGACTTCCGGGACACCGAGGACCTGGACGGCCTGTTCTCCGGGTTCGACCCCGAGACGCGCACCTACGACCCGACGAGCTGGCAGTACCGCGGGCAGCAGGAGGGCAGCCCGGACTCCGGCGACACGCAGGACCAGCGGGACACCGCCGGGGGACTGCAGCACGAGTCGCACGGTGCCCCGGTGCCGCCGCACACCCGCCGCGACGAGACCCTGCAGGACCCGAACTGCGTGTACCAGATCCTGAAGCGGCACTTCGCCCGGTACACGCCGGAGATGGTGGAGCAGGTCACCGGCGTGCCGCAGGAGAAGTTCGCCGAGGTGTGCCGGGCGTGGACGCAGAACTCCGGCCGGGAGCGGACCACCGCGCTGGTGTACTCCGTCGGCTGGACCCAGCACAGCACCGGCGTGCAATACATCCGCACCGGCGCGATCATCCAGCTCCTGTTGGGCAACATGGGCCGCCCCGGCGGCGGCATCATGGCGCTGCGCGGGCACGCCAGCATCCAGGGCTCCACCGACATCCCGACGCTGTTCAACCTGCTGCCCGGCTACCTGCCGATGCCGCTGCACGACCAGCACGAGACGTTCGAGCAGTACGTCGACAGCATCCGCCACCCTGGGCAGAAGGGCTTCTGGGCGAATGCCCGGTCCTACGCCACCAGCCTGCTCAAGGCGTACTGGGGAGAGGCGGCCACCGCCGAGAACGACTACTGCTACGACTACCTGCCCCGACTGACCGGCGATCACGGGACGTACCAGCAGGTCCTCTCCATGATCGACGGGGGCATCAAGGGGTACTTCCTGCTGGGCCAGAACCCGGCGGTGGGCTCGGCGCACGGCAAGGCGCAGCGCCTCGGCATGGCCAACCTCGACTGGCTGGTGGTGCGCGACCTGTTCGAGATCGAGAGCGCCACCTTCTGGAAGGACGGCCCGGAAATCGCCACCGGCGAGATCGTGCCGGGGGAGTGCCGCACGGAGGTCTTCCTGATGCCGGCCGCCTCGCACGTGGAGAAGGAAGGCACCTTCACCCAGACGCAACGCATGCTGCAGTGGCGCGAGAAGGCTGTTGAGCCGCCCGGGGACTGCCGCTCGGAACTCTGGTTCTTCTACCACCTGGGCCGGATCATCCGGGAGAAGCTGGCCGACTCGCCGTTGCCGCGCGACCGGCCGATCCGCGACCTCGCCTGGGACTACCCGCTGCACGGCGAGCACGACGAGCCGAGCGCCGACGCGGTCCTGCGGGAGATCAACGGGTACGAGGTCGCCACCGGCCGACTGCTGTCCACCTTCACCGAGCTGCGCGACGACGGCTCGACCGTGGGCGGCTGCTGGATCTACACCGGGGTGTACGCCGACGGGGTCAACCAGGCCGCCCGCCGCAAACCCGGGTACGAGCAGGACTGGGTGGCCGCCGAGTGGGGCTGGGTGTGGCCGATGAACCGCCGCACGCTCTACAACCGCGCGTCGGCCGACCCGCAGGGCCGGCCGTGGAGCGAGCGCAAGGCCTACGTGTGGTGGGACGAGGAGAAGGCCGAGTGGACCGGCTACGACGTGCCGGACTTCGAGAAGTCCAAGCCGCCGTCGTACCGCCCGCCGGAGGGCGCCAGCGGCCCGGAGGCGATCGCCGGCGACGACGCGTTCATCCAGCAGGGCGACGGCAAGGGCTGGCTCTACGTGCCCAGCGGGCTGATCGACGGCCCGCTGCCCACGCACTACGAGCCGGCCGAGTCCCCGGTGCGCAACCCGCTCTACACCCAGCAGGGGAACCCGACCCGCAAGGCGTACGAGCGGGAGAACAACCCGATCAACCCGAGCCCGCCGGAGGCGCACAGTGACGTTTTCCCGTACGTCTTCAGCACCAGCCGGCTGACCGAGCACCACACCGCTGGCGGGATGAGCCGCACGCTGCCGTACCTCTCCGAACTCCAGCCGGCGATGTTTCTCGAGATCTCCCCGGAACTCGCGGCGGAGCGGGGGATCGCCAACCTGGACTGGGCGCACGTGGTCACCGCCCGCGCCGTGGTGGAGGCGCAGGTGCTGGTCACCGACCGGCTCACCCCGCTGCGGGTGGACGGACGGGTGATCCACCAGGTGTGGCTGCCCTACCACTGGGGCAGCTCAGGGCTGTCCACCGGTGACTCGGCCAACGACCTGATCGGGATCACGCTCGACCCGAACGTCCTGATCCAGGAGAGCAAGGTCGGCACCTGTGACGTGCGGGCCGGCCGCCGGCCGACCGGGCCCGAGCTGCTGGAGTACGTCGCGGATTACCGCCGCCGCGCCGGAGTGGCCGGCGTGCACCACATCCCGTTCGTCACCGCCCCGTCCCCCGAGGGCCCTCCCGCCACCGGTCGCGACGCCGCGCCGAGCACCACCGGGGAGGGTTGAGCATGACCAGTGCCAACAGCCTGTACGGCCCGCTCGACCCGGCTCCGGACGCGGGGTACCCCGACGCGCCGGCCCGGGTGGGCTTCTTCACCGACACCAGCGTGTGCATCGGGTGCAAGGCGTGCGAGGTGGCGTGCAAGGAGTGGAACGGGGTGCCCGACGACGGGCTCAACCTGCTCGGCATGTCGTTCGACAACACCGGCGGGCTCACCGCGAACTCGTGGCGGCACGTCGCGTTCATCGAGCAGCCACGCCGGCCGCAGCCGCAGCCGCAGCCGCAGCCGCAGCCGCAGTTCCTCGGGATGCCGTCGTTCGACCTGCCCGGCCAGACCGGACGGGAGCAGCGCGGGGAGCGCGGCGACTTCCGGTGGTTGATGATGTCCAACGTCTGCAAGCACTGCACACACGCCGCCTGCCTGGACGTCTGCCCGACCGGCGCGCTGTTCCGCACCGAGTTCGGCACGGTCGTGGTGCAGCAGGACATCTGCAACGGCTGCGGGTACTGCATCCCGGCCTGCCCGTACGGCGTTATCGACCAGCGTAAGGAGGACGGCCGGGCGTGGAAGTGCACGCTCTGCTACGACCGGGTCGGTGACGGCCTCACCCCGGCCTGCGCCCAGGCGTGCCCCACCCAGTCCATCCAGTACGGCGACCTCGACGAGCTGCGGGAACGGGCCCAGCGACGGGTGGAGGCGCTGCACGACTCCGGTGTGCCGGAGGCGCGGCTGTACGGCAACGACCCGGGGGACGGCGTGGGCGGTGACGGCGCCTTCTTCCTGCTGCTGGACGAGCCGGAGGTGTACGGCCTGCCCCCGGACCCGGTGGTGACCACGCGCGACCTCCCGGCCATGTGGCGACGGGCCGGGATTGCCGGCCTGGCCATGGCGGCCGCGGTGGCCGCCGCCTTCCTGGGTCGGTCGGCGTGACCGGGATGGCCCGACCGGGCAGCCGGAAGGCTGGCAAGCGGGGCGGCGGTCGGGGCGCCGAGCGCAGCATGGTCCCGGATGCGGAGTTCCGGTCGTACTACGGCCGGCCGATCGTCAAGGCGCCGGTGTGGAAGCACGACATCGCGGCGTACCTCTTCACCGGCGGCCTCGCGGCCGGCTCGGCGCTGCTCGCCGCCGGCGCCGACGTGACCGGTCGGCCGGCGACCCGCCGGGCCGGCCGGCTGACCGCGGTGGCGGCGCTGGGCGCCAGCACCTTCTTCCTGATCCACGACCTCGGGCGCCCGGAGCGTTTCCACCACATGCTGCGCGTGGCCAAACCGACCTCACCGATGTCCATGGGCACCTGGATCCTCGCCGCGTTCGGGCCGGCCGCCGCCGTGGCCGCCGCCGCCGAGTTCGAGCCGCTGCTGCCCCGCACGGGCACGTGGGCGCTGGCCCGACGCGTCGTGCCGATGGCCGGGCGGGTCGGCGGGTTCGCCGCCGCCGCAACCGCGCCGGCGCTCGCCACGTACACCGCGGTCCTGCTCGCCGACACGGCCACGCCGTCCTGGCACGAGGCGTACCCGGAGCTGCCGTTCGTCTTCGCCGGCAGTGCGCTGGCCAGCGCGGCGGGCGTCGGGCTGATCGCCGCGTCGCCGGCCGAGGCGGGGCCGGCGCGGCGGCTCGCGGCCTTCGGCGGGGCGATGGAACTGGCCGGCGCGCACAGTGTGGAGACCAGGCTCGGCCTGCTCAGTGAGCCGTACCGGCTGGGCCGGGCCGGCCGGCTGCTGCGGCTGGGCCGGGCGCTCACGGCGGGTGGCGTCGTCGGCGCGTTCGTCGGCCGGCGCAGCCGCGTCATTTCCGCGATCTCCGGCGTGGCCCTGCTGGCCGCGTCGGTGGCGACCCGGTTCGGCATCTTCGAGGGCGGGGTCGCCTCGGCGAAGGATCCGAAGTACACCGTCGTGCCGCAACGGGGGCGGCTCGAGCAGCGCGGGTCGGCGGGTGCCGGCTCGAAGACTGGGCAGGTCAGCTCCGCCCCGGCTGAGACCGTGACGCGGTCGGGGACGGAACGCGCCGGTCCGTGACCCCGGACGGAGGGCTTCCCATGGCCTCGGCAACCGCATCGACCAACGCCGACCCGACCAAGGGCCGCTGGGGACTCGTCGCCGCCGCCGTGCTGGTCCAGCTCGCGCTCGGCGCCGTGTACGCCTGGAGCGTGTTCAACCAGCCGCTGCAGGACCAGTTCGGCTGGAGCCGGGCACAGGCCGTGCTGCCGTTCGAGGTCGCGATCGGGACGATCTTCATCGGCAGTCTGATCGGGGGCCGGATCCAGGACCGTCGCGGCCCACGCGTCGTGGCGCTCGGCGGCGGTGTGCTCTACGGCACCGGTGTGATGCTGGCGTCGCTCGTCTCCTCGGGTGGCCAGCTCTGGCTGCTCGTCGCGACCTACGGCGTGATGGGCGGGATCGGGCTCGGGGCGGCGTACATCACGCCGATCGCCATGCTCGCCAAGTGGTTTCCGGACCGGCGCGGGCTGATCACCGGCATCGCGGTGGCCGGCTTCGGCTTCGGGGCCGCGATCACCGCACCGGTCGCCAGGTCGCTGCTCGCCGGCACCGACCACAAGCCGGACGCGTTCCTGCCGCTGGGCATCGGCTACCTGGTCGCCGCGGTGCTCGGCGCGTCGTTCTTCCGCAACCCGCCCACGGGCTACCAGGTCCCCGGCTTCACCCCGGCCAGCGCCGGCCCGGCAGTCGCCGGCACCAAGGTGTACACGCTGAGCGAGGCACTGCGCACGCGGCAGTGGTACCTGCTCACCGCGATCCTGGCGCTCAACACCGCGTGCGGCATCGCGCTGGTCTCCCAGGCGTCGGACGCGGCGCAGGCGGTGGCCGGCGTGAGCGTCGGCACCGCCGCCACGCTGGTCGGCGTCCTCGGCCTGTTCAACGGCGGTGGCCGGGTGTTCTGGGCCTGGCTGTCCGACCGGGTGGGTCGGATGCGGGCGTTCCTCGGCATGCTGGCGCTGCAGGCGGTGTGCTTCTTCGTCCTGCCGCGCGCGACCGCGTTTCTCGTGTTCGCCGTGCTGGCGGCGCTGGTGTACCTCGCCTACGGCGGCGGCTTCGGCACCATGCCGGCGACGGCCGCGGACTACTTCGGCACGCCAAACGCCGGGGCCGTGTACGGCGCGATGATCGTCGCGTGGAGCCTCGGCGGCGTGGTGGGTCCGCTGGTCACGGCCCTGCTGTACGAGGCGAACGGGAGGAGTTACACGGTGCCGTTCACGGTCATCGCCATCGTGGCGCTGGTCGCTCTGGTGCTGCCGATGATCACGCGAATGCCGTCGTCCGCCTCGTCGGGGCAGGCCCGGGCATCGACCGGCGCTGGCAGTGACCCGGCGTAGTCGCTGCCGGACGTGGTACGACGAGGGTCAGCGCGTGACCCGATGCGCGACTACTCACGCTGGTGCTCCTGGCGCTGCTCAACCTGCGCGGCCAGAACGGGACGCGGATCGGCACGCTCGTCGTCGGCAGGATGAGCCTCGCCTGCTGTGGGGCGTGGTTCGTGGTAAACAATCCCGAGTCGACGACGCACCTGCCATTCTGGTTCACGCTGGTCAATTCCACGGTCTACGGGCTGTTCCTGGTCTCCGTTGTCGCCGCCGTGGTCCTGCTGATCCTGCCACCGTCGAACCGGTTCTTCGGCCCGCCGCCCCCGTACCCGCCGGTGGTGTCTCCGGACCTGTGGCACCCGGCGGCGGAGGAGTCCCACGGGCCCCCGGCGGAGCCGTCGGCCACCGGTGGGCCGACCCCACCGAACCGCGCCGAGCGGGGCTCGACCGATTGGTCCATCGGCTGATTGCCCTGGCAGGGGGGCCCGTCCAATTGGCGCACGTCGAAGTCCGGCCTTAGGGTCGAAATCGACGGAGTTGCCTATGGGATCGGGTGATCACGATGAAGCGCGCGCTTTTCGCCGGGGTCGCAGCATGCGCCGCACTGGGTGCCGGGACGGTCTTCGCCGTCACCGCCGGGGCCGCCACGACGTCGTACGAGGCGGAGGCCGCCACCCTTGCCGGCGGTGCCCTCATCGCCACCTGCGAGGCATGCTCCGGGGAGCAGAAGGTCGGCTACGTGGGGGACGGGTCGGGCACCCTGACATTCACCGATGTGCTCGCTGACGTGGCGGGCCCAGCGACGCTCACGATCGCGTACACCGGTGGCACCCCGCGCGGCGCCGAACTCCAGGTCAACGACGCCGCCGCCACGACCCTCAGCTTCCCGGCCACCGGCGGTTGGGGCACACCCGGCACGATCGAAGTGCCGGTGACGCTGGTGGCCGGTGCCAACACGCTGACGTTCGGCAACAACGATGGCTGGGCGCCCGACTTCGACCGGCTCACCGTGACGACGGCCGGCCCCGCCTCGCCGGCCCCGACCGACGCCGCGTCCCCCTCGCCCACCGGGTCCGCGCCAGTGACCGCTTCGCCGTCCGCGCCGGTGACCGTGGCGCCGACGGTGCCGCCGAGCGCCGCGCCGACCCGCGACGAACTCCTCGAGGCCGAGGTCGTCTCGTTGATCAACGCGGAACGCGCTCGGGTCGGTTGCGGGCCACTCGCCGTGAACGGCCGGCTCATCGCCGCCGCGCGAGCCCACTCGGTGTACATGGCGAATACTGGTGACTTCGCGCACACCACCCGCGGCGGCGTGACGTTCTCCGACCGGATCAGCGCCGCCGACTACCGGTATTCCTCCGCGGCGGAGAACATCGCCTGGGGCTACACCACCGCGCAGGCCGTGGTGCGAGGGTGGATCAACAGCCCCGGACATCTGCAGAACATCCACACCTGTGGCTACAGCGAAACGGGGGTCGGTGTGGCGTCCAGCGGCCCCAACGAGCCGCTGTACTGGACCCAGCTGTTCGCCTCACCGCTGACGTCCCCCCGGGGCGCGTGACGGGCGCCCCGCGGGGCGCCGCCGGGCCCGGCGCGGGGACCGCGGCGGGTCGCCCCGGGGGCCTCAGCGGACGAGCAGGGTGGTTCCGGGCGCGACCGGTGCCCGCAGCTCGCCGATGATCGGAAAGCCGGGCACCTCGCCGGCGACGAGCAGGCCACCGGAGGTCTGCGCGTCTGCCAGCAGCAGCAACTCGTCCTCGCTGACGCCGCTGGTTTCGGCGTGTGGGCGGACCCAGTCGAGGTTTCGGCGGGTGCCGCCGCTGACGTATCCGTCGGTCAGGGCCTGTCGGGCCCCGTCGAGATAGGGCACCGTGGCGGCGTCGACCACGGCGGTAACGCCGCTGGCGCGCGCCAGCTTGTGCAGATGTCCGAGCAGGCCGAACCCGGTGACGTCGGTGGCGCAGACCGCGCCGGTCCGTAGGGCGGCAGCCGCGGCGTCGCGGTTCAGCCGCGTCATCGTCGCCACCGCCTCCGCGAACACGTCGCCGGTGGCCTTGTGCCGACTGTTGAGCACCCCGATGCCGAGCGGCTTGGTCAGGGTGAGCGGTAGGCCCGGTTGGCCGGCATCGTTGCGCAGCAGGTGCTCCGGGTCGGCCACACCGGTCACCGCCATCCCGTACTTCGGCTCCGGGTCGACGACGCTGTGACCACCGGCGAGGTGGCAGCCCGCCTCCCGCGCGATGTCGAGGCCACCGCGCAGCACCTGCGCCGCCAACTCCATCGGCAGGACGTCGCGCGGCCAGGCGAGCAGGTTGACGGCGACGACCGGGGAGCCACCCATGGCGTACACGTCCGACAGCGCGTTCGCCGCGGCGATCCGGCCCCAGTCGTACGCGTCGTCGACGACCGGCGTGAAGAAGTCAGCCGTGGACACCAGCGCGACGCCCGCGGTGATGCGGACCACCGCGGCGTCATCCC
The DNA here is from genome assembly GCA_035296325.1 of Micromonosporaceae bacterium. GTDB lineage: Bacteria > Actinomycetota > Actinomycetes > Mycobacteriales > Micromonosporaceae > DATHBD01. The sequence continues at coordinate 93,055 of DATHBD010000082.1, read as the reverse complement.
CGTCGTCGAGGCCGACGAGCAGGTCGCCTGGGCCACGGGGCGGGTCGCCGCCGAGCAGTCCGGCCACCACGGACTCCAGTTCGCCCGGTGGGATCTTGCAGGCGCAGCCACCGCCGGAGGCGTACTGGGTGAGCCGGGTCCGCTGCGAGGTCGTCACTTCTGCACTCTGACACGGGACCCGCCGGTGTGCGCGGCGGGGAATTTCCACCCGGTGGGGTGGTCGCTGTTCGCATAGAGTTCGCGGTGGAGGCGTTCGGGTGGCTGGTGCCCCTCCCGGTCTTCAACACCGGTGTGGTCCGGAATCCGGGCCAGGCGGGTTCGATTCCCGTCCGCCTCCGCCAACGGTCGTCAGGAGGGTGATCGGTGAGCAGTGCAGCGCCGGACCCCCGACGCCGCGTGCCCCGTACCGACGTCATCCTGGCCGACCCGCGACTGGCCGCCACCGCGGAGGCGCTCGGCCGGGCGAAGGTCAAGACCATCGTCGTGGCCGCGCAGGACCGGGCCCGGAGAGGCGAGATCGCGCCCGAGGCGGTGGCCGACGCGGCGGTGTCGGCGCTGTCCGGCCCGGCCTGCGGCCTCCGGCCGGTGATCAACGCGACCGGCGTGGTGCTGCACACGAACCTCGGCCGGGCGGCCCTCTCCACGTCGGCGGTCGACGCGTTGCTCGCCGCGGCCGGGTACACCGATGTGGAGCTCGACCTCGCCACCGGCCGGCGGGCCCGGCGCGGCCGGACGGCCCTGGCCGCTCTTGCCGCCGCCGTGCCGGACGCCACCGCGGTGCATGTGGTGAACAACGGCGCGGCGGCGCTGGTCCTCGCGGCGACCGCGCTGGCGACCGGCCGGGAGATCGTGGTCAGCCGTGGCGAACTGGTGGAGATCGGGGACGGGTTCCGGCTGCCGGACCTGCTGGAGTCGACCGGTGCGCGGTTGCGCGAGGTGGGCACCACCAACCGCACCTCGCTTGCCGACTACGCCGCCGCGATCGGACCGCAGACCGCCTTCCTGCTGAAGGTCCACCCGTCCAACTTCGTGATGCAGGGCTTCACCTCCGCGGTGCCGGTGCGCGAGTTGGCCACGCTGGGGTCACCGGTCGTGGTGGACATCGGCTCCGGACTGCTCGCCCCGGACCCGGTGCTGCCGGACGAGCCCGATGCCGCTTCGGCGCTGCGGGCCGGCGCCGCGCTGGTCACCGCGAGTGGCGACAAGCTCCTCGGCGGGCCGCAGGCCGGCCTGCTGGTGGGCGGTGCCGGCGTCGGCGCGGACCTGGTGGAACGGCTGCGGCGGCACCCGCTGGCCCGTGCGCTGCGGGTGGACAAGCTCACTCTGGCCGCGCTGCAGGCCACGCTCGACGGACCGCCCACACCGACCTGGCAGGCGCTGCGGGCCGACCCGGCGACGCTGCGGGCCCGTGCCGAGCAGGTGGGTTCGGCGCTGCACGCGGCCGGGGTGCCGGCCGAGGCGGTGCGGTCGCGGGCCGTGGTGGGCGGCGGCGGCGCCCCTGGACTGGAACTCGACTCGTGGGCGGTCGCGTTGCCGGAGGCGTTCGCGGCCCCGCTGCGGGTGGGCGAACCACCGGTGGTCGGGCGCGTGGAGCACGGCCGGCTGCTGTTGGATCTGCGCTGCGTCCCGCCGGAGCACGACGACGTTCTGCGGAGTGCCGTGCTGGCGGTGGCCGCGGACAGGCGGGCCTGACGTGCACGTGATCGCGACCGCCGGGCACGTCGATCACGGCAAGTCCACGCTGGTCCGGGCGTTGACCGGGATGGAGCCGGACCGCTGGGCCGAGGAGCGCCGCCGGGGGATGACGATCGACCTGGGGTTCGCGTGGACCGCGCTGCCGTCGGGCGACACGATCGCCTTTGTCGACGTGCCGGGGCATGAGCGGTTCGTCCCGAACATGCTCGCCGGCGTCGGGCCGGTGCCCGCGGCGCTGATCGTGGTGGCGGCGGACGAGGGTTGGATGCCCCAGTCGGCTGAGCACCTCGCGGCGCTGGACGCCCTCGGCGTGCGGCACGGCGTGCTCGCCGTCACCCGCAGCGACCTCGCCGACCCGGCGCCGGTGGCAGCCCAGGCCCGGGCGCTGATCGCCGGCACCTCGCTGGGGCAGGTGCCGGCGGTGGCCTGCAGCGCGGTCACCGGCCAGGGTCTGGATGAGCTGCGTGCCCAACTCGACCGGCTGGTCGCACGTCTGCCGGCGCCGGACGCCGCGGCGCCGGTCCGGCTGTGGGTGGACCGGTCCTTCACCATCCGCGGCAGCGGCACCGTGGTCACCGGAACGCTGGGCGCCGGCCGGGTGCGGGTGGGCGACGAACTGGAACTCGCCGGGAGCGACCGCAGGGTCCGTGTGCGCGGTCTGCAGGCGCTCGGGGCAGGCGCGCCGGCGGTCGACGCGGTGGCACGGGTCGCGGTCAACCTCCGCGGTGTCGACCGGGCCCAGGTGCGGCGTGGCGACGCGCTCCTCACGCCGGGGCGATTCGCCGTGGTGAGCGTGGTCGACGTCCGCGTGCACGGTGACCCGGTGGCCGAGCTGCCGCCCACGCTGACCCTCCACATCGGATCGTCGGCGGTGTCGGTGCGGCTGCGCCCGCTCGGCGTCGACACGGCGCGGCTCCTCCTGGCCCGTGCACTTGCGCTGCGGATCGGAGACCGGGCGCTGCTGCGTGATCCGGGTCGCCACCATGTGGCGGGCGGCGCGACGGTGCTCGACGTGGCGCCTCCGCCGCTGCGGCGACGTGGGTCGGCCGCGGCCCGCGCCACCACACTGTCCACCATGGATGGCGGCGCCGACGAGCTGGCCGAACTCCGCCGGCGCGGCCTGATCCACCGCCGGGACCTGGAGCGGATGGGCGTGCTCGTGACGACCCGGCCGGTCGCGGGGGAGTGGCTGGCCGACGCCGAACACTGGGCCGGACTGCGGCGCCGGCTCGCCGACGCGGTCGAGGCATACGTCAGCGCCCATCCGCTGGAGCCCGGGGCACCGGTCGAGGCACTACGCCATCGGCTTGGTCTGCCGGACCGGGCCCTCGTGGAGGCGCTCGTGACCCCGCCGCTGACGGCGACCGGAGGCCGGATCGGCGTCACCGCGGCGGGCACCGGGCTGCCGCCCCGGGTGGCCGGGGCGGTGGCGAAGGTGCGGGTGGACCTGGCCGACCGGCCGTTCCGGGCGCCCGAGGCGGCCCGCCTCGCCGAGCTCGGTCTCGGGCCGCGGGAGGTCGGTGCGGCGGTGCGCGCCGGCGGGCTGCTGCGGGTCGCCGAGGGTGTCGTCCTGATGCCGGGTGCGGCGCAGGAAGCGGCACGGGTACTCGCGACGTTGCCGCAGCCGTTCACGCTCAGCCAGGCCAGACAGGCCCTCGACACCAGCCGCCGGGTGGCGGTGCCATTGCTGGAACTGCTCGACCGGCTGGGCCTGACCCGCCGGCTGCCCGACGACCGCCGGGTGGTGGCGTAGCGGACCTGGCAGGCGTCACGGAACCAGCGGCCACCCCAGCAGAAGGTAGCCGCCGGACACCGCGGACAGCACGGCGGCCTGCCGAGCAGTACGCCCGGCGTGGTTCTGCCTTCGACCTCGGCCAGCGCCACCGCGACCGGGATGTTCAGGGCGAATGCCGGCAGCAGGAACCGTGCCTCACACCGGGCGGACCGCCGCCCCGTGAATCAGGGACCGCTCGGCCGTTGTGGTGGCCGAGCGGTCCGGATCTGCGCCGAAACGGGTGGGTCACGGCGTCGGAGCGCCGGACCCGGTCTGGCCGGACCCGCTGCCGGTTGACTCGATCGGGGCGAGGTCAGGGGCGTACCCCTGCGTGAAGGAGCGTCCCCGCCACCGCCGGTACGCCGCCACGGCCACGGTGAGCACCATCACCGCGGGGACGTACTGCCATCCGCCCGGCACGGCCGCCATCGACCCGGAGGCGTTGAAGGCGGCGTGCAGCAGCCCGATCGCCAGGACGCTACCGCCGGTGTCGACGAGCACGGTGCCGGCGAGGTACCGGAAGAAGACCGCGGTCACGGCGAGAAGCGCCCAGTTCGCGCCGGCCTGGCCCCAGGTCGTGCCCTTCCAGCCGGAGTCGGCGAAGGCCAGCGGGAGGTGGATGAGAAAGAACGGCACCGCCGTGAGCAGCGAACCGACGAGCAGGCCGCGGCGGGCCATCAGCCGGCCCTGGACAAAGCCGCCCCACGCGGTCTCCTCCCAGGTGTTGCCGAGCAGCACGCCCACGACGAACGTGGAAAGCAGGAACGGCTGGATCAGGCTGACCCACCCGTCCGGCGGGGTGCGCAGCGTGCCGGTGACGGCGCCGACCAGCAGCGTCAGCGCCGGCATGGCGACGAGCAGGACGAGGAAGCGGCCGAAGCCGATCCGCCACTTGACGACGCCGGCGTAGAGCCGGCGCACGCCGGCCCGCCCGCCGGTCCAGGCACTGATCAGGGTGGCGCCGCCGAGCAGGACGATCAGCTCCAGCAGCAACGCCGGGGTCAGGTCCTGCCCGGCGACGAGCAGGGCGAACTGGGCCGGCCAGGTGATCCCGATACTGATGGCGAGGAAGAGGCCGACCGGGTTGCGCCGGGCGAGGTCCCGGAGCGGGTTGGACCGACGCGGTCCGCCGGTCGTCACGGAGGTGGTCTGGGCGGCGGCCTCTCGATCGAGGGCGGCCGATGCGGTGCGGTGGCTTGTCGTCATGCCAATACGGTGGCCCGGGCCAGGCGGCCGCGTCGTCGGCCGCCAGAGCGAACCGCGCCGTCGCCCGCCGTGCCGATCGGACGTCCGCCCCCGGGCCCGCCGCGCCGGTCCGGGTGGCCTCGCGGCGTACGCCTGCGGGCGGACGCCGGGCGGGGAAGGCGGTCGATACGGTGGCGGCATGCATGCACCGGCGCGCCTTCGCGACCGCTGGCGGTCGATCGACCGGCGCAGCCTCGACGTGCTCGCGGCGCTCGCGCTCTTCGCGTTCATGGCCGTGGAACTGGCCCTCGCCCACCGTGAGTTCGGGCAACATGCCAGTACGGCCCTGGCCTACCTGCTGGCCGCGGCGATCACGCTGCCGTTCGCCGTACACCGGCGGCACCCGGTCGCCGTGGTCGCCGTGTCCACCTGGGCCGTCGTGGTCTACGCCCTCGGACACTTCAGCGCCTTCCCGGGGTACGGCCTCTTCGTGCTGGTCTTCGGCGTCGCCCTGCACTCCGGGCGGCGGGTCTCCGCCGCGGCACTCGGTGCGGTGCTGTTCGCCATGTCGTTCGCGCTGAGCCAGCAGCCGGCCGGCGTCGTCACCGGCTCGACGTGGATCTCCACACTGCTCGCGGTGGCGGTGGCCTGGTTGTCCGGGGAGAACATCCGCTCGCGCCGGCTCCGCCTGGCGGTGCTCGAGGAGCGGGCCCGGCGACTGGAGTACGACCGCGAGGAGCGCGCCCGCCAGGCGGTGAGCGAGGAGCGGTTGCGCATCGCCCGTGAGCTGCACGATGTGGTCGCGCACTCGATGAGCGTCATCGCGATCCAGGCCGGCGTGGCCAACCACGTCATCGACAGCCGTCCGGAGCTGGCCCGGCAGGCGCTGGCCACGGTGGAGACGCACACCCGCTCGGCGTTGGTGGAGATGCGCCGGCTGCTCGGCGTGTTACGGCAGGGCGATGAGACGGCGGCCAGCCTGACTCCGGCGCCCGGGCTGGCGCTCGTACCGGGGCTGGTACGGCAGATGGAGGAGGCAGGGTTGCAGGTTGATCTGCGGATGGACGGCGGGCCCGACGGCATACCCGACGGCGTGGAGCTGTCGGCGTACCGCATCGTTCAGGAGGGTCTGACCAACGTGCTGCGCCATGGTGGTCCGAACGCCGTGGTGACGATCGGGTACCTGCCCGGCGCCGTGCAGATCGAGATCGTGGACGACGGGGCCCCGCCCGGCGCCGCGCGCTCCGTGCCGGACAGGGTGGCGGGCGGCGCGACCGGGCACGGGTTGATCGGGATGCGCGAGCGGGCTGCGGTGTTCGGCGGCACGCTGGTGGCTGAGCCCGTCCAGGGCGGCGGGTTCCGGGTCGCCGCGGTACTTCCGTACGCGCCGGCCGCGTCCGTCTCGCCGGTGAGCGCCGTGGGCGGTGCCGGATGATCCGGGTGCTCATCGCCGATGACCAGGCGCTGGTCCGGGCCGGCTTCGGGGTGCTGATCGAGTCGGCGGATGACCTGGAGGTCGTCGGGATGGCGGCCAACGGCGCCGAGGCGGTCGAGTTGACCGCCTCGACCCGGCCGGACGTCGTGCTGATGGACATCCGGATGCCGGTGATGGACGGGCTGCAGGCAACGGCCACCATCCTGCAGGCGCCGGACGCCGGCTCCGTGCGGGTGCTCATGCTCACCACGTTCGACCTTGACGAGTACGTGTTCGGGGCGCTGAAGGCGGGTGCCAGCGGGTTCCTGCTCAAGGACACCCCACCGGCCGACCTGCTCAGCGGGATCCGGGTGGTCGCCGGTGGGGACGCGCTGCTGTCGCCGAGCGTGACCCGGCACCTGATCGAGGAGTACGTGCGGCGCCCGGACGCCGGCCGGCAGGTACCGCCCTCGCTGGGTGCGCTCACCGAGCGGGAGGTGGAGGTGCTCGCGCTGGTGGCGCGTGGCCTGTCCAACGCGGAGATCGCCGAGCGCCTCTACGTGAGCCCGGCGACCGCGAAGACGCACGTGGCCCGGCTGCTGATGAAGCTGGATGCGCGGGACCGGGCGCAGCTCATCATCGTGGCGTACGAGACCGGCCTGGTGTCCCCGCACCCGCCCGGGGCACCCTGATCAGGCAGTGTCGCGGCCCGGTGCCAGCGCCGTCAGAATCTCCTCCGCACGGTCGGCGGCGGCGTTCGGATCGGCGTCGGGCGCACCGACCAGCGGATCCCAGTTCAGGTCGTAGAAGAGTTCGGTCACGCCCTCCCCGGCCAGCGCATCGACGTCGGCGCGGATCTGGTCGTACGTGCCGGAGAGCAGCAGCCGGCCCGCGCCGGTGCCGCGCGGGTCCGGGCGCACGACGCCACGGGTGACGATCCGTACCGCATCGGGGTCCCGACCGGCTTCGGTGGCGCCCGCCCGGACCACCGCGACGTCCGCACCGATGGTGGCCAGGTCGGTGCCGCTGCGGCTGATCCAGCCGGCGGCCGCCCGTCCGGCCCGGCGCAGCGCCGCCGGCGCGGACCCGCCGAGCAGCACGGGTGGGCCGGGCCGCTGCACCGGCTTGGGCAGCATCCGGCTCGGCGGCACGGTGTAGAACTCGCCGTCGAACTGGCTGACCTCGTCGGCCCACAGCGTGCGCAGCACGGCGAGGTACTCCTCCGCCCGCGCACCCCGGCGTGCGGTGGAGGCGCCGGTCGCCGTGAACTCCGCGGGCGACCACCCACCGCCCAGGCCGAGGTCGAGCCGACCGCCGGAGAGCAGATCCAGCGTTGCGGCCTGCTTGGCCAGGTAGGTGGGGGACAGGAACGGCAGGTTCACCACGGCCACGCCGAGCCGGATCCGCGAGGTGAGCGCCGCTGCGTACCCCAGGGCGACCAGCGGATCGAGCACGCTGTGGTACACCGGATCGAGATCCTGATCGGCGGAGACCAGCAGCCGCTGGAACGTCCACAGCGAGTGGTAGCCGAGCTCCTCGGCGCGCACCGCGAAGTGCCCGATGCGTTCCGGTTCCGCCCAGGCGCCGGAGACCGGCAGCCCGAATCCAATCTGCATGGCGATACCGTAAGCGCTGCCCACCGGTGCCGGCCGTCGTACCCCGTTGTCCCGGGTCCGCGCGTGCGGAGGGCAGACTGGCGCCATGCTGCCAGACCCGGACGCCGTACCCGGCGCCGATCTGCCCGTGCGGGCGGTGCTCGGCGAGGTGGTCGATGCGCTGCGCCGGCACGGCACCGCGCTGCTGGTCGCCCCGCCCGGCACCGGGAAGACGACGCTCGCGCCGCTCGCCCTGGCGGGTGCGGTGACCGGCCGGGTGATCGTCGCCGAGCCACGCCGGGTCGCCGCACGGGCGGCGGCCAACCGGATGGCGGCGCTGCTGGGCGAGCGGGTCGGCGCGACGGTGGGGTACGCGGTGCGCGGGGAGCGCCGCACTTCCGCCGGCACCCGGATCGAGGTGGTGACCACCGGCGTCCTGGTCCAGCGCCTGAAGCGCGACCCGGAGCTGCAGGGCGTCGACGTGGTGGTGCTCGACGAGTGCCACGAACGGCACCTGGACACCGACCTGGCGCTCGCGTTCCTGCTCGACGTGCGGGGCACGCTGCGTCCGGATCTGCAGGTGCTGGCGACCTCGGCAACGGCCGACGCGGAGCGGCTCGCGGAGACACTGGGCGCGGCGGGTCACCCCGCGCCGACGATCACCACGCCGAGCGCGTTGTACCCGGTCGATGTCGTGTGGTGCCCGCCGGCCCGGCCGGTGCGCCCGCCGGAAGGACTGTGGGTGGATCCGAGGTTCCTCGACCATGTCGGGGCCACGGTGCGCCGCGCGCTCGCCGAGTCGACCGGCGACCTGCTCGTCTTCCTGCCCGGCGCCGGCGAGATCACCGCGGTCGCCGGCCGGATCGGCGATCTGCGCACCGGCACGGACGTCGCCGTCCTGCACGGAAGGCTGCCGGCGGCGGCGCAGGATGCGGCACTGCGGCCGGGGAGCCGACGCCGCGTGGTGCTGGCCACCGCGGTCGCCGAGAGCAGCCTCACCGTCCCGGGCGTACGGGTCGTGGTCGACGCCGGCCTGGCCCGGGTGCCGCGCTTCGATCTGGCCCGCGGGCTGGGTTCGCTCGCCACCGTGCGGTTGTCCGAGGCGGCCGCCCGGCAGCGCGCCGGCCGCGCCGGCCGGGAGGCGCCGGGCCAGGTCTACCGGTGCTGGTCGGCGACCGACCATGAGCGCCTCGCGGCGCACGCCGAGCCGGAGGTGGCCGTCGCCGATCTCACCGGTTTCGCCCTCGCGCTGGCGTGCTGGGGCCACCCCGACGGCACCGGCCTGGCCCTTCCCGACCAGCCGCCGGCGGCGGCGATGGAGGTCGCCGCCGGCACGCTCCTCGCCCTCGGTGCCGTCGACGGCACCGGCCGGGTCACGCCACGGGGGCGGAGCATCGCGGCGGTCGGCGCATCGCCCCGACTGGGTCGGGCGCTGCTCGACGGTGCCGGCGCGGTCGGCGTCCGTCGGGCCGCGGAGGTGGTGGCACTGCTTTCCGACGACACGCTGATCGGATCGACCGACGACCTCGTGGCGGGATGGCGGCGGCTGCGCGACGGTACCGACCGCGGCGCCTCCGCGCGCTGGCGCGACGAGGTGCGGCGCCTGGGATCGTCGCTGCGGGACAGCCGACCGACCGACGCCATCCCGGACGATCTCGCGGCCGGACTGCTGGTGGGGTTGGCCTTCCCGGAGCGGTTGGCCCAGGCCCGCCAGGCCGGATCGAGCAGCTACCTGATGGCCGGCGGGACGGCGGCCGATCTGCCGCCGGGCTCGGCGCTGACCGGCAACCGGTGGCTGGCTATCGCCGTCGCGGACCGGGCGCCCGGTCGGGCCGCCGCGCGGGTCCGGGTCGCCGCGCCGATCGACGAGGCGACCGCCCGGGAGGCCGGGGCCGCGTTGCTCGCGTCCGGTGAGCACGTCGTCTGGTCCGGCGGTGACGTGATCGCCTCGCGGGTGGAGCGCCTCGGCGCGATCGTGCTGGTCGAACAGCGACTGGCCAGGCCGGACCAGGCCCTGGTGGAGGCGGCGGTGCGGGACGGTCTGCGCCGGGAGGGGCTGGAAGTGCTGCGGTGGTCCGACTCGGCGCGATCGCTGCGGTACCGGCTCGCCTTCTGCCGGGCAACCTTCGGTGAGACCTGGCCGGACGTGAGCGACCGCGCCCTGGTCGAGGGCGCGGAAGACTGGCTCGGTCCGGAACTGCGCAGGGCACGGGGCCGCAGCGACCTGGCCCGCATCGACGTGACGTCGGCACTGCGTCGGCTGCTGCCGTGGCAGGTCGCCGGCCGGCTGGACGAACTCGCTCCGGAGCGGTTGGCCGTGCCGAGTGGATCGCGGGTGGCGGTGGACTACCGGGATCCGGCCGCGCCGCTGCTCGCCGTCAAGGTGCAGGAGGCGTTCGGCTGGGCGGTGGCACCGACGGTCGGGGGTGGCCGGGTCCCGGTCGTGGTGCACCTGCTCTCGCCGGCGGGGCGACCGGTCGCGGTGACCCGCGATCTGGCGTCCTTCTGGCGCACCGGGTACCCGCAGGTGCGGGCCGAGCTGCGGGGCCGCTATCCGCGCCACCCCTGGCCGGAGGACCCGACCACCGCTCCGCCCACGCGCCGCCTGCAGCCCCGCCGCGGCTGACGCCTGCCTCCTGAGGAAAGTCCGTCGACAGGACCACCCTGCCCTGCCACGGTGCTCGGATGGGAACTCCTGGTCCGGCCGAGCTCCGGTTGATGCAGGGTCTGGCCCAGCAGGTGACCGCACTGCGGCCGGAGCTGGTCAACGGTGACGCCAGTGTCGGTGAACTGGCCTGGATCTGGGCCAAGGATTTCGACGCGCTCAACCGGTACTGGCGGCACCGGATGTGGTTTGTCGACGGCCGGCTCGCCGCGTGGGCGTGGGTGTATCTGCCGTACCGGGTCCCGCGCAGCGACGGGAAGCTTCTTGAGGTCAAGGCGGCCAACCTGATCTGGCAGGTGCATCCGGACCGGCCGGAGCTGCTGACCGAGATCCTGAACTGGTACGACGATGTGGCGGGCGACGTCGACCGGCTGCTGACGGTGCAGTCGGCGGATGAACCGGCACTTGCCAACGTCGCCGCGCACGGCTACGTGTTCGACGCGGCGACCGGCTCGGACGACGGGTCCTGGATCCAGTTCAACGTTCGGCAGCTGACCGACGTGCCGGAGCCGGTGCTGCCCACGGGCTTCCGGTTCCTGGCGGCCGGAGAGGTCCCGGTGGCGGACGCGGTAAAGGCGCATCGGGACGCATGGCATCCGTCCAGTTTCACCGAGGCGGCGTTCGAGCGGGTCCGGCGGACCTGGCCGTATCGGGCCGATCTCCACGTGCTGATCGGGGCGCCGGACGGCACGCTCGCCGCGACCGCGATCATCTGGTTGGACCAGGCGACGCGAACCGCTGAATTCGAGCCGGTCGGCACGCACCGGGACTTCCGGCGACGAGGGTTGGGCACCGCGTTGCAGCTGTACGGCATGCAACTGGCCCGGGCGGCCGGCGCCGACCGCATGTTCGTAGCGTGCTCCGGTGCCGCGGCGCACCCGGCCGCCCGGAGCATGTACCACGGCGTCGGCTTCCGCGAGTTGAGCCGGGACCTGCCGCACATCAGAGTCGCGAGATGACCCGCCGACGGGTCAGCTGGCGACCGACCGGTACACCTCCAGGGTTCGCTCGGCGATCGAGGCCCAGGAGAAGTGCTCCACCGCCCGCTGCCGTCCGGCCCGGCCGAACGCCGCCGTGCGGGCCGGATCCCCGAGCAGCCCGGTGATCGCGCCGGCCAGGTCGGCGACGAAGCGCTCCGGGTCCAGCGGCGTGCCGGTGCCGTCGCCGACCTGCTCGATCGGCACCAGCAGGCCGGTGACGCCGTCCGCGACGACCTCGGGAATCCCGCCGGTGGCGGTGGCCACGACGGCCGTCTCGCACGCCATCGCCTCGAGGTTGACGATGCCCATCGGCTCGTACACCGAAGGGCACACGAAGACCGTGGTGTGGGTGAGCACCTGGATGACGTCGGGCTTCGGGAGCATCTTCAGCACCCACACCACGCCGTCGCGGGTGCGCCGCAGTTCCTCGACGAGCGTCTCGACCTCGGCGGCGATCTCCGGGGTGTCGGGGGCTCCGGCCAGGAGGACGAGCTGCGCCTCGGGCGGGAGGCTGCGGGCGGCGTGGAGCAGGTACGGCAGGCCCTTCTGTCGGGTGATCCGCCCGACGAAGGTGACGCTGGGCCGGTTCGGGTCGATGCCCAGGCGCTCCAGCACGTCGGTTCCCGGATCGGGGGCGTACTCCGCGGTGTCGATGCCGTTGTGCACGACCCGGACCCGGTCCGGATCCACCGACGGGTATGCCGCCAGCACGTCGCGGCGCATCCCGGCGGACACCGCGATCACCGCGTCCGCCGCCTCGATCGCGGTGCGCTCGCACCATGACGAGAGCGCGTAGCCGCCGCCGAGCTGCTCGGCCTTCCACGGCCGCTGCGGTTCCAGGCTGTGCGTGGTGACCACGTGCGGCACCCCGTGCAGCAGCTTGGCGACGTGCCCGGCGAGATTGGCGTACCAGGTGTGGCTGTGCACCACGTCGGTGCCGGCGCAGCCGGCCGCCATCGCCAGGTCGACGCCCATGGTGCGCAGGGCGGCGTTGGCGCCGGCCAGACCCGGCGGATCGGCGTACGCGGTTACGCCCGGCAGGTCGTGGGGCGGGGTCCGGGGCTCGCCGAAGCAGTGCACCCGCACGTCGGCGAGCGGGCGCAGGCTGCGCGCGAGGTACTCGACGTGCACCCCGGCCCCGCCGTACACGTCCGGCGGGTACTCACGGGTCAGCAAATCGACGCGAAGAGGAATATCGGCCACAGCTGCACAGTAGTCGCGGATCAGACGCGTTCAGATGGCGCTGCGCTACCGAAATGGCTAGCGTGCGCGTATGGCCCAAAAGGTGCTCGCCATCGTGCTCGCCGGCGGAGAGGGCAAGCGCCTGATGCCGCTCACCGCTGACCGCGCGAAGCCGGCTGTCCCGTTCGGCGGGATGTACCGGATGATCGACTTTGTCCTGTCCAACCTCGCCAACGGTGGCTACCTCAAGATCGTCGTGCTGACCCAGTACAAGTCGCACTCGCTGGACCGGCACGTCACCAAGACCTGGCGGATGTCCACGCTGCTGGGCAACTACGTGGCCCCGGTGCCGGCGCAGCAGCGGCTCGGCCCGTGGTGGTTCGCCGGCTCCGCCGACGCGATCTACCAGAGCCTGAACCTGATCAACGACGAGCGGCCGGACTACGTCATCGTGTTCGGCGCCGACCACATCTACCGGATGAACCCGCGACAGATGGTGGAGCAGCACATCGCCTCCGGCGCGGCCGTCACGGTGGCCGGCATCCGCCAGCCGCTGTCCATGGCCGACCAGTTCGGTGTGATCGAGGTCGCCGAGGACGGACGGCGGATCAGTGCCTTCCGGGAGAAGCCCACGGACGCCACCGGCCTGGCCGACGCGCCGGATGAGATCTTCGCCTCGATGGGCAACTATGTCTTCACGACCAGGGCGCTCTGCGAGGCGGTCACCCTGGACAGCCAGAACGAGCGCAGCAAGCACGACATGGGTGGCAACGTCATCCCCATGCTGGTGGAACGGGGCGAGGCCAACGTCTACGACTTCCGCGACAACGAGGTGCCCGGCAGCACCGACCGGGACCGGGGATACTGGCGCGACGTCGGGACGCTCGATTCCTTCTACGAGGCCCACATGGACCTCATCGCGATCCACCCCATCTTCAACCTGTACAACCACGACTGGCCGATTTTCACCGACCATCCGCCGTGGCCGCCGGCGAAATTCGTGCACGGGCTGGAGGAGCGGGTCGGTCGGGCGGTCGGCTCGCTGGTCTCCGCCGGCGCGGTGATCTCCGGGTCGCTGGTGGAGAACTCCGTCATCTCGCCGAACGTCCGGGTGCACTCGTGGGCGCACGTGGGCGGGTCGGTGCTGATGGACGGCGTCGTGGTGGGCCGGCACGCGGTGGTCCGCAACGCCATCATCGACAAGAACGTGGTGATCCCGGAGGGTGCCGAGATCGGGGTAGATCTCGAAAAGGACCGTGCACGGTACACGGTTTCCGACGGCGGCATCGTGGTGATCGGCAAGGGCCAGCAGATCCAGCCGTAGTTGGCGAGCGAAGGTCGGCAAGGCTGGATACGGTAAGGGCGATGACCGGCAGAATTCCTATCGAAGATGTCACCCCGTCCCTGGAGTGCGGCCGCTATCCGGCCAAGGCGGTGGTCGGCGAGTTGGTACCCATCTCCGTGCGCTCCTACCGGGAGGGCCATCAGGCGATGGGCTGCAACGTGGTGTGGCAGGGCCCGGACGGGGCGGCCCGGCCGTTCACCCGGTTGCTGCCCGGCGAGCCCGGCACCGACCGGTGGATCACCACGATCCGACCGGACGCGGTGGGCGCGTGGACGTTCCGGATCGAGGCGTTCAGCGACCCGTACCTGACCTGGCGCAACGGCATGGTCAAGAAGATCGCGGTGGGCCAGGATGTCGACGATCTCGGCAACGACCTGGAAGAGGGCGCGCTGGTCCTGGACCTCGCGGCCGACACGGTGCCCGAGGAGTCCAGGGGCGATGTGGCGGCCGCCGCGGCGGCGCTGCGTGACCCGGACAGTCCACTCCCGGAGCGGGTCACCCCAGCGCTGGACCTGGCCGAGCTGCTCTGGCAGTACCCGGTGCGCGAGCTCGTCACGGCGTCCGCGCCGTACCCGATCTGGACCGATCGTCAGCGTGCCCAGTTCTCGGCGTGGTACGAGTTCTTTCCGCGTTCCGAGGGTGCCGTCCTGGGCAGCGACGGCACGCCCACCCGGCCGGGCACCTTCCGCACCGCCATCGGCCGGCTGCAGGGCGTCGCCGACATGGGCTTCGACGTGCTGTATCTGCCGCCGATCCACCCCATCGGCCGGACCAGCCGCAAGGGAAAGAACAACGCCCTGGTCGCGGCGAAGGACGATGTCGGCTCGCCGTGGGCGATCGGTGCCGCCGAGGGCGGGCACGACACGATCCATCCCGAGCTCGGCACCCCGCGGGACTTCCGCCGGTTCATCCGCGCCGCGCGTGAGGTGGGCCTGGAAGTCGCGATGGACCTGGCGCTGCAGTGCTCACCGGACCACCCGTGGCTCACCGAGCACCCGGAGTGGTTCATCATCCGGCCGGACGGGCAGATCGCGTACGCGGAGAACCCGCCGAAGAAGTACCAGGACATCTACCCGCTGAACTTCGACCGCGACCCGGAGGGCATCCGCGCCGAGGTGCTGCGCGTGGTGCGGCTCTGCATCGCCACCGGCGTGAAGATCTTCCGGGTGGACAACCCGCACACCAAGCCGCTCGACTTCTGGCACTGGCTGATCTGGGAGGTCAAGAAGACCGACCCGGACGTGCTCTTCCTCGCCGAGGCCTTCACCCGGCCGGCGATCATGCACGGGCTGGGCCGGATCGGGTTCACCCAGTCGT
This sequence comes from Micromonosporaceae bacterium, assembly GCA_035296325.1. Lineage (GTDB taxonomy): Bacteria > Actinomycetota > Actinomycetes > Mycobacteriales > Micromonosporaceae > DATHBD01. Next base: position 77,903 of record DATHBD010000082.1, on the reverse strand, counting down.
ACACGTACTTCACCTGGCGCACCACGCCCGCCGAGATGCGCGAGTACTGCGAGGAGCTGGTCGCCGCCGCGGACCACATGCGGCCGAACTTCTGGCCCAACACGCCGGACATCCTCCCGGAGCACCTGCAGCGCGGCGGCCCCCCGATGTTCAAGATCCGTGCGGTGCTGGCCAGCCTGCTCTCGCCGTCCTGGGGCATGTACGCCGGGTACGAGCTGTTCGAGCACGTGGCGCGGCCCGGCGCCGAGGAGTACCTGGACAACGAGAAGTTCGAGCTGCGGCCGCGGGACTGGGCCGGCGCGGAGTTGGCCGGCCGGTCGCTGGCGCCCTACATCCGGCGCCTCAACGCCGTCCGGCGGGAAAACCCGGCGCTGCACTGGCTGCGCAACCTACGCTTCCATGAGATCGACAACCCGGCGATGCTCTGCTGGTCCAAGCGTGACCCGGACTCCGACAACACCGTGCTGGTCATCTGCACCTTCGATGCCACGAACGTGCACTGGGGCAACACCACGCTGGACATGCCGGCGCTGGGGATGGACTGGCACGAGCGGTTCACGGTGACCGACCAGCTGACCGGGGCGACGTTCGACTGGGGACAGCGCAACGCCGTCCGGCTCGACCCCTATCTCGAGCCGGCCCATGTCTTCACGGTGCAGCGCCGTGGGTAGGCGTAGCTGCGATCTTGCGGGGTAGGTGACTGGGATGGACGCGCTGGAGGACGGCAGCCACATCGCCGTGGACGGGATGGTCGAGCACCCGTCGGCGGACGACTACGGCCATGCCCGGAATCTGCCCACCGACCGGACCTGGTTTCAGCGGGCGGTCTTCTACGAGGTCCTGGTGCGCGCGTTCCGCGACTCCAACGGCGACGGCTCCGGCGACCTGCGTGGTCTGATCGACAAGCTCGACTACCTGGAGTGGCTCGGCGTCGACTGCCTCTGGCTGCCGCCGTTCTACGACTCGCCGCTGCGCGACGGCGGGTACGACATCCGCGACTTCTACAAGGTGCTGCCGGAGTTCGGGACGGTGGACGACTTCGTCGCCCTGCTGGACGCGGCCCACCGGCGGGGCATCCGGGTCGTCACCGACCTGGTGATGAACCACACCTCTGACTCGCACCCGTGGTTCCAGGAGTCCCGCCGCGACCCGGACGGGCCGTACGGCGACTACTACGTGTGGAGCGACACCGATCAGCTCTACCCCGACGCCCGGGTCATCTTCGTCGACACCGAGGAGTCGAACTGGACGTTCGACCCGGTCCGCCGGCAGTTCTTCTGGCACCGGTTCTTCTCCCACCAGCCGGACCTCAACTATGCCAATCCCGCTGTCCAGCGGGACATGATGAACGTGCTGCGGTTCTGGCTGGACCTGGGCATCGACGGCTTTCGACTGGACGCGGTGCCGTACCTGTTCGAGGAGCATGGCACCAACTGCGAGAACCTCCCGCAGACCCACGAGTTCCTGCGGGCCTGTCGCAAGGTGATCGACGACGAGTTCCCCGGCCGCGTGCTGCTGGCCGAGGCGAACCAGTGGCCGGCGGACGTGGTCGAGTACTTCGGCGACCCGAAGACCGGCGGCGACGAGTGTCACATGGCGTTCCACTTCCCGTTGATGCCCCGACTGTTCATGGCGGTACGGCGCGAGTCGCGCTTCCCGATCTCCGAGATCCTGAGCCAGACACCGGCCATCCCGGAGAACTGCCAGTGGGGCATCTTCCTGCGCAACCACGACGAGTTGACGCTGGAGATGGTCACCGACGAGGAACGCGACTACATGTACGCGGAGTACGCCAAGGATCCGCGGATGCGCGCCAACGTCGGCATCCGGCGCCGCCTCGCGCCGCTGCTGGAGAACGACCGCAACCAGTTCGAGCTCTTCACCGCGCTGCTGCTGTCCCTGCCCGGGTCGCCGGTGCTCTACTACGGCGACGAGATCGGCATGGGCGACAACATCTGGCTCGGTGACCGCGACGGCGTCCGCACGCCGATGCAGTGGACCCCGGACCGCAACGGGGGCTTCTCCGCCGCCACCCCGGGGCGGCTCTACCTGCCGGCCAACCAGGATCCCGAGTACGGATTCCAGGCCATCAATGTCGAGGCGCAACAGCACAATTCCACCTCCGTGCTGAACTGGACCCGCACCATGCTGGCGGTGCGCCGCCGGCACGAGGCGTTCGCTGTCGGCACGTTCCACGAGCTCGGCGGCTCCAACCCGTCGGTCTTCGCGTACCTGCGCGAGCACGCGGGGGAGCACGGCACCGACGTGGTGCTGTGTGTGAACAATCTCTCGCGGTTCCCCCAGCCGATCGAGCTCAGCCTGCCGCACTGGGCGGGATACACCCCCATCGAACTCACCGGTCGCGTACCGTTCCCCCGGATCGGGCAATTGCCGTATCTGCTCACGCTGCCCGGGCACGGCTTCTACTGGTTTCAGCTGTGCGGTCCTGAGCAAGAGTAGATCCGTGGGGATCTGGCCAGAGGAGGCGCGATGACGCTGCCGTACGTGGAGTGGTTGCCGCGCCAACGGTGGTATGCCGGGCGTGGCCGCACGCTCGAGCGGGTGGAGCAGGTGGCCGGAACGCCCCTGCGTGACGATCTGGAGCACGTGCTCCTCGACGCCGTCTACGCCGACGGGGGCACCGAGCGCTACCAGGTCTTCGTCGGGTGGGACGCCGACCTGCCGGCCGAGTTCACCCAGACCGCCCGGATCGGCTCGGTGGACGGGCGCACCGGCTATGACGCGCTCTACGACGACCGGTCGGCGCAGCACCTGATCGGGTTGATCCGCGACGGCGCCACCGTCGGCGGCCTGCGCTTCGTCGCCGAGCCGGCCGCCGAACTGCCGAACGAGTCGCCGGCGCGGGTGGTCGACGCGGAGCAGAGCAACACCAGCGTGATCTACGACACCGACGCGATCCTCAAGGTGTTCCGCCGCGTGCTGCCCGGTCTGAACCCGGACCTGGAGCTCAACCGGGTGCTGGGTCGGGTGCGCTGCCCGTACGTGGCGCCGCTGCTGGGCGCCATCGAGACGGTGGACGGTGCCGGGGAGCCGATCTCGCTCGGCATGGTGACGCAGTTCGCGGAGAACGCCGCGGACGGATGGTCCATGGCGGCGGCGAGTGCCCGCGACCTCTATGCCGAGGCGGATCTGCACGCCGACGAGGTGGGCGGGGACTTCGCCGGCGAGTCGTACCGGCTGGGCGAGGCGGTCGCCATCGTGCACGGCGCCCTCGCCGACGCGTTGGGCACCTCGCAGGCACCCCCGCCGGTGGACGCGATGCTGGAGCGGCTGGCCGCGGCCGCCGCCGCGGTGCCGCAGCTCGCCGAGTTCGTCCCGGCGGCGCAGGCCCGGTTCCGGGCGGTCGGCGACGCACTGGGCACGATCCAGCGCATCCACGGGGACCTGCACCTCGGTCAGGTATTGCGTACGCCGAAGGTCTGGCTGCTGATCGACTTCGAGGGTGAGCCGGGCCAGCCGATCGCCGACCGGCGCCGGCCGGATTCGCCGCTGCGCGATGTCGCCGGCATGCTGCGATCCTTCGAGTACGCGGCCAACCAGCTCCTCGTCGAGCAGCGCGACGACGGCCAGCTGGCATACCGGGCGCGGGAGTGGGCCAACCGCAACCGGGACGCCTTCTGCGACGGGTACGCCGCGGTGGCCGGCACCGACCCCCGCGACACCGCCGATCTGGTGTGCGCGTATGAACTGGACAAGGCGGTGTACGAGGCGGCCTACGAGGCCCGGCACCGACCGGGCTGGCTGCGGATCCCGCTGCAGTCGATCGAGCGGATTCTGAGGTGAGCGGCGTGCAGCAGCTTGTCAGCGGCGATGTGCACAACCCGCACGCTCTGCTCGGCGCCCACCCCGGCGGGAACGGCACGGTGATCCGGACGCTGCGCCGCGGCGCCGGCGAGGTGGTCGTCGTCGTGGCGGAGCAGCGCTTTGCGGCAGAGCCGGTGCACGACGGCGTCTTCGAGGCGACGGTTCCCGGCACGGTGCTGGAGTACCGGCTCGAGGTGGACGGCACGGTCGTCGACGACCCGTACCGGTTCCCGCCGACCGTGGGCGAACTCGACCTGCACCTGATCGGGGAGGGCCGGCACGAGCGGCTGTGGACGGTGCTCGGCGCGCACGCCCGCGACGGCGGGGTGGCGTTCTCGGTCTGGGCGCCGGCGGCCCGGGGCGTCCGGGTGGTCGGCGACTTCACCGGGTGGGGCGCCGACGACGGCTGGCCGATGCGCTCGCTCGGCGGCAGCGGGGTGTGGGAGCTCTTCGTGCCCGGCGCGCAGACCGGGCAGCGGTACAAGTACCGGGTGCTGGGCGGCGACGGGGCCTGGCGGGAGAAGGCCGACCCGCTCGCGCAGTACAGCGAGACCGCACCGCGTACCGCGTCCACGGTTTTCGCGTCGCGGTACGAGTGGGGCGACGCCGACTGGTTGACCACGCGGGATCAGGGCCACCCACACCGTGAGGCGGTCAGCGTCTACGAGGTCCACCTGGGTTCCTGGCGGCCGGGACTGTCCTATCGGGAGCTCGCCGACCAGCTCACCGAGTATGTCGCCGATCTCGGCTTCACCCACGTCGAGCTGCTCCCGGTGATGGAGCACCCGTACGGCGGGTCGTGGGGCTACCAGGTGACCGGGTACTACGCGCCCACCTCACGCTTCGGCGACCCCGACGACTTCCGGTACCTGGTGGACCGGCTGCACCAGGCCGGCATCGGCGTGATTCTGGACTGGGTGCCGGCGCACTTCCCGCGCGACGAGTGGGCACTGGCCCGCTTCGACGGGACGCCGCTCTACGAGCACGGCGACTGGCGGCGCGGCGAGCACCCGGACTGGGGCACGTACGTCTTCGACTACGGCCGCAGCGAGGTGCGCAACTTCCTGGTCGCCAACGCGCTGTACTGGTGCGAGGAGTTCCACGTCGACGGGCTGCGGGTGGACGCCGTGGCGTCGATGCTCTACCTCGACTACTCCCGCAAGGAGGGCGAGTGGTCCCCGAACGCCTACGGCGGCCGGGAGAACCTGGAGGCGGTGGCGTTTCTGCAGGAGATGAACGCGACCGTCTACAAGCACCACCCAGGGGTGATGACGATCGCTGAGGAGTCCACCGCGTGGCCCGGGGTGACCCGCCCGACGTACGTGCAGGGGCTGGGCTTCGGCTTCAAATGGAACATGGGCTGGATGCACGACACGCTGGTCTACGTCGGCAAGGAGCCGGTGCACCGCAGGTGGCACCACCATCAGTTGACCTTCGCCGCGGTGTACGCCTGGAGCGAGAACTACGTGCTGCCGATCAGCCACGACGAGGTGGTACACGGCAAAGGCTCGCTGGTCGGCAAGATGCCGGGGGATCTGTGGCAGAAGCTTGCCAACACCCGGGCGCTGCTGGCCTTCATGTGGGCGTTCCCCGGCAAGCAGCTGATCTTCATGGGCAGCGAGATGGGCGACGAACGGGAGTGGAGCGAGACGCGCGGGCTGGACTGGGGGCTGTTGCAGGATCCGGCCCGGGCCGGGGTGCACCGGCTGGTGCGCGACCTCAACGCCGCCTACCGGGCCACGCCCGCGCTGTGGTCGCTGGACACCAGCGCGGACGGCTTCCGCTGGATCAGCGCGGAGGATTCGGCGCACAATGTGTTCTCCTTCGTCCGGCTCGACGCGGACGGCGCGCCGCTGGTCTGCGTGGTCAACTTCGCCGCCATCCCGCACGAGAACTACCGCATCGGACTGCCGGCTGCCGGCACCTGGCATGAAGTGATCAATACCGATGCGGAGCACTACGGCGGTTCCGGTGTGGGCAACCTCGGCGCGGTGCAGGCCGAGAAGGTTCCGTGGCACACCTTCGAGGCGTCAGCCGCGCTACGGGTGCCACCGCTGGGCACGCTGTGGCTGCGCCCCGAGTTGACGCAGGATTGATCGTCGATCTTCGTTTAACGGCGCTGCCGTTCTGGGTATCTACTCCACAACTCATCGCGGGGGATCCCCCCTCCGCGTAGACAGGCCGGTGTCCGGTCGCCGACGTAGGAGGCACCAGTGCGTATAGGCGCAGTAATCGTCCTTATCTGGCTGCTCATCGGAGTGGTCGCAACGGCTCAGCGTGGATACTTCGGTGGCGGCGAAACGAGCTGCGCCAAGGCCAGCACGATCGTGGTGACCGTCCTGGCCGGTCCATTGAACTACCTCGGCGTGAACCCGACGGTCGAGTGCCCGGCGGTGCCGCAGCCCTCGCCGTGACCCGGTAGATCGTGATCGAAGGCCCGCTCCGTGCCGCTCCGGCATGGCGCGGGCCTTCGGCATATCGTGACGGCGTCGTGGGGGCGCGCCGCCGTACAGTTGCCCCATGAGCCAGCCGGTCCTCGAGGTCATGCCGGGTCGCGACGTCGTGCTCGGTCCGCGCGTGGGCGTGACGGTCAGCCGGACGCTGCCACACCGCGAACGCCGGATGGTCGGCGCGTGGTGCTTCCTGGATCAGATGGGCCCGTCCGACATCGGCGATGGGCGGGGCATGCGGATCGCGCCGCATCCGCACACCGGGTTACAGACCGTAACCTGGCTGCTGCGGGGCGAGATGCTGCACCGGGACAGTCTCGGCAGTGAGCAGGTGATCCGGCCGGGGGAACTCAACCTGATGACGGCCGGGCGGGGGATCGCCCACTCCGAGGAGTCGGTCCGGCCGGGCTCTCCGGTGGTGCACGGCGTCCAGTTGTGGACGGCGCTGCCCGATGCGGACCGGGCCACCGGGCCACACTTCGAACATCACGCCGACCTGCCGGTAATCTCCCGCGACGGGGTCGCGCTGACCGTGTTCCTGGGCGAGTTCGCCGCGGCCGGGCCGGGTGGCGGGTCGGACGGCGTGGTTTCGCCGGCGCGCACGTACAGCCCCCTGGTCGGCGCAGAGGCGGCCCTGACCGCCGGCGCCGACACCGTCCTTCCGCTGCGCCCGGACTTCGAGTACGCGGTACTCGTGCTCACCGGCTCGGTGCGGGTCGCCGGCGCCGCGATCGACGCGGGACCACTGCTGTACCTGGGGACCGGTCGGTCCACACTCGCCTTGAGCTCGGTCGGGGGCGCGCGCGTGCTGGTGATCGGCGGCCTGCCGTTCGAGGAGCGCATCGTGATGTGGTGGAACTTCGTCGGCCGTACGTCCGGCGAGGTCGCGCAGGCGCGGGAGGAGTGGATGGCCGGTGCCGGACGGTTCGGCGAGGTGCGGGGGTACGACGGTGCACCACTGCCCGCGCCGCCGCTGCCCGGTACGCCGTTGCTGGCGCGGGGCCGGGTCCGCTAGTTCTTGCGTGGTGGAATATTGAGCGCGCAATTAACGCTGCAACGGTCGCATATCTACCTGAGGAGAGCGACATGCCTGCGGTGACCGTGGAGGACATCCTGGTGCTGCCCCGCGTCACAGTCGAACCGGCCGTTGACCGCGCCCGGCCGGTGCGGACCGTGACAACAGCCCCGCGCGGGTTCGAGGGAGAGGGGTTCCCGGTCCGTCGGGCCTTCGCCGGCGTCGACCTGACCGCCCTTGACCCCTTCATCCACATGGATCAGATGGGCGAGATCGAGTACGCGCCGGGCGAGCCCAAGGGCACGCCGTGGCACCCGCACCGAGGCTTCGAGACCGTCACGTACATGATCGACGGCGAGATGGCGCACTCCGACTCCAACGGTGGCGGCGGCGTGATCACCAACGGTGACACCCAGTGGATGACCGCCGGCGCCGGGATCCTGCACATCGAGACCCCGCCGGAGCATCTGGTGCGAAGCGGCGGCGTCTTCCACGGGCTGCAGCTGTGGGTCAACCTGCCGCGCGCCCAGAAGTTCGCCGCACCGCGTTACCAGGACATCCGCGGCAGCAGCGTGGCGTTGCTCAGCTCGCCTGACGGTGGCGCCCTGCTCCGCGTGATCGCCGGCGACCTGGCCGGGCACGCCGGGCCGGGCTCCACGCACACGCCGATCACGCTGGTGCACGCCACGGTGAGTCCCGGGGCGTCACTGACGCTGCCGTGGCGACGCGACTTCAACGCGCTGGCGTACGTGATGGCCGGGCAGGGAACGGTGGGCGCGGAACGTCGGCCGTTCGGCTCCGGGCAGCTTGCCGTCTTCGGCGCCGGCGACACGGTCACCGTCGCGGCGACCGCCGGGCAGGCGGGTGCCGGGCTGGACGTGATCTTCCTCGGCGGCCGCCCGATCCGGGAGCCGGTCGCGGCCTACGGCCCGTTCGTGATGAACACCAGGGCCGAGCTGGTCCAGGCGTTCGAGGACTACCAGGCCGGCCGGCTGGGCAGTGTGCCGGCGGCGCACGCGGGGGTCCACGGCGGGACCGACGGTACGGACGCGCGATGACCACCCCCGACGGGCGCGACCCGGGGGTCGGTGACCTCGAGCCGGTTCGGGTCGCCGACCATCCGGATCGCTCCCGGGTCGAGGTGTGGGTGGGCGACGTGCGTGCCGGCTTCGCGGCGTACCGGCGCAGCGCTGGCCGGATCGTGTTCACCCATACCGTCGTGGATGAGGCCTTCGGTGGTCGGGGGCTGGGCGGCCGCCTCGCCGCGGGCGCGCTCGACATCGCCCGGGCGGGCGGCGACACCGTGGTGGCCCGATGCCCGTTCATCGCCGCGTACATCGCCCGGCACCCCGACTACCAGGATCTCCTGCACCGGTAAAGCGGTGGCGTGAGCCTGGGCGCAGCGAGCAGGATTGTGCCCCATGACGAGCAGCGACCTGTGGGACGAGGATGCCGCCCAGCGGTACGACGACACCTCGGCCGAGATGTTCGCACCGCAGGTCCTGGACCCGGCCGTGGACTTCCTGGCCACGCTGGCAGGCGCCGGTCCCGCGCTCGAATTCGCGATCGGCACCGGCAGAGTGGCGCTCCCGCTCGCGGCCCGCGGTATCCCGGTCACCGGAGTCGAACTGTCGCAGCCGATGGTCGACCAGCTACGACAGAAGGTGTCCGCGCGGGACCTGCCGGTCGTCGTCGGTGACATGGCCACGACCAGGGTCCCTGGACAGTTCTCGCTCGTGTACGTCGTCTGGAACAGCATCGGCAACCTGCGCACGCAGGACGAGCAGGTGGAGTGCTTCCGCAACGCGGCCCGGCACCTCGCGCCGGGTGGCCGCTTCGTCGTCGAACTGGAGGTACCGGGCATCCGCCGGTTCCCTCCGGGACAATCGGCGGTGCCGTTCGAGGTGACCGACCGGCACGTCTGCATCGACACCTACGACATGGCCACCCAGCAGGGAACCTCCCACCACTACTGGCGGTCCGATGACGGCAGCACGCGCTACGGCGCCAGCAACTTCCGCTACATCTGGCCTGCCGAGTGCGACCTCATGGCCCGGCTGGCCGGCTTGGCGCTGGAAACCCGTGCGGCGGACTGGCACGGCACCCCGTTCACGTCCGACAGCGAACGTCACGTGTCCGTCTGGCGCAAGCCACCCGACGGCTCGGGCGCGTGACTGACGTGGCCCTGGCCAACGCTCGCTTGCTGGCTCGCCTAGTACGGTTTCGGTTATGAAGATCGTCGTTGCTGGCGGGTCAGGCGCGCTCGGTCGCAGGCTCTGTGATGATCTCGCCTCCCGGGGGCACGACGTCGTGGTACTGACACGGCCTGTTCGGACCGCAAGCGGGGGACCCATCCGGCGGACCGCCGCGCGGGGTGCTACTGGCGACGGCGGAACATCCGGTGCGGAACGCCGAGCTGATGCAAACCCTCCGCCGCCTGCTCCACCGCCCGCCGGCGCCACCGACCCCAGCCGTTGTCGTGCGGTTGGGCGCCCTCCTGTTGCGGACCCGGCACTGGGACTCACCGGCCGTCGCGCTGTGCCGGCCCGCCTCACCGCCGAGCACTTCTCATTTCGGCACCCGCATCTCCCTGAGGCCCTGGCCGACCTGCTGCGGAGCTAACTCCTTCGGCCCGTGGCCAGCACGTGGTGGAGGATGCCTTCGCGGTAGTACACGACCAGCCGCAACGGGCCGTCGTGCCACGTGTCGGCGTCGACGATGAGCGCTCGGCCGCGTGGCTCGGGCGGGCCGAGCTTCGCCCGCGCGGACTCGTGGGTATCGGTGGCGACCAGTCCCCTGGGGAGCCGCCCCCGATATCGGGTGGCGTAGAACCTCAGGCTGTCCAGCAGCGGCCGGTTGCGGTCCGGGCCCTTCCGGCCCGCCGACATGAACGTCATGGTCAGGCCGTGTGGGTCGACCGCGCTGACCTCATCGCCGCCGGCCTGCTCGGTGGCGCCTACGGTGACCAGAACGGACGACAGTTCCGGCCCGTCGACGTCGGCACCGATCAGCCCGACCAACCGGTCGCCGTCGGCGAGCAGGTCCGGGTCGGGCCCGGCCCGCGCGACGCGGTCGACGAGGTCGGCGTAGAGCCGCCGCCGTTCGGCGTCCTGAGCGGCGAACCGGGCGTCGTAAGGATCGACGCGCGCGCTGGGCGGCTCCCCGTCCTCGGTGGCGAGCGCCTGCCCGAGGACCGCGTCCCAGGCCGCGACGTCCGCATACGACTCAGGTTCCACCACGGCGCCGACGAGCGTCTTCGCCTCGCAGATCGACAGGTCGCCCTCCGTGTCCAACTGGATCAGCACATCGCCAGCCTCGCCGGGATACACCCAGTACCCGATGACCGCGCCGTCCACGCCGTTCGCGCCCTCCGTGATCGGCGCGGTGTTGGCAAGGAGCGCGTCGATGCCGGCGACGTTCGCCATGACGCCCCAGTCGGCGCGGTCGTTGTCGTTCAGATAGCTGTTGTCGGCGAGCGCATGGATCTCATCCGGCCCGATCAGGCGGAGGCCCTGGAGGTCCTCAGGCGTCGTGTCGTCGTCGAGGACGCCGGCCAGGTGCAACTGCACAAGGCGGTAGAGGTCCGCCGGGACCGGCCGCCCGCGCAGGCGGCCGGCCAGGAACCGATCGACCTGTTCGGCGTCAATGTCGGAAGGGTTCGTCACGCGATCAGTCTGGCAGCCGCGACATCGAGAATCCCGTATGCGGCGCTGCCCGATGGTGCACATCGTCTCGACGCGATCCTCCACTTCGGACGAAGGCGGACGCGTGCCTTGCTCGAAACCGGTGCACGGGAGCACGTGAGGGGCTCGCGCGGAGATGTCTCAACGAGGGCCGGAGCGCGCGAGGCGGAATCCCACATCATCGACCTTGAACGTCGGGTGGCTGCGCCGCCGCACGGAGGCCCGGCAGCTCCAGTGCTCATCGAACCAGCCCCCGCCACGCAGGACCCGGTAGGTGCCGTAGACCTCGGCGTCGTAGACGTCCCAGCACCAGTCCCACACGTTGCCGAGCATGTCGTACAGTCCCCACGCATTGGGCACCTTGCCGCCGACCTCGTGGAGCCGTCCGTCGGAGTTGCCGCGATACCAGGCGATCTCGTCAAGCGGCCCGTAGCGCGGGCCTGTCGTGCCGGCGCGACAGGCGTACTCCCACTCGGCCTCCGTCGGCAGCCGGTACCCCTCGGCGGAAGCATCCTGTTCCACGTTCTCGGATCCGGGGTGCAGGCGGTACACCGGCGGCAGGCCCTCGCGCTCGGACACGGCGTTGCAGAACCGGACCGCGTCCCACCAGGAAACGCCCTCGACGGGTAGCCGCTCACCGTCGACCGCACTCGGCCGCTGCCCCGTCACCAGCGCATACTCGAACTGCGTGACCGGGAACGCGGCGAGCCGATACGGCTGGAGCCGGACCGACCACCGGCGCTGCGATCGCCGATCGGAGAGCACCACCTGCCCGGCGGGTATGGAGATCAGCGCACGTGCTGCGTCCCTGTCCACAGCGGCGGTCAGCCGGCGAGGGTCAGCCGCGTGGCGAGTATCTGCGTGGTCAACTCCAGTTGCACGCCGGTGCCTCGCAGGGTGCCGTTGACGATGTGCTCGGCGCGTCACCGTTGAGGTTCGGCGAGATCGTGGCGGCCCTCAACACGGCGAGGACCGGGCTACGACTGAGCGTCGACATGACGTCCCCCTTCGTTGTCGAGACCGAAATGATCTCATGCGCGACGGCCGTCGAATGCCCCCGTGAACGCCGGGCCAGCAACGTGACACTGACCCGGTCAGCACGCTGAGGTCGCGGCGCGAGATGTCAAGGACATCGGCGAACCCGGCCAGTAGTTCCGGGGTCAGGGCCTTCCTGCCGTGCCCGATCATGCCGATCGTTGACGCTGACAACATGTCGCCGCCGCCCAGGCCGAACAGCCACCTGGCGGCGCCGTTCCAGTCGAGGTTGCGGTTCTGCAGCAGGCGCAGCACCAGGCTGCCCGCGTTGCTTGGGTACCGCTGATATGCCGGCGTCGGTGGCGGCGATCCCGGTGAACGGGGCTGCTGGGGCAAGGATTGGACGAGCCGGTGCAGCTCTGGTACGGCACCTGGCAGGTAACTGAGTGACCATGCCAGCGAGCCGATGACGGTGGCCGCGGTCGCGTCCAGTGGCGAGAGGTCGTCGGGCACCTTCCGACCAGCGATCACGAACAGATCGCTCTCATGCAGGCCGAGGGCAGGAGCGAGCCGGCGCAGTAAGGACGGACCAGGATCGCCGGCATTGAGCACCGCCGTGATCTCGGATGCCGCGACGGTGCCCGTCGGGCCAGCGAGTCGAAGTCAAGACCACGCACCTCGGCCAGCCGCGTCAACTGCACGCCGAAGGCCGGCAGCTCATGCACCCGTCCCACCATACGAGGCGTCCCGGGCCGGTCGCGGCTGAGCCGCCGGGACACCGCCGTGCTATCCCAAGGATCCGGCAGCGCCGCAGCCGGGGCCTGGTGGTCATGTTCCCGTGGCGGACGTGACCACCAGACCCCACTCCCGTCAGGCTGGGACGATCTCGGGGTGGCTCAGCCGTGGAACTGCTCCTCCTCGGTGGAGCCGCGCAGCGCGGTGGTCTCACTGGCCGGGTTCAGCACGGTGCTGATCCGGTCGAAGTACCCGGTGCCAACCTCGCGCTGGTGGCGGGTCGCGGTGTACCCGTGCGCCTGAGCGGCGAACTCGGCCTCCTGCAACTGCACGTAGGCGCTCATCCCGTCGGTGGCGTACCCGTGGGCCAGCTCGAACATCGAGTAGTTCAGCGCGTGGAACCCGGCCAGCGTGACGAACTGGAACCGGTACCCCATGGCGGCCAGTTCCCGCTGGAAGCCGGCGATGGTGGCGTCGTCGAGGTGGCTGCGCCAGTTGAACGACGGCGAGCAGTTGTACGCGAGCAGCTTGTCGGGGAACTCCTTGTGGATCGCCTCCGCGTACTGGCGCGCCTGCTCCAGGTCGGGCGTGGAGGTCTCGCACCACAGCAGGTCGGCGTAGGGCGCGTAGGCGAGCCCGCGGGCGATCGCGATGGGCAGGCCGTTCTCCACGCGGAAGTAGCCCTCGGCGGTGCGGTCGCCGGTGCAGAACCGCGCGTCGCGCTCGTCGGTGTCGGTGGTGAGCAGCGTCGCGCCGAGCGCGTCGGTCCGCGCCACGACCAGGGTGGGCACGCCGGCCACGTCCGCGGCCAGTCGCGCGGCGTTGAGGGTACGGATGTGCTGCGTCGTCGGCACGAGCACCTTGCCGCCGAGGTGGCCGCACTTCTTCTCGGAGGCCAGTTGGTCCTCCCAGTGCACCCCGGCCGCGCCCGCGACGATCATCGAACTCATCAGCTCGTACGCGTTCAGCGGCCCGCCGAAGCCGGCCTCGGCGTCGGCCACGATCGGCACCAGCCACTCGCGGTCGGCGTCGCCGTCGCTCTCGATCTGACTCGCCCGCAGCAGGGCGTTGTTGATCCGGCGGACCACCGCCGGCACCGAGTTCGCCGGGTAGAGGCTCTGGTCCGGGTAGGTCTGACCGGCCAGGTTGGCGTCCGCGGCAACCTGCCAGCCGGAGAGGTAGATCGCTTTCAGCCCGGCCCGAACCATCTGCACGGCCTGTCCGCCGGTCATCGCGCCGAGGGCGGCGATGTGCGTGTCGCCGTGCAACTGCTCCCAGAGCATCTCGGCGCCGCGCCGGGCCAACGTGTGCTCCTCCTGCACGCTCGCCCGCAGCCCGAGAACATCCTCTGCGGTGTACGTGCGCTCGATGCCGCTCCACCGCGGGTCGGTCGTCCACTGGTTCGCCAGTTGTGCCGCCGCCTGCTTGTCGATCATCGTTGTCTCCTTCGCATTGGTCGTAACTTGACTGTTCTTTGCGAAGGCAACCTGGTTCAATGCAGATGTGACTAGAAGATTTGCAGAAATTCTTTCTACGTGAACGCGGTGCGGGCTTCCGCTGGTGGAAGCGTGGGAGAAGTGGCGAATGAGCCGGCCGGGATGGATCTGGTCACGCTGGGTCAGCGCCTTCGGCACCTGCGCAAGGCCCGCGGCATGACGCTCGACCAGCTCGGCGCCGTTGTCGGGCGGGCCGCCTCGCAACTGTCGGTGATCGAAAATGGTCGGCGTGAGCCCCGGCTCAGTCTGTTGCAGTCACTTGCCGACGCACTCGGCGTGCCGATGGCCGATCTGTTGCGCCCCGATGCGCCGAGCCGCCGGGCCGCGTTGGAGATCGAGCTGGAGCACGCCCAGCGTGACCCGGGCTACGCCGCGCTCGGCCTGCCACCGGTCCGCACCGGCAGCCGGCTGCCGCCGGAGGCGCTGGAGGCACTGGTGGGGCTGCACCGAGAGCTGGCCCGCCGGTCCGCGGAGCGCTCCGCGACGCCGGAGGAGGCCCGACGCGCCAATGCGCTGCTGCGCCAACAGATGCGCGAGCGGGACAACTACTACGACGACATCGAGCGCACCGCCGCGGAGGTCCTCGGCGCGGTGCGGCACACCACCGGCCCGCTGTCCCAGCGCGGCATCCTGGAGATCGCCGCCCACCTCGGCTTTCATCTGCGCTATGTGCCGGACCTGCCCCGATCCACCCGGTCCATCACCGACCTGGCGAATCGGCGGATCTATCTGCCGCAGGGCGGGGTGAGCGGGGGGCACGACCCCCGGGCGATCGTGCTGCAGACGCTCGGGCACTTCGCGATCGGGCACACCGACCCGCGCAGCTACGGCGACTTTCTGCGCCAGCGGGTGGAGGCGAACTACTTCGCCGCCGCGCTGCTCATGCCGGAGCGGTTCGCGGCCGACTTCCTGACCCGGGCCAAGGCCGACCGCGCGCTCGCCATCGAGGATCTCCGGGACGCCTTCGGCGTGTCGTACGAGACCGCGGCGCACCGGTTCACCAACCTCGCCACGCACCACCTCGGCATATCGGTGCACTTCATCCGGGTGCACGAGAGCGGCACGGTGCACAAGGCGTACGAGAACGACGGGGTGCGCTTCCCGGCCGACGTGACCGGAGCGATCGAGGGTCAGCCGGCGTGCCGGTGGTGGGCGGCGCGCACCGCGTTCGCCGAGCCGGACAAGTTCTCGACGTTCTACCAGTACACCGACACCCCGGCCGGCACGTACTGGTGCGCCGCGCACGTGGAGAGCACCCCGGCGGGGGAGTTCTGCATCAACGTCGGCGTGCCGTACGCGTCGGCCCGGTGGTTCCGCGGCCGGGACACGAACCGCCGCACCCGGTCCACCTGCCCTGATCCCGCGTGCTGCCGGCGCCCACCGGCCGACCTGGCGGCCCGCTGGGACGGGCACGCCTGGCCCAGCGCCCGCGCCCACTCGCATCTGCTGGCCGCGCTGCCGCCGGGCACCTTTCCGGGCGTGGACACCACAGAGGTCTACCGATTTCTGCAGGCCCGATCGGAGATGTGAGGCCGACGGCCAGTGTGGTGCCCGTCCCGCTGCGCGTCTCGCCCCCGCTGAGTTCCTCAATGGGCAGAGTTGGCCGGTGGGCGGGTCGGGTCGGGCGGTCTGGCCGTGGCGGGCGGTTATGGTCCGGTTCACCCTGGCCGGGCGGCGGGTACTCCCTGCGGTTTGTGGAAAGTCGACGGGTCATGACGAACCCACCCACCAACCCGCGCCCAAGTGGCGCCAACGTCCTGCGCACCACGACCCAGTCGCCGGTGAACCTGGTACGGCTGAACCTCCGGCGGGTCAAGGCTTCCGGCTCCGGTTCCCGCCGCACACCAGCGTCTACGCGATCAACGACAATCCGTCGATGGAGTTGGCGACCGTGCTCGACCGGCACGACGCTGACGCGCGGAACCTGCTGACCAACCGTGGTGCGTTCGGCATCTGGTCCGTCGGCGACTGGGCCAACGGCGGATGCGTCGCCTTCACCGATCTCGGCTTCGACCCGGCGTCCACGCCGACGCTGGTCCTCGTGGACGACGATCCGGCCGGATCGGCCGGGAAGACGTTCCACCCGTTCAGCTACAACCGGGACGTCGACCCGGCGGAGGAGTGCCCGGCCGTCTAACGACAGGGGTGGGGGCCGGCCGCTGGTCAGCCGTCGGCGAGCCTCGGCGGGAAGCCGCCGGTCGCGGTGGGCCCCCAACGCTCGATCGTCACCCGGATCAGCGACTTGCCCTGTCGACGCATCGCCTCGCGGTACTCGTCCCAATCCGGGTGCTCCCCGGAGATGGAGCGGAAGTACTCCACCAGGGGTTCCAGCGCCTCTGGCAGGTCGAGCACCTCGGCGGTGCCGTCGACCTGCACCCAGGCGCCGTTCCAGTCGTCGGAGAGCACGCACACCGACACCTGCGGATTGCGCCGGATGTTCGCCACCTTGGCCCGGTCCGGGTAGGTCGAGATCACCACCCGCCCGGCGCCGTCGACGCCGCAGGCCACCGGGGAGGCCTGCGGGCGGCCGTCCGACCGGGTCGTCATGAGGATGGCGTGGTGGCGACCGCGGACGAACTCGAGGAGCCCGGCACGGTCGACGCGGACGTTACGGGCGATGGCGCGCGGCATGTCCGTCAGAGTGCCACACGCCTAACCGTGCAACTCTGCGGACACCCGGCCGATGGGAGGACCGAAGCCTGCCTGGCCCGGGCTCGGCCAATGCTGAACGGGAGTACCCGATGTCCGACGTCGACCGCCGCCTCGCCGCCATCCTGGCCCGCGGCCGGGCCAGCGTGACGTCACGGATCGAGTCGCTGGACTCGGTCGTGAGCGGTCTGGTGGGCGACACACTCGACGAGCCGGCCCGGATCGCCGCTGTGCGGGAGGCCCACCGCCTCGCCGGCAGCGCTGGTAGCTTCGGCCTGCCTGGCGTGTCAGAACTCGCCCTCGAGCTGGAGCGGCTGCTGGAAACAGCCGGAGCGGACGGTGCCGCCCGGCTCGACGCCGCGCTCGTGATCGGAAAGATCAGCGCGCTGGCCGCCGCGGCGCCGGAGCTTGACGACCCGAGTTTCGCCGTCGGTGAGGCCGGGGGTCGGCCGCTGCAGGTCCTGGTCGTCAGCGACCACTCCGACCGCGCCGGCAAGCTCTGCGTGGAGTTGGCGGCGCGCGGCCGGCGCGCGGTGGCCACCCCGACCGGGGCGGCGGCCTGGCCGGTTCCGGGCGGTGACCACCCCGGCGGCGTCATCATCGAGCTGACCGGCGCGGGACACCACAACGCCGTGGCGTTGACCACAGCGTGGACCGAGGCGGTCAGCCGCACCGGCGGGTCGGTGCCCGTTCTGGTCGTCACGGCGGACGACGACCCGACCACCCACCTGGCGCTGATCGACGCGGGCGTCAGCGCGATCATGCCCAACACCACGCCAGCCGCCCAGATCGTCGACGCCCTCGACCGCGAGCTCACCGAGACGGTCGGCCCGGCGTACCGGGTGATCGCGGTGGACGACGATCCGGCCGTGCTCGACGCCCTCCGGATGACGTTGGAGCCCTACCAGATCACCTTCACCTCGGTGGAGGACCCGACCCGGTTGTTGGCGGCGCTCGCGCAGGACCCGCCGGACCTTGTGGTGCTCGACATCGACATGCCCGGCCTCAACGGCGTCGACCTGTGCCGCCTGATCCGGGTCAACCCCCAATGGCGGACGCTTCCGGTCCTGTTCCTGAGCTCGCGTCGCGACTCGGCCACCATCGCGCGCGTCTTCGAGGTGGGCGCCGATGACTACATGACCAAGCCGATCATCCCCGCAGAGGTGATCGCCCGCGTCCGGTCCCGGCTGGAGCGCGCCCGGCTGCACCGGGTCCTGGCCGAGACCGACCCGCTGACGGGGTTGGCCAACCGCCGCCGGCTGGAGGACCGGATGGCCGCGCTGCTGTCGCTGAGCCGCCGTCTGGACCAGCCGCTCGCCTTCGTCGTCCTGGACGTCGACCACTTCAAACGGGTCAACGACGTGCACGGTCACGCGGCCGGCGATGCCGTGCTGCGACACCTCGCGGTGCACCTGACCCGGTCGTTCCGCCCGGACAGCGTGGTGGCGCGGATCGGCGGCGAGGAGTTCGTGATCGGTCTGCTCGGTACGACGCCGGAGCTTTGCGCGCCGCGGCTGACCGCCGTGCTCAGGGCCTTCCACGAGGAGGGCGTCGACGTCAACGGCCGCGAGCGGCTGCACGTCAGCGTCAGCGCGGGGGTCGCCGGCTACCCGGCCGACGCCGCGGACTTCCGGTGGCTGTACCGCCGTGCCGACGAGGCGTTGCGGCGGGCCAAGAGCACCGGCCGCAACCGGGTCGTGCTCACCCGCGAGCAGCCGGTCGGCGCGCGCAGCTAGCGCTGTCCGCTGCATGGAACGCGCCATCACCGCCGCGCTGCCGCACTACCTGCCGTACCGGCCCTTCAGGTGACGCCAGAAGTCGCGCAGCATCCACTTGTCGAACTCGGTGATCCTGGTCGCGCTGCCGGCCTTCATCACGAAGCCTTCGCTGGGGAGCGGGTCGTACGTGTAGAAGTCGTTGAGGCCCCAGCTGTGCCCGATCTCGTGCAGCAGGATATGGATGTCCTCCTGCCCGAGCTGACCGACGTAGTACTCCGACGCGATGCGCTGCCCCCAGTCACCACCGTGACCGCCGCTGAAACCCGCGGTGAGCCACAACGACATGTCGTAGTGGTGCGCGGCGCCGCCGGGGCAGCCGGAGTAGTTGCCATCCTGGTTGAAGAACCGCCCGCATGGCTCGCCGCACTGCGGGGCGTTCTCTCTGATGTTGTTGACATAGACGTCCACCGAGTTGTCCGTCCACTGCAGCTGGTTTCGATCGCGCACCGCCCAGCCGACCACCTTCACGGCCACCCGCTGATACGGGAAGTTGTTCCACCCCTGGCCGTTGTCGTTGAGCTGGTCGACCCACTTCTGGAACTGGCGAGCCAGGTTGGCGTGGATCTGGTCGCGCAGGCTGGCCGACACGGTCTCCCTGGAGTCCCAGCGCACGCAGTAGTTGATGTTCCCGTTGCCGGCCATCACCTGGTCGAAGAGGTAGTTGCGGAACCCGTACAGGTTTTGGTACGTGTCCTCCTGGTGCTTCCAGTTCCTTGCCAGCGGGTCCAGGTACCTGGCGGGCGGGTTCCACACATCGCCGCTGCCACCGGTCGAGGTCGGCGTCGGGGCCGGCGTGGGGGTGGTCCCGCCGTCGGTGTAGCCGGCCAGCCGCCACGTACGGCTCGCGGCGGCGGTACACGGCAGTTGCACGAGTGGGGTGTTGTTCGCCGAGGCGTCGCCCAACGGCGCGAAGCACTTGCCCGACTGCACCGAGACGATGTTGAACGCCCTGCCCGCACCGGTGCCGCTGACCAGACGGAGCCGTACCTGCTGGTTGGTGCCGCTGTGACAGGCGTACTGGATCACCGCGGCGTTGTCGGCCGACGATGCCCCGAAGATGTCCACGCAGTTGCCGGCGGCGGCGGTGCCGATGGTGTGGACGTCCGTGCCGGGCACCGCGTTGAACCGAAACGACTGGTTCGCGCCGGAGTTGCACGACCACTGGACCAGCTGCGTACCGCTGGCCGCTGAGCCGCCGGGCACATCCATGCAGATGCCGCTCCCCGAGTTCAGCACAGTGCTGGTGAAGCTGACCGTCGCGGCCTCCGCCTGCCCCGCGCGGATGACCGGCAACAGCCCACCGGCCAGGGCAACCGTCGCCACGACGGAGAGCGTCATCCACCACGACCCGGTCGGCCGGCGGGGCTTCCTTGGACTGGTCACTGATCCACGACTCCAGTTGTTCGCGACAGGACGCTCCGGTATGAATGAGGTCTTCTCGTGCCGTTCCAGGAGAGGCCACCAGCCGGGGCGAACACGGGCGTGGCCACTGGGACTGCGCACCGACGGTTGGCGGCCGGCACACATAGGTGAGTCAGGCCAAAAGCCTTTCCAGAAGGTATCAAGGAACCCGGCGGTGTCAATGCGACCCCAACCGGGCCCTGGCAATAAAGGATTTTTCGTCGCGGACCGCGACCGGGAGCTTGAAATCTTCATTTCGACCACCCCGGGTCCCCCTAGGTGGCGGCTCCGGGGAACTACGGATGTGGTGGTTGCGCGAGTTCCGTAGGGTTTCGCCCGTGGCACTGATTGCGACTGAGTCGCTGAGCAAGCGGTACGGCGGGCGGGTCGACGCGCTGGTCGACCTGAATCTCACGGTGGAGCCCGGCATCGTGGCCCTGGTCGGCGCGAACGGGGCCGGCAAGTCGACGTTCATCAAGATCCTTCTAGGCCTGCTGGAGCCGACCGGCGGACGGGCGACGGTACTCAACCTCGACCCGGCGCGGGACGGCCCGCAGATCCGGGCCCGGGTCGGCTACATGCCGGAGCACGACTGCCTGCCGCCCGACGTGTCGGCCGCCGAGTTCGTCACCCACCTGGGGCGGATCAGTGGCCTGCCCCGCACGGCAGCCCGGGAACGGGCGTCCGAGGCGCTGCGCCACGTCGGGCTCTACGAGGAGCGGTACCGGCAGATCGGCGGCTACTCCACCGGCATGAAGCAGCGGGTCAAGCTGGCCCAGGCGCTGGTGCACGACCCCGACCTGCTGCTGCTCGACGAACCCACGAACGGGCTCGACCCGGCCGGGCGGGACGCGATGCTCGCGTTGATCCACCGCATCGGCACGGAGTTCGGCATCTCCATCGTGGTCTGCTCACACCTGCTCGGCGAGGTGGAACGGATCTGCGACTCGCTGATCGCCATCGAGGGTGGCCGGCTGCTGCGCGCGGCCACGATCTCCGCCATGACCACCGAGCGGGAGATCCTCGCCGTCGAGGTGGCCGAAGGGACCGATGAGCTGGCCGCGCGGTTGGTCGGCCTCGGCGTCGCGGTCCGGCGCGACGGCCGGGCACTGCTCGTGCCGCTGGCCGACGACGGCGTCTACGACGTCATCCTGGCCGCGATCGAGGACCTCAACCTGCCGCTGCACCGACTCGACCAGCGGCGGCACCGGGTCGCCGAACTGTTCGCCGGACCGGCCGTCACCCCCACATCATCCACATTGGAGGCAGCCAGCCATGGCGCCAACGGCTGACGCGACCGGAGTCATCCACGACATCGGTTACCAGCGCTACACCGGCCCGCGCCTCGGCCGGCGCTACATCGTCGGATCGCTCTACGTGCACGGCCTGCGAACCGCCTTCGGCATCGGGCGGGGATTCAAGGCGAAGCTGTTCCCGTGGGCCATCACCGGCATCATCACGGTCGTCGCCGCCGTCCTGATCGTGATCCGCTCGCTCTCCGGTGAGATGCCCGTGACCTACCCCGGCTTCGCGGAAGCGGTGAGCGTGCTGCTGATCCTGTTTCTGGCGACGGCCGCACCGGAACTCGTCTCCCGCGACCTCGGCGCCGGCGTGCTGCCGCTGTACTTCTCCCGGCCGCTGCGCCGGTTGGACTACCCGCTCGCCAAGCTGGCTTCGCTGACCTCCGCCGTCTGGCTGCTCATCGTCGGGCCGCTGCTGCTGATGTACGCCGGCGGCGCCTTCTCCCGCGACGACGGACTGCTCGGGGCGTGGCGCGAGCTGGGCGATCTCGTACCCGGTCTGCTGTACGCGGCCATGTACGCGATCGTGCTGTCCAGCCTTGCGCTCCTGGTGGCCTCCGCCGCCAAGCGGCGCGCGTTCGCCGCGGGTGCGGTCGTCGCGGCGTTCCTGATCACCACGCCGGTGGTGGGCGTGCTGATCGAGCTCGGCTCCCCGCACACGCAGCAACTGGCCGCACTCGGCAGCCCGCTGACGCTGCTGACCGGCCTGCGCTGGTGGCTCTTTGAAAGCGCCGAGTCAGAGATCGGCGGGTACGGCCCGATCTACGGCCTGGTCGCCGTCACCGTGGTCGCCTCCTGTGTCGCCCTGTTGATCGCCCGTTACCGGAAGGTCGCGTCATGACCGCGAGCGTGGATCTGCGCGGGGTGTCCCGCTGGTACGGCAATGTCGTGGCCGTCAACGACGTCACCATGGCGCTCGGGCCCGGCGTCACCGGACTGCTGGGCCCGAACGGGGCAGGAAAAACCACGCTCCTGCACATGATGTCGGGCTTCCTGCCCCCCTCGCGTGGCGAGTTGCTCGTCAACGGGGCGCCGGCGTGGCGCAATCCCGCGGTCTACCGGGTGCTCGGCCTGGTCAGTGAGCGGGAGGCGGTGCACGGCTTCCTCACCGGTGCGCAGTTCGCGCTGGCCAGTGCGAAGTTGCACCGCCTGGCCGACCCCGCGGCGGCCGCCCGGCGGGCGCTGGAACTGGTCGAGATGACCGACGCCGCGAACCGCCGGATCGCCACCTACTCCAAGGGCATGCGCCAGCGGATCCGGGTTGCCGCGGCGCTGGTCCACGACCCGGCGGTGCTGTTGCTCGACGAGCCGTTCAACGGGATGGATCCCCGCCAGCGGCTGCAGATGATGGAGCTGCTGCACCGGATGGGGGAGCAGGGCCGCACCGTGCTGTTCAGCTCGCACATCCTGGAGGAGGTCGAGCAGGTCTCCGGAACGGTGCAGGTGATGGTGGCCGGCCGGCTGGCCGCCTCGGGGGACTACCGCACGATCCGCCGGCTGATGACCAACCGGCCGCACGTCTTCACCATCCGCTCCAGCGACGACCGGCGGCTGGCGGTGGCGCTGATCGGGGCGCCCTGCGTGGCCGGCGTGGAACTGGACCGCACCGGCCTGCAGGTACGGGCCAGCGACTACGGCACGTTCACCCGTACCTTGCCGCGGCTCGTCCGCACCGAGGGCATCCGGCTGCGCGAGCTGCTGCCCGCCGACGAATCCCTGGAAAAGGTCTTCTCCTACCTGGTGGAGTCATGAACCCGACCATTGCCATGATCACTATGCGCGGGCTGCTCGGCCGCCGGCGTTTCCTGCTGCTCTTCCCCCTCCCGTTGCTGCTGGTCGGTGCCGCGGCGCTGGCCCGATCCACCGGCGTGCCGCCGACCGAGTGGGCCGGGCACGTCCTGGTCGGGCTCGGGATCGCGGTGGTGCTGCCGTTGATCGCCCTCGTGGTCGGTACCGGGGTCCTCGGCTCGGAGATCGACGACGGCACACTGACCCACGTCCTGGCCAAACCGTTGCCGCGCTGGCAGATCGTGCTGACCAAGCTGGCGGTGGCGGTTGCTGTCGTCACCACGGTCACCGCTACCGCGGGCTTCCTTGCCGGGCTGCTCGCCGGCTCGGGGCGGTTGGCGGTCGGGATGGCGGTGGGCTGCCTGGTCGGCGCAATGGCGTACTCCGCGCTGTTCCTGGCGTTGAGCGTGGTCAGCCGCCGGCCGGTGCTGCTGGGCCTGCTCTACGTGCTGATCTGGGAAGGCCTGCTCGGCAACCTGCTCGCCGGCACCCGGTCGCTCAGCATCCAGCAGTACGTCGTCACGGTCGTCGGCAAGGTGGCGGGCACGGACCTGCTCGGCGGCACGGTGTCCCTGCGGGTGTCGCTGATCATGGCCGCGATCTTCGCGGTCGCCGCCACCGCGCTGGCGATCGACCGCCTCCGCTCCTTCACCGTCGCCGGCGAAACCGGCTAACCCCGCGACCCCGCGCCCGAACGGCCCCCCGATCTTGCAGTTGTGCCTCGCTATTTGCGGCGATTGCCCGGTATGCCCGGGGCACAACTGCAAGATCGCGGGGTCAGGGGCGGCGGGGGTGCGGGTCAGCAGCCGATGCGGGTGGAAC
Source organism: Micromonosporaceae bacterium (assembly GCA_035296325.1). Classification (GTDB taxonomy): domain Bacteria; phylum Actinomycetota; class Actinomycetes; order Mycobacteriales; family Micromonosporaceae; genus DATHBD01. The sequence goes on along the minus strand of DATHBD010000082.1, from coordinate 53,985 downwards.
CCAGAGCGACATCGTCGAACCAGAGGGTGTTGGCTGGATCCGACGGGCTGCCGTAACTTTCCCAGCCGAGCTTCAGGTTGGCGAGCGCAGGTCGCGAGGGCCGGCTGGGCCACTGGGAGTCGATGTCCATTGTCGGTACGCCGTCGGCGGTGAGCCCGGGGACCTCGGTGCCGCCGAGCCACGTCCGGATTGTGCCGGCCCGGCTATCAACCAGGAACTCGAGACAGTTCCAGGTGTTGGTGGGCAATTCCCGGCTCAGCGCCAGGCCGTTCGGGCTCTGCGCCGGCAGGACGGCGTCGTCGGACTCCCGGTTCCACTGCAGCTTGCTGTTCTGCCCGCCGATCCGGAGATCCTTGCCGGCATCGGCGGTGTCCGTCATCGCCACGAAGGTGGTGTGGGCTACCGGCAGGGCGGTGGTGTGGCGCACGTACATCCGCCCGTACCAGACCGGTCCGGCGGCGGCCAGGTCGGCCTTCGACTGGATGAAGACGTGGTTGCAGTACCCGGAGCCGCCGTTGATCCGGATCGACCTGCCGCCGCTGCGTACCACGGTCGAGTCGGGCGTGGCGGTACCGGTGCCGGCGCAGTTCGGCCTCACCACGCCCCAATCTCCGCTCACTTCGGCGCCGGTCTGGTTCTCGAAGCCGTCGCAGATGAGGGCCCCGGCGCAGCCGCCGCCGGCCGGTGGGGTCGCTGGCGGGGTCGGGGTCGGCGGGTCGGACGGCGGCGGTGAGTTGGTCACCGGTGCGTTGGTCGGGGGCGTGTCGGTCGGGGGCGTGTCGGTCGGCGGTGCGCTGGTCGGGTGCGCGGTGGTCGGCGCGACGGACGTGGTCGGGGGCGCCGGGGTGTCGCCGCAGGACACGCCGTTCACGGCGAACGCGGTCGGCGTCGGGTTCGCCGTCGACCAGGTGCCCTGCAGACCGAACTCCACCGAACCACCGGCGGCGACCTGGCGGTTCCACCCGGCGTCGGTCGCCGTGACGGCCGATCCGGCCATGGTGACCTGAGCGTTCCAGGCGTTGCTGACCTTCTGGTCGCCGCCGTAGGTCCACGTGACGGTCCATCCGCTGAGCGGCTGGTCGCCGGCGATGAGCTTGATGTTGGCGGTGAATCCACCGGCCCACTCGTTCGGCTGGTAGGTGACCGTGCAGGCGGTGGCGGCCTGTGCGGTCGGCGCGAGGATGAGCGCACCGGAAACCAGCGTGGCGGCGGCCAGGACCGTCATGGCGCCGACGATCCGGGTGGATCGGCGCGACGGCAGAGCGCGCAGGGGCATGGTTGCTCCGATCGGGGTCACGAGTGGCGGCGCCGCGAAGGCGCGCCGAGGGCACGGTCATCCTATTCATCGACGAAGCGCGATACGCAAGATCGGAGGACGAGTTTCCCGTCCTTTCATCGCCGGACGGATGTCGCGACCGTGTGAGCCGCCCGATTCTGGGCACCACTGCCACGACGGGACCGGCTGGCGGCACCGACGAACCAGAGAGGCGGGCGTGATGGCGCGACCCAAGACACTCCTGCTCGTACTGGCTGGCGGGGCCGGCGGTCGCATGGAGTTGCTGACCGAGCACCGGGCCAAGCCCGCCATGCCGTACGGCGGCAGCTACCGACTCATCGACGTGCCGCTCTCCAACGCCCACCATGCCGGCATCGCGGACGTCTGGGTGATCGAGCAGTACCACCCGACCTCCATCCAGGACCACCTGGCCAACGGCCGCCCCTGGGATCTGGACCGCACGACCGGTGGCCTGATGACCCTCCACCCGCACCTCGGCTCCGACCGGGAAGGGTGGCACCAGGGCACTGCCGACGCCCTGTGGCGGCAGGCCCCGCTGATCCGCGAGTTCGGGGCGGAAACCGTGATGGTGGTCAGCGCGGACGCTGTCTACCAACTCGACTACGCCGAGGTGGCGGCCGCACACCTGGCCAGCGGCGCCCTGGTCACCATGGTGACGACCCGCCGTCCGATCGACGAGGCGAGCCGGTACGGGGTGGTGGTGACCGATCCGGACGGCCGGATCACCGAATATGCGTACAAACCCGATGAGCCCGCCACCGATGTGGTCACCACCGAGGTGTTCGCGTTCGAGCCGGACGCGCTGCTCGACACGCTGCAGCGGCTCGCCGACGACGGCGGTGAGGATGGGCTGCGCGACCTCGGCCACGGGCTGCTCCCCGAGTTGGTTCAGCGTGGTGGCGCTCGGGAGTACCGCCAGCCGGGGTACTGGCGCGATGTCGGCACGATCGCCGCGTACCACGAGTCGCACCTTGAACTGGTGCAGCCGGAGCCGCCGATCGTTCTCGACGACCCCGGGTGGCCGATCCTCACCGCCAACGCCGCCCGCGGCGGTGTCCGGGTGGATGCCGGTGCCCAGGTGGGGGAGGCGCTGCTGGGGGCGGGCTGCCGGGTCGCCGGCACCGTGCGGCGCTCGGTGCTGTCCGGTGGTGTGGTGGTGGAAGCCGGCGCTGAGGTCCTCGACTCGGTCCTGCTCTCCGGCGTCACGGTCCGCGAAGGCGCGGTGGTCCGTGGTGCCGTGGTGGACATCAACGCGATCATCGAGAAAGGCGCGAAGGTCGGGGTCGGCGAGCCGGGGAAGGACGCGGACGACCGGATCGCGGTGATCGGTGCCGGCGTACGGGTCGGCGCCGACGCCCAGGTGCCGCCGGGTGCCCGGGTCGACCGGTAGCCGGCCGGGCGCGCTGATCGTACGGCTGCGCCGCCACCCGCCCGGACCGGGCGAGGCAGGGGGCGCAGCCGTACGACGGCGTGGTGGTTACGGCTCCTTGAACTCAGGACTGTCCGGATCGGCCCCGCCGTCGGCCGGCGGCGTACCCGGTAGCCCGGACACCGTGGTGTCGCTGTCGACCGCCTGGGCGACCTCGGGCCGTTCCTCGAACGGCGTGATCCGGACCGGGTCGCTCGGCTCGGGCAATGCCTCCGCCGGGTCCACCGGCTGGGCGGGCGTGGTTGGGTCAGACACGGTTCTCCTCCGGCATGACAACCCACAGGATGAGGTAGAGCAGGATCTGTGGGCCGGGCAGTAGGCACGACACCACGAAGATCAACCGCATCGTCGTCGGGGACATACCGGCCCGCCGGGCCAGGCCCCCGCACACGCCGGCGATCCAGCGGTCGTTCCGGGAGCGGGTCATGGTGGTCATGCTGCCTCCATCGTCGGTGCGCAAGTCGCGCTTCCTTCACGGTAGATACCCCGCGCCGCTGCGCCGTCACCCCCGGGATCGAGGTTTCCTGCGCCGGACCCGTACGGGGTGCCTCCTGCGGATCAGTCGCAATGGATCTGAGCCGGTCACTAAGTTTGCCTTAATTCGGGCCTTCGGGGTGTCGTGATGCACAACGTCCTTCTTACGCTGCAGGCAGACCCCCGCCCGCCGCCGAAGGAGTCCGCTATTTTGACCGCCGCCGGACATCGATCACCGTCGCCCTGGGCATATCGCCGAATCGCCATTGCGATCGTGGTATCGATGGCGGTGCTGATCGGTGCACTCGCCGTCGGCGCCCGGATTTTCGCGGCCGGCTCCAATGGGCCGGGCGGCCAGGGCGCCGGTGCCGGAGCGGGCAGCGACGCTTCGGTCACGGCGGAGCCATCGACCGACATCGGCCCATCTGGGTCCAGCGACGCGGCGAATCCGTCGGTGTCCGCGATCCCGGCGGCCGGTGCGGCCAGCCCGGCGGGAACGCCCACCGCCGCCGCGCCGCCCACCGCCGCGCCGCCCGCCGCGACACCGCGCGTGGGTGCCCCGCGGGGCGGGCCGGCCCAGCCCGTCCCGCCCGCCAAGCCCAGGACGACGCCGGCCCGGCCGGCACCCAACACCGCACCGGCCGGCGCGGCGGATCAGGAATCCGCGGTTCTGGCGCTGGTCAACGCCGCGCGGGCCGAGGTGGGGTGCGGCCCGCTCGCCATGGACGCGCGGCTGACCGCTGCGGCGCGCGGCCACTCGGCCGACATGGCCAACCGGAACTTCTTCGCCCATGAGACGCCTGACAAGGTGGGCATGGCCGCCCGGGTCACGAAGGCCGGGTACCAGTGGTCGGCGGTGGCCGAGAACATCGCCATGGGGCAGTCGGACGCCGCCGCGGTGATGAAAGGTTGGATGAACAGCCCCGGTCACCGCACGAACATCCTCAACTGCCGGTACCGCCACATCGGCATCGGCATGGTCGCCAACTCCGCCGGTCGGCGCTACTGGACGCAGAACTTCGCGACCCCGGCCTGACGCCGCTCTGCGCATCATCCGCGAAACTCCATCTGCGGCCCGGACCCTTTGGCCCTATCGCACCCGGTGACTGAAGCGGTGCACTGGGTGCATGCCACGGATGCTTCCGCGGCGTACCAGGGGGCCGGAATGCTGACCGTCGTTGCTCTCGAGGCCGAGGCCACGGAACTTGGCCAGGTGTCCGCCGTGGCCGCCGCGCTCGCCATGCTGGCCCGGCGACAGCAGATCGCGGTGGTCTCGGATCGCCGCGCGGGCGGGTCGCCGTACCGGTTCACGCGTGAGCTACGCGCGGCACTACCCGAACTGCGCCTGGTCACCGTGGGTGGACGGACCGCCGACAGCGCCGCTGATCATCTCGAGCGCATCGGCGGGCTACTGCGGCGAGATGCCATCCCGCTCATCCTGGCCCCACCGGGCTGTACCGCCACCGTCGCGGCAACTGTGGCCGATCGCTTCGCCGCGACCGCCGTGCTCCGCATGGCGGAGCCGGGTGTCGCCGGGGTCGGTACCGGGGCGCGCCTGCGCGGGCGTCGCCGGTCGAGCCAGACGCGGACGGTGCGGGATCCCGGCGGCGGTGCCGCAGCGCCGCGCCCCCGGCACCTGGAGCGGTGACGGGGGCGCAGCGGACCGATGTGCCGGTCGCCTCTCGGCGATAGGCGCGGCGCGGCTCCAGCCGGACGGAATTCCGCGGCGGCGATGTGGTGAGGCCCGGGGACACGGATCACATCGGCGTACTTGTCAACGCGGCCGCACCGGGGCATGTTCCGATCGCCGCAGTGACCCAGGTCACAGCATGGCAGAGGTGGAGCGAATCAGGTCGGGGTGCCGCGCCCCCGGGCCCGCACCCCGACGACCAGCAGGACCAGGCCAGCGGCGGCGGTCAGCGGGCCGATGACGGCCCACATCGTCACTCCGCTCATTGGGCTGCCGCCCAGGGCGCCGATGCCCTGCAGCGTCCACACCGCACCCGCGAGCATCAGGAGCGCCCCGCCGACAATCAAACCGAGACTCCGCACGCTGCCTCCGTCCCGCCGTTCTCCACCGTTGTCCGCAGTTCACCACAGCGGGAGCGGTGGCGGTAGGGGCGGTAATCAGCGGCCCGCGAGCAGCCGGGACACCGCGCTGTCGACGTCGAGATGCTCGGCCTCCCTGCCCCGGGGTACGGCGACGTAGGTTCGGCGCAGGAACCGCACTAGCACGCTGCGGGGTACCTCGAACAACGCATTGCCGTCGGGTGACGACAGCGCCAGGGCGACGAAGTCGCCTCGGGGACCGTTCCACGGCCAGACCCGTACGTCGCCGATGCCAGCGGGCTCGTCGAGCCCTGTCACCAGGAGATCTCGCGCGAAGGACCAGCTGACCGGCTCGCCGCCGGCCGACTCGGCATGGAAGAGCACGTGCACCGCGTACGGGTCCACCGGGTCGTAGCGCAGACTTGCCCGTACCGGCAATGCGGTCGCGTCTGGCGCGACCAGTCGTAGCGATGTTTCCACCTCTACCGTCGTGGGACGAATGGCACTCATCTTGTACTCCCCCCGGGCACCGCTGCGGGGACGCATCGTGCCCGCCATCTCATAATCAGGCGCTCCCCGTAGTTACGCTCTGCAATCCGCTGATCTCACTCCGTAGTGGGCTGTAGTGGGATACAGATCCGCTATATCCCTGGCCGGTCCGAAACACGACCCCTGTCCGGTTCAGCCGGCGATTGCATGTGCGTTGTCCGGTACGCGTGCCGCACAGCAATTCACTCCCGTAACGCCTACCGGTCCGCAAGGGTGACGGGTGCCCCGTCGGAGCAGCAGGAATGGCGGCGTTAAACACCCCGAGAACGGCTGGGAGCGGACAAATCACAGTGCCATTGCGGCGTGAACGATCCGCGCCGGGCCAGGATGTCGAGCGGGATGGCCGCCGCGGTCGAATTCACCCCTGTGCCGCGTGGTCCCGTTACTCAACGGCGGCCGGTCGCGGGGAGGGGAGACTCAGCGTCCGCGGGCCGCTGGCCGAAGGGCCGGCGGACCCGCGTACCCCGCGGGGGCAGCCCGGATGGACGGGCGGCACCCGGGGTGCGTCCGGCCGGTGCCGTCCGGTAGAGTCGGACCCGCCGGGGCGATTGGCGCAGCGGGAGCGCGCTTCGTTCACACCGAAGAGGTCACTGGTTCGATCCCAGTATCGCCCACCTGGATCTTCACTTGCGGAGCCTGCGTCAGGCCCCGCCGCGCCGCCCGTGCCCCGCGGTTCCCCTCGATCCACCGATGATGTCGTCGTCGACTCCTGATCATTTGCCGCCGCGCTGGGCGACGCCGGCCGTCCAGATCCAATGCGCAGCGCGGCCAGCCCACGTGTGGCGGTCGGGTGGGGGGATATCGGCCCCCCCGTGGTGGCGAAACGTTGGGCCGGCGTGGCTGGCGCTCGCGCATGGCGCTGCGTGGCCCGCCTTTCGATCAGCGGTGCGGCGGCGGATCGTACGATTTCGAGCGGTTCCGCAAACCGCACAATGGCACAGATACGTCGCGCCGGATGCGCGGTTTCGTTTCCAAAGTCCGCCTATACCCCGCTCGTAAACACCTTAAACCAACCCAAGCTACTGAATTCGGCCACCGCGTGTTCTGACACTTCCACGCCGACCTCACCGATTGCGTGGCAATTCCGACGTTTGACGTAGGCCGAACGTGATCGGGTGAGCCGGCCACTGTGCCGGCGCGCGGAACCGTCGCTCACATTGCAGGGGTCGCGTCCGCGACCGCAAATTGCCATGGCTCGGGATGGCCGCCGGATCGGCGGCCCGCCTGGTGCGCGGTCCGCGATTTCGGTCTTCTGAGCGGGGTCGGCGGGCGCCGGGAGGCTCGCGGCGAGCCGCAGGCACGGCCGCGACGTCACCATCCTCCGCTGGCCGGAATGACCGGCGATATAGGCTTACGATCATGGCGAAAAAGGCTATCGAGGTACGCGAATGTGACAGGTGCGGGGTCGCGCCGGCGAACACCTGGTTCATCACCGGCCCCGGCGGGGCGCCGCGGGAGATCGAGCTGTGCGACCAGCACGGAGCGCCCGTCGCCAACGCGTACGCACTCGGCCGCCCGGCGACGGCGACCGCCCCGAAAACCGGCGGCCGGACGAGGTCGGCGGCGCAGTCCCGGGTGGCGGGGTCGCGCGACACCCGCGCCCGCGCCGTCGAGTCGCCGCCCGCACCGCCGTCAACACCTCAGCCCGCACCGCCGTCAGCACCTCAGCCGCTGGGCCTGCCGGTCCCCCCGAGCGTGCCGGAGCCGGTGTGGCGGTGAGCCCCGCCGCTGCGTCGCGGCCCCGTCACGCCTACCGGGACATTCGTTGGCGCACCGCCTCGTAGGCCACGATGGCGGCGGAGGTGGCGACGTTCAGCGAGTCGGCACGACCGAACATCGGGATCCTGGCCCGCACGCTGGCGTTCGCGAGGAAGTGCGCGGAGAGCCCGTACTTCTCCGATCCGACGGCGATCGCCACCGGACCGGCCAGGTCCACCTCGCTGATCAGGACGTCTGAGTCGGGTGTGGTCGCCACGATGGGTAGGGCGTGCCCGGCCAGCCACCGCAGTACCTCGTCGGTGGAGCCGGCGCCGACCGGGACCGAGAACAGGGTGCCCTTGCTGGCCCGTACCAGATTCGGGTTGGCCCAGTCGGTGACCGGGCCGGCGGCGACCACGGCGGCGACCCCGGCGGCATCCGCGGTCCGCAGCATAGCCCCCAGGTTGCCCGGCTTCTCGACGGCCTCGCAGACAAGGACCAGGGCTCCTTGGCCGATCTGCAGCCGGTCCAGGTCGGTCTGCACCGACGGCACGACCGCCAGCCATCCATCGGGTGATTCCCGGTACGCCACCCGGTCGAAGACCGCCCGGCTCAGCTCGATCACCTCGGTGCCGAGCGGAGCGACCCGGTCCAGGACCGCCCGCTCGTCCGGCGCCCCGGTCAGCTCCGGGCAGTGGTAGAGGGTCCGCGGTGACACGCCCGCGTCGAGGGCCAGGGCGAGCTCTTCGTACCCTTCGACCAGGGTGACCTCGGAACGCTCGCGGGAGCGGCGCCGGCGCAGGGCGAGCAGCGCCTTCACGCGAGGGTTCTGCGCGCTGGTCAGTTGCATCCGGGAATGGTATCCAGGCGGACGCGCGGCGATCGCGGGCGAGACATCCGATGTCCGGGTTGCAAATGCCGGCCCGCTGCGCTGGGATGGCGGACGACCGGGAGTGGAGAGGGGGCGTCGCATGCGCGCCGCACGCTATGTGAGTGCCCGCGAATTTGCCGTGTCCGCCGGCGAGGAGGTGCCGCCGGGCCCCGGTGAGGTGCGCGTCGACGTGGCGTACACCGGGATCTGCGGCACTGATCTGCACATCTTCCATGGCGACATGGACGCGCGGGTGCAGGCGCCGATGGTGATCGGGCACGAGATGTCCGGCACCGTGGCGGCGCTCGGTGACGGCGTCACCGACTTCGCGGTCGGCGACCAGGTCACCGCGATGCCGCTGCGCTGGTGCGGCGAGTGCCCCGCATGTCTGGCCGGCAACCAGCACGTCTGCCACAACCTGAACTTCGTCGGTATCGACTCGCCGGGCGCCATGCAGGCATCCTGGACGGTCCCGGCCAGCCTGCTGATCCCGCTGCCGGCCGGGTTGTCACTGGAGCATGCGGCGCTGGTCGAGCCGACCGCGGTCGCCGTCCACGACGTCCGCCGCGCCGAGTTGGGTGCCGGCGAGCGGGTCCTGGTGGTCGGCGGCGGCCCGGTCGGCCTGCTGATCGCGTGCGTCGCCCGCCACGAGGGCGCGGACGTGCGGCTGGCCGAGGTCAGCCCGCAACGCCGGGCGCTCGCCGCTGAACTGGGCCTGGTCACGATCGACCCGTCCACCGACGACGCCGTCGCCACGGTCAACGAGTGGACCGGCGGGGCCGGCGCGGACGTGACGTTCGAGGTCTCCGGCGCCGGGGCCGGTGTCGCGCTCGCCATCGACGCGCTGCGGGTGCGCGGCCGGCTGGTGTTGGTGGCGATCCACCCGAAGCCGCGGGAGGTCAACCTGTTCCGGTTCTTCTGGCGCGAACTCACCCTGGTCGGTGCGCGACTCTACGACCGTTCCGACTTCGAGCGGGCCGTCGCGCTGATCGCCGCGGGGCACGTGCCGGTCGGCGCGCTGATCTCGCAGGTGCAGCCGATGGACGGGGTCAACGCGGCGTTCACGGCGCTGGAGTCCGGTGGCGGCCTGATGAAGGTGCTCATCGACTGCCGTTCGTGAACGCGGCCGAGACGGTATCGCAAAGAGGAAGGCACTCAGTTGACGGACAGCAGCTTCGACCTGACCGGTCGTCTCGCCGTGGTGACCGGCGCCCGGCGCGGGATCGGCAGCGCCATCGCCGCCGGTCTTGCGGCGGCCGGTGCGGACATCGTCGGCGTCAGCGCCAACCTGGAGCCGGAGGGCAGCGATATCGCCAAGCGCGTGGCGGCCCTCGGACGCGAATTCACGGCGATCCAGGCGGACTTCGCGGACCGCGCGGCCGTTGCCGACCTGGCCCGGCAACTGCACGAGCTGGGGCGCCCGGTCGATGTGCTGGTGAACAACGCCGGCACGATCCGGCGTGCGCCGGCCGCCGAGCACACCGACGCCGACTGGGACCACGTCCTACAGGTGAACCTGACCTCGCAGTTCGTGCTGGCCCGCGAGGTTGGCCGCAGCATGATCGAACGGGGCGCAGGGAAGATCATCTTTACCGCCTCGCTGCTCAGCTTCCAGGGCGGGATCACGGTGCCCGGCTACACGGCGGCGAAGTCCGCCGTTGCCGGCCTCACCAAGGCGCTGGCGAACGAGTGGGCCGGCCGCGGCGTCAACGTCAACGCCATCGCGCCCGGGTACATCGACACCGACAACACCGCCGCCCTACGCGCCGACCAGCAGCGCAACCGCGCCATTCTGGAGCGTATTCCGGCCGGCCGGTGGGGCCGGGCCGACGACATCGCCGGTGCGGCGGTGTTCCTGGCGTCGTCCGCCTCCGACTACGTGCACGGCATCACGCTGCCGGTGGACGGTGGTTGGCTCGGCCGTTGAGGCGGCCTTCACGGTGGCGGTGGAGCGGGGGCAGGAAGTCCCATCGCCCGCAGCGACGCGTCGAGGGGGATTTGCGGAGCCCAGCCCAGCGCGGCGCCGATCGCCGCGATGTCGGCCTGCTGCCAGGCCACGACGGCGGACCGGGCGGAACCCGGGGCGTCCTCCATCGGCGCCGCCACCCCGGCCATGCCCGCGGCCAGTGCGGCCAGGTCACGCAGCGCGGTGGCCCGACCGCTGCCAACGTTGAGCACACCCGGCAGCCGGTCGGTGCTGGCGGCAGCGGCCGCGACCGCCCGCGCCACGTCACGGACGTCGACGAAGTCCCGATGCCCGGCCAGGTTGCCGACCCGGGCCGGTTGCCCGGTCGCACGCGCCCGGGTCAACTGACCGACCAGGCGGCCGGGCAGCAACCCGCCCGGGGTCCCCGGCCCGAGCGGGTTGAAGACCCGCAGGACCGTGGCCGGCCGGCCGTGCCGCCGCGCCGCCAGGACCAGCGCGGTGCCGGCCAGTTTGCTCATCCCGTACGCCGACACCGGCGCCGCCGGAGCGCTTTCCGGAATCGGCCGACCCGCCGGCACCACCCCGTACTCCGCGGCCGACCCGAGGTGGACCAGGCGCACCGGGTGGGCGTACCGGTCCAGGGCGTCCAGCAGGTTGGCCACCGCCACCACGTTGCCGGCGGCCAGATCCTCGGCGGTGCCGTCGGTGACCCCGGTCGCGTTGACCACCACGTCCGGCCCCACCTCGCGCAGGATGTCGAGGGGTCCGGCCGGTCCGGCCAGCGCCAGGTCGACCCGCAGGTCGGTGCCCGCCCCGGACCGGCTGGCGGTGCGGACGGTGCAATCCAACGTATCGAGGCAGGCGCGGACGTGCCCGCCGATGAAGCCGGTGGCGCCCAGCAGCAGGCACCTCATCAGGCGGTTTCCCGCAACCCACGATCGCGTAGCAGGAGGGGCCCGAGCAGGTCGAACTCCGCGTTGGCCCGGTCGTAGTCGTCCGGCCGTCCAATGTCGAGCCACCGCCCGTCGAAGCCGTACTCGTCCGGCCCGCTGCCGGTGGCGAGCAGGTCGAGCACCAACTCGTCGAAGCCGAGCGGAAGCCCGGGGGTGTACCGGTCGAGCACCGTGCCGGTCATGCCGTACACGCCCATGCTCACCCGGTAGTCGATGGTCGGCTTCTCGGCGAACTCCACGATCCGGCCGCTGCGGCTGGTCAGCACCCCGAAGTCGATTTTCACCTGGCGCGGGTAGGTCGCCACGGTGAGCTGGGCGGCCGACTCGACGTGCCGGGTCAGCAGGTCCGCGTAGTCGAGGTCGGTGAGGATGTCACCGTTCATCACCAGGAAGGTCTCCGGTAGCTGCTCGCGCAGCCGCAGCAGCGGCCCGATCGTGCCGAGCGGGGACTCCTCGGTGGCGTAGTCGACGCGGTCCAGCCCCCATTGACTGCCGTCCCCGACGTAGGCGCGGATGAGGTGGCCAAGGTGGCCGATCGCCAGGGTGGCGGTCCGGAACCCGCACCCGGCGAGCTGCCGCATGATGATCTCGAGGATGGAGTACCGATCGCCGATGGGGACCAGCGGCTTCGGAAGCAGCGTCGTGTACGGCCGCAGCCGCACGCCCTTGCCTCCGGCCAGGATGACCGCGTGCATGGCAGTTCCTTTCGCTTGGCGCAACGGACCGGATGGACGGATCAGCGCGCATAGGCACCGGGGCGGTAGCGGGCCAGATTGGCCGGGTCGCAGAACCAGTCGATGGTCACCTTGAGCCCGTCGGCGAGGGTGTTCGCGGGGGCCCAGCCGGTGGCCGCGCGGAGTCTGCTGCTGTCGCAGACGAGCCGGAGGACTTCGGACGCGGCCGGACGCAGTCGTTGCCGCTCCAGGCGCACCGGGACCGGGCGGCCCATCAGCGCGCAGATCTGCTCCGCCAGCGCGCCGATCGAGATCTCCTCGCCGGTGCCGGCGTTGAAGACGTGGCCGACCACCTGGTCCGCCGGCGCGGATCCCACCGTCAGGAACGCGTTGGCGGTGTCCGCGACGTAGAGGAAGTCGCGCGTCGGGTCAAGCGCGCCGAGGCGGATCTCCTCGGCGCCGGCGGCGAGTTGACTCACCACCGTCGGGATGACCGCCCGGGCGGACTGCCGGGGACCGAATGTGTTGAACGGCCGCAGGGTCACCGCGGGCAGGTCGAAGCTGTGCAGGTAACTCTCCACGAGCTTGTCGGCGCCCACCTTCGAAGCGGCGTAGGGCGACTGTGCCTGCAGCGGGTGCTCCTCGGAGATCGGGACGGTGCGCGCGGTGCCGTAGGTCTCGCTTGTCGACGTGTGCACCAGTCGCCCACAGCCCTGCGCCCGGACCGCCTCCAGGACGTTGAGGGTGCCGACCACGTTCGTCTGCACGTAGGACCGGGGTGCCCGGTAGGAGTGCGGGATCGCGATCAGTGCGGCGAGGTGGTACACCACCGCGGCGTCGGTGACGAGGTCCCGGACGGTGTCGAAGTCGGCAACGTCCCCCGCGATGACGTCGACCTCCGCCAGCACCTCCGGCGCGAGCGAGTCGAGCCAGCCCCAGGAGCCGAACGAGTTGTACTGCACCATCGCGCGGACCCGGTGGCCGCGGGCGACCAGCAGTTCGACGAGGTGCGATCCGATGAAGCCGTCCGCGCCGGTGACGGCGACCGTGGTTGTCACGATGGTTTCTCCTTCAGTCCTCGGGTGTCACTGGTGTCGGGTGGCATGTCGCAGCGTCGTCACGGCGTAGACCAGCAGTGCGGCCAGCAACGTTGCCGACGTGGTGACCTGGATCTGTTCCGGGGGAGTACCCCGGTTGAGCAGCAGTCCGTCCAGCGCGAGGGCGAGGAAACAGGCCGCCACCACCGGCAGCCGGTCACCGAACGACATGAGCAGCAGCGCGACGAAGAGCGCGCCGCCGAGCGTGGCCGCCCCGGCCAGCGGCATCAGGGGGAGATCGTGGTCGGTGCGGGCGGCGACGACGGCACCGGCACCGGCCGCCGCGACGAGCAGGGCGGCCAGGTAGGCGCCGACGGCGGCGAGCAGGGCAGCGGCGGCACGCCGCCCGAAGGCGCCAAGCGTGTACGAGCGCTGCAGGGCCCGGTGCATCGCGGCGCGGTAGGCGTACAGCAGCCACTCGGCCGCACCCATGCTCATCGACAACGACAGCAGGATGGCCAGGGCGACGCCCGCCCCGATGGCGGCGTCCGGCGCCGGGTGGAAGCTGCGTACCGCCGGCACGAAGAGCAGCAGGCCGCCCACGCCCACGCCGAACATCGCGTTCGGCGACGCGTCGATGAGCTCGGCGGTACTCGGCAGCCCCGGCCTCGCGCCACGGGTCGCCGACCAGGCCACGACGACGGCGCCGAGCACACTGGTCGCGGCGCAGGCCACGAACGGCAACGAGCGCACCAGGCCCCCACCCGCCACCAGGCCGGTCACCGCCGCACCGACCCCGGGGGCGAGCGCCACCAGCAGCCACCGCTCCCGTCCCAGCACCAGCGCCACGGTCGCCGCCACCAGGTAGGTCACCTGCGCCACCGCGACGACCACCACCGCCCAGGGCACGCGCAGCGCCAGCCCCAGGCCGACGGTGCCGGCCACCGTGGGGAGCGTCGCCCAGAGCAGCCCGCCGCGCAGGATCCGTCCCGCACCGGCCGGGTCAGCGCAACCCAGGCGGCGGTAGCCCAGGTAGGCCAGCCCCTGGCTGACCGCCCAGGACAGCAGCACGGAGGCGACCAGCACCACGGCGCCGCGGAATCCGCTGATCACGTTGGCCACGGCGAGGTACACCAGCGCGGGCAGGGCGAACAGCAGACCGCGGAGCAGATGCAGGTGTGGGGTGGGCCGCCACGGGCTGGTCACCTCCGCGGGAGGGCGGGGGTGGCGCGGGGTGTCCCGGCAGAGCCGCTCAGCGAGGGCGAACACGTCCGAGGAGCCGTACCGGTTGCGGGCCACCGCATCCGTGATGCCGTCGGATTCCAGGACCGCGGCGATCTCGCGGTCGTCGACGGCCTCCGCGCAGGCCGGCGCCGTCCGCTCGACGAGGGTGCGGTACGCGGCGGCCCGGTCCCCGGGGCAGGTCGACCCGCTCATGCTGACCGCAACTCGGTCGCCACGGCGTCCGCGACCGGGCGGCGCTGCGCCGGTACGGCCGGGCGGCGCGCCGACCCGTGGGCCAGGTCCCGGTAGATCGCGTGGAAGCTGTCGATGGCCTTGTCCACGGTGAACAGTTCCAGGGCACGCTCCCGCGCCGCCGCGCCGAGCCGGTGCCGCAGCAGGTCGTCGCGGAGCAGGCGCAGGCACGCCTGCGCCATGGCGGCGGGCTCGCGCGGTGCCACGATGACGCCGGTGTCCGCCACCGCCTCCGCCACGCCGCCGACATCGGTGGAGACCGTGGCACGCCCGGAGGTCATCGCCTCGATGAGCGTGTACGGGAAGCCTTCGGAGATGCTGGACAGCACCACCACGTGCCCGGCCGCGTACGCGTCGCGGATGTTCTCCACCCGACCCTCGAAGCTCACCCCGGCCGCGATGCCGAGTTCGTCGGCGAGGGCCTCGCAGCGCGCATGGTACGGCCGGCTGACCGCCGGCGTGCCGCCGAAGATCCGCAGCCGGGCCGTCGGCAGCTCCGCCCGGATCAGCGCAAACGCCCGGAGCAGGGTTTCCAGGTCCTTGATCGGATCCACCCGGCCGGCCCACGTGACGGTCGGCACGTCCGGCTCCCTGCCGGCGGCCGGAAAGTCGGCCGGATCCACACCGTTGTACACCGTCTCGATCCTCGCCGGGTCGGCACCGAAGCGGACCTCCCAGCGATGGTTGTACCGGTTTCCCGGGGTGATCAGGTCGGCCGTGCGGTAGGCGGTGGCGCAGAGCATCCGCTGGAAGCTGGACAGCACCGCCTTCACCGGCCACGAGTACGTCGAATCGCGCAGCCCGAGGTACCGCTCCCGCAGGTAGACGCCGTGCTCGGTGAGCAGCATCGGCGTACCGTGGGCCCACTTCGCGCCCAGCGCGACCAGGGCGGCGAGCCCGTTCGTCACGGCGTGCGTCACGTCTGCCACGGGCGTCGGGCACAGCAGTGGCCGTAGCCAGTGCTCGATGATGTCCACGCAGGTCAACGCGTCGAGCACGGACGGGGCAGGATCGTCAACGCCGGCGTACGCGCCGTCGGGCCAGGCGTCCAGCAGCCACCCGACGGCCGCTTCGCCGTAGGGCGCCAGGGTGGCGCCGGGCAGGGCGAGCCGCTTCACCCGGCGCAGCGCGTCCGCGAACCGGAACACCGCCTCGTCGCCGGGCAGCACGAGCGCCCGCACCAGATCCCGGTAGGCCTGCGCCACCGGATCGCCGGCGACCCGACGACGCCCGGCCCGCCGGACCCGTCCGGTCCGGCCGGATGGCGGCGCCCACAGCGGTACCAGGTGGACGACCACATTGGACGGTGGCTGCCACACCGGGGACTCCGTGCCGGTGACCGTGATCGCGTACACGTCGAACTGATGATCGGCCAGTCCGCGCACCAGTTGGTCACACCAGACGCTGACCCCACCGAACGCCTGCGGGTACGTCCCTTCGGTGATCATCGCGACCTTCACGGCAGGACCACGGTGACCGGCCCGCCCTCCCCGGCCGGGAGGTATCCGGACCGGGCGCCGGCGTACGCTTCGCCAACTGGCGCGCCGTCGACGCGGCTGCCCTCCGGGACGGTGACCGGGGCGCTGACCCCGGCCGGTGCGGTCACCACCACGAGGCCGTCCTGCCGGTACGCGGAGGCCTCGCCCGCCCGCACCGCGGTGGACCACGCGGACTGCCGGTGCAGCGCGGTGCCGGCCGCCGACATCCGCTCGCAGACGATCGGGGTGTTGTCGGCGAACAGCGCACGGTAGGAGCCCAGGATGCTGTCGAGCAGCGGGTAGATCAGCCGGTCCTCAGCGAGGTTGGACTGGTGCACGAAGTGCGGGCGCGGGTCGTTGCCGAGGATCCGGGCGAGGGCCAGCCGCGTCTCCAGCGGCACGATGGTGGAGTCGTAGCCGGTCTGCTCGTCCAGCGGCACGATGCAGGTGACCGTCAGCGGATTGTCCTCGCAGATGCCGCTGCCGCCGTCGGCGCGGGTGGTGTAGATCCAGTTGTACTCGTCGACCTGCTCCGCCCTGGTGGCCACGTTGAAGAAGACGTTCAGCGGGTGGCGCGGCACGGTCCGCGCCGGACCGATCGCCAGTTGGGTGGGCATGCGGGAGTTGTCCGCGGCGAGCCAGGCAATTCCGGTTGCGGCGAGCGCGGGGGCCAGCTGGGGGTTGTGCTCCGGCTGTTGCGGGAGGACCTTGAGGCCGGAATGCTCGCCGGTGACGAGTTCGGTGCGGTCGAGCGGCACGTCGTGCAGTGCTGCCCAGTCCAGGTTGCCGCTGACCTGTTCGGTGATGAGCGCCTCGCTCGCGTACCGCACCTCGCCGGTCAGCGGGTCCGTCTCGCACCGCCAGGGCCGCACCATGGTGTCCTGCCGGCAGCCGAGGAACTCGTGGCTGTAGGTGTGGTTGATCCACCGGAACTGCGCGCGCTGCGCCAGGAAGGCATCGGTGAGCGGGTCCTGGCCCGCCGGGTCCTCGGCCCTGGCGTAGGCGCTCCCGGCGGCGTTGAACGCCAGATCCAGGCTGAACTGCTGCTCGGTCTGCCACGCCACCGCAGCGGACACGTCCTGTGGCGTCATCCGGATGTCCGGGGTGGTGACCGTTGCCGGGCAGTCCTCGGTCGGCGTGCAGTTGCCCGCGCGGCTCCACCGGGCATCCGGCAGCAGGATGTCGTCCACGTGCACCGAGAAGTAGTTGCGGCGCAGGCCGAGATGGACTCCACCGGTCGCCCACTCCACGATGCCCGGAGCGAGCAGCCGGAACTGCTGCTGCGCGCCGCTGTACGCGAAGGTCATCACGAGCTGGCGGCGCCCGTCGGCAGCGTAGTCGCCGACCAGGACGTCGCCCGCCGATCCGTCCGGGGCGGCGGCCGTCACCAGCGGCGTCAGAGCGGTCCCGCCGGCCGGGTCGGCCTGGGTCGGCTGCGCGAGGAAGGCGTAGCTCTCCGCGACCGTGGGGGAGTTGTCCTCGAACGGCACCGGTCCGCGTAGATAGCCGAACGGGCCGGCGAGGCCGGCCGCGGTGACCGTGGCGGTGATGCCGTCGATCGGACCGACGAAGGTCGGCGCGTCGAGACCGACCGACGCGTCCGGCCAGACGTACGCGTTGACCTGGCGTACGCCGAAGGTGCGCTCGTAGTCGGCGAGCGCTGCCATCTCGGCGGCGTCGAGCGGGTTGGCACCGGGCAGCACCACGGCCTGATATCGGCCGCGCCGAACGGCGTCAGCACCCTCGCCGATCACATCGGCGAGGAGTTCGGGGGTGACCTTCGGACGGTCGGCGCTGCGGAGATCAATGTGGGAGAACGGCACGCCCTGGGCGGTGAGTTCGTCGGCGATTGCCGCGGTGGTTGGCCCGCCGTCGGTGACGACGAGCACCGACAGCTCGACACGGACACCGGTCGGGACCTGTGCCGACGCCGATGCTGTGGACCCCAATGCGATTGCGGTCGCAACGGAGAAGGTGATGGCTGCGAAGCGCCGGTAACGTCCCATTGGGTTCTCCTGAGGTAACTACCGCGGGCACCGAAAACATCGACCACAGACTATTAATGTTGGTTAAAGCAGCGCAGAGAGTGCTGGACCCGCTTAACAATTGATAATGCACGGCAGGCGCTCCAGGAAGCACGTATCCGGGCACACGAGGGCCGAGCGATCAGTGACCGCCCGCTCTCGTTGACTCGGCTACCACTTGGGTGCTACAGCACCTTGAACCTCCGTCTCCCGTGGGTGTCAGCGCTCACCGGCCCACCCGACAGTGGACACGATAGGGGACGGAGACAGCGTTTGGAATGACCAAAGAAGGGAAGTCGGCAACTTGTCAGAGGCGTATTTATTGTTGGTGGACCGCCTCCGCACGCCGGTCAGCGAGAATTAGCTGTGATTTTCCTTGGCATTAAGTCGGGAATGCCCGATGATCCCTATGTGCGAGCCTGGACCGGGGCGTGGCCTGGGCGGGGAGTATTTCCCGCGCATTCCCGCCGGGCCGTGTGCCGCAGGCCCCTAGCCAGCGCAAATGTACATTCGTCTATGACGAGACGATGAACTGCGACGCTGGGAGTGCCCCTTCGGGCATCGGCGCGGATGCTCAGGACAGGCCGGTGGATGCCGGGGTGCGCCGTGGACGCTGAGCCGGTGGCCGGATCGGCCGCCCTCTCGTGACAGAGCGGCCCTCGTAGGCACGCCACGGTCGTCCCGCCGGACAGGTGGGCACGGCCGGTCGCCGGCGCCCCGAGCGCTGGGCGGGCAGCGCCCGCAAGGGTGTGGCGGGCCCGGGGGAGACCCGTGCCAGCGTGCCGGCGCCACCCGGCGCGACGGTCCCCCCCGATGCGCCGGTGCGGGACGATCGGAGGGCGCTCGGGCGGGTGGTGACCGTGCTCACCGGTGCGGCGGTCCTCGCCGGCTCGACCGCCAGCATCAGCACCCCCCGTACCGTCAGGGCCGCCGCCGCCATCGCCAGCGCAGCGCCTCCGGCGCCACCGGCGTAACCCTCACCGAGCAGGACCATGCCGATCAGTGCGGCGGCGACCGGATTGGCCAGCGTGACCGCGATCAGCGGCACGGCAAGACCGCCGGCCCGGTACGCCGCCTGCGACAGCAGTACGCCACCGGCCGCCGCAGCCACCATCAACCCGGTGGCCGAGCTGACCAGCGCACCCGGTCCCTGCTCGGCAACCTGCACCGCGACGGTCTGGGTGAGCGCCGACGCCAGCGCGAAGACGACACCTGAGGCAACGCCGTAGAGCACGCCGCGCAGCACCGGCCGGATCACGAGCCGCGCCCAGACCGTCGCCAGGGCGACCGCCGCCACCACGACAGTGACGAGGCCGTACACCTGGCCGGATCGCAACGCTCCGGTCGACGCGCCCGCGGGGACGAGGAGCAGCAGGATTCCCAGGCCGACCACGGCCAGGCCAGCCCCCTGCCACTCGGCGCGCCGCACCAGCCGACGGGTCGCCAGCGCGGCGAGGGGCAGCGCGAAGACCAGGGTGAGCGCGCCGAGCGGCTGGACGATGGACAAGGTGCCGTACCGCAGGGCAAGCACGTGCAGCAGCGCGCCCACACCGTTGCCGCCGAGCGCCAGCCACCAGCCGAAGCCCCGGCCGGCTGAGGTGCCGGAACTGGTCCGCGCGCTCACCCGTTCCTGGGCGACGGCGCCCGCGGCGTAGCAGGCGGCCGAGAGCACGGCCAGCACCACGGCGAGTGCCGTGGTCGCGTTCACGTCATCCGCCCGGGACACCGAACAGCCGTTCCAGTCATATGTCCACGATCGCGCGCCGACCGGCCCGTGTCGTCGTTCCCTCGTATGACCCTGATACCACCTCCGCAGTAGGGACTTCCCCGGAGATCACCTCCGGTGCCACCCCGAGGCGGTGACGGACCCAGCTGCGGTAGCGGACCTGGCCGGTGGTCGCCGGCTGGAGACGCGACGCCGGCAACGCGCTATGGTTGAGCGCTTGACGCGCAAAAAGACAGCCACCGACGCGGTGGGCTGTCTTCGTGCAAGAAGATATCGGACAGGAGCTGGCTTGTCAAGGTTCGACCCCGCCTCGGACGATCTCGCGGCAGATCCTGCCGCCCGGACGCGCGAGCTGGCATGCGAGCAGTCCTATGTCTCCATGCTCTACGGCCGCGTCGACGCCCTGCGCGAGCAGGCGACGACGCGGTTGGCGGCGGCGCTGAAGCAGACCGGGGGTACTCCCCAGGCCCGCTCGGAGCGGGACACCGCGATCGAGCTGTACAGCACCAACCTCGCTCAGCTCAGCGCCGTGGAGAACGGGCTGTGCTTCGGCCGCCTGGACTTCGACGGGGGCGAGCGTCGATACATCGGCCGGATCGGTCTCTTCGATGAGGAGGGCGATTATGAGCCCCTGTTGATGGACTGGCGGGCACCGGCGGCACGCGCGTTCTACCTGGCCACCGCGGCGTCGCCGGACGGGGTGCGCCGGCGGCGACAGATCCGTACGGCAGGTCGGACCGTGGTCGGCTTCGACGACGAGGTGCTCGACCTGGCAGCCGCACGGGGCAGCGCGCACGAGGAGGTCACCGGTGAGGCGGCACTGCTCGCCGCGCTGGGCGCCAGCCGCACCGGGCGGATGCGCGACATCGTGGCGACGATCCAGGCCGAGCAGGACCGGATCATCCGCTCCGAGCTGCACGGCACCCTCGTCGTACAGGGCGGGCCGGGGACCGGCAAGACGGCGGTCGCGCTGCACCGCGCCGCGTACCTGCTCTATACGCACCGCCGCGAACTGGCCACCCGGGGCGTGCTCATCGTCGGTCCCAACGCCACCTTCCTGCGCTACATCTCCCAGGTGCTGCCCTCGCTCGCGGAGACCGGCGTGTTGCTGGGCACGCTCGGAGATCTCTACCCGGGGATGACCGCCCGGCGTTCGGAACCGGACGCCGTGGCCGAGATCAAAGGGCGGCCGGCGATGGCCGACGTGATCGCCGCGGCCGTGGCGGACCGTCAGCAGGTGCCGGAGGAGACCCTGGAGATCGAGGTGGACTCCGAGACGCTGCTGCTGGACCGCTGGACCTGCATCGAAGCCCGGACCAGGGCCCGCCGGGCCAACCGGCCGCACAACCTCGCCCGCCCGCTCTTCGACGCGGAGGTCATCGCCGCGCTCGCCGATCAGCTCGCCGACCGGGTGGGCGTCGACCTGTACGCCGATGACCCGCTGGGCGGCGACGACGCCCCCCACGACGCGAACCTGCTGGACGCTGCCGACCTGGCCGAGATCCGCAAAGACCTCCGCGACGACCCGGCGGTGCGCGCGGCGCTCGACTCGCTGTGGCCGGTCCTGACGCCGCAGCAACTGCTGACCGACCTCTACGCCTCGGCCGATCGCCTGGCCGTCGCCGCCGCGGCAGTGCTTCCCGAGGCACAGTGGCGCAGCCTGCTGCGGGCGCCCGGCGCGGGATGGACGCCTGCCGACGTGCCACTGCTGGACGAGGCGGCGGAGCTGCTCGGGCAGGACGACCGCGGTGCGCTCGCGGCTGCCCAGCGGCGGCGCCGCGAACACCGGGAGTACGCGGAGGGCGCGCTCGACATCCTGGCCGGGTCCCGATCGATCGACGTGGAGGACGAGCTCGACCCGGAGATCCTGATGGCGACCGACCTGCTCGACGCCGGCCAGCTCGGGGAGCGGCAGGAGGACGGGGACCGGCGGACCGCGGCGGAACGCGCCGCGGCGGACCGGACCTGGGCGTTCGGGCACGTGATCGTGGACGAGGCGCAGGAGCTCTCCGCGATGGCGTGGCGGTTGCTGATGCGGCGGTGCCCCAGCCGGTCGATGACGATCGTCGGCGATGTCGCCCAGACCGGCGAACTCGCGGGTACGTCGTCGTGGCGGGACGTCCTGGAGCCGTACGTCGCCGACCGTTGGCGGCTGGAGGAGCTGACCGTCAACTACCGCACGCCCGCGGAGATCATGAACGTGGCCGCGGGGGTGCTCGCCGGCATCGACCCCGCGCTGACGCCGCCCCGTTCGGTGCGGGAGACCGGCATCGCGCCATGGGGCCTGCGCGTGGAGCCCGGACGGCTGCGCGAGCAACTCGTCGACGTCGTGCTCCGGGAACTCGACGAGGTCGGGGACGGTCGCCTCGGGGTGATCGTGCCGGCCGGGCGGCTCGCCGCGCTGGCCGAGGCGGTGCGGGCCGGCGTGCCGGAGGCGGCGGTCGGCGAGTACGCCGAACTGGGCAGCCGGGCGGTGGTGCTCACCGTGCGCCAGGCCAAGGGCCTGGAGTTCGACTCGGTGGTGGTGGTCGACCCGGAACTTCTGCTGGCCGAATCCCCACGCGGGCACAGCGACCTCTACGTGGCGCTGACCCGCGCCACCCAGCGGTTGGGGGTGCTGCTCGACGGCGGGCTCCCGGACGTGCTGAGCGCCGTGTCGATGGTGCAGGGCCGGGTCGGCACCGCGCGCTGATGCCTCAGCCGGCGACGCCGGTCACCAGGTCGCGCACCGCCCCGATCACCTTCGGGCCCTGGACCAGCGCCGGATCGTTGTGATCGGCCCCGTCGACGGCGATCAGCCGCACCGGCCCACCGGCCCGCTCCGCCACCGCCTGACTCTGCTCCGGGGGCACGATGCTGTCAGCGGTTCCGTAGATCACGACCGTCGGCGATGCGACCGCCCCGATCAGGTCGGTCACCGGCCACCGGTCCCGCAGCAGCGCGCGGACCGGCAGGAGCGGATAGTGGTGACCGCCCACGGCGGCGAGGTCGGCGAACGGCGACCGCAGAATCAGGCCTGCCGGCCGGTGGGCGGTGGCCAGTTCGGTGACCACGGCCGCGCCCAGGCTTTCGCCGAAGTAGACGATGCGGTCCGCCGGCACGCCCGCCGTCTCGATCAGGTACTGCCGTCCGGCGCGTACGTCGCGGCTCAGCCCGGCCTGGGTCGGCGTCCCCGGATTGCCGCCGTAGCCGCGGTAGTCCATCAGCAGCACGGTCAGGCCCAGGCCGGCGAACTCGCGCGCCAGCGCCGCGCGGTCGAGTCGATTGCCGGCGTTGCCCGGCGCCAGCAGGATGGCCATGCCCCGGGCCGGCCGCGCCGGCGCCACCAGCCAGGCGCGCAACCGCAGGCCGTCGGAGGTGTGCAGCTCGACATCGCGTGCGTCGGAGAGCAGGTCGGGCGCGGCGGGCACATCGGCGCGGTCCGGGAAGTAGATCAACCGGCGCTGTCCCAGCCAGAGCGCGGCAAGGGCGAGCCCGACCACCAGAACGATGACCAGAACCGCCCGCATGACGTCCGCCCGACTTCCCAGCTGTGCCACTGCCAAACCAGCCCCGCTGTCGGCGTCCTC
Organism: Micromonosporaceae bacterium; assembly: GCA_035296325.1. Lineage (GTDB taxonomy): Bacteria > Actinomycetota > Actinomycetes > Mycobacteriales > Micromonosporaceae > DATHBD01. The sequence continues at coordinate 30,754 of DATHBD010000082.1, read as the reverse complement.
ACCAGTGCCGCGTGGACGTTTCCCTCCTCGCCGCCTACCGCACCGAGCCTACCGGGAATCCTGGCCGCACCCCCGCGCGGCCAGGGTGTTTTCGGCATCTGGCAACAGGGTTGATTTCCCTCGCCGGCGATCATAGGGTCACTGCGGCATCGGCGGGCGCCGATGAACGATCGGAGGACATGGTGGCATCGCGTACGCCCTGGTCGGTTCGGCGTCGGACGTTTCTCACCGGCGCGGGGGCGGCCGTCGTCGCCGCCTCGGTCCCGTATGGCTCCCCGGCAGCCGCGGCGCCGGCCACCCCGGATCCGGCGATGCGACTCTGGTACGACGAGCCGGCGACGGACTGGGAGAGTCAGGCGCTGCCGATCGGCAACGGCGCGCTGGGTGCCATGATCTTCGGCGGCGTCGCGAGCGAGCGGATCCAGTTCAACGAGAAGACGCTGTGGACCGGCGGCCCTGGCTCGCCGGGGTACAACTCCGGCAACTGGGTGACCCCGCGGCCGGGGGCCATCGAGGCCGTCCAGCAGGCGATCAACGAGCGGATCCAGGTACCCGCGTGGGGCGAGGTCGGCCCCATCCTGGGTCAGGCCCGGGTCGGCTACGGCAGCTATCAGTCGTTCGGCGACCTCACCATCAATCTGGTCAATGCGCCGACCACGGTCGAGCAGTACCGGCGCGAGCTCGACATCGCCCGCGCCGTGGCCCGGGTGGAGTACGTCGGGGACGGGGTGCGCTACGTCCGGGAGTACTTCGCCAGCAACCCGGACAACGTGGTGGTGATGCGGTTCACCGCGGACCGCCCAGGCAGCATCAGCTTCACGACCCGGGTGTCGACCCCGCCCAATCGCACGACGACAGTGTCGGCCGCCGACGGCCGGATCACCCTCGCCGGGACGCTGAACGACAACGGCCTCCGGTTTGAGTCGCAGATCCAGGTGGTCACCTCGGGCGGCACCCGTGCCGACAATGCCGACGGCTCGGTCACCGTCAACGGCGCGGACAGCGCGACGCTGTTCCTGTCCGCCGGCACCGACTACGCCGATCGCTACCCGACCTACCGGCGCGAAGCCCCGCACGCCCGGGTGACCGACGTGGTGGACCGGGCGGCGCGGCGGCCGTACCGGCGTCTCGTCGCGGCACACCTGCGCGACTACACCGCACTCTTCAACCGGCTGGTGCTCGACCTCGGGCAGCAGATGCCCAGCCTGCCCACCGACGACCTGCTCCGCCAGTACCAGGGTGGCGCCGCACCCGCGGACCGCGCCCTTGAGGTGTTGTTCTTCCAGTACGGGCGGTACCTCCTCATCGCTTCGTCCCGGCCGGGTCTACCGGGGGCCACGCTGCCGGCGAACCTGCAGGGCGTGTGGAGCGCCTCGCCGGAACGGGCACCGTGGAGTGCGGACTACCACGTCAATATCAACCTGCAGATGAACTACTGGCCGGCCGAGATGGCCAACCTGAGTGAGACCACCGGTCCGTTCTTCGACTTCGTGGACGCCCTGCGCGCGCCCGGTGCGGTGACGGCCCGGGAGATGTTCGGCAACCGCGGCTGGGTGGTGCACAACGAGACGAACCCATTCGGCTTCACCGGGGTGCACGACTACGCGTCGGCGTTGTGGTTCCCCGAGGCGGGGGCCTGGCTCGCCCAGCACTACTACGACCACTACCGGTTCACGTTGGACGGCGACTTCCTGCGTCGGCGCGCGTACCCGGTGATGCGGGAGCTGGCGCAGTTCTGGCTGGACGAGCTGGTGGTCGACCCGCGCGACGGCAAGCTTGTGGTCTCGCCCAGCTACTCCCCGGAGCACGGCGAGTTCTCCGCCGGCGCGGCGATGTCCCAGCAGATCGTCTGGGACCTCTTCACCAACGTGGTGGAGGCCGCCGGCGTGCTCGGCGACGACAGTGCCTTCCGCAGCGAGGTGGCGGGGGCGCTGGCCCGACTCGACCCGGGCACCCGGATCGGCTCGTGGGGCCAGCTCCAGGAGTGGAAGGTCGACTGGGACGACCCGACCAACCAGCACCGGCATGTCTCGCACCTGTTCGGCCTGCACCCCGGCCGCCAGATTTCCCCGTTGACCACGCCGGAGCTGGCCCGCGCGGCGGAGGTGTCGCTGCGTGCCCGGGGTGACGGGGGCACCGGCTGGAGCAAGGCATGGAAGATCAACTTCTGGGCCCGTCTGCTCGACGGGAACCACGCGCACACCATGCTCAGCGAGCAGCTCAAGACCAGCACGCTGACGAACCTGTGGGACACGCATCCGCCGTTCCAGATCGACGGCAACTTCGGTGCCACCTCGGGTGTGGTGGAGATGCTGCTGCAGAGTCAGCACGGCGAGGCGCACATCCTTCCGGCGCTACCATCCGCCTGGTCTCAGGGGGAGGTGTCCGGCCTGCGGGCCCGCGGTGACCTGACGATCGACATCCGATGGTCTGCCGGCGCCGTCGAGGAGATCACCGTGGCCGCCGGGCACACCGGTCAGGTCGCCCTGCGCAACGCGCTCTTCACCCGGGCGTTCCGGGTGGTGGACGTGGCGAACGGTCGGCAGGTCCGGGTGACCGTGGACGGGGAGCGGGCCACGTTCGCGGCTCGGGCGGGGCGGCGGTACCAGATCACGCCCCGGTAAGGGAACGACGCGGCCCACCCCGATGAGCCGTCGGTAACCGGCGGCCCGGCGACCGGCGGTTCGTCGGGGTGGGAAGTGACGTCGCCCGTAGGTTACGGGTGATGGACGCTCCGCGCGCGACCGGACTGGGACCACGGTTCGCGAGGTTCTGGGCCGCCAGCACGATCTCGTTCCTGGGCGACGGCGTCACCGTGGTGGCCGCTGCACTGCTGGTGGCTTCACGGACCAGCGATCCACTCCTCGTCTCCGGCGCGGTGTTCGCCGCCACGCTGCCGTGGCTGCTGTTCTCGCTGCTCAGCGGCGGCCTGGTGGACCGGCTGGATCGGCGCCGGGTCATGGTGACGGTCGACTGGGTACGGGCAGCGGCCATCGCCGGGCTCGGCGTCGCCGTGCTGGTGGACGCCGCGCCGCTGGCCCTGATCTACGCGGTGATGTTCCTGCTCGGCACCGGGGAGACCCTGTTCCGTGCGGCCAGCCAGTCGATCCTGCCCGCGCTGGTGCGGCCGGAGCAGTTGGAACGGGCCAACGGCCGACTGGCCGGGGCCCGCACCCTGGTGCACGACATGGTCGCCGCTCCGCTGGGTGGCCTGCTCTTCGCGGTCGCCGCGGCAGCCCCGTTCCTGCTCGATGCGGCGTCGTTCGCGGTCGGGGCGGTGCTGCTCGGGCTCCTCCGCGGCCGGTTCCACCCGCGGCCGGGCGGCGCTGGGGAAACTGGCGCGGGCACCTCACTGCGGTCCGAGATCGGTGTGGGCGTGCGGTGGCTGCTGGCGCACCGGCTGCTGCGGACGCTGGCCGTGCTGATCGGCCTGCTCAACGTCACCCTGACCGGCGCGCTCGCAATCCTGGTCCTGGTGGCCACCCAGCGGCTCGGCCTGGGGTCGGTGGGGTACGGCCTGCTCTTCACCGCCATGGCGGTGGGCGGCCTGGTCGGGGCGCTGTGCGGCGAGTGGCTCATCCGCCGCTTCACCGCAAGTGTCACGGTTCGGGTCGGCCTGCTTGTCGAGACCGCGTTCCACCTGGTCATGGCCGTCTCCACCAGTCCGGCGGTGGTGGGGGCGGCGCTGGCGGTGTTCGGCGTGCACGGTGCACTGTGGACGATGGTCACCACGTCGCTGCGGCAGCGCCTCACGCCGCCGGCGATGCTTGGGCGGGTCAACAGCGCGTACCTGTTCATCGCCGCGGGCGGCAACGCGCTCGGGGCGCTCCTCGGCGGCCTGGTCGCCAGCCGGTTCGGGCTCACCGCGCCGTACTGGATCGGTTTCGTCCTCGCAGCCGCCGTCACGGCGGTGACCTGGCGCGAGTTCGACCGGCGGACGATGGCTGCCGCCTACGCCGGGCCCGCGGCCGAAGCGGGCTAGCTGCCGCGATGGCACGGGATTGCCCGTTTGGCTGCCCTGTGGGCACTTTCAGCGCCGCACCCGCCGAGGCTAGCCTGCGGCTACATCTGCGTGGGAGAGGCGTGTCCGTGATGCACATTGGACTGCGGGGCAGGCTGGCGGTGTCCGCCACACTGGCCGTACTCGCCGCCGGGGTTGTGGTGGTCTTTCCCGGCGCCGCGTCGGCGCGGGAACTGCCCGGGGGTTGGCAGGACGCCGAGCGGTTCGGCGACACCAACGGGGTGGGGCGTGGGTTCGTCCTCGATCACGAATCCCCGGTGGGTAGGCGCGACGGTGTTTGTTCGGGCACGTTGATCGGTGACGGGCTCTACCTCACCGCGGGTCAGTGCATCTCCGGTAATGAGGTGAACAACCACGTTCGGTTCGGTGCGCAGTTGGACTGGTATGAAGCTGTACGGCCGCAGGACAACTACAACGTGGCGCAGGTGCTCGAGAACCACCCCGAGCGGGAGACCCTGGGCTTCAACGACCACGGTCTGCTCCGACTCGTCGGCAACCCGGAGAACGAGTACGGCTTTGCCACGATGGACGCGGCGGAACCGGATGTGGCGAAGCCGCTGGTCGTCATCGGTCACCCGAATCTCCCGAACGCCGACGGTAGCGGCGAGACCTCCTGGAAGACCGCGGCCGTGCCGAACATCGCGTGCCTGGCGGGCGGTGAGGAGGGCGCCGCGGAGGAGTTGACCTTCTCGGGGATCAGCCTCTACCGCGGCCTGGCGGGTGCCGGTGTCTGGAACCCGGCGACCGGGCGGCTCGCCGGGGTGACCCGGGCCTTCGGCACCCGGTGCGGCGGCAGTGGGTACGCCAACACCATCCTGCGCCACCAACGCGTTTCCGACTTCCTCGACACCGACCACGGGTCGGCTCGGATGTACTCCTACACCGGTGCGGGCCTGACCACCTGGAACTGGACCCGCAAGGACGTGCGCAGTTCCTGGCACCACATCGTGCCGGGCAACTACCGGGGCCTGGCCACCCAGGAGTTGTTCTTCTACGACAGCCGGAGCGGCGAGGGACAGTTCGGCACGGTGACAGCCCGCGGGATCACCCCCTTGGGCCCCGTGCACACGGGACTTTCCCGGCCCTCGTACCCGTGGGGCCAGATCGTGCCGGTCCAGCTCGACACCACGCCGCAGCAGGAGCTGATGTTCCTCAACACTCGCCTCGGGTTGTACCGGTTCTACCGTACCAACGGCTCAGGAACCCTGGAACCGCTCCCGGTTGGTCCCCCGACGGGCCCGAGCGGTTCGCCGAACAACTACGTCCGGGGGACCGACGGCACACCTCCCCGGCTCGCGGTCACCGGCAACTTCGCGTCGCGCGCCGGTCAGGAGATCGCCTTCCACTTCCCACTGGAGGGCCGGGTCGAAATCTGGGGCGTCGACTCGTCGGGGTGGCTCATCCGCCTGTCCACGGTCGCGTCGAACGTGCCGGCCGCATCGGTGATGCTGGCCGGGGAGTTCAGCACCGCGTCGGCCCTGCAGGAGGTGCTGCTCTACCACCCCAAGACCGAGCAGATCAGCGCCGTGTACTTCCGACCCGACCGGACCACCGGAATCGTCGGCCCGGTCAGGCTACCCGGCGGCATGGCGACCCAGCTCAGCACCGGAACGTTCAACAACGGCACGGCCAACCTGATGGCCTACCAGCCCTCAGCGTCCAACGTGTACTCCAACGTCGCCGAAAACACCGGCACGGTGAACTACTTCCGGCTCGGCAACAATCTCGCCCTCAGGTCCGTGCTCGCCGAGGGGGGGCACCGCCGATCCATCTCCAAGTTCATCATCGGCGACTTCATCACCGACAACCAGTCCAACGCCATCATGTACGACCGGTACCGCGAGTAGGTTCAGGGGCGACGGTGTACGGTCGCCCGCGGAGGTGACCGGGTGCGTCAGGTGGCGGTGTGCGGGCCGGCGGAGTGCACCGAGGCCGAGTCGGCAGTGGCCTACGACGTGGGCGTGCTCCTCGCCCGGGGCGGTGCCGTGGTGCTCTGCGGCGGTGGGGGCGGCGTGATGGCCGCAGTCGCGGCGGGCGTACGGTCCGCGGACGGGCTGGTGATCGGGATCCGCCCGGACGGTGACCGGGCCACCGCCGCCCCCGACCTGTCGGCGATCGTGCTGACGAACATGGGTCAGGCCCGCAACGCGATCCTGGTGGCCAGCGCCGACGCGGTGATCACCATCGGCGGGTCGTGGGGCACGCTGAGCGAGGTGGCGCTGGCCCGGCGACGTGGCGTACCGGTGATCGCGCTGCACGGGTGGCTGGTGCTGGACCAGGACGGCCGCCCGGTGCCGGGCATCGAGGTGGCGGACACCGCGGCCGCGGCGGTGAAGCTGGCGGTCAGGCCGGCTTGATGTACCCGATGGTCAGCAGCACGTTGGCATAGAGCCGCTCGTCGCCGCTGGCCACCGCGAACGCGATGTCCGGCTGGCGGCAGGCCTCGTAGAAGTCCTGCCGGTCCATCGGCTGCAGCGGCAGGTCGTCACCGAGCAGTTCCCGGTAACGGGCCCAGACCGGCGGTTCGCCGCCCTCGTCGGGCCGCATGGTGTGCACGGTCTCCAGCGGGGCCGCGCCGATGATCAGCTCCAGGATCTCGTCGATGGCCACCAGGCCGGGACGCAGGTTCAGGTAGATCACCTGGGCGCCCGGCCGCACGTTCGTGACGTGGGCGTAGTTGGCGTCGGCGATCAGCACGCGGGAGCCGTGGCCGGTGGTGGCGAGGGCGCCGAGCAGGGGCGGGTGGGTCAGCGGGTAGCGCAGCACGTCAGTCCTTCGGGTCGGTGAGGTGGTACCAGTGGCGTGCGGTGGTGTCGAAGATCTGCTCCCGCTCCGCCGGCGACAGCTGGTCGGTCAGCTCGCGGGCCGCGCCGGCCACGTCGGCGTACGAGCCGGCCAGCAGGCACACCGGCCAGTCCGAGCCGAACATCAACCGCTCCGGCCCGAAGGCGTCCAGTGCCACGTCGGCGTACGGCCGCAGATCCGCCACGGTCCACCGCTCCGCGTCGGCCTCGGTGACCAGCCCGGAGAGCTTCGCCGCCACGTTCGGCGCCTCGGCCAGCGCCCGCAGGTCGTCGGCCCACGGCTGCAGGACGCCGCTCGCGATCAGCGGCTTGGACAGATGGTCGAGCACGAACCGCAGGTCGGGCAGGGCGCGCACGGTTTCGACGGCGGCCGGGAGCTGGTGCGGCAGGGTCAGCAGGTCGTAGACCAGCCCAGCGTCGGCGACCGCGCGCAGCCCGCGCCGCACGTCCGGGCGGGTCAGCCAGCGCGGATCCGACTCGCCCTGGACCAGGTGGCGGATGCCGACGAGCCGGTCGCCGCCGGGCAGCCCGCGCAGCGCGGCGAGCGCGTCCCCGACGCCCGGGTCGGTCAGGTCGACCCACCCCACGACGCCGGCCACCAGCGTGTTCTCCGGCGCCGCGGCGATGGCCAGAAACTCCGGCGTCTCCGCCGCCACCGCGACGGTCTGCACCAGCACGGTTGCGGTGACGTCGGCCTCCTGTGCTGGCCCGGCGAGGTCCGCCACGCCGAAGCTGCGGCGGATGACCGCCATCGTGGTGGGATCGATCCAGTCCTGGTCGCGGACGGACAGATCCCAGACGTGGTGGTGTGCGTCGACAGTCATAGCGCCTCGAGTCTGTCCCAGAGTTCGTCGGGGATGGCAATGCCGGCCAGCGCGGCGTCGTCGGTGATCTCCTGCGCGCTGCGGGCCCCGGCGAGCACGGTGGTGACGGCCGGGTGCCGGCGTGGGAACTGGATCGCGGCGGCGGCCAGCGGCACCCCGTACTCGGCACAGACGGCCTGCATCGTGCGGGCCCGCCGCAGCAGATCGGCGGGGGCCGGCTCGTAGTGGTACCGCGCGCCGTCCACCGGGTCGGCGAGGATGCCGCTGTTGAACACGCCCCCGATGATCAACCCGACGCCGCGTTCCTGGCACAACGGGAGGACCTCGTCGGCGGCGGTGCGGTCGAGCAGCGTGTAGCAACCGGCCATCAGCACGGCGTCCATGTCGGTTTCCCGGAGGAAGCGCGCCATCATCCCGGCCTCGTTCAGGCCCGCGCCGATCGCACCGATCACGCCCTCGTCGCGCAGCTCGACCAGGGTCGGGTACGCCTGCGTGATGGCGGGCTCCCAGTACTCCTCCGCGTCGTGGATCAGGACGAGGTCGAAGTGGTCCAGACCGGTGCGGGCGGCGCTGTCCTCGATCGACCGCAGGACGCCGTCGCGGCTGTAGTCGCGCTGGCTGACCAGCTCGGACTTTTCCACGAACGGGCTGCCTTCGGGCTGCGGCCCGCCCGGCTGCGGCTCGTCCGGCACCAGGACCCGGCCGACCTTCGTGGACACCACATATTCGCTGCGCGGGCGGCTTCGAAGAAAGGCACCGAGGCGGCGCTCCGCCACACCGGCGCCGTAGTACGGGGCGGTGTCGAAGTACCGTACGCCGGCGTCCCAACCGGCCTGCAGCGCCGCGGCGGCCTCCGCCTCACCGACCGGGGTGAACAGACCGGCGAGCGGGGCGGTGCCGTACCCGATCGGGCCCTGTCGGAGCCGGGTGAGGAGTTCGGCCCGAGGGCTGGTGGGACGATCGGTCACGGCTTCTCCGGCGACAGTGCCCGGAGCCGGGTGGTGGCCATGCCGGCGTCGATCGCCAGGTCCACCCCGTTCGTCGAGGCCGACAGCGGGCTGGCCAGGTAGGCGATGGCGGCAGCGACCTCGTCCGCGTGGACCAGTCGGCCGTGCGGCTGGCGGGCCTCCAGCGCGGCACGCTCGGCGATCGGGTCGGGCGCGGCGGCGAGCAGGCGGTCCACCCACGCGGTGCCGACAGTGCCCGGGTTCACGCAGTTCACCCGGATGCCCTCGCGGATGTGGTCGGCGGCCATCGCCCGGGTCAGCGACAGCACCGCGCCCTTGGACGCCCCGTACAGGGCCCGGTCCGGCAGGCCGGTGGTGGCCACGATCGAGCACAGGTTGACGATCGCCGCTGACGGGGAATTCCGCAGGTGCGGCAGCGCGGCGCGGCTGACCCGCACGATGCCGACCACGTTCACGTCGAAGACCCGCAGCCACTGGGCGTCATCGCCGTCCGCGATGGTGCCCGTCGCGCCGATGCCGGCGTTGTTGACCACGATGTCGATGCCGCCGAGTTGCTCGACCACCGCGGCGATGGCGGCGCGCACGCTGGCGTCGTCGCTCACGTCACAGGTGAACCCGGTCAGTCCGGCGGGCAGCTCGCCCGGCTTCACGTCGAGCACCGCGACCCGTGCGCCCCGGGCGGCCAGCAGGGAGGCCGTGGCCAGGCCGATCCCGGAGCCGCCACCGGTCACCACGGCGACGAGCCCGCTGAATTCATCCATGCGATGCATTACATCACCGATGATCGTCAGACTCACCCGTGGGCCCGCCTGTCAGACGCCCTGCTGTGCTGTGCGACCGGGCCCGGTGCGCCGCGAGGACATCGCCGCCGAAGTCGCTTTCCGGGCGGCGCAGCACGCTGTGCGGGTGGTTCGCCGCGTTCTGGGTGTTGTCGTACTCGATCAGCAGATCAGGCCCCTGGATGCGGTAGTAGTGGCCGCGTCCCGGCGTGGTCGACCCCTGCCAGGCGAACCACAGCTGCTCGCCGTGGAGCCGGTCCGCCTCCCGCTCGGCCAGGTCGGGCGGCAGCCGGTCCAGGTACAGCCCGGTGAGCTGGCGCAGCTGGGCGCGGGCGGTGGAGCCCAACCGGTCGTCACTGACGCCCAGCGGAGTCAACGGCGCGTCGACCCTGGGGCGTGTGGCGCTGAGGATGTCGTCCGCCGCGGTGTCCGAGACGATCGCGATGCGCCGGCCGGTGACCCCGATGCCGTCGAGCAGGGCCAGCCCCAGCTGCTCCTCAACGGCCAGTGGGCGCACCATGGGGTGGCCCGCGTAGGTCACCGCGCCGGGGTTGGCCCCGAGGAAGATCGGCGTCGGGTACACCACACCGTCCACCACCGTCATCGTCACCGACAGGTGATGCCCCTCGAACCGCCACCCCCACCGCTCGTCACGGGCGGGCTCCCCGAAGACGATGACGTAGTAGTCGTTGCTGTGCCGGCCGCGGGCCCAGTCCTCCTCGCGGTCCAGCACCTCCTCCAGCGCGAGGATGGTGGCCGCCTGCGCGTAGGCGTGCCGGCTCAGCGCGGTGGCGAGCAGCCGGTGCGCGGCCTTGCGCCCGGCCCGGTCGAGCTGGTCCAGGGACAGGCCCGGCCGGGGCCGGGGACGATACTCGATCCACTGGCGCGTAGCGGTGTCGTCGAAGGCGGCCGTCGCCAGGTCGCGCTGCGCGCCCGGCAGGGTGGCGAGGAACGCGTCGGCGGCCTGCACCATGTTTGCACCCGTCACGCTCCCGACCCTAGCCAACGATGTGGTCACGGTGGCGGATGGCGTGTCGATGCGGTTGACATGGCACCCCAGGCATGGCTCAGGATCCCGGCCGCCGCTGCCGCCGCCGCAACACTGATCATCGCCACAGCGCCGGTGATCGTGGCTTCCGCGCCGGCAGTCGCGGGCACCACCACCCGCGCGGCCTCCCCGTCTTCCGGCACCACACCGGCCCCCCAGACCTGGGAGGCGAAGCGGGCGGCAGCCAGCCCGACGGCCGGAGCCGCGGAGCGCCGGGCGGTACGCCCGACCGCGCCGCCGTCACGACGCGCGGCGGTACGCCCGTCCGGAGCGCCGACGGCCGCTCCCACCAGGACGTCGCCCAGTCCGAAGGCACCCGCCAGATCACGGACCAGGCCGCCCGTCAGGCCTTCCAGGGCCCCGTCCGTGACGCCGACCGCTTCCACACCGCCGGCCGCGGCGCGGTGGTGGCGTCCCACGGCTGGTCTGACCTGGCAGTGGCAGCTCACCGGCGCGCTGGACCTGTCGGTCGCCGTGGACGTCTACGACATCGATGCGGTGGATGCGACGTCCGCGCAGGTGGCGAGCCTGCACGCGGCCGGCCGGAGGGCCATCTGCTACATCAGCGCCGGGTCGTACGAAAACTGGCGGCCCGACGCCGCGCGCTTCGCGCCGGCCGTACTGGGCTCGCCGCTCGACGGGTGGCCGGGGGAGCGCTGGTTGGACATCCGGAGGTGGGACGTGCTCCAGCCGATCATGGCTGACCGGATGGCCATGTGCGCAGCCAAGGGCTTCGACGGCGTGGAGCCCGACAACATCGACGGGTACACCAACACGACCGGGTTTGCGCTGACCGCGGCCGACCAGCTGGCGTACAACCGGCGCCTGGCCGATCTGGCGCACGCCCACGGCCTCGGCGTGGGGCTGAAGAACGACATCGAGCAGGTCGCCGCGCTGGCTCCGTTCTTCGACTTCGCGGTGAACGAGGAGTGCGCCCGGTACGCCGAGTGCGAGCCGCTCGCCGCGTTCATCGCCGCCAACAAGCCGGTCTTCCACGTGGAGTACGAACTCGCGGTGACCGGTTTCTGCCCGGCCGCCCGTCAGCTGGGACTGTCGTCGATGCGCAAGCGGCTGAGCCTGGATGCCTGGCGGCAGCCCTGCTGACGCTGTTGGACCGGCGGCAGCCCTGCTGACGCCGACGGCAGGGTGGACCGGCGTCAGCTCCTTGGCGCCGGTCCACCCGCTGTCAGGGCGCGCTCGATGTCGACCAGGTGATGTTCGCCCTCGTGGACCGTGTTGCGGCCGACCCACTCCAGCGTCCGGATCTGCGGCCGCGGCCAGACGTACCCGCCGGTGCGCAGCCACTCCTGTGGGCGCAGCGCGGTGAACGTGTCGGCCAGGACCTCGGCGGCGGTGCTCAACTCGTCGACCACGACGGTGGGGTCCTGCTCGTTGTAGCGCTCCTCGACGGCGCGTTCGTCGCGGCGCATCGGCTCGAACATCGGCTCGTCGACCTGCAGGGCCAGCGTCACCCGGTCCGCCTGCACGCGGAGCACGTCCCGGACGTGGCAGGCGTACTCCAGGGCGGACCACACGCCCGGGGCGGGTCGACGCCGGAGCCGGTCGGTCCCGTCGGCCCGGTCGGTCCCCTCGGCCCGGTCGGTCCCGTCCGCCCGGTCGGTCCCGTCGGCAGGGCGGCGGAGCGCGGCGCGGTACCGCCGGCCGAACTCGCGGATCCGCCCGGCGACCTGGTCGCGGGGCACGGAGTCGAAGGTGAAGCCGCATTCGTCGCAGGAGTTCACCGGCCCTCCACGGACTGTGCCGGCCGGGATCGCGCCGGCGCCGGGTCCGTAGGGCACCGGGAAGACTCCTCGATGCCGGCGTGCCGCCCAAGGTTGGCGGGCTGGGGGACGGCGGCCGAGATCACGGCCGTATCGTAGGCGCCGCCGGCCGCGGCGACCAGGCTTTCGCCGGGCCCGGCGCGGTGTGGCGGTTGCGCGTTACAGCCAGCCGTTGGATTCCGCGATGGAGCAACAGGCCACGAGCCGCAGCAGAGACCATTCGGCGCGGCTCCAGTCGAGGGTTTCCAACGTCGCGGCATCCGGAAGTTCCCTGCCGTGCCGGGCCACGACAGCCAGCACGGAGCGGGCGTAACCGGACACCGACGTGGCGTCCACCACGCTGCCGGCGGCGGTGATGCTCTCCCGTACCGCGGTGGCGTGCTGGTCGACGGCGGCCAGCAGGCCGGGGCTACGGAGCGCCGCAACCAGGCCGTCGACGCCGACGGCGGCCATCAGCTGGTCGAGGTCGGCGTGGGCGGCGGTGGCCGAGGTCAGGTGTGCGGTGCGCTCCGTTGTCATGTGGAGGACGCTACGGATGTCGGGCCGGGCGTAGGGGGCAGGTAACCGACCGGCACCCGACCCCGACCCCGACCGCACCGCTGCCTACCCGGCCTCACCAGCGGGAATGCACCTGGGCCCGGACGAGCTCGTCGTAGGCCGCGGCGATCTGGGTGTGAGTGGCCTCCGGCAGCGGCGCGAGTTGGGCGGCCGCGGCGTTGGCTCGGGCCTGCTCGGGGCTGCGGGCGCCCGGGATGACCACGGAGACGGCCGGATGGTCGAGGATCCAACGCAGCGCGAACTGGGCGGTGCTTGCGCCTTCCGGAACCAGCGGCGTGATCCGGCGGACGAACTCCAGCCCGGTGTCGTACTCCACGCCGGAGAACGTCTCGCCGACGTCGAACTTCTCGCCGTGGCGGTTGTAGTTGCGGTGGTCGTTCTCGGCGAACGTGGTGTGCTGGTCGTACTTGCCGGAGAGCAGGCCGCTGGCCAGGGGCACCCGGGCGACGATGGCGACGCCGGCCGCGGCGGCGGCGGGCAGCACCTCGTCGAGTGGCTTGAGGCGCAGCATGTTGAAGATGATCTGCACGCTGGCGGTGCCGGGCCGGGAGATCGCGGTCAGCGCCTCGGCGCAGGTTTCCACGCTGACGCCGTACGCCGCGATGCGCTTCTCCGACACCAGCGTGTCCAGGGCGTCGTAGACGGCGTCGGCGGAGTACACCGCCGTGGGCGGGCAGTGCAGCTGGACGAGGTCGAGGGTGTCCACGCCGAGGTTGCGCCGGGACCGGTCGGTCCAGGCCCGGAAGTTGTCAAGCGTGTAGAGCGCCGGGTCCAGCGCCACCCGGCGACCCATCTTGGTGGCGACGGTGACCTGCGATCGCTCCGGACCACGCAGGTACGCCCCGATCACGCTCTCGCTGCGCCCGTCGCCGTACACGTCGGCCGTGTCGAAGAACGTGACCCCGGCTTCGGTCGCCGCAGCCAGCGTGGCCATCGCGTGACCCTCGTCGACCTCGCCCCAGTCCGCGCCGAGTTGCCATGTGCCGAGGCCCACCACGCCGACCGGCACACCGGTCCGGCCAAGCATCCGCTGTTCCATGGGGGCAGCCTAGGACAGCGGTTCAGTCCGCCTCTCCGCGGACGCCCGCGCCGGCGTCATCCGTCGTAGCGGTGTGCCGGCAGGCCCACCACGTCGCCGGGCCGGTGGACATAGGTGCGGCCGGCGCCTGGGTCGTCGGTACGGCCCTGGACCGCGGTCGTGATGATCAACATGTCGTACGCCGCGCCGCCGAACGCGCACGAGGTCACCAGCGGCGTCGGCAGTGCCACCACCCGGTCGAGCGTGCCGTCCGGGGCGTACCGCCGCACCGCACCGCCGGAGTGCAGCGCTACCCAGATCCCGTCGGCCGCGTCCATGCACATCCCGTCGGGTGAGCCGTCCCCGGGCGCGATGGTGACGAAGGGCCGGCGGTGCGCGGGGGTGCCGGTGGCGGGGTCGTAGTCGAAGACGTCCACCCGCCCGGTCGGGGTGTCGATGTAGTACATCCGGGTGCCGTCGGCGGACCAGCCCAGCCCGTTGGAGATGGTGGCCCCGCCGACCACCCGCTCCGGGCGTCGGGCGCCCGGCTCCAGCCGGTACAGCGCGGCAGCGCCGGAAGTCTGGTCGTACGCCATCGTGCCGAGCCAGAGTCGGCCGGCCGGGTCGGCTTTCGCATCGTTCGAGCGCATCGCCGGCGCGCCCGGCGGTGCCGGGTGACCGGCGTCGGTGTCCGCGTCGGCGTAGGTGCCGACGGGCGTCACGGTGCCGTCCGGATCGCGCAGTGCCGGCCCCTCCGGCAGACAGAGCACCAGGCCCCCGTTGGCCCGGGGGACCGCGGCGCCCACGTGCCCCGGCGTCGGGAGGTCCCCACCGTCCGTGCCCTCCACGGACCGCCACAGGACTCGCGAGCCCATGATGTCGATCCACCGGAACTGGCCGGTGCGGTCGTCGTAGGACGGCCCTTCGCCGAGTTCGCAGGGGCGTTCGTCGAAAACCTCGACCGCGCTGACCATGAGGGACCCTCCGGGTGCCGTGGGTGGTGATGGTTAGGAACTTGCCCGCTGGGTAACTCTCAAACAACCGCGTGCTGAAAATTAGGAGGCTGCGATGGGACTCGACGACAAGATCGACAACAAGTCTGAGGAGTGGGGCGGCAAGGCCAAGGAAGGACTTGGCAAGGCCACCGACGACGAGCAGCTTGAGGCGGAGGGTCACAGCGACCAGGCCAAGAGCAACCTCAAGCAGGCTGGCGAGAAGATCAAGGACGTCTTCAAGAGCTGACCGCCCATAGCCCGACGCAAGTGGCCCGCCCGGATCCCGGGCGGGCCACTTGCGCGTGGCCATCGGCAGGTGACTCGTCACATGTGGCTGAGGCACCTTATGCGGCCCGAATACGGTGCTTCGGGCGCATGTCGGCGAGTGGCCGCGCGCGGGTCGGGCGTGTCGCGGGGGTCGCGCGGTCCGGCCCGGCGGTGGTCACCGGTGTTGGTGGGTGTGGTCCTGTCGGTGGTGCCCCGGGTGGGATTCGAACCCACACTGTCGGAGGTTTGAGCTCCGTTCCTCTGCCATTGGGATACCGGGACTTCTTCGTCGCATCAGCGTACCCATTAGGCTGATCGAGACGGCAACCGCCGTCGCCGGGTGTCGAGGCGCAACAGGAGTCGTTCGTGGCCGAGGTCGCAAGCCGTCGGGTGCTCATCGCGGAGGACGAGGCGCTGATCCGGCTCGACCTGCGCGAGATGCTCGTCGAAGAGGGGTACGACGTCGTCGGCGAGGCCGGTGACGGCGAGACCGCGGTCCGCCTCGCCGAGGAGTTGAAGCCGGACCTGGTGATCCTCGACATCAAAATGCCCATCATGGACGGCCTGGCAGCGGCTGAGCGCATCGCCGGTGAGCATCTGGCCGCCGTGGTGATTCTCACCGCGTTCAGCCAGCGCGACCTGGTCGAGCGGGCCCGTGCGGCCGGCGCCATGGCGTACCTGGTCAAGCCGTTCCAGAAGAGCGACCTGGTCCCG
Organism: Micromonosporaceae bacterium; assembly: GCA_035296325.1. Taxonomy (GTDB): domain Bacteria; phylum Actinomycetota; class Actinomycetes; order Mycobacteriales; family Micromonosporaceae; genus DATHBD01. Next base: position 14,977 of record DATHBD010000082.1, on the reverse strand, counting down.
GCCATCGAGATCGCGCTGTCCCGGTTCGCCGAGATCGCCGCCCTGGAGACCGAGGTAGCCACGCTCACTGACCGCCTGGAGACCCGCAAGCTGGTGGAGCGCGCCAAGGGTCAGCTGATGACGGCGTACGGCATGACCGAGCCGCAGGCGTTCAAGTGGATCCAACGCACCGCGATGGATCACCGACTGACCATGCGTCAGGTGGCCGAGCGCATTCTCGCCGAGGCGGCCGGTGCCGATGAGCCAGCAGGTTCGACGGCCCCCTGACCGGTCGGCCGCCACGGACGGCCGGCGGCGCTTCGCCGCGGTCCTGTGCTGCGGCCTCCTGCTCGCGGGCGCCTGCCGCTCAGCCGGTCCCGACCGGCCACCCGACGAGACCGAGGTCACGCCGTCGTGGCAGGAGCTCGCACTGGCCGCGCCGGCCGGCCCACCGGGCCGGTTGGTGCTTCGGGATGCGGTCGCCTGCGGCGGGCGCTGGTACGCGGTCGGCGGCGTGGCGACGGACGCCGGCGAGACCCGGCCGGCGGCCTGGACCAGCACCGACGGGCGGCAGTGGACGGCGTTGACGTTCTCGGCGCATTCCTACTACGGCCCGCAGAACGTGCTCTACTCGGCGGCCTGCCGCGACGGTCGCCTCGCCACGGTGGGGGCGCGCAGCGGTGGAGCGCACGCCAATCCCCGGGTGAGCACCTGGTGGCAGCGCGACGACACGACGCTGGTCGAGGCGCGGGCGCCGTTCGAACGGTTCGGTGGGCCGCAGGCGGTGAACGTCGCGCGCGTCGCCGCCGGACCGGCCGGCTGGATCATCGCCGGCAATCGGATGAGCGGCGCGGCAACCTGGATCTCCACCGACGCGGTGTCCTTCGACCTCGTGGAGCGGGCGCCGGAACTGGCCAGTGACGACGGCGGCGACACGTGGGCGTTCGACGCGGTCGCCTCGGCAACCGGCTGGCTCATCGTGGGCGGCCTGATCCGGCCCGGTCACAGCGACCGCGACCCGGCGCTGTGGACATCCGTGGACGGTCGGCGGTGGACCCGCGACGCGCTGCCCGCCACCGCGGAGTACGACGAGATGCAGCGCGTCGCACGGGTCGACGGTGCGCTGGTGGCGGTGGGTCCGCGAGGCACGACGTTCGGCGCGTGGCGCGACGACGGCACCGGCTGGGCTGCTGCCGGCCGCTTCGGTCAGCTGGCCGGTGGGATCCCGGCGGTCCCCGGGTTGACGGCGGCGAACGGCACGGTGGTCGCGGCGGTGACCAACGGGGCCGTGCACACGCTGTGGCGTTCGGCCGACGCCGGCCGATCCTGGCGGCCCGTCGCCGGCCCGGTCGCGATGCCGGCCGGCGCCGAACGCGCCGTGGCGACCGCCGCCGACGGCACCACGCTGCTGCTCGTCGTCGACGACGGTGCTTCGGCCCGGATCTGGCGGGCCGACAACTGGTGACCGAAGCCGCTCCGGCCCTCCGGCAGTGCGGAGCCGCCACCGCAATTGTTTGTGGTTGGAGTGGCGCAGGCTGCTGTTTGTAACGTTTTCGCACCCCTGCGGCCAGGCTCTTCCAGGACTTTCACTCGCTCGGATACGCTGCGCCATCACGAGCCGCAATGCAGGCGGCTGGTTCTACCGGGGCGGGCGGGGCTCAGTTGAGTCGGATCCGACCTCGCCCGGGCTGGCTGCCTGCTCGTCAAGGAGGTCGGGTAGCCGTGAGACGGAACTTTGGACGGACACTGGGCGCCACGTTTGCGGCGATGAGCATCGTTGCCGCGGCTGGTTGCTCGGACACCGGCGGCGGCGACCAGCCGGCCGCCAACGGAGATAAGAAGTGCGGCGGGACGATCGCCATTTTCGGCGCGTTCAGTGGCGCGAACGCGGGCCTGGTGCTGCCGTCGCGCGACGGCGCGAAGTTGGCGGTCAAGCAGCACAACGCCGCCAATGCCGACTGCCAGGTCACCATGGAGGAGTTCGACACCCAGGGCAAGCCGGAGCAGGCCACCCCGATCGCGAACCGGGTGGTCCAGGACCAGAAGTACACCTCGGTCATCGGCGGTCACTTCTCGGGTGAGAGCAAGGCGACCATGCCGATCTACGAGGCCAACGGCCTGGTGATGGTGAGCCCGTCGGCGACCGCGACGGAGCTGACCGCCGGGACGAACAAGGCGTTCCACCGGGTCGTCGGCAACGACGGCACCCAGGGCGCGGCCGCCTCGACCTACTTCAAGACCGTGCTGAAGGCGCAGAAGGTCTTCCTGGTCGACGACGGCAGCACCTACGGCGCCGGCATCATCGCCGAGGTGAAGAAGGGCCTCGGCCCGCTGGTCGCCGCCGAGGACAAGGTCCAGACCGACCAGCAGAACTTCGACGCCACCATCTCGAAGGTCAAGGCGGCCGGGGCGGACGCGATCGCCTACGGTGGCTACACCAACGAGGCGGCTCCGCTGCTCAAGCAGCTGCGCGCCGCGGGCGTCACGGCCAAGTTCCTCGGCTTCGACGGCCTCTACGACCCGCAGTTCCCGGCCGGCGCCGGTGCCGGCGGCGAAGGCGCCATCGTCACCTGCCCGTGCCTGCCGGCCACCGAGGCGGGCGGTACGTTCGCCGCTGACTTCGAGAAGGAGTACGGCAACGCGCCCGGCTCGTACGGCGCCGAGGGCTACGACGGCGCGATGGTGCTGCTCGAGGGCTACAAGGCCGGCAAGAGCACCCGCGCCGAGATGCTGGCCTGGGTCGACGCCTACGACAAGGAAGGCGTTTCGAAGTACATCAAGTTCGCCGAGAACGGCGATGTGGACAAGAGCAAGGTCGTCATCTGGGCGTACGAGATCAAGGGTGGACAGATCACTCCGCAGCAGAAGGTCGCACTGAGCTAGAACTGATCACCGACACGCGGCCGGGGGGCCTCCCCCCGGCCGCGTGCGGTCCTAGGGTGTGCGGTCTCAGGGGAGGGTGTCCGTGAACTTCGATGCACTGTTCAGCGAGCTGGGCCAGCACACCGTGGACGGGCTGGCGAAGGGGTCCATCTACGCGCTGGTGGCCCTTGGCTACACCCTGGTCTACGGCGTGCTGAAACTGATCAACTTTGCCCACTCCGAGATCTTCATGGTGGGTACGTTCGCGGTGCTCGGCACCTGGACCCTGCTCGGCGCGACCGACGCGCCCCCGCTGGGCACGCTGCTCCTGCTCCTCGCGGCCGGCCTGCTCGCCGGCGCGGCGGCATCCGGAGCGACCGCCGTCGCCGTGGAACGCATCGCCTACCGCCGGCTGCGGCAGAAGAACGCACCCCCGTTGATCTTTCTGATCACCGCGATCGGCGTCTCCCTGGTGCTGACCGAGATCTTCGGCATCTGGCAGGGTCGGCTGATCGTGGGCATGCCCACACTGATCCAGCGCAGAGACCTCTTCTCCATCGGCGACACCGAGATCACGAACGTCCAGTTGCTCACCATCGTGGCGGCACTGGTGATGATGGCCGGGCTCGACCAGTTCATCAACCGCACCCGGTACGGCCGCGGCGTCCGGGCTGTCGCGCAGAACCCGGACACCGCGGCCCTGATGGGCGTGAACAAGGACCGGGTGATCGTCCTCATCTTCCTGCTCGGCGGCATCCTGGCCGGCGCAGCCGCACTGCTGTACGCCGTCCGGTACGGCAACACCCGGTTCAACGTCGGCTTCCTGCTGGGCCTCAAGGCGTTCACCGCCGCCGTGCTGGGCGGCATCGGCAACCTGCGCGGCGCGCTGCTCGGTGGTCTGCTGCTCGGCGTGGTTGAGGTCTACGCCGCCACGCTGACATCCTCGAGGTGGGAGGACGTCGCGGCATTCGTGGTGCTGGTGGTCGTGCTGCTGTTCCGGCCGACCGGTCTGCTCGGAGAGTCGCTGGGGAGGGCACGGGCATGAGTGAGCGTCAGCGAGCGAATCAGCAAGCACAGCGCCCGGTGTCTCATGGCGCCGCTGAGCGAAGCGAGGCGGTGGCATGAGTAGCGCCATGGGTGACAAGATCCATGCACAGCGGCGCCGGCTCGCGATCGGCGACCGGTGGCGGGCCTTGCCGAAGTGGCAGCGCGCCGTGGGCTTCCTCGCCTTCGTGGGCTTTCTCTACTACCTGCCGCTGCTGGGCATCCCGGGCCTGATGTGGATCCGGACCGACTCCATCCCCAGCGGCGCCAACTGGGCGGGTGTGCTCTTCACCTGTGCCGTCTACGTGCTCATCGCGCTCGGCCTCAACGTGGTGGTCGGCCTGGCCGGGCTGCTCGACCTCGGCTATGTCGGGTTCTTCGCGGTCGGCGCGTACTCGGTGGCGTTGTTCGGCTCGGTCCAGTCGCCGGTGGTCAAGGCCCTGCAGAACCAGTTCGACCTGCCGGCGGGTTGGGCCGTCACCTGGGCGGTGTGCATCCCGCTGGCGATCGCGTTCACCATGGTGTCCGGCGTCATCCTGGGCTGGCCGACGCTGCGGCTGCGCGGTGACTACCTCGCCATCGTGACCCTCGGCTTCGGTGAGATCATCCGGATCATCGCGCGGAACTCCGACAACTGGACCGGCGGAGCGCAGGGCATCGCGGCGATCCCCGGGCCGCAGGGCGCGCCGTCCGGTGACAACACCATCTTCGGCTACGGCGACGTGAAGCCGTGGTACTGGCTGGCGCTGTCGGTGGTGCTGCTGATGGCGTTCGCGGTGCGGCGGCTGGAGCACAGCCGGGTGGGCCGGGCGTGGCTGGCGATCCGCGAGGACGAGGACGCCGCGGCGGTGATGGGCGTGTCCGGCTTCAAGTACAAGCTGTGGGCGTTCGCCATCGGCGCGGCCCTGGGCGGGCTCTCCGGGCTGCTGTTCGCCAGTCGGGGCGGGTTCATCGAGCCGACCCAGTTCAGCGCGGAGCTGTCCATTCTGTTCGTCGCCATGGTGGTGGTCGGTGGCGCGGGGAACATGGCTGGCGTGTCGCTCGGCGCATTCCTCCTCGCGTACCTGCCGGAGCGGTTTCGTGACCTGCACGATTACCGCTACCTGGCGTTCGGCATCGCCCTCGTGCTGGTGATGCTGCTCCGGCCGCAGGGCCTCATTCCGAGCCGCCGGCGGGCCCGCGAGTTGGAAGACCGAGCCAAGGAGGCACCGGCGAATGTCTGAGCTCGTGCAGGGGCCACTGGCCGGGGAGACCCGGCGCGACACGCTGCTCGCGGTGGACCACGTGACGCTGCGCTTCGGTGGCGTGGTGGCGTTGGACGACGTCAGTTTCGAGGTCCGCCGTGGGGAGATCCTCGGCCTGATCGGCCCGAACGGCGCCGGCAAGACCACCTGCTTCAACGCGATGACCGGCGTGTACCGGCCCACCAGCGGCCAGGTGACGTTCGACGGCGAGCGGGTGTCCGGCCGCAAGCCGCACCAGATCAACCGGATGGGCATCGCCCGGACCTTCCAGAACATCCGGCTCTTCCCCGAGATGACGGCGCTGGAGAACGTCATGGTTGGCACCGACTCGCAGCACCACACCAGCGTCGTCGGCGCCCTGTTCCGGCTGTACCGGGTGCGGCCCAAACCCGACGAGTTGCCGGTCGTGGACGCCACCAATCCGGTGCTGCGCCTGTGGCAGCAGCTCAGTCTGGCCGGTGCCAAGGTGTTCGGCATCTCCCGGCACACGCTGGAGGAGAAGGCCGGCGAGCGGAAGTCCCTGGCGTTGCTGCGATTCGTCGGGATCGCCGACCGCGCCAACGAGCTGGCCCGCAACCTGCCCTACGGGTACCAGCGCCGGCTCGAGATCGCCCGCGCGCTGGCCACCGAGCCGAAGCTGCTCTGCCTGGACGAGCCGGCAGCCGGGTTCAACCCGGCGGAGAAGGAGGATCTGCTCAACCTGATCCGGAGCATCCGGGACCAGGGGTACACGGTGCTGCTCATCGAGCACGACATGCGGCTGGTGATGGGCGTCACCGACCGGATCGTGGTGCTGGAGTTCGGCAAGAAGATCGCCGAGGGCCCGCCCGCTGAGGTGCGGGACAACCCCAAGGTGATCGCGGCCTACCTGGGGGTGTCAGCGGATGCTGCTTGAGATCAAGGACCTGACCGTGCGGTACGGCCGGATCGAGGCGCTGCACGGCATCAGCCTCACCGTCAGCGAAGGTGAAATCGTCGCCCTGATCGGCGCCAACGGGGCCGGCAAGACCACCACCATGCGGGCGATCTCGGGCCTGCAGGCCGTCGCCGAGGGCTCCATCAGCTTCGCCGGGGAGGACATCACCCGGCTGCGCGCCGACCTGCGCGTGATCCGGGGCATCTGCCAGGCACCCGAGGGCCGCGGCATCTTCCCCGGCATGACGGTGCTGGAGAACCTGGACATGGGTGCGTACACCCGCAAGGACACGGCCGGCGTCGCCGCGGACCTGGAGCGGGTGCTGACCCTCTTCCCGCGTCTGGCGGAGCGGCGCAAGCAGGCCGGCGGCACGCTCTCCGGCGGTGAGCAGCAGATGCTCGCGGTCGGCCGGGCGCTGATGAGCCGGCCGAAGCTGCTGCTGCTCGACGAGCCGTCGATGGGGCTGGCGCCGATGGTCATCCAGCAGATCTTCGAGATCGTCACCGAGATCAATTCCCAGGGTACGACGATCCTGCTGGTCGAGCAGAACGCGCAGCAGGCACTGTCCCGGGCGCACCGCGGCTATGTGCTGGAGACCGGGCGGCTGGTCAAGAAGGGCACCGGCCAGGATCTGCTGCACGACCCGGCGGTCAAGGAGGCGTACCTCGGGGTCGCCTGAGCGGCGCGCCGCAGGGCGGGGTGGAAGTGTCGGCCCGGCCGACTAGAGTCGCGAAGCGTGACAGAGTCCCCGCGCCTGCTGCTCATCGACGGCCACTCGCTGGCATACCGGGCATTCTTCTCCCACCCGGTGGAGAACTTCTCCACCACCACCGGCCAGCCCACCAACGCGGTGTACGGCTTCACGTCGATGCTGATCAACGTGCTGCGCGACGAGCGGCCCACGCACATCGCGGTGGCCTTCGACGTGTCCCGTCGATCCTTCCGCAATGAGCAGTATGCGGAGTACAAGGCGGGTCGGTCCGCGACTCCGGTGGACTTCGTCGGTCAGGTCGCCCTGATCCGCGAGGTGCTCGACGCGTTGCGCATTCCGGTCCTGGAGGCGCCCGGCTTCGAGGCCGACGACGTCCTGGCCACGCTCGCCTGCCAGGCCCGCACCGAGGGCATGGACGTGCTGGTGAGCAGTGGCGACCGGGACGCGTTCCAGCTGATTGACGACCGGATCCTGGTGCTCTACCCCAAGCGGGGCGTGTCGGAGATCGCCCGGATGGACGCCGCCGCGGTGCGGGAGCGCTACGGCGTCGGCCCCGAGCAGTACCGCGACCTCGCCGCGATGGTCGGGGAGTCCAGCGACAACCTGCCGGGCGTGCCCGGCGTCGGGCCGAAGACCGCCGCCAAGTGGATCGTCGCCTACGGCGGGCTGGACGGCGTGGTGGCCCAGGTCGACCAGATCAAGGGGAAGGCGGGCGAGAGCCTGCGCGCCCACCTCGCCGACGTGCTGCGCAACTACGAGATCAACCGGCTGATCACCGACGTCGAGTTGCCGCTGCACCCGCGCGACCTGACCTGGAAGGGCTGGGACCGGGAGGCGGTGCACCAGGTCTTCGACGCCCTGGAGTTCCGGGTCCTGCGGGACCGGCTCTACGAGTACCTGGACTCGGTCCAGCCGGAGGCGGAGTCGGGGTTCGACCTCGCCGGCGCGGTGCTGGCGCCGGGTGCGGTGGGCGACTGGCTGGAGGCGCACGCGACGCCGGGCGTCGAGGTCGGTGTCGCGGTCGCCGGCACGTTCGGGCGGGGCACCGGCGTGCTTACCGGGATGGCCGTGGCCACCGCCGACGGCCCGGCGGCCTGGTTCGACCCGGCCGCGCTGGACCAGGCCGACGAGACGGCGGTGGCCGGCTGGCTCGCCGATCAGGCCCGGCCCAAGGTCCTGCACGACGCCAAGCCGGCGCTGCTGGCCTTCGCCGCGCACGGCTGGGCGCTGCGGGGCGTCGCCGCCGACACCGCGCTCGCGGCCTACCTGGCCCGCCCCGACCAGCGCTCGTACGATCTCACCGACCTGGCGCTGCGCTACCTGCAGCGGGAGCTGCGAGTGGATGCCCCGGACGACGGCCAGCTCACGCTGGACGGCCTCGGCGAGGCAGACGGGGAGACCGAACGCAGCCTGATGCTCCGGGCCCGCGCCACCCTCGACCTCGCCGCGGCGCTGCAGCACGAGCTGTCCCGCGACGGTGACGCCGCCACCCGGCTGCTCGCCGAGGTGGAGCTGCCGCTGGCGTACGTGCTGGCGCGGATGGAACGGGCCGGCATCGCGGCGGACACGCATTACCTCTCCGACCTGGAGTCGCACTTCGCGGCGGAGGTCAAGGCGGCCGCCCAGGCGGCGTACGCGGTGGTCGGGCGGGAGTTCAACCTGGGCTCGCCCAAGCAGTTGCAGGAGATCCTCTTCGGCGAACTCAACCTGCCGAAGACCAAGCGGATCAAGACCGGCTACACCACCGACGCGGAGGCGCTGCAGGGGCTCTTCGTCCAGACCGAGCACCCCGTCCTGGCCCACCTGCTGCGCCACCGCGACGTCGCCAAGCTCAAGTCCACCGTGGACGGGCTGCTGAAGTCGGTGAGCGACGACGGCCGCATCCACACCACCTTCTACCAGACGGTGGCGGCCACCGGCCGGCTGTCCAGCACCGACCCCAATCTGCAGAACGTGCCGATCCGCACCGAGGAGGGCCGCCGCATCCGCCGGGCCTTCGTCGTCGGCGAGGGGTACGAGAGCCTGCTCACCGCGGACTACAGCCAGATCGAGATGCGGATCATGGCACACCTGTCCCGGGACGAGGCGCTGATCGAGGCGTTCAACTCCGGCTGGGATTTCCACGCCGCCACCGCCTCGTCGGTCTTCGGGGTGCCGGTGACCGAGGTGACCCCGGATCAGCGCCGCAAGATCAAGGCAATGAACTACGGCCTCGCGTACGGCCTCTCCGCGTACGGGCTGAGCCAGCAACTCGGCATCACCCCGGCCGAGGCGAGCGTGCTGATGGAGGAGTACTTCAGTCGGTTCGGCGGAGTGCGGGACTACCTGCACGCGGTGGTCGCGCAGGCGCGCCGGGACGGGTACACCGGCACGGTGCTGGGGCGTCGTCGGTACCTCCCGGACCTGGTCAGCGACAACCGGCAGCGCCGGGAGATGGCCGAGCGGATGGCACTCAACGCGCCGATCCAGGGCTCCGCCGCGGACATCATCAAGGTCGCCATGCTGCGCGTGGAGGCCGCGCTGGAGCGCTCCGGGCTGCGGTCGCGGATGCTGCTCCAGGTGCACGACGAGCTGGTCTTCGAGGTGGCGCCGGGGGAGCGCGACCAACTCGAGGCACTGGTCCGCGAGGAGATGGGCTCGGCGTACCGGCTGGACGTGCCGATGGGCGTCTCGGTCGGCGTGGGCCGCGACTGGAACGCCGCGGATCACTAGGCTAGGGTCGGCGCTCATGACCGCCCCGACCGTGCCGTTGCTGGTCTCCGGACACCACGTCGCCGAGTACGTCGTCGAGCCGGACGTGGACCCGCTGCACGGCCCCCGGCCCTACCTGCACCCCGTCCGGACCCTCGCCGGGGTCGTCGTCTCCGACGCCGGTCCGGCCGATCACCCGTGGCACCTGGGCGCCTCGCTGAGCATGCAGGACGTCAACGGCACCAACCTCTGGGGCGGCCGGACGTACGTGCGCGGCGCGGACTACCTCTGGCTCGCCGACCACGGCCGGATCGTCCACGTCGAGTGGCTGGAACGGACCGACGCCACGCTACGGTCCCGGCTGCACTGGTACGACCCGAGCGGTCGGCTGCTCGTGGTCGAGGAGTCCTCGTTGACCGCTGCGCCACTGGCCGGGCGCAGCGATGCCTGGGTGCTCGACGTGGCGTACGAGCTGCGCGGCGGCGATGACGCGGCGGTGAAGCTCGGCAGCCCCGGGAGCAACGGCCTGCCCGGGTCGGGGTACGGCGGATTCTTCTGGCGTGCGGCGTCCGCGTCCACGCCGCGGGTGTTCACCGCGTCCACCGACGATGAGCGGGAGGTCAACGGCTCGACCGGGCCGTGGGTGGCGATGGTCTGTGCCGACCCGGTCGGAGCCGGTGCGACGCTGGTGTTCACCGGACTCGGCGACGGCGACGCGTGGTTCGTGCGTGCCGCCCAGTACCCGGGTGTGTGCGTGGCGCTCGCCTTCGACGAGCCGCGGGTCATTTCGCCCGGTGCGGCGCTCCGCCGTCGGCACCGGATCGCGGTGGTGGACGGTGCCCTGGATGCCGCTGCCGCGGCCGCTCTGGCCGATGGCCTCACCGCCTGAACCGCCCCAGAAAGCCGTTGCCCACGGCGGCCCGGCCGGCGAGCATGTGATCATGCGGCCTGAGGTGCTGGCGTACTACCGCCGGATGGGTGAACGGTCCCGTCTCGCGACCGGCACCGGCAGGCTGGAGTTCCTCCGCACCTGGGACGTGCTGACCCGGGTCCTACCCGCGTCGCCGGCCGCCGTCCTCGACGTGGGCGGTGCGACCGGCGTCTACGCCGGCCCGCTGGCCCGGGCGGGGTACGCCGTGCATGTCGTCGACCCGGTGCCGGAGCAGGTGGCCGTCGCCGCGACGCTGCCCGGGGTGACCGCGAGCGTCGGCGACGCCCGTCACCTCGGTGATGCCGACGCGAGTTGGGACGCCGTGCTGCTGCTCGGGCCGCTGTACCACCTGACCGAGCCGGCGGACCGCGCGGCGGCGTGGCGCGAGGCGGCCCGGGTGGTGCGCCCCGGCGGTGTGGTGGTGGCGGCCGCGATCAGCCGGTACGCCTCCCTGATCGACGGCTATGCGCAGGGATTCCACGCCGAGCGGGACTTTCCGCCGCTGGTGCGGCGGGTCCTCGGCAGCGGTCGGCACGAGCCCCCGCCCGACGATCGCTGGTTCACCACCGCCTACTTCCACCACCCGGACGAACTCGCAGCGGAGGCGCGGGCCGCCGGGCTGGTCCTGGACCGGCTGGTGGCGGTGGAAGGGCCGGTGTGGATGACCGGCGACCTGGACGCGGTGCTCGCCGACGAGAACCGGCGGGGGATCCTGCTGGATCAGCTGCGCGTCGTCGAGTGCGAGCCGGTGCTGATGGGGGCGTCGAGTCACTTCCTCGCCGTCGCCCGGGCGGCCAAGGAGCCGCCCCGCCACGACATCCGGGCGATGCGGCCGGCGGATGCCGGGCAGGTGCTCGCGATCTACCAGGCGGGCATGGACAGTGGCAACGCCACCTACCAGACTGAGGCGCCGACCTGGCCGGAGTGGGACGCCGGCCACCTGGCCGACCACCGGTTCGTCGCCGTCGACCCTTCCGACGGGCGGATCCTCGGGTGGGTGGCGCTCTCTCCGGTGTCGCGCCGGCCGGTGTACGCCGGAGTGGCCGAGCACTCGGTGTACGTGCACCCGGACGCGCACGGGCGTGGGGTCGGGCGGGCTTTGCTGCACGCCCTGATCGCGTCGAGTGAGGCGGCCGGCATCTGGACGATCGTCACCGCGATCTTCCCGGAGAACGAGACCAGCCTGGCCCTGCACCGTTCCGTCGGCTTCCGCCTCGTCGGCACCCGGGAACGCCTGGCCCGCCACCACGGCATCTGGCGCGACGTCCTCATGTTGGAACGCCGCAGCCCCACCGTGCAGTAACCGGGCGGGGTCAGGGCGTGATCGCGGCGATGGAGAGGCGGAGGGGGAACGGCTCGTTCAGGACGAGTTCGTCGGTGCTGGTGGCCTGCTCCCGGTAGGTTCCATCGGCGAGCTGATAGGCGTGCACCCGCACCGGGTTCTGCTCGATGCGCCAGAAGTACGGGATGCCGGCGTCGGCGTAGACCGCGGGCTTCTCCATCCGGTCCCGACGGCGGGTGCTTGGTGAGACGATTTCCACGACGATGGTCACGTCGCTGGGCAGCAGGAAGTGCCGGTCCAGTGCGGTGTCGGCACGGTGCAGCAGCACGTCGGGCTCGCATGAGTTGTTCGCGTCGACGGCGACGCCCAGGGCGATGCTCGCGGTCAGCTGCGGGGGGCAGTGCGCCCGCAGCCAGCCGCACAAGAGAAACCCGATGCTCTGGTGCCCGAACGTGGGCGAGGGGACCACGCCCATCACTCCGTCGACGAGTTCGACGCGGGGAGCGTCGTCGGGCACGGCAAGGATGTCATCGAGCGTGTAGCCGGCCAGGCGCTGCCGGATCGGGTCCGGGGACCACGACCCCGCTGCCGGGTCGATCGGCTCAGCGGTCACGCCGGTCATGGTACGCCCGCCGGGTCGGGCTTGTCGGCCACGAAGATGGCGGTACCGGGGAAGACCGCGCCCCGCAGCGGGCTCCACTGGCCCCACGTCTGGGTGAGTGTCGCCGGCCACTCCGGCTCCACCAGGTCGCGGAGCAGGAAGCCGGCCGCCACGAGTTCGCGGATCCGGTCCCCGAGCGTGCGGTGCTGCTCGACGTAGGTGGCCGCCCCGGTGTCGTCCTGCTCCACGTACGGGTGACGGTCGAAGTACGAGTGCACGGCCCTCAGGCCCCGCTCACCCGGGTCGTCCAGGAAGATCCAGCGCATCGGGTGGGTGACCGAGAACGCCCACCGGCCGCCCGGCCGCAGCACCCGGTGCACCTCCCGCATCAGGCCGGCCGAGTCGGCCACGAACGGGACCGCCCCGAACGCGGTACAGACGATGTCGAAGGCCTCCGCGGCGAACGGCAGGGCGGTGGCGTCGCACTGCGCCAGCGGCACCCGTACCCCCGATCGGGCCGCGCCGGCCGCCGCGTGGCGGAGCATCCCGGCGGACAGGTCCGTGGCGATCACCTCGGCGCCCTGGGTGGCGAGCCACCGGGCACAGGACGCGGCGCCGCAGCCGATCTCCAGGATCCGGGCGCCGCGAACCGTGCCGAGCAGGCCGGCGTCGGCCTCGCGCAGCCCTTCCGGGCACCAGACGAAGTCCACGTCGCCCAGGAAGGCGCCGTGTTCGGCCTGGTAGGCGTCGGCGTCGGTATCCCACCACGCCCGGTTGGCCCGGCGGGTCTCGTCCGCGTCGGCGACCCGCCTCAGCACGCCCGGGAGGTCGCTCGGTTCCATAGCCGATCACGGTAGGCGGCCGGTGGGGAAAAATCCCGTGGCATCTGGTTCGGGGAGGGTTGGACCGTGTGGTATTGCACAGGGTAGGCTGGTCGATGCACTCGTGGGTCGCGTGTCTCGGTAGGGAGCAGACCCGCAGTCGTCATCACATCCCGCATGAGCCAGCGGCGGCGGGCTGTGCCCGGCGACCGGCTCTCGGGCGCGCCACAGGTCACTTCTGACACCATATCCCGACCGGAGCAACAACCCAGATGACGAGCAGCATCGAGGCCACCTCGAGCGCACCCGGTGCCGTCGGCGCCGACTCCAAGCAGGTCACCTTCGACGATCTCGGCTCCGAGGAAGCATTCCTCGCCGCGATCGACGAGACCATCAAGTACTTCAATGACGGCGACATTGTCGAGGGCACCGTCGTCAAGGTCGACCGGGACGAGGTCCTGCTCGACATCGGCTACAAGACCGAGGGCGTCATTCCCTCGCGCGAGTTGTCGATCAAGCATGACGTCGATCCCGCGGATGTGGTGTCTGTTGGCGATCAGATCGAGGCCCTGGTTCTCCAGAAGGAGGACAAGGAAGGCCGGTTGATCCTCTCGAAGAAGCGCGCGCAGTACGAGCGGGCGTGGGGCACGATCGAGAAGATCAAGGACGAGGAAGGTGTCGTCCGCGGTTCGGTCATCGAGGTGGTCAAGGGTGGTCTGATCCTCGACATCGGGCTGCGCGGCTTCCTGCCGGCGTCGCTTGTCGAGATGCGTCGGGTGCGGGATCTCCAGCCGTACGTCGGCCGCGAGCTCGAGGCGAAGATCATCGAGCTGGACAAGAACCGCAACAACGTGGTGCTGTCCCGCCGGGCCTACCTGGAGCAGACGCAGTCCGAGGTGCGCACCGAGTTCCTGCACAAGCTGCAGAAGGGGCAGGTCCGCAAGGGCGTCGTCTCCTCCATCGTCAACTTCGGCGCGTTCGTCGACCTCGGCGGTGTGGACGGTCTGGTGCACGTCTCCGAGCTCTCCTGGAAGCACATCGACCACCCGTCCGAGGTGGTCGAGGTGGGCCAGGAGGTCGAGGTCGAGGTGCTCGACGTCGACCTGGACCGGGAGCGCGTGTCGCTGTCGCTCAAGGCCACCCAGGAAGACCCGTGGCGTCAGTTCGCCCGGACCCACGCGATCCAGCAGATCGTGCCGGGCAAGGTCACCAAGCTGGTTCCGTTCGGCGCGTTCGTCCGGGTGGACGACGGCATCGAGGGCCTGGTGCACATCTCCGAACTGGCCGAGCGCCACGTGGAGATCCCGGAGCAGGTCGTCCAGGTTGGCTCGGACGTGATGGTCAAGGTCATCGACATCGATCTGGAGCGCCGCCGGATCTCGTTGTCGCTGAAGCAGGCCAACGAGGGCTTCGTCGAGGGCGAGGAGCACTTCGACCCCACCCTCTACGGCATGGCCGCGACGTACGACACCGAGGGCAACTACATCTACCCGGAGGGCTTCGACCCCGAGACGGGCGAGTGGCTCGAGGGCTTCGACAAGCAGCGCGAGACGTGGGAGAAGCAGTACGCCGACGCCCGCGAGCGCTGGGAGGCCCACACCAAGCAGGTGCAGACGTCCCGCGAGGCGGACGCCGAGGCGGCGCTCAACCCGGTCCCGGCCGGCGTTCCGGCGGCCACGTCGTCGTCCTCCACCGGTGGTGCTTCCAGCTCGTCGTCCAGCTCGCCCGCCCCGGCGCGCTCGACCGAGGAGCCGGCCGGCACCCTGGCCACCGACGAGGCGCTCGCCGCACTGCGGGAGAAGCTCGCCGGCGGCAAGTGAACCGCTGATCCAAACCGAAGGGCCGTCCGCGACTTCTGTCGCGGACGGCCCTTCGGCCATACTTGCCCGGTGTT
>DATHBD010000081.1:0-232638 GCA_035296325.1 Micromonosporaceae bacterium | reverse complement strand
GATCGGGAACAGGTCCCGCAGTTGCGGGTTGGACAGGAACATCCGGGCGTAGAAGTAACTGGCCAGCTTGTCCTGCTGCTCCTCGACCAGCGTCCAGCTCTCCTTCAACAACGCGGACAGACTGTTCATCGGCGCCCTTCGTTCGGACTGGCCCGGGCACCCGCTGGGGGAGCAGTGCCGGGAGTCGGGCTCGCGGATTCCCGCGAGGTGCAACCTGCACGTGCAGTACACATCATCTCTACTGGATGTGTCGATACGACGCACACAATGTGCGATCCTGCTATGGCGGCGGCGCTCCCCTGACTGCTACCGCGACCGGTGACCCTGGCGGAGTTCGACGCTGATGCGCGGCCGCGGCGGGGCGTACATCAGCGGAGGTAACCATGGACGACGGCCACAACGGTGCGGCGGTAGCCCAGGTGGGAACGGCGTTGCCGGGCTCGGTCGGCGAGCATCTGCTCCAGGAGCAGTACGGCACCTCCGAGCGGGCCGAACGGTTCTACACCACCCAGGTGCTCGACCATCTCAACGACCGGATGCAGGAGTACGTCGCACGCCAGGAGATGATGTTCATCGCCACCGCCGACAGCCACGGCGAGTGTGACTGCAGCTTCCGGGCCGGCCCGCCGGGCTTTGTCCAGGTGCTCGATCCTGGCCGGCTGGCGTGGCCCGAGTACCGGGGCAACGGCGTCATGGCGAGCCTCGGCAACCTCCTGGAGAACCCGCACGTGGGCCTGGTCTTCGTGGACTTCTTCCGGGACGGCGTCGGACTGCACGTCAACGGGCGGGCGAGCATCGTGGACGATGCCGAAATGCGGCGCTCCATCCCGGACCTGCCGGTCGACACCGTGCCCGGCCGGCGGCCGGAACGATGGGTGGTGGCGTCCGTGGAGGAGGCGTACATCCATTGCGCCAAGCACATCCCCCGCCTGGTCAAGGTGCCGCGCGACCGGGCCTGGGGCACTGACGACGTCAAGCGCAAGGGCGGCGACTTCTTCGGGGTGGCCCAGGGTCGGGAGCGGCTGCCCGCGGCGTCGCCGACCGGCGCGCTCGACGTCAGCGACGCGTGCTGCCAGGCGTGACCTGGTCGACGTCCGGCGGGTGCCCGCCAGCGTCGCGATGACGCCGCGCGCGATGACGCCGTGCGCGGTGCCGCCGCGCGCGGTGCCGCCGCGCGTGGTGATGCGAGGATGCGGGGATGTGGTGGCGGATCGCGGCAGGCATCGGCGTGGCGCTGGTCGCCACCTGGCTCCTGCTGGTGATCGCGCTGCTGGTGGCGCGGCCGAAGGGCTCGCTGCTGCGCGAGGCGGTGCGGATCCTGCCGGATCTGCTGCGGCTGCTGCGCCGGCTGGCGGCGGACCGGACGCTGCCGCGCGGCGTACGGGTGCGGCTGGCCCTGCTGCTGGGGTACCTGGCGGTCCCGCTGGATCTGATCCCGGACTTCATTCCGATCATCGGGTACGCCGACGACGCCATCATCGTCACGATGGTCCTGCGGTCGGTGGTCCGCCGTGCCGGCCTGCCCGCGGTGCGCCGGCACTGGCCGGGCAGCGACGACGGGTTCGCCGCGCTGTGCCGGCTGACCGGAATGGCGTCGCGGGCACCGGCGAGGGGGAGCGATGCGGGCACCTGAGCCGCTGCGGGTGCGCACCGCGACGATGATCCACCGCTGGGAGCAGATGACGTTCCTGCACTGGCGCTACCCGGTGGACGTGGTGGCGCCACTCGTGCCGGACCGGCTGCGGGTGCAGACCTTCGACGGCTCGGCGTGGATCGGGCTGCTGCCGTTCGTGATGCGCCGGGTGCGCCCGCCCGGCGTACCGCCGCTGCCCTGGCTGTCGTACTTCCCTGAGACGAACCTGCGCACCTATGTCACCGGGCCGGACGGCGGCAGCGGCATCTTCTTCTTCTCACTGGACGCCACCCGGCTGCCGGCGGTGCTCGCGGCCCGGGCGAGCCTCGGCCTGCCGTACTTCTGGTCCGGCGCGAGCGTACGGGTGCGTGGCGGTGCGCTCGTCTACCGCGGGCGCCGCCGCTGGCCTGGCCCCGCCGGGGCGGGCTACGACGCCCGGGTCCGGGTCGGCCCGGCCATCGCTGAGCCGGAACTCGGCCCGCTGGACCACTTCCTGACCGCCCGGCACCGCCTGTACTCCGCGCACGCCGGCCAACTGGTCGCGGTGAACGCGGAGCATCCGCCCTGGCCCCTGCACCGGGCCAGGGTGGAGCACCTCCGACAGGACCTCACCGCAGCGGCCGGCCTGCCGGCACCGGACGGCGACCCGCTGGTCCACGCCTCACCCGGGGTGCGGGTGCGGATCGGGCCGCCGGAGTTGATCCGGCGCTGACGGCGCGATTACCGGCCGGGATAGCGGGCACAGACTCTGCATACACGGTACCGGCGACAGGAGCGCACACATGAGTCAGGACCAATACACCAGGCAGGATCCGCAGGAGCAGTACGGTCAGCCGGCCCAGGACAAGGGTGAGCAGATCGCGCACCCCGGCCTGACCACGGACATGTCCGAGCAGCCCGACCACGGCGAGGAGAGCTACCGCGGCAGCGGTCGGCTGACCGGTCGCAAGGCCGTCATCACCGGCGGCGACTCCGGCATCGGGCGTGCGGTCGCGATCGCGTTCGCCCGGGAGGGCGCCGACGTCCTGATCTCCTACCTCGAGGAGGAGGAGAAGGACGCACAGGAGACCGTCCGGCTGGTACAGGAAGCCGGCCGCACCGCGGTGGCCGTGCCCGGCGACATCCGCGACGAGGCACTCTGCCAGCAGATCATCGAGCGCGCGGTCAGCGAGTTCGGCCAGATCGACATCCTGGTCAACAATGCCGCCTACCAGATGGCGCAGCCGGGCGGCATCGCCGACATCACCACCGAGCAGTTCGACCGGGTGATGAAGACCAACCTGTACGCGATGTTCTGGCTGTGCAAGGCGGCCGTGCCGCACATGCCGAAGGGCTCGACGATCATCAACACCTCGTCGATCCAGGCAGCCCAGCCGTCCGCGCAGCTGCTGGACTACGCCACCACGAAGGGCGGCATCGTCAACTTCACCAAGGGTCTGGCGGCGGGCCTGGTCGAGAAGGGCATCCGGGTCAACTCCGTCGCGCCCGGTCCGATCTGGACTCCGCTGATCCCGGCCACCATGCCGGAGGAGAAGGTCGAGTCGTTCGGCGAGGAGGAGTCGCCGATGGGGCGCGCGGGGCAGCCGGCCGAACTCGCGCCGGCCTACGTGTTCCTGGCCTCGCAGGAGTCCAGCTACATCACCGGTGAGGTGCTCGGCGTCACCGGTGGCAAGCCGATGCTCTGATCCACCCTGACGTCCGTTCGGCGACGTCGGACGTACCAGCGGGTGAACACGGCGGCGACGAGGAGCAGTTCGGCCACGTCGCCGCCGTAGTACATCAGTTCGGCGCCGGCGGTCACCTGCTCGGTCGGGTAGCCGGGGACCGACCCCGCGACATAGAGCAGCTTGGCCAGCGTGGCGTGCCCGGCGAAGGCGAGCACCAGCGCGCTCACCCGGACCCGCAGCGACGCCGGCCGGCCGGTGTCGATGCCGATGGTGACCGCGGCGAGCAGGTAGCCGGCAAGCAGGAAGTGCACGTGGGCCACGGTGTGCAGCACCGGAGTGCGCTCCACCGTGGCGAAGAACGGCGTGAGGTAGAGCGGGTAGAGCGGCCCGACGGCGAGCGCGGCCGCGACCCACGGGTGGGCCACGGTACGCCCCGCCCTGGACCGCAGCGCCCGTACGGCGTACCGGCGTTCGGCCCGCGGCATCGTCGCGAGGGCCAACGTCATCGGCCGGCCCAGCGCGAGCGCCAGCGGAGCGAACCCGCCCAGGAGCAGGTGCACGGCGACGTGCGCGCGGAAGTCCGTGGCGGCCAGCCGGGTGAGCGCCGGGCAGGCCGCGACGCCGAGCAGCGCGGTGCCGAGAAGGAAGGCCGCCGCGCGCGACGACCGCCACCGCCTGCCGGTCCGGATCAGCCGCGCCGCCGCCAACAGGTAGCCGACCAGCGCGGTGAGCGCGAAGGTCACCGCGGTGCCGGGGCCCTTGATCCGCGGACGGACCCGCGACGAAGCAGCAGACCCGCCGCGATCAGGGCAAGGCTGACGACGGCCCAGGCTATGTCGTACGGGAGCAGGTCCACGCCGTAGCGGATCTGGTGCACCCGCAACAGCTTGTGGTCCACGATGCCGTCGAACAGCTGGAACGCACCCGCGCCGAGCAGGATGCCGCTCCACGCCGGGCGGGCGCGCAGGGCACCCCGGCGATGGCGGTCGGCGAGCAGGTACCCGCCGGCCACCACGGCCACCAGTTCCACCGCGTGCAGCACCCCGTCTGAGAACAGCCCCACGCTGGTGGTGGCCCGGTCGTAGAAGTGGTGCCAGGCGAGGATCTGATGGAAGACGATCTCATCGACGGCCGCGGCGAGCCCGGCACCGAGCAGTGCCGCCGGCCAGAGCACGTCGCGCCGGTCCGGTTGCCACCTCATGCGGATCACCTGGCCCGGCTACCCGTCGTCGTCCGCCGGAAACCGGAGTCGGTCCAGGAGTGTCCATCGGCAACATTGGGCTGGTCTACTGACCGGATGGGATTTCTCTCGCCCGGCTTCACCGGGCGGCCGAGGGGCCGTTCCGATGTCAAACTGCCGCCGGGGCAGTACCTGACCACCGAGTTTCCGGTGCTCTCCGCCGGCCCCACGCCACGCATCGCACTGGACCGGTGGGAGTTCACCGTCACCACCGAGACCGACGACCGCCACCGGTGGTCGTGGTCGGACCTGCTGGCCTTGCCGGCGGAGACAGTTACGGTCGATCTGCACTGCGTCACCAAGTGGTCCAAGTTCGGCACCTCCTGGCACGGCGTGCCGCTCGACACGCTCCTCGCCGACGTGGACACGGCAGCCGACTACGCGATGGTGCACTCCTACGGGGGGTACACGACCAACCTTCCACTGGAGGACCTCCTCGACGGCAAGGCGTGGGTGGCCTACCGGTACGACGACGCCGACCTGACCCCGGAGCACGGTGGGCCGGCCCGCCTGCTGGTCCCGCACCTGTACCTGTGGAAGTCGGCGAAGTGGATCTCGGGCATCCAGTTGATGCTCGAGGACTCACCCGGCTTCTGGGAGAGCGTCGGATATCACGACTACGGAGACCCATGGCGCGAGCAGCGGTATCAAGGCGACTGACCTGGCGGGCCGGTCGACTGGTTGACGTCCGGGCCGAGACGGCGACCGCCCGGACGCTGATCCTCGAGGTGCCGGACTGGCCGGGGCACCTGCCGGGCCAGCATGTCGACGTCCGGCTCACCGCCGCGGACGGGTACTCCACCCAGCGCAGCTACTCGATCGCGTCCGCGCCCGACGGTGAGCGCGTCGAGTTGACGGTGCAGCAGGTGGACGGTGGTGAGGTGTCGCCGTACCTCGCGCAGACCCTGGCGGTCGGGGATCTGGTGGAGATCCGGGGGCCGGTCGGTGGCTGGTTCGTGTGGCGGCACACCGATCCGGAGCCGGTGCTGCTCGTTGCCGGGGGCGCCGGGCTCGTGCCGTTGATGGCGATGGTGCGCACCCGTGGGTCCGTCCGTAGTCGGGTGCCGTTTCGACTGATCTACTCGGTACGCACGCCCGACGACGCGTACTACGCCGAGGAACTGCGCCGGCGGGTCCGCGATGACGCCGGCCTGGACGTGCACCACCACTACACCCGGCTGGGGCCGCGCCGACGGCTCGGCGTCGCCGACGTGAACACCTACGGCTGGCCGGCCGACTTCGAGCCGGCCTGCTTCGTGTGCGGACCCACCGGGTTCGTGGAGTCCGTCGCGGACATCCTGGTGGCGCTGGGCCACGACCCGCGCCGGATCAAGACCGAACGTTTCGGCCCGACTGGAGGTCCCACATGACCGAGCCGTCCGCCACCGACCCCGTCCCGCGAAGCGCCGAGCCGGAGAGCCATCTGCTGGACGGCAATGCGCTGGCCGGCGCGCTGCGCGAGATCTTCGCGGTGGACATGACCGTGGCCACCGGCAGGTGCGCCGGCTGCGGGATGGAGGGCGCCATTGCCCAGTTGCGGGTGTACGACCGTGCGCCCGGCCTGGTCGCGCGCTGCTCGCGCTGCGACGAGGTGGTGCTGAGGCTGGTTCGCGGGCCGGACCGGGCCTGGCTCGACCTTCGTGGCACGGTGTTTCTCCAGATACCGCTCGGCGCTGAGACTGTCCCGGCAGGTGTGGGCAGCCGACCGGCGGGGTAGCCCACCGCCATGACGACAGGAATGGGTAGCGACTCCCTGTACACCGGTCTGGCTGCCGGTGCGGTAGCCGGATCAGACGACGAAGCCGTGACCACCGACGAGGATGGCGAGATCGTCGGCGCGAGCGATGCACAGGCCGACGCGGTACGCGCCGGGGCCGACGGCGACCTGTCCGGGGCCACGCGTGACTCCGACAACGTGCCGGTCGGGTCGGCCGACGCCGACGCCGACGCCGAGCGATCCGGGGCTGATCCGGACGCCCG
Organism: Micromonosporaceae bacterium; assembly: GCA_035296325.1. Classification (GTDB taxonomy): domain Bacteria; phylum Actinomycetota; class Actinomycetes; order Mycobacteriales; family Micromonosporaceae; genus DATHBD01. Next base: position 226,118 of record DATHBD010000081.1, on the reverse strand, counting down.
CTGACAACGCCACACGTGCGGCTCTCCCGGCATGCCGGGAGAGCCGCACGCGTCTACGGTCGCCCGGCACTCACTTCCGAGGGCGTCCGGACCTTCGTCGGCCGCTGGCTGTCCCCACAGTTGGGTCGGCTGGCAACCGGCTGAGGCACCCGGCTGGCCGGTCGGATCGGTCGCCGCACCGATCGGGGGATGCAAATGGGACAGCGGGAAATAACTCAGACATAACGCGGAAATCGCGGGGTACCGTCGGAGCCGGTCACCGTTCAGCGGCGCTCCCAGGCGCAGGCGGCGACCGCCGCCTAATCGCCTTCGGGCGAGCCGGGGAACCAACCGCAGTACTGGGGTGAATCCGCGAAGCCGCGGTAGGGGCACCTTCCGTCCCGAACCCGTCAGCTAACTCGGTCGGCGGCCAACGGAGGGACACCACCGGCCCATGTTCAACCACGTCCGAGCCCGGCCCCGAGCGCTGCTGATGGCTCTGCTCGCTGCCATCCTCGCCCTTTCCGTGATCCCGGTCGGCCCGGCCGCGGCAGCGCCGGGCGCCGACGATGAGGGCGGCACCCCACAGCTCCGTGCCTCCCTGGACACCGTGAACCGGGCCTTCATCGACGCCCAGACGAAGCTGGACAACTCCCGCAAGCGCCAGGCGGAGCTCGCCGAGCGGGCCACCACCGTCGACGCCGAGGTCACCAGGCTGCGCGCCGTCACCGACGAGATCGTCGGTGCGGTCTACCGCAGCGGTGGCCTCCGGACCGCGTCGGCCCTGCTGGGCAGCGCGTCGCCGGACACCCTGCTGGACAAGGCGACCACGATGAACCTGCTCGCGGTGCGCAGCGACCGGTTGCTGCGGGAGATGACGAGACTGCAGACCGAGGTGCGGCGCAACCGCGAGGCGATCGACGCCGAGGTGGCGAGCCAGCAGCAGCAACTCGACATCATGGCCAAGCAGAAGCAGCAGGCGGAGGCGGCGTTGCGGGCCGCCGGCGGTGGCCCGGTCAGCTCCGGCGTGCCCGCCACGAACTCGGTGACCGCCCCCGCGGTGCCGCGCCGCGCCGACGGCTCCCTGCCCGCGCAGTCATGCTCGGTCAACGACCCGACCACGAACGGCTGCATCACCCCCCGCACCCTCAACGCCATGCAACAGGCGAAGGCGGCCGGCTTCACGCGCTTCGTCTCCTGCCACCGATCAGGCGGCAGCGGGGAGCACCCGAAGGGCCGGGCCTGCGACTTCGCCTCCGACGTCGGCGGCTTCGGCGGTGTCGCCGGCGGTGCCAGCCGCACCTACGGCAACAACCTGGCGGCGTACTTCGTCGCCAACGCGAAGCGTCTCGGTGTGCTCTACGTCATCTGGTTCAAGCAGATCTGGTCCCCCGCGCTCGGCTGGCACGCCTACCGGCGCGGCAACGGCGACCCGTCCAGCGATCACACCAACCACGTACACCTGTCCATGCTGTGAGGGCGGCACGTCTCAACACGACGCCACAGCGCGGGTAGCTGTTTCACCCGGCCGGGACCGGGCCGTATGCCTCGTCGGGACGTATGGACCTGCTCGCGTTGGTGCGAGCAGGTCTATACGTTGCGACGGGAGGCCGACGTCCGCCCGGCGAGAGCCGTCAACGGCGCGCGCACGGCCCGCAGGTGCCGAAGATCTCAAGCGTGTGGCTGACGTCGGTGAAGCCGTGCTCCGTCGCGACCCGGTCGGCCCACCGCTCGACCGCGGGACCCTCCACCTCGACCGTCGAGCCGCAGTCGCGGCAGACCAGGTGATGGTGGTGCGTCCGGCTGCACCGTCGGTACAGCTGGTCGCCGGTGGGCAGCCGCATGGTGTCCACCTCACCGGCGTCCACCAGGACCTGCAGGGTGCGGTAGACGGTGGTGAGGCCGACCCGCGCGCCGCGCTCCCGCAGCGTCATGTGCAACTGCTGCGGCGTACGGAAGTCGTCCGTCTCGGTCAGCAGCGCGAGCACCTCGGCGCGTTGGCGGGTGTTCCGCGTGATGCCCGGGGTCGTCTGCGTCACTGCAATGCTCCGCCCAGCCGTGATCGTCGTGAAGTCGATGTCGAGTGTACGGCGGGCACGCGGACAAAAGGACGCGTCCCGATCCGGCTGCCACGGGGGGAGCAGGAGGAGCGGGACGCGTCAATGGACTCTAATGGATTCGCCGAGATTTGTCGAGAGCAGATTGCGGGCCGAGTCCATCTCGCCACCTCGCTCCGGCCCGACCGGACCTGCCGCTACCCTCAGCTTGTGATCAGAACCGTGAACGGGCCGGTCCGCGCGCTGCTGCTGGAGGGCATCCACCCGACCGCGGAGGCCCGGCTCGGCGGCGCCGGCTACCAGGTGGAGACGCTCGGCAGGGCGCTCGACCCCGACGAGCTGATCGAGCGGATCGGCGATGTGCACCTGCTGGGGGTGCGGTCCAAGACCACCGTCACAGCCGACGCGCTGGCCGCGGCGCCGAACCTGATGGCGATCGGCGCCTTCTGCATCGGCACCGACCAGACCGACCTCGCGGCGGCTGCCGCGCGGGGCATCGCGGTCTTCAACGCGCCCTACTCCAACACCCGCAGCGTCGTCGAGCTGGCTCTCGCGGAGATCATCGCGCTGACCCGCCGGCTGACCGAGAAGAACGCGGCGATGCATGCCGGCATCTGGGACAAGGCCGCCGACGGCAGCCACGAGGTCCGCGGGCGGACGCTCGGCATCGTCGGGTACGGCAACATCGGCACGCAGCTGTCGGTGCTCGCCGAGAACCTCGGCATGCGGGTGTACTTCTTCGACACCGCCGACAAGTTGGCCCTCGGCAACGCCCAGCGCTGCGACAGCCTCGACGAGCTCCTCGAGCTCGCCGACGTGGTGACGCTGCACGTGGACGGCCGCGCCGGCAACAGCGGGTTCTTCGGCGAGCCCCAGTTCGCCCGGATGCGCGCGGGGAGCCTGTTCCTCAACCTCAGCCGCGGTTTCGTGATCGACCACGCCGCGCTGCGCCAGCACCTGGACAGCGGGCACCTCGCCGGCGCCGCGGTGGACGTGTTCCCCACCGAGCCGAAGGGGCGCGGCGACGAGTTCCGCTCCGAGCTGCGTGGGCTGCCCAACGTCATCCTCACGCCGCACATCGGTGGGTCCACCGAGGAGGCGCAGTCCGACATCGGCTCGTTCGTCGCCGAGAAGCTGCACCGCTTCGTCACCGACGGTGCCACCACCCTCAGCGTGAACCTGCCGCCGGTGGGGCTCGCCCCGCTGCCCGGCACGCACCGCATCTCCCACCTGCACCACAACACGCCGGGTGTGCTGGCCGCGGTGAACAGCATCCTGGCGGAGCACGCCGTCAACATCGAGGGCCAGCTGCTGGGCACCCGCGGCGAGTACGGGTACCTGCTCACCGACATCGGCCGGGACTACCCCGACGAGGTGCTCACGAAGCTGCGTGAGATGAGCCAGACCGTCCGCCTCCGGGTCCTGTCATGACGGAGCTGGTAGCGACGTTGCGGAGCATCGTCGGTGACCCGCACGTCCTCGTGGATCCGGCGCTACGGGCGTCGTACGAGACCGACTGGACCCGCCGCTTCACCGGCACCGCCGTCTGTGTGGTGCGCCCGGCGGACACCGCCCAGGTGGCCGCCGTGGTGCGGGCCTGCGTGGCGGCCGGCGTGCCGATGGCGGTGCAGGGCGGCAACACCGGTCTGGTGGGCGGGAGCGTCCCGGCTGGTGGCGAGGTCCTGGTCAGTCTCACCCGGCTGGCCTCGCTCGACCCGGTCGACGTCGTGGAGGCGCAGGTCACCGCCGGGGCCGGGGTGCGGCTGGAGGCGCTGCAGGCGCATGCGAGGGCCGCTGGGCTGGACTTCGGCGTGGACTACGCCGCCCGGTCGGCGGCCACGGTGGGCGGCATGGTCGCCACCAACGCCGGCGGGATGCACGTGCTCCGCTACGGCAGCATGCGCGCGCAGGTGACCGGCCTCGAGGCTGTCCTCGCCGACGGCACCGTGGTGAGCCGGCTGGCCGGGCTCGCCAAGGACAACACCGGGTACGACCTGACGAACCTGCTGACCGGCAGCGAGGGCACCCTCGGGATCATCACCCGGGTGCGGCTGCGGCTGGTGCCGCTGCTGCCGGCGCGGGTGGTGGCGCTCGTCGCACTCGCCGATACCGACGCGGCCCTGGCTCTGCTGGCGGCGGCCCGTGGCGGACTTCCCTCACTGCTCGCCGCGGAGATCTTCTACGCCGACGGTCTGGCACTGGTCCGGGCACACGGGAAGCTGCCGGCGCCGTTCGCCGAGCAGTACCCGGCCTACGTGGTGCTGGAGTGTGCCGGGCGGGCCGACGCCACCGACGAGCTGCTGGAGCTGCTCTCCGAAGTGGATATCGGCGACGCCACGGTGGCTTCGGACGCCGTCGGGCGGGCGCGGCTCTGGGCGTACCGGGAGACCCACACCGAGTCGGTCAGTGCGGCCGGCGTGCCGGTCAAGCTGGACGTCTCGGTGCCCGTCGGCGAGCTGTCCGGCCTGGTCGCGGCGTTGCCCGGCACGGTCGCGGCCGTTGCCCCATCGGCCCAGACGATCTTCTGGGGCCACCTCAACGAGGGGAACCTGCACGTCAACGTCCTCGGCGCGGACGGGGCGGGCGCGGAGGTCACGGACGCTGTGCTGCGACTCGTCGCGGCGCACCGGGGGAGCATCAGCTCCGAGCACGGTGTGGGTCGGGCGAAGGTGCGGTGGCTGTCGCTGTCGCGCTCACCGGAGGAGATCGAGGTGATGCGCCGGATCAAGGCTTCGATCGACCCGGCCGGTCTGCTCAACCCCGGCGTGCTGCTGCCTGCGCAGGTGGCCGGCCCGGCGGTTTCCTGATCAGGGCAGTTCGCACGCGAGCGAGCAGACGGCGACGAGGCGCAGCACGTGCCACTCGGCATTCGACCAGTCCACGCTGCCCGGGTCGCTCGGCAGCAGCCGACCGCAGCGCATCCCGGCGGTGAGGACCGCGACGGTGTACCCGGCCAGCGAGACGGCGGAGACGGCGTGCCCGCGCATGGCGAGGGTGTCCTGGACCGCGGCCTCGTGACCCTTGACGGTCGCCAGCAGGGTCGGGCAGCGCAGTGCCGCCACCAGGCCGTCGACCCCCACCCGGGCCATCAGTTCGTCAAGCAGCGTGGTGCTCCACTCGGCTGAGCTGGGGTGGAACGCGGTCCGGGGCGCGGTTGCCAACATCGTGTTCATGTACCGAAGGTATGGACCCGGCTCCCCGCAATCCATAGCGGTAACCGAGTGGCAACCGGACGTCACCACACTGCACCTCCGCCGAGGCGGCGCCGTCCCGACCCGGACCGGCGCCGGACGCCCCGGCGCGTTCGCAGCGCGGCGGCCATGGCCGACGCCGTGAACAGCACGACCACCGCGACCAGCGCGCCGACGGTGACCGGTGACCATCGGGCCGAGCGCGCCACGTCGGCTGGTGCCTGCGCCGCCTCGGTGCTGCCACCCCCGCCGCCGCCCGCGGGGGCAGCGTTGCGTTCCGCGGTACGGCTGGGCTCCGCCGCCCGGGTGGGTGGCGTGGTGACCTCTCCCGGGTTGACCAGTCGGCCCACGCTGGCGTCCGGGGGCAGCGCGAAGCCCCAGTCGAGCAGCCCGGCGCCCTGCTGCCACGCCCGCACCGGCAGTGCCTCCGCGTTCAGCAGCGTCACCACGAGCCGTCGACCGTTGCGCTCGGCCGCGCCGACATAGGTGTGGCGCGCCATCTCGGTGAAGCCGGTCTTTCCGCCCAGCGCGCCCGGGTACTTGGTGACCAGCTTGTTCTCGTTCTGGAACTGGAACGCCCGCCCCTTGGGCTGTGCCGGCATCTGGGCGGTCAGCGTGGTGGCGTACCGCCGGAAGTCGTCTCGGGCGAAGCACACCCGGGCGATCAGCGCGAGGTCGTAGACGCTTGTGAACTGCCCCGGCCCGTCCAGGCCGGAGGGCGTCGCGGCGTGCGTGTCGTGCGCGCCCAGTTCGCGGGCGTACGCGTTCATGCCGGCCAGCCCGGCGGGCGCGCCGCCCGCGCCGCCGCCGAGCCGGGCCAGTGTGTTGGCGGCGTCGTTGCCGGACTGCAGCAGCAGGCCCAACCACAGCGTCTCGACCGGGTACCTGCCGCCCACCACCAGGCCGACCGCCGAACTGCCCCGCTCGATGTTGAGGTCTTCGGCGGTGACCTCGGCGATCTGAGCCGGGTCGAGCTTGGGCAGCACGGCCGCGGCCAACAGCAGCTTCAGGACGCTCGCCGGTGGGCTCTGCTCGTGCGGCCCACAGGCGCCCAGCACCGCGCCGGTGTCCAGGTCCGCGACCAGCCACGAGGTGGCGGTGAGGTTGCCCGGCGGGGGTGGGGCGGCCGGCGGAACGACAAGCCCGGCGGTGGCCAGGCCCTCGCCGCCGATCGTCGGCCGATCCGGATCACGGGGTGCAGGCACCGGTCGGGGCGGGTGGGGTGGTGGAGGTGGTATCGCGGCGAGCGGGCACGGCAGATGCGGCGGGCGACTGGGCGCGGCCGACGCGGTGGCGGGGATTGCCCCGACCGTCGCAAGGACCACGCTCACCACGGCGGCGGCCAAGCCCCGGTGCCTCATATCGATGCAGACTAGCCGAGATCCAGCACGCTCCACCGCCGGCCCTGACAGCCGATCGGGGCCGGCGGCTACAGCCGGGACAGGGCCGCCTGCAGCGGATCCAGCCCGAGGGAGCCCAGATCGAGTGCCTTGCGGTGGAAGGTCTTGAGGTCGAAGTCGGCTCCCTGGCGGGCCCGCGCGTCCTCCCGTGCCTGCAGCCAGATGCGTTCGCCAACCTTGTACGCCGGAGCCTGGCCGGGCCAGCCGAGATACCGGTTCAGTTCGAATCGGAGGTTTTCGTCGGGCACCCGGCAGTGGCCGCGCAGAAACTCCCAGCCCAGCTCGGGGGTCCACCGCTCGCCGGGGTGGAAGCCGAACGGATTGTCGCGGGGCACCTCGAGACGCAGATGCATGCCGATGTCGACGATGACCCGGGCGGCGCGCAGCGTCTGGCCGTCCAGCATGCCGAGTTTGTCGCCCGGGTCGTCGAGATAGCCCAGCTCATCCATCAGCCGCTCGGCGTAGAGCGCCCAGCCCTCGCCGTGCCCGGACGACCAGCACAGCAGGCGCTGCCACCGGTTGAGGAGATCGGCGCGGACCTGGGTCTGGCCGATCTGCAGGTGGTGACCCGGAACACCCTCGTGGTAGACGGTGGTCACCTCCCGCCAGGCGGAGAACTGCGCGATGCCCTGGGGCACCGCCCACCACATCCGGCCCGGTCGGGAGAAGTCCTCGCTGGGACCGGTGTAGTAGATACCCCCGTCGGAGGTGGGCGCGAGCCGGCACTCGATCCGGCGTACCGCCTCCGGAATGTCGAAGTGGGTGCCGTGCAGGTCGGCGATCGCCCGGTCGGCCAGTTCCTGCATCCAGGCCCGGAAGGCCTCCTTGCCGGCGATGTTGCGGGCCGGGTCGGCGTCGAGGGCGATCACCGCGTCGTCGATCGTGCCGCCCGGCACGATCTTGTCGGCGACCGTACGCATCTCGGCCTCGATCCGGGCCAGCTCCTCGAATCCCCAGGCGTACGTTTCCTCGAGGTCGATCGCCGCGCCCAGGAAGTAGCGCGAAGCCAACCGGTAGCGTTCCTCGCCGGCAGCCTGCTCGGCGCGTCCGCGTGGTGCGAGCTCCTCGCGCAGGAAGCGGGCGATCTCCACCGTGGCCTCGGCCGCGCGGGTCGCCGCCCGCGTCAGGTCCCGGGACAGCACTTCGTCGGCACCGGCCGATGCCCGCTCAGCGAGTGCGGGGAAGAAGTTGTCGGCGGCCGGATCGGTCCACACGGCGCACTGCTTGGCGACCTCGATCATCTGCGCTCGCGGGGCGACGTGCCCGGCGTCCGCAGCGGCCAGCAGGGTTTCCCGCCACTGGTCCAGCGCCCGCGGCACCGCGGCCATCCGGGCGGCGATGTTGGCGGCCGCCTCCGGGCCCCCGGTCGGCATCAGGTCGAAGATCGCCCGCACCGTGTGCAGCGCGCTCGAGATCACGTTGACGTCGCTGCTCAGTGAACCCGAGTCGTAGAGCTCCAGGGCCAGCCCGAGGCGCTCCTGCATGGCCTCCTTGGCGACCCGTTCCCGCTCGTCGGTGGGTTCGGTCGCGGTGAGCTCGCCCAGCGTGCGCCGATCGAGCGCGGCCAGTGCGGCGTACCCCTCCGGGGACAGGTCGGTGAGCTGGTCGTCGTACCCGGCGACGCCGACGTAGGTGGCGCCGATCGGATCCAGCGGCGCCCACAGGTCGACGTACCGGTTGGCGATGTCGTCGATTGCTCCCACGCCGCGACGATACGCGACCGGACCCGGTGTCACCGGGTGAGGCCGCCGGGCTCACCGTGCGAGCGGGCCCAGTCCAGCAGCCGGCCCATCGGCCAGGTGTTGACGATGCGCTCGGGCGGGACCGCGCACGCGACCGCGCGGGCGCAGCCGTTCGGCAGCCAGTCCAGCTGACCCGGCGCGTGGGCGTCGCTGTCGATGGAGAAGAGGCAGCCGGCCTCCAGCGCCAGTCGCAGCAGTCGCTTCGGCGGGTCCAGCCGTTCCGGTCTGGAATTGATCTCGACGGCCTTGTCGTGCCGGGCCGCCGCCGCGAAGACCGCGTCCGGGTCGAACGCGCTCTCCGGGCGTTTGCCCCGGCCGCCGGTGATCAGGCGCCCGGTGCAGTGCCCGAGGATGTCCAGGTGCGGGTTGCCCAGCGCGGCCACCATCCGCCTGGTGATCACCGCGGCGTCGTCGCGGAGGCCGCTGTGCAGCGAGCCGACCACGACGTCGAGCCCGCCGAGCAGCTCGTCGGACTGGTCCAGCGACCCGTCCGCCAGGATGTCCACCTCGATGCCGGTGAGCAGCCGGAACGGGCGGGCGAGCGCCCCGTCCGCGGCCAGCCCGGAGAGGCGCTCGTTGATCGCCGCGACCACGTCGAGCTGTTCGCGGAGGCGGTCGGCGGAGAGGCCGCGGGCGACGGTGAGCCGGGGGGAGTGGTCGGTCAGGACGAGGTACTCATGCCCGAGGTCGATCGCGGCGAGTGCCATCTCCTCGATCGGCGAGCCGCCGTCGGACCAGTCCGAGTGGCTGTGGCAGTCCCCCCGCAACGCCGCGCGCAGCGCCGCCGTCGCCTCATCCAGGTCCTGCCCGGCGGTGTCGAGGAGCCGGCGCAGGTATACCGGCTCCTCGTCGGCGAGGGATTCCGCAACGCAACGGGCCGTCACCGCACCGACGCCGGGCAGCTCGGTCAGGGTGCCGGCGGCACTGCGGGTGGCCAGCTCCGACTCCGGCAGCGCGCCGAGCGTGGCGGCCGCCCCGCGGAAGGCCCGCACCCGGTAGGAAGCCTCGTGCGCGCGCTCCAGCAGGAACGCGATGCGCCGCAGATCAGCGACCGGGTCACGGGCCATGGTGGCCACGGTATGCGACCCGCCGAACCTTCGGGCCGCCGAGGCCGGCTGACGGGAACCCGACTGTTTGCGGGGCGGCGCGGCCCTCGCGGCCGCCGCTATCGTCGCGACCGACACTTCGGGGGGGGGACCATGGCGACGACGGTTCGGGCAGCCATATCCATCGTCATGCTGGCCGGCTTCTACGTCCTGGCGCTGGGCCTGGTCGGTGGGCTCATCGCGGCCTGCCTGTGGATCGCGAAGGATCATCCCGGTGCGTTGGCGGTCAAGGTGGGGATCGTGGCCGTGCTCCTCGCCGTTGGTCTGGTGCGCGCGCTGTGGAAGGCCGCGCGGGCCCGGCCGGCACCCCCTGCGGGGCTGGTGGTCTCGCGGCAGCGGACGCCGCAGCTCTGGTCCACCGTCGACGAGTTGGCCGCGGTGGTCGGCACCCGGGCGCCGGACGAGATCCGGTTGCTGCCCGAGGTGAACGCCGCCGTGATGGAGGAGGCCAAGCTGCTCGGGCTGATCGGCGGGCGCCGCACGATGTTCATCGGGGTGCCGCTCCTCCAGGCGTTCACCGTGGCGCAGCTGCGGTCGGTGCTCGCCCACGAGTTGGGCCACTACTCGCAGAGCCACACCAGGCTCGGTGCGCTGGCCCACCGGGGGCGGATGGTGATCGTGGCGAGCGTGCAGCACACCTCCGGCGTGGCCGGCTGGCTGCTGCGCCAGTACGCCAAGTTGTACCTGCTGGTGGAGCAGGCGGTGAGCCGGAAGCTCGAGTTCGAGGCGGATCAGGCGTCGGTGCGGGTGGCCGGGCGGGCCTCGGCCACCAGCGCCCTGCGCGAGCTGCCGGTGCTGGATGCCGCGTGGGGCTTCTACCTCAGCCGGTACGTGGGCCCCGGGTGGGAGCGCGGCCTCGCCCCGGATGACGTGCTTGGTGGGTTCCGCCGGCTGCTGCACGGGCGCAGCGACCAGTTGGCGAAGCTCCGCGCCGAGGCCCCGGACGAGGAGGCGTCCCGCTGGGACTCACACCCGCCGATCGGCGACCGCATCGCCGCCATCGAGCGTCAGCCGGACCCGGGCGTGGTTGCGGACAATCGTCCCGCGACCGCGCTGATAGCCGGGTTTGAGGAGCTGGTCGCCAGGCTGGAGGCCGAGGCGCTCAATCGTGAGGGCAAGCAGGTCCTGGGGTGGGACGAGTTCACCGCGGCGGCGGTGATGGCGGCCGGGGTGCAGCCCGTCGCCGACGCGCTGTTCCGCGCCGCAGCCCGCCTCACCGGCCGCGACCAGGGTGATCTCGGCATGGTTCTGGACGTCATCGCCGCCGGCCGCGCCGGTGAGCTGGCCCGGACCCTGGCGCCGCACGCTGATCCGGAGGAAGCCGCCGAGGCGCTGCGCGACGCCGTGGAGTCGGCGTTCACGGCAGCCGCGGTGGCGTCCGGCGTGGCGCGGTGGCGGCACTCCTGGACCGGGCCAGCCGAGCTGGTTGATCGGCGCGGTGAGCGGCTGGACGTGGCGACCCCGGCGCGGCTGGCGATGGAGGCGGGCACGGTCGAGCAGGCCGGGCGGTGGCTCGCCACCTTCGGCGTCGACGCGGCGGCGGCACGCCAGGTGTCCGACGGAGTGGACCTGGTGAGCGCCCGGGTGGTCGGTGGCCTGGCCAACATGGACACCTCGGACGGTTACGTCGACGTCTTCATCCTCGGCAACGGGCTGCTGCTGATCCCCGGTCCGAAGAGCACCGACAACGGCAGGCGCCGTCTGCTGGAGATCCTGGACAGTGCACCGATCCAGGAGTTGGCCGACCGGTACCAGTTCCTGCCGTACGACGAGATCGCCACCGCGGCCATCGTCAAGCAGACGCCCGTGCGGGTCGAACTCACGCTGCACTCCGGAGAGCGGATCCGGCTGTCCCACGGTTGGACCGGCGAGCAGCTCACGAAGGACAGCGACGATCTGTTGCGCAGCGCGGTCGCGCCGTTCGTGCCGGCGCCCGCCTCGTAACCTGGTGGCGTGCGAACGATTGACTGGGTGGACGGTGCGATCGAGATCATCGATCAGACCGCGCTGCCGGACGAGACGCGGGTGCTCCGGCTGGTAACGGTGGAGCAGCTGATCGACGCGGTGCGCCGGTTGGCCGTACGCGGGGCGCCAGCCCTCGGGGTGGCCGGAGCGCTCGGTGTGGCACTCGCCGTCCGGGAGTACAACGGCGCCGAGCTTGATGCCGCCGTCCGGGCCATCGCGACGGCCCGGCCCACAGCGGTCAATCTGGCCCGCGGCGCCGCGCGGGCGGCCGCGCTCCAGGCCGCCGGGCCGGACGCCGTGCTCGCGGAGGGTCTGCGGGTCCGCGATGAGGAGATCGCCAACGCCGAGGGGATGGCCCGGCTCGGTGCCGACCTGATGCGCGAGTTGGCGCCCACCCCGGTACGGCTGCTCACACACTGCAACACCGGGGCCCTCGCCACCGTGGTGGGGGGCACCGCGCTGGCCGTCGTCTTTGAGCTGCACCGGCGTGGCGGCCTGGCCGGCGTGATCGCGAGCGAGACGCGACCGCTGCTGCAGGGCGCCCGGCTCACCGCGTGGGAGCTGGCGCAGGCGGAGGTGCCGTTCCGGCTGGCCATCGACTCGGCCGGGCCCTACCTGATGGCGCGCGGCGAGGTGGACGCCGTCATCCTCGGCGCGGACCGGGTCTGCGCCAACGGCGATGTGGTGAACAAGGTCGGCAGTTACGCCCACGCGCTCGGCGCGCGGGCCGCCGGTATCCCGTTCATCTGCGTCGCACCCGAGTCCACCGTGGACATGGGGACGCCGTCCGGGGACGCCGTGGAGATCGAGGACCGGGGCGCCGGCGAGATCCGGGCCTTCGGCGGCACGGCGGTCGCGCCGGTTTCCTCCGCCGCGGTCAACCCGGCGTTCGACGTGACCCCGTACTCGCTGGTCACCGCGATCGTCACGGAGCGTCGGGTGGTCCGCCTGGACCGCGGCGAAACGCTGTAACGGCCGGTGCCGATCAGGCGGGGCGGATCGCCGTGACGGTGCGCCGGTCGGCGGCGACCTCGGTGATCCAACCGCCGACCCGGCCCAGCCGGAGGAGTACCTCGGCGTCGGCGGGCAGTTCGGTGGTGTCCCCCGGGGCCGGGGGCCATGCTGTCCGGGCGGTGCAGCCCGGTGCGAGCCAGGTGGCGAGCGCGCCGATGGGATCGATTGAGTGCAGTGCTGTCCGCCCCGCCGTGAGGTCGGCGAGAACCCGGTCCAGGGCGGCGCCCACCGCGGCCGCGTTGCCACCGCACATCGCCGCCACCAGCTCAGGCCGACTGGCCGCCACCCGGGTGCCGTCGCGGAACGACCCCGCGGCGAGCGTCAGAGCGAGCGGGTCGCTGGCCGCGGTGGCCGCGATGGCGGCGGCGAGCAGATGGGGTACGTGCGAGACGCTGGCGACCGCGCGGTCGTGATCGCCTGCCGTGGCCGGAACGACCCGGGCGCCGAGCGTGGTGATCAGCGCCGCCAACTCCATCCAGTCCGCGATGCGGGTCTGCTCGGGCTCGACGCAGAGCACCCACGCGCAACCCCGGAACAGCGCGGGATCGGCCGCGGCGAACCCCGACGTTTCCCGGCCGGCCATCGGGTGCCCGCCGACGTACCCGGCGAGTGCCTGCCCTCCGGCGTGCAGGTGTTCGGCCGCGAGGTCGCGTACCACCGCTTTGACCGAGGTCACGTCGGTCACCAGGCCGGCGTACCCGGCGGCCGCCAACTCGGCGAAGACGGTGCCCACCGCGGGCAGCGGCACAGCGACGACCGCGACCTCGGCCGCCCGGCCGGCAGAACCGCGCACGGCGTCCGCCACAGAGCCGGCGATCTGCCACCGCTCGCCGCTCGGCGCCCGTGCGGCGGCGGTCCGGGCGGTGGCGCGCGTGGCAGGATCGGCGTCGTAGCCGAAGACGCGGTGACCGGCGGCGGCGAAGGCGCGCAGGGCTGAGCCGCCGATCAGTCCCAGGCCGAGCACCGCGATGTCCATCGGCGCACTCTCGCACACACCGTCGGCGCCGGCCCGGCCCGGCCCGGCCCGGCCCGGCCCGGCCCGGCGCGGCCCGGCTCGGCTCGGCGCGCTGGCGCGGTTGCCGCGGGGGAGCGATACGCTGCCGAGGTGGGTGGATTGTCTGACCGGGTTGACGCCGACGGGACGGGTGGGCCGACTGACGCCGACCGTGCCCGGCCCGGTCCGACGGGGGACGGGCCGAACTCCACCACCACTCCGGTATGGGCGACGCCGGATCGCGACGATCCGGGCACCTCCCCGGTGCACACCGGTCCGCTGCGCCCGCCGCCGAGGCTGCGCCCGCCCCAGGCGGTCGGGCAGCCGCTCGCGTGGGCGGCGGGCAGCCACGCGACGTCGCACCATCCCGGCCCGGCTACTTCCCCGTATCCACCCCCCGCCGCGCCGTACCCGGGTCCGGCCGCTTCGCCGTACCCGGCCGCCGCCGGTTCGCCATACCCGGGCCCGCCGCCGACGTGGGATCCGAACGCCCGCACGCCGGCCTGGCTCGCGAGGGAAACGGGCGGGGTGCCGGTGCTGCCGACGGTGCGACGACCGACCGTCCGTGAGCCCATGCCGGTGCGGGGAGGGCGGGTCGCTGCGGCGGCCGGTGTGACGGTGCTGTGGATGGGCCTGGTCGGGTTGCTGGCCGGGACCGTTCCGGCCTATGGCTGGTTCACCATCGTCGCCGCGCTCGTGGCCTGGGGTGCCGCCGTGGTTCTGGTGCGCTACGGCGACCGCGGGGCCGCAGTCGGGACTGCGATCGTCGCGAGCCTCGGGCTCGCCGTGGCGACCCTGGTTGTCATCGCTCGCTGGGCCGGCGGAGACTGGCCGCTCTGGTAGTCGCGGTATGACATTCCGACACCGGAATGGCCAGAGGAAAGCGCATTCCGTAGTCGGTCGGCTGCGCGCAGCGATCGGTCTTGACGTATGGTCCGATGCCCGTCAGTCTCGGCGACATGGCAGTGAAACTGCGGCAGTTGGACCCCGATCGGCGACGTCGGCGGCTGCGGTTGCTTGCCGAGATGGCGGACGCCAAGGCCCTGCGGCTGCGGGTGCAGACCGAGCGGCTGCACGCCGACCGCCTGCGCGGGCTGATCGCCTCGCGACGCCGCCTGGTCAGTGAATAATCACCTTCAGTAATGGCTGGCTAACGCGTTACTCGGCATCGGGACATTCGCCATGCGGATACCGCGCTGTATGGCATCGTTTTCCCCAGGGCTCGCATAATCTTCAGACCTACCGACAAATCTGACCGGGGGTACAGTGTCGTACTTCGCTGCCGCCGTGGCGCGTGAGCCAAAGGGCTGGACGGCTTCCCAACTCGACCTCGGCGGGGTCACCGACATCGACGAGGTCGCCGACCGGCTCCGCGAAGTCGGTTCCGGGGCCGACGTGTCCCTGCTGTTCGTGGAGTCCGATGATCAATACCTGGTGATCCTGCGGCTGGACGACGAAGACGATCTTCGAATCTTCGGTTCCGACGCGGCCTTCGCTGAGGAGTCCCGCCTGGGTGCTCTGCTGCTCGGTGACCTTGGCGAGCCGGCACTCGAACTCGACGACGTGATCGTCGAGGCGCCGACGGAGGACGACGCTCCTGCCGGCGAGGACGACGAGGACGCGGCGCCGAGCCCGGCGGTCATCGTCGCGGACATCGAACCGGTCGGTGATCCCGACCTCCTGCTCGACCTCGGCATACCGGCGGAGCGTCTGCTCAAGCTCTGCGCGCACGACGGCATGCTGCCGGCCGACGTGACAGCCGAGCTGTGCCAGACGATCGGGTGCTCGGACGAGGTCGAGGAGTTGCGCGAAGAGTGACCGGGCAGGCGGCCGGCGTCCGCGGGAAGCGGCACGACGCCTGGATGGGCCGGGCTCTGGCCGTGGCCGTCGAGGCCGCCGCCGGTGGCGGGCGGGCCGGCTGCGGAGCTACGGGAGATCGACCCGCCGATGGTGGGCGGTCCGGTGACGGTGCGGACGTGCCGGTCGGCGCGGTGATCTACGGGCCGGACGGCGTGGAGTTGGCGACCGGTCGCAACGAGCGGGAGGCCCGCGACGACCCGACGGGGCACGCGGAGATCGTGGCGATGCGCCGGGCGGCTGTCGCGCTGGGCACCTGGCGCCTGGACGGCTGCACGCTCGTCGTCACCCTGGAACCGTGCACCATGTGCGCCGGTGCCACTGTCCTCGCCCGGATCGCCACGTTGGTGTTCGGCGCGTGGGAGCCGAAGACCGGGGCCGTCGGCTCGCTGTGGGACGTCGTGCGGGACCCGCGACTGACCCACCGTCCCGAGGTGTACGCCGGCGTGCGGGAGGCCGAGTCCGCCGCACTGCTGCGCGAATTCTTCGCCGCCCGGCGCGATCGGCCGGAGACCCGCTGATGGTCAGGCGATGATGGTGTCCAGGGCGATCTCGGCCATCTGGCTGAACGTCTGCTCCCGGTCCAGCGCTGACGACCGTGCGCCCGTCATGATGTGGTCGCTGACGGTCAGCACGGTCAGCGCCCGTACGCCGTAGCGCGCCGCGATCGTGTAGAGCGCCGCCGACTCCATCTCCACCGCCAGGACGCCGTACGCGGCGAGCATGTCGTACACCTCGGGCCGGTCGTCGTAGAAGGTGTCGGTGGCGAAGACCGGCCCGACCCGCATCGCCACGCCCCGTGCGGCAGCCACGTCCACGGCGGTGCGGAGCAACCCGAAGTCGGCCACCGGAGCGAAGTCCACCGTTGCCCCGAACCGCACCCGGTTCATCGCGGAGTCCGTGCTCGACCCGATCGCGGCCACCACGTCGCGCAGCTCCAGGGAGTCGGCCAGCGCACCGCAGCTACCGACCCGGATCAGGGTGCGGACCCCGTAGTCGTTGATCAGCTCGTGCGCATAGATCGACGCCGACGGCATGCCCATGCCCGATCCCTGTACCGACACCGACACACCGCGGTAGGTGCCCGTGAAGCCGAGCATGTTGCGCACGGTGGTGTAGCCCCGGACGTCGGTCAGGAACGTCTCCGCGATCCACTTCGCGCGGAGCGGGTCGCCCGGAAGCAGGACCCGGTCGGCGATGTCGCCCGGCTCGGCGCCAATGTGCGTACTCATGCCGCTGATCCTGCCAGCAGGGACCGGCCGCGGACCCGCCCCCCGTACCGCAGCGACACGCGCCGGGGCGGTCGGGTAATCTTCTCGGCGGTGGCGTGTCCGAGTGGCCTAAGGAGCACGCCTCGAAAGCGTGTGAAGGGGTGACCCTTCCCGGGGTTCAAATCCCCGCGCCACCGCCAATGAGCAGGGCAGACACCCGGCGACTCCAACGTGAGCCGCCGGGTGTCTTCTCGTGTGGTCTCAGTTTCCGTCTCATTCGCCCTCGTCCGGAGCGGACGGTGGGGTGACTTGAGCGGGGGCGCTCCAGAGGACGTGTGCGGTGCCCTGCGAGACGTGGGCCCGGTAGACCTCGACCTTGGCGGCGACCAGGTCGAGGCATTCGGTGAGTTCGGCGATGCGGATCGTGGTCCCGGCCCGACGCTCGT
Organism: Micromonosporaceae bacterium; assembly: GCA_035296325.1. Taxonomy (GTDB): domain Bacteria; phylum Actinomycetota; class Actinomycetes; order Mycobacteriales; family Micromonosporaceae; genus DATHBD01. Next base: position 209,156 of record DATHBD010000081.1, on the reverse strand, counting down.
CCTGGCTTCGGACCGCGACCTCGACATCGTCATCACCAGCGCCGGGATCATGGCCTGCCCCGAGACCAGGGTCGGGCCCGGGTGGGAGGCCCAGTTGAGGCAACGCGCCTGTGGCGCCTGTCGGCGGAACTCAGCGGGGTGGACGCGCTCAGCACCGCCGCATAGAGCGACGACGGCAAGGTCGCGGCCGAAGGGCGCAGCAATGGCGTACGCCGGAAACGCGCAGTCAGGATCGGCGGGCCCGGAGGACGGCCCGGACGGTCAGCAGCGCCACGACCGCAATCAGCTGACCGCCGATGATGATTTTGTTGATGTCGAGCGTCGGCCGCCAGGTCACCTCGCCGTCCTCGGTCAGCACGAACACGCCGATCGGTGTGCAGGTGCTGCCGAAGCCGCCGCCGTTCCCGCTGGCCTCCGGGCTGTCGCCGCCCGGCCCGGTCGCCCCACCGCCGCCGCCCCCGCCGACCCGTACCCGGGCGACCGGCACGACGGTGACGCCATGGTGGGTGATCGGCTCGCCGAACGCGGTCCGTACCGTCGCGCCATCCACCGCGTGGCGCAGGACGTCCAGCGCCGTGCCGGCGCCTCCGGTGTCGATCACTTTGCAGGCCTCCCTCGGTCGGTGCGTTGCACAGATATCTTGACGCGCCGCGCGCCGCCGGGGAACGCCCGGTTGCTCAGGATGCGGCGGTCGCCCGCGGCAGAGCCACCCGGGCCAGTGCGAGCGCCTTGTCCCTGGGGTCGGCCGGCACCTTGTCCCCGGCGAACTTGACGGTCAGGTGGGTGGCCCCGCTCAGCACATGCAGGGCCGAGTACTCCGGTAGCCAGTACGCCTGATCGCCGATGCCGGGCACCTGCCCGGTGGCCGCAGAGTCGCTGCGCTGCCGGTCGAAGTCATCCTTCCCCGTGGTGCGCGAGTCGTCGGAGACGTACAGGAAGCCCTCGGGCGGTCCCGGCATCGTGAACGTGCACAGCGGGGGCCAACTGTCGAGCCGGACTCCTCCGGTGACCGGGCCGGTCACCACGGCGGTGACCTCCGCAAGCGTGATGGTGCGGCACGGGTCGGGCATCGAGGCGGTATCCCAACCGTGCTGGTCCGAGCCGGCGGGCGCTGAGCCGGCGGGCGCTGAGCCGGGCGCCGCCGAGCCGGCGCCGGAACCGGGTGCCGTCTGCGCGCCCGGGTCCGCCGACGTGCCGCAGCCGGCAAGGGCGAGCACCGCAGCCGCGGCCGCAACACTGGCGCGGACGGGGTGTCTCATGACGGCAGCTCCTTGCGATCGAGGGTCCGGCGCAGCGTCCGCAAAGGTACACGCGTGGTCGCCGCTCCGAAGGCGGGCACGGCGCGGCGGCAGGCCGGCCGACCGTAACGATCGGGTAGTGAAATGCTCGCCCGGAGCGCCATTTCGCTACCTGTTCAGTGGCCGGTGCTGCCTAGACTTCCGCCATGGCGCAGCGGCGTGCAGCGATGTTGTGGGCGGCGTTCGGAGCGATCGCCGCCGTGTCGTCGGTGCTGGTGATGCACCGACCGGTCTCGGACCGGCTCTCCGACCTGCACATCTACTACGGCGCGGTCCGGCATGCGCAGGCCGGCCACCCGCTGTACGAGTTCGTCGCGGAGAACGGCGGGCCATTCACCTACCCGCCGTTCGCGGCGCTCGTACTCTGGCCCACCGGGTTCGTTCCGGAAGCCGTTCTTCAGATCGCGTGGCTGGCGCTGACTTGCGCGGCGATCGCTGCGCTGGCTGTGGCCGTGGGCCGGGTGATTCCAGTCGGCGATTCCACCCGCCGGGTGGTGATCGCGGCCGTGGCCTGCGGCGTGCTGCTCTCCGCCCCTGCGCAGAGCAACCTCCGGTTTGGTCAGGTGAGCGTGTTCATCGTCCTGCTGGCGCTGACCGATGCGATGGGCCTGACCCCGTCGCGGTACCGGGGGGTACTCATCGGGCTCGCCGCGGCCATCAAGCTCACGCCGCTGCTGTTCGTGGTTTTCTTCCTGGTCTCCCGGCGGTACCGGGACGCCGCCCGCGCCGGCGCGGCGTTCCTCGCCTGTGCCGCGGTCGGCGCCGCCGTACTGCCGTCGGACAGCCGCACGTTCTGGGCCGGCAGGATGCTCGACACGTCCCGCATCGGCGACCTGGCATCGCTGGGCAACCAGTCCCTGCACGGCATGCTGCTGCGGGTCGGCGTAACCGAGGCGGCGCTGCCGATGCTGTGGGCCGCGCTGGTCTCGATCATCTGCGGCGTGGCCCTGCTGCGCGCCCGGCAGATGGACGGCGCCGGGCAGCCGGCACACGCGGCGGTCCTCGTCGGATGCGCCACGGTGACAGCGTCGCCGGTGTCCTGGACGCACCACCAGGTCTGGCCGGTGCTGGCGGCCATGCTGCTCATCGGCGCGGCCGGAGCGGCCCGGCGCGTCGCCGGGGCGGTGCTGCTCACCGTCATGATCCTCTCGCTGGGTGCCGTGCTCAGCGAGGTGTCCCCGACGCAGGGCATGCAGTTCGTGTTCGAGAACGCGCGGGCGTTGGGCACTGTGGCGCTCTGCGTCGTCGGATTCGGCGGTATCGCGCTCTCCGTCACCGCCCGCAGGGGCGCCACCCGATCGCGTACCTGGGTGCGGGTGGCCACCACGGCCGCCGCCGCGCTGGCCTTCGTCGCCGTACAGCCGCTGCCTGCCGGCGCCGACCCGACCTTCAAGTCGTACGCGCTCGCCGACGCGCACAATCCGCGGTACTTCTTCGCGTGCCGTACCCGGGCCGGGTGCGAAGAGTTTCTCGGGGACGCCCCGATCCGGCTGGCCACCGCGTCGGAGAAGACGAAGTCACGGGTCAACGGCGTGGTGGACGCGACCGTCGACCGGCTCGAGTACCGCTCCGCGCCCGGGGGAGCGGTCCGCGCCATCACGCTTGTGGAGATGTACCCCGGTCAGCGGATGTTCTCCTTCCGGTCGGCGAACCTCTCGCATGGCCGGCTGGTCGCCTACAACGCCGCGGGTGCGCCGATCGCCACCTATACCGAGGAACTCGTGTCGGCATGAAGGACCCCGCCTGTGGCCAGGGCGGAAGCCGAACGCCGGGCCGGCCCATGATCGGGCGTCCCGGCGTTCTGCCTGGTCAGGCTGGCGGAGGATACGAGATTCGAACTCGTGAGGGTTTTATCCCAACACGCTTTCCAAGCGTGCGCCCTAGGCCACTAGGCGAATCCTCCGTCGGCAAGGATACCCAGCCTCGCGCGGCCGCGTGCACCGGGTATTGTAGGAGCTGCCCCTCGTGTGGCGTGCAACCTGTGAACTCCCCCAGGGCCGGAAGGCAGCAAGGGTAAGCGGGCTCTGGCGGGTGCACGGGGGGCCCTTTTGTGCCCGAACCCGTTCCGGACGGCGCGACTTCGCCGACCGGATGGCGCGGTACGGTTGCCCAGGTCCTGCCGCCGGGTGCCACCCCCATCGGGTGGCGGGCGCTCGGCGTCGAGGGACCGTGGCTGGCGAAGGAGGTCCTGGCGTGGCGCTGGCGCTGTACCGCAAGTACCGGCCCCGGACGTTCTCCGAGATCATCGGGCAGGAGCACGTCACCGAGCCGCTCAGTCAGGCGCTGCGGACCGGCCGGCTGCACCACGCGTACCTCTTCTCCGGGCCCCGCGGCTGCGGCAAGACGAGCAGCGCCCGCATCCTCGCGCGCTCGCTCAACTGCGCGAAGGGGCCGACCCCGGATCCGTGCGGCGAGTGCGACAGCTGCCAGGCGCTGGCACCCGACGGGTCCGGCTCGATCGACGTGATCGAAATCGACGCGGCCAGCCACGGCGGCGTCGACGACGCCCGTGAGCTGCGGGAACGGGCGTTCTTCGCGCCCGTCGCGAGCCGCTTCAAGGTGTACGTCATCGACGAGGCGCACATGGTCTCGCCGGCCGGGTTCAACGCCCTGCTCAAGCTGGTCGAGGAGCCCCCGGAGTACGTCAAGTTCGTGTTCGCCACGACGGAGCCGGAGAAGGTGCTCGGCACGATCAAGTCGCGCACCCACCACTACCCGTTCCGGCTGATCCCGCCCGGCGTCCTCCGGCCGTACCTCGAGGACCTCTGCCGGCGGGAGGGCGCCAAGGTCGAGCCGGCGGTCTTCCCGCTGGTGGTCCGGGCCGGTGGCGGTAGTGGCCGGGACTCGCTCTCGGTGCTCGACCAGCTCATCGCCGGCGCCGGTGCGGACGGGGTCACCTACGCGCGGGCGGTCGCGCTGCTCGGCGTCACCGACGTGGCGCTGATCGACGAGATGTGCGACGCCCTGGCCGCCGGGGACGGCGCGGCCGCGTACGCGACGATCGATCGCGTCGCGGAGGCCGGCCACGACCCGCGACGGTTCGCCTCCGACCTGCTGGAGCGGCTGCGCGACCTGATCATCCTGCAGCAGGTGCCGGACGCAGTGGCGAAGGGTCTGCTGGACTGCCCGGAGGACACCCTGAGCCGGATGACGGCGCAGGCTTCACATCTGGGTTCGGCAACCCTCTCCCGATTCGCCGACATTGTCCACAATGGTCTGACCGAGATGCGCGGCACCACCGCGCCGCGGCTGCTGCTCGAACTCGTCTGCGCCCGCATGCTGCTACCCGGAGCGGACGACTCGGCCGGCGCCCTGCTGCAGCGCCTGGAGCGGATGGAGCGGCGGCTGGAACTCGGCACCGCGTCCGTCGGCGCGCCCACGTCATCGTCCACCGCGGCGGAGCCGCCGGTCGCGGCGGAGCCGCCGGTACGGCCTGCGCCGGCAGCGTCATCGCCACGCCCGCAGGCACCCGGCTCGCCAGGGCCGATGCGGCGCACTGACCTGCCGGCCCCCACGACGTCGGCCCCCACGACGTCGGCCCCAACGGCGCCGGCCACGCCCGCCGCCACGGACTCACCGGAGGCCGGTGCCGTCGCGCCGGAGTCGCCGGCACCGAGTACGCCGGGAGCACCGGGCGCGCTCGATGCCGTCGCGGTACGGCGCGTCTGGGACGAAGTGCTCACCATGGTGGGGCGCAAGAGCAAGCGCGCCGCTGCCGTGGTCCGCGAGGCGACCGTACGCGACGTGGAGGGCGACCGGGTGGTCCTCGTCTTCCAGCACTCGGTGCACGCCGAGATGCTCGCCGGCTCCCCGGATCTCCTGGTCGAGGCGCTCTACGAGCTGCTCGGTGGTCGGTGGCAGCTGCGCTGCGAGGTCGCCGGCACCGCCGGTCCGGCGACCGCTGCCCGTGAGTCCGCGACGATCCCGCGCCGAGAGCCCCAAACCCGCGGCGCCCTCCCGGCGGCGATAACACCCACCGCACCTGCGCCGGTCACTCCGGGGGCACCTCCGGATCGGGAGCGGCCGACCCCACCACCGGACCGGGGGCAAGGGGCGCCACCCGCGGATCGGCAGCAGCCGGCGCAGCGGTCGGGTCCACCGGCCGCCCGGCCCAGGTCGGATGCGCCATCGCGCCCATCGGCGCGGACACCGGCCGCGGTGCAGGCCCAACCACCGCAGACCCCGGCGCAGCAGCCGGCCCAGGCCGAGGCGCCCAACCCGGGTGCGGGCGAGGACTGGCCGGCCATGGCGGTACCGGGTGGTGCCGCCGCGGCGGCCGTACCGGGTGCCGCCGCGGCGGCCGTACCGGGTGGTGCCGCGGCGGCCGCGCCGTCGCCGGGTCGGTCGGCACCGACCCCGCGGGTCGGCCCGGCAGCTCCCCGACGATCGGGCGGGCCAACCGACCGGCGGCCGGGCCGTCCAGTCGAGGGGGCATGGGAGGGTACGGCCGCCGAGGAGCCGCCGTACGACCCGGAGTACGACCCGGCTGTGCCCGGATTCGATCCGGGCGACGAAGCGGCCGACGACGCGCACGGCGGCTCGGTGGTGCGCGAGTCGAGCGAGGAGCAGGCGCTGCGCCTGCTGACCGAGGCGCTCGGCGCGGAGAAGATCGGCGAGGTGGACCGGCGATGACGCCACCCGCCGGTTCGACCTGACTCCGCGGGTCGGAGCCAGGTCGAACCGGGGCCGGAGGCCGGGCCGGCGCGGGGCCGCAGCCGGACGGCTACGGGAAGAGCGTCAAGGCCGGGTCGCTGGCCAGCTCGACGAGCTGCTCGACGGTGAGCGCCGGCTTGGCGCGCCCCATGCGCGCGGGGTCAGGCCCCCGGTCGGAGTTGGTGACCTCCATCACCACCGCCGTGTGGCCGCGAAACGCCCTGACAGTGATGTCGTAATACCCTCCGGGCGACACCGGCGGCGTCTCCCCGATCATTATCCGGCTGCCCCCGGCACCGGACCTCGTCACGCACTCCGGCCGTCGGCAGGTCCGGACCTCGGCGTCGAATTGGGCAGGGGTCTTCGCCTCCACGATGACCAGAATGTCGCCGGTGCCCTCCGAGTCGGTGATCAGGGCGGCGGCATCGACCCGGGCACCCATCGGCGGGTCGTGCGAGTAGGCCTGCAACGCCCCCGCGTAGGCGCCATCCGGGGCGGCGTAGCGCGCGTCGGGTAGCACGCGTGGTAGCGCGTCGGCGAGGTAGCAGGTCAGGCTGGCGCGGGCCCACGCCGCCAGCTCCGGTTGCAGCGTCTCTCCTGGGGTGGCGGTCTGTGCCGGCCGGGGGCCGGGCCTGGCGGTGCACGGGGCAACGGGCTCCCCCTGCGCAGCGGTGCCCGCCGACGGCGCCGGCGCGGCCGTGCTGGCCGACGGCGCCGGCGAGGCCGCGCTGGCCGACGGCGCCGCGGGCCGCAGCGGCGCACCCTGACCGGGGAGTACGCCGGTCACGGCGGCCGCGGCCAGCACGACGATCCCGGCGACCGCGCCACCGGCCGCCCCGGCCGTCATCCGGTGGACCCGGCGGGCGCGCCGCCCAGCGGTGAGGATGTCATCGGAGCGCACCGCCATCGGCGGCTCGCTGTCGACGTAGGTCAGCAGGGCATCTCGGACCTGACTGTCATGCATGGTGGCACTCCTCTCCGACGAATGCGGGCTCGGTCAGCGTGGCGCGCAGACTCTGCAGGCCCCGCGCGGTCTGACTCTTGACGGTGCCCTCCGACACGCCGAGCAGCTCGGCGACCTCGGCCACGGAGAGCTCCTCGAGGTGGCGCAGCACCACCATCGCCCGCTGGCCAGGGGCGAGCCGGGCCAGCGCCCAGTGGACGAGCAGGCGCTCGCCGAGGTCCGGCGGTGGCGCTGCGGGGCGGTCCGGCGGCTGGGACATCAACGACTCCCACCAGCGGCGGCGGCGGTGCGAGAGGTAGACGTTGACCAGGATCCGGCGGGTGTACGCGTCCACCGTCTCGGTATCAACCCGACCCCACTGCGGATAGAGCCGGACGAAGGTGGTCTGCAGCAGGTCGTCGGCGGTGTGCCAGTCACCGCAGAGCGCGTACGCCAGCCGACGCATGGTCGGCGCTCGTGCGGTGAAGTACTCGGTGAATTCGCTCTCCCATTGGGGCCGGGCCATCCGGTCACCTCCCTTGACACACCTCATACTTGGCAGGCGGTCGAGAGGTTGCACCACTCGCCGGGCTAGTCTGCTTGCGAACCCGACAGACAGGAGCAGACCGTGCGCCCCGGTGGACAGCCGAACCTCCAGCAGATCATGCAGCAGGCCCAGATGATGCAGCAGCAGGTGGCCGATGCGCAGGCCGAGTTGGCGGAAGCCCAGGTCACCGGTACCTCGGGCGGAGGTCTGGTCAGCGTCACGGTCACCGGCACCGGCGAGGCGATCGCCGTCAAGATCGACCCGAAGGCGGTCGACCCGGACGACATCGAGACGCTTGAGGATCTCGTGCTGGCCGCCCTGCACAACGCCGCCGCGTCCGCCCGCGACCTGACCGAGCAGAAGATGAGCCCGCTGACCGCCGGCCTCGGCGGGCTGGGCGGCGGGCTCGGCCTGCCGGGGATGTAAATCAGGTGTACGAAGGCGCGATCCAGGACCTCATCGACGAGTTGGGTCGGCTGCCCGGCGTGGGGCCGAAGAGTGCGCAGCGCATCGCGTTCTACGTGCTGTCAGCCGACCCGGCCGACGTCAAGCGCCTGACCGGGGCGCTGCAGCGGGTGAAGGACCTGGTGCGCTTCTGCACCACCTGCTTCAACGTGGCCGAGGCCGACCTGTGCCGGATCTGTCGCGACCCGCGGCGCGGCAACGACGTGCTGTGCGTGGTCGAGGAGCCCAAGGACGTCGTGGCGGTCGAGCGGACCGGGGAGTTCCGGGGCCGCTACCACGTGCTGGGCGGGGCGATCAACCCGCTGGAGGGCATCGGGCCCGACAACCTGCGGGTCCGGGAACTGATGACCCGCCTGGCCTCGGGCGATGTCCGCGAACTGATCCTGGCGACCGATCCGAACACCGAGGGCGAGGCGACCGCCACGTACCTTGCTCTGCTCGTGAAGCCGATGGGTCTGCACGTCACCCGGCTGGCCAGCGGACTGCCGGTCGGCGGCGACCTGGAGTACGCCGACGAGATCACGTTGGGCCGTGCCTTTGAGGGCCGCCGGACCGTCTGACCTGCGCCGGGGATAACGCGATTGTCACGGTATGGCGTGGAGTCGGTTACGGGGTTTGCTCCAGCACTTGACGACCGCCACCGTTGCAGCGAAGGTTCCGATACGGAGATGATGAACCGAGTCCTCTTCGCGTCTGCCCTACCTGGATGTCGCTTATCGGCGAACCTGGGCGGGGTGGGTGACCGCTCGAGGTAGCCAGACCGGCTACCCGCTGTGCCGCCCCGGGTTCGTCGACGTGGCTCCCCACCTCGATGAGCGTGCCGCGGACGGGGAAGGGGCTAGCGCTACATGACACTCGGACCGGCGACCTCGAACGCTGACATGGCGGCGCCCGGCGAGGAGGAGGCGACAGCCACCCCACCCGGTGAAAGCCCGAAGGCCATCGAAGGGCGGTCGCTGGGCCGGATCGCCTGGATCCGACTGAAGCGGGACCGGGTCGCCCTGTTCGGCGCCGGCACCGTCGTGTTCCTCGTACTCGTCGCGCTGTTCGCCCCGGTGATCAACAAGTACCTGGGGCATCCGCCGAACGAGTACCACCAGGACAAGATCGACCCAAATCTGGGCGGCATCCCGCCCCTGGGCACCTTCGGCGGGATGAGCTGGGAATTCCTGCTCGGCGTGCAGCCGGTGACCGGGCGTGACCTGTTCAGTCAGATCATCTACGGCGCGCAGACGTCGTTGCTCATCGCCTTCGCCGCCACGCTCCTCGCCGTCTTCATCGGCGTGGTGGTCGGCGTCACCGCCGGCTACTTCGGCGGCTGGATCGACTCCCTGTTCAGCCGGTACATGGATCTGATCCTCGCCTTTCCGCTGATCCTCTTCGCGATCGCCCTGATCTCCGTGCTGCCGCCCACCAAGGGGTTCCGGATGGCGGTGATGGTGTTCATCATCGGCGGCTTCAGTTGGCCCTACATCGGCCGGATCGTCCGTGGTCAGACCCTCTCGCTACGGGAGCGGGAGTTCGTGGAGGCCGCCCGGAGCACCGGCGCGGGAAGTTTCCGGATCATCTTCCGAGAGGTCCTGCCGAACCTGGCGGCGCCGATTCTGGTCTACTCGACGTTGATCATTCCGACCAACATTCTCTTCGAGGCGGCGCTGTCGTTCCTCGGTGTCGGGGTGCCACCGCCCACACCGTCATGGGGCCGGCTGCTGTCGGACGCGGTGGAGTACTACGAGTACGACCCCATGTACATGGTGATGCCGGGGACGGCGATCTTCATCACCGTGCTCGCCTTCAATCTTTTCGGCGATGGTCTCCGCGACGCGCTCGACCCCAAGGCCAACCGATGACCACCCGCTATCGCACCGCACCGGCAAGCCTGCTCGAAGGACGGTCGGACGACTCACCCGCACGGTTGGGTCGCGCCACACCAAGGGAGGGAAACTCAGTGAGAATTCGGACACGGGCGGCGGTGGCCGGCATGGCTGTCGTCGCATTGGGACTGTCAGCCTGTGGTGGCGGCGGTGATACGAAGGAACCCGACACCCAGGAGAGCAAGGGGGTGTCCGGCTTCAACGCCGGCTCCAGCGGCATTGTGAACCCGTCCGACAAGAAGGGTGGCACCCTTCGACTCGGGTACTCGTCGGACCCGGACTCGTACGACCCGACCCGCGTGTACTACGCCGCGGGCTGGAACCTCATGCACTCGTTCTACAACCGCACGCTGCTGGCGCCGGACCCGGTGCCCGGCGAGGGTGGCCTCGTTCTGAAGCCTGACCTCGCGGAGGACATGCCGCAGGTCAGCGACGACAAGCTCACCTACACCTTCAAGCTCAAGAAGGGCCTGAAGTTCGAGGACGGCACGCCGATCACGTCGAAGGACGTGAAGTACGGCATCGAGCGCACCTTCGCCCAGGACGTGCTCTCCGGCGGGCCGACGTACATCATCGACGTGCTGGACCAGGGCCAGAACTACCCCGGCCCGTACAAGGACACCGACCCGGAGAAGCTGGGCCTGAAGTCGGTACAGACGCCGGACGAAAGCACCATCGTCTTCAAGCTGGCGAAGGCGTACCCGGACTTCCTGTACCTGCTGCCGATGGTGGCCGGTGCGGTCCCGAAGGCGAAGGACACCGGCGAGAAGTACAGCGACCACGTCGTCTCCACCGGCCCGTACATGTTCGAGACCGTCGACCCGGGCAAGAAGGTCTCGCTGATCCGCAACCCGAACTGGGACTCGACGACCGACAAGCTCCGCAAGGCGCTGCCCGACCGTATCGAGCTGACGCTGCAGATGCCGGTGGACGAGGTCGACAAGCAGCTGCTGGACGGCACGCTCGACATGGACTACGCCCAGACCGGGGTCCAGCAGGCCGCGCAGACCAGGATCCTGCTCGACCAGGAGATCAAGAAGAACGCTGACCAGCCGGTCACCGGCTTCATCCGCTACGTCTCGATGAGCACCAAGGTGCCGCCGTTCGACAACGTCCACTGCCGCAAGGCGGTGCACTACGCCGCGGACAAGGTCGCGATGCAGACGGCGCGTGGCGGTGCCGAGGCCGGTGGCGACATCGCCACCAACATGCTGCCGCCGAACATCGCGGGGCACGACCCCAAGCTCGACCCGTACAACACGAAGGCGGGCAAGCCGCAGATCGACAAGGCGAAGGAGGAGCTCAAGCTGTGCGGCAAGCCGGACGGCTTCGAGACCAACATCGCGGTGCGCAACCGGGGCAAGGAGCCGAAGACGGCTGAGGCTCTGCAGCAGGCACTCTCCGCGGTCGGCATCAAGGCCAACATCGACATGGGTGACGCGTCGCTGTACTTCCGGTCCACCATCGGCTCGCCGGCCAACGTGCAGGCCAAGGGCTACGGCATCATGTTCGCCGGGTGGGGCGCCGACTTCCCGACCGGCACCGGGTTCCTCCAGGTGCTCGTGGATGGCCGGCTGATCCTGCCCAGCGGTAACAACAACTACGGCGAACTGAACGATCCGGAGATCAACAGCCTGATCGACAAGGCTGTGGTGGAGGCCGACACGAAGAAGGCGGCCGACATCTGGGGTGACATCAACGAAAAGGTGATGGACACCGCGGTGATGATGCCGTTCGTGTACGACAAGGCGCTCAACTATCGCAACCCGCGACTGACGAACGTCTTCGTCAGCGAGTACTGGGGCATGTGGGAACTGAGCACGATGGGCGTCAGCGACGGTAAGTGAGCCCTCCCGCCGTCCGTTGCGAGTCGTAGAAGGCAGGTGAAGGCCGGCGCGCCGGTCGGTGTCACGGACCCGTGGCACCGACCGGCGCAGGCCGCATAACGTGGTCAATTTCATCCTTCGCCGGGTGGTCACCTCGATGCTGTTGATGGTGATCATTTCCATGGTGACCTTTGCCGTGTTCTTCATGGTCCCGAAACTCGCTGGCACCAACCCGGCGGAGCTCTACGTCGGCCGCACCGCCACGCCGGCTGACGTGGCCGCCACCGGCCGCAAGTTGGGTCTCGACGATCCCGTCCATGTGCAGTACGCCAGGTTCGCCAAAGGTCTCGTGGCCGGCCGCGACTACGCCGGCGGCACCGAGACCACCCACTGCGCGGCGCCGTGCTTCGGCTATTCGTTCCGTAACGAGCGGCCGGTCTGGCCGCTGCTGCTCGATCGGCTTCCGGTCACCGCGTCACTCGCCGTCGGCGCTGCCGTCATCTGGCTCCTCGGCGGCGTCCTGGCCGGCGTCATCTCGGCGCTGCGACGAGGCTCGCTGGTCGACCGCGTCGTGATGATCGGGGCGCTCGCCGGGGTCTCCCTGCCCATCTACTTCACCGGACTCGTAGCCCAACTGGTCTTCGTGCACAACCTGCACTGGTTCCGGGGCGGCCCGTACGTCAACTTTCGAGACGATCCGCTCGGCTGGGGCAACAAGCTCTTCCTCGGCTGGGTGACGCTCGCCCTGCTGTACGCGGCCACGTACGCCCGACTGACCCGGGCCCAGATGCTGGAGACGGTCGGTGAGGACTACATCCGCACCGCGCGCGCCAAGGGCCTGAACGAGCGTACGGTGATCGGCAAGCACGCCATGCGGTCGGTGCTCACGCCGATCGTCACCATCTTCGGGCTGGACATCGGCCAGCTGCTCGGCGGTGCGATCCTGACCGAGTCGGTCTTCGGCTTACCGGGCATCGGCCGGCTCGCGATCGACGCGGTGAACACCAAGGACCTGCCCGTGGTACTGGGCGTGACGCTCTTCGGCGCGCTCTTCATTGTGTTGGCCAACTTCCTGGTCGACATCCTGTACGCGGTGATCGACCCGCGTGTCCGGCTGGCATGAGAGGGGTCGCCCGTGTCCACCGGTCCATTCCCAACACCTTCGCTCGGCATCGGCCGACGACCCGGCGACCCGGTCGGGAGCTTCCTCGACGTCCGTGACCTGCGGGTGCACTTCAAGACCGACGATGGCGTCGTCAAAGCGGTGGACGGGCTGTCGTTCGGCGTCGAGCGCGGCAGGACGCTTGGCATCGTCGGCGAGTCCGGCTCCGGCAAGAGCGTGACCAGCCTCGGCATCCTCGGTCTGCACCGGCAACGCAACGCGCAGGTCTCCGGTGAGGTCTGGCTCGACGGCGAGGAACTCATCGGCGCGGACCCGGAGCACGTGCGCCAGCTGCGCGGCCGCAAGATGGCGATGATCTTCCAGGATCCACTGACCGCGATGCACCCGTACTTCTCCATCGGCGCGCAGATCATCGAGGCGTACCGGGTACACCACCAGGTGTCGAAGGCGGTCGCCCGCGCGCGGGCGGTCGAGATGCTGGACCGCGTCGGCATCCCCCAGGCGGCCCGCCGGGTGGACGACCACCCGCACCAGTTCTCCGGAGGCATGCGGCAGCGGGCCATGATCGCGATGGCGCTGGTCAACAACCCGGAGCTGCTCATCGCCGACGAGCCCACCACCGCCCTCGACGTGACGGTGCAGGCGCAGATCCTCGACCTCATCCGGGACCTGCAGACGGAGTTCAACTCCGCGGTCATCGTGATCACGCACGACCTGGGCGTGGTGGCGGAGCTGGCCGACGACATCCTGGTGATGTACGGCGGGAAGTGCGTTGAGCTGGGCACCACCGAGACGATCTTCCGTCGCCCCGAGCATCCGTACGCCTGGGGCCTGCTCGGTTCCATGCCGCGTGTCGACCGGGCGGTACGGAACCGGCTGATCTCGATCAAGGGAACCCCGCCCAGCCTGATCAACCTGCCGAGCGGGTGTGTGTTCCACCCCCGATGCCCGTACATGGGTCGCAACGGCATCCCGTGCCGCACGGTGATCCCGACCCTGGCCGAGGGCAGTGACCACGGGGTCGCCTGCCACATTCCCCCGGCCGACCGGCAGCAGATCTTCGCTCAGGACATCGCCCCGGTGCTGTGACGCCACGCTGTAGAAGGAGCACCCGTGTCGACGACTAGCACCAGTCCGCAGGAGGCCGTACCCGGTGCGGGCACCGATGACCTGCTCCAGGTGAGTGGGCTGGAGAAGCACTTCCCGATCACCCGCGGTGCGTTCATCCGCCGGAAGGTCGGTGCGGTGCGCGCCGTCGACGGCATCGACATGACGATCAAGGCCGGCGAGACGCTCGGCCTGGTCGGCGAGTCAGGCTGCGGCAAGTCGACGACCGGTCGACTGATCACCCGGCTCCTGGAGCCGACCGGCGGCAAGATTGTCTTCAACGGCCGGGACATCAGTCATCTGTCCACGGCACAGATGCGCCCGCTGCGGCGTGACGTCCAGATGGTGTTCCAGGACCCGTTCTCCTCGCTGAACCCCCGGCACACGGTCGGCACGATCGTCGGCTCCCCACTGCAGATCCAGCGCATCCCCACCCCGCAGGGCTTGAAGGTGGCCGTCCAGGAGCTGCTGGAGCTGGTCGGGCTGAACCCGGAGCACTACAACCGCTACCCGCACGAGTTCTCCGGTGGCCAGCGCCAGCGCATCGGCCTGGCCCGCGCGCTCGCGCTGCGGCCCAAGCTGATCGTGGCCGACGAGCCGGTCTCCGCGCTCGACGTCTCGATCCAGGCCCAGGTGGTCAACCTGCTGGAGGACCTGCAGCGCGAGCTCAACCTGACCTACCTCTTCATCGCGCACGACCTCTCCGTGGTGCGGCACATCAGCGACCGGGTCGCGGTGATGTACCTCGGCAAGATCGTTGAATTGGCCGACCGGGACGCGTTGTACGCCTCGCCGTTCCACCCGTACACGCTGGCGCTGCTCTCCGCCGTACCGGTGCCGGATCCGGCCCGCCGGGACCGGGCGCAGCGGGAGCGCATCCTGCTCACCGGCGACGTGCCGAGCCCGATCGACCCGCCGTCGGGGTGCCGGTTCCGCACCCGGTGCTGGAAGGCGCAGGAGCGCTGCGCCGAGGAGGTCCCGCCGCTGTACCAGCTCGCCCCCGGGCACTGGGCGGCGTGCCACTTCCCGGTTGAAGATCAGGAGCGCACACCGGCCGGGCGGATGGCCGCCCAGGCCGCCGCGGCCACCGTCCCCGCCGACACCGTCTCCGCGCCCCCGACCGCATAGCCCCGCTACCGTCCTGCCACACACGCACCACCTGCCCTCGGCGCTCGACCAGCACGTCAGGGTCGTGCCCGAGATCGATCACGCGCGCTGATCTGGGTCTGCGGGCTCCTCCTCCCGTCCGCCGAGGCGTCAGTCGGGTATCTCGAGGTCGGCGGATCGGTCCTGAGTCAGATCGGCTGGATGCCGTAGCCCCGTGGTGCACAGCCGCTCGAGCCACTTGAAAACGTACAACCGATCGGTTGTATGATTAGGCATGACCAGAGAGAGCGCTGACCGGGCGGACGCCCTGTTCCACGCACTCGCTGATCGCACCCGGCGCGACATTCTGCGACGCGTGCTGGCCGGGGAGCACTCGGTGTCAGCGCTCGCGGCGATGTACGACATGAGTTTCGCCGCGGTGCAAAAGCACGTCGCCGTGCTGGAGAAGGCCGGTCTGCTCACCAAGCGACGCAGCGGTCGCGAGCAGTTGGCCAGCGGTGACGTGCAGGCGGTGCGGTCGGTGGCATCCATGCTCACCGAGCTCGAACAGATTTGGCGTGGCCGCATCGCACGCATCGACGTATTGATCGCATCCGAGCCCGACCAGGAGGACTGAACCATGCCCGTGACCGACGTCCAGCAGGACCTCGACAACCTGACGCTGACCATCACCGCGGCATTTGCCGCGCCCGTGGAGCGGATCTGGCAGGTCTACGCCGACCCTCGCCAGTTGGAGAAGGTGTGGGGACCGCCGACGTACCCGACGACGGTTGTCGACCACGACCTCACGCCCGGCGGCCGCGTGAACTACTACATGACCGGGCCAGAGGGCGACAAGCACGCCGGGTACTGGCAGGTCGCCACCGTGGACGAGCCGGGGAGCTTCTCCTTCGACGATGGCTTCGCCGACCTGGACTTCAACCCGAAGCCGGAATTGCCGGTCTCCAGGAACGTCTACACCTTCACCCGACACAACGACGGCACCCAGGCGACCTACGTGAGCACATACGAGTCCGCCGAGGCGCTGCAGCAGGTGCTGGACATGGGCATCGTGGAGGGCGCCACATCGTCGATCAACCAGATCGACGACCTGGTCGCATCCTGACGTCAGGAGACCAGGGGCCGCAACGGCCCCGGTCTCCTGACGCCCGTGCCCGGAGCGGATCTGATGCGCATGATCATTTGCGGCGTGGACCGAGCCGGCGGTCGAGCCCGGCCCGTCGATCGACGTGGCCGGGCTCGTTCTGTCCAGGTCGTCAGGCGGGGGTCGCGGTGGAGAGCAGGCGGTCCCAATCCACCGTTCGCGCCCAGCGCTGGTAGCTGTGCCATTCCACCTGCGGATAGCGGGCGTGCAGCGCGTCGATGTCGGCGAAGTCGGTGTTCGCCTCGAACCGTTCGAACATGGCGGCGATCTCATTTCCGGCCCAGCCTATGGTCGGCGGTGTGCCGCGACCGAAGACCGCATTCCATGAACTCACCGTCGGGCAGGTTGCAGACCGCAGCGGCGTCGCCGTCTCCGCGCTGCATTTCTATGAACGGCACGGCCTGATTCACAGCACGCGAACCACCACCAACCAGCGCCGCTACGGTCGCGAAACGCTGCGTCGCGTCGCGTTCATCAAGGCATCCCAACACGTCGGCATCCCGCTCGCCGACATCCGTTCGGCACTCGACCAACTGCCCAGCGGACGCACGCCCACCAAGTCCGACTGGGCCCGGCTGTCGACCGTCTGGCGCGTCATGCTCGACGCCCGGATCACCCGCATGCAGGCTTTACGCGACAACCTGACCGACTGCATCGGTTGCGGCTGCCTGTCCCTGCAGGTGTGCCACCTCACCAACCCCCGGGACGTTCTCGGCCGCGCCGGCCCCGGAGCCCGTCGCCTTGCGGTCAACACCAGCTCAGCCCCGAGTAGCCAACCCTGACGGTGAGCCGTCTGCCGGCGCCGGCGCACTCAACGGCCGTCGGGATGGTGCGGGCGGGCACGTGGTCCACGAACAGCGCCGGGCCCGGGCCCGCCTTGCGGCGGACCCGGGCCCGGGTCGTGCGGGTGTGATCAGCCGGTGCAGAACAGGCGGGCACCCGCCCAGTCGCCGTGGTCGCTGCCGACCCCGTCACCGCCGTCGGTCATCCGCAGCTCCATCTGCCGACCACCGGTCACATCGACGGTGATCGCCTGAGCGCTGGCCGCGCCGGTCAGTACACCGGACTGGGCCCGTCGCTCGCCGTCGATCCACACCTCGAAGCCGACCGATCCGCTGCTGCCGGTCTCGTCGTCGACACCCACGTCGGACCGGAACGAGGTGCAGCCTGCCGGCAGGTCGATCACCACGGAGGACACGGCGTGCCCGCCGATACCCTTGGGGTAGATCGCCCCGCCGAGCGTGATCGGCCGTCCGTCGCCCGCGGGCTGCTCGGCGTTGCTCATGTCCTTCTCCACCGGGCCCCAACCGTTCGTCGAACTCACGAACGGCAGGTCACTGACCCACTGGGCGCCGGCCGGCAGCGGGGTCCGGACGGACGTGGTCGCCGACTCGGTGGTACGGAAGCCGCTCGACGCCGAGGTGACGGTGGCCGTCATCTCGAACGTGCCGAAGTCCGTGCCGGCCG
The DNA here is from genome assembly GCA_035296325.1 of Micromonosporaceae bacterium. Taxonomy (GTDB): domain Bacteria; phylum Actinomycetota; class Actinomycetes; order Mycobacteriales; family Micromonosporaceae; genus DATHBD01. The sequence goes on along the minus strand of DATHBD010000081.1, from coordinate 191,602 downwards.
GTGCGGTCACCGTGAAGGTGGCCCGTGCCGGAGTGCCGGCCGCCACGGTGCCGATTTCCACCGTCTCCGGGGTCACCACCCAGTCGGTCGGCACGGCGAGCGCCGCCCGGACATCGGTCAGGCCGGCAGCGCACCGGGCGCTCACCGTGACCTCCACGGTCTCCGGCGTGCCGGGTGCGAGGTCACCGTCGGTGGTGGCGGTGACGTCGGGCCGGCACGGTGCCGCGATGTTGGAGTTGATGACCCCGTCGTTGCGGATCTCGGCGCGGGTCAGCGGCCGCAGCACCATCTCGTAGTGGTGCGGCCTGGTGGCCGACACCGCGAACGGGGCCAGGACCGAGTTGGGCGTCTCACCCATGCCGGTCTCGCCGCCACCCCCGGTGTGCAGGGTGACCCAGCCGTTGTTGCGCACCAGCGGCAGCTGGTGGTCGTACTCGGCGCGGTCCAGGTCGTCGTACGGTGTGACGCTGACGTTCAGGTTGCCGCCCACCAGCAGGCCGGAGCGCCGACCGTCGGAGAGGGTGGCCCACCGGGTGTCGGTGTGGTTGCCGTACGCCTGTGGCCGGGAGTACCGCACGTACTCCTCCTCGACCGTGCTGCGGTAGACGCCCATCGGAGACCCGCTGCGCCGGTCGTTGTAGGACTCCTCCGGCCCACGGCCGTACCAGGCGAACTCCTGCATCTCGTCGGGCACCTGCAACTGGATCCCGACCCGCGGCAGGTAGGGCAGCGAAGACGCCCGGGAGCCGCTGGGCACGACGTCGTGGACCAGCGTGATGGTGCCCCGCGCGTCGATGCGGTACCGGATCGTCTGGGCCACCGAGAACAGCGCCTCGAGTCCGGGCGCGGCCACGGTGCTGCGGACCTCGACCACGGTCTCGTCACCCTCGGTGCGGGTGTCGACGCCGGTGACGGTGGTCTGCAGTCGGTCGATGCCGAGGTCGTGCCAGATCTCGCGATCCGCGGTTCCCCAGTCGTAGGTTTCGTTGCTGGTCGGCGGCCGGTAGATGTCCAGTCGCGGGCCAGCGTGCAGCAGCTCCCGGCCGTCCACCCGCATCGAGGCGAGGTCGCCGCCATTGAACCGGTACGTCCAGTCCCGACCGGACACCGTGATGGCCGCACCATCGCGGGCCAGCGCCGGTGCCCCGGCCGGCGGCGGCCCGGGCAGGATCCCCGCAACCGAACGTCCGCCGACGCTGAACTGGTCGTAACCCATCACCCAGCCGCGCCGCGCCCAGGCCGTGTCGCGGGTGTTCTCCACCGAGAGGTTGTAGAAGCGCTCACGGTCGTTGGGGTTGGCCGGCACGGCGCCCAGGTTGAGCTCCATGGTCTGCCCAGCGGCCAACCGGATGTGCCGGCTGCCGGAGCGGATGGTGCGCTCCTGCTCGATGACGTTCCACTTCAACCGCAGCTCGAACGTCCCGGCCGCCTGCTCGTTGTGCACCCGGAACCGGCCGTTGACCGCGTCCACGGCGGTGAATCGGACCGGTGCGTGCGCCCAGGCCATCTCGTTGGTCTCCGGCTGCACGTAGCGGTCGGAGCCCACCAGGCCGTCGGTTCCGGAGATGCTCAGCCCGAGGCTGAGGAAGTCGCCCCGGCGCTCGAACGTGTCGAAGTTCAGCGCCAGTGCGGCCCGGTCGGCGGGGTCGCCGGCCAGGTCGGCGGTGGACAGCGCCGTGGGGTAGATCCGGACGTCGTCGAAGTGGCCCCGGGCGAGCCGGGCACCCCAGTAGTTGTCCCGCTGGATCTGGGCGTTACGGCCGATGTTGACCTCCCAGACGCCCGGGTCGATGGCGCCGGTCTTCTCGGCGGTGGCCACCTCGGCACCGTCGATGAGCAGGCGCAGCGCGGCGCCGTCGTACACGCCGGTGACCCGGTGCCAGTTGTCCTGCCAGTTCGCCGGCACCGTGGCGGTCACGGCCGAGCGGGCGCCACCGGCTGTGACGCCGAACTCCAGGGTGGTCTCGTTCGTCATCTGCAGGCCGTACGCCTGGCCCTTGGTCACGATCGGGAAGCTGCCGGCCCACGCGCCGGGGCGCACCCAGGCGTCCAGCGTGATGGCGTTGCCGCTGATGTCGAGCCGCCGGTCGCGGAACACGTCCACGAAGTCGTCCAGGCTGGTCAGGTTGACGGCCTGGCCGCGGTGGCCGGGTACCTCGAGCGGCTTGCCGACCAGGAACGTCTGGATCCGGTTCGGCGAGGTGTCCGGAGTCAGGATCAACGGTTGTCGGAGGTCCTGTTCCGCCCAGTCCCAGATGAAGCCGCCCTGGATCGGTAGCGAGGTGCGGACCACGTCCCAGAACTGGTCGAAGTTGCCCAGCCCGTTGCCCATCGCGTGGGCGTACTCGCCCATGATGACCGGCTTGGTGGTCCAGTCGCCCATGCCCCGGATGGAGTTCGGGTTCCAGTAGCGCGGGCCGGACACATCGGCGAACGGCGCGTCACCGTTGGGGTTGTTCGACTGGTGGTACAGCAGCCGGGTCGGCTCGTTGGCGTCGGCCCACTCGGCCATCGCGTTGTGGGCGCGGCCCAGGCCCGCCTCGTTGCCGGTGTCCCACATGATGATGCTCGGGTGGTTCTTGTCGCGGGCCACCATGCCCTGGAACCGGTCGGCGAAGGCGTCCTGCCACTCCTCCCGCTCGGCGAGGCACTCGTCCGGGCAGTTCTCGTGGGCGTGGGTCTCGATCTCCATCTCGTCGTCGACCCACAGGCCGTGCTTGTTGGCCAGGTCGTACAGGTACGGGTCGGACGGGTAGTGCGAGGTGCGGACGGCGTTGAGGTGCAGCCGCTTCATCAGGAAGACGTCGGAGCGCTGCCGCTCGCGGGTGTTGTAGCGGCCGGTGTCCGGGTCGGTCTCGGCGCGGTTGGTGCCCTTGACCATGATGCGTGCGCCGTTGACCATGACCTGTCGGTCACGGACCTCGATCTCGCGGAAGCCGACCGGCTGGGACGCGGTGTGCAGCACCGCGCCGTCCGGGCCGAGCAGCTCGATCACCAGCGAGTAGAGGTTCGGCTCGTCGGCGCTCCACTTCGCCGGGTTGGTGATCGGGGCGGTCAGGGTGACCCGGGCGCCGGGGCTGTCCGCGGCGAGCTCGACCGGGCCGTTCATGGTGGTGACGGTCCCGCCGCGGGCATCGCGCAGCGTGCCGCGCACCGTGTGGGCGCCGGTGGTGCCTTCGGCGGCGCGGGCGACGTCGATGCGCGCCGACAGGGTCGCGTCGGTGTACGTGGCGTCGAGGTCGGTGGTGATGTAGGCGTCCTGCAGGCGGGTCTGCTCGGTGCGGTACATCCACACGTCCCGGAAGATCCCGCTGTACCGCCACTGGTCGTAGTCCTCGAGGTAGGACCCGGCGCTCCAGCGGTGCACCTGCACGGCGATCTGGTTGCGGCCCGGCTTCACCAGCGAGGTGATGTCGAACTCGGCCGGCAGGTAGCCGCCCTGGTCATAGCCGGCGTAGCTGCCGTTGACCCAGAGGAAGTAACCGCTGGTCACGCCCTCGAACCGGAGGAAGGTCCGGTCACCCGCCCAGTCCGCCGGCAGGTCCATCGTGCGCACGTACGCGCCGGTGGGGTTGACGTCCTTCGGGGCGAACGGCGGGTTGTCCGGCCAGAGCTCCTCCGGGATGTTGCGAAACATCGGGTGATCGATGAAGTCCGACTGCCAGGTGTGCGGCACGCTGGCGGTCGGCCAGCTCGCGGCGTCGAAGTTCGCCGAGTGGAACTCCGCCGGCACGTCCCCGGGCCGGTCGAAGAGGCGCAGCCGCCAGTCGCCGTTCAGCGACGCGACGTGCGGGCTGCGGGCGCTGTGCTCGGTGATGTCACCGGCCGCGGTGCGGGCGTCGCCGTACGGGCGGAGGTCGACGTGCGGGGCCTGCTGCCCCTCGCCGAGCATCCGGGGGTCGTCGAGGTATCGGTTGACATCGTCGATGTTCTGCGGCCCGCCGGTGGGGCTGACCGGGTCGGTGACCGCGGCGATGGCGGCCTGGGCCGGCAGCACGGACTGGACCGATTTGGCGGCGGGGGCGGCCGGAGCGGCGGATGCCGGGCCGCCGACCGCGACCGTGGCGGCGCCCGCGACCATCGCGATCACCACCCCGGCTCGAATTCCAGACATCGATAATGATCGACTAGTCGAGGTACGGCGCATTGCGTCTACTCCCGGGGCGGTAAGCGTTGCCTGGTCCAAGTCGCGCAGACTGCAACACAGCGCGAGGCACAGTTTGATTTGGGCCAATGTATGGTGACCCGACCAGTCTCTGCTGTCAACGCTGGGTATCTTGGTCGATGCGTTGTCCGGAGTGCGGACGAACGGGCCGGGCGACTGCGGCCGGCGCCGGCTCAGCCCTCCGGGCGGTGCAGCAGGGCGACGGCGAGGTGGTGCACCGCCGGAAGGTCCCCGGCGTCGCTGAGCTGGCAGCTGCCGTTGGTCACCGTGTACCACTCGTCGGCGCCGGTGTACTGCACCCGGAGCAGAACCGTCCCGGCCTCGTCGAGTTCGCTACGCAGCGTCAGGTCGCCGGTGATCACGCCGACCTCGTCGGTCATCACGCCGCCGGCGTTGTTGCTGATGTCGGTGCTGTGCTGCTCGGCCATGTGCATGTCTCCAGCATCTCGACAAGCTTCGACTTTTCCTTTGTGGTCACGCTCAGTTTCCAGTGGTGTTTGACCGCGATCCAGCGCTGGGCGTATTCGCACCAGAATCCGCGGTTCGCCGGGCGCCACTGGGACGGGTCCTGATCGCCCTTCGCCCGGTTCGTGGTTGCCGAGACGGCGATCAGTGCCGGGCGGACCAGGTCGTTGGCGAATTCCGACCGCTGTTCATCGGTCCAGACGTCGGCACCGGAGCGCCACGCGTTCGCGAGCGGCACCATGTGGTCAATGTCGATAAGTCGCGGATCGGTGAAGGTCTTCTTCTCGTACACGCTGTACCAGGTGCCCGAAGTGATTTTGCAGTCGGCAGTAGACACGACATTCTTGCCATCACGCTGAAGTACGACATCCCGCGTGTCGCACCCGTTCCCCTGGTGGATCCAGTGCGGAAAGCGCTCGCGTTTGTAGCCGGCCATCGACCGGGGCGCCGCGACCGCCAGCCCGTCCAGGCCGGGCCGGGAGGCGGCGGCACCGGTGCTGCTCGCCCCGGGCGCGGGCCCCAGGACGATGTCGCAGGCGGCGGCCGCGAGCAGGGCAAGGGCAGTGGTGATGACAGCGAGCATCCGGACAGCGGGAAACGTCGGGCGCGGGGAGGGCGACACGCCTACCACTGTGCGGCACGGTCGCTACCGAAGCGAGTACCTCACTGATCCACAGTGGATGCGTGTCGCCCGCCGGCGCGCTCTACGGTGGACTCAGTCGCGGTTGACGGCGCTCACGATGGCCTTGAGCGATGCGGTGACCAGGTTGGCGTCGATGCCGACCCCCCAGCGGGTCGCACCGTCCACGGACACCTCGACATATGCGGCCGCCTGCGCGTTCTCACCGGCCGTCATGGCGTGCTCCGCGTAGTCCAGGACGCGGACGTCGACGTCCAGTGTGGACAGCGCGCGTACGAAGGCGTCGATCGGCCCGTTGCCGGTCGCGTTGACGGTCAGATCCGTGCCGTCCAGCTCGATGTCGGCCGTCATCGACAGGCCCTCGGCTCCGCTGGTGACGGTGTATCTCCGCAGGTCCAGCCGGCGCGAGGTCAGGTACTCCGTGGCGAAGATGTCCCACATCTGCTCCGGCGCCACCTCGCCACCGGAGTCCTCGGTGTGCCGCTGCACCACCGCGGAGAACTCGATCTGCAGGCGCCGGGGCAGGTCCAGGTGGTGCTCGGACTTCATGATGTACGCCACACCACCCTTGCCGGACTGCGAGTTCACCCGGATCACGGCCTCGTAGCTGCGGCCCACGTCCTTCGGGTCGATCGGCAGGTAGGGCACCGCCCAGGCGAACTCGTCGATCGGCTTGCCGGCCGCCTCGGCGTCGCGGCCCAGCGCCTCGAAGCCCTTCTTGATGGCGTCCTGGTGCGACCCGGAGAAGGCGGTGTACACCAGATCCCCGGCGTACGGGTGCCGCTCGTGCACCGGCAGCTGGTTGCAGTACTCGACGGTGCGCTTGATCTCGTCGATGTCCGACACGTCAATCATCGGGTCTATGCCCTGGCTGAACAGGTTGAGCGCCAGCGTCACCAGGTCGACGTTGCCGGTGCGCTCGCCGTTGCCGAACAGGCACCCCTCCACCCGGTCCGCTCCGGCCAGCATCGCCAGCTCGGTGGCCGCGACCGCGGTGCCCCGGTCGTTGTGCGGGTGCAGGCTCAGCACGATCGAGCTGCGGCGCGGCAGGTTGCGGTGCATCCACTCCACCGAGTCGGCGTACACGTTTGGCGTGGCCATCTCGACGGTCGCCGGCAGGTTCAGGATCAGCGGCCGGTCCGGGGTGGGGTCGATCACGTCGATCACGGCTGAGCAGATCTCCAGCGCGTAGTCCAGCTCCGTGCCGGTGTAGGACTCGGGGGAGTACTCGTAGAAGATGTCGGTGTCCGGGGTGATCGCCTCGGCGTACTTCTGGCACAGCCGCGCGCCGGTGGTCGCGATGTCGGTGATGCCGGCGCGGTCCAGCCCGAAGACCACCCGCCGCTGCAGCGCCGACGTCGAGTTGTAGAAGTGCACGATCGCGCGTCGGGCGCCGCGCAGGCTCTCGAACGTCCGGGCGATGAGGTGGTCGCGGCACTGGGTCAGCACCTGGACCGTGACGTCCTCCGGGATCAGGTCCTGCTCGATCAGCGTGCGGATGAAGTCGAAGTCGGTCTGGCTCGCGGCCGGGAAGCCGACCTCGATCTCCTTGTACCCCATGCTCACCAGCAGGGCGAACATCCGCCGCTTGCGCTCGACCGACATGGGGTCGATCAGCGCCTGGTTGCCGTCGCGGAGGTCGACGGCGCACCAGCGGGGCGGCCTGGTGATCTCGCGGCTGGGCCACTGCCGGTCCGGCAGGGTGACGCCGAACTGCTGGGAGTACGGCTGGTATCGGTGGACCGGCATCTGGCTGGGGCGCTGCCGGGCGATCGGATTGTCGTTCGACATGGTCGTTGCACTCCATAGGTCATGTGGGGTCACTGGTCGGATCCACGGATGAGCGCTCACTGTCGGTGAGGCCTGGGATCGACCGGCGGGCGCTGGCACTCGCGCTGGCATTTCAGCGCTGGGCGGTGGCGCGCACTAACTCCGCGACGAGGTGCCGGCCGAATTGGCCTCGCCGCGGCGCGCAAGGAGGAGCGTCGCCTGCCACATGACGTTCGCCACCTTACGCGCATGGCCAAGATCATCGCAACTGCCCACACCGGTTCCCGCACCCGCGGTCCGGTCCGGCCCACCGGCGTGGAACTTCCCCTGGAGAACCGCCCGCCGCGGCGGAGGTGCTCCGGTGTGCCCATCGCCCGGATGACAGTGCGGGTCGTGACGGATCGCTTGTGCGGGCGGTGTTGCACGCGGGCCCGATCGGGCGCGGGTGGCGAGCGGCGCCGCTGGCAGTGATCGACTATTGCCGCAACCGCAGCTGCATCGCGTGCACCTATTGATTGCAGCAAATTCCAAGTTTACAGTCGTGCTTCCGCTCGACGTACCGCCCTGGTCGGTGTGCAAGGTGACTCATTGATCTTTCAGATCCAATATGGGGATCGCCGTCCCCACTGTCATGCGCCATTCGCCACTCGATGATCGCGACCGCGGAATGCGTAGCCGTGATCAATCAACACATGCGCGCGGATGAACCGCTCTACCCAACCGAAAGGGTGCCACTGTGAAGGCACGGGCTCCGTTTGCAGCACTCCTCCTGACCCTGGGCCTGGCGGCGACCGCGCTGGTCGCCCCCACCATCGCCCATGCGGGCACCGACGTGGTCGGCGGCCGGCCGGCTTCGGAGAACTACTCGTTTCTGGTGTACAGCGCCGGCTGCACCGCGTCATTGATCAAAGCGGACTGGGTGGTGACCGCGGCACACTGTCCCACGCCGGCCTCGGTGCGGGTCGGCAGCATCAACCGCACCGGTGGCGGCACCGCCGTCCGGGTCGACCGTGCCGTCCGCCACCCTTCGATCGACGTCAAGTTGCTGCATCTCGCGACGGCGGTGACACATGCGCCGGCGATCATTCCGAACACCTCGGGACCTGTCGGCACCGGCACCAGAATCATCGGGTGGGGTATCACGTGTCCACGGTCGCGCTGTGGGTCGGCGCCGATCGTCGCCAATGAACTCGATACGTCCATCCTCGCGGACAGCCGCTGTACCCGGATCAACGGACCGTACGAGATCTGCACGAACAATACGAATGGCGTCGCCGGCGCCTGCTATGGCGACTCGGGTGGCCCTCAGGTGGTGTCGATCAACGGTAGGTGGAACCTCATCGGCGCGACAAGCCGGTCCGGCAACAGCAGTTCGGTCTGTGCCACCGGCCCGTCGATCTACGGTGACCTGGCCTCCATCCGCTCCTGGATCAACGCCCAGGTCGGTGGCCTGCCGGTCGCCTGACCCGCGGCGACCGCGACACGCCGGGATCAGCGGCGGGGCGTGGCCGAGGGGGACGGCTTCTTCGAGGTCGTCGGCTTCGCGGCTGCGGAGGGGGTGGCCGGTCGGCTGGATGGCGACGCGGCGGCGGTGGTCGGCGGCGGTGGGGGCGGCGGCGGTGCGGCCAACGGCAGCGCCGCCCGGGAGACCGTCACGCCGGGCAGCGGCACCGTCGCCGGGCCGGGCGCCGGCGGCCCGCTCAGGAGCAGGGTGCCGAACGCCGCTCTGGCCCCGGTCAGCGTGCCGTCGTCGGCATAGCAGAACACGCCCGGGTCGATCGGTGGGGCCAGCGCCACCGCCACCGGCTCGACCGAGAAGCAGGTGCCCGACGCGCCGGCGAGCGGCTCGGCCCCGGCCACCGAGAGCGGCAGTTGCCGGTCCGTGAGCACGTCGAGCCAGCTGCTGAAGGCGTACGGGATGCGCGGATCGATCGTCGCCGGCAGCTTCCCGCCGGCTTCGGCCACCCGGACGCAGCCCTTGTCGGGGCCACCGGCGAGCGCGCACTGGTACGTCCCGTCGGGCCGGCCGACCACGGCGATGTCGGCCGATCCGCCCAGCGCCCCACCCTGGATGTCCACCCGCCAGGTGCCGTCCTGGGCGACGGTGGCCATCACGGCCCGCGCTTTGCCCTTCGGGACGGTGACGGTGTAGCCCGCCACGAAGTGGCGGTCCTTCGCCGCGGCGACCCGTGCGGCGAGTTGGGCACGGGGCTCCACCGTGCTGACCGCCGACGGGGTCTCGCTGGGTGCCGCCGCCGGTGCCGGCCCGCTGCAGCCGGTCAGCGCCAGCACGGCGGCAGCACCGGCCGCGGCGCTGGCAACAGCCACCACCGAGCCGACCCGATCCCTCCGCATCGCCCTATTCTCGCTTGTCATCGGCCGGATGGTGGGAACGCCACTCCACGTTGGTTCGGCGCGCCGGTACGCTCGGTGCCGAGTTTGCATTCGGCGCCGCCGTCGATCCGGAGCGGTGGCGCCTTACCTCTGGGTGGGGAGTGGCTGCCGCGTGGCGCTGATCGTGCAGAAGTACGGGGGGTCCTCCGTCGCCGACGCCGAGCGGATCAAGCGGGTCGCGGAGCGGATCGTGGCCGCCCGCAAGGCCGGCAACGACGTCGTCGTGGTGGTTTCGGCCATGGGCGACACCACCGACGAGCTGCTGGACCTTGCCGGCCAGGTGTGTCCGGTCCCGCCCGGGCGGGAGCTCGACATGCTGCTCACGGCCGGTGAGCGGATCTCGATGGCGCTGCTCGCCATGGCGATCCACAACCTGGGGTACGAGGCCCGGTCGTACACCGGTAGTCAGGCCGGCGTGATCACGACCTCCACGCACGGCAAGGCCCGGATCATCGACGTGACCCCCGGCCGCCTGCGCAGCGCGCTGGACGAGGGCGCGATCGCCATCGTGGCCGGCTTCCAGGGCGTGTCGCAGGACACCAAGGACATCACCACGCTGGGCCGGGGCGGCTCGGACACCACGGCGGTCGCGGTGGCGGCAGCGCTGAATGCTCAGGTCTGCGAGATCTACACCGACGTGGCTGGCGTGTTCACCGCCGACCCCCGGATCGTCAGCAACGCGGGCCACATCAAGCAGATCACGTACGAGGAGATGCTGGAGTTGGCGGCGTCCGGCGCCAAGGTGCTGATGCCGCGCTGCGTGGAGTACGCGCGGCGGTACGCGCTGCCGATCCACGTGCGCTCGTCGTACACGAACAGTCCGGGCACCATGGTCACCGGAGCGATGGAGGATCTTCCGTTGGAACAGGCACTCATCACCGGTGTGGCACACGACCGCAGCGAGGCCAAGATCACAATCGTGGGCGTGCCGGACGAGCCCGGTGTCGCTGCCCGGATCTTCGAGACCGTGGCCAACGCCGAGCTCAACATCGACATGATCGTGCAGAACGTGTCCACCGAGGGCACCGGGCGCACCGACATCTCGTTCACGCTGCCCAAGACGGACGGGCCCGGCGCGATGACCACGCTGACCAGGTCACAGGACGCGATCGGCTTCCGGACGCTGCTCTACGATGATCATGTGGGCAAGGTCTCGTTGATCGGTGCCGGCATGCGCTCGCATCCCGGCGTGGCCGCCGGGTTCTTCGCCGCGCTGGCCAAGGCGGGCGTCAACATCGAGATGATCTCGACCTCGGAGATCCGGGTGTCCGTGGTCTGCCGCGACAATGACCTGGACACCGCCGTCCGAGCCGTACACGATGCGTTTGACCTTGGCGGCGACGAGCCTGCCGTGGTCCACGCGGGTACCGGAAGGTAGGGAGATCCCATGGGCGAGTTGCCAACCCTGGCTGTCGTCGGCGCGACCGGAGCGGTGGGCAGCGTCATGCTCGACCTGCTGTCGTCCCGCAAGAACGTCTGGGGTGAGATCCGGCTGATCGCCTCCAAGCGGTCCGCTGGCAAGACCCTGGTGGTACGCGGTGAGGAGCTGACCGTCATCGAGCTCACGCCGGAGGCGTTCGACGGCGTGGACGTCGCCATGTTCGACGTGCCGGACGAGGTCTCCGCCGAGTGGGCGCCGATCGCGGTGTCGCGGGGCGCTGTCGCGGTGGACAACTCCGGCGCCTTCCGGATGGACCGGGACGTGCCGCTGGTGGTCCCGGAGATCAACCCGGAGCACCTGCGCAACCGGCCGAAGGGCATCATCGCCAACGCCAACTGCACCACGTTGTCCATGATCGTGGCGGTGGCGCCGTTGCACCGGGAGTACGCGCTGCGGGAGCTGATCCTGGCGTCGTACCAGGCGGTTTCCGGCGCCGGCAAGATCGGCGTGGACACCCTGCTGGACCAGATCGACCGGGTTTCCACCGACCGCAGCCTCGGCTCCCGCTCCGGCAACGTGCGCCAGGCGATCGGGGACGACCTCGGCCCGTTCCCCGCACCGCTGGCGTTGAACGTGGTGCCGTGGGCCGGGTCGGTCAAGGACGGTGGCTGGTCCTCGGAGGAGCTCAAGATGCGCAACGAGTCGCGCAAGATCCTCGGCCTGCCGGATCTCAAGGTCTCCGCGACCTGCGTGCGGGTGCCTGTGGTGACCGGGCACTCCGTCGCCGTCCACGCCGTTTTCGGCACCGAGGTGGACGCCGAGGACGCCCGCGAGGTGCTCCGCGCCGCGCCCGGCGTGATCGTGGTCGACGACCCGGCGGCGGGGGAGTTTCCGATGCCGATCGACGCGGTGGGCACCGACCCGTCCTGGGTCGGCCGGATCCGGCGGTCCCTCGACGACCCCCGTGCCCTGGACTTCTTCGTCACCGGCGACAACCTGCGCAAGGGCGCCGCGCTCAACACGGCCCAGATCGCCGAGCTGCTGGCCGCGGAGTTCGCCCGCGCCAACTGAGGCGTCGCCGCCGACGAGCCGGTCAGATCTCGGAAGCTAACGCACCAATATTGGTGCCGCATCTTCCAAGATCTGCCGCGGGTGACCGATCTCGGGGCCGGAGGCGGGCGTCGCGGGCGGCTCAGCCGGGCGATGCCGGCATCCTCGTGGCATGATCGTCGCAGTCCTACCCGACACTGGGACGGGTTCACCTTCGCGGCCCGGACGAAACCCATGAGGAGAAGCCTGTGCTGACCTCCCGCGCCGACGTGGTCACTCAGACCCCCGATCGCTACGCCAAGCAGCTGGTATCCCACCTCGGGCACCGGATCGAGTTCCGCTCCGACGGCGCGGATGCCGAGTTCAACCTCGGGTCCGGGCGTGGCGTCATCCGGGTCGGTGACGGTGTGCTCACGCTGCTGGCCGAGGCGACCGACCCGGCTGTGCTGGCCCAGATCCAGGACGTTCTCGGGCGCCACCTGGAGCGCTTCGGCACCCGCCAGGAGCTCGTCGTCGACTGGCAGGCGACCGCCGGCTGAGGTCCGCATGCCGTGCGGAGCCCGCACGGCCAGCCAACCCCGGACACCGCGGTGCCCGGGGCGTGCAACCCGCCACGGCGGCCCGCGCATCTGCGTAGTGGAGAGCTACGAAGGGACACGGCATGCGGGCCGAGCTGGAACGCGAGTACGTCGAGTACGTCAAGGCCAGAGTGGTGCCGCTCCACCGGCTCGCCTACCACCTGTGCGGGGACGGTCATCACGCGGACGACCTGGTCCAGGCGACGCTGATCAAGCTGTACTCCCGCTGGCGGCAGGTGCGCGATGTGGAGCACCCGGACGCGTACGTCCGGTCGATGCTGGTCCGCCAGTTTCTGCAGGAGAAGCGGCGGCCCTGGTCGAGGGTCACCTTGTCGGCAGCACTGCCGGACCGGCCCGCCAGCGGATCCGACAGCGTCGAGGACCGGGAGGTGGTGGCTGCCGCTCTGCGCCAGGTCCCGCCGAGGCAACGGGCGGTGCTGGCCCTGCGGTTCCTCTGCGACATGTCGGTGGAGGACGTGGCCACGACGCTTCGCTGCTCTCCGGGCACGGTCAAGAGCCAGACATCACACGGGCTCGCCACCTTGCGGCGACTGCTCGGTGATCCGGCGTTCGTGGTCACGGGACAGGGGAACTGAGATGCAGGATGAGGATGAGTACGGGACCCGGGCGCTCGGCGCACTGCGCACCCGGGAGGTGCCGGCCCCGCACGTCGACGTCGCGGCGGTGACGCGAGCCGGGCGGGCGCGGGAGCGGGCCCGGTGGGCGGGCGGCGGCGTCGCCGTCGCGGCGGCCACCGCGGTGGCGCTGGTCGCTGCGCCGGTACTGCTGAGCGGTGTCGGGGGACCGGGGGCTCAACCCGCCGACCGAGGGGCGGCGACGGCCGCCGCTGCTCCCGGTGAGCCGGACCCGGCTCCGGACGCCCTGGTCTGCACGCCGCAGCGCCTCCCCGTTCCCACCGGGGCGCAGGCGCCGGTGATCACCGGTGTGGACCCGACGGGCCGGTACCTCGCCGGGGCCCTGGGGCAGGTCGACGACGCCAATCCGGGTCGCGCGCTGCTCTGGACCGACGGGCAACTGTCCGTGCTGGCCCCTCCGGGTACGTCGGCGGAGGCGGTCGCGGTCAACTCGGCCGGCGTCGTCGTCGGCAAGAGCCTGCGAGCCGGGCGGTCCTTCGGCTGGGTGTACCGCAATGGAACGTACTCCGAGCTGGCACCGCCCAGCGGTCTGGTCGCCGTTCCGGTCGCCATCAACGAACGTGGGGACATCGCCGGCTGGGCGTGGGCGGCGGGCGACGGCAACGAAACGGCTGTGGTCTGGGCCGCCGACCGACCGGCCACAGCGCGGCGGCTGACCGCCGCCGGCCCTGCGATCGCGTCCGACATCGCCGATGACGGCACGGTCGTGGGCACGCTCGGGGACGGCACACGGCCGTACGTGTGGGCGCCGGATGGCACCGGACGGCCGCTGGCCGGCCCCGACTCGCAGAGCACCGGCAAGGTCCTGGCCGTGGCCGGGCCCTGGGCGTACGGCTGGGCCGGCACAGCGACCTCGCCGCCGGTCGCCCGGTCGGCACCGTCGTCGCCCCCCGCCGGCGGCACCGCCAAGGACAAGAACGAGGCCGGGTCGGTGCCGCGCTGGGTCCGCTGGCATCTGCCGACCGGGCAGGTCGAGGTGTTGAGCGGGATCGACCCGGCCGGCATCAATGCCACCGGGCTGGTGGTGGGCACCCTCGGCAGCGCGCAGACCGGTGGGCCCGCGGTCCTCCGTGATGGTGCACCGGTGGCGCTGCCCCGACTGGAGGAGCGCTACAACCGGGGTACCGCGTCGGTGATCAGCGACGACGGCCGGACGATCGCGGGTGACAACTGGGCCAACGACGCCCCGGGTGAGCTGGTCCGCTGGCGGTGCTGAACAGGTCGGGCGAGAACCCGGTACGGCCGCTCCCAGGGCCGTGCCGGGTTCCCGGCGCGGCTCAGGGAGCGAGTACGTCGTCCGCGTCGACGATCGTGTACGCGTAGCCCTGCTCGGCGAGGAAACGCTGGCGGTGCGCGGCGTACTCGGTGTCGATGGTGTCGCGGGCAACCACCGTGTAGAAGTGCGCCTGCCGGCCGTCCGCCTTCGGGCGCAGTACCCGGCCGAGTCGCTGGGCCTCCTCCTGGCGCGAGCCGAACGTGCCGGACACCTGGATCGCCACCGCCGCCTCGGGCAGGTCGATCGAGAAGTTGCCGACCCGGGAGATGACAAGCGTGCGCAGCTCACCGGAGCGGAACGCGTCGAAGAGCCGCTCCCGCTCCTTTGTGGTGGTGGAGCCCTGCAGGATCGGGGCCTCCAGGAACTCGCTGAGCTGGTGCAGCTGGTCCAGGTATGCGCCGATGACCAGGATCTGCTCGTCGCGGTGCTTCTCGACCAGCGCCTTCACCACCGGCTGCTTGGTGCGCGCGGTCGCCGCGACCCGGTACCGCTCCTCGGGCTCGGCCACGGCGTACGCCATCCGCTCCGCCTCGGTGAGGGTGACCCGCACCTCCACGCACGAGGCGGGCGCGATCCAGCCCTGCGACTCGATGTCCTTCCACGGCGCGTCGTAGCGCTTCGGCCCGATCAGTGAGAAGACGTCGCCCTCCCGCCCGTCCTCGCGGACCAGCGTGGCGGTCAGCCCCAGCCGGCGGCGGGCCTGCAGGTCGGCGGTGAAGCGAAAGATCGGGGCGGGCAGCAGGTGCACCTCGTCGTAGAGGATCAGGCCCCAGTCACGCGCCCCGAACAGGTCGAGGTGCGGAAACGTGCCGCCGCGTCGGGTGGTCAGAACCTGGTACGTGGCGATGGTGACCGGGCGGATCTCCTTGCGCTCGCCGGAGTACTCCCCGATCTCCTCCTCGGTCAGCGAGGTGCGCGCGATCAGTTCCCGCTTCCACTGCCGGCCGGCGACCGTGTTGGTCACCAGGATCAGCGTGGTGGCCTGCGCCTGTGCCATCGCGGCTGCGCCGACCAGCGTCTTGCCGGCGCCGCAGGGCAGCACCACGACGCCGGACCCGCCGGCCCAGAATGAGTCGGCTGCCTCCCGCTGGTAGGTCCGGAGGTGCCAGTCGGACTCGTTCAGCGAGATCTGGTGCGCCTCGCCGTTGACGTACCCGGCCAGATCCTCGGCGGGCCAGCCCAGCTTCAGCAGGGCCTGCTTGAGCCGGCCCCGCTCGGACGCGTGCACGGCGATGGTGTCGTCGTCGATCTTCGCGCCCAGCATGCCGGCGAGCTTCTTGGACTTGGCGACCTCGGTGAGCACCGCCCGGTCCAGCCCGCGCAGGATCAGGCCGTGCACCGGGTCCGCGGCGATCTGCAGCCGACCGTACCGGTCCATGGTGTCGGCGACGTCCACCAGGAGGGCGTGCGGCACCGGGTACCGCGAGTACCGCAGCAGCGCATCCACCACGCCCTCGGCGTCGTGGCCGGCGGCCCGCGCGTTCCACAGCCCGAGTGGCGTGAGTCGGTACGTGTGCACGTGCTCCGGCGAGCGCTCCAACTCGGCGAAGGGCGCGATGGCCATCCGGCACGCGAGCGCGTCGGCATGGTCGACCTCGAGCAGCAGTGTCTTGTCGGACTGGACGATCAACGGGCCATCGGTCACGAGCATCCCCAGACTTGTGTGAACGCTCCAGTGTGGCACGGCGGTCAGGCCAGGTCCGACGTCCGGCGAACGATACCGACAGAATGGTCCTTATCGGTGCGATGCGACTGGCGCAGGGCCCGCCGAGTGCGGCGAATGGTGTGACGGGCGCCTCATGTCTGAAACCCGACCAAAATCTCACTCCCCATACGCAACCGCTTACCTGCAGTGTGGCGTCTATGAAGTACGGCTGTTGATGGGCGGCCGTGCTGGCGGCGTCGGGGCGTACGCGTTCGCGCCGGGTCACGGTCGCGCGCATGGTCATCATGCGGCCGGGGCTTCGGCGGTGGCATCGGATCGGGGGCGGGCGCGTCCCCCCGCGCCGGCCAGCACTGTGCCCGCGCCGGCCAGCACTGTGCCGCCGATACCGCGACGGCCGGCGGAGGCACGGGGCGGGACGCCGGTGCGGCATCAACATGGCTCGAACAGCGGGCGCGCGAGCGCTACGCTGCCAACGTGAGCGAGCCGGAGAGCGTCGACCAGTCTACTGTGGACGACAGAACGTCGGCCGCCGGGGCGGGCATCGACGGACGCGGCCTGGACCATCGGAGCGCCCGGATGCCGGCCGATGTCGATGCGCCGGCGCCGATGACCCGGCTCGCGCTGATCGGCCTGATCACCCTGGCCCTGCTGGCGGTCGCCTGGTTCGGCGTTTCCTGGGCGGTGTTCAACAGCCCGGTCGTGGACGCCGTCGGCGAGGCGGTGGGCGGTGCGCTGCTGCTCGGGGTCCTGGCCTCCGCGTTCGGCGCGGTGCGCGGCAACCGCTGAGCCCGACCACCTGCCGTCAGGTCTTGCGCGCGACCACCAGCAGCGACTGCCCGAACGGTGGGGTCACGCGCGCTTCAACCCGGCGCAGCACCGGCACGACGCCGCGGTCGTACACGGTGAGCGGCACGCCTGCCTTGGGCCGGCCCTTGAGTGCCTTGACCATGACGTACCAACCGAGCAGGCCAACGGAGTTGACGTGCCGCAGCACCTCGACGGTGAGCCCGGCCTGCTTCACGGCCGCCTGCAGGGAGGCCCGGCGGTAGCGACGCTGATGGCCGATGGCCAGGTCGAACTGACTCATCGCACTGGGGAACGCGGGCACGATGAGGATCACCGCACCGCCGGGTCGCAGCAGACCGGCGAAGGCCCGCAGCGCCCCGTGGTCGTCCGGGATGTGCTCCAGCACGTTGTACGCCACGACGGCTGAGTGCTCCGCCGTCTCCTCGATCGGCACCGCCAGCTCGCGTACCCGGACCACCGGGTCGCCGGCGAACCGCTCGCGCAGCCCGGCGAGCCGGCCCGGGTCG
Source organism: Micromonosporaceae bacterium (assembly GCA_035296325.1). Lineage (GTDB taxonomy): Bacteria > Actinomycetota > Actinomycetes > Mycobacteriales > Micromonosporaceae > DATHBD01. The sequence goes on along the minus strand of DATHBD010000081.1, from coordinate 174,248 downwards.
GCCTCGCTCGCGGTCAGCCGCGGGACACCGGCTCTCGCCCACTCGGCGGCATAGTTTCCAAGGCCGCTACCGACCTCGAGCGGGTCGTCCCCCAGGTACGGCAGGGCCAGGTCGACCAGCCACCGGCGGTAGTTGCGGGCGTCCTCCAGATCCTCCAGGACGTCGCTCTGCAACCCGGTGTCGCCTTCAACCTCCGACACGCAGTCCTCCCTCGGCTGGACGGTCCGTGGCCCTGCGGGGAAAGCAACGCCGCGCGCGAACCTACCACCCGAATCAGGCTTAGTCAGCGCCGTCGATCACCGCTGCGGTGATCCGGTGCAGCGCGAAGGTGTGCACCATTTCGGTCCGATCGTCCTCGGCGCGCAGATAACCGCCGCTCATCGACACCGGGCGCACCAGGCGGGACGCGGCTGAGCCATGCGCGTCGACGTAACCGACCCAGACCATCGCGCGGTCCCGCATGGCCTGCTGCAGCACGGACAGCGCCTGGGTGTGCTGCTGCGTCCCGCCGACGGCGCTGCCGTTGACGCCGCCCCGCACCGTTGCGGGCATCCGCTGGGCGGCCCGTGCCGCGGCGTCGCCTCTGCGGATCTGTTCGATCACGCCGGCCAGCCGCGCCGCGCTCAGCCGGGGCATGGCGAACGGATCATCGAGTCGGCGGGTCGGGATGGACGGCCGCGCGCCGGCCCGACGGGTCTTCGGCCGGGACAGCACGGTGGCGCCGGTGGCGTCCTCCTGCACCGGCGCGTACCCGGCCTCGCGGAGCGCCCCGAGCAGGCGGGCCACGGCGTACGGGGTGGCGAGGACGGTGGGGGCGAGCCGGCGCAGCGACAGCGCGGCGAGCCGGCGATCCGCGAGGACCTCGGCCATCAGCGCCTCGTCGTCGCTGCGGAGATAGCCACCGGCGGCACCGACCCGCAGCCCGCCGTGGCGGCGCGCGACATCGTCGACAAGGTAGGTCAGCGACTGCGGCACCGGCGTGCGCGACCGCCGGGCGAAGAGGCTGTGCAGGTCGCTCGCGGCGTAGCCGGTGTCCAGTGCCCGGCGGACGGACTCCGGCGTGACCCGGTGGACGCTCGGCGACTCCGCCTCGGCCACAACCTCCAACTCGGCGCTGAGCACCGGCTCCGGTGGACCCGGCACGATGATGGTGAGGTCGGCCTGGACCAGCACGTGGTCTACCGGACCGGGCAGCAGGGCGTCGAGTGCGCTGGCCGATCGGGGCGGCTGCCTGCCCTCCGGCGCCCGTACGCCCAACGGGTCGTCGGTCCCCGGGTCTCCGCCGGCCCGGCCGCGCGAGGCTGGGCCGCCGGTGTCACCGGACCCGGTGTCGTCGAAGCCAGGTTCCCCGAACCCCGGTTCGCCGGGCACCCGCTCGGCGGCCTCGTCGAGCAGCAGCCGGCCGAAGCCGGTGAGCGCGCCGCTCCCGGTCAACCCGAGCAGGGCGGCCTCGGACAGCGCCGCCTGCACGCCGCTTGTGGACGAACGGCTGGCCCGCCTCGGTGCCCGCCAGGCCAGCACGGCGGCCACCTCGTCCGCCGTAGGCGCCGATCCCGGCGGCAGGCCGGCCAGGACGGCCAGGGCCGCGCGCCGCTGTGCCGGCGCTGCACTGCGCTCGACCTCCGGCGAGAGCGGACCGATGACCCGGTCCCGGTCGTCGCGCTCGCCGATCAGCGACGGCGCCCGGCTCATCGCCAGCCACCCGTGCGCCAGCCGGGTCCACCGCACCGCGATGCCGCTGACCCGCCAGGCGTCGTACCCGGCGGTGGGCAGGAACAACGCGTCCGCCGAGTCCCACGAGCTGTCGGCGAGCAGGCCGGCGGCGGCCGCCACCTCGATCAGGGTGCCCGCTCCCGCCGGCTCCAGGCCGGCCGAGCGGGCCAGTCGGCGCAGGTCACGGACCCCGAGGCCGCCGGTGCGCAGAACCGTGGCGGGCTCCGCGCTGAGCGCCTCGAGCAGCGCCTCGGTATGGCGTACCGCCTCCATCGCCTGGCCGGCGCCGGCGCGGTCCGCCGCCGCCTGGTCGCGCATCGGCGGCTCGAGCGCTGGTGGGGAGGGGTGCAGTTGACCGACCGGGCCGGTGTCCCGGCGCAGCACCAGGGCGACCTCGCGGGGCAGTTCGACCGCGTCGGTCGAGGTGGCCACCAGCAGGTGCCGTTCCACCAGCCAGCGCACCGGGGAGTCCGCGTCCGGCGCCAGACTGGTCGGCGCGACCGCCCCGACCGGAGGCCCGGCTGCCAGCCGGTCCAGCACCGCCCGGGCGGCCGGCGGTGCGGCCAGGACGGTGCGGCGTAGGCCGGCTGCATCGGCCACGAGCGCGGCTGTCGCGGGGTCGCCGAGCTCGGCGGCCGGGCGGCCCAGCCCGGCCGGGTACGGCGAGCACACCTCGTCGACGGCGGCGACCAGGCGCAGCGCGTGCTCGGGGCCGTACGCCACGAATCGCGCCCGGAGGCTGTTGACGGCGGCGCGGACCCGGGCCGGGTCGACGCCGCCCGGGGCTGTCATGGCCAGCACGGCGTCGGTGGCGACGGTGCCCTCCGCGGTGCGGGCGAAGCGCAGCGCGTCCAGAATCTCCAGCGTGAACCGGTCCAGCGGCTCGAGCGCGCGGGCCACCGACAGGCGGGACTGGGCGCGCGCCGCGAGCGCGGTGATGTCGGCCGGCACCGGCATCACCAGGTCCGGGCGCAGCCGGACGAGCGCGCCGAGCCCGTCGTCGGGCAGGGAGCGCAGGTGGTCAACGAATCGCGTGCTCATGCTGGGTCCTACGCTAGCCGGCCCGGGCGGCAAACCGGTGACCCGTGCCGGTCCAGCCGAGGCGGTAGGGTCGGCCGGTGACGCTGGTGGTGGGCTTCGATCTGGACATGACGCTGCTGGACACGCGGGCCGGCATCGCGGCGACGTACCGCGAGCTGACCGCGCGGACCGGCGTGCCGGTCGACGTGGACCTCGTGGTGAACCGGCTGGGGCCTCCGTTGGCCGTCGAGTTGGCGAACTGGTTCCCCGCCGACGAGGTGGATCAGGCCGTGGCGCTCTACCGCTCGCTCTACCCGCGGTACGCCATCACGCCGGCCACCCCGCTGCCCGGCGCGGCCGGTTCGATCGCGGCGGTACGCGACGCCGGTGGCTCGGTCGTCGTGATCACGTCGAAGCACGAACCGCTGGCCCGCCTCCACCTCGATCACGCCGGCCTGGCGGTGCACAGCCTGGTCGGCGACGTGTTCGCCGGCGGCAAGGCGGAGGCGCTGCGGGATCTCGGCGCGTCGGTGTATGTCGGTGACCACGTGGCCGACATGCGGGCCGCGGTGAGCGCCGGGGCGTCCGCCGTGGGCGTGGCGACCGGGCCGTGTGACGCCGCTGCCCTGGAAACCGCCGGGGCGGGCGTCGTGCTCCCCGATCTGGAGCGGTTCCCCCGGTGGTGGGATCGGTACCGCCGGGAAGCGGCCGGCAACCCGGTTGGACCTCCGCCGCACGCCGATTAGCCTGAAGGCGGTGATCCGGTCAGCCGGGGACAAACTTTCTGGGGAGCTGAGTGAGCGTGCCAACGGGTCGGGTCAAGTGGTACGACACGGAGAAGGGTTTCGGTTTCCTCACGAGGGACGACGGCGGTGACGTCTTCGTCCACAAGGCGGCACTGCCGACCGGCGTGGCCGACATCAAGGTCGGCCAGCGGGTCGAGTTCGGGGTCGTCGAGGGGCGCAAAGGTCATCAGGCGCTCGCCGTCAAGCTGCTGGAGAGCCCGCAGTCGGTGGTCGAGCTGCGTCGGCGCCCGGCTGAGGAGCTGCACGGCCTGATCGAAGACATGATCAAGGTGCTCGAGGCGAAGGTGCAGCCGGACCTGCGTCGGGGCCGGTTCCCCGACAAGAAGTCGGCCCGGATGGTCGCCGAACTCGTCCACGCGGTAGCCAGCGAGCTGGAGATCTGACCGCCGGCCGCTACCGCAGGGCCGACGCCGGCACCGGCGGCGTCAGGCCATGGGTGGCGGCCCGGGACAGCAGCGCCTCCACGGCGGCGTACCCGTCGTCGCCCAGGCGCTCGGTGAAGTCGTTGACGTACAGGTCGATGTGCCGGGCTACCACGTCCGGCTCCAACTCCTGGGCGTGTGCCAGGACGTACTCCCGGCTCTCGGCGGGGTTGGCCCAGGCGTGGCGGACCGAGGCCCGGATCCACCCGGCCGCCCGGTCGGCGTCGACGGTGTCCCGCCGGGCGAGGATCGCGCCCAGCGGGATGGGCAGCCCGGTGTCGGACTCCCACCACTCGCCCAGGTCGACCATCGCGCGCAGGCCGTACCTCGGGTAGGTGAATCGCGCCTCGTGGATCACCAGGCCGGCGTCGAAGCGCCCGGCCGCCACCCCGGGCATGATCTGGTCGAACGGCACAACCTCCACATGCGACGGCGGCGCCTGCGCCGACCACAGGCGCATCAGCAGGTACGCCGTGGTCCGCTCACCGGGGATCGCGATCGTCTTGCCGGCCAGGTCCCCGGTCGGGCTCGTGGTCGGGCTGGCGGCGCCGGCGGTCAGAATGAGCGGTCCGCAGCCCCGGCCGAGTGCCCCGCCGCAGGGCAGCAGCCGGTACCGGTCGAGCAGCCACGGCACGGCCGCGTAGCTCACCTTGACCAGGTCGTACTCGCCGAGCAGGGCGGCGGTGTTGGTCACGTCCACGTCGGCGTAGGTGACGGCGAACCGCGGCGCGTCGGGCACCCGGCCGTGCACCAGGGCGTGGAAGACGAAGGTGTCGTTGGGGCACGGCGAGAAGGCGATCGACAGCTGGGACGGTGTCACGTACCCACCGTAGCCAGGGCCGCGAACGCGGCGGTCAGGGCGCCCAGGGCGGCCGGGATCCGCCAGGCGACGCGGTTCCGCGGCTCGACCGGGTTGGACACCGCCCGCAACTCGGCGAACGGCACCCCGGCGTGCCCGGCCGCGGTGGCCACGCCGAAGCCCTCCATCGCCTCGGCCACCGCGTCGGGGTGGCGCGCGAGCACCTCGGCGGTGCCGTCGGCCGTGCCGGTCACCGTGTTGACCGTCAGGATCGGGCCGGCGGCGGCGCCCGGCAGGGCGCTCCGCAGCCGCGCCACGAGGGTCGGGTCGCAGGTCAGGCTGCTGGCGCCGAAGCCGAGCTGATCAAGGTCGAGGAAGCCGTCCGGGCTTGCCGCTCCCAGGTCGGCCGCGACGGTGCTGGTGCCGACCGCCAGGCCGCCCACGCTGACCCGGTGCACCATCCCGCCGCCGATGCCGACGCTGAGCACGGCGTCGTACGGCATGCGCCGGGCATCGCCGAGCGCCAGCGCCCGCGCCGTGGTCGCGGCTGCCGCCGCCATGCCGACGCCGCCACTCAGCAGCGTCGCCGTGCGGTTGCGCCGGCCGATCTTGATGGTGGCCGTGCCGTCGCCCCCGTCGCTGATGTCGTCGCTGTCCGGGTGGCCAGCGGCCGCGCGCAGGCCGTCGACCACGGCGACGACCTCTGCGTGGACTGCGGTGACGATCAGGAGGCGGTGGCACCCGGCGATCATCGCGACGCCGTGCCGTCGTCAGGGTCGTCGGTCGGCTGGGTGACGCCCAGGCCGGACGGGCGGTACAGGTGGAATCCCGGCGAGTTGATCGGCGCTTCCTCGGTCTCGACGGGCGGGCGCGGGACCGGCGCGGGTCCGGCGGGTGCCGGCGACACCGGCACCTCAGCCGGCATGCGGCGGGTCGGCGGCTCTGCGTGCGCCGCGGGTGGTGCGGGGGCAGCCGGCTCCTCCGGGCCGGGCGGGCGGGTGCGGCGACGCGGCGCCATGGCAGCGATCACCGCGCGGGCCGCACCGGCCACGATCAGTGCCGCCGCGATCCAGAAGCCCCATCGCCCGCCGAAGGGGATCAGCCCGAGCGCGCCGCCGGCCACCCAGGCGAGCATCAGCGCCGTCTCGGAGTGGGCGAACGCACTCGCCCGGACCCGCTCGTCGATCCGCTCCTGGATCACCGCGTCCACCGCCAGCTTGGCCAGCCCGCTGGCCACGGCGGTGACCAGGCACAGCAGCAGGACCGGCGCGAGGGAGTGCGCTGTCGCGGCGCCGAGTGCGGCGATCGCCACGGTGACGATCGCGGTCGCCTGGAGCGTGGCCGGGCGCCGGATCCGCAGCCTGGCCCCGACGGCGGTGGCCGCGAAGGATCCCACCGCCAGCGCGGCGGCGACCGCGCCGATCGCCTGAAGCGGCGAGAGGCTCCACGAGAACACCCGGGTGCCGAGTTCGCCCGACCGGATCGCGAAGGCGAGGTAGAGCGCCAGGAAGCCGTACAGGAAGCGGAGGGTCGCGCTGCCCGCCAGCGTGGTCAGCACGACCTGGCCGGTGAGGACCTTGACGCCCTTGCGCCCCGGGGCCTGCAACGGGCGGGGGACCATCTCCGGCGGGTCCGCGTCGGCCCGGGGCGGCAGTCGGAGCGCCGTGATCATGCCGTACACGAAAACCAGCATCGAGATCCGCAGCGGCCACGCGGACCCGAACGTGGACGCGGCCAGACCCACCGGCACCACCAGGCCGCCCGCGACGGTGCCGAAGAGCGACGCCCGTGCGCCCGCCTCGGAGAGCCCGAGTCCTTCGGGGAGCAGTCGGGGCACGGCCGCGCTGCGGGCGACGCCGTACGCCCGGGAGAGCAATAGGATGCCGAATGCCGCCGGGTAGAGGGTGAGCCCGCCGACGTGCTCGGAGATCATGTACGCCAGAAACGCCCGCCCCAGCATCGTGGTGGCCAGGGCGTAGCGCCGACCGTGTCGGAAGCGATCCAGCACCGGGCCGACAACGGGTGCCAGGATGGCGAACGGGACCATGGTGACCAGCAGGTACAGGGCCACCCGCCCGCGCGCGTCGCCGGCCGGCACGGCGAAGAAGATGGTGCCGACCAGGCCGATCGCGACAAGCGTGTCGCCGGCGCAGGAGGCGGCGTGCAGGTCGAGCAGGCGGAGCATGCCGGTCTCGCCGCCGGCGCCGCGCCGGCGGACCCGCAGTACTCCGCGGCCCAGGTAGCGGGACGTGCGGACACCGCCACCGGCCAGCAGGGCCAGGGTCCGTAGACCCAGGCCCGCGGTACGGCCGAGCGCACGCACCACCGACATACCCCCATCCTGGCGCATCGGGGGAAGCCCCGGGGGGCCGCACTGCCGGGTCCGGCCCACGTGGACACACCCAGGCGGCCCTCCCGGCCGGGTGATAAGCAAGAATGGCAGGGTGACTTCGCCCGCCGCACCCGGCACCGCCGCGCCCCGCACCGCCCGTGCCGCCGCCCGGGGCACCCGGGCGGCCAAGCTCGACCAGGTCTGCGCGGACGCCGTTGACCTCGCGCGGGCGGGCATCGAGGCACCCGACGACCACATCGGCGCCCACGTCGAGGCGCTGGCCGAGGGCGAGCGGCTGGTGACGCACATGTTCGAGTGCGCCATGCCCGGCTACCACGGCTGGCGCTGGGCGGTGACAGTCACGCGGGTGTCGCGCAGCAAGCACGTGACGCTGTGCGAGACCGCCCTGCTGCCGGGGCCGGGCGCGTTGCTGCCGCCGGAGTGGGTGCCGTGGAACGAGCGGCTCCAGCCCGGTGACCTGGGTGTCGGCGATCTGCTGCCCACCGCGCCCGACGATGACCGGCTCACTCCGGGCTACGTGCTCTCCGACGATCCGGCGGTCGAGGAGGTGGCCTGGGAGGTCGGTCTGGGTCGCCCCCGGGTGATGTCCCGCGACGGTCGTCTGGAGTTGGCGCAGCGGTGGTACGACGGTGACCAGGGCCCGAATGCGCCGATCGCGCTGGCGGCACCGGCCGGGGCGCGCTGCGGGTCCTGCGGGTTCTACCTGCCGCTCGCCGGGCTGTTGCGGCAGGCCTTCGGCGCGTGCGGCAACATGTACGCGCCGGACGACGGCCAGGTGGTCGCGGTCGACCACGGCTGCGGAGCACACTCCGAGGTGCTGGTGGAGCAGATCACCATCGTGGAGGAGCTGCCCACCGTGTACGACGACAGCGAGGTCGAGTCGCTCACCCTGACGCACTCGCCCGGCTCGGTCAACGACACCGAGGGCCCCGAGCCGTACGGCCACGGCTGACGCCGACGTCCGCCCATCCTCGTTGCGCTCAGTCCTCGCGGCGACGGCGCCGGCGGCCCACGTCGTAGCGGCGCATGACGGCGACGCCGACGAAGCCGATCAGGATTCCGGCCAGGCAGATCCACAGCCACGAGCCGTGCCCGGCGGCCTCCAGCCGGCCGCGGAACGGTAGCAGGGCCAAGGCCACGAGCGCCCAGACCGCCGTGCCGCCGAGCGCGAATGGCAACATCGGCGGGTCCAGCGGGGCCGGACGGGGTGGTGGATCGGCGCGCGCCCCGTCCGCGTCGGCGCCCCGCGTTGCCTCCGCGCCCCGCGGTACGTCCCCCGTCACGGCGTCAGCGTACGCGTGATCGCGAGCACAGGCAGCCGGCGATATCTTTAGGTAAGCTAAGTATTCTGATGATCGGACGAGGAGGCGCATTCCGGGTGCGGGCGAGGCTGGGGACCACATTCGCGTCGTTGCAGGTGCGCAACTACCGCCTCTTCGCGACCGGGCAGCTGGTCAAGCTGATCGGCGTCTGGATGCTGTTCATCGCACAGGACTGGCTCGTGCTCCAGCTCACCGACGACTCGGCCACCGCGCTGGGCATGGTGACCGCGCTGCAGTTCGCGCCGATGCTGCTCTTCTCCCTCTACGGTGGCCAACTCGCCGACCGGTACGACAAACGCCGCCTACTGATCATCGTCAATGTGCTTTTCGCGCTGTGTACGGTCGCCCTGGGCCTGTTGGTGACCCTCGGCTCGGTGGAGTTGTGGCAGATCTTCGTCTCCGCCGCCGTGAGCGGGACCGTGGGCGCGATCGAAAATCCGGTCCGCCAGTCGTTCGTCTCCGAACTGGTCGGCCAGGAGCTGTTGCCCAACGCGCTCTCCCTGTCCGGTGCCACGTTCAACTCGGCCCGGATCATCGGCCCGGCGATCGCCGGAGTGGGGATCGGGTGGTTCGGCGTCGGCCCGGTCCTGATCTTCGACGCCGTACTCTGCACCGCTCCGCTGATCGCACTGACCCGGATGCGCCCCGCCGAGTTGTACCGCACCGCCTCCGGCGCCGCCGCCCGCGGCGAGACCCGGATCATCGACGGACTCCGGTACGTGTGGGAGCGCCGCGACCTGCGGCTCCCGATCCTGCTGGTCTTCGTGATCGGGATGTTCGGCTTCAACTTCCAGGTGACCCTCGCGGTGCTCGCGAAAACCACCTTTTCCACCGGCGCCCAGTCGTTCGGCCTGCTCACGACCGCGCTCGCGGTCGGGGCGCTGGGCGGTGCCATGGCCGGCACCGGGCGCCGCGCCCGGCCCTCCAGCTACCTCGTGATCACCGCGGCGATCCTCTTCGGCGTACTGGAGATCGTCGTGGCGTTCGCACCCACCTTCGCGGTCGCGGTGCTCCTGCTGCTGCCGACCGGTTTCTTCATGGTGTACTTCGCCCAGGCGGCCAACCAGCGGGTGCAGCTCGGCACCGACGCGGCGTACCGGGGCCGGGTGATGGCGCTCTACGTGCTGGTGTTCCTCGGCACCACCCCGGTCGGGGCACCGGTCATCGGATGGCTGTCCCAGCAGTACGGGCCGCGTACCGGTATCTGGATCGGCGGGGTGATCACGTTGGTCGCCGCGCTCGTGGCGGGCGCGGGGGAGTTGCGTCGGATGGGCGCCAGGGTGCGGCTGCATCTCACGCCGGTGCCCCACGTGCACGTGTCGGAGCCGGCGCACAACGGCTCGCCCGCCATGGAGCTGCGGGTACCGAAGATCCGGCCGGCGGCTCACTGAGAAGGCTGAATATTCGCAGCGCCGTAAAGTTGCTGGCGGGTGATCTCCGGTGCGGTCTAGCCTTCTGGAATGGCGCTGCTTACCGCGCTCGTCGTCGGCGCCGCCGTGGTCGTCTTCCTCATCACGCCGTGCGTGGTGCTCGCCTGCCTGCTCTCCGACCGGGCGACCGATGCCGTCGGTCGGGTCTTCGGCGCCGGCAGGTCCCTGGCCGGCCGGGCGTGGCGAGCCGCTCTCACCGGCCCGATCGGGCGGCACTGGTCGCTGGTCCGGTTGGTGCGGGCGCTCGGCCTGCCCACCCACCTTGAGCCGGCGGAGTCGGCGCGACCTGCGCGACCACCGATCGCGCAGGTCGCGGCGGACCTGCGCCGCCTGGGCCGGTTACGCAACGGCGTGGCGACCCGGTCGATGGTGTGGTTCACCGCCGTGCGGCGCGCCTACGACGACCGGCTCGGCGTCGCGTGTGAGCAGCTCGAGATCACGCAGTACCTGGATGAGCTGACCGGCATCGATCTCGACATCGAGCGGCTCCGGGTGGAGGGCGAGTTGCGCGCGGCCGGCCTGGTGTGGACGGACATCGAGGCGCACGAGGGGCATGGGCACTGGTGAGGCTCTTCGTCGCGGTGTACCCACCGGCGGACGTGGTGACGCACCTGTCGACACTGCTCTCCCGGCTGAACCTGGCCCGACCGGCGGATGGTCCCGGCACCTCCCTGCGGCTCGCGCCGCCCGAGCAGTGGCATGTCACGCTCGCGTTCCTCGGTGACGTACCGGACGGCGCGGTCAGCTCGGCGGCGGATGCGGTCGAGCTGGGTGTCGCCGAGGCCGCGCAGGCCGGGCCGGAGACGCTCGACCTGCGTGTCGCGGGAGCCGGCCGGTTCGGCCGAGGGCGCTTCACCATCGTCTGGGCCGGGTTGCACGGCGACCTGGACGGGCTGCATGCCCTCGCCGACTCGGTCCGGCGGCAGCTGCGACGGGCGCGGATCCCGTACGACCGCAAGCCGTTGCGCCCGCACCTGACCCTGGCCCGCCCGGGCGACCGGCTGCCCGGCGAGGCCCTGGCCGCGGACCTCGCCGCGCTGGATGCCTACGCCGGGCCGCCATGGTCGGTCGGCACCGTCTGCCTGATGCGAAGCCAGCTCGGCCCGGTGCCGCGCTACGACGTGGTGCACCGGGCCGTGCTGTCGGAACAGGCCTGACTGCGGTGCAGCCCGGCTACCAGGCCCACGCCTCCGGGCCCGGCCCGCCCTTGCCGATCGGCGGGAAGAGCTCGTCGAGCCGCGCCAGCGTCGCCTCGTCGAGCGTGACGTCGAAGGCCCGGAGCGAGCCGTCGAGCTGCTCCATCGTGCGCGGGCCCACGATCGGCGCGGTCACCCCGGGCCGGGAGAGCAGCCAGGCCAGCGCAACGTCGGCGGGCTCGTGGCCAAGTTCGGCGCAGAGCTTCTCGTACCCCTCGATCGCTTCGCGGTGCCCGTCCAGCGTGTCGGCTGAGCGGCCCTCGGTGGAACGCGCCCCCGTGCCCTCACGCAGCTTGCGGAGCGCGCCGCTGAGCAGCCCGCCGTGTAGCGGTGACCACGGAATGATGCCGATGCCGTAGTGCTGCGCCGCCGGCACCAGTTCCAGCTCGACATGGCGGGTGAGCAGGTTGTAGATGCACTGCTCGGAGACGAGCCCGAGGAAGTGTCGGCGCGCCGCCGACTCCTGGGCCTGGGCCAGGTGCCACCCGGCGAAGTTGGACGAGCCCACGTAGAGCACCTTGCCCTGCGCGACGAGGATCTCCATTGCCTGCCAGATCTCCTCCCACGGTGTGCTGCGGGAGATGTGATGCATCTGGTACAGATCGATCCAGTCGGTCTGCAGCCGGCGCAGTGACTCATCGGCGGCCTTGATGATGTGCCGGGCGGAAAGCCCTTCACCGTTGGGCCATTCGCTCATCTTGCCGTACAGCTTGGTGGCCAGGACCACCTTGTCGCGGCGCCCTCCGCCCTGCGCGAGCCAGCGCCCGATGATCTGTTCGGTGACGCCCTCGCCGAGTTTCCAGCCATACACATTGGCCGTGTCGAAGAAGTTGATGCCATGCTCCAGCGCGCGATCCATGATCGCGTAGCTGTCCGCCTCCTCGGTCTTCGGGCCGAAGTTCATGGTGCCGAGGCACAGGCGGCTCACTGACAGACCGGTACGGCCAAGATTCGTGTACTCCATGAGCCAAACCTAGACCGTCCACCAGTACTCGGCACGGCATGCCCCACCGAAGTCGACGTCCGCCAGTGGCAACCGGCGCTGCGGCGCAGGCGGCGAAGTGGTCGACGCGTTCCGCGCCATGCTCCCGGATGTGACGCGGCTCTGACCGGCGGCGGTGATGGCAGGCGTGGCGCACCGGTGGCACGGCCAGATGCTGCGGAGTTCCAATCTGAGCCACTGGAATCCCGACGGGAGCGTGGGTCGTCGCTCCGTCACTCCTCCGGTCCAGCCGCAGGAGTCCTTGTCTCCTTCGTTGCGTATAGACCTGCTCGCGACGGTGCTAGCAGGTCTGTACGTAACGAAGGTGCGAACCACATCGCTGTCGAGGCGGATGGGCGCCGCCTGATCGCGGCCCAACCACGGAGCCACGGGAAGGTGTCGAGCAGGTCACCCGCCCACGCCAGCGTGCGGTGTGCTCAGCTGCTCTCCCGCGCGGCGGGCGAGCCGCCGAAGAGGACGTCGTCCCAGCTCGGCAGGCGCTTGCGTGGCTGCTCGGTCTCCTCCGGGGCGGACTGACCTGTCCGCCGTGGGCGCAGCACTGCGAGCGACGGCACGGCCGGGACGTCCTGGGGCGCGTCGCGGTCGTCGTCGAACGCGGACCCGACCGGCTTGCCGATCAGACCGGCGGCGCCACGTGCGGGTCGGCGCGGTGTCCCGCTCTCTGCCGCCGGTGCGGATGGTGTCTGGGCCGGTGGGGCGGCCGGTTTGGCGGCGAGCCCGCCTGATTCGCGTGCCGCGACCGCGCCGCGGTCCCGGCCCGGTGCCTCCTGGGTGTCGCGCCGAGGCGAGCCGAGGGGGCGATCGAGGGAGGCCAGAAGGGCGTCACGGCCGGCCCGAATCGGATCGGGCCCGAGGCCACGACCCGGCCGGGTTTCCCGGCGCGGTGGGTCGGCGGGAGGTCGCGTCGGCTCGTGACCCCGCCCGCTGTCGTTCCGGGCGGCGGCCTCATTGCCCGTGCCCTCGTTGCGGCCGGAGTCCTCGCGGCCGGAACTGTCCCGCCCGGAGTCTTCCCGGGCGGGGGTGCGGCCGAGCTCTCCGCGGCTGGGCTCGTTGCGCCGGAGGTTGCCGCGGCTGGAGTCACCCCTGCTGGAGTCACCCCGATTGGAGTCACCCCGGCCCAGGTCACCCCGTGTCGAGTCACCCCGTGTCGAGTCACCCCGGCCTGAATCGCCGCGGCCCAACTCGCCGCGACTCGACTCGCCTCGGAGGGGCCGGTCCACGGGTGGGTCCTGGCCGAGAATGTGGGTCGGTCGCTCGGTGCACAGGTACTGCGCCATGTCGTCCTGGGGCGAGACGACCTGTCGCGCCTTGTCGAGTTCCCAGACCGCCTGGGCGGTCGCCTTGCCGCTCGGCCAGGTGGCAACGATGCGCCAGGTGCCGTCCTCGCGTCGGTACGCGTCCCAGGAGATCTTCTCGCTGTCGACGCCGTGCTGGGCGAGCCGGGCGTCCACCACCTCGGCGAGCGACGCGCCCTTGTCCGAGGTCCGGAGCTTGGTGCGGCGGGCGTGCTGGGCGAGCATCGCGCGCTCCTGCAGCACCGGCCCGGCGTAGCGCAGCACCCGGTCCACCGGCACACCGGCGACGCGGGCGACGTCCTCGGCTGATTCGCCGGAGCGGATGCGTGCCTGGATGTCGCGCGGTGAGAGGGTCGCATGGGACCCGGCGTGGTGGTGCGGGGTGGAGCCGTCGCCGTCGCCACCGTTGCGGTCTGACCGCAGGGCACCCTGCACCCGGTGGTCGATGGGTAGCGCAAGCAGGCGCCCGACCTCATCCGCGAGCACAAACGCCTGGCCGTCCTCGGAGAGGGCGACGAACCGTACCGGCCGCATCGCGTACCTCCGTCCTACCTGCCCGGGCTGCCCAACCGTGGCTGCTCGCCCTCAACACAGTACGGCCACCCTAGCGGTTGCCTGCGACGGCGCGCCGCAACACCGCAGATGGCACCGGCCCGGTCCCCGTGCGGGGACCGGGCCGGTGTCGGCAGGTGGGCGGCGGACCGGGCCGCCGCACGGACCTACAGCCGCTCGATGACGTAGTCGATGCAGGTGGTGAGCGCCTCGACATCCGCCGGGTCGACGGCCGGGAACATCGCCACCCGCAGCTGGTTGCGGCCCAGCTTGCGGTACGGCTCGGTGTCGACGATCCCGTTCGCCCGCAGGGCCTTGGCGATCGCGGTCGCGTCCACCCCGTCGGCGAAGTCGATCGTGCCCACGACGTTGGAGCGCAGCCCCGGGTCCACCACGTACGGGCTGGCCACCGCGGACCGGTCCGCCCAGCCGTACAGGTTGGAGGCGCTCTCGGCGGTGCGCTTGGCCGCCCAGGTCAACCCACCGTTGGAGAGCATCCAGTCGGTCTGCTCGGCGGCGAGGAAGATCGTGGCCAGTGCCGGCGTGTTGTACGTCTGCTCGAGCCGCGAGTTGTCGATCGCCGTCACCAGGTCGAGGAAGGCCGGGATGTAGCGGCCGGACTCCTTGATCTCGGTCGCCCGGGCGAGTGCCGCCGGCGACATGATGGCGATCCAGAGCCCTCCGTCGGAGCCGAAGTTCTTCTGCGGCGCGAAGTAGTACACGTCGGTCTCGGCGATGTCCACGTCGAGCCCGCCAGCGGCCGATGTGGCGTCGATGAGCATCAGCGCGCCCTCGTCGGCGTCGGCGACGCGGCGGATCGGCACCGCGACGCCGGTGGAGGTCTCGTTCTGCGGGGTGCCGTAGGCGTCGATGCCGGCCTCGGCGCGCAGTGCCGGCGCGGAGCCGGGATCGGCCTTGATCACGCTCGGATCGCCGAGGAACGGCGCCGCCTTCACCGAGGAGACGAACTTCGCCCCGAACTCCCCGAAGCTCGCGAACTGGGCCCGCTCCCGGATCAGGCCGAACGTGGCGACCTCCCAGAACGCGGTGGTGCCGCCGTTGCCCAGGATCACCTCGTACCCGTCGGGAAGGGTGAAGAGCTCGGCGAGTCCGCGCCGCAGCCGGGCGACCTCGGTGCGGACCGTCTTCTGGCGGTGCGACGTGCCCAGGAAGGTGCGGGACACCCGGGCGAGCGCGTCCACCGCCTCCGGGCGGACCTTGCTGGGACCAGCGCCGAAGCGGCCGTCGGCGGGCTTGATCTCGTCGGGAATGCGGATGTCGGCCATGGTCTCTCCGGTGGTCGGCGGCGGCGGGCTCTGCCGGTACGCGACGATCCTGCCACCTGCCGAGCCGGCGGTGGCGGGGTGCGCCGCCAGACGCGGCGCGCATCACACCCGGGCACGCTGTCCCGCGCTGCGGGAAGATCAGGCGATCATGAGTCCTGGGTGACCGAGTCCCAACCTTCGACCTCGTGCGGCTTGCGCGGCGCCGGCCCGACGTAGCGCGCGGACGGGCGGATCAGGCGACTGAGCTTGCGCTGCTCCAGGATGTGCGCGCTCCACCCGGCCACCCGGGCACAGGTGAACATGGACGTGAACATGTGCGACGGCACCTCGGCGAAGTCGAGCACCACGGCGGACCAGAACTCGACGTTCGTGGCCAGCACCCGGTCCGGCTTGCGGGCGTGCAACTCGGCGAGCGCGGCCTTCTCCAGTGCCTCGGCGACCTCGAAGCGCGGCGCGCTGAGGTCCTTGGCGGTGCGCCGCAGCACGCGGGCCCGCGGGTCCTCGGCCCGGTACACCCGGTGACCGAAGCCCATCAGGCGCTCACCCCGGTCGAGCACGCCCTTGACGTAGCCCTCCGCGTCGCCGGAGCGCTCCACCTCCCCGAGCATGTGCAGCACCCGCGACGGGGCGCCGCCGTGCAGCGGGCCGGACAGCGAGCCGATCGCCGACGAGATGCAGGCCGCGGCGTCGGCCCCGGTCGAGGCGACGATGCGCGCGGTGAAGGTCGAGGCATTCAGACCGTGCTCGGCCGCTGAGATGAAGTACGCGTCGACGGCCTTGACGTGGCGCGGGTCGGGCTCGCCGCGCCAGCGCTTCATGAATCGCTCGACGATCGTGTTGGCCTTGTCGATCTCCTTCTGCGGCACGGCCGGCAGGCCGAGCCCGCGCGCGGACTGGGCGACGAAGGAGAGCGCGTTCACGCTGACCCGGGCGAGATCCTCCCGGGTCTGCTCCTCGCTGATGTCGAGGAGCTGGCCGAGCCCCCAGTAGGGCGCCAGCATCGCGACGGCGGACTGGACGTCGACCCGGATGTCGCCGGAGTGCACCGGCACCGGGAACGGCTCAGCGGGTGGGAGGCCGGGGCCGAACTTGCCGTCGACCAGGAGCGCCCAGACGTTGCCGAACGAGACCTGACCGATCAGATCCTCGATGTCGACGCCGCGATATCGCAGCGCGCCACCCTCCCGATCGGGCTCGGCGATCTCGGTCTCGAAGGCGACCACGCCCTCCAGGCCAGGCTTGAAATCGGACATCATCGCTCTCCTGATCCGTGCGTCGTCGCGCTGGCGCTGCTCCGTGAACTGAGGCGACCTACTTAACCATGCCTCAATCCCATCTTCGACCGCTCGACGCCAGATCGCGAGCGAACGGGGCACCTGTCTGTGTTTCGCCTGACATCCTCACGTATTGTCCCCGCCGCGGAGGAAAGATGGTGGCCGTGACCCCCACCACACCACAGCCTCCTGCGGATCTGGCGCGGATGCGCAACGAGTACACCGGTGGCCTCGACGAGGCTGACCTCGCGCCGGACTGGCCCACCCAGTTCGGGCGGTGGTTCACCGAGGCGGTCGCCGCCGGCCTGCCGGAACCGAACGCCATGGTGCTGGCGACCGCCGACGTGGCCGGCCGCCCCAGTGCCCGCACGGTGCTGCTCAAGGGGTACGACGCGCGAGGTTTCACGTTCTTCACCAACTACTCGTCGCGCAAGGGCAGCGAAGCGCTTTCCCAGCGGTACGCCAGCCTGGTGTTCCCGTGGCTGCCGCTGCACCGCCAGGTCGTCGTGTGCGGTGCCGTGACGCTCGTCGACCGCGCCGAGACCGCGGAGTACTTCGCCAAGCGGCCGCGCGCCGCCCAGCTCGGGGCCTGGGCGAGTCCACAGTCGACGGTGTTGCCGTCGCGGGCGGCGCTGGAGGAGGCGTGGCGCCGGGAGGCGGAGCGCTTCGGTGTCGGCGACGCCGACCCGCCGATCCCGGCACCGGAGCACTGGGGTGGTCTGCGGGTCGTACCCGAGACGGTGGAGTTCTGGCAGGGCCGACCGAGCCGGCTCCACGACCGCCTGCGGTTCCGCCGGACAGCCGGGCCGGTCGACGAACCGGCGGGCGGGCCGGTCGCCGGGTCCGGTGACGAGGCGGCGCCGGCGGGCGACGTCTGGGTGGTGGAGCGGCTGGCGCCGTGACGCCGGGAACCGACCGACGGCGCGGTTGGCTGCGCCGGCACGCCATCGACGTCCGCCCGCTGCGACACGCCGCCTACCGCCGCCTCTTCCTCGGCGGCGCGGTGTCGTTCTTCGGGTTCCAGTTCACCGCGGTCGCCGTGCCGGTGCAGGTGTACCAGCTCACCGGATCATCGCTCTGGGTCGGTCTGCTCGGCGTCGCCGGCCTGGTACCGCTGCTGGTGTTCGCGCCGTGGGGCGGCGCCGTCACCGACGCGCTGGACCGGCGGGTCGTGCTGCTGGCGAGTTCGCTGCTGGCCTGGGTGGCGACGCTCGGCCTGCTCGCCCAGGCGCTGCTGCGCCTCGGCAACCCGTACCTGATTCTCGGGCTGGTCGCGGTGCAGGCCGCGGCGTTCGCGGTGAGCAACCCCGCGCGGCAGGCGATCCTGCCCAGCATCGTCCCGGCCGCCGAGGTCGCGTCCGCGAACACGCTCGGGTTCACGGTCTCCAATGCCGCATCCGTCGCCGGGCCGCTCACCGCCGGCCTGGTGATCGCCGGGACCGACATCGCGGTGGCGTACGCGGTGGACGCCGCCGCGTTCACGGTGGCGCTGTGGGCGGCCGCCCGCCTGCCGGCGCTGCCGCCGACGGCTGCCGCGCCGGACCCCCACGGGGACCCGGTCCAGAAGCCCGACCCACCGGTCCGGGCCCGGTCCGGTGGGCTCCGCGACATGGTCGCCGGCTTCCGCTACCTCGCCGCGTCGCAGCTCATCCTGCTCACCTTCGCGATCGACCTGGCCGCCATGGTGCTCGCCATGCCCCGGGCGCTCTTCCCGGAGGTGGCGGCGGAGCGCTTCGGCGCGTCCGCGATCGGCTGGCTGTACAGCGCCATCGCGCTCGGCTCGATGCTGGCCGGAGTGAGTTCCGGCTGGGTCTCCCGGGTGCGGCGGCAGGGCCTGGCCATCATCGTCGCGGTGGCGGTGTGGGGGCTCGCCGTGGCCGCCGCCGGAGCCGCGCCGTGGCTGTGGCTCGTGCTGGCGTTCCTCGCCCTGGCCGGCGCCGCGGACCTGGTCAGCGCCGTGTTCCGGCAGACGCTGTTCCAGACCTACGCACCCGCCGCCATGCAGGGTCGCCTGCAGGGGGTGTTCTTTGTCGTCGTGGCCGGCGGACCCCGACTGGGTGATCTGCGGATCGGCGCGACGGCGCAGTGGTTCGGGCCGACCGTCGCCTGGGTCGGCGGGGGACTGGCCGCCGCGGCGGTGGCCCTGCTCATCGGCGCGGCATTCCCGGTACTGAGACGCTACGCCATTGCGCGCCCGTAGCCGGATAGGGTGCGCGGCATGGAAACCGCCGCCCAGCTCACCCGCGCACCCGCCCCGTCGGGTGCGCAGTGGACCATCAGCGCCGACGGCCACGAGGCCGTCGTGGTCGAGGTTGGAGGAGGCCTGCGGGCATACTCCGTCGCCGGCGTCGATCTGGTCCACCGCTACGACGACTCGGAGATCTGCCCCGGCTCCGCCGGTCAGGTGCTCGCCCCCTGGCCCAACCGGATCCGGGACGGCCAGTACGCCTTCGGCGACGTGAAGTACCAGCTCCCGCTCACCGAACCGGATCGGGGCAACGCCATCCACGGCCTGGTCAACTGGGCGCGTTGGCATGTCGTGGAGTCCTCGGCCGCCGCCGTCACGGTGGAGTACGAACTCGTGCCGACCGCCGGGTACCCGTGGTCGCTGCTGCTGCGGACCACGTGGTCGGTCGGGTCGGACGGTCTACGGGCGGCCCACGAGGTCAGCAACCTGAGCACCCAGCCGTGCCCGTTCGGCTTCGCGCCGCACCCGTACCTGCAGGTCCCCGACGTCGCCGTGGACGATCTGCTGCTCCGGGTGCCGGGGCACAGCCGGCTCCTGGTGGACAGCCGGCAGCTGCCGATCGGGGCGACCCGGGTGGCCGGCGGCGAACTCGACTACACCGAGCCACGGCGGATCGGCAACGCGGTGCTCGACACGGCGTTCGGCGAGGTGGATCACGCGTCCGACGGCACGTCCGAAGTCACCCTGACCGGGCCGACCGGCGAGGGCGTCGGGGTCTGGGCCGATCGGGCGTTCATCTGGTGGCAGGTCTACACCGGCGACACCCTGGCTCCGGACCGGCGCCGACGCTCGGTTGCGGTGGAGCCGATGACCTGCCCGCCGGACGCGTACCGGTCCGGCCGTGACCTGATCGTGCTGCAGCCCGGCGAGACCTGGACCGCCTCCTGGGGCATCCGGCCACTGTCGGCCCCGGCCGACGGCGACGGGTAGCCCGTTCGGTGGAGTACAGCGAGGTGGTCCGCCGCCGGCGGATGGTGCGCAACTACGACCCCGACCGGCCGGTTCCGGCCGAGGTCGTCGACCGGCTGCTGGGGTACGCCGTGCGCGCACCATCGGCCGGCTTCGCCCAGGGCTGGGGCTTCCTGGTGCTCGCCACAGCCGACGAACGCGCGGCGTTCTGGGCCGCGAGCACCCCGCCCGGGATGGCTGGCAGTGCCTGGTCGGCGGGGATGCGCCGCGCCCCGCTGATCGTCGTGGCGCATGGCAACCGGGACGCCTACCTGGACCGCTACGCCGAGCCGGACAAGGGGTGGACCGATCGTGACGAGGGGCGCTGGCCGGTCCCGTACTGGCACATCGACCCCGGGATGGCTGGCCTGTTGATGCTGCTGGGAGCCGTCGACGAGGGGTTGGGCGCCTGCTTCTTCGGCATCCCGCCGGACCGGATCGGGCCCTACCGCGAGGCGTTCGCGGTGCCGTCGGCATTCACGCCGGTCGGTGCGATCACCGTCGGGTACCGGGCGCCGGACCGCCCGTCCCCGTCGTTGCGCCGCGGCCGGCGGGAGGTGCCCGAGGTGGTGCACCGGGGCCGCTGGGGCGTCCGGTACGACCCGGCGTAGCGGGTGCTGAGCGGGTGAACCGCTTCCCGCGCCGGTGGGATGTCACCCGGTGCCGCTAGGCTGGGCCGATGTCCGGCGCGGCGGGGGGTGAGCCTTTGTGATCTTCAAAGCGGTTCGCGACGGTCGGCCGTACGCCGACCACAACCTCACGATGAAGGAGTGGTCGGAGATTCCGCCCCGACCGGTCCGCCTGGACCAGCTCATCACCACCAAGCGCGAGCTTGCGCTCGACCGGCTACTCGCCGAGGACTCCACGTTCTACGGCGACCTCTTCCCGCACGTGGTGCAGTGGCAGGGCAGCCTCTACCTGGAGGATGGGCTGCATCGGGCCCTGCGCGCGGCGCTGCAGCAGCGCAACTCGATCCACGCCCGGGTGTACCAGTGTGATTGACCCGTTGGCACTGCTCGACGTCGATTCCCTGCACTCGGCGGAGGAGTTGCAGGTCCGGGCACTGGTGCGGCGGGTGGTGGACGACCGGATCCGCCCCTACGTCGCAGGCTGGTACGAGCACGGCGCGCTGCCGGCCCGGGAACTGGCCAGGGAGCTTGCCGCCATCGGCCTGCTCGGCATGCGGCTGGACGGGTACGGGTGCGCCGGCGCGTCCGCGGTGGCGTACGGGCTGGCCTGCCTGGAGTTGGAGGCGGCCGACTCCGGGGTGCGGAGCATGGTCAGCGTGCAGGGGTCGCTCGCCATGGAGGCGATCGCGGCATTCGGCAGCGCGGAGCAGAAGCAGGAGTGGCTGCCGCACATGGCCACCGGCGAGACGATCGGCTGCTTCGCCCTCACCGAGCCCGACCACGGCTCCGATCCGGCGTCGATGGCGACCCGGGCGCGCCGGGATGGCGGCGACTGGCTGCTCCGCGGTAGCAAGATGTGGATCACCAACGCGCCGGTGGCGGACGTCGCCGTGGTCTGGGCACGCACCGACGAGGGCATCGCGGGGTTCCTCGTGCCGATGGAGACGCCCGGCGTCTCGGCCCGGGAGATCCGGCACAAGCTCTCGCTGCGCGCGTCGGTCACCGGTGAGGTCGTCCTCGACGACGTGCGCCTGCCGGAGGCGGCGCGGCTGCCACTGGCCCGTGGCCTGCGCGCGCCGCTGGCCTGCCTGAACCAGGCGCGGTACGGCATCGTCTGGGGTGCGCTGGGCGCCGCCCGGGACTGCCTGCACACCGCACTCGACTACGCGGTCCGGCGCACCCAGTTCGGCCGGCCCATCGCGGCCTTCCAGTTGACCCAGGCGAAGCTGGTCGACGCCGCCGTGGAGTTGCAGAAGGGGTACCTGCTGGCGGTGCACCTGGGTCGGCGCGCCGACGCCGGCACCCTGACCCCCGCGCAGGTCAGCGTGGGCAAGCTGAACAACGTCCGCGAGGCGCTCACCATCGCCCGCCAGTGCCGCACGATTCTCGGGGCCAACGGCATCAGCGGGGAGTACCCGATCATGCGGCATGCCGCGAACCTGGAGACCGTGCTCACCTACGAGGGCACCTCGGAGATTCACCAGCTCATTGTGGGCGAGGCGATGACCGGACTCGCCGCGTTCAGTTGACCGCATACGGTAACGCTTCGAGCTGAGCGGCTAGCGGGGAGTGACAGTTGCGCTTACCGTTCTGGGTAGGACGCCGTTCGACATCGTGACCTGGAGGCCCCGAATGGCTCGCGACGACGTACCGGAATCCAATTTCCCTCCGGGTCAGTCCGGGGTGCCGGCACCGACCGCCGAGTACCCCGCCGTCACGGCGACCGTCGGGCCGGCCGGACCGCCGCCGGTCGAGCCGCCCCAGCCGCTGGTGGGCGCCAGGCCGGCGATGGCGGGCGGGTTTCCGAGGAGTCTGTTCTGGCTCGCCGCCACTGCCGCCCTGGTTCTCGCGATGGTCCTGGGGGTGCGTTCCGCCGGTCTGTGGCCCAGCCTGACGAACCCCTTCGGGACCGAGCGCACCGACCGGAGTCAGCCGGTATTGCTCAAGTCGATCCAGGACATGAGCCGCTTCGTCGCCGCCGAAGGCAACCTCGAGGTCATCGTCGATCTGCAGAACAACCGCAAGCACATTCCGGACTTCCTGGTCAGTGAACGGACCCTCTTCGTCGCCGCGGGCACCGTGGAGGCCTACGTCGACTTCGCGGACATCGGCGAGGGCGCCATCACCGAGTCGGCCGACGGCACGCGGGTTGACATCAAGCTGCCAGCGCCGGCGCTGGGTAAGCCCAACATCGACAATGAGCGCAGCTACGTGTTCGCCAGTGAGAAGGGCCTGCTGAACCACATCGGCGACATGTTCAAGGATGACCCGAATCGGATGCAGGAGATCTACCGCCTGGCCGAGGAGAAGATCGCCGCCTCGGCCAAGGTGAGTGGTCTGCCCGAACAGGCAGAGAAGAATACCCGCAAGATGCTCGAAGGCATGCTTCGCTCACTCGGCTACACGACTGTCACGGTGACCTTCGCCGCTCCCTGAGCCCGATTGGGGCAGTCAGACCTGGTCGGTACGGCGTAGTGTGCGCCCCATACGTATTGACTACGGCCGTTACGAGCCCAACTCGGGCCCGTAACGAAGCAGTTACAGGATGCACACTGGTCGTTTACCCGATGGTGGCATTCAATCAAGTTGGCCACAGTCGTGCCTGATCAGGTCGCAGAGACAGTCGTAACGACGGTGCGGAGGTTGATGTTGGCTACCGTCGCCCTGAACGACGTGACGAAGACCTTTCCGGACGGGACCGTCGCGGTCGATCGCGCGAACCTGGAGGTGGCGAGCGGGGAATTCATGGTCCTGCTCGGGCCGTCCGGCTGCGGGAAGTCCACGATTCTGCGCATGATCGCCGGGCTCGACGATCCAACCTCGGGCGTGATCCTGATCGACGGCGAGCCGGCCGGGCAGACTCCGCCGCGGGACCGGGGCGTCGCCATGATCTTTCAGGACTTCGCGCTCTATCCGCACATGTCCGTGGGGGAGAACATCGGGTTCCCGCTGAAGCTGTCGGGGGTCGAGCCGGCACCGCGCTCCGAGCAGATCGCCGAGGTGGCGGCCGCGTTGGGGATCGGCGACGTGCTGGGCCGACGCCCGGGGCAACTCTCCGGTGGGCAGCGGCAGCGGGTCGCCATGGGCCGCGCGATCGTCCGCCAGCCCAACTTCTTCCTGATGGACGAGCCGCTGTCGAACCTCGACAGCCAGCTCCGCGCGGAGTTGCGTGCCGAGATCAGCGGGCTGGTCCGGGAGCTGGGCGTGACCACCATCTACGTCACCCACGACCAGGCCGAGGCGCTGACCATGGCCGACCGGGTCGCCATCATGCGGCGCGGCGTCATCCAGGACATCGGCACGCCCACCCAGGTGTACGGCCGGCCGGCCACCCTCTACGTCGCCGCCTTCCTGGGCAGCCCGCGGATGAACCTCCTCGAGGCGCAGGTGTACGTGCACCTCGACCGGCACATCGCCCTGCACATCGGCGAACAGACCCTGTACATGCCGTGGAATGACCTTCGCTCCCGGGCCATCGCGCACTTCCACGGTGAACGCATCGTGATCGGGATGCGCGCCGAGGCGCTGATGCCGGTGACGGCCGAGACCGAGGGCCACGTCCTGCATGGAAAGGTCACGTTCCTGGAGCACCACGGCCACGAGACGCTGGCCTTCCTCGACATCGGCGCCACCGCGATCGTGGTCGACGAAATGGGAAGCACGCCGCTGGAGACCCCGGTCAACACGGGCGGGCTACGCCGACTGGTCGGGCGCCGCGGCAACCGGGCCAAGCCCGACGAGAACCTGGACGCGACCGACGGCGACGGCCGGGTGTTCAGCGAGGGCGGTCGCCACCATATGCGCCGGGCCGAACTTTCCGTGCGCCTCGCCCCGTACCCTGCGATCAGCTCCGGCCACCCGTTGTCCGTGGCGATCCGGATGGACGCGTTGCACTTCTTCGACGGCCGCGGTCAGCGCATCGACGTCGGCTGGCGCTGACCGACGACGTTGTCGCTGCAGTGCCGCCCGGCGGCGCGCGTCAGGCCCATCCGTGGGTGCGCGCCAGGGAGCACACCCCCAGGAGGCGCAGCGTCGGCCAGTCCGCGGCCCGCCAGTCGGTGTCGGCTGGATCGGGTACCTGCCAGTTGTGCTCGATCGCCGTGTCCCGGACGCCGCATGCGTAGCCGGCCAGGGCGACCGCCGCCAGGCCCCGGGACGGCTCGCTGAGCGCATCCCGTACTGCGGCGGCGTGCTGATCCACCGCTGCCAGCAAGGTCGGGGTGCCCCGGGCCGCCTCGATGCCGGCCCGCCCCAGCCAGGTCATCAGCCCGCCGAGCGTGGACCTGGCGGCCGCGTGCCGTGCCCCGTTGCTGAGCTCACTGTGCATGCCCTGGTGATCGGCTCGGATCGGCTCCGCCGTACCTCGGCAACCGGAACGCACCGAAGCCTCAACCCGACAGAACCGACGCCATGGAGCCGTACGCAACGAAGCGCCACCGCGCAGGTCGCAGGTGACGCCTCGTTGAGCCGAGTTGAGCCCTGGTCAGGCCGGTCAGCCTGGGCCGGCGCGGTCGGATCAGGGCGGTGGTCGGATCAGTCGGTGTGGTCGGGCCGGTGGTCCGGGTGGTCGTCGGCTCCGAACTCCGGGTGCATGTCGGGATCATCCAGGCCGCCGGCGGTGGACCAGGACGGCAGCCGGGTCGTCTGGGTGGTGGCCTCCCGCGCAGCCGCGGCGCTGCTCAGTGCGGCGACGGGAAAAGTCCTGGCGTCGTCGTAGCTGTCGTCCTCGGTGGCGGCGCCGCGGGCTCCACCGGCGCCGCTGCCCGCAGCGGGTACCCCGCCACCTCGGTTGCCGCCAGGTCGGTTGCCTCCGGTCGGGCTGCTGCCAGCCGGGTTGCCGACCGCCCGGTTGGCGCCTGTCCGGTTGCCAGCAGCCCGGTCAGCACCAGCCCGGTCAGCACCAGCCCGGTTACCACCAGCCCGGTCGGCGCCGGCCCGGTTGCCACCTGCCCGGCTCGCGCCGACCCGGTCTGATCCCGGAGCAGCCGTGGCGGCTGGGCCGGAGGCCGCTTCGCGGGCGTGGGCCTGGCCGGCGCCGTAGGCACGAGCGCGCTCGCTGATTGTGGCCGACTCCTGGTCAGCCCGGTCCAGCCAACGCTCCCAGCGCTGCTGCATGGGCCGGATGAGCCCGCCGCCCAGCCCGACGACCGCGATCCCACCGGCAGTCGCGAGCACCGTGATCAGCACGGGCATGGTCACCGTCGTCGCCACGCCGACCTGGTTGAGCGCGGCGACGATGCCCAGGCCGGCGATGAACCAGGAGGCGATCAGGGCCAGCGTCCGGCCATAGCTCAGCCCGCTGAGCGCGGTGGCGACGAGATCGCGTACCCGCCGTGCGATCGCCGACGCGACGACCACGATGACGATGGCGACGGCCGCACGCGGTAGCCAGGCCAGTACCGCCCCGAGCAGGTCGCTGATCGGGTTCGGGCCCCAGATCCGGAACGCGAGCTGCAGCGTGAACAGGAGCACCGCGTAGTAGACGAGGCGGGCCAGGAGGTCGGTGGCGTCCAGATTGGCGCGGGCGAGCGCCTGGTGCGCCGAACTGCGCTCCACCGCACGGTCGAAGCCCACCCGTTGCAGCCCCCGGTCCACCACTTTGAACAGCATGCGGCCGACCAGGTACCCGAGCGCCAGGATCACGAGGAACGCCAGCAGTTTCGGCAGGGTCTGGGCCACCGATCGCAGTGCGTCGGCCAGTATCCCGGTCATCAAGGTCCTCTTCCGTGGTCAGTGCAACGGCGCACGCCGGGGGCCAAACCCATGCTGATCGGCGTTGCCCTGTCGGCGCCGTGACCAGTACACAGCGTCCTGGGCGATTTGTTCCCCGGTTTCGCTAATCGGCATGAACACGAACGGCTGAGTGGACACGGACCCCAGGCCGGTCGAAGTCGGCCCGCGATCCGCAGCCCCCGGGTAGCGGGCGGTTGCGCCGTGTTGCCGCTCAGTCTCCATCGCTTACGCAGTCGCGGATTCCGACGATGGGCTTCCTGTCGGGTGAAACGAACGAGATGCAAGCTCCTCGATCGAGATCAGCCGGCAGTCGATTCCCCAATGGAGAGGTTTCCTCTGTGACTTGTTTCCTGCGCCGTGCCGCAATCGCCGCCGTTCTGCTGACCGTACCGATGGGCTCCGCGACCGCCGAGGCGTCCTCCCCGGACTCCGGCGCCGCCTTCCGTGCCGTCACGGTCGCTGCAAACACTGCCAGTGCCGCCGAGCGGTTCTGGCCCGCCCGGACCAGCGCACCCGCAGTCGAGGCGATTGCTGCCGCTGCGCTGGAGCAGGTCAACGTGGCGGGGGCGGACGCTGCCGTCGCCCAGCGCGACGCCGCCGCTGCCGCGGCGCCGGTCGCACCGGCCCGGACCGCCACCGCGAAGCCTCAGGGGATGGTCGCAACGAAGGCAGCGGCGCACGCCGTGGCCACCAGGCGGCCGATCACCTCACCGAAGCGCCGGACCCGCCCGTCCACCCGCCCGTCCACCCCGCCCACCACCCGGCCGACGACCCCGCCCGCCACGCCGCCGGTCGGCACCGCACCGAAGCCGGTTGTCGTTCCGCCGTCCTCGGGCCTGGCCGCTCTGGAGAACGAGGTCATCAGCCTGACCAACGTGCAGCGCACGGCGAACGGCTGCAAGGCCGTGGCCGCCGAGGGCCGACTGACCATCGCGGCCCGTGGGCACAGTGCCGACATGATCGCGAAGAACTACTTCAGCCACGTCAGCCCGAGTGGCGGCACGTTCACCAGTCGGGCGTCCGCGGCCGGCTACAGCGCCGCCATGAGCGAGAACATCGCATGGGGCTGGCCGACCGCCGAGAAGGTGGTCAGTGAGTGGATGAACAGCGCCGGTCACCGCGCGAACATCCTCAACTGCTCCGCCGTGGTGGTCGGTGTCGGCGCCGCCAAGAAGGCCGACGGCACCATCTACTGGACCCAGGTCTTCGGTCGCAGCTGAGCAACGGTGAACTTCGGGCCGGTCGGGGCAACTGCCCCGACCGGCCCTTCCGCGTGTCCGATGGCCGTGCATGCTCGCGCCCGGACCGGGTAAAGACATGGACGGAGGTGACTATGATGTCGAGGTATCGGAGCCGCACGACCAAGTCCACCGGGGTGCTCTGGCTACTCGTGGCCGGGGCTCAGGCCGCTGTGATCGGGTCCACCGTGGTGGGCATGGTGGTGCTCTGCAGCGCACTCGTGGGGACTGCCGTGCTCGGGCTGCACCTGCGCGCGGCGACCGCCTCCGGCGAGCGGGTTACCGCCCCCTGACGGTTGGTGCGGGATCGACCGGCAACGGCTGAGGAATTGCGGCGACCAGCGGGCTGCAAATTTCTGAAAACGGCTTTCTGAAACCTGTGTATTCGCGTTCATAGAGTTTACGCAATGGTCTCTGCGCAATGGTCGGTGAGAGGCGCGCGGTCGCGCCTCCCACTGAGCCGTTCGTGCGTTGTACGGGAGCCGAAAATCGCTGGGTACGGGGGCGGGTCGCTCACCTCCTCGAGCGCTCGGATGCGTACGACGGGCTACGCGCAGGCCCGCGACCACGGGCGAACGCGCGGCGGACCCGTCGGAACAACCGTTTGCCGCGAGTGCCGGGTGCATTCGCGGTACCTGAAGGATGTATCGAGGGCCGTCAGCACGCAAGGGGTCGATGGCGCCCTTGTATCGGGAGCGCTCCCATGTCAGAATTCAACGCACTCGCGTACGGGAGCCGACCCATGGATACGCGTGTACCACCGCCGATGGTGTCGAAGTCATCTGTCGTAGTTCGACCTTGCCGCCATTGAAACTTTCACCCGCCGATACACCCCGCCCGATATCCATGCCCACGCGGGCAGGGCGGATCTCGCGAGGAGACCCCACGTAGTGAGATTCCATAGATTCCGCCTCCGGGGCGGTCCACGCCGGACGGTCGCGGTCGCCACCGCAGCCGCGCTCGGACTGGCCGGCCTGATCGCTGTCGCCACGCCCGCGCGCGCCGCCGCCGGCTGTCAGGTCACCTACTCCACCAATGACTGGGCGCCGGGATTCACCGGCTCGCTCGCCATCACGAACCTCGGTGACCCCCTCACCAGCTGGTCACTGAGCTTCACCTTCCCGACCGCGAACCAGCGGGTCGGTCAGGGCTGGAACGCCCGGTACACGCAGACCGGTAGCGCCGTCACGGTGGCCAACGAGACCTGGAATGGCGCCCTCGGCACCAACCAGACGGTGACCCCCGGCTTCAACGGCACGTTCTCGGGGGGCAGCAACCCGAAGCCGACCGACTTCGCGCTCAACGGCGTGCCCTGTGTCGGCGCCAACCGGCCGCCCACGGTGAGCATCTCCAGCCCGTCCCCCAACGCGCAGTTCACTGCCCCGGCGAGCGTGCAGATCAACGCGACCGCCTCGGACCCGGACGCCGGCCAGACCATCAGCCGGGTCGAGTTCTACCACGACGGCCTGCTCCTCGGTGAGGACACCACCGCGCCGTACTCGTACACCTGGGCGGGCGTTCCGGCCCAGGCCACCCCGTACCGGGTGCAGGCGAGGGCGTACGACAGCCTCGGCGCCGCCAGCACGGTCGCCGATGTGCCGATCACGGTGTCGGTGTCCCAGACGCCGCACGTCGTCTTCGCCGGCGACTCGCTGATGGTGACGGAAGGCGGCACCGCCACGATCGGGGTTCGGCTCTCCTCGGCGCCGACCGCGAACACCACGGTGACCGTCGCCCGTGCCGCCGGCGACGCCGACCTCACCGTCACCGGTGGAGCCACCCTCACCTTCACGCCCACCAACTGGAACACCGCCCAGACGGTGACCGTGGCGGCGGCGACCGACGCCGACCGGGAGAACGGCACCGCGACCCTGCGGGCGACCGCGACGGGTTACGACCCGGCGACGCTGGCCGTGAGCGAGAGCGACGGCCAGGTCGAGGGTGGCGTCTACGTCCAGCGGTTCCTCGAGCAGTACGCCAAGCTGCACAGCGCGGGGTACTTCTCGCCGGAGGGCGTGCCGTACCACTCGATCGAGACGCTGATCGTCGAGGCGCCCGACCACGGCCACGAGACCACGTCCGAGGCGTTCAGCTTCTGGATCTGGCTGGAGGCGCAGTACGGCCGGGTGAAGCAGGACTGGGGTCCGTTCAACCGGGCGTGGGAGACGATGGAGCGCTACATCATCCCGTCGCACTCCGAGCAGACCACCGGCGGTTACAACCCCGCCAACCCGGCGACGTACGCGCCGGAGCACCTCACCCCGGACCGGTACCCCTCGGTGCTGGACGCGGGCGTGCGGCCCGGTACGGACCCGCTGTACAACGAGCTGACCAGCACCTACGGCAACACCGACGTGTACGGCATGCACTGGCTGCTGGACGTGGACAACACCTACGGCTTCGGCAAGTGCGGCGACGGCACCACGCGGCCGGCGTACATCAACACGTTCCAGCGCGGCCCGCAGGAGTCGGTGTGGGAGACGGTCCCGCACCCGTCCTGTGAGACGTTGCGGTACGGCGCTGGGGCACAGGGCGGCTACGCCAGCCTCTTCGTCGCCGGCACCGCCGCGGCGCAGTGGCGTTACACCAACGCCCCCGACGCCGACGCGCGGGCCGTCCAGGCGGCCTACTGGGCCAACATCTGGGCGACGCAGCAGGGCAAGCAGGCCGACGTGGCCGCCACCGTGGCGAAGGCCGCCAAGATGGGCGACTACCTCCGGTACGCGATGTACGACAAGTACTTCAAGCGGCCCGGCTGCACCACCCCGTCCTGCCCGGCCGGCACCGGCAAGGACTCGGCGACGTACCTGATGTCCTGGTACTACGCCTGGGGCGGCTCGAACCAGGGTGACTGGGCGTGGCGGATCGGCTCCAGCCACAACCACCAGGGTTACCAGAACCCCTTCGCGGCGTACGTGCTCGGCAGCGTGCCGGCGTTCACCCCGAGGTCGCCCACCGCGCGAGCGGACTGGCAGACCAGCCTCGGCCGCCAGATGGAGTTCTACCAGTGGCTGCAGTCCTCCGAAGGCGCCATCGCCGGCGGTGCGACGAACAGCTGGAACGGCAACTACTCCACGCCGCCGGCCGGTACGCCGACCTTCTACGGCATGGCGTACGACGAGAAGCCGGTCTACCACGACCCGGCGTCGAACACCTGGTTCGGCTTCCAGGCGTGGTCGGTGGAGCGGGTCGCGGAGTACTACTACGTGACCGGTGACGCCAGGGCCAAGGCCGTCCTCGACAAGTGGGTGACCTGGGCGCTTGCGAACACCACGTTCGGTGCGGGCGTCGGCGACTACCGCTTCCCGAACACGCTCGCCTGGAGCGGTGCCCCGGCCACCTGGAACGCGGCCAGCCCGCGGCCCAACACCGGCCTGCACGTCACCGTTCAGAGCACCACCGACGACGTCGGTATCGGGGCTGCGTACGCCCGACTGCTGACGTACTACGGCGCCAAGGCGAACCACGCCGGGGCGAAGACGGCGGCGAAGCGCCTGCTCGACGGCATCTGGTCGCACTCCGGACCGAAGGGCGCCTCGGTGCCCGAGACCCGGACCGACTACAGCCGGTTCGACGACGTCGTGCCGATCCCGGCCGGCTACTCGGGCACGATGCCGAACGGTGACCCGATCCGGCCCGGCTCGACGTTCCTGAGCATGCGTTCCTTCTACGAGAACGACCCGGACTTCGCCAAGGTTGAGGCCTACCTCAACGGCGGCCCTGCTCCGACGTTCACGTACCACCGGTTCTGGGCCCAGTCCGACATCGCCATGGCGATGGCTGACTACGGTCTGCTGATCGGCGACTAAGTTCCACCCCACGATGGGGGTGGGTGGCGTCAGCCACCCACCCCCATCGCTGTGTCACCACCCCTGACCCGCGTCGCGTTGCCCGCGTCTCGACCCCGGACGCGTTCCGACATGTCGGATACGACCGGACTGCAGCCCAGCAGCGGTGGGGGCGCGGACGGGAGCGCGCCGCGGGTCTGGCGCGCCGGCCCGGGCGGCACAGTGTGCGCGGGGCTGCGCGCCGTGCCCGACGGCGCGGCGTGGCTGAGGGGAGCATGAACGCGGGGGAATGCGCCAATCGCGCGGGCGACACAGTGGCCGGCCGCGACCGGACCAGGGGCGGGGGGTTGGTCCGATCGCGGCCCGTGGGATGGCCTGCTGTGCGTGCGTGGTGCGTGGCGGCCACGCGAGGGGAGAATACGGCGGTGAAACGTCGCTGCGCTGCCGCGCGGGCGGGAGCGGGGCTGCGCTTCGGCGGAGTCCGGGCCGGGGGGAAAGCGCTTTCCTACCTTCACTCTAAGGACCCGTCGGACCTGTGTCAACGGACGATTTTTGCCGCATCGCGGGTCTGTTCCAGGGCCGCGCTGCGCGCACCGCGACCCGATGCCGTCATCGCCATGACCGACGGGGTCGTCCCGTGGCGGTCGACCGGGCCGCAGCCGATGCGTAGCCGCAGCTACGGCATTACCGGTCGCCACCCGGGTGGCGGTGCGCCTTTCACGCCCGATCGGTGTGCCTCGATTCTTGACCGCCACCTCACTGTCGCCCGGCGTCGCCTGACGTTGCACGATGGGCGTCATTGGGCATACCTGTACCAGGGAGGTGTTCCATGGAGTCCACAGTGGTCGTCTTGATCGTGATCCTGGTGCTGATCGTCGTGGCGGTGGCCGCGGTGCTGCTGTACCGGCGGCGTTCGTTGCGCCACCGGTTCGGCCCGGAGTACGACCGGGTGGTGGCCGAGCATGACAACCGTTCGGCGGCCGAGCAGGAGCTTCGCGAGCGTGAGCGAAGGCACGCTGAGCTTCAGCTTCGTCCGATCTCCGACGAGGCGCGATCCCGGTACGGGAGCGAGTGGGCGGCGCTGCAGGCTCGGTTCGTCGACGAGCCCGCCGACGCGGTACGTCAGGGCGACGAGCTGGTCAGCCGACTGGTGGCCGAGCGCGGGTACCCCGCCGGAAGCTACGACGACCAGGTCGCGCACCTGTCGGTGGAACACGCCGGAACCCTGGGTCACTACCGGGACGCCCATGACATCTTTCTCCGCAACGAACGCGGGGAAGCCACCACCGAGCAGCTGCGCCAGGCGCTCGTGCACTACCGCGCCATCTTCGCGGACATCCTCGGTGAGCAACCGAACGCATCGTCGCGGACAGATACGTCGGGGTGACCGTGGCGGCGCTCCGGGGCGGTGGGGACCGACGGCGGGCGGATTTGGCCGGGCGCGCCGGGTGAACAGGAGCGTACGCTGAGTGGGCGCCCTGGGGGAGTCAGATGAAGCCCGACAGCGAAGGTCAATGCCGACCCGGCGGTGAGACCGGCGCCGAGGTGCGTGCCCTGGCGACGGCGACACCCATCGGGTCACCGGTGCCCGCGCAGTCGACGGCGGACGGCGTGCTGACGGTCTGCCCCCTGCCGGGCGGTGCGGGTCTTCGGGTCGCCGGTGAGGTCGACATGTCGTCGCACGATGTGCTCGCGGAGGCGCTGGATCGGCTCGGCGGCGCCGGACACGTACTGCTGGACCTCACGGAACTCCGCTTCATCGACGTGGGCGGCGTTGCGCTGCTCGCCCGGACGGCACGGAGGCTGCGTCCGCACCGGCGGATGGTCGTTCTGAATGCGCCGCCGCATTTCCGGCGGCTGGTGGCGTTGCTGTGGGGAGAAGCCCACGCCATGTCGATCCATGACGATCAGGGCAGCGACGGCGCCAGCCCGGTCGGATGACGACCGGGTGACCGGGGCACTCAGCTGAGCCGGGCTCCGAGCGCCGTGCTGATCAGCTCGCTGACGGTCGCGGCGACTGTCGGCACCGGGACGGGCAGGGTGGAGGCTGGCACGTTCGGCGTCGACGGGGGCGCTGCGGTGGTCACCACCGGGGCCGCCGGTGTCGGGACGGGGGCCGCCGGGGTGGTCACCGCGGGCGCGGTCGGGGTCCTCGGGGCCGGGGCAGCGGGGCTGGGGGCGGCCGGCGTGGTCACCGTTGGCGCCGGGGCCGTGGTTGAGCTTGGCGCCGTCACCGGCACCATGACCGGCGCCGACAGCGTGGCCGGCGCCGACACCGGAAGATCCGGTGCCGGCGCCGCAGGGCTCGGTACGGCGGTGGTCGGTCCGACCGTGGGCGGCACGGCCGTTGGCGGCACGGTGGGCGTGGGCTCCGCAGGCGCCGGCACAGTGGTTGTCGGCGCCGCGGTGGAGAGTGGTGTGCCGGGCAGCGTCGTGCTCAGCGGTACGCCCACGACGAGCGGCACGCCGGGGGTGAGGGTGGCGCCACCCGCGGGACTGCCCGGGGCGGTGGTTGCGCCGACTGCGCCGGGGATCCCCGGCGGAACAGTGGTGACCACCGCACCGCCCGGTCCGGTCCGGGGCTCACCGAGCCTTGGGGATCGGGCCGCAGGCTCATTGACGGCCGTCGGGGTGAGCCCCGACGTGGGCTCCGGCGATGGAGCCGGGAGGGAGACCGGCTCGTCCGCACCGGGTTGGCCGGTCGCCGGGGCCGGGGCCGGCATCTGGACGACCGGCGGTATGGCGGCCTGAGCGGCGCCGCTGTCCGGCCGGGACGACGACACGAAGGACAGCACCACGATCGCGGCGGCCGCCGCGAATGCGGCCGCGTACCCGATCCGCTGCCGGACCGGGCTCGGCCCCGCACGTCGGGCCGTCGGTGCGATGGTGCTGAGCATGAGCAGCAGCTCCCGCGAGGTGGGTCCGCGTTCCGCGTCTGCCGCGGCCGCCGCGGCGACGACGCCGCGGAGGGCTGGCGGAACTGCGGTACCCGGGGCCGCTGTGCCGGTGGCGCCCGCCGCCACGTACTGAACCAGCCTGGCCCATCCGTGCAGATCCTCGGCGCGGCCCTGGTTACCCTTCGCCGGCTGGGCAAGACCCTGGTCGACGAGGCGGACGCCACCCAGGGTCACCATGACGTTTGTCGGATCCAGGCCACCGTGCGCCTGCCCGCAGTCGTGCAGTCCGACGAGCGCCGCCATCGACCCGATCGCGACCCCGTGCACGGTCGCCGCGTCGAGCAGCCCCTCTTCGGCCAGGAGTTGCGCGACGGAAACCCCGTCGACGTGCTCGTTGACCAGGTACGGCCGGCCCTCGTGAACGCCGTACTCCAGCACGCGCGCCGACGAGAAGGGAGGGATAGGTCGCGACGCCACGCTCGCGAAGAGTCGCCGCGCTGCGCTTTCCGCGCGGGCGCCGAGCCGGATGGCGACTCGTTCGCCCGTGGGCGCCTTGGCGGCGTACACCACGCTGTCCGGCCCGACCCCGAGCCTGCGGAGCAGGACGTACCGCCCCAGCCGGTCCGGGTCGCCCGGGGCGAGCGGCTGTCCGCCCGACGGCGACGTCTCGACGGGCGGCCCGTAAACGCGCCCTCGTTGGCTGCGTTCGGTGGAGGCACCCGGCTCGTCCCGCTGGGCGGTCGGGACCGGCTGGGCGGCCGGGACCGGCCGAAGGGCCGGGGCCGGCACGACGGGGTGTTCCTGAGTGGGTGCGTCGGCGTCCGGGGTCACCGGTGGCCGGTTTCCGCCCGCCGGGCCGCACAATGCGTCGGGGCTGTCTTCATGCTGAGTCAACGCTGCCCTTTCTCTGCACAACTGGCCCGGCGTATTCAGCCTCGGGCGACCGCTCGCCAAGTCTTGCTCCTGAAAGGTTCAGGCGAAAGGGCCGAGCCGGCAAAATTGGCCTTTCGGGCCGACAAAAAAAGCCGTGAGCAGGCAGTACCTGGTCAGCAGGCGAGTATCGGAGAAATCGGCGGGACGCACATGTAATGGGCAGCCGGGCGATTACCCGGGCGAATGGAATGCCATCAAAATGCGGTAGGAATGGCGCTGCATTGCCGGTCCGCCCCCGCGGGTACGGCGTCGGATGCCGGGACGACCGCGATTCAGATCTGTCGCGGCGGCAGGTCCGGGCGGGGGAGGACGGCGAGTTCGGCAACGGCGCGCTCGAAGGGGTCCTGCCACCCGGTCGGCGTGCGCGCGCTGAGCCAACCGGCGAACTCCTCGGCCGGAAGCGGCCGAGAGATGAAGTAGCCCTGGACCAGGTTGCAGCCCTCCTGGGCCAGATGGGCCAGCGTGGCGTCGTCCTCCACGCCCTCGGCGACCACGTCAAGATCAAGCGCATGACCCAGTTGTATCGCCGAGCGCACCACCGCCCGGTCCCGGTGATCGATGGTGACCCGTTGCACGAACGACTTGTCGATCTTCACTTCGTGGATTGGGAGCTGGCGGAGCCGGCCGAGTGAGGAGTACCCGGTGCCGAAGTCGTCGATCGACAGCTTCACGCCGAGGGCGTGCAGCCGGTCCAGCGTCATCACGGAGCCCGTGGGGTCGGACATGACGGCGCTCTCGGTGATCTCCAGGGTGAGCGCCGGTGCGGGCACCCCGGCCTGGCCGAGCAGGCGTGCCACCACATCGGGCAGCCCGCTGTCGAGCAGGCTGTTCGGCGAGAGGTTTACCGCCACGCTCAAGTCGTGACCGGCCCGCCGCCAGGCCGCGCAGCGGCGCAGCGACGTCTCCAGCACGTGCAGCGTGAGCGGCCGGATCAGGCCGGAGTGCTCGGCGAGCGGGATGAACTCGTCGGGCGGGACGAATCCCCGTACCGGGTGGTGCCAGCGGGCGAGCGCCTCGGCGCCGGTGACCACCCCGGAGCGGGGGTCCATCTTCGGTTGGAAGGACACCATGATCTCGCGACGGTCGATGGCGGCGCGGAGGTCCGCGATGAGGGCCAGCCGCCGCGGGCTGTTGTTGTCGTCGTCGGCCTGGTAAAGGCGCAGACCCGACCGGGCGCTCTTGGCGGCGTACATCGCCACGTCTGCGCGCTGGACCAGCGTGGTGGCGTCGTTGCCGTGCTGTGGGGCGAGCGCGATGCCGATGCTGGCCCGGGCGTCCAGACTCAGGTGGCCGACCGGGACCGCCTGCTCCATCGCCTCCGCGAGCTCGTTCCCCAACTCGACCGCCGCCTCGGCGGAGTCCAGCCCGGGGAAGAGGACAGCGAACTCGTCACCGCCCAGGCGCGCCACCACCCCGCGCTCGCCGATGCGTCGTCGCAGCCGGTCGGCGACCTCGCGGAGCAGCCCGTCCCCGACGTCGTGGCCCAGCGCGTCGTTGACCTCCTTGAACCGGTCGAGGTCCATCAGCAGCACCGCGACCGTGCCGCCGCGGCCGGAGTGCGCCGGCCTGGCGGCGAGCTCGACGTCGAGGAGCTGGTTGAACCGGCGCCGGTTGGGCAGCCCGGTCAGCGTGTCGTGCAGCGCCTGGTGCTCCTTGTCGGCGACCTCCTGGCGCAGCTCGTCGACGAGATGCGCCTTGGCCAGCGAGACGCTGGCATGGTTGGCGAGGGCATGGAAGAGCCGGACGTGGTGGTTGTCGAAGGTCTTGATGTCCGGCAGGCTGCCGGTGACCAGGAGCACCCCGGTGGTCGACCCGCCCATCGGGACCGGCACCGCGATGCCGTCGACCGGGCGACCGTCGATCTCGGCGGTCCGTCCGTGGGCGCTCGCCTGCACCAGTACGGGTTGCCCGTGCGCCGCGTCCGCCCACCAGGCATGGGTGGGCACCCCGACCAGGTCCGCCATCTCGAGCTTGCCCTGGCCGTGCAGCCGCAGGTGGGTGTGGCCGGTGCCGTCGAAGCTCGGGATGACCAGCTCGGCCACCTCGGCGCGCATCTGGTCCCGCGCCTCGGCGAGCACGGTCCGGGCCACCTCGTCGCTGTCGCGCGAGCCGTCCAGGGTCCTGGTGAACTCATACAGCTGCTCGACCTGATCATGCCCC
This sequence comes from Micromonosporaceae bacterium, assembly GCA_035296325.1. GTDB lineage: Bacteria > Actinomycetota > Actinomycetes > Mycobacteriales > Micromonosporaceae > DATHBD01. Next base: position 137,203 of record DATHBD010000081.1, on the reverse strand, counting down.
TGCGTCTGCCGCAGGTACGCCCGGTAGGCAATGAAGGTCACGCCGGTCACCACCGCGATGAGCACGACGGCGCGGTAGTCGCTCTCCAGGGCGAGGCCACCCACGAGCGCCACGCTGGTCGTGATCACCACCAGGTGCACCCCCCGGAGCGCGGCCGGCAGCCGGCGCCACTCGCCGGGGTCGTCGTGCAGGCAGATCACAGCGGTGACCAGGATGGCGGCGAGTGCGTCGGTGGCCATCATGGCGATGTACGCGGCGATCCACTGGCGCGGGCCGAAGTGGCCGCCCGGTGCGCCGCCGATCATAAAGAAGATCGCCGCGGCGGTGGTGGCCTGGGCTCCGGTCAGCGCCAGGTTGAACGCCAGCTTGGTGCCCCGTTGGCGACGAACCACGATCAGCCCGACCACGGCGCCGACCATCCGGCAGATGAACAGGGCGCTCGGATCAAGCAGAAGCAGCCCGAGCACCATCGGGATCTCGCTCAGTCCGATGGCGTGTCCGCCGCGCCGGACCCGAACGTAGATCACGAAGCCCTCGGTCGCGGTGAACGCGATGCCGAGGGCGATGGCGACCGCCACCATCGGGAGCAGGGTGACCCGGGGGACCGCGGGTTCGTGCATCAAGGCGATGGCGAACTGGGCGCCTACCGTGGCCAGGCCGAGCGCGATGCTGAGCGCGCTGACGCGTCCGTTCGGCCGGATCCACCAGGAACGGCGACGGTTCCGCGGCTCGGGTGCGCTCACCAGTGGCATCCGGTCGTACCGGCCGACGTGGTCAGGGTCACCCGGCGCGGTGCTGTGGGTGCTGCGCCGATTGATGTGTCCGGGGCAGGTGGGGCGGATACCGGGACAGCGGTCCCCGGCCGAACCGCTCCTGACCACCGTCCCATCGCAAGCCCTTCGTTCACCCGGTGCGGCACTGAGCGTGAGCGATTCAGTGCCGCTGGTACTCCGGGCCGCCTGCCGTCGCTCCGCCGTGGCGGAGCCCACAGCGTCCCGGGTCTACGTGTCCTCATCGAACCGCGCGAGCCGAAACTGAGGGAATCGCCGTTCCGGGACCTGTCTCCGTGTCCACAGTAGACATCACCTTACGGCAGGAAAGCGCATTCCGGAGGCTTGCGATTGCGGGCGTACTCGATGAAGATGGCTCGCGACGTGCCCACAGGTGGGAGTGACAGCCGTGACAGGAGTGGCCTGATGGTCCGGATTTCCGAGGGTCTGACCGCGGCGGATCTCCTGCCGAAGATCGACCGGCTCTGGGAGGCGTCGGCGAAGAAGATCGACTCCATCGAGCACACCTGCCCGCCGGGCTCCCCGTCTCCGGTCTTCACCGTCGACGGGCGGTACACGGCGCGCGGCTGGACCGAGTGGACCCAGGGCTTCCAGTACGGCTCGGCGGTGCTGCAGTACGACGCCACCGGCGAGCCCGGCTACCTGCAGACCGGTCGGGATGCCACCGTCGCGCTGATGGCCGGCCACGTCAGCCACATCGGGGTGCACGACCACGGCTTCAACAACGTCAGCACGTACGGCAACCTGTGGCGGCTGATGAACGAGGGCCGCATCCCGGCGGACGCCCGGGAGCGCGACTTCTACGAGCTGGCGCTCAAGCTGACCGGTGCGGTGCAGGCTGCCCGCTGGCGGGTCACCGCCGACGGCACCGGGTACATCTACTCCTTCAACGGCCCGCAGTCGCTCTTCGTGGACACGATCCGGTCCTGCCGGGCGCTCGCCCTCGCGCACCGCCTCGGGCACGTGCTGATGGGCGAGCACGACGAACGCATCTCGCTGCTCCGCCGCACCATCGAGCACGCCACCAACACCGCCCGGTGGAACGTGTACTACGGCGAGGGCCGGGACAGTTACGACATCCGGGGACGGACCGCCCACGAGTCAATCTTCAACGTCAACGACGGCCAGTACCGCTGCCCCAGCAGCCAGCAGGGCTACTCGCCGTTCTCCACCTGGACCCGTGGTCTGGCCTGGGCCATGTTGGGCTTCCCGGAGCAGCTCGAGTTCCTGGACACGTTGCCCGACGCCGACCTGGAGAGCTTCGGCGGCCGCGCCGCGGTCACCGGCACCCTGCTGGCGGCCGCGCGGGCCACCTGCGACTTCTACCTCGAGCACACGCCCGTCGACGGCATCCCGTACTGGGACACCGGCGCACCCGGGCTGGCCACCCTCGGCGACTACCTGGCCCGCCCCGCCGACCCGTACAACAGCGCCGAGCCGGTGGACTCGTCGGCCGCCGCGATCGGCGCGCAGGGTCTGCTCCGCCTCGGCCGCCGGCTCGGCACCGACACCGCGGACGGCCGGCGGTACTGGCAGGCCGGCCTCACCGTCGCCGACACGCTTTTCGGCGAGCCGTACCTCAGCACCGACCCGGCCCACCAGGGGCTGATCCTGCACTCGGTGTACCACCGGCCGAACGGGTGGGACCAGGTGCACGCCGGTCAGCAGGTGCCCAACGGGGAGTCCAGCATGTGGGGCGACTACCACGCCCGGGAACTCGCGCTCTACCTCGGCCGGGTGGCCCGCGACGAGCCGTACTACACGTTCTTCGGCCCAGCATGATCGTCTTGACCGGAAGGGTGGGGCTGTGAGCACGCAGAGCCGGGTGGCGCTGGTCACCGGAGCGTCGCGGGGGATCGGGCGCGGCATCGCGATCGCGCTGGCGGGTGCCGGGTACGACGTCGTCGTCAACTACGCGCGCAACGCCGCGGCAGCCGACGAGGTGGGCAAGCACATCGAAGGGGCCGGCCAGCGGGCCCACCCGGTGCGCGGCGACATCGCGGTCCCGGCCGACCGGGAGGCGTTGGTCGACGCGGCGTACGCCACCTTCGGCCGGCTCGACCTGCTGGTCAACAACGCGGGCGTGGCGCCGGATGTCCGGGCCGACATCCTCGACGCCGAGGAGCCGTCGTTCGACCGGATGATCCAGATCAACCTGAAGGGCCCGTACTTCCTCACCCAGCTCGCCGCCCGTCGCATGATCGAGCAGGTCGACGCCGGCGTGGTGAGCAACCCGAAGATCGTCACCATCACCTCGATCAGTGCCTACACCGCCAGCATCAACCGCGGCGACTACTGCCTGGCCAAGGCGGGACTGGCGATGATGACCCAGCTGTACGCGGCGCGCCTGGCCGAGCACGGCATCAACGTGTACGAGATCCGGCCCGGCATCATCGAAACCGACATGACCGGCCCGGTGAAGGCCAAGTACGACAAGCTGATCTTCGAGGACGGCCTGACCCCGATCCGCCGCTGGGGCCAGCCGGACGACGTGGGCCGGGCCGTGGTCGCCGTGGCCACGGACCTGCTGCCATTCAGCACCGGCCAGGTCATCGACGTGGACGGCGGCTTCCACATCAGGTCGCTCTGACCTTCCCCAAGCACGGCGCGCGACGGCGGATGGCCCCGGGCGGGTGGGTTAAACTCCACCGGCGCTGAAGTCCGGGCGCCGCCCGTCGAGCCGGCAGAGGAACGTCCGCATGACACGCCTGAGCGACTCCGTCGCGCGCGCCACCGCGCTGCTCTCCGAGGGCGATCTCTCCTCGGACGCGACCGTGGCGGAACTCCTCTCCGTGACCGGTGCCCGCCGCGTGTTGGACCTCTCCGATCTCGATGCCAGGCAGCAGGCTCAGCTGATTGCCGGCCGGACGGTCGAGGTGCTGCCATCGGCCGACGTGCTCGGTGAGGCGATCGCCGCCGCCGGTCGTCCACTGCGGATCAAATTCGGCATCGATCCGACCGGAGCCGAGGTGCACCTCGGGCATGCCGTGCCGATGATCCTGCTCAGCCGCTTCCAGCGGATGGGTCACCAGATCGTGCTGATCATCGGCGATATCACCGCGAAGATCGGTGACCCGTCCGGCCGGTCGACGGAGCGCCCGCCGCTCACCGACGCCGACATCGCCGAGCACCTGAGCACGTACCAGAATCAGATCGCCCCGTTCTTCGATTTCAGCCGTGCGGAGTACCGGCACAACAGCGAGTGGCTCGCCGAGATCAAGTTGCCGGAGCTGCTGGAGATCCTGTCCCGGATCCCGGTGTCCAGCTCACTGCAGCGGGAGGACTTCCGGTCCCGGCTCGCCGAGGGTCAGGGCCTGGCGATGTCGGAGTTCCTGTACTCGGTGGTCATGGCGATCGACTCGGCCAAGATCTCCGCAGACGTCGAGATCGGTGGCCTGGACCAGCTGCTCAACATGCAGATGGGTCGCAAGGTGATGGAGATCGTGGGCCAGCGGCCGCAGCTCGTGGTGGCGAACCCGCTGATCGAGGGTACCGACGGCACCGGCGCGAAGATGAGCAAGAGCCGCGGCAACCACATTCCGTTGACGGCGCCGGCCACCGAGATCTTCGGCAAGGTGATGTCCATTCCGGACCGGCTCATCGTGCCGTACCTCAAAGCGTGGAGTGAGTGGACCGACCCGGAGATCGATGTGGTGACCGCCCGGATGGCGGCCGGGACGCTGCATCCGATGGACGCCAAGCGGATCCTCGCCGGTGAGGCCGCGACGGCGTTGCACGGCGTGGACGCAGCGATGGCGGCGCGCCGGGCCTTCACCGCGCAGTTCTCTGCGCGGACCTTCGGGGACGTGGAATCCATGCCGTTCGTGCTGCTGGCCGAGCACGGCACCGCGGTGATCGGCGCGGTGCTGTCGCAGACGCTCGGCTTCGCTCCGAGCGTTTCGGCGGTGCGCCGCCTCGCCAAACAGAACGGCCTGCGGTTCGTGGTGGAGGACGACCGTGGGCAGCGCAGCACGGTCATCGACGAGGGCGGCGTGCTGCGGCCGCTCGGTGAGCTGGCTGCCGAGGTGCTGCAGCAGGCGGGCGTCGATGAAGCCGGTATCAAGGCCGAGGATTGTCGGCTCTACCTGAAGGTCGGTCGAAGGGTCGCGCGCGTCCAGCCGTAGGCGCTATCGTCGGTGCCGGGTGACCCCACGCCCGGCCGACCGCACGCCTGAGACGGCACGCTGGGCAGGCGGGCGCGCGGCATGGAGGCCGGGTGAGCGTGCATGGAGTGCGGGGGTTGCTCCGGTCCGTCCGCGAGGATCCCGCGACGTGGCTCGTGGCCGCGCTGGTCCTGCTTGAGCTGGCCTGGTACGGGGCAAACGCCGGCGTGCGGTGGGGGCCGGCGGCCGTGGGCTGGCTGCCCTCGGTGCTGGCGATGCTGGTCGGCGCCGTCGCGACGTACCGCACCGCGCGCTTCCCCGGGCTGGCCGCCGCGGCAAGCCGGTTCTGGCGCCAGATCAGCCTCACCGCCGGGCTGTGCACGGTCGCGCTGGCCGTGCTGGTGTTCTACACGGCGAGGTCGGATGGTCTGCCGAATGCCAGCGCGATCCTCCCGCTGCCCTCGGTGCTGACCAGCGCCGCCGCGATGACGCTCGCGGTGCGCGCACTGCTGCAGGTACCGGTGGGGCCGCGCACGCGTGCAGAGTGGACGAGGCTGTTACTGGACCTCACCACCGTCGGCCTCGGCGCCGCGTTGATCATCTGGTACGCCACCCTCGGTCCGCTGTTGCTGAGCTCCACGGGGCGGCCCACCTCGGCCGCAGTGTGGGGCGCATTGGCGGTGGCGGTCATCTGCCTCGCCGGTGTCACCGCTATCGCGAAGATCGTGCTGGTCGGCGCCGGCCCGGTCGACCTGCGTGCGCTGTTGCTGCTGGCCGGCGGCATGCTGGGCGGCGGGATCTGCGCCGGCACGGTCTCCGTGGTGGTGGAGAACTCGCAGGCCGCTCCGGGGCAGTTGGTGATTCCGTTCATCGCGATCATGCTGACGCTGGCGGCGCGCCGGCAGCAGGTGGTGACACAGGAGTACGCCGGGCACGCCACGCCGCCGTGGGCCCTGCCGTGGGCCGCGCGCTCCGAGCGCACCTACAGCCTGTTGCCCTACGGCGCCGTGCTGGCAACGGACGTGCTGCTGGTGCTTGCCGTCAAGGACCGCGCGGATGTGCGGGGCGGCGTCGTCGTCGGCGGCGCCATCGCCGTCACCGCTGTGGTGGCGGTCCGTCAACTCGTCGCCTTCCGCGACAACGCGCGGATGGTCCGCCAGCTTCGGCACCAGGAGCAGCGGTTGCGGCACCAGGCAGCGCACGACGGGCTGACCGACCTGGCCAACCGCGTGCTCTTCACGGAACGCCTCGACGCCGCGCTCGCCGCCGGCGGGCAGGTTGCGGTGCTGCTCATCGATCTCGACGACTTCAAGAGCGTCAACGACACGCTCGGCCACCCGGTTGGGGACACCCTGCTCCGGGCCGTCGCCGACCGGCTCCGGCACTGCATCCGGGCCTCGGACACGGTTGCCCGGCTGGGCGGGGACGAGTTCGGGGTGCTGCTGCACGGTGTTTCCCCGGAGGTCGCGGAGGCGACCGCCCAGCGGATCCTCGCCAATCTGGCCTCACCGGTGGTGGCCGGTGACCACCGGTTGCTGATCCGCGCCAGTATCGGGGTGGCGGTCGCCGCGGCGTCGGAGCGGTCCGCGGTGACCCTGCGCAACGCCGACATCGCGATGTACGCCGCGAAGGAGCGGGGCAAGGGCGGTCACGCGCGCTACGTCGCCGGCATGGCGACGAACGTCCTGGAGCACGCACGGCTGGGCGCACAGTTGCGGGAGGCGATCGAGGACGGCCAGTTGTATCCGGTGTTCCAGCCGATCGTCCAGATGGCCGAACACCGGATCGTCGGGGTGGAGGCGCTGCTGCGATGGCGGCACCCGACGCGTGGAGTGGTCCTGCCCACGGAGTTCGTCCGCACCGCCGAGCGGACCGGCCTGATCGTCCCGATGGGCCGGTGGGTGCTGGAGGCGGCGTTCACGCAGTACGCGCAGTGGCGCCGGGACCTGGGCGCCGCCGCTCCGGACTACATCGCCGTCAATGTCTGCAATCGCCAGCTCGCCGAGCCGGACTTCCCGGACCTGGTTGCCGCAGCCGCCAGCGAGGCGGGTGTCGCCGCTCACCATCTGGTACTCGAGATGACCGAGGACGCCGTCCTCACCGGTGGACCGGCCATCGATGCCCTGCGCGCCCTTGACGCTCTGGGTGTGCGGATCGCCCTCGACGACTTCGGCACCGGCCAGTCATCGCTGGGCCTGCTGCAAACCTGCCCGGTGAGCATCCTCAAGCTGGACAGGTCCTTCGTGGACGGCATCGCACCGGGGACGCAGCAGGCCGCCGTCGCCACCGCCGTGTTGAACATCGCCCAGGCGTTCGGCCTGCAACCGATCGCTGAAGGCGTCGAAGCCCAGCGCCAGGTCGACGTCCTGCTCGGCATCGGATACCACCTCGGGCAGGGCTTCCACCTCGGCCGCCCGCTGCCAGCGGGAGAGGTCGAGCGACTCCTGCGCGGCGGCTCCGCCGATCCGACCATGGTCCAGCCATCGGCGTCACCCCAGGCCCGGCCGGTCGCTCCGGCGGCTGGAGCGAGCGGCTCCGTGCCTTCGTACTCCGCCGACCGCGCCCGTCTTGCCGCCCAGGTGCCCCGACCGCCCGGCACCTGACCTCCGCGCCGGCCGCGCCGACGCGACCCCGACCTTCGACGGCGCGCTGGCCACGCCGACGCGTCGGCACCTCCGCGACACGCCCGACATGCACGGTCGCCCTCGCTGACCTGCGCGGGAAGCACCGTATTCGCGCGGCATTCGGTGTCCAACTCACATGTCGACGAAGCGTACCGTTGTTCGGTCTTGCGTCGGTGTTGTGTTTACGCAATACTCAGTGCATGACGGGCAAGGATTCGAAGGCAAGCCGCAGTAGCGCCCTGCACAACCGGCTACCGGTGCTGCGCGCCGAACGCGGTGTCTCCCGCAGCGACCTGGCGCAGGCCGTCGGGGTGAACACGCAGACCATCGGCTTCCTGGAGCGCGGCGACTACGGGCCGTCTCTGGAGCTGGCCCTGCGGATCTGCGCCTACTTCGCACTGCCCGTCGAAGCGGTGTTCTCGCTGACACCGTTCGCCCCGATGTCCGCGCAGTTGTACCCGACCAAGACTGGAGAGCCCCGGTGAGCACTGAGCAGAAGACCGCAGCCGAGCAGCGCGCCGCGCAGTTGAGCGAGTTGCTGGCCCAGAAGGACGCCCGGATGCAGCACCTTCGGCAGCGGCCACTACCGACCTGGCTGGCCAGCCGCCGCAACCGTCGCGCGATGGCGCTGCTTCCGGCGGTGCCCCTCATCGGCGGGATGTACGCCGGGACCATGCCGGACAGCATGGCCCGCGCCACCCTGATGGTGGTCGTCGTCGCGGTGATCTGCGGTGGCGGTCTGCTGCTGCGACGAGTGTCCCGACTGCTCGACGTCGCACCGGATCGGCTACTCGACGAGCGCGAAGCCGGTGAGCGCGACGATGCCTACCGTCGGGCCCACAACCTCGTCGTCGGCTTGTTGGCGCTGTTGGCGCTGATGGCCATCGCCGACGGCACGATGCGAAAGGTCGCTGACTCGCCGCTTGTCGACGGCGACGGTTGGATCTCCATCACAGTGACCGCGGTGCTGGTCGGCACGATGATGCCGGCCGCCGTGCTGGCCTGGCGGCGCAGCGACCCACTCGACGACATCGACGACTGACCACCGCCAACGGCGAGGACCTCAGGACGCCTAGGTCTTCCGCGTTCCGACGACGCGCTGCAGCAGGATGAAGGCCAGCAGCAGCGCACCGATCACGATCCGGGTCCACCAGGAGCTCAGGTCGCCCTGGAAGTTGATGATGGTCTGGATGACGCCGTTGACCAGCACGCCGAGGACGGTGCCGATGACGAAGCCGGTGCCGCCGGTGAGCAGCGTTCCACCGATGACGACCGAGGCGATCGCGTCCAGTTCCAGCCCATTGGCGTTCAGGCTGTACCCGGAGCGCGTGTAGAAGGCGAGCAGCACGCCGCCGAGCCCGGAGCAGATGCCGCTGATCGTGTATACGGCGATCTTGGTACGCGCCACGGGCAGCCCCATGAGCAGCGCGGACTGCTCGTTGCCGCCGATGGCGTACACGTTGCGTCCGAGCCGGGAGTAGTGCAGCAGGTAGATGGCCAGCGCCAGCACCAGGAGGGCGATCACCACACTGGTGGAGATGCTCAGCCCTGGCCCGAGCGAGATCCGCTCCCGGGCGATGGACCGGAACAGCGGGTCGCGAATGGTGATCGACTCAGTGTCGATCACGAAGCACAGGCCGCGGGCCAGGAACATGCCGGCGAGGGTGACGATGAACGGCTGGATCTCGAAGTAATGGATGATTGCGCCCATGCCGGTGCCGAACAGCCCGCAGATCAGGATGACGACGGGGAACACCAGCAACGTCGGCCAGTTCTGGCGTTGGATGAGCTCGGCCGTGATCATGGTGGACAGCGCCACCACCGCGCCGACCGACAGGTCGATGCCGCCGGTCAGGATCACGAACGTCATGCCGATGGCGACGACGAGCAGGAACGAGTTGTTGATGAACAGGTTGAGGATCACCTGACCGGACAGGAAGTTCTCGTACCGGGCGGCGCCGACGGCGAACATCACGACCAGCAGTACCAGGGTCGCAAGCACGGGGACGTACTGCTGCCGGCCGGTGAAGACCTTGCGGACCCGGACTCCGCTCGGCGTGATGGTCGTCATGCCGGCACCTCCACGTTGGTCGGTGCAGTGCCCGACGGCTGCCCGGTCGGGGACTGCGGCGTCGGCGGAGGCCCGGGTCGTCCCCGGCGGCGGAACACCTTCGCCCGAAACGCCGGGGCCTGTACCAGGCACACGATCATCACGACGACCGCCTTGAAGACCAACGACGTCTCCGGCGGTACCCCGAGGGTGTACACCGTCGTGGTCAGGGTCTGGATCAGCAGCGCGCCGACGACCGTACCGGTCAGGTAGAACCGGCCGCCGAACAGCGATGTACCGCCGATCACCACCGCGAGGATGGCGTCGAGTTCGATCCAGAGCCCGGCGTTGTTGCCGTCCGCGCTTGACACGTTGGAGCTGACCATGAGACCGGCGATGCCGGCGCACAGACCGCTGAAGAGGTACACCATCAGCACCAGGCTGCGGGAGCGGATCCCGACCAGGCGGCTGGCCTCGGCGTTGCCGCCGACCGATTCCAGCAGCAGCCCGAGTGACGTCCGCCGGGTCAGCGCCGCGGTCAGGGCGAAGAAGGCGAGGGAAATCAGGATCGAGATGGGGAGCGTGAGCCAGTACCCGGCGCCGATCAGCTTGTACGGCGAGCTGTTGATCGTGATGATCTGGCCCTCCGTGATCAGCTGTGCGATGCCCCGACCGGCGACGAGTACCACGAGCGTGGCGATGATCGGCTGGATCCCGGCCCGCGCGACCAGGATGCCGTTCCAGAGGCCGAGGATCGCCGCGATGCCGAGGCCGAGTCCGATGGCGGTCGCCACCATGACCAGGCCGTTCTGGTCCGGCGCCTGGCTGATGTGCAGGCAGGCCAGCGCACCGGAGATCGCAACGATGGAGCCCACCGAGAGGTCGATGCCGCCGGTCGCGATGACCAGGGTCATCCCGAGCGAGACCAGCATCAGTGGAGCGCCGACGCGCAGGATGTCGATGAGGCTGCCGTACAGATGGCCGTCCCGCACCTGGATGGAGAGGAAGTCATCGGTGAAGATCACGTTCAACGCGATCAGCGCGGCCAGCATGACGAGGGGCCAGAACACCTTGTAGCTGGTTATCTTGGTCATGCGGTCGCTCCACTCGCGATGGTCTCCATGATGCGGTCCGCGGTGAGTTCGTCGTCGTTCACCAGGTGGGCGATCACGCGCCGGTCCCGCAGGACCGCCACCCGGTGGCTCAACCGCAGCACCTCTTCAAGTTCCGCCGAGATGAACAGCACTGACATCCCCTGTTCGGACAGGGACACGACCAGGCGCTGGATCTCGGCCTTGGCGCCGATGTCGATACCACGGGTCGGCTCGTCCATGATGAGCAGGCGTGGCTGGGTGATCAGCCACCGGGCGAGCAGAACCTTCTGCTGGTTGCCGCCGCTGAGGTTGCGGACCAGGGCGTCCGGGTTCGCCGGGCTGATCCGGAGCGCTTTGATGTACTGGTCGACCAGTTGGTCGCGTCGCTTGGCCGGGATCGGCCGGAACCAGCCTCGATCCGCCTGCATCGCCAGGATGATGTTGTCGCGCACCGTGAGGTCGCCGACGAGTCCCTGGGTCTTGCGGTTCTCCGGCAGGAACGCGATGTCGTGGGCGATCGCCACCCGCGGCGATCGCATGGAGACCGCCTTGCCGTCGATGCTCAGGTGTCCGGCGTCGGCCCGGTCCGCGCCGAAGAGCAGACGGGCCACCTCGGTGCGGCCCGAGCCGAGCAGGCCGGCCAGACCGACCACTTCGCCGCGGCGGATGTCCAGGTCGAACGGTTGGATCGCCCCGTTGCGGGCGAGCGCCTCGGCATGGATCAGCGGCGCTTCCTGCTGCTGGACGGCGACCTCGGGCTTGGGCTGCTCGTCCAGCTCCTCGAGGACCTGCAGGTCCTTGCCGATCATGCGGGAGATCAGACCCATCTGGTCCAGCTCGCTGGTGAGGTACTCGCCGACCAGCCCGCCGTTGCGGAGCACGGTGATGCGGTCGCAGACCTCGTACACCTGGTCCAGGAAGTGGGTGACGAAGAGGATGGCGACGCCGGAGGCTTTCAGTCGCCGCATGACGGTGAAGAGCTGGTCCACCTCACCGCGGTCCAGGCTCGAGGTCGGCTCGTCCAGGACAAGTACCTTCGCGGAGATGTCGACGGCGCGGACGATCGCGACGAGCTGCTGAATGGCCAGCGAGTACGAGGCGAGTGGCGCGGAGACGTCGATGTCCAGGTTGATCCGGTCGTGCAGCAGGCTCTCGGCGCGACGGCGCATCTCGCCCCACCGGATCACACCGAATCGGCGCGGCTCGCGGCCGATGTAGATGTTCTCCGCTACCGAGAGGTTCGGGCAGAGGTTCACCTCCTGGTACACCGTGCTCACGCCGGCCGCCTGCGCCTGCTTCGGGCTGCCGATGGAGGCCGGCTTACCGTCCAGCACCACGGTGCCGGCGTCGGCCTGGTACACCCCGGTCAGCACCTTGATCAGCGTCGACTTGCCGGCACCGTTCTCGCCCATCAGAGCGTGGATCTCGCCGGGGAACAGCCGGAAGTCGACCCCGGCCAGCGCCTTGACGCCGGGGAACTCCTTGCCGATGCCGGTCATTTCCAGGATCGCCGGTTGCTGTGGCATCTGGCCTCTCCCTTCGCGAGTGCGTTGAGCGTGGTACATCGCCGGCACCGACTTCGGGCGGGCGGCCCGGCCCGGGCCTGTCCCTACTCCGAACGTCGGTGCCGGCGACTGGTGGTGCGCAGATCGAAGCGATGGATCAGTACTGCCGGTTCGGCAGTGCTTCCTTCGCCTTGGCCTGGTCGAACTCGGTCTCCTCGGTGACGACGCGGGTCGGCACGGTCTCACCCTTGACCACCTTGCTGGCCAGGTCCATCAGCTGTGGGCCGAGCAGCGGGCTGCACTCCACGATGTAGTTGAACTTGCCATCGGCGAGCGCCTGCATACCGTCCTTGACCGCGTCGATCGTAACGATCTTGATGTCCTGGCCAGGCTTGAGGCCGGCCTCTTCGATCGCCTGGATGGCGCCGAGGCCCATGTCGTCGTTGTGCGCGAACAGGACGTTGATGCCCTTGGGGTCGGTCTTCAGGAAGGCCGTCATGACCTCCTTGCCCTTGGCGCGGGTGAAGTCACCGGTCTGCGACTGCGAGATCTTGAACTTGGGGTCCTTCGAGATGACGTCGGTGAACCCCTTCTTGCGGTCGATCGCCGGCGCCGAGCCGGTGGTGCCCTGCAGCTCGACGATGTTCACCGGGCCGGGCTGGTCCTTGTACGTCTTGACGAGCCAGTCGCCGGCCTTCTCGCCCTCCTTGACGAAGTCCGAGCCGAGGAACGTCTTGTAGAGCGAGGTGTCCTTGGCGTCGACCGCGCGGTCGGTCAGGATCACCGGGATGTTGGCGTCCTTCGCTTCCTCCAGGACCTCGTCCCAGCCGGACACGACCACCGGCGAGAAGGCGATCACGTCCACCTTCTGCTGGATGAAGTCGCGGATCGCGGTGATCTGGTTCTGCTGCTTCTGCTGGGCGTCGGAGAACTTCAGATCGACGCCGGCGTCCTCGGCCGCCTTCTTGATCGACGTGGTGTTCGCCGTGCGCCACCCGCTCTCCGCGCCGACCTGGGAGAAGCCCATCGTGATCTTCTTGTCGGCGGCGGCGCTCGTGCCGGAGCCGCCAGGGCTCTCTTCGGCGTTGTCGCCGCAGGCGGTCAGGCTGCCTGCCAGCATTCCTACGGCGATGACCGCCGCGAACTTCCTCATCATCATGCAATCTCCTCGGTATGGACCCGACGATGTTCGGCTGTGGGCCGGGCGATACGGCCACGGTGGGCGATACACCGAGCGCCAGTGGTCGAACGCTCACGCGCCCGGTGCGGGCACATCACCGTTGAGCTGGTCAGCGCGCCATCCGGTGACGCGTCGTCTGCGAGAGTGTTAACGCTCACATGGGGCCGCGTCAAGCGTCCTGGGCATCGGCTTGATTACGGACGCCGTACTGAATGTTGCTACCTGATCAAAAGGATGATGCGGAAGTAACAATCGGCCTGCCCGGCGAGGGCCGGGTGTCCCGCCGCAGGCGGCTTGAACTGGTACGGGGGACTTGACGGGCGAAGTGTGAGCGCTAACATGGCGGCACGCGCCGACGCCCGACGACACCGCCACGTCATCGGGCGTGACCGCCGGCCTGAGGCGCGGATTGGTGGCCGGGCCGGTGGGGCAGCGGTAGCCTGCACCGGACCGCGCGACGCGTCGGACGCATCGACAACGGCTGCGAAGATCAAAGGAGGATCCGTGAGCGAACGTCTGCCCCGCATCGGCGTCTTGGGCATCATGCAGGCTCTGTATGACCACATGATTCCCGGCATCACCGAGCGACAGGCCGGCTACGCCGAGGAGGTAGCCGCGCACCTGGGTGATGTCGCGGACTTCGTGGTCGGGCCACCCGTCAAGAGCCGGGCCGACGCTGAGCGGGTGATGCGCGACTTCGAGAACGCCGACCTCGACGGCGTGCTCGTGATCATGCTGACGTACGGACCCGCCATGCGGGTGGCACGCCTGTTCAACGAGAACCGGTTGCCGGTGTGCCTGGCGAACATCCAGCCCGAGCCCGAGGTCACGCCCGCCTGGGACATGGCCGACATGACGTACAACCAGGGCATTCACGGAGCGCAGGACACGGCGAACGCGATGGTCCGGGCGGACCGTCCCTTCCACGTCGTGACCGACGTCTGGCGCAGCGATGCCTTCCGTCAGCGGATCGACCAGTGGGCCCGGGCCGCGCGGGCCGTCACCGCGTGGCGCACCCTCAAGGTGGGCGTCTTCGGCTACGCGATGAACGACATGGGCGACATCCGGGTCGACGAAAACGCACTGCTCCGCGCACTCGGCCCGGAGATCAGTTTCGTGGCACCCGGTGACCTGTGGCGCGGCATGGCCGACGTCACGGAGACCGAGATCAGCGAGCTGATGGCCGATGAGGACGCGCGGTTTGAGATCGACGAGCGGCTCTCCCGGGAGGAGCGCGTCGACCACGCCCGGATGCAGGTCGCCATCGAACGGATCCTCACCGATCGCGGATACGGCGCCTACTCCACGCACTTCGACGCGATCGGTGAGGACGGCCGGTTCAGCCGACTGCCGTTGGCGGCCGCGTCGTCGCTGATGGCCAAGGGGTACGGGTACGGCGCCGAGGGCGACGCGCTCGCCGCGTCCATGGTGTACGCCGGTCATCAGCTCATCGGGGACGGTCACTTCACCGAGATGTACGCGATGGACTTCCCCTCCGACTCGATCCTGATGAGTCACATGGGGGAGGGCAACTACGCGGTCGCCCGCACCGACGAGCCGGTACGCCTGATCAAGCGCTCGCTCGGCATCGGCAAGCTGGAGGACCCGCCCACGTTCCTGTTCCGCATCCAGCCCGGACCCGCCACGCTGGCCTCGCTCGTGTCGCTCGGGGGCGAGCGATTCCGGCTGGTGGTGTCCGAAGGTGAGGTGCTGGACTCCCAGAAACTTCCGGCGCTGGAGATGCCGTACGGGCAGTTCCACCCGTACACCGGGGTGCGGCAGTGCATGGACGACTGGCTGCGCGCCGGCGGCACCCACCACATGGTGATGAACCTCGGGCTTCACGCCGCGCAATGGAAGGTGTTCTGCGAACTCAACGGTGTCGAGTTCCGCCAGGTCTGACCGCACAGGCGCACCGGGCCGATCGGGCCCGCCATCCCGTTTCGCCGCGGAGGCCACGACTTCGCCGAAGTCCTGGCCTCCGCGAGGTGTCTGCGTCGACCTCTTCCGGCGTGGCCGGTTCTATGATTCGCCAGCGATCCGGGTGATGAGGAAGTCGAGTCGTTCCTCCTGTACGTCGGCGGGGATGCGGCCGCTTTCCGACAGGACGGCGATGCCGTGCAGAGCGCTCCAGATGACTTCGGCGGAGAGTTCGCGTCGCTTGTTGCCCGGGCGGAAGCAGTTGACGAACTCGCCGAAACAGGTCCGCAGTGGAGGCGGCGTTTCGGCGCTTGCGAACTTCAGCTCGGTTGGCAGGGTGAACATGGCCTGGTACAGGACAGGGCGCTCGGTCGCGAACTGTAGGTAGGCGCGGCTGACGGCGGGTAAGGCATCTTCGAACTTCGCAGCCGACTGCCGCGCCTGGTGCAGGTGGTCGGCGAGCTGGGTGAATCCGTCCAGCGCCACGGCGCTGACGATGGCGTCTTTGCCATTGAAGTGGCTGTACAGCACCGGCTGGCTGTACTCGACGCGTTCGGCCAGCCGTCGTGTCGTGACAGCCTCCCAGCCTTCGGTCTCGGCGAGTTCCCGCGCGGCCGTGATGATCAGCTGATGGCGGTGCGCACGTTCGCGTTCGCGGCGCTCGCTGATAGCGGACATACCCCGAGTCTAGCAACGCTAGACATCCTGTCGAAGGCAGGCTATCTTCGCTACGAAATCTAGCGCCGCTAGATGTCTGCTGCCACGTGGAGGAGCGCTTCATTGTTCACCAACGTCGCCTACGTGCTCGCCGGGCTGATCGGCGCAGGCTGCATCTTGTTGGGCGCAAACGCGCTCCGGGCACCACAGGTCGCAGCCGGCTTCGGCATCCCCGACACCCCGGTCGAGGACCGCGCCTTCCAGGCCTGGCTGTCCGTCAAGGCCGTGCGCGACATCGCGTCGGGGATCTTCATCCTCATCCTTCTGGTCGCAGCGTCACCCGACCTGCTGGGCTGGTTCCTGCTGGCCGCCGCCGGCATACCCGTCGGCGACGCGTTCATCGTGTGGCGCAGCAACGGTCCCAAGATGGCCGTGTACGGCGTCCACGGCGCCACCGCCGCGGTCATTGTGGCCATCGGCGTGCTGCTGCTCGTCGCGTGAGCACGTCACGCCGTTTCGATCGACCATCGCGTCCGATGAAAGGAGCGGCTGCCCCATGCCCACATTCGAGATCAACTCGATCGGTACGGTCCGCAACACCAGAACGGATGTCCAGCACACCGACCGGTGGGGTTCGGTCCGCAGCACAATCACCATCGACGAGCGCTTCGGCGACGCATGCCTGCAGGGACTGGCGGACTTCTCCCATGTCGAGGTCCTCTTCATCTTCGACCGGTTCCCGGAGCACGACGACTACCGCGAACCGCGCCCCAGCCGGGGACGCCCCGACCTTCCGCCTGTCGGCATCTTCGCCGGCCGCGGCCCGCGGCGGCCGAATCGCATCGGAGTGACCTGCTGCGCCATCGATTTTGTCCGCGGCCGCGAGCTGACGGTGGTGGGCCTCGACGCGGTCTCGGGAACGCCGGTCATCGACCTCAAGCCGACGATGGCGGAGTTCCTGCCGGTGAACGTCCGGCAGCCGGAATGGGTCAGCCGACTGATGTCGGAGTACTTCCAACCGTAAGCGCGGCGCCCAGGAGCCCGCCGGCGAGATCTTGGAAGATGCGGCACCACTATTGGTGCCTGGTTTTCCAAGATCTGTCGTTGGGCGCCCGGTCAGGTTCAGGTGGCGGCTTGGTCGGGTGGGGGTGGAGCGGTGCTGCGGCGCAGGATCAACGTCGGCTCGACGCGTGCGGTCGGCGCCCATGGACCGCTGCCGCCGTCGTTCGAGTCGATCAGGGCCAGCAGCAGCGCCATGCTCCGCCGGCCGACCTCATCGAAGTCCTGCCGGATCGTGGTCAGCGGCGGCAGGAGGAACTCCGCCTCAGGGATGTCGTCGAAGCCGACGACACTGATCTCCTCCGGCACCCGTACGCCCCGCTCGTGCAGCGCACGTAGCAGGCCGAGGGCCATCTGGTCGTTCGCGGCGAAGATGGCCGTGACGTCCGGTCGGCCGGCCAGTGCCGCGCCCGCGGAGAATCCGGACCGGGCGCTCCAGTCGCCGGTGATGGTCGGCGGGACGCGCCGTCCGGCCTCCTCGAGCATCGAGCGCCAGCCCTCGGTGCGATCCCGTGCCTCCAGCCAGTCGTTGGGGCCGGCGATGTGCCATACCGTGCTGTGGCCCAGGTTCAGGAGGTGCTCCACGGCGAGCCGCGCGCCGGCGACCTGATCGACCGCCACGGCCGGGATCGCACCGTCGATGCCGGCCTCCACGGCTACGGCCGGCATTCCCGGCGGAAGGCTGTGCAGGGCGGCGGCGGCCGACATCTGCGGGGCGATGATGACCACGCCGTCCACCGCCTGCCCGGCGAGCGCGTTCACGGCGTTGAGCACGCCGGTGCGGTCGACCCGTTCCAGAGCGACGATGCTGATGCCGTACCCGGCCGTGCGCGCTGCGCGTTCAATGCCGAGCAGGGTTGAGGCCGGGCCGAAGAGGATCGTGTCGAAGCTGACCACGCCGAGGACCCGGGACCGTCGCTGTGCGAGCCCCCGGGCCAGCCCGTTCGGTCGGTAGCTCAGTTCGGTCACGGCCTGCAGCACGCGCGCCCTGGTGTCCGGCCGTACGCTGGGATGGCCGTTCAGCACCCGGGACACGGTCTGGTGTGACACTCCGGCGAGCTTCGCCACGTCGGCCATGATCGCGGGGCGGGCCGGGCCGGAGGGTGCCGGGCTCGGGTGCCCCGAGCTGAGGTGCGCCGGACCGGCGTGCGACGGACCCGACGGTGGCGGCGTCGGGTTCCGCGACGTCGTGCTGTGCGACGTTGACACGGATGTCCTCCCGGGGCCGGCGGCAGTGTGCTGCGATCTCACGGCAGTGTGCCGCAGCGGATTTCACGGGTGGACGGTAGCGGAAGCTACCCCGACGGGACCCGACCGTTGAACCGGCTCGCCTTGACTCGGACCATGTGAACGCTAACACTAACGGCATTGTCGCTGGAGCACACTCACCGGATCGGATGCCACGGCACACCCGTCGGGTGGGAGTGGCGCCGGGCAATCACGGCGGAGATGACGGGAATTCATTGTGGTTGATGCGGATAACCGGGACCGGTACGTGATCGGGGTCGATTTCGGTACGTTGTCGGGCCGTGCCCTCGTGGTCCGGGTTTCGGACGGCGCGGAAGTCGGCACCGCCGTGCACGAGTATGCCAACGGCGTGATCGAGTCGGCACTGCCGGCCACCGGGGACCGCCTCCCACCGGACTGGGCGCTCCAGGATCCCGATGACTACCGCGAGGTGCTGCGTACCGCGGTCCCTGCTGCGGTGGCGCAGAGCGGGGTGGACCCGGCTGACGTGATCGGGATCGGGGTCGACTTCACCGCGAGTACCGTCCTGCCGGTGCGTGCCGACGGTACGCCGCTGTGCGAGCTGCCCCGGTTCCGCGGGCGCCCGCACGCCTACGTGAAGCTCTGGAAGCACCATGCCGCGCAGGGCCACGCGGAACGGATCAACGCCCTCGCCCACGAGCGGGGCGAGCCCTGGATTTCCCGGTACGGCGGCAAGATCTCCTCGGAGTGGGCGTTCGCGAAGGGCCTGCAGCTGCTTGAGGAGGATCCGGAGCTGTACGACCTCGCGGAGCGCTGGATCGAGGCGACCGACTGGATCACCTGGCAGCTCTGCGGCGCCGAGACCCGCAACGTCTGCACCACCGGGTTCAAGGCGATCTACCAGGATGAGCGCTACCCGTCGGCCGAGTACCTGGCCGAACTGCACCCCCGCTTCCCCGAGATCATCGCCAAGCTGGAGCACCCCCTGCTGCCGCTCGGCGCCCGTGCGGGTGGACTCACCGAGCAGGCCGCCGCCTGGACCGGCCTTCCCGCCGGTATCGCGGTGAGCGTCGGCAACGTCGACGCGCACGTCACCTCGCCAGCCGCCCAGGCGATCGACCCGGGCCAGTTGCTGGCCGTGATGGGCACCTCCACCTGCCACGTGATGAATGGCGACACGCTTGCCGAGGTGCCCGGGATGTGCGGCGTGGTGCACGGCGGCATCACCGAGGGCCGGTGGGGGTACGAAGCCGGGCAGAGCGGCGTCGGTGACATCTTCGGCTGGTACGTGGCGCGCGCCGTCCCAGCCGAGTACACCGAGGCGGCGGCCCGCGCCGGGGAGAGCGTGCACACGGTGCTGAGCCGTGAGGCGGCGGAGCAGCCCGTCGGCGCGCACGGTCTGATCGCGTTGGACTGGCACAGCGGCAACCGGTCGGTGCTGGTCGATCACGAGCTGAGTGGTGTGATCGTCGGTCTGACCCTGGCCACCCGGCCGCCCGAGATCTACCGGGCTCTGGTGGAGTCCACCGCGTTCGGGACCCGGAAGATCATCGACACGTTCCAGGACTCCGGCCTGCCGGTGACGGATCTGGTCGCCGCCGGCGGTCTCATCAAGAACCCGTTCGTCATGCAGATCTACGCCGATGTGACCGGCCGCTCGTGGAGTCTGATCGGCTCGGATCAGGGGCCCGCGCTGGGCGCGGCCATCCACGCCGCGGTCGCGGCCGGGGCGTACGCCGATGTACCCGCCGCGTCCACCGCGATGGGCAAGGTGCGCCGTGACGTCTACAAGCCGGACCCGGACAACACCGCGGCGTACGACGCGCTCTACGCCGAATACGTCACGCTGCACGACTACTTCGGCCGGGCCGGCGAGGGCACCGGCAATGAGGTGATGCACCGGCTGCGTCGGATCCGGGCCAGGGCGCTGGCCGGCGGCAGTTCCGCAGCGGGCGGTCGCACCGCCGTGGATGAGGATGCGCTGGACAGCGGCGCCCGCGACAATGGGGTTCTGGACAGCGGGGAGCTCGACACCGCGGCGTTGGAGGACCGATGACGGCCGAGACCATCGCGCAGCTGCGCGGCACGGTGTCCGCGCTGCACGCGGAACTCACCAGATACAACCTCGTGGCGTGGACCGCGGGGAACGTATCGGCCCGGGTCCCCGGCGCGGACCTGCTGGTCATCAAGCCGAGTGGCGTCTCCTACGACGACCTCACCCCCGAGTCCATGGTGGTCTGTGACTTCGACGGCAACCTGGTCGAGGGCGCCCACAGCCCGTCCAGTGACACGGCGGCGCACGCGTACGTGTACCGCTCGATGCCCGAGGTCGGCGGTGTCGTACACACCCACAGCACGTACGCGTCGGCGTGGGCGGCCCGCGGCGAGGAGATCCCGTGCGTGCTCACCGCCATGGCGGACGAGTTCGGCGGCCCCATCCCGGTCGGCCCGTTCGCGCTGATCGGCGGCGACGACATCGGCAAGGGCATCGTCGCCACGCTCTCCGGACACCGGTCCCCGGCCGTGCTGATGCGCAATCACGGCGTCTTCACCATCGGCGCGACGGCGCGGGACGCGGTCAAGGCGGCCGTGATGTGCGAGGACGTGGCCCGCACCGTCCACATCGCGTGCAGCCTCGGCAAGCCCATCCCGATCGAGCAGCACCACATCGATTCGCTGTACCACCGGTACCAGAACGTCTACGGCCAGCGGTGACCGCCGGCCCGTCGCCGGCCCCGGGCGGTCACGGCTCGATGATCACCTTGAGTCCCTGCCGGGTTGATGCCGTCTTGAACGCGTCAGCCGCCTCGGCCAGCGGGAACCGGTCGGTCACGATGGACGTGACATCGATCAGGCCTTTCTCGACCAGGCTGATCGCCCTCGGGTAGACCGCGTGCATCCGGCGGACCATGGCGATGGTGAGTCCCTTGCGCCGGGCCAGCGACGCGCGGAACGTCGTGCTGTCGTTGTCCGGGATGCCGGCCAGGACCACACGTCCACCCGGGCGGGTGGCCGCCATCGTGGACTCAACAGCGGCGTCGTTCCCGGCGACCTCGAACCCGACGTCGACGCCGCGCCCGGCCAGGTCGCTCCAGTCGGCGAGCACCCCGGTCCCCGGGTCGGGCAACTCGGCCCGGTCGGCGCCGAAGCGCAGTGCGGCCTCGAGCCGGTGCGGCAGCGGGTCGACCGCGATCACGGTGGTGGCACCGGCCAGTCGGGCGGCCTGGACGAGAAGCAGCCCGATCGGTCCACAGCCGACCACGGCGACGGTCGACCCGAGGTGCACATGGCCCAGGTCCAGCGTGTGAATCGCCACGCCCAGCGGCTCCAGCATCGCGCCGTCGGCGTCGGAGAGCCCGTCCGGCAGGGTGTGCAGCAACGCTGACGGCCAGGTGAGGTACTCGCGCAGCCCGCCGTCCACCGCGCCGTGGCCGGCGAAGCGTACGTTCGGGCAGAGGTTCCCCCAGCCCTCCCGGCAGCTCTCGCACACCTCGTCCGGGATGGCCGGGTCGACCGCCACGCGCTGGCCGTCGCGCGGGCCGCCGCTGATGACGCCGGCGAACTCGTGCCCGGCGACGAGCGGCCGGTCGAGTCGGGCGTCGCCGATTCCCGCCTCGGCGTACCAGTGCAGATCGGACCCGCACAGCCCGACAGCGGTGACGCGGACAAGCTCGGTGCCGGGCTCCGGGGTCGGCTCCGGCTCCTCGCTCAGTCGAACGTCAGCTACTCCGTGCAGGCGGACAGCTCTCATGTCGCTGGAACCCCACTCTGTGGTTGGGAACGCGGAACGGGGTCGGCCTCAGCGGCGACTTTCGCTCTCCCGCCAGTTGAGCCGGGTCACGAGCTGGCGGGCCGGCTCGGCGTGTTCGGCGTCGACCGTGACGGCGTACTGCCCGGCGACCAGGGTGCTCTTGGACGTGAAGTCGCGCCGCCCTCCGGTGATCGCGTGGGCGATGGCCCCGAAGACGGCACCCCAGATGGCGCCGATCACCACGGCGACGAGCAGGATGCTCCACCACGACGCCAGACTGAACAGGGCGAACAGCAGACCGATGAAGAACCCGAACCAGGCGCCGCTCGCCGCTCCGGCCATGGCCGCCCGGACGATCGTGAGCCGGCCCAGGACCTTCTCCACCAGGCGCAGGTCGGTGCCGACGATCATGGCGTGCTCGACCGGGAACTGGTTGTCGGACAGGTAGTCCACGGCACGCTGCGCCGAGGCGTAGTCGGGATAGGTCGCGACGGTGACTGTTGGCCGCGCCGGGTCCGGCACCTGGGGGCCGGCTGCCGATCCAGGGAGCCCGGATGCCGGTACGCCGGCCCCGGACACGGCTGATCCGGGCATGCTGACGGCGCCGCCGTCTGTCGATGGAGTTGTCACGCTGTCCACCTCCTCTTCCAGGTTGCGCGTACCCCGGATCGCCGCTCACGTAACACCCGGGGGCTAGGCTCCCGCTGTGGAATATCGCGCACTCGGCCGGTCCGGCCTCCGGATTTCCGTGCTCACCATGGGCACGATGACCTTCGGCGGCCGTGGCGGTTTCGCCAACGTCGGCACGACCGACGTCGACGAGGCCCGCCGTCAGGTGGACCAGTGTCTGGACGCCGGCGTGAACCTGATCGACACCGCCGACGTGTACTCCAGCGGCCTCTCCGAGGAAATCGTCGGTGCGGTTGTGAAGGGCCGGCGCGACGAGGTGCTGCTGGCCACGAAGGTACGCATGCCGATGGGGTCCGGGCCCAACGACGCCGGCCTGTCGCGGCACCACATCCTCGCCGGATGCGAGGCGAGCCTGCGCCGCCTGGGCACCGACCACATCGACCTCTACCAGGTGCACGAGTGGGACGGCCTCACCCCGCTCGAGGAGACCCTTGAAGCGCTCGACACGCTGGTCAGCTCCGGCAAGGTGCGCTACGTCGGCATGTCCAACTACGCCGGCTGGCAACTGCTCAAGGCGCTCGGCGTGGCCGATCGGCACGGGCTTCCCCGGTTCGTCAGCCAGCAGATCTACTACTCGTTGCAGTCCCGCGACGCCGAGTACGAGCTGATCCCGGCCGCGGTGGACCAGGGCCTCGGGGTGCTGGTGTGGAGTCCGCTCGCGGGTGGGCTGCTCTCCGGCAAGTACCGGCGCGGGCACCAGGCCCCGGAGGGCTCCCGCCAGCTCACCGAGTGGAACGAGCCCCCGGTCTACGACCAGGAGCGGCTGTACGACACGGTCGAGGTCCTGCTGGAGATCGGTGCCGACCACGGGGTGTCGGCCGCCCAGGTGGCGCTGGCGTACCTGCTCGGCAAGCCGGCGGTCACCTCGCTGGTGATCGGCGCCCGCACCGCTGAGCAACTGGCCGACAATCTGGCCGCCGCCGAGCTCAGCCTCAGCGCGCAGGAGCGGGCCCGACTCGATGCGGCGAGCGCGCCGCCACTGCTCTACCCGTACTGGCATCAGGCCAAGACCGCGAGCGACCGCCTCTCGCCGGCCGACCTCACCCTCCTCGGCCCGCACCTCTGAGGCGAGCCACCTTCCCGGGTGGAACCGCGAGTGGCCCGGCCGCGTCCTACCTGTTCAAGGGTTGAGGAGGTCGGCATGCGTTCATCCGTACGGGCGTCCGGTATCGCAGGGGCGGCACTCGCGTTGATCGCATTGGTGGCCTGCGGCCCGGCCCCCGGCAGGACGCCGGAAGCGGCGCCGAGCGGTGTCGCGGATCTTCCGACCGGCCCTCTCCCGGTGGAGCCGCGCTGGACGTCGTGCGCCGAGGCGACGGCACCGCCCTCGGGCGCCCCGTCCGCCGATCCCGGGCTCCCGGTGCCGGAGGACGCCAATGCCAGGATGCTGGCGCGCCTCGACGGCAGTTTCGCTCCCGTGGCCGCCGTCGTCTGTGACCGTCGGGCACAGCGGCGCGCGGATGGCGGCGAGGACATGGTGGCGACGGAGAGCCGCGCCGACGACATCGCCGACCTCGTCGCCGCGCTGCGCCTTCCTGACGAGGCGCCCACGACGGAGGCGTGCACCATGGACCTGCCGACGGTGCCGTTCTTCGTGCTGCTGGACGCGCAGGGGCGGTGGGTGCGACCGGGAACGCCTCTGGACAGCTGCAGGAAGATCCGCATCGAGGTACGCCGGGCGGTTACCGACCTGAAGTCGACGCTGGTGTCCAGCCACCCCCTGTACGAGCTCGAGTCGGCCGGGGCGGTGGCCGCGGGGTGCGGCCAGTCCCATGCCGACATGATCTCGGTCGAAGCGGCTTCTGGGGCCCGGACCGAGGGCGCTCCGGCGCCGAAGCCGCTGAGGGCGCCGATCCGCCTCTGTGCCTACCGGGTTCCGCCCAGTGAGCAGGGGAGCGTCAAGCCGGCCGGGACCTTCGAGTACGGCCTGGTCCTGCCGGCGGAGCGGCTGGCCGGGATCGATGCGGCACTGCGGTCGAGGACCCCGGCGCGGGCCTGCACCATGCACGCCAGCCGCTTCGCGTTGTTCGGGTCGGTGGACGGCCCGGGCGAGGGCTACTACGTGGAACTCGACGGATGCCAGCGGGTCATGACCGCCCCGGTCAACGGGCCGCCGACGCTTTTGCAGGGTGACGCCGCGCTGGTCGCGCTGCTCGGCCCGGAGTAGTGCGTCATCTGCCCGTGCCGGCGAGGTCGAGTCGGTAGCCCAGGCCGGGCTCGGTCCGGATGTAGCGTGGCCGGTTCGGTTCCGGTTCGAGCTTGCGGCGCAGGTTGGCGAAGTGCACGCGCAGATAATTGGTTTCGGTCTGGTACGCCGGCCCCCATACCTCGCGCAGCAACTGCTTGTGGCTGATGAGCTTGTCCGGGTGGCGCGCCAGCACCTCGAGGAGGTGCCACTCGGTCGGCGTGAGGCGGATCTCCACGCCGGTGGCTGTGCTCACCCGCTTCGCGGCCAGGTCGATGGTGAACGCCCCGGTGCTCAGCACCGCGGTTTCCGTGGTCGGGGTCGACCGGCGCAGCGCGGCCCGGACCCGGGCCAGAAGCTCGTCCATGCCGAACGGCTTGGTGATGTAGTCGTCCGCGCCGGCATCCAGCGCGGCCACCTTGGCCGGTTCCGCATGGCGGGCCGACAACACGATGATCGGTGCGGTGCTCCAGCCGCGTAACCCTTCGATGACGGTGATGCCGTCCAGGTCCGGCAGTCCGAGGTCGACGATGGTGAGGTCGGGCGCTGCGCGGGCGGCCACGGCGAGGGCGGTCGTGGCGTCCGATGCGATGGTCACCTCGTACCGGCGGGCGGTCAGGTTGATCCGTAGCGCCCGGAGGAGCTGGGCGTCATCGTCGACCAGCAGGATCCGGCTCATCCGGCGGCTACCGGCTGGACGGCCGGCATGGTGATGGTGGCGGTGAGGCCGCCGCCCGGCGTATCGCTCAGCGTCAGTTGCCCGCGCTGCGCCTCGGTGAAGCCACGGGCGATGGCCAGGCCGAGACCGAGCCCGCCCGGCCCCGAGTCGTTGAGGCGTTGGAACGGGGCGAAGACCCCGGCGCGGTCACCGACCGGGATGCCGGGCCCGTGGTCGATCACCTGGAGCCGGAGCAGGGACGCGTCGCTGGCGCCGGACACGCGGACCGCCCGGTCCGGTGGGCTGGCCGCGCAGGCGTTCGCGACGAGGTTGGCCACCACCCGTTCCAGCAACCCCGGATCGGCCAGTGCCGGTGGCAGGTCGTCCGGTACGTCCACCTCGATGTCCGTACCCCCGGTGTCGGTGTTCAGCAGCGCCTGCGCGACCACGGCGTCGAGCGGGGTGGGCCGGGCGTGCACCGACAGTACGCCGGCCTGAAGTCGGCTGAGCGAGAGCAGGTTCTCCACCAGCCCGCTGAGTCGGTCGGTGGATTCCTCGACGGTGGCGAGCAGTTCGGCCCGGTCGTCGGGGTGCCATCGCACGTCGGGTTGGCGCAGGCTGGAGATGGCAGCCTTGATCCCGGCCAGCGGCGTACGCAGGTCGTGGCCCACGGCGTTGAGCAGCGCCGCCCGTACCTCGTCGATGTGGGCCAGCTCCGTCGCCCGGGCCGCCTGCCCGGCCAACCGCCGGGTTTCCACGGCGCGGGCCGCCGCGGCCGCGAGCCGGGTGAGCGCCGTGCGGTCCTCGGCGAACAGGCCGGGTCCCCAGGCCACCAGTCGCATCGTCGGCCCGGCCGGGACCTCCAGCGCGGGCGTCCCGGCACCCGCCGGCCCCACCTGCTCGATCAGTTGTGCGCCGTCGGTGAGGGCGACCGTGGTCATCCGGTACGCCGAGCGGACCTGGTCGAGGAGCTGGCCGACAGCACTGCCGTCAATCGGTGTGGTGCTGGCCCGGGCCAGCAGCGCCGCCTCGACCGCTGAGCGTCCGGCCCGGGCGCGGTGCCGGGCAGCGACATCCACCGCGATGCTGATCGTGCCCGCGACCAGCAGATACACGAACAGGACGATGAGGTGGTCGCGGCTCTCCACGACCAGGGTGTGGTACGGCGGCACGTAGAAGAAGTTGACGACCAGGTCAGCCACCACGGCGGTGACGGCCGGGAGCCACCGACCACCGGTGGCCGCGGTGATCACCACCGGGACCAGATAGAGCAGGACGACGCTCGCCATCGAAAGCTCCGCGCGCAGCGGCACCAGCGCGGCGGTCATGCCGATCAGCCCGGCCATCGCCGCGGCGAGCCACACCCACCGCACCCGGGTGACGTGGCCGGACCCCGGCGGTGGACCCGGGCGGGCCGGCTGCGCGATCGATGTGGTTACCGTGCCCTCCGATGTGGCTCAGCGCCGGTCCGCGTCGACAAGCGTCTGCTTGTGTTCAGCCTGACTTGACTCCATCTGCCACGGCACGCTGACGACCATGACCCGCCGCTGAAACAGCAGCCGGGCCTTGAGCCGCAGGGCGCTCTGGTTGTGCAGCAGCTGCTCCCACCACCGCCCGACCACATACTCGGGAATGTAGACCACCACCAGGTCGCGCGGGCCGTCCTGGCGCAGCCGTGCCAGGTACTGCAACACCGGGGTGGTGATGTCGCGGTACGGGGCGTCCAGCACGGTCAGCGGTATCCGGATGGTCCGCTCGGCCCACTGCTCCTGCAGCCGCCGCACGTCCTCGTCGGAGGTCGCCACCGTCACCGCGACGAGGCTGTCCGGGCGGGTCGCCTGCGCGTACGCCAGCGCCTGCAGCGTGGGTCGGTGCAGGCGGGACACGAGCACCACGGAGTGCACCCGCGGCGGAAGGATGATCCCGCCCGGCTCGGGCTCGAGTTCAACGGCGACCCGGTTGTAGTGCCGACGGATGGCCCGCATCACGGCGTAGAGCACCGGGATGGCGATCACGACGAGGTACGCGCCGTGGGTGAACTTCGTGGCGAGCACGATGATCAGGACCAGGCCGGTGAGGAGCGCCCCGACGCCGTTGATCACCCGGGCCCGCTGCATCCGCCGCCGGGCCGGGACGCCCTGATCCGTCGCCAGCTCCCGGTTCCAGTGCCGGACCATCCCGATCTGGCTGAGCGTGAACGAGGTGAACACGCCGAGGATGTAAAGCTGGATCAGCTTGGTCACCGAGCCGTCGAACAGGTAGATCAGTGCCGCCGCGACGATGGCCAGCAGGACGATGCCGTTGGAGAAGGCCAGCCGGTCGCCCCGTGTGTGCAGCTGGCGCGGGAGGTACCGGTCCTGCGCCAGGATCGAGCCGAGCATCGGGAACCCGTTGAACGCGGTGTTCGCGGCGAGGATCAGGATCAGCGCGGTAGCGGCCTGCATGTAGAAGAAGCCCACGCCGTTGTCGCCGAAGACGGCGGCCGCGAGCTGGGCGATGACCGTACGCTGCGGGTCGGTTTCGCAGTTGCCGGGAAATCCGATCAGGTCGCAGGTGTGCTCGGCGACCCGGACCTTCGCGGTCAACGCCAACGTGGTGATGCCGGCGAACATGGTGATCGCGGTGACCCCCATCGCGAGCATCGTCCGGGCGGCGTTCTCGCTCTTCGGCGGCCGGAATGACGGTACGCCGTTGGAGATCGCCTCCACGCCGGTCAGCGCCGTACATCCGGACGCGAACGCCCGCATCGTCAGCAGCGCCAGCGCCAGCCCGGTGAGCCCGACCTGTTCCGGGCGTACCTCCCAACCGGCCGACTCCGCCACCGGTGGATCCCCGGCCACCGCCCGGCTCAACCCGACCGTGATCAGCGTCAGTACGCCGGCGATGAAGAGGTACGTCGGCCAGGCGAACGTCTTGCCGGACTCCCGCACTCCGCGCAGGTTCATTCCCGTCAACACCACGACGAAGCCGACGCAGATGCCGACCCGGTACCCGTTGAGGGACGGCACCGCCGAAATGATGTTGTCCACGCCGGCCGCCACCGACACCGCCACCGTCATCACGTAGTCCACCATCAGCGCCGCGGCGACCACTAACCCGGCGGACGGGCCGAGGTTCCGGCTGGCCACCTCGTACGACCCGCCGCCGTTGGGGTAGGCGCGGACCACCTGCCGGTAGGACGCAACCACCACCGCGAGCAGGAGCACCACGGCCAGGGCCACCCACGGCGCCAGGTACAGGTACGCCAGCCCGCCCAGCGTCAGGACGAGCAGAATCTCCTGCGTCGCGTAGGCCACCGACGACAGCGGGTCGCTCGCGAAGACCGGCAACGCCAGCCGCTTGGGCAGCAGCGTGTCGCCCAGCCGGTCACTGCGCAGCGGGCGGCCCACCACCACACGTTTCAACGATGTCAGCACACCGTCAGTGAAGGCGGGTGCGACCGTTCCGTCCATGATCTTGGCGTGGTCTTAACGCGGACAGCCGCAGCCTTGGCGCGGCCTTGACGCCCGGTGGACGGCGGCCGGCGGCCGGCGGCCGGCGCCGGTGGCATTGAGCAACGTTACTGGCCGCGTTTGAGCCTGCGCCAGCCGCCGGCGCGGTTGTTCGCGATGATCTGCCGGAACATCGCGGTGAGGGCCGCCGCGTGGATCGGGTCCCCGCGGCGGAACGCCACCGTGCGGGCCGTGGTGTTGTCGTGCCCGGCGGTGATGATGCCTGCCGGGTCAGGGACCATCGCGCCGTCGTACAGGAAGACGTTGACGTGGGTCTTCGCCGCCAGCAGCGCACAGATGTTTCCCTGCAGGACGAAGTACGGCTGGACCGTGCGCTTGATGGTCTCCTCCACCTCGGGGTCGGCGGCGTGGACGAGCTCGCGGACCTCGCGGCAGATCGCCTGCTGCCAATCCGGCAGCGCGTCGATGTAGGCGTCGACCCGGGGATCGGGGGTGTACGTCATGGTCAGTCACCATATGCCGGCGCGCAGACGCCGGGGCCGGCAACGAACCGTTGAATTCCGCACGCCGCTGAGTATCGTCACGACGAGGACGACCCTTGAGGAGGGCGACGATGCCTGTCCGCCGTGTGCTCGCCGTGCTGCTGTCCGCCGTGCTCGCCGGGTTGGCCACCGCCACCCCTGCCGCCGCCGAGCCCGGGACCGGTGACCGGGGCGGACTCTCCGGGCGGCATTCGCTGCGGGCGCCGGTCACCGACGAGAACTTCTACTTCGTGATGGCGGACCGGTTCGACAACGGGGACCGCGCCAACGACACCGGCGGACTGCCCGCCGACCGGCTCGTGTCCGGGTTCGACCCGACCGCCAAGGGCTTCTACAACGGCGGTGATCTGCGCGGCCTGCTCAACCGGATCGACTACATCCGGGACCTGGGCACCACCTCACTCTGGTTGACCCCGAGCTTCAAGAACAAGGCGGTACAGCTCGAGGACGGCCCGTCGGCCGGCTACCACGGGTACTGGATCACCGACTTCACCCAGATCGACCCGCACCTGGGCAGCAACGCCGAGCTCCGGGCACTCGTCGACGCCGCACATGCCCGGGGCATGAAGGTGTACTTCGACATCATCACCAACCACACCGCCGACGTGATCGGCTACGCCGAGGGCGCCCGCCAGCCGTACGTGTCGAAGGACCGCGAGCCGTACCGGACGGCGGCCGGTACCCCGTTCGACGACCGCGACCATGCCGCCAGCTCCACCTTCCCGGCGCTGGACCCGGCCACCTCGTTCCCGTACACGCCGGTGCTGGGCCCCGGCGAGGCCGACCTCAAGGTGCCGGCCTGGCTCAACGACGTGACGCTCTACCACAACCGCGGTGACACCACGTTCACCGGCGAGGACTCCCTGTACGGCGACTTCTTCGGCCTCGACGACCTGTTCACCGAGCACCCCCGGGTGGTCGAAGGCATGATCGAGATCTATCAGGCGTGGATCCGGGACTTCGGTGTGGACGGGTTCCGCATCGACACGATGAAGCACGTGAACGACGAGTTCTGGCAGACGTTCGGGCCACGGGTGCTGGAGTACGCCCGGGCGCAGGGCAAGCGCGAGTTCTTCATGTTCGGCGAGGTCTTCGACACCACGAAGAGCTTCACGTCGCAGTTCACCACCCGGGACCGGATGCAGGCGGTGCTGGACTTCCCGTTCCAGGCGGCCGCGCGGGACTTCGCCTCGCGCGGGCAGCCGACCAGCCAGCTGGCCACGTTCTTCGCCGGCGACGACTGGTACACCGACGCGGACTCCAACGTGTACCAACTGCCCACCTTCCTCGGTAACCACGACATGGGCCGGATCGGCAGCTTCATCCAGGCCGACAACCCGGGTGCCGGTGACTCGGAATTGCTCGCCCGGGACCGGCTGGCGCACGAGCTGATGTACTTCTCCCGCGGCAACCCGGTCGTCTACTACGGCGACGAGCAGGGCTTCACCGGCCCCGGCGGGGACCAGGACGCCCGGCAGACCCTCTTCGCCAGCCAGGTGCCCAGCTACCTCGACGATGACCTGATCGGCACCGACGCGACCCACGCGCAGGACAACTTCGTCGCCACCCACCCGATGTACCGGTCGATCCGGCAGTTGGCGTCGCTGACCCGGGCCCATCCGGCGCTGCGCGATGGCGCACACCAGCACCGCTACGCGAGCGACGGGGCGGGGGCGTATGCGTTTTCCCGGATCGACCGCCGCCAGCAGCACGAGTACGTCGTGGCGCTGAACAACAGCGAGCAGCCGCAGACCGCCGCGGCGCCGACGTTCCTGGCCGGGGGCGACTTCCGGAAGGTGTACGGCGACGGCCCGGCCCGTGCGGTGTCCGGAGCGGACCGCGCACTGTCGCTGACGGTGCCGCCACTGTCCACGGTGGTGTACCGGTCGGCTGACCGGATTCCCCGCTCCACGGCGGCCCCGGCGATCACGCTCGAGGCGCCCGCTCCGGCGGCCGAAGCACGGGGGCGCATGCAGGTCTCGGCGCAGGTGAGCGGGTCTTCGTTCTACGCGGTGACCTACTACGCGAAGGTCGGCAACGGGCGCTGGGCGCCGATCGGCACCGACGACACCGCCCCGTACCGGGTGTACCACGACGTGAGCGGGCTCCGGCCGGGCACGCCGGTGCAGTACCGCGCCGTGGTGCTGGACAACGCCGGCCACCAGGCGGTCAGTGCGGCGCGCCGGGCTGTGGTGCCCGCGCCGGCACTGACCATCGAGTCGCCGCGGGAGGGCAGTGGCGTGCGTGGCACGGTCGAGGTCCGCGCCACCGCCGACCCGGATCGCGCCACTCACGTGGTGAGCTTCCAGCGGCGGGTCAACGGCGGCCCGTGGACCCCGATCGGCCGCGACGCCTCCTCGCCGGCGTACACCGCCTTCGACGACCTGGCCCCGCTGAACCTCGCCGCGGATGCCGTGGTGGAGTACCGGGCGACGCTGACCGAACCCGGCGGGACCCGGGTGACCAGCGCGATCCGGCGGGTCCGCGCGGCCGGGCCGCCGGCGACCACCGCGACCGTGCATTACCTGCGACCGGCCGGCGACTACGGCCAGTGGGGTCTGCACCTGTCGGGTGCCGCGGTCGACCCGGCGGCACTGGCCGGGATCACCTGGGACGCACCGTTGCCGGTGACCCGCGTGGAGAACGGCTGGGCCGAGTACGACATCCCGCTTGTCGACGACACCGCGCCGGTCAACTTCATCCTGCACCTGCCCGGTGGTGACGCCGTCCCGACGACCCGCGAACCCGGCGGCGACCGGGCGTTCACGCCCGTGGACAGCCCGCAGATCTGGATCCGCCAGGGCGACCCGACGATCCACACGAGCCCGCCACCGGGTGGATAGGCGGCTTCGCCCGCTGCTCGTCAGCGCCGCTTCCGCTGGTCAGCGGGGACCATAAAGACGCTCGTGGATTTTCCCGAAAGGCCCTACCGATTGCGTGAGGTGAGCCGCCTGCCGTATCCCCGGGCGTAACGCGACCTTCGCCGGCACGGCCGTCGCGGTGAAACCCATCCTGCTCTTGAAAGCCTCCAGGTCAGGATCGTTCGACACGCGTCCGTAGACGATGGTGTCGATACCGTCCGTCCGCTGGCACATCTCCATGAAGCTGTACACCAGTCGCGGCCCGACGTTGCTTTCCCTCGCCCATGGGGCGGTATAGATATCGTCGGCGTTCGCGATCGACTCAAGCGCGGAACCAGTCATGATCCCGCCCAACCTGCGACCTTTTTCGGTGTGCACCATTCCTGCCAGGACCACACCCTGACCGCCGAAGAACGTGTCATTGTGGAGCTTCCGCAGGTAGTCCGCCTTGCTCGGGGGCTTCCTGTACCGGCTCATCTTGAGTGACGCACTCGTCACCTCGTAACCCTCTCGCTCCAGCAGTTCAGGGGTTGCCAACTCAACCGTGACGCCGGCGCGGCACGCTCGCCTGATGTTCTTGCGGGCACCCTTGTTCATGCTGCGGAGGCTGTACGTCGTGGGGTCGATGAGGTAGAGATGGAAGGAGCCGTTGTGCTCCGCCGGATGGGTGGTACGCGCTTTGATCGCGAGCGTACGTCCTTTTGGAAACGTGGCCTGGTCGGGCGTCAGTTCCGCCATCCAATGAATTGGAACGGCGAGCAACGAGCCCAATTGCTCGGAGTTTCTCCAGTACCTGTTCCTGTGCTCGTACACGACGACGCCTTTTCTGGCGTGTGCGTTGGCATACGCCGCCTCCGGTAGGCGGGTCAACGTGCACTTGGACACTTCGTCAGTCTGCGACTGCGAAATCAATGTCCGATCCGACTCTTCCATGGTCATGACCTTACCGCGCCGTCCGTAGCCCACCACAGCGACAAGCGCCGCCGGGCAAGCCGTCGGCCAGCGTCGACCAGACCGGGGCGTTTGATTGTTTTCGGGCGATTCTCCAGGACGCTGTGAAGCTAGCATCAGCGGCCTCGGCTTGATTTGAGCAAGGTTTACTACATCGACCATTATCGACGAGATGGTGCACTTCGCCCAAGCTCAGCCGTCGCTCGTCGCTCGTCGCTCGTCGCTCGCAGGCGAGAAATTGTGACGGCTCTGCCCTTCCGACCGCGGTCGCGTGTGGTTGCCGCCGGGGGCGGTTCAGGGTGGCGGCGAGTCAGCACCGGTGGTCGGCGCCGACGGTACCGACCGGGTGATCTGCCGCAGCGCGTCCAGGTGCCCCTGGTACGCCTGGCGGCCGGTCCGGGTCAGCGACACCCAGACCCGCAGCCGCTTGGCGCGCTTCTCCCGTTGGCTGCTGATGTAGCCGGCGTCCTCCAGGGCCGACAGGTGCTTACTGAGCACCGAGTCGCTGACTTCGAGCGCGTCGCGCAGGGTCGCGAACTCGACGGCCGCGGTCGCGGCGAGCAGCGCACAGATCCGAAGTCGTTTGGAGGCGTGGATGAGTTCGTTGAAGCCTCCGCCGTCGCTCATCGTCCCGCCCCCGGACGTTCCTGGTCGGCCAACGTCGCGCGCAGCATGAAGCGCTGCCATCGCCCGACGGCGACCGCGGTGCACGCCACGACCAATCCGGTCGCGATCGCCGGCCACCAGGCATTCGGCCACAACGGCAGCAAGATCACATGGGGCGCGAAGATCAGCACCGGGTAGGGGACGAACATTCGGAGCCGGGACGGCCGGCGGTCCGGCGGTATCTCCCCGATCCGCGTCTGCACTCCATGGAGGACGGCCGCGCTCGCCAGGTACACCAGCAGGGCGGCGCCACTCAGCACGACCCGGTCGGAGGCGAGCATGACCGTTGCGGTGCCCAGGGCGAACGCTGCGAGCGGGGGGTACCGGACGGTCCCGGCCAGGCGCTCGATCAGCCGTTGCCATCCGGTGGGTCCGATCTCGGCGGGCCGGCTCATCTCCGCGCGAACAACGGCAAGCCACACCCGTCCGAACGCGGTCACGAAGACGGCGATGAAGATCCCAGCCGCAATGGGCGTCCACCAGGGCCCGGCCATCGCCACCGTCGGGGTGGCCATGAGCGCGAGGCAGCTCAGGCCGAGAAGCCCTTTGCTGCCCCGGCCGTCGTCGCGCGGCACCACCCCGAGCCTGGCCGGCGTGCCGAACAACGGAAGCATGCTGGCGATGAACAGGACCGTCACAACGCCGAACCACACCAGGTTCCGCCACATCAGGGACGCCGCGGCGGCCCCGAGCACGGCCCCCAGCACCGGGTAGCGCCACTGGTACCGGCCGAGCCGCTCGGCGACGAAGTGGTGTTGCTCGGCGACCTCGGTCAACGCGTCGACCGCCGCATCCCGGTTCACCGGAGGTGGCGCCGCCGAGTGGTTTTCCATGATGGAAAGTGTAGCTTAACTTTCCATCACGGAAAGTTAGTGGCAGCCGAGCGCGCTCATCCGTAGTTGCCAGGTGCCTTGCGTGGTGCAGGGGAGTTACCCGACGCCTGGCACCCGACTTGTCCCGATGTGCCGGATCGCCAGATACAGCCGGTGCGCGACGACGACGACTGCCAGCCAGGCCAGTCCGAGCGTCCACGCCATGAGGACATCGGTAAGCCAGTGATGACCCAGCAGGACTCTGCTCAGTCCCATGGTCACCGCGAACGCTCCGGCCGCCGCGATGGTAAGTGCGCGGCTGCGCCAGTGGCGCTGCCGCAGCACCAGCAGGTACGCGAGCACACCCATCACGACCACCGCATTGAGCGCGTGCCCGCTGGGGAAGGCCGGCGACGACTCATACGGCGGGACCGCCTCCGCCAGCGGGGGCCGGATCCGCCCGACCAACCCCTTACCCACCACCGTCATCAACAGCGACCCCGCCGTGGCGGCAGCCATCAGCACCACCGGCGTCCAACGCCGCGCCCATACCGCCAAAGCGGTGGTGGCGAGGGTGGCCAGAATTGACATGCCCACCGGGCCGCCAAGGTCGGTGTACGCGGTGACGAGGGCGTTCACGGCCGGGCCGCGCAGCCGGACCGCAATCCGCAGGGCAGGCTGGTCCAGGCTCGCTACCCCGTCCTCCTCGGCGACCGCCTCGTAGATCTCCGCCGAGGTCGCGGTCAACGCCACCACCGACCCCGCGCCGATCAGCAGGGTGAGAACCACGACCGGGTACGGCCCGACCACCCGCGCCAGGCGGTACGCCCAACCCATTACCAGGACGCCGACGGTCGACTTCCATGGACCAGAACCCCACGAGCCGACGAATGGGTCCACGTCGCCCACCGGGTCGCTCGGCGGCCGAGCGCCGTGGTCACCAGGATCTCCGGCCGATGCAGCCACCCCTGCATTCTCCACCAGCGGTACTACCGCAGCCGACCCGGCTCCGAGCGCTCAACCCGGCGACCGGGCCCTGGCATGCCTCGGTCGCAGATCTGGGCGACAATGGGCCGGCACGACTCTGCGCGACTTGAAAGGACGATCCCTTGGCCGGTGGACTTGTAGCCCTGCTGGACGACGTGGCCGTGCTGGCTCGCGCGGCCGCCGCGTCGGTCGACGACATCGGGGCGGCCGCCGCGAAGGCCGGGGCCAAGGCGGCGGGCGTCGTCATCGACGATGCCGCCGTCACACCGCAGTACGTGCGGAGCCTGGCCGCCGAGCGCGAGCTGCCGATCATCAAGCGCATTGCCCTGGGGTCGCTGCGCAACAAGTTCCTCATCATCCTGCCGGCGGTGCTGCTGCTCAGTCAGTTCGTGCCCTGGCTGCTCACGCCGATCCTCATGCTCGGCGGCACCTACCTGTGTTACGAAGGCGCGGAGAAGGTCTGGGCCAGGATCGCCCATCACGATGCCCACGGCGCGGGCGCCGAGCAGCTGCAGGACGAGAAGACGCTGGTGGCCGGCGCGGTGCGGACCGACCTGATCCTGTCGGCGGAGATCATGGTCATCACGCTCAATGAGGTGATCGCCCAGGCATTCTCGTCCCGCCTGGCCATCCTGGCCCTCGTCGCGGTCGTCATGACCGTCCTGGTGTACGGCGCTGTGGCCCTGATCGTCAGGATGGACGACGCCGGGCTGCGCCTGTCGCAACGGTCCGGCGCCGTCGCCGCATTCGGCCGGGGTCTGGTGCGGGCGATGCCGGTGGTTCTCACCGTGCTGACGGTGGTCGGCACCGCCGCGATGCTGTGGGTGGGCGGGCACATCCTGCTGATCGGCGCGGACGAGCTGGGCCTGCACTTCCTGTACGACGCCGTGCACCACGTGGAGGAAGCGGCTCACCACGCCACCGGTGTCCTCGGTGGGCTGGTCGGCTGGCTCGTCAACACGGTGGCCAGCGCGATCCTCGGGCTGATCGTCGGCGCGCTGGTCGTGCTGGTCATGACGTTCACACTGCACCGCCGCAAGTCCACCACCGCGGCTGGTGCGGGCACGGCCCCGCACTGACACCGCATCGCCGCGACGGCGAAACGACGTTCAGCGCCCGAACTGGGCCAGGAGGAACCCGCCGAACCCGATGGCCGCGAGCGGAATGCTCGCTGCGAGGCCGCCGAGGCGCTGACGGGCGGTCCGCCCGAGCGCCAACGACAGGAGGACCCCGAGGACCGCCTCGATGCCGGCCGTCTGCAAGCTGTCCGTGCGGTACGCGGCGTCGCCACCTCCACTGCGGTACCACAGCACCGCCGCCTCGGCGAGCAGCACCGCGCCCGGCAGCGCGACGCCCACCAGTCGCGGCCATCCGACCCCGCCGCGCGACCAGCCACCCGCCGTGCCGAAGACCACTCCAGCGATCACAGCGAAGGAAAGCCAAACCGCCGTCGTCGGGCTCCACAGGTTCGCGACGGCGTCGTTGTGCGCCAGCGTGGCCGCCAGGTGGTAACTCTCCACGGCGACCGAGAGCAGGAGGACGCCCGCGACCGCGGGCCGCCACCGGCCGGTGCCGACCCATGCCCCCATGCCCCAGGCGCCGATCGCCCAGACGGCGCTTGAATTGGCGAGGTTCGCCCAGGGGTACGGAAGCGTCCGCTGGGCGAGCAGGTCAGCCGGGCCGAGCAGCAGCCCGCCGACAATGGCGACGGTCACGACCAGCCAGAGCGGGCGTCGGCGGCCATCCTCGCTCATGAGGGCACTATGCCACCCGCGCGGCGTCGGGCGGAACGTTGAGGTCTCGCTACGGCGTGCCCGGCAGGACGGCCGACCAGCCGCCGTCGACGATGAGGTTGGCCCCGGTGACGTACGAGGCTTCGTCGGAGGCGAGGAACATCGAACACCGCGCCACCTCGTCGGCGGTGCCGATCCGGCCGAGCGGGATGTGCCGGGCGATGTCGCGCATCGGGTGGTCGTCGGCGAGCAGGTCGGCCCGGGTGGCCGGTGTCTCGATCATGCCCGGGCTGACGCAGTTCACCCGGATCCGGTCGGGAGCGCCCTCGGCGGCCAGTTGCTTGGTGAGCGCGACGATGCCGCCCTTGGTGACGGTGTGGGCGATGCGGGTGTTGGTTCTGGAGCCGGCGATGCCGGCGGTGGAACCCACGAGCACGACAGCGCCGGCAGATTGCCTGAGGTGCCGCCATGCGTGCTTGATGGGCAGAAATACCAGGTCCAGCTCGTGGCGCAGGACGAAGTGCCAGTCGTCGAGGGTGACCTCCTCGATGGGTGCGAAGCGGGTGACGGCGGCGTTGGCGTAGACGATGTCGATGCGTCCGTGCGTCGCGACGGTGTCCGCCACCCATGCCGCAACGGCGGGCTCCTCGGTGAGGTCGAGCGGGTGGGTGCTGGTCATGATCCCGCCGGCATGTCGTACCAACTCGACCGTCTCGGCTGCGTCGGCGGCGCGCACGTCGCAGCCGACCACCGTGGCGCCCTCGGCGGCGAACAGCAGAGCCGCGGCCCTGCCCTGCCCGCCGGCGGTTCCGGTGATCATGGCAACCTTGCCGGCCAGCCGCCCCCTCATGGCGTCGCCGCCCGTGGCTCGCTCACTTGACCGCGATCGGGTTGACCGGGGACCCGACCGCCCCGGTGATCGGCAGCGGCGCCGCGGTCAGCCAGAAGTCGTAGACGCCGTCGCGCGCGCAGTCGGCGGCGAGCCCGTCCAGGTCCCACATCTCGCCCAGGAACAGGCCGATGTGTGGGATGGCGACCTGGTGCAGCGGTTGGAAGGCATCGTCGAATTCGTTGGGACGGACCTCGAAGCCCCAGGTGTCCGTCGCGATCGCGGCGATCTCGGTGCCGTGCAGCCAATCCGCGGTGGTGAAGGACAGCCCGGGCGACGCCCCGCCGGCGTAGTCGCCCCAACCCTCGCGTCGGGCCCGGGCGAGCCGACCGGTGCGCACCAGCACGATGTCGCCGCGCCCCACAGCTGCCGACGCGCCCTGCCGCCGGATGGTCGCCTGGAGATCATCCGTGGTGATGGCGAAGCCGTCCGGCAGTTCACCGTCCGTGCCGATCGCCCGGCCGACGTCCAGGAGGACGCCCCGGCCGGCCACCACATCGGCGATGGTCTCGATGCCGGTGAGCGCGTCGCCGAGGCTGGTCACGACCTCGCCCGCCGGGCGACCGTTCCATGCGATGCCGTGGTCGAAGATGTGGCCCAGTCCGTCCCACTGGGTCGAGCACTGCAGCGGCATGGCGATGACGTCGTCCGCGCCGCCGAGACCGTGCGGGAATCCCTGGATGCCCGCCGCGGCGTCGGTGCCGGTGTCCAGCATGGTGTGGACCGGGTTGGTGCGGCGCCGCCAGCCCTTCTGCGGGCCGTCCATGTCGAAGCGTTGGGAGAGGGAGAACGCGACCCCGCGACGGATCAGCGCGGAGGCCTCGACGCGCTTCGCCTCGGTCAGGTAGTTCATGGTGCCGCGCACATCGTCGGCTCCCCAGCGGCCCCAGTTGGAGCAGCGCTTGGCGGCCTGCCGGATGGCGCCTTCCGGGTCACTGCGGTCCAGATCGGCCGGGGAGGCGCTCACGACAGGTCCACGAACGCGTCGGTCACCCAGTCGGCGATGAACGCCCCGACATGGGGCAGGTGATCCAGGCCGATGTGTTCCGCGCCGCCCTCGGCCGGCGTGAAGATGCGCAGCTCCCGGCGCGGGCTGGCGACCGCCTGCTCGTACGACCGATGGGCGTACGCCAACGGGATCTGCCGGTCGTTTTCCCCGTGCACGATGAGGAACGGCACGGTGATCTTCTCGGCCACGCCGTCCAGGTGCACCGACTCGGCCTTGCTGAGGAAGGCGTCCAGATCAGGCTCGCCCCACACCCATCGAACATGGTCCCAGTAGTGCGGCACCGGGTTCTCGCCCTCGCGGTCCAGCCGCCGCTTCTGCACCTCGCCCCAGTTGTGATTCGCTCCCCACGCCACGCACAACGCCAGTCGCTTCTCGAACGCCGCGGCCCGGGGCGCGTAGTAGCCGCCGAGTGACCAGCCGACCAGGCCGATGCGGTCGCTGTCCACGTCCGCGCGCTGCACCAGGTGGTCCACGCACGCCGCGGCCCAGTCCTCGGTTTCCACCCGCGCCGTGAGCCCGAGGAACCGCAACGCCTCACCACTGCCCGGGCAGTCCACCATCAGCGTGGAGATGCCGCGAGCGGCCAACTCGGCGGGGAACCCGGACAGGTACATGTGTTCCTTGGTGGAGTCCAGGCCGTTCCACATCACGATGCAGGGCGCGGGCCGGCTGCCGGTGGCGGCGTTGGTGAAGTACGCCGGCAGGAGCGCGCCCTCGAACGGCACCTCCACCCGCGTCGTGGCCGGATCGATCAGGTCGAACGACTGTTGCATGAGATCGAGGCAGCGCTGGTAGACCGCCCGCCGCCCGGGCGCGTGTGCGCTCTGCATCCGCTCCGCCTGGATCAGGTAGTTCGTTGCCCGGGCGTACTTCTGACCGGCCGAACGGTCGTGCCCGGCCTTGACGTCCATCACCGCCTGCGCCTGCAGGTCGTCCACGACAGCGGTCCACGACGCCATCAGCGCTTCGGTGCCGACGTCCGCCCCCTGCGCCGCGGCCTCCCGGATCGGCCGGCACGCCCGGTCCACCTCATCGATGAGTCCACCGCTGTTCAGGGCGGCGACGACGCCGAGGTTCCACACGTAGTTGCCGGGAAAGTACTCGAACATCTCGGGTCCCTCAGTTCTGGTGGTTGGCAGGCGTGGCGGCTGGAGCCTGGTACGTGGGGCGCAGCGCATCGGAGACGGACTTGGCGCCGCCGTGCGAGCTGGCGCCGCCGTCGACGGGGATCTCGGCGCCGGATACGAACGATGCCGCCGCGCTGAGCAGGAACGCCACGACGTCGGCGACCTCGCGGGCGTTGCCCGGACGGCCGAGTGGGGTTTCCGCCACGGCGCTGGTCCGGAACGCCGGCGACGCCGATTGCGTCATTGGCGTGTCGATGAAACCGGGATGCACGATGTTCACCCGGATCCCGCGCGGCCCCAATTCCAGGCACGCCGCGTGGGTGACCCCGCGCAGCGACCACTTGCTCGCGGTGTACGCGATGGGGTAGTGGCCCTGGAGTGCGGCGAGCGAGCCGACATTGACGATGGACGCGCCGGCCGACATCAGGGGCGCGATGGCCTGGATGCCGAGGAGCGGCCCGAGCACGTTGACCGCCTGGACACGTTCGAAGTCGGTGGCCCGCACGTCGCCGAGTCGCGCGCGCCACGTTGTACCGGCGCAGTTCACCAACCCGTCGACCACCCGATGGGTCCGGTGCAGGTCCCTCGCAAGGTCGGCCCAGGCGTCGGCGTCGCAGACGTCGAAGGCTCGGATGCCGTCGCCCGGGTGGACGTCCAGCCCGACGACCCGGGCCCCGGCGGCGCCGAGCGTTCTGGCGACCGCGGCACCGATGCCGGAGGCGGCGCCGGTGACGACGACCACGTTGCCGGTGCCGGCGTTCACGTCGTGGCCCCGTGCATCCGGGCCGGTGCCGGGTCGCGGCGCCGCGCCGGCGGCAGGTCCGGCGCCGGATCGCCGGACCGCACCCGGTTGCTGATGCTGCCGATGCCCTGCACGGTGAGTGTGACGACGTCACCGACCTGCAGCGGTGGCGGCGTCTGCGTGCCGTTGCGGCCCCAGAGTTCGGCGAGGCAGCCCCCGTTGCCGACGGTCCCGGAGCCGAGGACGTCGCCGGCGACCACCCGGCTGTCGCGGGAGGCGTACGCGATCATCGTCTCGAACGTCCACCCCATGTTGGACAGCATGTCCCGGCCGACCTCGACGCCGTTGACGGCCGCTGCGCACCAGAGGTCGAGGAAGCCCTCGGCGTCGGAGTAGGGGGCGACCTCGTCGGCGGTGACGATCCACGGCCCGAGCGTGCTGGCGAAGTCCTTGCCCTTGGCCGGACCGAGGTTGACCTGCATCTCCCGGCGTTGCAGGTCGCGGGCGGACCAGTCGTTGAGGATCGTGTACCCGAACACGACGTCGCGGGCCTGTGCCGGGGTCAGGCTCGTGCCGGCGCCGCCGAGCACGACGGCGACCTCGAGCTCGAAGTCACCCGCCTCGCACCGTCGCGGAAAGACCACATCGTCGTCCGGGCCGAGGATCGTGTGCGGGTTCGTGAAGTAGAAGGTGGGCGCGTCGTACCACGCGGCAGGTACCCCGCTGGCTCCGTCAATGCTGCGCCGGACGCCCTCGACGTGCTCCTCGAAGGCCACGAAGTCCCGGACGCTGGTGGGCCGGATCGGGGCCAGGAGCCGCACGTCGCGCAGCGGGACGGCGTCCGCTCCGGCAACGGCCCGCTCGCCCAGGCCCAGTGCGGCGTCCAGGCCCAGGCGCACCACGTCGAGCGCGTCGATGTCGTCGCCGAAGGCGAAGACGGATTCTCCCGCGACGACGCCGGCGCGATCGACGCCGCCGTGCCGGTAGGTTGCGATGCGCATCGGCGTCGTCCCGTCAGACCGGCGGTGCGACGAAGACGCCGCGGTCCGGGTCGTTGAAGGACTGCTTCGCGATGAATTCGCTCATCGGGTCGGCGGTGCCCCACTGGTCGCTGACCATCGGGTCGGAGAAGTCGTACAGGTGCGGGTGCCAGGTGTCCTCGTCGAGCTGTTCGAGTTCGGTGGTGTACTCAATCGTATTGCCGTGTGGGTCGAGGAAGTAGCTGAACGTGTTGTTTCCCGCCATGTGCCGGCCGGGACCCCACACCTTCTCGACGCCGGCACGCAGCAGTCGTCCGGTGCCGCGCATGTACTCGTCGATGCCGCGCAGCTCGAACGACGCGTGGTGCAGCGACACGTGTGGGCCACGGGCGATGGCGAGGCTGTGGTGGTAGCGGTTGGTGCGCAGGAACCACATGACGTCACCCATGTGCGGCGACGTGAGCGTGTCCGACAGCGCGAAACTGAGATGGTGCCGGTAGAACGCGACAGTCGCCTGCGGGTTGGGCGAGTTGAGCACCACGTGGGAGAGCTTGACCGGGATGGACTCGCCCTCCTCCACCCTGCGGTGCTGGCGTACCGCCACGTCGCAGGAGACCTCAACCGTGCGGCCGTCGATGTCGAAGAACCGGAAGCCGTAGCCGCCACCCGGCGTGCGCAACGCCCCGGGTTCGCCGACCAGGCGGACACCGTCGCGGCCGAGGCGTGCCGCCATGGCGTCCACGTC
This sequence comes from Micromonosporaceae bacterium, assembly GCA_035296325.1. GTDB lineage: Bacteria > Actinomycetota > Actinomycetes > Mycobacteriales > Micromonosporaceae > DATHBD01. Next base: position 94,231 of record DATHBD010000081.1, on the reverse strand, counting down.
GGCGGTGTTGGCGGCCCCGAAGGCGATCAGGTCGAGTCGCTTCTCGTCGGCTCGTCGCAGCCGCACGGAGTACTGCTCCGGCGAGCCCTCGGCGGCGAGGTACGCGATGCCGCTGTCGACCGTCTCCGCTTTGAGGCCCCACATCGTGGTGTAGAAGCGGAGCTGGTCGTCGTAGTCGGGCACGGCCAGATCGACGTGCCGGAGGTGGGTGATCAGGCGTTCGGCCATGGGAGGGTCCTCTACAGAAAAGGGGTCAGGCGGGCACGCTGAGCATGCGGGTGACGCGGCCCATCAATCCGGGAACGTCACCGCGCTCGTGGTTGAGCAGCCACTGGGCCAGCTGGAGCGAAGCTTCGACGATGGTGCTGGCCCGGTCGAAGCGGCGCTGCAGAAATGCCTGCCAAAGCTCGTCGGTGACGGCATCGGCGGCGAGGAGCAACTCCGCGAGGACGGCTGCGTCCTCGAATGCCTGTGCCGCGCCCTGGGCCAGGGTCGGCGGGCAGGTGTGTGCCGCGTCGCCGATCAGCACGACGCGCCCGCGGTGCCAGGGGGCCTCGAGGAGGTGGCTCTCGAACCAGGTGTAGTTGACTCTGGAGGGATCGGTCAGCCCGGCGCGGATCTCGTCCCACGGACCGTGGTACGCCTCGGCGAGGCCGCGCATGACCTCGAGCGACGCGTCCGGCGTCAGCGTGCTGCGGTCCTGCGCGTCCTCGACGAGGTAGGCGTAGAGCGAATCGGCGCCGGTCGGGCAGTAGCCGGCGATGTAGCACGGCCCGCCGTAGAACAGGTCGGTGCGCACCACATCGTGCGGGCGCGCGGTGAACGCACGCCAGATGCCCATGCCGGTACCCCTGGTTTCCAGGTGGATCCCGAGCATGCGCCGGGTCCATGAGCGGACCCCGTCGGCGCCGATGACCAGGTCGTACCGGCCGGTGGAGCCGTCGGCGAACGACACGTCGACCCCCGAGGGGTCCTGGTCCAGGGCGTTGTACGTGGTGCCGAAGCGAACCTTCGCCCCCACCTCGACGGCGCGGTCCACCAGGATTTTCGCCAGCGTCGGCCGGTACATCCCCAGCGTCGCGGGCAGGTCGGGGTCCATCTGGACGTCGGCCAACTCGACGAGCAGCGTGCCGTGCGGATCGGGTGCCCGCAGACCCAGCGTGTCGAAGGCGTAACCCTGGTCGCGTACCTGCTCCCAGACGCCCAGTCGGCGCAGCACCCGCAGGGCGTTACCCATCAGCGTGATGCCGGATCCGAGGGCACTGATGTCGGGCTTGATGTCGATGAGTTCGACGGAGACCCCGCCCTCGGCGAGGAGGATGGCGGTGGCGGCCCCGGCCGCGCCGCCGCCGACGATCAGGACGTTCCCGACTGCGGACATGACCGGTACCTCCTTGCTTGGCTGGCTGCGAGTCCCCTCACTCTGCGAGATTCGTCAGCCATCAGGAAGCCCGATCTGTTGATGGAACGCATCCACAGCGTTTATGGTCGGGGAGTGCCCGCTGACCGCGTCCTGGCGAACCTGGACCTGAATCTGCTGGTCACGCTGGACGCACTCCTGCGGGAGCGCAACGTCACGCGGGCGGCGCAGCACCTCGGCGTCAGCCAGCCCGCCGTGAGTGCCGCCCTTGCGCGGCTGCGTCGGCACTTCGGTGACGAACTGCTGAGCCGGGTCGGGAACCGGTACGAGTTGACGCCGCTCGCCACCCAGCTCGTCGCCAGGACCGTCCCCGCCATCGCCGGCGTCCGCCGCGTCTTCGACGCCTCACCCGACTTCGACCCCTCGCAGGTGGAGCGGGAGTTCACGATCATCACCTCGGACTACGCCGCCGCGGTGCTCGGCCCGGTGGTGTCACGGCTGATCGCGCAGCAGGCCCCCGGCGTGCGGCTGCACCTGCAGCAGACCACGCCGTACGCCGTCGACCACGCCGTCGAGACACTCCGCACCATCGACGGGTTCGTCCTGCCGCACGGGTTTCTCACCGACATCCCGTACGTCGACCTGTACTCCGACCGCTGGGTCTGCATCGTCTCAGCGGACAACCCGAGCGTCGGCGCCGAGCTGACCCGGGCCCACCTGGGAGAGCTGCCGTGGGTCATCCTGTTCAACCTGCCCACCGCGTTCGCCCCGGCAGCGCGCCAGCTCAGGATGATCGGGGTGGAGCCCCGCATCGAGGTGGTGGTCGACAGCTTCCTCGCCATGCCGTTTCTGGTCGCGGGCACGAATCGGATCGCGCTGCTGCAGGAACATCTGGCGCGCCGGGTGGCCGCCACGACCGGGATCCGCGCGCTGGCGTGCCCGTTTGATGTGGTTCCACTGGCGGAGGCGTTCTGGTGGCACCCGATGTACCGGACAGACCCGGCGCACACCTGGCTGCGCGGTGTGTTGACGGAAGCCGGACGCCAGCTCACGAATGACACCGTTGATCAGCCAGCCTGATACCTGAGGGCAACACTTTCTATTTCACAAATGTCCTCGGCGGCATTCACGATGCTCTCAAGACGTGACGGGTGCCGCAACACTCGTGCTCGACCGCCGAGCCGCCGCCGGAGAAGGTCAGTGCCGTGTCGGACAGCACATCGGTCACCGCATCGCCCCCGTTGAACCCATCCCGACTGGAGGCCCATCGTGCCCACCGTGCCAACCGACCCGACCGGGCAACTGCGGTGGCTCGTGGACCGGGCCCAGATCAGCGACCTGCTCGTCGAGTTCGCCCGCTCGCTCGACGAACAGGACTGGGCCGCCAACACGGCGCTCTACGTGCCGGACGGCGTCTTCACCGCCGGTGAGGCGTTCAGCCTGCGGGGGCACGCCGAACTCAACCGCACCGGCACCGCGGCGGGCCTGGGCCGGTACACCGGCACCTGGCACCTGAGCGCGAATCACGCGATCGAGATCGACGGCGACACCGCCACCACCCGCTCGTACATGATCGGCGTGCACCTGCTGGACAAGGACACGTTCCGCCATGCCGACGGTGCCGGCTGGTACGACTGCACGCTGCGCCGCACGCCGGAGGGGTGGCGCTTCGTCACCGTGCGGATCCACGAGGTGTGGCATGCCGGTGAGCCGCTGCCACACGTCCCGCGTCCGGCCTGACTCGTTGCCCACGATGTGTGCGGGCGGCCCCTGACCGGGATCCGGTCAGGGGCCGCCGCCGAGGCCTCAGCCCCAGGACGTCGACGCCCACGTGTCGCTGGACCAGTACCGTCCGCTCCACTCGCCGCCGGACCAGTATCGGCCGGACCAGTATCGGCCGGACCACGTCGGGTCGGCCCATGGCTGACCGTTCCACGCCGTCCCGGACCAGGTCGCGCCACCCCAGGTGCGGGAGGCCCAGGACGTGCCGGTCCAACCATCACCGGCGAACCGGCTGCCCATCCACACGCCGCCCGCCCACGCGGTCCGGGCACGGGATCGGCTGGCCCAGTTCGCGGAGCTCAACGGCCCGAAGATGCTTCGTTCGCCGGACAGCGATGCGTGATTGAACTCGACGTGGGCCGGGCCACGGGCGGCTTCGAGCAGGCCGGTACCCGTGGCCGGCGTCAGCGAGGCCTGGGTGTGCGAGGGCGTCGCCATGGCGAGCGCCGCGTTGAGGTTGAGCGCGTTGCGTCCGGAATCCGTCGGGGACAGCGGGACCCCGCTGCTGATCAGGATCTTCTTGACCTGGTCCGGGGTCAGCGACGGCCGGGCCTGGAGGAGCAGTGCCGTCGCCCCGGAGGTCACGGCTGCGGCCTGGGAGGTGCCGCTGCCGCGGAACCCGACATCGCCCACCCGCGCGTTGGAGAACGCGTTGTCAATGCTGGAGCCCGGCACGCGCAGCGACAGAATGGACTCGCCCGGCGCGGCGACGTCGAAATTGCGCCCCCACCGGTTGTACATCCCATTGGCGAATGTCGACACCGTGTCATCAGCCCTGGTGACCGTCCCCTTGGTGGCGGACGAGCCGACCGCGATCACATATCCGTTGTTCCCCGGGTTGCTGACCGTGCTACTGGCCTCGTTGCCGGAGGCCGCGATGACCACGATGCCCGCCTTCCACGCCTGTTCCACCGCGAACGAAACCGGGTCGGTCTGCGAGGAGGGCGAGCCGGCGGTGCCGTAGGACAGGTTGATGACCCGGATCGGGTACGCCGGGTCGTCGTTGCGGTGCTGGATGATCCAGTCGACGGCGGCCATCACCTGCGACACGTCCACGGTGCCGTTGGAGGTGCCGACCTTGACCGAGGTCACCTTGGACTTCGGTGCGATCCCGACGTTGCCGTTGCCATTGCCGTTCCCGTTGATGATGCCGGCCATGTGGGTGCCGTGCCCGTAGGTGTCGAGATAGCGCAGTGCCGGCGCCTGGGACTCGAAGGAGAGGTCAGGTCCGTTGACGATCTGCGCCGGCGACAGCCCGGCGACCGGGGAGACGCCGGTGTCGATCAGAGCGACGCCGACACCAGCACCGGTCAGGGTCGCCGCGGCGCCCGAGCTCGCGCCGATCAGGTTGCGTACCTGGGGCAGCGTCTGTTGCGCCGTGGCGGTCGCCGACCCCATCCAACCCTTGAACGATCCGGAGAACGCCGGACCCGCTGATGCAACCCCGGCTGAGCCGGCTCCGGCCGACGAAAGCGTGGTAACCGTCACCGCGATCGTGGCCGCGACCGGAAGCCATCGCTGCCGGCGCGCCCCGCTGGTGCTCTCTACTCGCACGTATCCCCCTTGATCCACCGGAGCCAACAGCTGAGAACCGGCTTACATCACCATGAGGGGTCCGCTACGCAGAGTCACTAGACGCGCGCATGATCGGGACGTTAGGGGGGGCGATTCATCACAACACCCGACAGGCGCCGCCTATGGGGAGCCACCGCCCTGCCCCACCGCGGCGACGCAGAAGTCAGTCAGCTGAGCTCCAGACGGATCGCGTCGTACGCGGTCCAGTTCGACGAGTTGGCGATGCCGGCATTGATCTGCAGGGTGATCTCGTTCATGCCCGCCCGCAGCAGCGACCCGGCGAAGCGGAACTCCCGGCGGTAGACCCGGCCGCTTGAGCCACTCCGGTACAGCGAGCCCCGGGCGTCCTCGGGCGTGAACGGCCACACCATCGGGGCACCGGCGTTCACGCCGATGGTGAGGTTGGTGTTCTGGGCGGGCACCGGGCGTGCGGTGTCCAGCGACCACGCCGCGAGCGCGATCGTCAAGGTGGCCGTGGAACCGCTCGGGGGAGCGGTCTCCAGGTTGAACCGGATCCGCCACGGGGGCGCCACCGCGCCGTTGACCAACTGGTACTGCACGTAGTTCCAGTCGGCGTTCGTACTGGTGCCGACCGTGTAGGTGACGCCGTTGGGGAAGTCTCTGGGGTAGGTCCGTTCCATGCCCCACTGCCGGAACTCCCGGCCCCGGCGGAACTCGGCCGAACTGCGGTCGGGCGTGCCGATCTGCCACAGCGTCCGGCCGTTGGTCACCGGCACCCAGGCGGCGTCGGCCAGCCGCAGCGGCTGCCCGGCCGTCACCACCACGTCGTCGCGGACGTACACGCCCCAGACGCCGGACTGGTAGACGGTGAGCCGGTATGTGCCGGGGCGGACGTTGGGCAGCGTGAAGGAACCGTCCGGGTTGGTGTCGGTCCAGTACTGGTAGCCGAGCACCGTGCGCTGGAAGTCGGTCCGGTTGTCGGACAGCATCGCCACGGCACCGGTCATGCTCGCCGCGCCGGGGATGGTGACCCGGCCGGTCACCGTGGCCCGCCGCGCGGCGGGGACCCAGCCCGGCAACGCGACCTGGTCGTAGAACGCCTGGTGGTACGCGGGGCTCGTGTACCTCATGGCATCGGCGCGCATCGCGACCGGATCGGTACCGGTGTTGAGGTACACGAAGTACGGCCCGTACGTCTTGCTCCAGTCCCCGCGCACCTCCAGCGCCGGCGAGCCGTAGTGCGTGGCCTGCGGCTCGATCAGCACCAGCGGTGTGGTCTCCGTCTGGTGCAGCGTGAGGTCCTGGCGGGTGGGTCCGCCGTTGAACGCCTCCTTGTTGGCGAGCACCACCCAGACGCCGTACCCGTTGCCGTACAGGCCGTGCAGCACGTGGTCCTTCATGTACGTGGTCCAGTCGTACTTGGTGTAGTACCGCCGCGGGTACCGCGAGCCGAGCCCGGTGAGGTCGTCGGTCGCGTCCATCACCGCGGGGGCACTGCGCAACTGTGCCGGGGTCGGCAACGTCGACGCCGCCGCGCGCCAGGGCACGCCCATGGGGTCGTCCTCGACCGACGCGTTCGTGAAGATCGCCGGGTCCACGCGGAGCACGAAGCGGTGCTGCTCGCTGCGGAACGCGTGCACCGCGGCAGAGTGCCGGAACTCGGTCGCCAGGTGGATGCCGGGCTCTTCGCCGCGGACGATGAAGTGGCGCACGATGGTGAAGGGGGCACTGCTCGTGGGGCCGGTCTCGCACGCCACGTCCACGAATCCGTCACCGCGCCGGACCGTGTACCTGGTGGTCGCCGCAGGCAGTGCGACGGGGGTACCGACCGCGGCCGACACGGCATCGAAGTAGCCGACGCCGCCACCGCCGAGGAGTTCCCTACCGTTCAGTCGCAACGAGGTCGCCCGACCACCGCTGGACTTGCCGACCACCAGCTGAACCCGTCCGTTATTGACCGTGACGCTCGAGCTGGTTTCCGTCACCGACGGCGTGGTGGCCGCCTGTGCCGCCGTCGCGGAGTGCACGGTTGCCCAGGTCGCTGCCGGGACGGCGGCGCCCGCGGCGCCAGCCAGGGTCAGACGGTGAAAATCCCTACGGCTGGGCACGGGCACCTCCGGCGAGGGCGAAGCGTCGATGAGCGGCCGACGCCAGGCAGGCGGGTGAAGATCGAGCAAAGGACTATGTATCGGCAAAGCTAGATGTGTTCGGTCACCCCGTCAAGGCACGCGCCAGGGGCCGGCCGTGCGGCCGACCCCTGGCGGGCTGGTTGGTCAGTTCGTGGTGCAGGCGACGGCCGGTGTGGTCGGTGCGCCGGTACCGATGAAGCCGAAGGTGGCCGAGCCCCCGGCCGGGACCGGCCCGTTCCAGACGGCGCTGCGCACCGTGACCGCGGATCCGCCGGCGCTCAGTGCACCGTTCCAGACCTGGCTGACAGACTGACCGGAACCCAGTGTCCAGGTGACGGCCCAGTTGCTGATCGATGCTGCGCCGGCCGTGACGGTGACCTGGCCCTCGAAGCCGCCCGGCCAGAAGTTCGCCGTCCGGTACACGGCCGTGCACCCGCCCCCGGTGACCGGCGGAATGGTGTTGACCGGCGTGATGACCGGCGAAATGGTGTTGACCGGCGTGGTCACCGGCGGCGTGGTCACCGGCGGCGTGGTGACCGGCGGCGTGGTGACCGGCGGCGTGACCGGGGCGCTGCCCGGGTACGGCGCGCTGCTGGCCTGGTTGTAGGTCAGGTCGGGAAGGAAGGTGCCGGGGGTGTACCGGCACCCGTCCGCCTCGCCCGGCCGCTTGATCCACAGGTAGCCGTCGATGTTCGGGTCGCCGGTGTCCAGGGTGGGGTACTGGCCGATGCGGCGGTCGGTGTCGTCATCGCCGCACCAGTCGCCCTGTGCGCCGGTCGCGCCGCCGTTGCGGCTGGTGTCGATGATCTGCCGCTTGCCCGGCAGACCACGGGCCGCGAGCTCGGCGATGATCGCCCGACCGTACGCCGCCTCGTCGGAGGTCGGTCGGTAGTTGGCGACGTTCGTGAAGAAGCCGTCGGCGTACTGCATGCCCGCGGCGGCGAGCCGGGCGGCCATGACCGGGGCGGGGTGCCACGCCGAGTGGCCCCCATCGAGGTACACCCTGGCGTTCGGGTTCGCCGCCTTGAGGGTCTGCGCCGCCGTGGCGATGGCCTGCTGGCGTGCCTGGAGCTGGCTGGCGTTCAGGCAGTCCTGCAGCGCGAGCGCGTCGGTCTCCAGGATGATGACCACAAGCCGGTTACCCAGTCCGCGCGCGTAGTTCGAGATCCACTGCTGGTACTGGGGGAAGTCGGCAGCTCCGCCGGCGCTGGCGCCGCCGCAGTCGCGGAACGGAATGCCGTACGCGGTCAGCACGGGCACCTGGTTGACCGCGTTCGCGGCGTTGACCAGCGACGACACCTCAGCGGTCACCGTGTTGACGTTGAACCCGGACATCCAGTGGGCCTGGGGCTGGCTCGCCACCTTGTCCCGGATCACCGGCGTGCGGGGGTCGTTCGGGTTGGCGTTGACCCACCGGACCACCTGCCCGTTCGGGTCGCGGTAGAGCGTGCCGGACAGGGCTCCGGCCGATGCGGTGCCGGCGGCGAACCAGCCGGCCGCGACGGCCGTGGCGGCCATGGCAACCGTGGCGACGGACATCGTGAGGCGGCGATGTCTCCGCGGAGTGCGAGGTGACACGGGCAGTCCTTTCGGTGGCGGGGTGGTGCCGCGGGACGGAGTCAGGCCTGGTCGGCGAGGAACGAGGCGGTCCAGGCCAGAGCGCTGTTCCAGTTCAGGGCTGTCTCATTGGTGGACCAGGACTGGATGTCGTCGACGTAGCAGAACTGGCCGACGCAGCCCGAGATCAACCCTTGGGCGAACGGGTCCTGGATGCTGGAGTTCGGTCCCCCGGCGAGCGTGCCCCGCGGCGGGTTGGGCAACGTGGGGTCGAGCTGGCGGGCGTACCACCGGCTGTGCTGGTTCTGCGAGCTGACCTCGCCGTACCCGGTGACGTACGACTGGTTGAGGGCGTTGCGGCCGAGGATGTAGTCCATGCCCTGCAGCACGCCGTCGCGGTACTTCTCGTCGCCGGTGATGTCGAAGGCGTGCGCCATCACCACCATGTTGTTGAGCACCAGGTTGTTCGACCCCCAGTCCCAGTTGTTGTTGGTGGGCGCGTACGGCACACCCCAGGGCTGGGCGGCCTGCGTGGCGAGGTAGCGGTCGGCGCCGGCGACGACCGACTGCCTGACCCGGTCCCGGTCCGGCAGCCGGTTCGGCACGGTGGCCAGGTCCATCCGGGCGGGCACCGCGGTGTGGCCCCAGTCCAGCGAGGCCGGGCCGAAGATGTCCGCCGTGTGCAGGGGCGAGGCGAGGATGTGGTCGGCGTACTTCTTCTCGCCGGTCGTGAGGTACAGCTCCGCGGCCGCCCAGTAGAACTCGTCGGTGGCGTCGGCGTCGGCGTAGGCGCCGCCACCCTCGGCGTCGGTGGGGGAGCCGTAGATCGCCGGATGGTGCAGCGCGGCGTCCCACGCGCGCGTCGCGGCCTTCAGGTTCCGCGCGGCGTACCCGGGGTCGAATGGCTGGAACAGCCGGGCGGCCTGCGCCGCGGTGGCCGCGAGGTTCAGCGTCGCGGTGGTGGTGGGCGGGTGCAGCTCCCGCTTCCTCGGATCCAGGTGGGGCAGGAGCGGAAGGCCGGTCCAGGTGTCGTCGTGGACCTTGTTGTGCACCATGCCGGACTTGTCGCCGAACGGGACCTGCATGCTGAGCATGAAGTCCAGCTCCCAGCGGGCCTCATCGAGGATGTCCGGGACGCCGTTGCCGCTCTCCGGGATGGCCAGCGTGTTGTCGCCGAGCCGGGCCGCCTCCACCGTCCGTGCGGTACGGGTGCGCTCGTACTGGCTGAGCAGCTGCCACGTCGTGATGCCGCCGTTGATCACGTACTTGCCGTGGTCGCCGGCGTCGTACCAGCCGCCGCGCACGTCCAGCGTGTAGTCGCACACGCCGGGCTGGCAGGGGACGTTGTTGTCACCGGTGTTCGGCGCGACGTTGACGTGACCGGCCGGCCGGCCGTACCCGGGGCGGAGCGCGTCATCGATGGCAATGCCGCTGCGCTGCGTGTAGAAGTACTTCAACGCGTCGGCGCGGAGCTGCTCGTACGGGTCCGTGGCGATGTCGAACGGGCGGCTGGTCTCGCCGTCGGCGACCAGCGTGAACCCGGTACCAGTCTCGCGGTACGAGGTGAAGTCGATGGAGTGGACGTTGATCCCGGCGGAGACGTCGACGCCCCGCGGGACGGTCTGACCCTCGGCGACGGTCGCGCCGGCCGCGCTGTGCAGCTGCCAGGCCACGGGCTGGGTCGCCTCGGTGACCACGGTGGCGTTCTTGGGCCCGCCCGGCACGTACGCGACCTGGTTGACCCGCACGCGCGGGCCGGTCTGCGGCACGTACACCGGCTTTTCCGCCCCGCCCCGGAGCGAGACGTTGTCGACGCAGAAGGTGAACGGGTTGGCGTTCCCGCCGACCTGGAACCCGACCTGGGCCTGTGTGGTGCTGGTCCGTGCGGTGAAGACGTACGTGTAGACGTTGCCCGACACGCTGGTGGGTGGGCTCGCCTCGAAGTAGGTGTCGTACGGCGCGACCGCCAGGCCGACGACCGCGCGCGCGACGTTGCCCTCCGGATTGCCCCTGGCGAAGAAGCTGAACTCATACGTCTCGCCCGCGACCAGCGTGATGTCGTTCTGGCCGACGATCACGTCCCAGCGATTGACGGTGCCGCCCGGGATCTCGGCGCACGCCTGGCCGTCGACGAGGGACAGCGACGTGGTGGGGGAGGGCCACCACGGGTCGGTGCCGGTGTCGAACGTGCCGTTGACGACCTGCTCAGGGCCGATCGCGGCGGCGTTGGCGCTCGGCATGGTGGCAACGACCACACCGACCGCGGCACACCCGGCAATCAGCGCGACGGCCAAGCCGCGACGTGGCCTCGTCCAACGGTGGGGACTCGCATTCACGAATGACTCCAAGAGATCGGTGTGCGTAGATCGTGGGTCACGGCGTTGAGCTACCCGGACGCCGGGCGGTGGCCAGCCAACGTCGCGGCGGATCAGAAACGTTCGTCATCCGGCGACACGGCTTTCGTTCGGCGGGCCGGCGTCAGGTGCCGGCAAAGCGTCCGGGTTGACCTGGGCTGAAGCTCGTCTGCCCGGCGCACCGCAACCCAATCAAGACTGGTCATGACGCGTCGGCCGGCCAGATCGGCCCAGCCGCCATCCTGACGCACGGAGCGGTACAGGTCAATCGATCGTTCGAAAGTACGAAACTTTCGAAACGACGCTCGGCAGGCCCCCGATCCGCGTGGGTAGTCACATAGGCTGCGGCGGTGACGACCTCCGACACTGACCTGACCGGCGGCGCCGATCGGCGCAGGGAGATCACCGTTGCGCGCATCGCCACGCTGGCCGGCGTGTCGGCCCCGACCGTATCCAAGGTCATCAACGGCAGGTCCGGGGTTTCCTCCAGCACGCGGCAGCGGGTGGAGGACGTCATCAGGGTGCAGGGATACCAGCGCACCGGCCGGGCCGAGCCCAGCCCGATCATCGAGCTCGTCTTCCAGGCGCTGGACAGCCTCTGGGCGCTGGAGATCATTCGAGGTGTCGAGCAGGTGGTCCGGCCACACGGGCTGACGGCGACGATCACCGAGATGTACGGCCGGCTCACGCCGGACAAGGACTGGGCGCGCCAGGTGCTGGTGCGGCGCCCGACCGGCGTCATCGGCGTGTCGGCCCAGCTCACCGCCGCCCAGCACACCCAGCTCGCCAGCCGCGCCATTCCAGTGGTGACGCTCGATCCGTCCGGTGAACCGAGCCACCGGGGCACCTCGGTGGGCACGACGAACTGGAACGGCGGTCTGGTCGCCGCCCGACACCTCCTGGAACTGGGCCATCGGCGAATTGCGATGATCAACGGCCCGAGCGAGTTCGTGTGCTGCCGGGCCCGCCAGGACGGGTACCGGGCGGCGCTCGACGCGGCCGGCGTGCCGGTGGATCCCGAACTGCTCCGGATCGCTCCGCTGTACGTCGAGGGCGGCCTCACCCAGGCCCGTGACCTGCTACGGCTGCCGGATCCGCCGACGGCGATCTTCACCGCCAACGATCTGCAGGCGCTCGGCGTCTACGAGGCGGCACGCGAGCAGGGGCTGCGGATCCCGCGCGATCTGAGCGTCGTGGGCTTCGACGATCTCGCATTCGTGCGGTGGATCGGCCCGCCGTTGACCACGGTCCGCCAGCCCCTTCTGCAGATGGGCGCCAAGGCGGCGGAGCTGGTCATGGACCTTGCCGTCGGCCGGGTTCCGGAGCATGACCGCATTGAGTTGCCCACCACCCTGGTGGTCCGGGGCAGCACCGCGCCACCGCCATCCGAGCGCTGACCACCCGGGCGGTCCCGCGGCTACGGCGATCATCGATTGACGGGGAGAGTCATGAACGAGCCCGCCGAGGGGGAGGCTGATATCGGCGTATCGTTCTATTGACAGACATCCCCCCACGCTGAATCGTTTCATGGGGCCTGACGGCGCGCCCGCCGTCCGCTGCCCGCCGCTGGCCGACCGCCACCCGCCAAGTGCGTGGTCTGCGCGGCACCGTCCGACGAAGGAGATGGTCATGGAGAACGACGCCCGACGGATTACCCGGCGGACTGCGTTGGGGCTGATCGGCGCCGCCGCCGGCACCGCCGCGCTGGGCAGCCCGGGTGCTGCCTTCGCCGCCGAGCCGACCGACGTCGAACTCATCGACGACGGCACCACCGTCACGTTGCGGAACTCATTGATCAGCGCCACGGTGAACAAGGCGAACGCGCGGACGACTTCGTTGCAGCTCATCGGCAGTGCCCACGGCAACGAGGGCTTCAACATCCTCGGCGGCGCGCGTGGCGGGGGCTACACCACGTTCAACTACCGGATCGGTGAGACCAGCTTCGTCAAGGCCGTCTCCGGCGGGTCGTACCGGGTCGTGTCGCAGACTCCGGACCGGGTGGAGATCGCCATCACGGTGAACGACAGTGCCCTCCTGCCGTTCGTGGTGGAAACGCACGTGGCCCTGGAGCGCAACGCGCCGGGCCTGTACTACTACCTGATCTTCCGGTACCCGACCGAGATGCCGGACGGCCTGAACATCGGCCAGCTTCGCTACGCCTTCTCCGCCGAGGACGACTCGTTCACCTACTTCGTGGTCGACGACGAGCGTGGCGTGCAGCAGCGACCGACCATCGAACAGACCCAGCAGTGGCTGGTGCTGCAGGACGCCACCCACATCCTGCCGGACGGCACGCTCTACTCGAAGTACCAGAACAAATCCAATCTCGAAGGCGACAACGACGTCTTCATGATCTCCAACGGCAGGGTCGGGCTCTCGCTGATCCAGGCCAGCAAGGAAGCCTTCGTCGGCGGCCCGACGAAGCAGGAACTCACCACGCACGACTACTACCGGGGCGAGATCCTGCTCTGGCATCCGTTCACCTCCCACTACGGCACCCCCGCGCTCATCCCGGACAAGGGCTGGGAGAAGATCTACGGCCCGTTCTTCCTGTACGCCGATGAGAGTGCGGTCTCCACCGACCCGGTCGCCAACGTGCAGGACATGTGGAACCGGGCCAAGCAGCGGGCCCAGCAGGAAAAGGCCAGGTGGCCATACTCCTGGGTGTCCGACCCGCTGTACGCGCCGACCACCCGGTCGACGGTGAGCGGACGCCTCCGGATCAAGGGCGGGCAGTCGGCGGCGAACGCCTGGGTGATCCTTTCGGCCCCCGGCGGGGACTGGCAGTTCGAGAACGAGGGGTACATCTACTCCGTCCGCGCCGACGATCGGGGCCGGTTCACCGTGCCCCACGTCCGGCCGGGGGTCTACACCCTGTCCGCCTTCGTCGACGGCGTGTTCGGCGAGTACAAGAAGCACGGCGTCACCGTCGGGGCGCGCAAGACGCACGACCTGAGCACCCTGCACTTCTACCCGCGCAGCGCCGGCAGGACGCTGTGGCAGATCGGCACGCCGGACCGCTCGGCCGGCGAGTTCCACATGTACGGTGGCCCGAACGGGTACCGCCAGTACCTGACGTGGCTCGAGTACCCGTACGAGTTCCCGAACGACGTCGACTTCAAGGTGGGGGTCGACGACATCGCGGAGAAGTGGAACTACTTCCAACCGGCGTACCGCACCCCTGGCACCGATCGGCAGCTCGCCTGGCGCGGCACCACCCCGGACCGGTCGCTGACCACGTGGAAGATCCGGTTCGACTCGGCCGGATACGCCGCCGGCACCGCGACGCTCGACATCGCGCTCGCGGGTTCGGTGTTCGGCACGCTGCGGGTCGCGCTCAACGGAGTCGACATCGTGAGCTTCACCCCGGTGCCCGGGCCGCCCGGTGACGCCAGTATCTACCGGCACGCCAGGCGTGGCATTTACCGCGAGCTTCCGCCGATCACCTTCCCCGCCAGCGCGATCCGGCCCGGCGAGAACGTCATCACGCTGTCCCCGACCCGGCCACCCGTCGCGCCCACGGCGGACAACTGGATGGACCCGATGGCCGGCCTGATGTACGACGTCATCCGCCTCCAGGTGGACGCGCCCCGATAACGCCGGCCCGGCCCCCGTCCCGATCCGACACTCGGGACGGGGGCCGCCATGCATCACCGGGCACTGGTGGGGCACCCGCGTCGGTGCGGCGGACCGGGCGGTGCCCGGTTCAGGTTGCGGACGACCGGGCCAGCGCGGCGTCGATCAGCGTGGCCGCGGCCCGCCGCGCGTCGCCCGCGGCATCGTTGGTACCGGCGATCGCGGCAGTGGTCTGCGCTCCCTCCGCGAGGATCGCCAGCTGTGGCGCCAGCCAGGCGGGCGCTCCCGCGTCGGCGACCAGCTCGGCCAGGCGGATTTGAAATCCGGCCTTGTGGGCACGAATGACCTCCGCGATCCGCGGTGCGGTGGCGCCGAGCTCACCGAAACTGTTGATGAACATGCACCCGCGAAAGTCATCGGTTTCAAACCAGCGCGCCAGCATGTCATAGATCCCCAGCAGCCGCTCGCGGCCATCGCCGGCCCGGGTCGCCTCGGTGACCAGGGCGTTCCACGTCTCGTGGCGGCCGGCGAGGACCGCCTCGATCAGCGTCTCCTTGGACGGGAACAGGCGGTAGAGCCGCTTGAGCGAGACGCCGGCCTCGGCGCAGACGGCATCCATCCCGACGGCCTGGACGCCGCGGGCGTTGTACAGACGGTCAGCCGCGGCCAGCAGCCTCGCCCGGACCTCGTCGTCGCTGCTCTGGTTACGAAGACTCATCGCTGCCTCCCGCGGTAACGTGTGATGCCGGTCACGGTCTCGATCGCAGTCGTGGGTTGCCATGAGAACGTTCGTTCTCTACTGTAGCGGAAGACGGGAGAACGATCGTTCTCCCTTGAAACCTCGGAGGCCACCATGCCGTACATCACCGTCGGAACCGAGAACAGCACCAACATCGACCTGTACTACGAGGACCACGGCACCGGCCAGCCGGTGGTGCTCATCCACGGGTACCCGCTTGACGGTCACTCGTGGGAGAAGCAGAGCGCGGCCCTCCTGGCCGCCGGCTACCGGGTCATCACCTACGATCGCCGCGGGTTCGGCCAGTCGAGCCAGCCGACCGTCGGCTACGACTACGACACCTTCGCCGCGGACCTGAAGACTGTGCTGGAGACCCTCGACCTGACCGACGTGGTGCTGGTCGGGTTCTCGATGGGCACCGGTGAGGTCGGCCGCTACCTCGGCACCTATGGTTCGGGCCGGGTCGCCAAGGCGGCATTCCTGGCCTCGCTCGAGCCGTTCCTGCTCCAGACGGCCGACAATCCGGCCGGCGTGCCGCAGGAGGTCTTCGACGGGATCAGCGCCGCCGTCACGGCAGACCGGTACGCCTACTTCACCGAGTTCTACAAGGCCTTCTACAACACCGACGAGACGCTCGGCACCCGGCTGTCGGACGAGGCACTGCGGAACAGCTGGAACGTCGCCGCCGGCGCGTCCTGGTTCGCCTCCAGCGCCGCCGTGCCCACCTGGACCACGGACTTCCGGGCTGACATCGCGAAGATCGACGTACCGGCGCTCATCCTGCACGGCACGGCGGACAACATCCTGCCGATCGACTCGACGGCCCGCCCGTTCCGGGCCATGCTGCCCACAGCGAAGTACGTCGAGATCGACGGTGCACCGCACGGTCTGCTCTGGACCCATGCCGAAGAGGTCAACGAGGCGCTGCTCGGATTCCTGGCGAAGGCGTAACCGAACCCTTCGACACAAACGACGGCGCGGTGACGAGCGGATCGCTCGCCACCGCGCCGGTGTCATTTCATTTGGAAGCTGTCGATCAGCACCAGCTGAGCGACGAGTTGACCCGGGTCACGTTGCGGATGACATTTCGCGAGCCGCACGGGCTCAACCGGATCGGGGTGTTGCGAACCGTCAGGTTCTGAATGACGTTGCCCGAGGATGCCGCGAACTGCGTCCGGGAGGCGATTCGGATCTCCTCGCCGTTGCCGACCGTGCCGCTCACCGCGGCGATCGTGGTGTTGTGGCAGTTCTCGAGCAGGATCGCGTGGCCGCCGGTGTCCATGAGGTCCACGTGGTCGATGACGGCGCCCCCACTCTCGGAGACGCAGAAGATGCCCCGGCCGCCGCCGCGGGCCTTGACCGAGCCGACCCGGATGTTCGTCGGGTAGCTGTTGCCCACCCGACCGTTGCGGTTGGCCATCCGGAACGCCGCGTACCCGGTGCCGGTGCCGGCGCCTGACCCGTCCACCGACCCGACGGTGACGTTGATGCTGCTGTTGAGCAGCAGCCCGGCGTGCCCGGTGTTGCGGGCGACGACGGTGCCGATCCGCACACCGTCGAGGCCGGCGGTCTCCACGCCGTTGTCCGACGTGCCGGAGACGTACACGTTCTCGATGACGGTGTTGCGCGTCAGGACGGCGCGGTTGTGGAAGTTGTCGATCCGGATACCCAGACCGCGGGAGAGCCGCAGGTCGATCTCGCGGAGGGTGAGGTTGGCGACGCTGCGCATGAAGATGCCGTAGACCGGGGTGCCGGTCATCCGGACATGGGTGATCTCGATGTTGGTGGCGTTGCGGGCGTAGAGCGGCGACCGGTCGCCCGTGCCCGTGCCGGTGACGTTGATCGTGCCGCAGACGTCAAGCGTCGTGTAGCTCTGCAGCTGAACGCTGACGTTCGCGGAGATGTCGCCCGAGCCGCGGACCACCACGCGCTGCTGCGTGCGGCGGTTCGGGGTGAGGCTGTTCAACGCGGCCAACATCGCGGAGCGCATGTCGCTGCCGGTGTAGACGGTCCGGCTGCCGTTGCGCGACGTCCAGGTGTTTCCGCTCCGGACCGCCTCGGCGTTGAACGATCCGGTACCGCAGGCGGGGGCAGCAGAGGAATGCGTAGCAGTCACTACTCCAGCGGCGACAAGGGAGAGAGTGACGCCGGCGATGAGCGCCAGCCGGACTGGTCTGACGACCATAGGAACTCCTTGTAGGGGTACGGAAACACGGCGGGGCTGGACGGGCTGACGCAGTTCACTACCAACGGCGCGGGCGGCGAAGGTCCTCACTGGCGCCGGCACGACGGCATTAGCCTACTGACGACTGTCAATTGAGCAAGGGTTGGTACGCGCTGCTTCCTCCGAATTCCGGCCGTACCAGGGGCACATACTGTTTCGGTTAAGTGACCGATCACATTGGGTCACCGCAGGCGACGCCAACGCCGGCCCGGAGCGTCGCGGCGGCCGGGTCGATCACCTGGCTGGCGGAATGATCAGCGCCCCGCTCACCTGGCCCGTCGCCCACTCCGGTGGCGCTGGCCGTGCGGGCCGCGATGGTTTGCGGCCGGTGCCCTGCGTGGTGTCCCGGCCGGTGTGGCGTGCCGACGCCGTGAAAGTTTCACCACCGCGCTGCCCGGATGAAACCGTCGCCGTGCTGAGCGGGAACCGATGCGGCGCGTGGGCGCGCGCGGCGAGCACTTCTTTACCACTCCCGGCCCTGGTAGGTTGAGCCACCAATCGTCGTACGTCCATGTCTGCCGGCCGTCCGCGCCGCCGACCGTCCGGTCGGCACGTCGGCACGTCGGGCCACCCGCCGACCGAAAGGCTGCCGAGCCAGCTATGTCTATGTCCCCGCATCAGGCGGCGCCCCGCCGGAAGCCCCGGCTTACCCGATGGCTTGCCATTTCCGCCGCCGCGCTCGCGGCCATGACGTCGGCCGTGGTGGCGATGCAGCACGCCCAGGCGGCCACGATCGACCCCAATGGGTGGTACCAGCTCGTCAACCGTAACAGCGGTAAGGCGCTGGACGTCTTCGAACGGGCCGTCACGGACGGCGCCGACGTCATTCAATGGGACGCGGCAGCGGGCGCGGCCAACCAGGAGTGGCAGTTCGTCAGCACCGGCGACGGCTACCACCAGATCCGGGCTCGGCATTCCCAGCAGGTGCTCGACGTGTTCGGGCGCTCCACAGCCGACGGCGCCGACGTGGTCCAGTGGCCCGCCAACGCCGGCACCAACCAGCAGTGGTCGGTCGTCGACACCACCGGCGGATTCGTGAAGCTGGTGAACCGCAACAGTGCCCACGTGCTGGCCGTCCAGGACGCATCGACGGCCAACGGCGCCGACGTGGTCCAGTCCGCCGACACCGGGGCGACCAGCCAGCAGTGGCAGCTCGTGCCGGTCGGCGGCACCACGCCGACCACGCCACCCGCCTCGGATGCCAGCAGCTGGTCGGTGGCGCAGCCCGGCGTGGCCGCGACAGGCTGCGACGGTGTACGCGCGACGCTCACGCGTACCTCTGCCGGCGCGCTCAACCTGGGCGCGACCCGTAACTGCGCCACGGCGCTGGAGCCGGCACCGGTCGGCCTGGTGACCGCAGCGGCGGATCTGAGTACCGGCCTGACGTTCGTGAGCCGCACCGACCGGGTGATCAGCTACTCGTACACCACGATCACCGGCAAGAGCCGGGTCCGCGCCCGCACCGCCACCGAGTCCCGCATCGTGTTCGCCAAGGGCAGCGCTCAGATCACCGTGTTCCTGCGCGTCTCCCCGGACGGGCTGGCGTACCGGTACGAGCTGCCGACCGCGGGCACCATCACCCGGGAGCGGTCGAGCTTCCAGGTCCCCGCCGGATCGCCGGCGTACCTGTCCGCGTGGCACGACTCGTACG
This sequence comes from Micromonosporaceae bacterium, assembly GCA_035296325.1. Taxonomy (GTDB): domain Bacteria; phylum Actinomycetota; class Actinomycetes; order Mycobacteriales; family Micromonosporaceae; genus DATHBD01. Next base: position 75,323 of record DATHBD010000081.1, on the reverse strand, counting down.
AGAACCTCTACCGCCGCACCACGGCCGGCGCTGCGGCGACCGGCGACTACATCCACCCGGCAACGTTCCAGGTCGGCAGCAACTGGGTGACGATCAGCGAGTCCGACGTCGACGGCCGCTACTCCGGCGCCCGGCTCTCGCACACCACCGGCACCGGCCGGTTCACCATCACACTGGCAGACGCCTCGATCGCGTACCCGGCAGGCTTCGTCACGTCCTGGCGCACCGCGGTGATCGGCACCCCGGCGACGCTCGTCGAGTCCACGCTCAACGACGACGTGGCGCCGCCCTCCAGGATCAGTGACACCTCCTGGATCCAGCCGGGCATCTCGGCCTGGTCGTGGCTCGACGGCACCAGCACCACCCAGCGCAACCTGACCAAGCAGCGGGAGTACGTCGACTACACAGCCAGCCAGGGCTGGGAGTACCTGATCCTCGACGACGGCTGGAAGTCCGTCACCTGGGTTCCGGAACTCGCCGCCTATGCCCGCTCCAAGGGCGTCAAGCTCATCCTGTGGTACGCCTGGACCGACCTGGACACCGCTGCCAAGCGCACCACCGAGTTCACCCGGATCACCGGCTGGGGGGTGTCCGGCGTCAAGCTCGACTTCATGGAGTCGGACAGCCAGGCGCTCTACCGGTGGTACGACGCGGCAGCGGCCGACGCCGCGCGGTTCAAGCTGGTCGTGAACTTCCACGGCTCGACCATCCCGCACGGCATCCAGCGCACGTGGCCGCACGTCCTGACCATGGAGGCCGTCCGCGGCGAGGAGCACACCACCCGCAACATCGCCCACGTCGTCGCGCTGCCGTTCACCCGCAATGTCGTCGGGTCGATGGACTACACCCCGATGGCGTTCCACCGGGGCGTGCTGCCGAACAGCGAGGCCGCCGAGGTCGGCCTCGGCGTGGTGTACGAGTCGGGCCTGAACGTGCTCGGCGGCTCCATCGCCGCGTACCAGGCGCGTCCGCAGGCACAACGGTTCCTGCGGCAGCTTCCGGCCGTGTGGGACGAGACCCGCCTGCTCGCCGGCGACCCGGCCAACGGCGCGACCATCGCCCGGCGCAACGGTGACCGGTGGTTCGTCGGGGCGGTCTACCAGGGCGCCGCTCGCACGCTGACGGTGCCGACGTCGTTCCTTGGCAGCGGCAGCTGGCTTGTGGAGACGATCACCGATGGCTCGGGTGGACTCACCCGCACCTCCCGGACCATCACGGCCGGCACCCCGCTCAGCGTGGCGATCATCGCGAACGGTGGGTTCGCCGCCCAGGTGTGCCCGGCCACCGCTGGTCGCACCACGTGCGATCGTTGATCGCGCCTCACCACACCGCAACCTGACCGCCAAAACCTGTAGGCGCTGGCCCGACCACCGTTTCGTGTCTCCGACCCTGACCTGCACGCGGGTGTCCGTGTGCAGGTCAGGGTCGTTTAGGATGCAGCGGATCTTCGAAGGCGGAGGACGGTATGGCGCAGGCGGCGGAACTCCCCGACGAGGTGAACCTGGCCTGGTCGGACCAGCGGCTCGAGGTTGCCATGAGCGCGCTGGCGCGCCATGATCCGCGCCCGGCACTGGCGGTGCTCGCCGCGACCCGTTCGGATTACCACCGGCGCGCCCTGTGCGTCGATGTGCTCGGACACGTGGGGCAGCATCTGCTGCCGGAGTTGCGGACACTCGTCGAGGAGAGCAACGACGACCCGGACCGGTGGCTCCTGCTCGGCGCGGCGTTGTCCGCGGCGGGCGCCACCGCGCGCGGGGCCGACGTCATCGAGCGGACCAGCGACGAGCAGATCGACGGGATGCAGCGGCTGACCGCTCAGGGCAGCAAGGCCCTGCGCCGAGCCGCCCGGCTCGCTCCGCAGGATCCGGTCCCGTGGGCGGAGTTGCAGCACTGCGTCATGGGCTCGTCGGACCGGGGGGAGCTCGACGAGGTGTTCAGCCGGGTCGACCGGTTGGCGCCCGACCTCTACCCGGCCAATGTGATCCGGCTGATGACACTGACCCGCAAGTGGTACGGCAGCCAGGAGGAGACGCTCGCGTTCGCCAGGGCCCGCACCGTCGACCTTCCGCCTGGGCACCCGCTGCTCGCGCTGGTGCCCTTGGCGCAGATCGAAGGACTGGTGGACCTCATGATGCGGGGCAACGCGGTCACCCGGGTCTGGCGCTACATGCGATTCTCGACGAACAAGACAGTGCTGGCCGAGGTGGACGCCGCCTCGCACCGGTTGCTGGCCGACGGTGCCACCTATCGGGCGCATCCCGCCTTCATGCAGGCGCACCAGGCGTTCGCCAGCTACTACCACCAGGTGACTGAACCGCGGCGGGCCCGACCACATCTGGAGTGCGGCGGACCACGGCCCGCGGCGATGCCGTGGGGGTACTTCGGCGATGCCGTCGAGGAGTTTCAGGCGGCCCGTAAGGCTGCCGGCCTGGCGGTCGGCTGAGCCGGGGTGAGCTTCGCGAGCGAGGCGCGCCGGGCCCGGGACGACTCGGCTCCGCTGGAGCGGCGCGTTCTGGCCTTTCAGCGCTGCGTGTCGAGATACGCCCCGTACGGCTACCGGATACAGCTCGCCGATCGTGGAGGCCTGCATCGTCCTGGTGCTCGCACTGGTGGGGATGGTCCTGTTGGGTCTGGGCTTCCAGCTGCTCTTCGACCCTCCATCGATCTTCCTCGTGACCTATACCACCGTCACCGTCATCGCCGTGCCGGCGAACGTGCTGTTCCAGATCCGCCCCGCGAAGCTGCGGCAGCACCGCGCCGTGGTCGCCCGTAACCAGAGGGTGCAGGAGGCCGCGGAGGAGGCCGAACGGCGGTGGCGGGTGGAGCGGCTCCACCGCTTCACCATCTGACCCGGCAGGTCGACCGTGGGTCTGATCGGGCAGACGTTCGGGGGTCAAGGGGCAGGATCTGATCAAGGTGGCGTACCCGGGCTGAGATGCCGGTCATCATGGCGTCATGCCGTGCTGCGCGACGCTTGCGGTAACGGCCGCGACCGCTTTCGAGGAGTGCCGATGATGTGGTGGAGTCCGTCCGTGGCGCGACGTTGGGTTGGCGTGGCGGGTGCTGCCGTGGTGCTCGGTGCAAGCGCGGTGGCCGGTCAGCCGTCCGCGATGGCGGCCAGTTGCGTCCTGCCCTCCAGCCCGGTGGACCGGCTGACCGGCGACTGGGATGGCGACGGCGTCGACACGGTCGGGCTCTTCGATCCGGTGAGCGCAACCTGGTTCCTGCGCAACGCCAACACCGCAGGTCGCCCTGATCTGTGTTTCCGGTACGGAAGTCCAGGTGTCGCCCCCGTCGTCGGAGACTGGGACGGCGACGGCACCGACACGGTAGGCGTCGTGCGTCGTACCGCCGGCGTCGACACGTGGCGATGGATCCTGAAGAACAGCAACACCGCTGGTGGCGGGGACGTGGACTTCCGGTACGGCCATCGTGACAACGCCCCGATCACCGGGGACTGGGACGGTGACGGCGACACCAACATCGGCGTGGTCGAGACCGGCGTGACCCACCTGCGCTGGCATCTGCGTCGTGCCAACTCGGGGGGCGGGGACTCCTGGGACTTCCTGTACGGGCGGAGCGGCGCTGGGGGTACGCCCTCCGACAGCCCGGTGGTGGGTGACTGGGACGGCAACGGCACCGACACCGTGGGAGTCATCCGTTGGGCGGCGGTGCGGGCCGACGAGTGGAATCTGCGCAACGCCAACACGCCCGGCTACGCCGACATCGTGTTCCGGTACGGCTCCATCCCGCACTACGAGAACGAACCCCAGTACACCGGGGCACACATGGTCGTCGGTGACTGGAACGGCGACGGCCGCGACGATCCCGGCACTGTCGGCTGGGTGCGCGTGGACGACCCGACAACGCCTTCCGTGGAGCTTCTCGCCCAGTGGGGACTCCGCTACGACACCTCGACCGGCCCGGACGACAGGAAATTCGGATACGGCACGGCACTGGCCGGTGTCCCGAGGACGTATCCGATCTGACCGGGCGTGCGTCAGCGCAGCAGGTAACCGACGCCGCGCACCGTGTGCAGGACCGGCGGTGCGCCGAGCTTGCGCCGCACCTGCGCAATGAGCACGTCGAGGACGTTGGAGGTGGGCTGCACCAGTTCGTCCCACCCGGCTGCGATGAGCTCGCGACGGTGCACCGGCTCGCCGGCCGCGGCGATCAGCCGCTCGAGGACCACGAACTCAGTGGCGGTCAAGGCGAGCGGTGTACCCGCGCGCCGCACCTCGTGCCGGCCGATGTCCAGCTCCAGGTCGCCGTGCCGCAGCAGCGGTGCCAGGTGCGTCGTTGCCCGCCGGCACAGACTGCGTACCCGCACGACAAGCTCGGCCACGGCAAACGGCTTGGTGAGGTAGTCGTCCGCCCAGGCGAGTCCATCGATCAAATCGTTGTCGGTGTCTCGCGCGGTCAGGAACAGCACGGGCACGGGCCAACCGGCACGGCGGCGCCGCGCCACATATCCGAGTGAGTCGCCGGTGGGGAGCATCCGGTCGAACACCGCGCAGTCATAGGCGTTCACGCTCAGCGCCTCGTCCGCCTGGGCCAGCCCGGCTGCGGTGTCCACAGCGAATCCCGCGCGCCGCAACGACGCCCCGACCGCTACGCAGAGGTCCTCGTCGTCATCGGTGACCAGTACCCGCACATCCGAACCATAGCTGCCAACACCGCGAATATCAGCCGGGGACATCGGTTTCGTCAGTCCACCAGCCAGCCACGGTCGGCGGCCTTTACGCCTGCCTGAAACCTACTGCGCGCCCCGAGACGGTTCATGATGTCGGACATCAGACGTCGCACCGTACGGACCGAGATGCCGAGACGTGTCGCCGCCGACTCGTCGGTCCACCCCGCGGACAGCAGCGCGAGAAGTTCCTGCTCGCGTGGGGCCAGCTCGGCACCCTGGGATGCGTCGGACCCGCGCAGCGGGACGGCCGTCGGCCAGATCCGTTCGAAGAGCCCGACGATCGCCCCCACCGCGCTGGGCAGCTGGAGCATCGCGGCGCCGTACGGCTGACCGTCCCGCCGCTGGTTCGGTAGCACAGCCAACGTCTCGTCGACCACGGTCACGTCCATCGGCACGTTCGCTGCCGTGCGCACCTCGGCTCCCGCGCCGGCGAGGCTGCTCAGCCGCGCGGCCAGCGTGGGCAGGCAGCGAACCCGGTCCGGGAACAGCACCCGGTATCGAACGCCGCGGCGCAGGTTGTCGTAGTCGACGCCCCGCAGCATGGCGGTGGACGTGCTGGGACCGTTGTCGAGAGTGCTGGTGATGAGCACGTCGCGGCCGGCCGCGGCCAGTACGGCGTCGACTCCGGCGTCGGTCGACAGCACCATCGCATGGGTGTCCCGGACGGCGGGCCGCGTCCGCTGGGCCGATCCAGCGGAGACGGGTCGGTCCTGGCGCGGGTGGGAGGGTGAGGGCGAGGGGTGCAGGGTCACCGGAGGTACCTTCCGATCGGCAATGACGCGGCGACGGCCGGTCCGTGCAGGCCGTCCATTCGTTGCAGTTCGACGCCGAGATCAGCGCCGAGTGAGGTCAGTCGGTCGGCGGCGCAGTCGGCGGCGCCCTGGCCGGTGGCGGCGATCCGGAGTACGCCTGAGACGTGCCGTCCCGCCGTTGCGACCGCCACCGTGACCGCGACGTCGGGCACGCTGGCGAGCAGCCGTTCCAGCACCTCGACGCGCCCGGTCCGCGGCGTACCGGCGCTGGACAACCGCATCCCGACCTGTGTCACGCGGCCTGCCTGCCAGCACCGCCACGTTTCCCGTAACGGGCCGCGCCCAGGCCCGGTGTGGGTGAGCGCACCGAGCGCCATCAGCACCTCCTCCTCCGTCAGCGCGCTCAACGGCACGCCGTCGCGGCGCGCGACGCGGACGATCCGGCGCACGGCATCGCCGAGCGGTACCAGCAGCGCCACATCGTCGGCAGCGTCCACATCGCGCAACACGCCGACAGTGAGCCAGACCCGGATGGACACCTGGCCAGGTCCGCGGTGTAGCAGCAGGTGCGATTCAAGCCGCGGCGCCTCCGGATCGGGCTCGGGCATCAGTGCACCGCAGAGTGCGGCCCGGACGAGGTCGCCCGAGCCGGCCGGCATGGGCTGCAGCGTCGCCAGCAGGCCGGTCGGGGTGCTCGTCACCCCGACCGGGGCGCCGGCGAGCTCGGTGTCGGAGACCCGGCAACCCGGTGCCAGCAACGCCAGCAGCGCGGGCGGCCCGTCCACTCCGGTCGGCAGGTGTCGTGGCCCGCGCCGGGCCATCAACCGGACCCGTCTGGTCACCATGGTGGACAGCCACATTCCGCGCACCCGGATCGTGCTCATCGCGAAAAGCGCGAGCGCCGACGAGGCGAGCGCCGCCGCCGCCCACCATGGCCGCCCGATCGCGAGCAGCCCGGACACCAGCGCGAGCTGCGAGCACACGACACGCGGCACCGGCGGCAGAACGAGCTTGCGACTCCCCGCCGTCGGCTGAGGTGCGGTCGGGACCACCGTCGTCGGCATGGCGCCGACCGGCGGCCGGTTGACCGGAGGCGGCGCCGCGGACGTGGATCGTGCGGCCGCCACAAGTCGGGGCGTCGACCGGGCGGTGACCGGGCGAACCGCCGGCCGTGGCGCGGTGGCCCGGCCGGCGGAGCCCATCGAGCTCTGGCTCTTCTGGGCCGAGTGGACGGTGGCCGGTTCCGGCCAGCCGCTCTCGGCCGCACCTCTGCTCGCCGTCCGGGCGTTATGATTCGGCGACAGGACGGGGCGCAGGCCCGAAGGGCCGTCATCGACAGAAGTCTCAGGTGTCCCCCGTACAGCGAAGATCATCGTCTCTGCTCCTTCCGATCCTGCGCCCCGAAGTGGTCGTGCATGTCCCGCTACCATCCCTGCGTCCACATGAGGATTCGATGACATGTCCGCGAGGCCGACGACTCGGATGATGGTGGTTGAGGACGATGCGGATCTTCGATTCGCGGTGACGACCACGCTCGTCGGGGCCGGGCTCGACGTTGACCAGGCGGCCGACCTCACATCAGCGGATGCGGCGCTGTCCGCCGCCCGCTACGACTGCGTCGTGTTCGACCGGATGCTGCCGGACGGTGACGCGGTCGCGTACGTGCACCGGCGCAGGCAGCAGGGCTGGGCGGTGCCGGTGCTGTTTCTGACGGCGCGTGACGGCATCGCCGACCGGGTTGCGGGTTTCGAGCACGGCGGCGATGACTACCTCGGCAAACCCGTCGCGATGGCCGTGCTCACCGCTCGCGTGCTCGCGCTGGTGCGCCGCGGCTCGGGGCGCCCTTCGGTGTTGCGCCATGGCGACCTGGAGGTGGACTGTGCTCGACGTGAGGTCCGCCGCGCGGGCGTGCTGCTCACGCTGTCCGACAAGGAGCTCGCCGTGTTGGAGTACCTCATCGCGCGGCCGGAGCAGGCCGTCGGCCGCGACGAACTCATCGAGCACTGCTGGGACAGCACCACCGAACCGATGTCCAACGTGGTGGACGCGGTGGTGCGGCGGCTGAGGGCAAAGCTGCACCACCCGGAGATGATCTCCACGGTGCGGGGCCGCGGATACCGGCTCACCGCGGGGCGGCGGGCGACGTGACGGCCGGGGCCGTGACGGGCGGGGCCGTGAAGGGGTCCACGGCCACCCGGCTGCGCCGGCTGCGGTGGTGGCTCACCGCCCTGCTGACCGTGCTGAATGCCGCTGGTGTGATCGTCCTCGCCGGGCTCCTGGTCAGCCAGGATTCCTCGCGCGCGGACGAACGGCTGGACGCGGGCCTGCGAACGGTGACGGAGGTCGTGGTCCGGTTGATCCAGTACGACGGCGCCCTTCTCACGGCGGACCTCGCCAGCGACGAGATCAGCGGTAGGTGTCCGCAGTTCGCGATCCTGCCCGGCGGGACAGACAAGTTCGCCACCTACCGCAGCGATGCCCGCTGCGCTCCGCTCGATGAGGCTGTGCTGGAACCGCTTGCCGTCCAGTCTGTGCGCACCGGCCGTGAGCTTCGCGCCGGCGTTCGCGGCACTGGCGGCGAACCGATCCGGATCTGGGTCAAGCCGTTCCAGAGCCGGGATGGCAAGTACATCGGTGCGGTGGCCGCCGCGGTCGATGCCGAGGACGAGCACGCCAGGCACCAGCAACTGTTCCGCCGCCTGATCGGCGGGTGTCTGCTGCAGATGGCCGCCGTCGGCGTGGCGGGTCACCTGCTCTCCGGTCGGATCATCCGGCCGGCGCTGGCCGCCCTGGAACAGCAGGAAACGCTGCTCGCAGACACGGCGCACGACCTACGGGGGCCGGTCACGGCACTACGTGCGCTCGCCGAGACGGCGCTGGACGACTCCGCTCAACGCGCCGAACTGCTCTCCAGAACCGTGAACCTGGCTGGTCGGATGGGCGGCGTCATCGACGCGCTGCTGATGCGGGCCCGGCTGGCCGCCGGCGTCCAGCAACTCGACATCCAGCCGGTCTGGCTGGACCAACTCGTGACCGCCGTGGTCGACCAGACCCGCACCGACGGTGCGCGGATCACCTTGACCGCCGCGCCGACCAGGGTGGACGTGGATCCCGGGCTGGTACAGCGGGCCATCGGCAACCTCCTGGACAACGCGCTGCGTCACGGCCGGCTGCCGGACGCCCCAGCCGTCGTGCACATCACCGTCGCCGGGGGTCGGATCGTGGTGGCCGACCACGGGCCGGGCATCGACGCGTCGGTGGCGCCGGAGACCTTCGACCGCTTCAGCAGCGGCGGCGGATCGACCGGACTGGGGCTGCCGATCGTGCGCTGGGTGGCGCAGGCACACGGCGGCACACTGCGGGTCTACAACGCCGAGGAGGGCGGCGCCATCTTCGAGCTGATCCTGCCAACCAGCGATGCCTGAACTGGATGTACCCGCGATGAACCGATCCTGTACGTGTGCTCCTAGGTTCGAAGGGTGACTCGAATGACTGACCGACGCCGATGGGCTCCGCGTCTGCGGCAGGGCCTCGACCGGGTGGCACGAAGTCGGCCGCACCGTGGCCGGCTGCCCTTGGTGGCGCTGCTCGGCGTCACCGCCCTGGGCCTGGCCGCGGCTGTCTCGGGAACCGCGGCGTCGTCGCCGACACTGCGGTTCACGCAGGCCGGGCACTGGTTCGCCAACCCGACGCTGGACATGGTCTTCCACGTCAACGGCGCAGCCCGGGCCGTGGACGCACAGGTGGCGGTGGCCGGGATCGAGCCGGGTGACCAGGTGGTGCAGGGCGAGACGAGCGGCTTCGTGGTTGGCCGGTCCAGGATCCTGCAATTCGGCAAGTCGAGCCTGGCGGTCGAGGAGACGCGCGCCGCGCCGACCGGGGAACGCCCGGTCGCCGTGGAGGCCGCGGGCGGACCATATGTGGTGTACCGGGAGGCGGGCACCGTCGTTCGCCTCGGCGACATGGCCGCCACGATCCCGGTGGGCGGCACCCTTGCTGACCCCGTCACCACTCCGGACGGCACGCTCTGGCTGCACCGTCTCGGCGACAACGTGATCTGTCGGCTCCCGCCCGGCGCCGGCCACGTGTCCTGTTCGGCCACCGCGGCGGACGGACACGCCGGCGCGCTCACCGTGGTGGGCGACCGCCCGATGTTCGTCGACGCCGAGGAGGACACGATACGGCCGGTGACCCACGACGGCCTCGGCCCCCCGACGAAGATCGCGGTGGACATCCCGCTCACCGTACGGGTGGCGCCGGTCGATGTGGACGGCCGGATCGCCATGCTCGACCCGGTGGCTCGGCGGCTGCACCTCGTGACCAGCGGGGAACCGGGCAGTGGCCGCGAGGCGGCGGCACCGATCACGGTCGCCCTGCCCGAGGGCACCTACACGACCCCATCCGCCAGCGGGTCCTCGTTCGTGCTGCTGGACCTGGCGCGCAACACGGTGCTCACGTACGGCAGCAGTGGGGAACGCCAGCAGACCGCCGTGGTGCCCAGGGACGCCGGTGAGCCTCGCCTGAGCCGCGGCGAGGACAAGCGGGTCTACATCGACGGCGCGGAAGGACGGCACGTGCTGGTGGTGGACCAACGCGGTGAAGTTCAACCCGTCTCGGTGGTCGGCCGGGATCAGTCCGCCGCCCCCGGCACACCGCAGCCGCCGCCCACTGAACCGCAGCCCGCCCAACCGAATCAGGCACCGACGGCAGCCGGCGTTCCCGTGCCCCGGCCGAACGAACAGGGCGGCCGGCCGGATGAAAGGGGTAGGTTGCCCGGCACGCCGGCGCGGGCGCAGCCGACGAAGGCCGCCAACACCGTCCAACCGCGCCCGGCCCCCAGCGCGGTGCCGGCGAGCCCACCCGGCATGCCGCCCAACGTGCGGGCCGCCGTTGCAGGTGCCGCAGTGTCGGTGACCTGGGGCGCGGCGAGCGCCAACGGCGCCGAGGTGAGTGCGTACCACGTCACCTGGGCACCGGTCTCGGGCAGCGGCGGCGGGTCAACAACCCGGGCGGGCGGGGACCGCTCCATGACGGTGACCGGGTTGGCCCAGGGGGTCGCCTACCGCTTCACCGTGGCGGCACAGAACTCCGCTGGGCGAGGTGCACCCGCCACCACGCAGGCGACGGTGCCCGCGCCGTCCCGGACGGTCACCGTTTCGCGAGGTGGCGACGCCACCTGGGGGACCACCTGCCGCGCCCCGAACTGCGCATTCATCCTGGTGGTCCTCAGGGGATTCGCGCCGAACACCGCGTACCACATCAAGCCTCACTCGGCCAACTACAGCAACCCCGGCGCCACCCTCACCACCGACCGCAACGGCAATCTGACGTCCTCCAGCCGCTTCCCGTTCGGCCAGGTCGGCCAGGATGTGTGGGTCACCGTGGTCCCCGCGGCCGGCGGTGCGACCGTCGAGTCCAACCACTATCGATGGAGGGTGAGTTGAGCGGCAATGGTGCGGCCGATGTCGCCGAGCGGATCGCCGCCAACATCGGACGCGTGATCCGCGGCAAGCCGCAGGTGGTACGGCTGGTGATCGCCGCGCTGCTCGCGGAGGGTCACGTGCTGATCGAGGATGTGCCCGGTCTCGGCAAGACCACGCTGGCCCGGTGCCTGGCACGCAGCATCGGTGGCGACTGGAGCCGCATCCAGTTCACGCCGGACCTGCTGCCAGGCGACATCACCGGCGTCACGGTGTACCTCCAGAAGGACGAGCGCTTCGCCTTCCATCCGGGCGCGGTGTTCGCGAACATCGTGGTCGCCGACGAGATCAACCGGGGTACGCCGAAGACGCAGTCGGCGATGCTCGAGGTGATGAGCGAGCGTCGAGTCACCGTCGACGCGACAGCCCATGACGTGCCACGGCCGTTCATGGTCATCGCCACTCAGAACCCGATCGAGATGGAGGGCACCTACCGGCTGCCCGAGGCGCAGCTCGACCGGTTTCTGATCCGGCTGTCGATCGGGTACCCGGACCTCGACACCGAGGTCTCAGTGATCATGAATGACTGTGCGGGGATGACCGCGGACGACCTTGCTCCGGTGGTGGACATCGCGGCGCTGCGGGCAGCCTCCGACGAGGTGCGGAGCGCGCACGTTGACCGGGCGGTGTGCGAGTACGCCGCCCGGCTCGCCGCCGCAACCCGCGAACATGCCGCCGTGCGCTTCGGCGCGAGCGTGCGTGGCAGCATCGCGCTGGTGCGAACCGCGCAGGCCCTTGCCGCGATCGACGGCCGCGGATTCGTGACCCCCGACGACATCAAGGACGTCGCCGTGCCGGTGCTTGAGCATCGACTCATCCTCACTGCCGAGGCTGAGCTCAACCAGCGCGGTACGGCCGAGGTTGTCGCGGAACTGCTCGCCTCGACGCGCGTGCCGATGGCTCGTACGGGCAGCTGACCGTGCGCCTGACCCGGCGTGGCGTCACCCTGCTTGTCCTCGCCGTGCTGCTGTTGAGCTTCGGACTGTGGGGGCGGTACCCGTTCCTGCGGGCGCTCGGCGCCATCGTGCTCGCCGCCGTGCTCGCGGCTGTCCTGCTCACGTCCCGGGGACCAACGGTGCGGGTACAGCGGTCGGTCTACCCGGAGGTCATCGAGCGGGGTCGACCGGCCGTGGCCACGTTGCAGGTGAGTAACCCGGGCAGCAAGCGTCAGGCCGGGTTCGTCGCCGTGGACACGGCGGGCAGCACGATCCGGTCGATCCGGGTCCGCGCATTGCCACCCGGCGGTGCGGCCGTCTACCACTACGAGCTGCCCACCAGCGTCCGCGGCAGGCTGACCGTGGGGCCGCTCACGCTGCGCCGGGCCGACCCCTTCGGGTTGACCGACAACAGCGTGGTGACCGGTGACACGGCGACGCTGCGGGTGCACCCCCGGCGACTGCCGGCGCGCCCCAGGGTCGGCGGCCATCCGCGCCACCACCATGATGCGGCGACCAGCAATCACACGTTGCGCGGTTCGGTGAATATCCAGGATGTGCGCGAGTACGTACCGGGGGACGAGGTGCGGCACCTGCACTGGAAGGCGACCGCCAGGACCGGCCGGCTGATGGTGCGCGACCTCACCGATCCCGAGCAGCCTCGCTTCACGGTGCTGTTGGACAACCGACCGGATGTGCTGTCCGCCGACGGGTTCGAGGAAGCGGTCGAGCTCGCGGCATCCCTGCTCGATGGCACGGCCCAGGCCGGCCATCACAGCCGACTCGTCACGTCATCGGGCCTGGATGTCCCCGTGCCCGGTGGCGCGCAGGCCGCGCGCCGACTGCTCGACGAGCTGACCGACGTGCGCCAGGGTGGGGACGACCGCGGTGCGGTGCCGGATCGGCTGCGGTCAGGTCGGTCGACCGGCGGCGCGCTGGTCGTTATCACGTCGGTCGGCACCGCACCCGCCGCCTTGGCGGAGTTGCGCCGCCGCTTCTCGACGATCACTCTGGTCGTCCTCACCGGGACCGGCGCGCCGGTCAGCATGGTGACCGGCGTCCGCGTGCTCCGGGCCGACAGCGCCGCCGAGGCGGTACGCCGGTGGAACGAGGGCGTCGGGTGAGCGCGGCGAGGGTTGCCGCCCCACCCACCGCGGCTCTGGCGTTGGCCGCCACGATCGCCGGGATGCTGTTCACCCCCGTGTTCGGAGCCACCGCGCTCCTGCTGCCGGTCACCGTCCCGGCGGCGGCGGTCCTGGTGACCGCGTTGGCCTGCGCGTCCGGCCGCCTGCCGGCCTGGCGGCCGGTGCTGACCGCCGTGGCCGGCCTCCTGGCCGTCGTCGAGACGTCGTTGTGGTCGACGACGGTGGCCGGCGTGCCAACCGCAGCCACCCTGCGGGCCCTCGCCACCGGGGCGACGGACTCATGGCAGCTCGTACTGCAGTCGACCTGGCCGGCCCAGCCCGAACCGGAGCTGCTGCTGTTCGTGCCGCTGCTCGTCGTGCTGGCGGGGGTGCTCGGCATTGAGTTGCTCCACCGCGAACGCAGCCCGCTGCTCGCGTTCGCGCCAAGCTTCGCCCTTGCGGTCCTCAGCCAGTTCTACGCCGCCGCGGCGCCGGTCGCGGCCACGGTCGCGGCCATCGGCTATGCCGCGGCGGTCGGCCTGCTGTTGACGACCCGGACCGGCCGCAGTGTCGACAACCAACCGGTGACCGATCCTCAGCGCGTGGTGCCGGCCCTGGCGCACGGGGCGCTGTCTCTCGGCGTGGGTGCCCTCGCGGTGCTCCTGACCGGCGCGGTGCAGCCGGCGGCGCCACCGAGATACGGGTTGCAGCATCGCGTGGCGACGCTGCCCGTCGCCCAGGTGACGAACCCGCTCAACGAGATCGCCTACCGGCTCGCCCACCCGGGAACCCCGGTGTTCCGGGTCAGCCGGGCCGTGGATGTGGATCGCTGGCCCCTCGTCGTATTCGATGAGTTCGACGGGGTGAACTGGACCTCCGGCGACCGGTACCGGCGGTTGGGTACCGGGCTCCCGCCGAACCCCGCGCTGACCGTCGATGTCGATCTGCGGACCGTCGACATCGCGACCACAGAGACGGTCGGTCCGTGGTTGCCGAGCCAGACGTGGCCCGCCACGGTGGCGAACGTCGATCCCCTCATCGAGCCTGCGCACGGGACGCTGCTGCATGGATCCGGTGGGCCCACCCGATACACCCTGTCCTGGTGGCAGCCGGAGATCGACGAGAACGCGCTCACCAACGCGGCAATCGATCCGGAGGCACCGGGTGGGCGCGGTGGCGTCGGGGCGCCGCCGGCAGGGACGGCCGAGTTCGCAGAGACCGCCGTGCGTGGGCTACGACCTTCGTTCCAGGCCGCCCTGGCGCTGGAGCGGTCCCTCTCGGAGGGTTTCCAACTGGCGACGGGGGAGAGCCTGCCCACCGGACACAGCTGGCCCCAGCTGGCGGACTTTCTGCTCCGGGACAGGCGCGGCACGAGCGAGCAGTTCGCAGCCGCGTACGTGGTGCTGGCGCGAATGCGGGGCATCCCGGCACGCCTGGTCGTCGGCTTCCGGACCCCGACCGTGCGCGACCCGGACGGGGGGTACACGGTCCGCAATGGTGACGTGCTCGCCTGGCCCGAGGTCGCGGTGCGCGACGTCGGCTGGGTCCCGCTGGATCCCAGCGGCGTCGCGTCCGCCTCGGGCGCAGTCGCCGGCGGCGGGCCGGCCGGCGCGGCCGCACGCGCGAGGAGCCAGCTCCCCGCACCGGAGGACCTGCGGGATCCGCCGGTCGCGCCACCGTCCGGGACCGGCGTGCGCGCCGGCACCGGCGCTGGTCTCGGCCTGCGGTCAGCGGCGGTCTTCGCGGCCGTTCCGGTTGTGCTGCTGCTGGGGTGGCTGATCGGGCTGCCGGCCGTGAAGGCGGTACGGTCCCGGGGGCGACGTGGCCGAACGGGTTTGGCTGCGGTGGTCGCTGCCGTCGAAGAGGCCCGCGACCGGTTGTGCGACCACGGTGTGGAGGTGTCGACCGGCATGACACCGCGGGATATGGCGGTCGCCGCGGCCATCACCGGCGAGGCCACAGTGGATCCGCTACGCCGGCTGGCTGCCACGGTCGATCAGGCCATGTGGTCCGGGACCGCCTCGGCGCAGC
This sequence comes from Micromonosporaceae bacterium, assembly GCA_035296325.1. Taxonomy (GTDB): domain Bacteria; phylum Actinomycetota; class Actinomycetes; order Mycobacteriales; family Micromonosporaceae; genus DATHBD01. The sequence goes on along the minus strand of DATHBD010000081.1, from coordinate 60,308 downwards.
ACAGTGGGCGGGAGGCGTGGGGAGCGGTCCGCGACGTCCGCCGTGCGCTGGCCCGTCGTGGGTGGCGATCGCGGCTCCGGGCGGCGCTGGAGCCGCGAAGCCTGCTGCCACCGCACCGGCGGTCCGGCTGACCGGAATCAGGTCTTGCAGCTGGCTCCGCGAATCGGCTTGGGCGCACTCTCGTACACCTGCACCCCGTTGACGCCCTGGATCGCGAAGCAGTACCGGCGGACCGGATCCACGGGCACGGTGTAGGTCGTGTTGCGGTGGACGAAGTGCGGCTTCGACGCCGGCTCTCCCTCGGTCGCCACGATCACGGCAAAGTCCAGCGACTCGCTGCTGCGCCAGGACAGCTCCACGGTGCTGCCACGGTCCAGTGGATCGGCCAGCTCGAGTTGGACGCCTCGCACCTGCGCGGAGGCTGCGGTGGACGCCACTGCCCGTGCCGGCGATACGGTCACATCATCGGGCTGGTTCAACACCAGAAGCGAGGTCGCCGCTGTCAGCAACGCCAGCACAGCGGCCCCGACGAGCAGCTGCGTCACGCGCGGGCGCCGCCGGGTCCGCTGGTTGAGCCCGAAGACCAGAATGGGCTCCCCGCGGGGGCGGGGTGGCGCAGGCTGGGCGGACGTCGATGGCACCAACGGCGCGCCGTACCCGGCGAAGTCGTCGAACGGAGGCGATACGGCCGCCTCCTGGTCCGGTGGGATCGGGGCGGGAGACGCCGGCGCCGGTTCACCCATCGCCTCGAGCTGCTCGGCCACCGCGCCCGCGTCACCCGGCCGCGCCTGCGGGTCCTTCGACAGCAGCACGGACACCAGCTGTGCCAGCGTGGGCGGGAGGTCGTCGCGATCGAGTGACGGCACCGGCGCGCCCAGCACGCGCAGGAGTTGCTCGCCCGGCCGTTCACCGGGTGGCCCGTGATAAGGGGGTCGCCCGGACAGTGCCAGGTACAGGACCGCGCCCAGACCGTAGAGGTCGGACCGCACGTCAACGGTCCCATCCCGCACAGTCTCCGGTGCGGTGAAGCTCACGCTCAGCGTCGGATCGCGTGGGAAGGCCTGGCGCAGCGTTGATCCGAAGTCCGACAGCACCGGCTCCCCGGAGGGGCGGAACAGGACGTTCCCGGGGGTGACCCCGCCGTGCACCACTCCGATCCGGTGCGCCGCCGCGAGCGCCGTCGCCAGGGCACTGCCGAGGGCCAGCGTGTCGGACACCGAGAGTGGCCCGAAGGATTCGATCAGCTCGGTGAGGGACTGCGCGCACAGCTCCATCCGCAGCGCACAGCGCCCGTCGGTGGATGTCTCCACGCTCGTGGCGACCAGGACGGGGGCCTGCGCCGGCAGGTCGGACAGCCGGCTCAGCTCACGGTCCAGGGCGGTCCGGGTACGCCGGTCGAGCCCGCCCGGAAAGACCTTCAGCGCGAACCCTTCCCCGGTGTCGGGGTGCACGCCCGCCAGCACGGTGGCAACCGGACCGGCGGCCAAGGGGACCAGGTCAAGGTGTTCCAAGTCGATCGGCATGGCGGTTGCTCATCTCAATATCGATGTCCGCTAGCGGTCGTGCCGGTACCCCAGCCGGCCCGTTGCTCCATCGTAGAGACCGGCCACAGACGACGCTGCCTGACGACCGCTTGCGGCCGTGGCGCGACTCCAGGCGGAAAGAGGTCCGATGACGACGATGCCACTGGTAAGGGTCACTGTCGCCGCTGCACATCGGCGGCTGGATGTGGCGCTGCCGCAACAGTCACCGGTCGCCGAGATTCTGCCGGTACTGCTGCGGCAGGTCGGTGCCGGGCTCGCCGAGGACCGGGCGCCGGACAGCGGGTGGGTGCTGCGCCGAACCGACGGTGCCCCGGTCGACGGCTCGCGAACGCTCGGTTCCCACGGCGTACGCGACGGTGAGGTGCTGCACCTGGTGCCACGTCGACTCGAGTGGCCCGAGCCGGAGTACGACGACGTGGTTTCCGCGATCGCCGCCGGCGCGGGCCGCATCGGACGGTTGTGGGGGCAGCGGCACACCCGCGTGGCCGGGCTCGGAGCGGCAGGGGTGGCGGTCGGCCTGACCATGGTTGCCGTGCTGCGGGCCGGCATCCCGTGGCGGGGTCCTGGTTGGGTCGCCGTCGCCGTCGCGCTCCTGCTGCTGGCTGCCGGCGTCGCGCTGGCCCGTGCGGCCGGTGACGCGGGGGCGGGCTCGGTGGTCGCGGCGCTCGCGTTGCCCCCCGCGTTCCTGGGCGGGGCGCTGGCGTTGGGTGGCAGCGTGCCGCTGACCGGGTTCGGTGCCGCCCAGCTTCTGGGCGGATGCGCGCTCCTGCTGCTGGCGGCCGTCCTCGGCTACCTCGGCGTCGTGCAGGGAGCCGCGGTCTTTATCGGTGCCGCCACGGTCGGCTTGCTGGGTGGGGTATCCGCCTGGGTGGTGAGCGTCGGTGCGACCGGTGGCGTGGGCTCGTCGGCGGTGCTGGCCAGCGGGGTGCTGCTCTTCTCTCCGATGCTCGGCCCCATGGCGATCCGGCTGGGCCGGGTGCCGACGCCGGTCCTGCCCCGGACCGGGGCGGAACTGGTCCGCGATGATCCACAGCCGCCTCGGCACGCGGTGTACGCAGCGGTCCTGCGCACCGACAGCCTCCTCACCGGCATGGTGGCCGGAGCGGCACTGGCGGCCGGGCTCGCCCAGACACTGCTGGCTCGTCGGACCGGACCCTCGGAGGTGGTGCTCCTGGTGATGTTGAGTGTGGGGTTCGGCCTGCGGGCCCGGCTGTACCCGGCGGTCCGGCACCGGGCGCCCATGCTCTGCGCTGCCCTGGTCGGAGTCGGCTGCCTGGCGACTGGTCCGCTGATGGCCGATCGGGAGTGGTCGCTCAGTGTCGCGGTGCCGGGTCTGATCGCGGTGGCTGCCGTCGCGGTGCTCCTCGGGCTGGTGTACAGCCGCCGCACGCCGGGGGCGGCACTGAGTCGGTACGCCGAGGTGCTCGAGGTGCTGGTGCTGCTCGCGTGCGCCCCGCTGGTATGCGCGGTGCTCGGCCTGTTCGGTCTGGTACGAGGGTTCGGAGGCTGATGTGGCGTCCAGACGTGATCAGCTCCAGGCGCACCGGTTCCTGGTTGCCCGGGTGGTCTCTGCGGTTGTGACGCGGCAGCCCGACCCCGAGCATCCACCGTTCAGTCGACCATCGGTGGCAGCCGTGGGCAGTGTCGCGATCGCGGTGCTCGCGTTGGTCGCCGTGGGTATCTACGGCGTCGTGGTCCCGGGTGGCAACCGAACCTGGCGTCATGGCGATGCGGTGATTGTCGTCAATGAGACCGGCGCGCGGTATGTCTATTTGGACGGCCGGCTGCACCCGGTGCTCAACTACACCTCGGCCCTGCTGGCGCTGGGGCGCCATGCGCCGACCCGCTCGGTCTCCCGCAGGTCGTTGGTGGGGGTGGCCCGTGGGCCGCGGATCGGCATTGTGGACGCGCCGGACGCTTTGCCCAGCAGGGACGGGATGCTGAGCGGGGGGTGGACCCTGTGCTCGCAGCCCGGTTCCGACGGGACCGGGGCGACCGTCGACGAGACCGTGTTGTTGATCGGCGTCGAGCCGGCCGGTCATCCGCTGGGCGACGCCGCCATCCTGGTCGAGGTGTCGGGTACCGGCGATCATTACCTGCTGTGGCGCGGCTACCGCCACCGGATCCGGCAGCCCGACACGGTCGCCGTCGGGCTCGCGTTGCGCGCCGAGCCGCGCGCCCGGGTCGGCACCGTGATGGTGGACGTCCTCCCCTCCGGCGAGCCCATCGCGCCGATCGTGGTGCCGCGCGTCGGTGAACCGTCGACGGCTGTGCCGCGCCGCCCAGACCTGCGTGTCGGACAACTGCTGATGGCTCAGACCTCAGGGGGCGGTCTCCAGCACTATCTTGTGGAGCACGACCGGCTACGGCCGATCTCGCAGTTCCAGTACGACATCCAACTGGCGTATCCGGCGACGGCGGTCGCATACGGCGGGGCGGAGCCGGTGGGCATGCCGCTGGGCCTGGTGGCGGCGGCCGAGGCCAGGAAGGAACCAGCGGTGACACCGGTACCCGGCGCCGCGCCGCCGAGCCGTCCGCACTTCGCCCGTCCCGGCGGCGGTCCCGCGGCCGTCTGCGCGACGTACGACGGGGGTGTCTCCGTGCCGCGGATGCAAAGCGATGTGCGCCTTCCGCCGGCAGATCCCATGACGGCCACTGCCGGGCGGACCTCCGCCGGGCTACCGTTGGCCGACCGGGTACATGTGCCGCCCGGACGGGCCGCGCTGGCGGAGGTGATGGCGAGCGGCCAGGCCGCGGTCGGCACGCTCGTCCTCGTCACTGATCAGGGTCGGGCCTACCCGCTCGCCAGCCGGGAGGTACCGGGGATCCTGGGCTACGCCGGGGTTGCGCCGGTGCGGTTGCCCGGTGGACTGGTCAGCCGGGTGCCCATGGGCAGCGGCCTGGACCCCGCGACGGCCAAGGCGCGGTGATGTGTCTCAGCGGCTGTCGCCGGCCGAGGGCTAGTCTGCTCGGATGAGCCTCCTCGATGACGTGGCGAAGCGTGACGGCTGGCGGTGCTGGGTGTGCGACGAGCCCGTCGACGCCGCCATGTCGGTGAACGACGCGCGCGGCCCCAGCGTCGACAGTCGCACCGCCGACCGGAAGGCCAAGGTCGTCGAGCGGCTCGCGCACCGCGCCTGCAACACCCGCAAGGGCGCGGTCAAGGCGGTCATCGCCTGGCCGGACCGCCTGCACGTGGTGGAGCCGGCGCCGCTGATCGCCGTTGCCGAGCGCCTCGAACGCAAGGGCGGCCGCGAGTTGGTCGCCCGCTGTGGAAGCGAGAAGGACGCCCGGGCGACGGCGGACTGGCTCGTCGACCGGTTCTCCCGGCTGGCGCCCGGACTGCCGGTGACCGCCAGCGTCGACGCCGGCGGCGGTCAGTTCCTCGTTGCCCTGGCGGCCGGCCGCCGCTGACCGGCAGCCCTGGCTGGCTGGCGAGGGACGGGTGGTCCAGGCGTTAGAGTGGGCCACAGCGTCGCGTGCCGGTGGCAGACCGTGCCAGGCATGGAGGCGCCGGACCGAAGGGAGCACGACGATGATGATTCGTCGTCCCTTCGCCCTCACTCGTGAGTGAGGGCGAGAAGACCAGGCTGGTTGCCTGGAGTCGGGAGCTGCGCAGCGTCCATGACAGGCTGCGCCAAGCGCTGACCGTGACCCGGCAGGCCCTCGCTGACGGCGAGCCGGTCGAGCCGGCTACGCGGGATCTGCTGCTGTTCTGTCACGGGTTCTGCACCCCGCTCACGGCCCACCACGAGGGCGAGGATCGTCACCTCTTTCCGGCGATCGCCGAGCAGTACCCGCAGCTAGAAGACACGCTGCATTACCTCCGGCAGGATCATTCGATGATCGCTCACCTGTTGGCCGGGCTGCGGGCTGCCGTCACCCGTGCCGCCGCGCCCGCGGAGCTGGACCGGCACCTGGAGGGTGTGGCAGCGATCATGGAGTCGCACTTCAGGTACGAGGAGCGTCAGCTGCTGACAGTCCTGGAGGGACTGGCATTGGACGCCGATCCCGACACAGTGCTGGGACCTCTGTGACCGCCGCAGTCGCAGGCGTGCGGCGGTCACACCGCCCTTGGAGATCAGCTCAGCATGACGGCTCCGAGGGCGGCCTCACATCGTGGTACGGGCCCGCACTGCGGTTTGCTCTGCTCGGCGTAGTTGTTCGCTCAGTTCCTGGTGTCGTCGATCGAGCGCCTCCATCGTGGCTCGATGCTCTCGGTTGTGCTTGGCCGCGTCCCGGAACCCGGCCGCAACGGCGTAGGCGGTCGCCACCATCGCGGTGGCGGCGAAGCCCAGCCAGAAGAGTCCCGGAGGGTCGACGATGAGCCAGGCGAGCAGCGCGAGTACGGCCTGCGTGACGGTCACCGCGGCGAGCAGGCAGCCGGCGAACCGAGCGGGTGACTCCACCGCACGCTCGGCCCGCTTGAGGCGACGTCGCAGATTGACCGGCACCGGTTCCCACAACGTCATCCCGCAATGACCCAGGAATCCCTCATCGAGTGCCCGTCCAGCGGACCTCTCCGGTGCGGGCTCGCCCGGCCAGCCGTAGCTGGCGTAACGGTCGAGTTCCGAAGGCCTGACCCGGCGCAGACCGCGGGCCTTGGCTGCCCGGCGCTGCTCCGCGAATCGTCCGAGTTCCAGCCGCCACGCAGTGTGGGCCGACTCGAGTACGCCCACCGCGGCGAGCAGCCGTTCGGCCCGATCGCCTTCGCCGACCGCACGGTCCAGGTGGGCAAAGGTGCCGATCACGCCAAACGGCGAGAACCGCACAACGCACCGCACCAGGGCGGCCTCCCGCTCAGCCAGCGACCGTGAGGCGTCACGCACCCTGGTGGCGTCGGCGGAGAAGGACACCAGGCGAGTATGGGCCTGCCACCGTCCGCGGACGACCCAGTTGCCGCGACTGAGGCACGTCCTGTGGGCCTTCCGTGCTGCTGAGCCGGCGCGGCACCGGCCATCCCGCATCTCCGGTGGGGATGGCCGGTGCCGGCAGGCTGGTGGTACCGGACTCGTTGGCAGATTTCAGGAGACAAACTCCTGCGCCCAGACGGTGCCGCCGCGCCAGGCCGTACCGTCCAGGACGTACGCGTACGCCCTCGTGGCGTACCAGCCCGCGCCGCACGACGCGGCGCCGCCGTAGTTGAACACCTGCGAGGGTCCGTACGGTCCCCATTGGCTCACGCCGGTGTAGCCGTACTCCCAGTTGGTCGCGCGACACACGAACCAGGCGGAGCCATTCCACTTGAGCACGTCGAGCTTCACCGCCGCGTACCTGTTGACCAGGCCGGCGCCGCAGCCCGCGCCGCGGGCGAAGGTGTCTGCGTATGCGAGGTTGCCGGAGAACGTCGCGCCTACGTGGTCGATGCCGGCGTTGCCCTGGACACAGAGCCCGCCGCTGTTGTACACGGTCGAGCCGTAGGTCCAGGTCCATGCGGAGGCCGGTGATGCGGTGGACAGTGCGAGACCGACCGCGGCGACCGTTCCGGCCACCAGCAGCAGGGTCCGTCGAATGCTGGACATTGTTTCCTCCCTCGGTTGAGCATGTGGTGCTGTCGTCGACGTTCGGCGCCGCGACCATGTCTTACAGAGGGGGACGGACGTGACGTGATCTGTCGGTTTACCGTCAGCTGCCCAGCGCCGGACCGGCCTATCCCAAGGTGGCGTCCCCCGCGAGGCGACACGGGAGGGATCGACGTTGCGTGCCTCGCTCAGCGCGTCGCGTTGCTAGTCGACCTTCCAGAGCTCGTCGTCGAGCGGCTGCGCGGTGACGCCGTCCGCGTGACGCTCGGGCGGGGCAGTGGCCGGGCGGCGCCCGGTGCCCAGGAACGTGGCGCCGTCGAGCGTGCCGGTCCGGTCACGCAGCCGGAATGGCACGCCGGGCACCGCGCGCAGTGGACGTGATCGGTGTCCACCGCTCGCGTCGTCGGCCGTCCCCGCTTTCGGGGGGCCGCCGCCGGCGCCGGCACCGCCCGCCATCGGCGGCATCATGGCCATCGGCGGGCGGGTCGCCCCTCCTCCTGCGCCTGCGGGTGTGCCGACCTCGACCGTCGGTGGGGCGGGCGGTGGCGGCGAGACCGGCGCGCTCGACGTACCGATCGGCGCGCCCGCTCGGGCGATCGCGGTCGACGCGGTGCCCGCTACCGGCTTGGGGACGTGGACGCCCCCGGACCCGCCCGCGCGGAGGTGCCCCGATCCGGCGAGCCCGAGCGCACCGGGGACGCCCGCGCCAGGCACTCCAGGTGGCAGCAGCGGCGGCAGCGTCGGCGCCGTGAAGGACGCAGCGGTAGGAAGTGACGAGGTCAAGGGCGCCCCGATGGCCGACAGTCCGGTGACCGGCGTCGGGGCCGGAAGCCCAGCCAGCCCTGGTGCCCCGGCGCCCCCGGGCGGTGTCGCGCCAAGGCCGACCGGTGACAGGGTTCCGGCTGGTGCGATTCCGTCCCCGGCGGGCCGGCCACTCTGGGCTATCGCGGCCGCCCCACCTGCTGCGGCGGGGGCCGTACCGGGGTTGGGGCTCATCGCGACGTCCGAGGCGGCCCCGCCCGGACCGGCCCCACCAGGGGAGCCGGCGGGTGCGGACAACGTCGGGTCGCCGGCACCCGGCCCGCCCGGGGCCGCTGTGATCTGGCCCGCCGCACCCGTTGTGCCGGCGTCAACCGCCGTTGGTCCGTCCCACGGCGTGCCGTCCGGTGCGCCGGCGACCCGACGCGCGGCGTCGAGGAACGTCTGGTCAAGCCGCAGCAGCAGCTCCCGGGCCTCGTGCACGAGTTGGCGCAGTCGTTCCAGGATTGCACCGACGTGTTTCTCCATCTGTGCGGCGACTGCCGGGTCGGCGAATGGGCCGTACGGCATGGCGGCCAGATGTTGCACCAGCTGGTCGAAGGTCTTCTTCAACTGCGTGATCAACCGGAACGTCACATCGATCTCACCGGTCAAGGTCGTCAAGGTCTGACCCATGTCCACCGATGCCAGCGCGTCGTGCCAGGCCTGCACCGTCGTCGCGCTGCGGTGCAGGCGCTTCACGTACCCGACGCCGGCGGCGTCCGGCCATTCCAACTCGAACCGCCCCGCACCCTGCCGGAGCATGTCAGCAGTTGCCTGCAGCCCAGCCTGCATGGCGGCCCAGCCTCGATCGATCCGCATCATGTTCGCGCGGTGCTGCATCTGCGCCTCGGCGCGGTGGTGCAGCAGCGTCATCTCCTGGGTCAGTGCGCCTACGTCGGTCACCGTGTCACTCCGTTTCGCCGGGGTGCGTGCCGCGTCGCGCCTCCGCGAGTGCCGACGACCCATCCACCACCTGCCGCAGCGGAGCGCGACCCACGCCGTCGCGGTTGACGTAGTCGGCGGCACTGTCCCGCGCGATCGAGGCGTACGCCGCGATGCCCCGCTCCACCTCGGTGAAGAACGCCGTGAAGCGGGCGAGGGCGTCGCGGACGTCGGCGTTGAACCGCTGGCAGCCCGGCAGCGGATCGCCGCAGTCCTGTAGCGCGCCACGCACATCCGCGGCCGCGGCCTTCGCGGCACTGATGGAGGACGGGTCAAGCTCACCGGCGAGCCGGCTGACAGTTCCGGTGTTGGCGTTGAGCGATCCGCTCGCCATGGTTTCCTCCCGGGTGGATGAGGTTCGGTACGGTGAGCCAACCACTCGGCCGGTGCACCCGGCCGCGCCCGACAGCAACCGGCCATCAGGATTCGGCTGCTGCGAGCCACGCCAACTGCACCATCCGGGGTTCGCGCCCGCGGGCGATCAGCCGGCCCCGGCCGGCTGGCAGGCTCTCCGGCTTGAAGCCGAGCAACGGACCCTCCTCCCGGTTGCCCGAAAGCAACAGACCGGGGGAGCCGACATCGCGCAGACGGGCGAGAAATGGCTCGAACAATGCGCGCCCGGCGCCACCGGTTCGGCGGGTGACCACCACGTGCAGCCCCAACTCCCGGCTCTGCGGCAGGAACTCCATCAACGGCGCGAACACGTTGTCCAGAGGGCTCGCCACCAGGTCGTAGTCATCGACGAGGATGAACAGCTCGGGGCCACGCCACCAGTTGCGCTTGCGGAGTTGCTCCGCGGTGACGTCGGGGCCTGGAAGTCGCTGCGTCATGGCGCGGGCGGCGTCGGAGATCAGGCGTCGGGAGCCGACAGGATCGGTGCCGTGGCCCAGGAGGTGCCCGGTGGTGACGTCTCCAAGCAGGCCGCGACGGTGGTCGATCAGGATCATGCGCGCCTTCTCCGGGGGCAGGTTGTCCCCGATGCGCCGGGCCAGAACCCGCAGGAACCCCGTCTTACCCGACTGGGTGTCGCCCAGCAGCAGCAGATGCGCGTCGGCGGAGAAGTCCAGGTGGACCGGCGCGAGGTCCTGTTCGGCGAGCCCCACACTGAGTCGCAGCCCGGCTGGAGACTCGTCACGGGCCGGCAGCCGACCGTATGGCACCGTCGACGGAAGCAGGCGCACCGGCGGTGCGCTGCCGTGCGGCCACGCGTCGGCGATCGCCGCTACCGCGGCCGCTGTCGCAGCACCCAACTCCGCATCGGACTGGACACCGTCGATTCTCGGCAGTGCGAGGAGCAGATGATGCTTCGAGGTGGTGATACCGCGCCCCGGCGTGCCCTTGGGAACGCTGTCGGCGGTCGCGCGGTCGACGGCGGTGTCGATCGTCTCGCCCAACCGCAGCTCCACCCTGCTGCCGAACATGTCGCGGATGTTCGAGCGCAGGTCGAACCATCGGGTGCACGTAACAACAACGTGCACGCCGTAGGCCAGTCCGCGGGCGGCGATGTCGGCGACCGTCGGTTCCACCGTTTCGAACTCCTTGTGCAGCGTCTGCCAGCCGTCCACCACGAGGAACACGTCGCCGTACGGGTCGTCGGCGAACTCGCCGCCGGCCCGAGCGTCGCGGTAGGCGGCGATCCCGTCGAGATCGGCCTCGGCGAACCGCCGTTCACGATCTTCGAGCACACCGGCGACCTGCGCGACGGTGCGGCGGACGGCACCGGCGTTCTGCCGCCCGGCAACCCCGCCGACATGCGGCAGACCGCGCAGGGCGGAGAGGGTGCCGCCACCGAAGTCCAGACAGTAGAACTGCACCTCGCGGGGCGTGTGCGTGAGCGCGAGACTGGTCACGAAGGTACGCAGCGCCGTGCTCTTGCCGCTGCGCGGACCACCGACCACGGCGAGGTGCCCGGCGGAGGCGGAGAGGTCAAGCTCGAGTGGGTCGCGCCGTTGGTCGAACGGGCGGTCCACGACGCCGACGATCGCGCGAAGCCGGCCCGTCAGGTTCGTTCGTGCGGTGCCGAGCCCGCGGGTCGGGTCGAACACGATCGGGCCGAGCAATCCGTCCACGGTGGGCGACTCCGCCAGGGGCGGCAACCACACCTGCCGGGCGGGTGCACCACGCGCGACCATCCGCTCCACGAGGATGTGAAACAGGCAATTCGAGTCGTCGGCGTCGTCTTCCGGCGGCAGGGCGGGAACGGCCGTGCCGGTGGCAGGGGGAACGTACCGGGTGGTGTACTCCAGCAGCGGCGGTGCATTGGCACCGGGCGATCCGGCACGCGCGTCGGTTGGCGCGTACCTGCCGGATACGTACGCGGAACGGAACCGTGTCGGCGGCTCGGCGCCCAACTTCACCAGCCCGTGGCCGGGAGCACGTGGCAGCTCGAAGGCGGCTGTCACGCCGAGGACGGCGCGGCTCTCCATCGCGGTCAAGGTGCGCAGGCCGATCCGGTACGACAGGTGCGTATCCAGTCCGCGTAGTCTGCCCTCCTCGAGCTGTTGGCTGGCGAGCAGGAGATGGACGCCGAGTGATCGACCGAGTTTTCCTATCTGAAGGAAGATGTTGATGAAGTCGGGCTTCTTGGTGAGTAGCTCGCCGAACTCGTCGATGATGACCAGCAGTGTGGGTACCTCGGGCAGCGCCGCGCCGGCCGCCCGGGCCCGTTCGTAGTCGCGCAGCGAGGCGAAGTTGCCCGCCGCCCGCAACAGCTCCTGACGCCGCATCAGCTCACCCTGCAGCGCGTCGCCCATCCGGTCGACCAGCGGCAGAGCGTTCTCCAGGTTCGTGACGACCGTACTGGTGTGCGGCAAGGCCTTCAGTGGCGTGAAGGCGGCGCCACCCTTGAAGTCGATCAGGACCAGATTGAGCGAGTTCGGTGGGTGGGTCACCGCCAGGGCCAGCACCAGCGTACGGAGCAGCTCACTCTTGCCTGACCCGGTCGCGCCGACCAGGAGACCGTGCGGCCCCATGCCGTCCTGCGCCGACTCCTTGAGATCAAGTTCGATCGGCACACCGTCCGGTTGGATCCCGAACGGGACCCGCAGCCGGTCTCGAGCCGGCCGCTGGACCCAGGTGTCGGTGGGATCGAACGAGTACGGATCCCCCAGGTTCAGTAGCTCGGCAAGCCCGAGGTCGATGCTCATGGCCTGGCTGGCACCGGTCAGGCGCAGCGGCGCGAGCTGGCGGGCGAGCGCCTCGGCCGCGACGCCGCACAAGGCGTCGGCGCGGCCGATCGGCACCCGATCGTCATCGGTGCCAAGGACGATCGTGCCGTCGGCGGCAACGTCGACGACCAGTCCCGGCGCGTCCGCTGTCCGGGGCGGCGCCGCGGTGAGGTCGATGACCAGCACGCCGTCGGTCCCGGCATCGGTCAGCAGGTAGTCCGATCCGGTTGCTGGCGCACCATCGCGCACCACGATCAGCTGAGGGCCGGACGTACGTCTGCCACCGGGCTCGAAGCGTGGTCGGGTCGCCAGCAGGTCCGCCAGCATCGACTCGATCTCGGCGACCGTGTCGGCTACCAGCCGAAGTGGACCGGCGCCGTCGGCCCTGTCGGGGTGCAGAGCGTGCGGAAGCCATTTCACCCAATCCCAATCCGCCGACCTCTGTTCGGCGCACACGGCGATACGCAGCTCGTCAGGTGCGTGCAGGGTCGCAAGTTGGGCCAGCATCGCGCGCACCAGTGGCACGGTGACGTCGCGGTCGCCACCCAGGAACAGCCGGCCGTAGCCGGCGATCGGCACGGCCACCGGCAGGTCGGGAACGGTCTGGTACGTCGTGAGAAATCGGCGCAACGCGAGCGCGGACACCGGTTCGAGCTGCTCCATGGGCTTCGTGTCGGGGCCGACCAGCGTGAGCGCCGGGCTCTGCGGGCCGACGCCCATTCTGATCACCGCGAAGTCAGGGTCTCCGGGGCGCCGCTCCCACAGTCGGTGACTGTTGACGATCGACCACAGGAAGTCCGGCTCGGGATGCAGATACAACCATGCCTCACGCTGCTGGTGGATGGCGCGTAGCAGCCTGGTCCGTTGCTGCGCCAACCTGCGCAGGTAGTGCCGCCTGGCGTTGGCCATCTCCCGCTTACCTGTGCCACCGCTGTTGACGATTGCGACGAGTGCCGCACCGACGACGGCTAAGCCGACGAGCCCGAAGACCACCAGTCGCAGTGACCCACCCATCGAACCCGAGAACATCAGCATCATCCCGGCCATGATCGCGAGCATCGGAAGCATGGTGAGCATGGAGGTCCACTGCCTGCCCGTCGCGGCGGGAATCTCCGGGGGCGGCTCCAACAGGAGTTCGCCCGAGGGCACCGGCGGACACGGCCGGCGTGCCTGCCGCGACACGATCACGGTTGTCACGATGATCCCCTTCCCGCCCTTTCAGTGGACCGATCCTCGCGGTGGTGGCCGTGGAACCGGGACGGCTGGCAGGAAGGTGCCGGAGAGGCCGGCCGCGGTCCGCGCGTCGATACGTTCTGGTCCGTCCCGCTGTCTGGCTGGGACGACAACGACGATCGCGGCGTACGCCGCGGCCGGTGGGGGGAAGGAGCGAGCCCATGCCGAGTGGAAATCAGCTTCACGGCGTGACCGAGACGCTCGAACGCGCCGCTGCGATGGCGGGCAGCGTTTCAGGCAACATCGAGGGACACCGAGCCGGGCTTCGGCCGACGGTCGAAGCGCTGAAGGGCCAGTGGGAGGGCACTGCGCGGCCGGCGTTCGACGCCGCGCACAGCGGGTGGGAGGCGGGGATCACCCGACTCACGGCGGCGCTGAACAGCCTCGGTGAGAGCACCAGCTTCTCGTCCAACACGTACCTGGTTGCGGATGAGACCGGTGCCGCCGGCCTGAACGGCGTGCCGGGCTACAGCCCGTTCGGTGGCGCACTCAGCGCATGAACCGGCGATTCGAGAAGGAGGCAGCACGATGTTGATCAGAGGCGACTTCGGCCAGCTCGACGACCTGGCGGCGCAGATCATGGCTACGGTAGGCCGGGTGGAGCAGGAGATGGACACCTGGAGCACCACGTCCGGTGCCACCTCGGCAGACTGGCTGGACCGGGCGGGCGGGGAGTTCAGCGAGATCAGTGCGGCGTGGCAGCAGGTCTCAACCGCGCAGCAGGCGATGCTCGAGGCACTACGCGGGGGCGTACAGACCGCCAACAGCGAACTGCAGCAGGCGCTGGCCTCTGCCGTGGCCAGGGTGGGTGCCACCGCGATCTGAACGCGTGTGTCGAAGATCGGGAACGGCCGGATCGGCGGCCGTTCCCGATCTGCATGTCGGGGTCAGCGGTTGCGGGTGGCCGACGCTCAGCGTTCGGCTGGCGGGGGCGGCAGGACGAACAGGTGTTCCGGTGTGTCGTCAAGCACTGGCCGCGCCGGCAGCGACTCGGTCAACCGAGCGCGCCACCGCCCTCGTCGGGCCGCGGTGAGCACGAGCGCGACGATCAGTGCGAGCACCACCGTCACGACGGCCGCGACCAGGGCACGCCGACCGGTGCCGCCGGTGGTTTGCCACCATGCCGCGACCCGTGCCACCTCCGGATCCACGGGCCTGCGGTCGACCGGCGGCATGACCCGAGCCGGACTGCTCGACAAGCCGTCCGTGACAGCGCGGTACGGATTGACCAGTCCGGCGCCGTACGCCGTGCTTCCCGGCCCGCCAGGTGCCGGCGTCGCGGTCGCCATCAGCCGCTCGGCGACCTCGTCGGCCGAAAGGTGCGGCCAGGCGGACCGCACCAGCGCGGCGGTAGCCGACACGAAAGGCGTCGCGAAGCTGGTGCCTTCCCAGTACTGGTGGCCGCCCGCCCGGGTCGCGGCGAGTACCTCACCACCCGGGGCGACGAGATCCACGTGCCGTCCGACCTGCGAACCGGGCAGCCGGGTCCCGGACCGGTCCACCGCGCCGACCCCCAGTACACCGTCGTACCCCGCGGGGTAGGCCAGTTGCTCCGCGCCGCCCTGCGAGCTGTTGCCGGCCGCGGCCACGACCAGCGCGTCCTTGGACCGGGCGTAGGCGATGGCATCGCGGACGTAGGCGTGGTCCGCGGCACCGGCGACCGACAGGTTGATCACCTTGGCGCCCTGGTCGGCTGCGTACCAGATGCCACGGGCAAGCACGGCGGGATCGATGGCCTCGGCCGAGCCTCGGTCGGTGACATCCCTTTCGCTCACCCGGACCGGGAGGATGCGCGCGCCCGGAGCGAGCCCGGCGAACCCGATCCCCTCGATGGGCTGGGCGGCGATGATGCTGGCCACCGCCGTGCCGTGGGACACGCAGTCAAACGAACCGGGGAGGTCCCCGACGAGATGGAAGTCCTGGCCGCGCAGCACCAGCCCGGGGGCTCGTAGCTGGGGATGGTCGATGTCGACGCCAGAGTCGACCACGGCGACGAGCACGCCGGCGCCGGTGCTGTGTGGCCAGACGGACCCGGGATCGAGGATCCGCTGGGCCTGCGGTTGCGCCGACACGGGGGCCCGCGCCGGAGCTGGATTGGTACAGGCACCCGCCGGCGGCGCGGTCAGCGTGCCGGGGGAGAGGAGAGCGGTGGCGGTCACGAGTACCGCCGCGTAGGACCTCATCGATATGTCTCCCGTCGCCGATGCGACGACCGTGCCGCAGTCGGCGGCATGGCGGGATTGCCTGGCCGGTTGCGGTCAGCGACATTTCGGCCCACCGCCGCATTCCGAAGACCCTTACACCAGGCTCACATCGCCGCGAGGCATCCCGGTTGATCAGCTGGTGTCCGTCCTGCAGAAGGACATTCGCCGCGGCAATGTCGACAACGCAGTGCTGGCCGCATACGAGATGCTGTCGACCTCCGCAGAGGTCGCTGAGCACCTCTGGCGAAGGCTGAAGCTCATCGCCGTGGAGGACGTGGGCATGGGACAGCCACTGGCCCCACTCCTGGTGGAGTGCCTGCACCGGAATTTTCGCGCCGTTGCGGGCGGGGACACCATGATGGCGGTTCACGCCGTTCGCCTGCTCGCCATGTCCGAGAAGGACCGGACCAGCGCTGAGCATGCCGACCTGGTGACCACCAAGGTGGAGAATGGCGAACTCATGGTCGCCGTGCCGGACTATGCCCTGTGCGTCCACACCAGGGCCGGCCAGGAGCTGGGACGTGGGTTGGTGCAGTGGTGGGAGAACGGGGCTCGAGTCAACGATGAGATCGGGACAGCCGATCATTCGTACCGCGACGAGTTGATCGCCATCCATCGTGCCGCCGAGCAGGACACGACAACCGTCGACTGACCGCCAAACGGAAGCCACCCGGAAACCGGAAGCTCATCCGGTTTCCGGGTGGCATTCGCTACCCGCACATCGCCTGGTGGTACAGCTCGGATAGCGCATCATCGATAGGGTGGTGCTGCGGCCGCCCCGTGGAGTCAATTTTGTTCCATCTCGCCAGGTTCATTGCAACGGTCAGCTGCCGCTTTCCGTCGGCACTGGTCCGGGACACCGTTTGGGCGCCCCAGACGGTGCCGTCGTGGCCCCAGAAGACGCCGCAGCCCGCGGTCGTGAACCTCTGCAGCCCGAGACCATAGTCGATCGTCTGGTGACCGTCCTGGGTGAGCACCGGAATTGTGCGCTGCATCTGCGCCAACGATGACCGCTTGACGATCTTGCCGCTGAACAGCATCTCGTAGAAGCGGTTGACATCCTCGACGGTGGACACCAGAGCCGCGCCAGTCGACACCCAGGACATGTTGTAGACGCTGTAGTCGCGTGGCGGCTCGATCAGGCCGTACAGCGCCTCGTACATCCGCGGGTGCGGCCCCTCGATCCGGGCGCCGGCCGGGAATGTGGTGTGTCGAAGCCCGGCGCGCTCTATGACGTTGCGGGTGATGTACTCCTCCGCCGTGGTGCCGGTGACCTGCCTGAGAAGTTGGTCGAGAAGCAGATAGTTGGTATTCGAATACACTCCGGTCGT
The DNA here is from genome assembly GCA_035296325.1 of Micromonosporaceae bacterium. Taxonomy (GTDB): domain Bacteria; phylum Actinomycetota; class Actinomycetes; order Mycobacteriales; family Micromonosporaceae; genus DATHBD01. The sequence continues at coordinate 43,564 of DATHBD010000081.1, read as the reverse complement.
GCCGCCCGGCTCGCCGGTGGGGGGCGCCGTGAGGCCCATCTGGATCAGTTCAGCCTGGCTGAACTGTCTGAACCGGTTGTCGTCGAGGCTCGCAGCCGACGTACCTGACGGGAACGACTGGAGGGATGGGAACGCATAGGGCAGGTACTCGGGAATGCCGCTGGTGTGGTTGAGCAGCATCCGCACCGTGATCCTGTTGCCGCGTTCTCCGGGCACCAGCCCCGGCAGGTAGCGGCCGATCGGCGCATCGAGTCCGATCCGGCCTTTCTCCACCTGCTGCATCACCGCGGCGGCGGTGAACGTCTTGGTGATGCTGCCAACGCGCTGGCGCATCCCGGGTCTGACCGGACGGCCGGTCCTGACATCGGCGACGCCCGAAGCGTCGCGCCACACCTCGCCGCCGCCGCGTACCTCGGCATAGACGCCCGGCATCCCGGCGCGATGGACAGCATCCAGCGCGGACCTGAGCGCTTCGTGATTCAACCCGGTCGTCGGGCGGGTGGTGCCGGCCAGCGCGATCCCTGTCGTGTTCGACACGGGAAGGCCCGGCGCGATGCCGGCGCTGACGCTCAACAAGGCCAGACCTGCTGCTGCCACCAGTCGGATCTTCAACACACACTTCCTCTCGCGATCAACGAGCGCGGCGGTGCAGACGCCACTACAACGATGTGCAGTTCGGCGGTCGGGCACCCGCCACCTGAACCTCGCTGGATGGACCGTCGCCCCGTGTTCCGTCGTCGCGGACGACGTTTCGGAACATGTTCCTAAACTAGCCTGCGACTGTGGGAGTGTCAACGCGGCAGGGGTTGGGGGCGCCGGTTCGGGCGGCTGCTGGCCCGGACGGCATGATGGAACGATGCGCAAAACCGATGCACCACACGGGGGAGCCGGCCGGCCACCGGTGACCTCACGGGCGCAGATCCTGGTGGCGGCCCAGCAGATCATCGACCGCGACGGCTGGGAGAAGCTCACCGTCCGCCGACTCGCGGCCGAGCTCGGCATCGGCGCCACAACCCTGTACCACCACGTTCGGGACCGGGATGACCTGCTGATTCAACTGCTCAACGAGCACGCGGACCAGATCCTGACGCACGACCTCCCCGGTGAGCCGCGGGAGCGCATCATCGCCGCATCCATTGCCATACACGACGCACTCGCCGCCATGCCGTGGGCGGCAGAGGTGCTCACGACGGATGGATTCCTCGGCCGTCTCGGTGGTTCAGCACTGAGGATGGTCGAGGCGGTCGTGTCCGGGTCGATCGACTGTGGATGCACGCCCCAGCAGGCGGCCGCCGTCTTCCGGAGCATCTGGTACTACACGGTCGGCGAGATCCTCGTTCGGGCGCACTCAACGGAACGCCGGCCGAGCCAACGCGAGACGTTCTTCGAAAACCTTGATCCGGCCGAGCTGCCACGCCTTTCCCGCATCGGTGACCAGTGGCCGGCACTGGCCGCGCGAGACACCTACCCCCAGGGACTCCATGCGTTCGTCGACGGGCTGCTCGCGCAGGCGCTGGGGTGGACGCAGGAGGCACGGGCCGGCCTGCGTCCACCGCACGCTGCTCACGGATGAGGTGCGTCCCGGATCAACCGGCCGAATCGGCGGAGGGTGCCGCCGCCTTGGCGAAGACCTCGATCTCCGCGACGGTCAGGTAGCCGGCCGGCATCGCGGTCAGCACCACACAGACGTTCGTGGTGGGCCCCGAGCTGACCGGCGCCTCGACGGCCAGGGCGCCGGCGGTGCCGACCGGCACCTCCGCGCCACCCACACAGGCCCCGGCGGCGTCGCGGATCCCCACCCGCACGCTCTGCGGCAGACCCCCACCGGCCGCGCTGTCCCGGTACAGGTGGGTGACCACCCGGGTGACGTCGCGGGCCCGCGGCAGCTCAACGGTGATCGTGTCCGACGGGTTCAGGTCGCTCGGTTTCCAGTTCGACCAGGCCTTGTCGGCCGTGTTGCCGTTGCGCAGTCCGGCCGTCGAGTAACCGCCCTCGGTGAAGGTGGCCGCCATCGTGACGCCGTCGTCGTCCGCGGCGTTGACCTCGATCGGCACGGTCACCTCCACCCGGACCGTGGCGGGGATGGTGCTGCCGTCCACGAGTCGGGCCGTCCCGGTCAGCGTCACGCCGCCGACCTGGTCGAAGGCGCCGGCCGGTGCCGCGTCCCAGGTGACCGGCAGGTCCGCCCGGCCGCCGTTGCGGCCCAGGCCGACCACGGTGGTCGGGAGTTCGGGCTGCCCGCCCACGTAGGTCCTGGCCTGCCCCGGCGACGTGGCGGTGAAGGTGTCGACGGTGACCTCGGCCTGTGCCCTCACCCGCCGGCCCAGCACGTCGGTCACCGTGCCGGAGACGGCGACCGTGCCGGGCTCGCTCCAGCGGTTCGCCGCCGGCAGTTGCCAGCTCACCGGCAGGGCGCGACGCTCACCACTGTGCAGCACCGCGGTCACGGTGCCCGGCAGGGTCGGCACCCGACCCGGCAAGGTGTACGTCACCGCGGTCTCGGTCCGGAGCACGGTCTCGTCGCGTACCGACCAGCGTTGGTTCGGTGCCGCCGTCGGCGTGTAGACGCCGAGGACGGTGCCGTCGGCCGTGGCCTCGCCGGGCACGTCGAGCAGCCGACGCGCGCCGACGTTGATGAAGGTGTACGTGCCGTCGCCGGTGGTGGAGAGGATCCACTGCGCGGCGGGGTCCTGCGACCCGGACCGCTCCAGCACGGTGACCCCGTCGCGGACCGCCAGCCGTTGGCCGGTGCCGGCGTTGACGAGGGTGTACCGGTCCCGGCTGCCGACCCGGGCGCCGACCGGCCGCAGGGTCCAGAGCTGGTCGGCCCGGGTGGGGTCGGTGCTCCGGATGGCGACCGCGGTGCCGTCCGCCGTGGGCGCGAGCGACATGCCGCTCTGCACGCCCTCGATGCGGTACGGGTGGCCGGACTCGATGTGCCGGGCGCCCGAGGCGACCGACGAGACGTTGGTGACCAGGAAGGTGGTGACCGACTGCGCGGGCACGGTGAGCGTGGCCCGCCGGTCGGCGACCCGCACCGGCGCGCCCCGGACCAGCTTGCCCTCGGCGCTGGTCACGACGGGGGTGACGGTGGCGTTGCGGCCCACGTTGGAGAACTTCGACAGGTCCAGGGTGACGGCCTTCGCCTGGGTGCCGGCGTTGGTGTGCACCACGGTCGCCCCGCTGCCGCCCTTCTTCACCGCGGCGAGGGTGGTGGTGTCGTTGACCTTCACCATCCGGTCTCCCGGGCGGATGTAGTGGGTGAAGTTACGGATCGTGTCGAACTTGGTGTTCGTCCGGATCGGACACGTCGCCAGGGTGTCGGTGGCGGTGCAGTCGAACGGCACGTGGATGCTGCCCCACTGCAGGTTGCCCTCGGCGATCATGTTCTTGGCGTCCTCGATCGGCTGCCACAGCAGCCACGCCGACGGCTCCAGCTCCCGGATGTCGTCGATGATCCGCTGGGCCATCCCGAGCCCGGAGTTCATGCTGGTGAAGTCGTTGCCCCAGCTGCCCTCGACCTCGCTCATCCACAGCGGGCGCTGCTCTGCCTTGGCCACGTCGCGGGCGGCGGTGCGCTGGCCGGTGCCGTAGGTGTGCACGTTGAGCTGCTTGACCGCCGCCTGCGCCTCGGCCGGGTAGCCGTACCAGTCCTGCAGGAACAGGCCGGAGTTGGTCTCGTCCGGCGCGGAGATGACCGCCTTCGTCTTCGCCGTCGCGAGTTGCCGCTGCAGGGCCAGGATCACCTGCGCCTGCATGGCCGGGCCGACGTGCGCGCCCTCCTGGCGACCGCCGATCGGCTGGCCGTCCGCCCCGAGCCCGGTCCACCAGTACGGCGTGTTGGGCTCGTTCAACGGGTCGATGGTCTTGAACTGAATTCCGTGCGCCTGCTCGATGTGGTCGGTGACCCGGGTCAGATAGGTCGCGAACTCGTCCAGCTTGTCGGCCCGAATCTGCTCGGCGCTCGAGTCGAACCCGCCGCTGACGTAGCCGCTGACCGTGTGGAAGTACGGCGGTGAGTTGCTGAACGCCTCCCAGTGGGTGACCTTGTTCTTGATCTGGTCGATCCACCAGCGCTGGTTGGGGTCGGCGTCGAAGTTCCAGTGCTCCGGGTTGTCCGGGTCCCACCAGTCCTTGTCGGTCGGCCCGTACGGCTGCGGCGCCCGCCAGAAGCCGGGGACCGCGCCGCCCGGGCGCAGGTAGTTGCGTACCGTCGGGGCGTTGCCGCCGCCGATGTTGTACCGGGCGATGTTCAGGTTGAGACCGTCCGCCCCGAAGAGCATGTCCACCAGCTGGTTGCGGATTTCGTCGGGGTATCCGCCGGTCGCGTGCGCCAGCCATACCAGGCTGGTGCCCCAGCCCTCGAAGGCCGGGTGCTGGTACGAGGGGTCGATCGTCACGGTGGTGCCCGAGGCTGCGGTGGGCTGCGCCGGGGCACTGGGCGCGGCCGACGCCGGCGCCACCGAGACAACGGACAGGCCGATGGCAAGCACCGCTGCCACTGCGGCGGCCAGTGGGCGGGCGGAGCCGGGTCGTACGGTCATTGTCTGCCTCTCGTCGGGCGGGACTGTTGACGATCCACGCGCGCTGGTCCCGGCCTGCTGTGGCGCCCGACCGGCCCGGCGATGTTTGCGCAAACGTTCCTCACGACATAGTGACAACGACCACTGCCGTGGTCAACCTGTGCGACCGGCGTGGAGCGGGTCCGTCAGCTCTGCGGTGTGCCGGAGACCGTGAGGTTGCGCAGCCGCCCCACGTTGTCGAAGGAGCCGAATCCCACCCGCCCGGACCTGAACGTCGTGTCGGTCGCGGTCATCAGCGGGGTGGGGGAGCCGTCCATGAAGACCGCGATCTGCCCGGTGTCGGCGCAGTGCCGCACCCGTACCCGGTGCCACTCACGGTCGGTGACCGCCGGCGGTGCGCCGATGGTGCCGGTCCACTGGTCCTCGATCCGGACCCGGTCGGCGTTGTCGACGCGGAAGATGCCGTTGTGCGGGTATGCGACGTTGTCCTGGGACAGGTGCGCGTAGTAGAACTGCGTGTCCGACCGGTGGCCGAAGACGATGATGACGTCACGGTCACTGGTGGTGACCGGGGCGTCGAGGCGTACCTCGGCGTCGATCTGGACGGAACCGAATGCGGGGCCCGCGGTCAGTACGGCGTACTCATACGGCCGGCGCGGCCCGGGCCGTACGGCTCCGGCCTGGGCCAGGACCACCTCGCTGCCGGGAAACTGCCACTTCGCCGGCGTGATCGGCGCCCAGTTGGTGGCACCCGCCACATTGCCGAGCACCGTGGAGCCGACCGAGCAACTGGCGAAGCGCGAGGAGCGGGTGACCCGCCAGATCTTGCCGTTCGCCTTCGAGGAGATGAACAGTTCCCCGTCGGCGTCGATGCCGGTCCGGAAGTCGACCCGGCTGTTGCCGGCGAGCTGCCGCATCGTGGTCGGGGCACCTGCCGCATTGAACAGGCTCAGCTCGTGGATGGTGGCCAGCGGGCCGCCACGGCGCATCTCGGCGACGTCGGCGTAGAACACCCGGCCGCTGACGATGTCACCGAAGACGTACTTGCCGTACAGCTCGGGCACCGCGCGGCCGCGGTAGACGAAGCCGCCGACCAGGGCGTTGCCGGTGTCGTGGTCATAGCTGATGACCGGGTACGTGTAACCGAAGCGCGCGTCGTCGGCCGGCAACGGGTAGACGTGGGTCGGGTCGCTCTTCTTGAACCGGAATCCGCCTTCGCGCTCGTTCCACCCGTAGTTGTCCCCGGGAGCCACCTCGTAGATGGAGTCGATATTGGCCTCGCCGATCATGCCGAGGTACATCTTCCCGGTCAGCCGGTCCCAGCTGAACCGGTGCGGGTTGCGCAGTCCGTAGACGTAGATCTCGCCCAGCGCGCCGGCCTGTCCGACGAACGGGTTGCCGGCCGGTACTCCGTACCCGCCGCCGGCGCCGTTGGTACCCAGCGGATCGATGCGCAGCACCTTGCCCTGCGGCACCGCCAGGTTCTGCGGGCCGGTGGTGAAGTTCGGCACCTCCTCGCCGTCGCCCAGCGCCACGTAGAGCAGGCCGTAGTCGGCGTCGCCCGGGCGGGCCGTCGGGTTGAAGTCGATCTGCTGGATGCCGTGCAGGAACGTGTCGAACCCGACCCGCAGGACCTCGCGGCGGGTGCCGGCGAAGGTGTCAGCCGCCGGGTTGCTGGCTGTCCATTCCGTGATCACCCCGTGGACCGAGGTGTTGGCCGGGGACGGCAGGTCGGGCCGCTGGCTGGTGAGGGCGCCGCCCGCCTCGGTGTGCACGGTGTAGAACTTGCCGTTCGTGGCGTAGCGGGGGTGGAAGGTGACGAACCCGAAGCCGGTGCCCAGGCTGGGGTTGAGCCGGAAGTCCGGGAAGGTGGCGGCGATGTCCAGGTACTGCACCGGGCGGCCGCCCCGGACCAGGTACATCCGACCGTTGAGGTCAGGCACGTAGAGCCGCCTCGTGGAGTCCGGTACCTCACCCACGTAGTTGACCCGGGCGGCCGTCGCCCCGCCGGTGGCGGGGATCGTGGTCAGCTCCGCCAGGGTGACGCCGACGCCGCTCACCCTCGGGTTGCCCGGCAGCGGGTCGACCAGGGGCACATCGGCGGTCGCGCTCGCCGGGCAGGCATCCGCGCGGCCGCCCGGAACCCGGAGGTTCGTGCCGTTGCTGTCCACCGCGACGTCGTCGAGGTACAGCGCCGAGGCGCTGCTGGCCCCGTTCATCAGCAGGAACCTGTCCAGTGCCTCGGCGGTGCCGTTGCGGAAGGCGTACCGGGTCGACGCGTCGGCGGGCAGCCGGGTCGTCACCGCGTACGGGCCACCCCGGCTGTACGCCGTCACGGTGTCGGTGGCGTTGTCGGCCACCAGCCAGAAGCACTGCCACACGTTGGGGCTCCACTGGCCCGCCGGGGCGAACGCGCCGCGGTTGCGTACGTTGAGGGCGGCGCTGTTCTGGCTGTTGGCCTGCGCTTCGAAGTCCGCGAAGGCGGTCGGCGTGTCGACGTCGGTCAGGCCGACATTGGTGTCGACGTTGCCGGCGCGGCGTAGCCGGAAGAACACGGTGCCGGTCTGCCCTTCCGGGATGGCCGGGATCGCGCGGCTGGCCCGCAGGTTGGCACCGGTGGCGCTGACCACCCGGTTCGCCGCGGCGGCCGGGTCAGCGGCCACCACCACGCTGGTCGATGAGGTCTGCCAGCCGTCCTGGCCGGCGAGCGCCCCGGGGGTGTAGCCGTCGAAGCCGAGCACCGTCTCGAATGCCGGGCTCGGGTCGGTCACGGTGGCACCGCTCGGGTTGACGAAGAGGTTGTCCAGGTACGAGACCGCGCTCGGCGGGCTGTCCGGGTTGTTGAGGTGCAGGAAGGTCACCAGCGGTCCGGCGCCCCCGGTCCGGAACCCGAACGTCTGCCGGCCACCCGAGGTGGCCCGCAGCGGAGCACCGGAGGCCTGCGCCACGTACACGGCGAACGTGTCGGCCGTGTTGTCCACCACCGCCCAGATCCGGTACACGGTGCCGGAGCGCAGCGGTACGTTGTCGATCACCCGGTCGGTGGTTCCGTCGCGGACGACGAGTCCCTGCGGGCGCACCGAGAGCTGCACGGCGAAGTCGTTGAGGTCAAGGGCGTCGCCGGTGGTGTCGAAGCCCAGTCCGGGCGAGGCGTCGGCGCTCAGCCCGAGGTTGACGTCGGTGCGGGCCAGGTCATCGGTCGCGAACTCCAGGAACAGGGTGCCGATCCCGGTCGCCGGCACCGCCAGGTCGCGCAGCTCGGCGTACGCGTTGCCCCGGTACCGCACCGGCGTCGGCGTGACGCCCAGCCGGTTGATCATCGCCTTTCCGGAGAATCCGGGCGGCACCTCGAGTCCGGCGACGGCGCCGTCCGCCGCGCCCGGCGTGTTCACGTACCAGGGGCCCTGGGAGCGGAGGCTGCCGCTGGCGTAGTCGTCGAAGACGGCGACCGGGCACAGCGTGGTGCAGGCGGCGGCCCGCGCGGCCGGCGCGCCGAGCAGGGTGGCGCTGAGCGCGGCGGTGGCGAGCAGCGTGACCACCAGCGCCAGCGTGAGGTGCCGGGTGCGCGGCGTGGGCTTCGGCCGGGACATCCGGTTCCCTCCGTTGACGGGAGCGGCCGACCGGGCTGCGCCGACCGCCAGTACTGCGGATACCGTAACGGCACCCGCCACAGAGTCAAGGGTCAATGCCTCAAAGGGCCGGTGGGCGCGCAATCGGCGAGCACGGCGGTGGCGCCTCCTATGATCCTGCTGTGACTTCCGCGCTCGGAAAACTCTCTCCGCGGCAGCGGGCACTGGTGGACCAGTGGCTTCCCGGCGCAACCGTCGAGAGGGACCACAGCTGGGGCCTGGTAGAGACCGCTGTCCTGGAGGTAACCCGGGCCGGATCACGATTCATCGTCAAGGCCGGCGGCGACGATGACCATCACATCGAGCGTGAGCTCCGCGCCCATCTCAACTGGCTGCACCCGTGGACCAGCCGGGGCCGGGCACCGACGCTGGTGCACGGCAGCGCGGACGCGAAGATCCTCGTCACCCGGTATCTGCCCGGTGAGCTGGTGCTCGGCAGCGGGTACGCCGACGATCCCGCCACCTTCCGCCAGGCCGGCGAGCTGCTGGCCCTGTTGCACGCCCAGACGGCCTTCACAGACCACGACCACGAGCGGCGCGAGAACGAGAAGTCACTGGGGTTGCTCAGCCAACCCCACCGGATCGCTGCGACCATCGTGGAGCGACTACGAGCCGAGATCGCCGCCTGGCCGACGCCGCCCGCGGCCCTGGTACCGACCCACGGCGACTGGCACCCCCGCAACTGGCTGACCCACGACGGCCGGGTGGGCGTCATCGACTTCGGCCGTGCGGCCATGCGTCCCGCGGTTACCGACTTCACCCGGCTGGCTGCTCAGGACTTCTGTCGCGACCGGACCCTCGAGGCGGCATTTCTCGATGGGTACGGCGCCGACCCCCGCGAGTCGGGCGCGTGGTACCGGGCCCGGGTCCGTGAGGCGGTCGCCACCGCCGTCTGGGCATACCGGGTGGGCGACGAGCCGTTCGAAGCTCAGGGCCACCGGATGATCGTCGACGCGCTTTCGTCCGCCGGGGCCTGATTTCGCCGTGGCTGACGAGCGGTCCGGAGGCCCCTCGGCGCTCGGCTCACGGACCGCTCATGACCGCCGCGATCGCGGCGTGCGGCCGTTGGGTGCCATCGCCCGGCCGGCGCTGGCGCTCGACTTCGGTGAAGCCCGCCCGCGTCAACCGATCGGAGAACTCGTCGACCGGCCAGTGGTAGGCCGTCACGACCTTGTGGTCGAATGGGGCGACCTCATCGCCGTAGACGAAGCCGACCACCAGCGTGCCAGCTGGGATCATCACCCGGCGGACCTCGGCGAGTACACCGTCGAGGTCCTGCGGCGGTAGGTGGATCAGCGAATACCAGGCCAGGACGCCGGCGACGGAATGGTCTGCGACGTCGAGCTCTGCCATCGACCCAAGGTGGTACGTACCGTTCCGGTCGGCTGCCCTCGCATGGGCGATGAACTCGGGGACGATGTCAATCCCCACCGTGTCGACGCCGAGCGACCGAAGGTAGCTGGTGATATGGCCAGGTCCGCAGCCCAGGTCGAGCACCTTGCCACCCTGAATCGACAGATGTCGCCCGATCAAGGCCAGATCGTCGGCGTGCACCTGCTGGCTCGTGCCGAACAGTCCGATGTAAAGGTCTGCGACGCAGGCATACGCGTCCCGAACCCGCTCAACGTCCACCGCGTGACTATACGAGCCATCGCAGCCGCCGGGCGACATCTTCGGCGGCCGGTAAGTACCGTAACGGATGGGCCAGAACACCGGCCCACAGTGAAGCGCCAGCAGGAGGTCACGCGGCCATGCCCACCCGAGGGTCGTTCGTCGTCACCGGGGGCGCGCGGGGCATCGGTCGGGCCATCGCGGAACGTCTGACGGCCGACGGTCAGGTCGTCATCCTCGATGTCACCGACCAGCTCGACTGGCGCCACGACCGGGTCATCCCGGTCGCCGGCGACGCCCGCGACCCCGGGACGGCCCAACGAGCGGCCGCGACAGCCGAAGCCACGGGCCCTCTTCTCGGGTGGGTCAACAACGCTGCGATCTTCCGCGACGCCGGTCTCGGTGACGCTTCGGCCGCCCAGATCCTCGACCTCATCACCGCGAATCTGGCGCTGGCCCTCACCGGCTGCCACACCGCGGTCAACCACTTCCTGGCGCACCGGCGGGTCGGCGCCATCGTCAACGTCTCCTCCCACCAGGCGCAGCGCCCCGTCCGCGGCGCCCTGCCCTACGCGACCGCGAAGGCCGCGGTCGAGGGCTTGACCCGGGCCGTCGCAGTCGACCACGGGCCAGCCGGGATCCGTACCAATGCGGTCGCGCTCGGCTCGGTCACCACCGCCCGATTCGAGCAGTACCGAGCCGAGCACCCGGAGGTCGACGCCCAGATCGCCGCTCTGCATCCGCTGGGCAGGGTAGGCACGCCAGCCGAGGTAGCCGACGCCGTCGCCTTCCTGCTGTCTCCCGCCGCGGGATTCGTCAATGGCGCCATCCTCCCTGTCGACGGGGGACGAGCGGTCAACGGGCTGGACCCCGAAGCCGCCTGACTACACCGGGCTCGTGGGCGCCGGCTCCGGCGGCTGCGGAGGCCTGGCCTTCTGAGGGTAGATCGTCTCCTGGCGGGCGAGCATGGCGACGAACTCGCCGATCTTCCGCTCCCGGGTCTCGGCCCGCTTGACGGCATTGAGCCGGTGGATCAGCGCGAAGCGGTTGGTCTTGGTGAGCACGTCGAACATCGCCCGGGCGGCTGGCTCGGCGGCGACCGCGGCCATCAGGTCGGCCGGCACCTCAGCTTCCGAGGGCGGGGCGTAGGCTGCCGCCCACCGCCCGTCCGCCTTCGCGGCCTCGACCGCGGCGCGGCCCGCGGGCAGCATCCGTCCCTCCGCCTCGAGCCGGGCAACGTGGGCGACGTTGCGCTGCGACCACACACTGCGGGGCCGGCGTGGCGTGAACCGGATCCAGGACATCGCCTCATCATGCTTGCGGGCCTGCCCGTCGATCCAGCCGAAACACAGGGCCTCGTCAACGGCCTGCTGCCAGGTCAGCGTGGTGACCGTGCCGCCCTTCCTGGTCAGCGCGAGCCACACTCCCGGCGATGTGGCGTGGTGATCCGCCAACCACGCTCGCAGCGCTCCGGCGTCCGCGACGACCAGTTCCGCCAAGTCAGGTCCCGCCATAGCTTGCAGGCTAGTCGAGCCCCCGCGGTCGGCGGCAGCGAGCGTCGGTGCCGCGTCGATCGGGTATGCGGCGGTCATGAGGGGATACGTACTCGTGGGCGGGTGGCCCGCGTCGGGAAAGACGACGGTGGCCCGGGCGCTGGCGCCGGAACTCGGGTTCGCCTACCTGTCCAAGGACGACGTCAAGGAGGCGCTCATGGACGCCCTGGGCCCGCCGTCGACCGTTGCGGAGTCACGCCGACTGGGTGGGGCAGCCGTACACGCAGTCCTCCGTGTCGCGCAGGGCTGTTCCGGCGCCGTCATCGACAGCACCTGGTATCCCTACTCCCTTCCCCTGGTCCGCGCGCTGGCCGGGCCGTTCGTGGAAATTCGCTGCCGGGTTGACGTGGACATCGCTCGACAGCGGTATCGACAGCGGGTGAGGGACGAGCGGCACCTGGATCGGGCTCGCACCGAGGACGAGCTCTGGGAGGACGACGTCCCACCGCTCGGGGTAGGGCCCCTGATCGAGCTCGACACGGCGCGGGCGGTGGATGCGGCAGCTCTTGCGGCAGCCATCCGGGCCGCCTTGACCGGGCAACTCGTCGAATGGTGAGCGTGCTGACCCCGTTCCCTGCGTAGCGGTTCTGGAGATCGAGAAGGCTGATCGGGCAGACGTTCGGGTTTCAAGGGGCACGACGTGGCCGTGGCGGCGCGCCCGGGTTGCTTCGCCGGTCATCATGGGGTCACGGGCCGTCCCGCGCGACGGCATGTGGTAACGGCTGTGATCGGCTTGCGAGGAGTTCCCGATGACATGGTGGAGTTCGTCCGTGGCGCGACGTTGGGCCGGCGGAGCCGGTGTCGCCGTGGTGCTTGGTGCCAGCGCCGTGGCCGGTCCGCCGCCCGCGATGGCGGCCAGTTGCGCCATGACGGGCTACCCCCTGAAGCAGGTGGCGGGCGACTGGGACGGCGACGGCGACGACACCCCGGGCCTCTACGACCGCTATACGGCGACCTGGTATCTCCGCGACTCCACCACCGCAGGTGCTCCGCAGCTCTGCTTCCGATACGGAAGACCGTTCGACGATCCGGTGATCGGAGACTGGGACGGCAACGGCACCGACACGGTAGGCGTCGTGCGACGCCCCGTTGGCTCCACGTGGCTATGGATCCTGAACAACAGCAACGCCGGCGGTGGCGGGGATGTGTACTACCGCTACGGCCCCGACAGCGGGACGCAGGCAGAGCCGATCACCGGTGACTGGGACGGCGACGGCGACACCGACATCGGCGTGGTGGAGTCCGGCGAGACCCACCTGCGCTGGCGACTGCGTCGTTCCAACGAGACGATTGAGGGATCCCCGACCTTCGGGTACGGGCTGTACTGGAGCAAGTCCGCATCGGGCGGGGATCTGCCTCCCAACGTACCGGTGGTGGGTGACTGGGATGGCGACGGCGCGGACACTGTGGGAGTCGTCCAGTGGTCACCGAACACTCTCGACGAGTGGCATCTGCGCAACTCCAACACACCAGGCAACGCCGAAGTCGTGTTCCCGTTCGGCAACATCTCGGGCAACGGACTCGGAGCGAACATGGTCGCCGGTGACTGGAACGGCGACGGCTACGACGATCCGGGCTATGTCAGCTGGGCGTTCGACGACGACCCGGCGACGCCGTACGAGGAAAGTCACCTCTGGTGGGCACTCCGGAGAAGCACGAGCGGTGCCATCACGAGCTTCCCGTACGGCACGCTACTTGCCGGTATCCCGACCACGGGCCTGACGCCTCGGAGGTGAGCGTGCGGGCCATGGCCGGATCGAACGAAGCCGATCAGTCAGTACTGATCAGCCCAGCCTGGCCAGGCCCGGCGTAGCACAGCCGGTGCCGCCGCGGCGCGTGGCCACAACCGCAGGCGGTACGCGTCGCCGCCATCGGCGCCCGGTGCACCTGCCGCAGCGAAGCCCTGGCCGGAGACCCGGCCGCGATACCGGCCAGGCGCGGCCGGCACCACGTCGCCGCTGGGCCCTCCGACGCTCTCGATCGTGATCGTCCCGGTCGGTAGGTCCAGGTCGACGTCGACCTCGTGGTCCCAGTCGTCGCGGTCGTCGACCGGCTCGTGCGGCCAGAGTTCGACCCGGACCGGGGTGTCGTCGTTCCACTGGCCCGGCGTCATGATCGCCAGGACCCCGGCCGCCACGGCCACGAAGCGGCCGGAGACGATCGCCTCGGCCACCGCCTCCTCGACCCGCGCCGTCGCTCCGGCATCGGTCAACACACCGGGGTCGACGATGTACAGCTGACCGTCGTCAGGGCAGGTAACGGCCGAGGTCGCCGTAGAGCATGCCCCAGACCTTGTCGATGTGCTGGCTGACCCAGGTGGACACGTTGTCCCGGCGGCCCGAGCGGGACCAGGTGCTTGGCGAGAAGATCTCCCATTCACCACTGGAGAGCTGCTCGTTTTCCGCCTCCCGTACGTTGAACAGGTCGGTCCGGTCAAGGAAGAAGTCGCGAACCGCGGCGGGCAAGGGTGGACGACCGCCCTGGCGGACGGCGTACACGTAGCTGAACACCGGCTGGCCGCCCGGGAAGTAATTGCCGGCGACCGCGCCGGGGGAGAGGACCGGGGCGCCGTTCGCATCCCGTATCACGGCGCCGTCGCCGGCCCCCATCATCAGCAGACCGGCCAGTTCCACCATGCGACCACGTCGCTCGTCCGCCTTGGCCAGAACCTTCAGTCCTTTTATACAGGCGTCGATCATCGGTCGGTAGATCTTGCTCCACAGGTCCCCGAAGAGCGGCACGGCCGCGCCGAACCGGCCGATCGACTTGTCAACCAGGGCGATACCGGCCTGGAACTGCCTGATGCCGCTCATCATCGCCGTACCGTTGGCGGTGCCGGTGATGCCTCCCAGCACCGCGACGTCGTGTACGACGCCGATGATCTTCCTGGCGCTGGCGATCTGCTCGGCGATCGAGCCGGCCACACCGCCGACGCGTTTGGCGAGATCCCCGAGCGTCTTCACGGCGCGCACGCCGGATAGCAGATCGGTGACCTGCTGCACCTTTCCGGCGTATTCCTTGACGGCCCCCACCAGCGCGTTCGCCTTGTCGATCGCGGTGAGGACCTGTGCCAGCGCGTCCGGGCTGGCGGCGATGAACGCCTGGTGCGACTGCTCGGCGAGCTGCTCCAGGGCGTGCTCAAGCGCGGCGAGGTCGCCATCGGGCAACGCCAGCGCCGGCAGTGACCGGGTGATCGCGGCTTCCACCTCTTGCTGGGCCAGCGACCGGGCCAGTGACACGTACCCGTTGAGCAGGCCCGGGTCCCGAGGCTCGAGTGTGGTTTCGGCGTACCGTTGCGCTTCCGCCTCCACCTGGGCGGCCATTCCCGCCAACGCCGACGTGCCGGCCTCGTCGAGGCTGTCGCCGGTCTCGCGGAGTCGCGCCGCCAGGAACCGCAGCACCGCCGCGGCTTCCGGGCCGGTGTGGCAGGACACCGGGCGGCCCGACGGCGATGCGTCAGCGGGGGCCGTCCACACCACGGTCGGCGCAGCGTCGGTCGGACCCGCGGTGGCGGACGGGGCTCCGGGTCCGGTCGCGGTGGCCGCGACCGCTCGGTTGCCCGCGTCGCGCTGGAGCTGCAGGACGGCGTCCGGTCTGCCCCCGACCGCTGGACGGGTGCGCGCGCCGGTGCCATGGCGGCTCTGCTCCGAGACGGTGGCACGCGCGCCGGTGGGCTTGGCCGCCGGACGGGCGGGCAGCAACTGGTGCGACTGGGTGGGTGGCTCGGTAGGCATGGTCTCCATACGGTACGAACCCGTCGGCGGGTGGGTCGAGGTCCAACCGGGTGCCCGAAGGTGCGGACCGGGATCGGCCGTCGTCAGTCCGTGGCGCGGTGCCACACGACGGTGAGGCCGTCGCGGCCGCCGAAGCGTTCGGTGTGATCGCGTACCACGTACTCGATCCGGTCCATGCCTTCGGTGTCGGCGGCTTCGGCGGTCAACAGCATCGCGTCCGGCGTGGCGACCAGCGTGCAGGTGCCCCAGGCGAAATCGGCGCGGCCGCCGTGCTCGTCCCACTGCGCCGGCACCTTGTGGGCGAAGTGCTTGCAGAGTTGGGCGACGTAGCGCTCGGCGCGGTCGGTGCTCACCCGGGCGGTGGAGCGGATCATGTCGGTTTCTCCTGTCCGGTGCGGTGGGGCGGGATGACGCCGTCGGCGACGGCGGTGTGCAGATAGCGGTCGATCAGCGTCTGGTCGACCGGAGTGAACCGGTGCCGGCCATCGATCTGCGGGGCCGGTCCGGCGAGCCGGTGCTCCGCGGCGGCCACCACGATGTCGGCCAGGGCGGCGTGTTCGCCGCCGGCCACCGCGCCGGCCCACCGGGCAGCGGGCAGCACCGCCAACCGGTGCCCGAGCGCCTGGAGCCGGTCGAAGACATCGGTGATCCGTACCGGCCGGTCGGGCAGCAGGTTGACGACACGGGCGGTTTCCCCGCCGGTCACCATGGCGCGGGCGACCTCGTCGGCGGGCGTCCACGGCTCCATCAGGTCCAGGTCCGGTACGGCGCCCACGTCCACGGCGGCACGCAGCAGCCGCCACACGAGGTCGTCCCGGTTGACCGCGCCCCCGGCGGTCGGAGCGGTGACCCGACCCAGACGCCACACGTGTACCGGCAGACCGCGCCGGCCCGCCTCGGCGACGAGTTGTTCGGCCGCCCACTTGCTGCGTTGGTATCCGTCACGCAGGCCGGGATGGGCGTCGACGAAGTCGGCCGGCCCGCCGGGTGGCAGCACGGCCACTGTGGACACGTGGTGCAGCACGCTGGCCCGGCCGGTCGCGGCGAGGCGGACCGCCTCCCGGGTGCCGGCGACGTTGACCGCCCGCATGCTGGAGTAGTCGCGGGCGACGCTGACCTGGGCAGCGCAGTGGTAGACCACATCGGCCTCCTCGGCGAGCGCCGCGAACGCCGCCTCGTCCAGGCCGAGTCGGGGGCGGCCCAGGTCGGCGGCGACGGCGCGGACCCGGGAGGCGGGCGTGCCGTCGGGCAGCAACCGGCGCAGCCGCTCGGTCGCCTCCGCGGTGTCGGCAGCCCGGACCGGGCAGACGATCACAGCGGAGGTCGCCGCCAACAGTTCCGCCAGGACGTGCCGGCCCACGTACCCGGTGGCACCGGTGAGCACGATGCTCCGGGCCGGACCGGTGCGGGTCGGGCCGGGCACGATGTCAACCGGCAGGACGGCGTCGCGCAGATGAGCGTCGCCGTCGGTGGCCGGCCCGGCGCCCGGGTCCAGGGCGGCGGCGAGCGCTGCCACGGTGGGGTGCCGGAACACCAGCGCCACCGGCACGTCACGGCCGAGCGCGGCGGCCAGCCTGGTGGACACCTGTACGGTCTGCAACGACTGCCCGCCGAGGGCGAAGAAATCGTCGTCGGGACCGGGCCGCACGCCGAGCACGTCGGCCCACACCTGCGCGACGGTGCGGGCCAGGCCGCTGGCCACCCCGGGCGCTGCTGGGGCGTCGCCGGCGCGGTCACGTAGGGCCGCCCGGTCCACCTTGCCGGTGCCGGTGCGGGGTACGGCGTCGATCGGCAGGATCGTGCCGGGGATCAGCGGGCCGGGCAGCGCGGCCGCGCAGTGCGCGCGTAGCGCCGCCGGGTCGACCGGTGCGTCCGCGGGCACCACATGGGCCACCAGCCGGGTACCGGCGGGACCGGTGACCGCGACGACGGCGGCGTCACGCACCGTGGGGTGGCCGAGCAGCACCGACTCGATCTCCACCGGGTCGACCCGGTGCCCGCTGATCTTCACCTCGTCGTCGACCCGACCGGTGAAGCCCAGCTGGCCGTCGGCGCGCCGGTGCGCCCGGTCCCCGGTCCGGTAGGCCCGGACCCCGTCGAGCAGAACGAACCGTTGGGCAGTCCGCTCCGGCCGGTTCAGGTAGCCGCGGGCCAGCCCGCCGCCGGCCAGGTACAGCTCGCCGCCGACGACGGCCGCCCGGACCCCGGGCAGCGGCGCTCCGATCGGGACGGTGCCGTCGGCTGCGCGGTGCAGGTCCGCGACCGTCGCCACGACTGTCGCCTCGGTCGGCCCGTACGTGTTGAGTAACCGAACCCCGGGCGCAGCGGCCCGCCACTGGGCGACCCGCGCCGGCAGCGCCGCCTCCCCGCCGATGATCACCGTGTGGAGCTCGCTTGGCAGCGTCACGGTGCCCGCCGCGAGCGCGTACGCCAACTCGTGCCAGTACGCCGTCGGCAGGTCGAGCACGGTCACGCGGTGCGCCGCGCAGCCAGCGGCCAGCGCGCCGAGGTCCATCATGTCGTCGGTTCGCAGCACCAGGGTCGCCCCGGCGCACAGCGTCAGGAACAGCTCCTCGACGCTGGCGTCGAAGTGCAGCGGCGCGAACTGCAGCACCCGGTCGGCGGCGGTGATGGCGTAACGGGCCGTCGCCCCGGCGACGAAGTGCGCGAGGGCGCCGTGCTCGACCACCACACCGTTGGGCCGCCCGGTGGAGCCGGAGGTGTAGATGATGTAGGCCGCCTGGTCCGGCGTGCAGTCGGGCAGGTCCGCGGGGGCGGCGTCGGCGGGGTCGATCCGGGTACGGCCCGCGGCCAGGGAGGCGTAGCGGGCCGACGTGACGACAAGCTCCGGAGCCGCGTCGGCGAGGATCAGAGCGGTCCGCGCGTCCGGGCCGTCCGGGTCGACGGGCAGGTAGGCGGCACCGGCGTACAGCACGCCGAGAATCGCGACGACCGCCTGCGATCCGCGCGGCAGGGCCACCACGACCGGGCGGTCCGGGCCCGCGCCCGCCGCGACGAGCCGGCCGGCCAGACCCCGGGCGGCGCGGTGCAGCTCGCCGTAGTTGAGATCGCCGTCCGCGCTGATGACCGCGGGCTGGTCCGGAGTCGTGGCAGCGTGCCCGCGGATCAGGTCGGTGACCGGCGGGAGGGGGGTCGGCAGTGGGCCGCTGTCGAGCCAGCGGACCCGGCGCGGCGGCCGGTCCGGCTCGGCCAGCAGCTCGGCCAGGGCGGCCGCGTGGGCGACCAGCTCCTCGCCCGAGTAGCAGTCCGGGTTCGCCTCCAACTCGGCGGTGGGGATGCCACCCCTTTCGTGGAGCACGAGCGCGAGGTCCTCGACCGGTCCGGCGCTGACGTTGTGGCTGGTCGCGGTGAGCCCGGCGAACCGCAGCGTGTGGTCGAACGGCAGGACATTGACCACCGGGCCGAAGAGCCGCCGGTCCCCGCCGACCAGGCCGAGGTCGCGGCGCAGCTGCTCATAGCGGTACCGGCTGTGCCGGCGCACGGCACGCACCTCGGCGGCGACCTCGGCGGCGATCCCGGCGAGGCCCGCGTCGCGGGCGACGGGTACCCGCAGCGGCACGATGTTCATCCACATGCACGGCACGCGCAGGGCGGGCGTGCCCAGCCGCCCGGCCACCGGCAGGCCGAGGACGACCTCGTCGGCGTCGGTGTGCGCCGCGATGTGCCCGGCCAGCGCCGCGGTGGCCAGGTCGGTCCAGCCGGGGCCGGCGGCGGCGCGCAGCCCGGCCGGTAGTGGCACCGCCTGCCGCAGGGCACCGCCGCGCGCGGCGGCCGGTCGATCGGTCAGGGTGGGTGGGACCGGTAGGTCCGCGCAGCGGCCCAGCCAGAAATCCCGGTCGGCGAGGCTGCGCTCGGCGTACCGCGCCTCGTCGTCGAGGACGGCGGCGAGGGGCCGTAACGCGCCGGCGTCGACGGGTCCGCCGGCCACCCGGGCGGTGTAGTGGGCGGCGACGCGGCGGCCGAGCAGCGCGAAGGAGTACCCGTCGGCGGCGATGTGGTGGATCAGCTGGAACCAGAGGTGCCGGTCCCCGGCAACCCGCAGCAGTGCCTGCCGGAACGGCGGTCCGGCGGCAAGGTCCACGGGGCGCTGGACGTCGGCGGCCATCCAGGCGAGCGCGGCGGCGTACGGATCCGCTGCGCCCCGCAGGTCGACGGCGCTCAGGTCCCACTCGGGCGCCCGCAGCGTGAAGGTCGGCTCGTCGACGCCGTACCGCGCGTGCAGCGTCTCCGCCTCCTCGACGGTGTCACGCAGCGCCGCCGTGAACGCGGCCACGTCCAGCGGGCCGACGAGGTCGACGTACTCAGCGGTGTTGAACATCGGGTCGCCCGGCGCGAGGCGTTGCCCGGCCCAGATGCCGGCCGCCGCGGCCGGCAGCGCCGCGGGGAGGGCGGTCACCGTCACGACCGCTCCAGCAGGGCGATCCAGGCGGCGAGTGTCGGCTCCTCGGCGAGGTCCTCAAAGGACACGTCGTGGCCATCGGCGCGCAGCTTGCCCACGACGGTCATCAACCGGATCGAGTCGAGGCCCGCGTCGAGCAGACTGTCGTGGTCGCCGACGGGCTCGTCGAGCAGGGCGCACACCTCGGCGCGCAGGACCTCGGCGCTCACCGGGCCACCTCGGCGAGGAACTGGTCGGTGGTGACGACGCGGGCGCACCGGTCGGCGGCCCAGCGCAGGGCGCCGTGGTGGTGCTCGGCGGAGAAGTCGGCGGTGGCGTCGGCGACCACGAACGGGGCGATCCCGCGCATGAACGCGTCGACCGCGCTGACCTGCACGCCGATGTGGGCGTACACGCCGGTGATGATCAGCTGGTCACGGCGGCCGAGCAGCGATGCCAGGTTGGAGTCGAAGAACCCGCTGTACCGGTGTTTCGTCACCACGTGGTCGCCCTCGTTGGGACTCAGCCGGTCCACGATGGCCTTCGCGTGTGCGTCGTCCGGCAGCCCGGCGCCCCAGAAGTCGAACAGCAGGCCCCGTTCGGCGCGGCTCTGCCCGCCCGGCTGCGCCGTGTAGATGACCGGGATGCCCGCGTCGGTGCACACCTTGCGGAGCCTGGCGATCCGGTCGACGACCTCGTCGAGGGTCGCCGGGTCGAACCGGTCGGTCCAGTGGTGCTGCATGTCGTGTACGAGCAGCGCCGCCCGGTCGGCGTGGGGCCGCCAGGTCACCCGGGCGGCGGGGAGGTCGGCCGCGGTGGGCAGCGGGTACGCCGCGATCGTGGGCAGGGACACCGTCATCTCTCCTCGAACTGAGCGCGCAGGCTGGCGCGCAGGGTGGAGCGGCTCACCTTGCCGACCCCGGTGACCGGGAACGCGTCGACGACGGTGACCTTGTCAGGCAGCTTGTAGGCGGCGAGCCCACGGTTGCGCAGATGGGCCCGCAGTTGCGCGCTGGTCGGCGCGGGCGTGTCGGCGGGCGGTACGACGAACGCGCAGGTCCGCTCGCCGAGGTACGGGTCGGGCATCGCGACGACCGCGACGTCGTGCACGCCCGGGTGGGCCAACAGGTGGTTCTCGACCTCCTCGACGGCGATCTTCTCGCCGCCGCGGTTCACCTGGTCCTTGGCCCGCCCGGTGACCACCAGGTAGCCGTCGACCAGGCGGACCAGGTCGCCGGTGCGGTAGAAGCCGTCCGCGGTGAACACGGTGGCGTTGTGCGCGTCGGCCCGGAAGTACCCGCGGATCGTGTACGGCCCCCGGGTCAGCAAGTGTCCGGCCTCGCCCGGGGGCACGTCGACGTCGGCGTCGTCGACGACGCGGATCTCGTCGTCCGGGCTGATCGGCCGTCCCTGGGTGTGCCGGACGATGTCGTCCGGGTCGTCGAGGCGGGTGTAGTTGACCAGCCCTTCGGCCATCCCGAAGACCTGCTGGAGTCGGCAGCCCAGCACCGGTCCGACCCGCGCGGCGGCTTCCGCGCCCAGCTTCGCGCCGCCCACCTGGAGCACCCGGAGCGTTTCCAGGCCGGCGGCGCCGGTGCGGGCGGCGGTGTCCAACCAGAGCAGTGCCAGGGGCGGCACCAGCGCGGTGATCGTCACACCCTCGGCCGCGATCAGCGCGAACGCGGTCTCCGGGTCCGGCCGCGGACACATCACCACTCGGCCGCCGGCCTCGAACACCCCGAGCAGGCCCGGCGAGCTGAGCGGGAAGTTGTGCGCGGCCGGAAGGGCGCACAGGTACACGGTGTCCTCGTCGAGCCGGCAGATCTCGGCGCTGGCCCGGACGCTGTACAGGTAGTCGTCCGCGGTGCGCGGGATCAGCTTCGGCACGCCCGTGCTGCCACCGGACAGCTGCAACAGCGCCAGGGCTGACGGATCGGGCTCCGGCAGCGCCACCGGGTCGTCATCCACATCGGACAGTGCGATGGTATCGGCGCCCGGCTGCCCGGCGACGACGACGTGCCGCAGGGTGGGGGTGGCGACGCGGACCGCCGCCGCGAGGGCGCGGTACTCCGCGCCGTCCGGGATGACGTACGCGACGGCTTCGGTGTGTGCGCAGAAGTACCCGATCTCCGCCTGGCGGTGGGCGGGCAGCGCGACCACCGGTACGGCGCCGAGCCGCCACAACCCGAACAGCACCTCGACGAAGGCGGCGGTGTTGGTCAGCTGCACGACGACGCGGTCGCCTGGGCGGATCCCCCGGGCGTGCAGTCCGGCCGCGAGCCGGTCGGCACGGGCGTCGAGCTGCCGGTACGTGAGCCGGGTGTGGCCATCCACCACGGCGACCCGGTCGCCGGAGCGCCCCGCCCAGCGGCGCAGCGCCGCACCGAACGTCTCGCCGGTCCAGTACCCGGCCGCCCGGTACCGCAGCGCGAACTCCGCCGGCCAGCCCGCGCTCACAGTCCGAGCCCGTCGAGCATGGTGCGGAACTTGGCGGACGTCTCGGCCAGTTCGGCGGTGGGGTCGCTCTCGGCGACCACGCCGGCGCCCGCGTACAGCCGCAGGGTGCGTCCTTCGGTCACCGCGCAGCGGATGGTGACGACCCACTCGCCGTCGCCGTGGGCGTCGCCCCAGCCCACGATTCCGGTGTAGAAGCCACGGTCGAAGTCCTCGTAGTCGGCGATGACGGCGCGGGCCGTGGCGTCCGGGGTGCCGCACACCGCAGGGGTGGGGTGCAGCGCGCACGCCAGTGCCAACGAGCTGACCTCCGGCCCGCCCACCTCGCCGGTGACCACTGTGGACAGGTGCCACATGGTGGCAGTGGAGATCAGTTCCGGCCCGGCCGGCACGGTCAGCGGGCCGCACAGCGGTGCCAGCGCGGTGGTGACCGCGTCCACGACGACGGCGTGCTCGCGCCGGTCCTTTGCAGAGGCGAGCAGCGCTTCGGCGCGCCGCCGGTCCTCGACCGGGTCGGCGCCACGGGCGATCGAGCCCGCGATCGGGTTGGCGACCACCGTGCGGCCGCGCCGGGACACCAGCAGTTCCGGGCTGGCGCCGACGAGGGTACGGCTGGCGCCGAGGTCCGCGGCGAACGTGTACCCGCCGGGGTTGCGGGTGGCCAACCGCCGCAGCACGGCGCCCGCGTCGACCTCGCCCTCCGCGGTCAGTTCCAGGGTGCGGGCAAGGACCACCTTGGTGAACTCGCCGGCCCGCATCCGGTCCACGGCGCGGTGCACCCCGTCCACGTACCGGGCCTCCGCGGGCACCGGGGCGACGGCCGTGACGCGAGCCGGGGCCGGCCCGCTGGGGAGTCCGGCCGGCAGACGGCCGGCGCGGAGGATGCGCTCGGGCACACTGAGCCGGGCCTGTGCGCCCGGATCGAAGGGCACCGCGCCGACGACGACCGGATCGGCGTGGCCGGCGGCGCGCGCCACGTCGAGCACGGCGGCGACCCGGCCGGGAAGGTCGCCGAGGCAGTCCGCCCGCACCGAGCGGGGGACGGCGAAGTACGTGCCGTCGGCCAGCAGGGTGCCCTGCGGAGAGGCGAAGAAGAAGGGGGCGCCGGGCCGGTAGCCCGCGAGCAGGTCCGCTGCGGCCGGTGCGGCGGTGGTGGCGGTGGTCACGTCGCGACTCCTGTTCAAATGGGCTGGGCCTAGGCGCGCAGGGTTGCGCCGCCGTCGACGTACAGGTCGTGCAGGGTGATGTGGCGGGCGCGGTCGGAGACCAGGAACGTGACCGCGTCGGCGATGTCCTCCGCGGCCGCGATGCGCCCGAGCGGGATCCCCACCTTGAACGCCGCCGGATCCCCCGCGATGACGCCCTCGGCGCCGGGGCCGCCCGGCGTCCACATCGCCCGCTGCATGTCGGTGTCGGTGGAGCCGGGCGCGACGACGTTGCAGCGGATCCCGTGCGGGGCAAGCTCCAAGCCGAGGCTGCGGGTGAAGTGGGCCGCGGCGGCCTTGGACGCCGCGTACGCGGCCATCCCGGCGCGCGGCACGCCCGCCGCGTTGGAGCCGACCGTCACAATGACGCCTCGGCGGCGGGGCACCATGCGACGTGCGGCGAACCGGCTGACGTGGAAGACGCCTGTGGTGTTGACCGCGAAGAGTGCCGCCCAGTCGTCGTCGGCGGTGGCCAGGGCGTCACCGGTCCGCAGAATCCCTGCCACGTTGACGGCGATGTCGATCGGACCCAGGTCGGCCTCCACCGCCGTCAGTACCCGCTCCACCGCCGCGGCGTCGGTGACGTCAGCCGGATAGGGGTGACCCGCACCGGTCTCCCGCAGTGCCTCGGCGTCGATGTCGACGCAGGCGACCCGCGCGCCGAGGTCGGAGAGGGAGTGGGCGACCGCGGCGCCGATCCCCCGGGCGGCCCCCGTGACGAGGGCCACCCGGTCGGCGATGCCGGCCGAGATCCAGGTCTCCATCAGCCGGCGAGCGTCTTGCGGATGTCGGCCACCACGAGCAACGCGGCGGCGGGCCCACCCCGACTGGTCCAGACCGTGCCGTCGACGTCGACGACCTTTCCCGCCCGTACGGCCTTGAGCTGCTGGTACGCCGGGTGCGCGCGGGCGCTGTCGAGAGCCTGCTTGCCGGCGGGGTTCAGCGTGCCGACGAAGAGCCAGCCCGCGTCGACCTTGCCGAGGTTCTCCAGGCTGAGTGGCTCGCTGTGCGCGAAGCCCGGCTCCTGCTGGCCGGCGGGCCGCTTGAGGCCGAGGTCCGCGGCGACGAGCGAGGCGAAGTGACCGGTCTGCATGATGCCGGGGCCCTGCGGGTTCCACCGCACGATGCTGACCTCGGCACCGGCGTTGGCCCCGAAGGCGGCCTTGGCCTCGGTGACCTTGGCGTCGTACTGGGCGAGCCAGCCCTTCGCGGCGGCCGACTTACCCAGCGCGTCGGCGAGTGCCGTGAACGCTTGCTTCCAGTCGTCGGCCGGCTTGTAGGTGACCACGGTGGGGGCCAGTTTCCGCAGGTCGGCGAGGATCTGTGCGTCGGTGACGCTGCCGGCGAGGATCAGGTCGGGCTGGGCCGCCACCAGCTTGTCCATGGTCGGCTTGGCGACGTCGCCGACGACGGCGATGCTGGTCACCTGGTCACCGAGGTACTTCGGTGGCGTGGTCTGGCCACGGCCGTTGACGGTGCCCACCGGGGTGACACCGAGAGCGAGAGCGCCGTCGAGGTCCTGCTCGGAGAGCGCGATGACCCGCTTGGGTTCGGTCGGAACAGCGACCGACACACCCGTGGCGTCGGTCACCGACCGGGTCGACACCGCGGCACCGGCCGGCTCCTCGGCGGAGCCGCATGCGGCGGACGAAAACGCGAGGCCGACGGCGGCGAGGACGCCGACAAGCCGGTGGCGACGGGGTAGAGACATGACTTCTCCGAGCTTCAGGGCCAGTGTAAGGGTTACCTAACTAAGGCTTGGCTACGCTAACGTACCGCCATGCCTGTCGCGCAAGCCCCCCTCCCGGAATCCGCTGTGGATCGGCCGGTCCCGGACCAGGAGCAGCCGCCCGCCCGAGCGCGCCGCGCCACCCTGGTGGCGGTCGTGTTGATCGTCGGTCTGGCCGGCGCGGCGAGCATGTCGATGCTGCTCGGCGCGGGTGACACGACGCCCGCGCAGGCCGTTGCCTGGCTGCTCGGCGACCCGGCCGCCCGGGCCGACGAAAAGCTGGACGTGATCCTCGTCTCGCTGCGCTGGCCGCGGACCCTGGCCGCTGTCGTCGTCGGCGTCGGACTGGGCGTCGGCGGCGTGCTGCTGCAGGCGGTCACCCGCAACGTCCTCGCCGAGACCGGCATCCTCGGCGTCAACGCCGGCGCAGCCCTCGGCGTCGTGGTCGGCATCACCGCCGCCGGGGCGGAAACGGGGTACGCGTACCTCCTGTGGGCGCTCGTCGGGGCGTTCGCCGCCAGCGCACTGGTCCTGGCGATCGCCGCTTCCGGACGCGCCGCCGGCTCGCCGCTGCGGTTGCTCCTCGTCGGGCTCGCCCTCGGCATGACGTTCAAGGGCCTCACCGGTGCGCTGCTGCTGCGTTCGGCAATGTCCTACGACCAGTACCGGTTCTGGGTCCTCGGCTCACTGTCCGGAGTGGAGCTGCGCACGGTCCTCGCCGCGCTGCCCGCGGTGGTCCTCGGGCTGCTCGCCGCGCTTGTCCTGCTGCGGCCGATGTCGGCGCTGAGCCTGGGCGACGACGCCGCGCGGGCGCTCGGGCACCGTCCGGGCCTGGTCCGCACCGGCGTGGCGGGCGCCGTGACGCTGCTGGCCGCCGCCGCCGTGGCGATCGCCGGGCCCATCGCGTTCCTCGGCCTCATCGCCCCGTTCGCCGCCCGTGCCCTGGTCGGAGCCCACCTCGGCGCACAGCTGGCCGTCGCCGGTGTCCTCGCGCCAGCCATACTGCTGCTCGCTGACGTCGCTGGCCGGCTCGTCGTCCGCCCGTACGAGGCACCCGCGGCGGTGTTCGTGACGCTGCTCGGCGCGCCGCTGCTGATCGCCGTGGCGCGCTCCGGCCGCCTTCTCACGCTTGGTGCCGGCCGATGACCGGCGGCCTGCTACCGCCGGACAGCGCGGTCCTGCGCGCCGGGCGGTACTCCGTTCTGGTGCCGCGGCGCGGGCTGGCCGCAGCGCTCCTGCTCGGCCTCGTCGCGGCGGGAGTCGTCGCCGGTGCGGTAGTCGCCGACGCGGGAATGCTCACCCCGGCGCAGTCGCTCGCCGCGCTGTTCGGATCCGGCGACTCCGGCGCGGTCCTGCTCGTGCAGGAGTACCGACTGCCCCGCATCGTGGCCGGCGTGCTCGCCGGTGCCGCTCTCGGTGCGGCCGGCTGCCTGACCCAGGCTCTCGCCGGGAACCGCCTCGCAACGCCGGACATCATGGGCATCAACGAGGGCGCCACGCTGGCCGTACTCGTGTCCGTGCTTGGCAGCACCACCGGCATGATCGGTGCCTGGTGGATCGGCCCGGTCGGCGCCATGGCGGCAGCCGGGTTCGTCCTGCTCGCCGCCGGTCGCGCCGACGGCCGCGGGTACCGGGTGCTCGTGGTCGGCGTCGGGGTGGGCGCGATGCTGACGTCCGTGATCGAGCTGCTGCTGTCGCGTCAGCAGCTGGGGCACGCCACCGCCGTGTACGCCTGGTCGATCGGCAGCCTCGCCGGACGCGGGTACCCGGTGGCCGTACCCGTCGCGCTGATCCTCGCGGCTCTCCTGCCCCTCGCGCTCGTCCTCGGCCGACACCTCGCGGTGCTGGGGTTGGGGCGGGACACCGCCACGGCGTTGGGCGTGCCGCCCCACCGGACCGGCCTTGCCATCCTCGCCATCGCGACCGCACTCGCCGGCGTGGGTGTCGGTGTCGGCGGCCCGATCAGCTTCGTTGCCCTTGCGGCGCCCATCCTCGCCGCCCGACTGGCCAGCCCGTCCCGACCGCCCCTGGTCGGGGCAGCGGTCTGTGGCGCGGCGCTCGTCGTCGCCGCCGACGCGCTCGGGCGCAGCGTGGGCCCCGGTGAACTGCCGGTCGGCGTCGTCACCAGCCTGCTCGGCGGCCCGTTCCTGCTGTGGTCCCTGCTGAGCCGGCCATCGGAGAGAACCTGACATGGAACTGACCGTCCGAGGCGTCCACCTCGCCTACCCCGATCGCCCCGCTGTCTCCGGTGTGGACCTGACCGCCCGCCCCGGTCAGGTGGTGGCGATCGTCGGGCCCAACGGTTGCGGCAAGTCGACGCTGCTGCGCGGCATCGCCCGCCTGCACCGGCCGAGCCTGGGGACCATCACGGTCGGCGGCGCCGACATCTGGCGGCTGCGCCCCCGATCGGCCGCCCAACGCGTGGCCCTGCTCCCGCAGTCGCCCCAGTCGCCGGAAGGGCTCACCGTGGCCGGCCTGGTCCGCTACGGCCGACACCCGCACCAGGGCCTGTTCCGGCAATGGTCGCCCGAGGACGCCCGGATCGCCGAGCAGGCGCTGACCGTAGCCGGCGTCGCCGATCTGGCCGACCGTCGGGTCGACGAGCTCTCCGGCGGCCAACGGCAACGCTGCTGGCTCGCCATGGTCGTGGCGCAGCAGGCACCCGTACTCCTGCTGGACGAACCGACAAGCGCCCTCGACCTCGGCCACCAGGTCCAGGTACTCCAGCTGATCCGGGACCTCGCCGACGCCGGGCACAGCATCGTGACGGTGCTGCACGACCTGTCCGCGGCAGCCCGCTGGGCTGACGTGATCGTCGCCATGCACACCGGCGCGGTCGTCGCGGCCGGCCCGCCCCGCGACGTGATCAACGCCGACCTGGTGCGCTCGCTCTACGGCATCGACGCGGACGTCCTGGCGGCCCCTCAGGACGGCGCCCCGGTGATCGTCCCGGCAACCGGGTCGATCCAACGTAGACGGTGATGGCCGTTCCGGACCCGATCAGGAACGTCGCCGTCTCCACCACTGGCACCGGATATCGAGCAGCGGCCCAACTCATCGGCCTGCTCCCTACCCGACCTGGTCGGCGATCCTGGTCAGCTTTGCGACATACCCTGGCCAGTCATAGTCGTTGGGGAGGCTCGTGTTGTCCCGCTGCCAGCCGATCGCGCCGTCGTGCTGCTCGCGCATGATGTCTGCCTGACCTGCGTGACGGGCAAGGTCGTAGATCACGCGGACGATGATGTGCTGCAGGGTCACGTCCTGGCTGCCCGGCCACCACGGCACCCGCCCCGGGGCATCGAGCGGCAGCTGTTCGATCGTCTGGTCCGCGAAGACCCCGACCCGACGGTAAAGGTCGATCAGCCCGTCTTTCGTCTCGTCCTCCCGCGCATACCAATCTGCTTGAGGGTCCTCCTCATTCACCTCCAGAGCCACCAGCTCGTCCGGCGTCGGGAACTTCCGCCCGAAGGTGGGCCCGAAGTAGCCGGCCTCGACATTGAGACAGTGCTTAAGGACTCCGAGCAGGTTATTGCCGGTCGAGGTGCGGGGCAGTCTGGCATCGCGCTCACTCAGCCCGTCGAGCTTCCAGATCAGGCCGTCGCGGGCCGCCTGGAGGTATTGACGCAGCACGGTCTTCGGATCGCTCAAGTCATCCATGCCCGCCAGTCTGCCCCTCTGCTGCCACCACATCGCCGCCAACGACGACGCACCCCGATGTCACACCAGCGCGTGCCCACCGGCCAGACCCACGGCAGGATGGTGGCATGCGAATTCTCAACCTGGCGGACCTGCGCGACGGGCTGCACATGGCCGGATACGGGATCGAATCCGGCGGAGTGGCACACATCGACCCGGGGACCCGCAGTCATCCGGAGGGCCGCCACGTCCACCCCGATCCCGAGGTGTTCCTGATCCTGGCCGGCCAGGGTCGGATCTCCATCGACGACCACGCGCAGCCGTTCGCCGCCGGCGATGTGCTCATCGTCGAGCCCGGTGAGGACCACCACCTCGAGGCCACCGGACCCGAGGCGGTCGTCGTCAGCTGGCTGCACCTCCAGCCGGAGCAGCCATGAATGAAGCCCGGCTCGGCCCGGCCGGTCTCCGGGTCCCGGCAATGGCGCTGGGCGGCGGGCCACTGGGCAACCTCCTGAGTGCCATCTCGGACGCGGAGGCGCTGGCCACGGTGGCAACCGCCTGGGAGCGCGGCGTCCGGTTCTTCGACACCGCGCCCTTCTACGGCAACGGCCTGGCCGAGCGGCGGCTGGGCGAGGCGCTGCAGGGCCGGCCGCGCGACGAGTACCTCCTCTCGACCAAGGTCGGCCGCCTGGTGGAGCCGGGTGCCCCGGTCGACGCGCCGGTGCCGGCGCTCTTCGACGTGCCGCCGACGCATCACTGCACCTGGGACTTCAGTCGCGACGGGGTTCGACGCAGCCTGGACGACAGCCTCGCCCGGCTCGGCGTCGACCGGGTCGACCTGCTCCTCATCCACGACCCGGACGAGCATTGGCGAGACGCCGTCGACCTGGCCTATCCCGCGCTGGCGGAGCTGCGTGACGCCGGCGTCGTCGGCGCGATCGGTGTCGGCATGGGCAACGCCGCCATGCTGACCGACTTCGTGCGCTACACCGACATCGACATGGTGATGGTCAGCGGCCGGTACACGGTGGTGGACCGCAGCGCCGCCGACGAACTGCTGCCGTTGTGCGTGGAGCGCGGCGTGTGGGCGGTCAGCGTGTCGGTGTTCACCACCGGGCTGCTCGTGGAGAACCGCTCGGCGGGGCCGGTCCCGGATCAGTACCGCGCCCGCGCCCGCCGGGTGGTCGAGCTGTGCCGGCACTACGACGTACCAGTGACCGCCGTGGCGATGCAGTTCCCGCTGCGCCATCGGGCGGTCGCCGCGGTGGCCGTGGGCTGCCATACGCCGGAGCAGGTCACTGCCAACACCGACGCCATGCACCACCCCGTGCCACCGCGGCTCTGGTCCGAGCTGACGGCCGACGGGCCGCCGCCTGGTTGAGCGACAAGGGCTATCCGGCCGGGAATGCCGGGATGCCCACCTGCGGGAACAGATCGTGGGCGGGCCACGATGCCGACGCCAGGCCGGTCAACTCCGGATAGATGTCCGGTACGCCCCGGCCGCCGTTGGCGAACACCGCAAAGCCCCAACCGTCGGAGCGGTACAGGATCCCGGTGGAGACCCCAGGCATCCCGCCGCCGTGCTGGAACACCCGCACGGCACCCTCGGACCAGGAATTCCAGCCGCTCGTGTACCCGGGCAACTCGACGTCGGTAGCCGTTCGGTACAGCGCCGGGACAGTCCACATGAGGTCCGCGGTCGCCGGGCTGAGCAGTGGGTTCCGGTTGCCGATCGCGAACGAGGCCAGCACCTTGGCGAAGTCGGCGGGTGCCATCGACCAACCGCCGAACGCGTCGAAGTGGGCCAGGTCCTCGCCGCCGTACGCCAGCGGTACGAGCGGTCGGGCGCCGTTGGCCAACCCGGAGACCGCGCTGGGCACGATGCGCATGTCGTCCGATGTGTCGCTGTCGTGCTGCCGCGCGGAACCGGCGCGCTGCTCGGCCTGCCGGATGGCGCTGCGGTGCGGTCGGGTCAGGCCGAGTGGCGTGAACATGAACCGTCCGACGGCGTCGGCGTACGGGAGCGTGCGCAGTCGCTCCACGATCAGGCCCAGCATGAGGTACCCGATGTTGCTGTACTCCTGCTCGGCGCCCGGGGCGAACTGTAGCGGCAGCGTGGCCTGGTACCGGGCCATCTGGTGCTTGGTCACCGGCAGGGTGGTCTGACCGAAGGCGCTCGCCACCGCAGCGACGTCGGGAATGTCGCCGACCTCGCTTCGGTCCCAACCCGCCGTGTGGGTGAGGAGGTGGAGCACGGTGATGTTCTTGAACCGCGGGTCCAGAGTGCGCCCGGGTGGCGGTTGCAGGTTCAGTACGGACTGCAGAGTGGTGTTCAGGGTCAGCCGCCCGGCCTGGATCAGTTGATGGATCGCGATCGAAGTGATCGGCTTGGAGCAACTCGCCAGCCGGAACGTCGTGCCGGGCTGGGTCAACGGGTACCCGTCCTCGGCCCACGTGTAGCCGCGAGCGTGGACCAGCCGACCGCCCCTGGTGATGGCGACCCCGACCGCCCGGGTGCCGGTGTCAGCCATGAAGGTCCGCACCTTGGTGTCGACCGCCTGGAGTGCCGGTACGGTCACGCCCGTCGCCGTGAAGGTGCGCCGGCCCGGAATGTCACGGGTGGCGAACAGTGCCGCGAACCGGGTGTTGGCGGTCGGCCCGCCAGCCTGCACGGAGATCGGGAAGTAGCCGAGCGGGACCAGCCGGTTGACCTCGGCCTGGTAGCCGGCGCTCGTCATGTTGTGCCGCGCCACTATCGAGCCGATGCTGTCGGCCCGGAACACGGACGTGACGGACGCATCGGGCCCAACCGTCACGATCGCCGGCCGGGACCACTGCTCGAAGTGCGCGGTGTAGCGGTTCTGGTAATCGGTGGCGTTCTCACCCCACCAACCGGCCGCGGACCACAGCTCCCGGGTGGGGTTGGGGTCCAGCACGATCGCGAAGCGCCGATCCGCGGCCGTTCCGTACGGCGCGATACAGCGCGGAATCCACCAGTTCTTCCGCGCCTGGTCCAGCCAGTACTCAATCGTGCCGGTGTCCGCCCTGTCGCCGGTCCGGAGGAGGTGCCGGGTCAGCGACACTCCGGTCGTCGACTGTTGCATCACGCTGGCGAAGATCGGGTTGTTCGCCGGCCCGGTCGCGGTCAGCAGAATCGGGGTGTAACCCTGTGCGGCCCAGGTGCTGAAGAACGTCTGGAACTGCGCCGCGGTGGCGCTGTGGATGCCGACGAACGGGGGACCGGCGCGCTTGGCCCACACCGCGGCGTACAGCGGAGCGGCCGGTGTGCCGTACACGCTCAGCGAGATGGGCCGGTAGCCCTGTGGCACAAGAGTGTTCCACTGGGTCTGGTAGTCGTCGTGGCTGCGATCGTGCGTGGCGGTCATCGCCTCGCCGGGTGCCAGCGCGGCGGTGGCAGACCGCTCCCCAGCACCGGCAGCGGTCGCGATACCGGGGACGGCCACTGCGACCGAGGCCGCACCGGCCCCGACAAGCAGTTGGCGTCGGGAGATCTGGGGACGGAGCCGGTCGGTGGTCATCGAATGCCTCCTTGAAGGATGGACTGTCGCGGCGGGTCAGCGGTCCGCGCACGCTGTGTCTGCGCGGCGGGTCCGGTAATTGGATTGTCCGGAGAGGCTTCATGGAAGCTGCATCCATTTATTCATCGGCGCAGTTCACAGACTTGATCCGTTCTCGACGTCGCCGACCGTGGTCTTGACCAACCTGCCCTGCGGGCCTAGAGCGACCTGCCTGCGGGCCGAGGGCATGGGCCCTCATGGTCGATGGATGAAGTCATCGATGCCGTCGAGATGAAGCAGCCCCGGCAAGGTTATGACGCGCCGCGGTGCGTCGAACCGTTGTCGCGGCGCTCTACCCACCGTTGGGCTGGAGAGATGGCACAGCCCTCGATCGATTGGAGAACCGCATGTCACTACTTCCACGCTTCTTGGTGGCGGCCACGATGGCCGCCACCATGCTCGGGCTGAGCGTCCCGACCATGGCAAGTGCCGCCCGCGCGCCGCAGGCCACCTCGGTGGGCTCGGCGGCCACCGAGGCCCAGGTGGTCGCGGCGAGCGCGGGCTGGCACTACTACGGCGACTACCTCACCAGTGCGTCGTGCGTCGGCACCGGTCAGCACCTCGTGAGGGGTTTCCCGGGGTATTACTCCGCTTACTACTGCTCGGAGTACTACGACACCTACATGGGCAGGTTCAACTACCTGCTCTACCTGTACCACATCCGCTGACGCATGCCCGGACACCGAGACCGGCGGCCGCCCCGACGCAACGACCAGTTGGCAGCCGTCGACCCGGCAGTAGGTGTCTGTCTCGATCGCTTTGACGGTGGTGCGCCGGGCGGTGTTCCCGCTCCGGCGCACCACCGTGGCGGCCCGCCCTCCGGGTGGTCGGGCGGCGGCTGCGCGGTCGGTAGTGCGCGGCTCAGGCGCAGATGATAATGGCGTACAGCGACCAGGCCACAGGTGTTCCCGCAATGCTCTCCCGAGCAACGACCGCGACGTCGGCGCCGAACTCCAGGTCCGTGATGCCCACGTGCGCGCCCGCGTGATCGGGATTCCGCCAGTTGATGAGGAAGCCACCGCCGTGCAGCGTTGTGCCCGTCGGACAGGCAACGCGCGCCTGCTTGTCGTCGGTGCTGTCGAACGGTAAAGCGGTCTGCATCCACCCGAGGTTGGGTACCTGGTCGAAACTGACGCAGATGGCGACGGCGGTGACCTCAACCCATCCCTCGAAACCTGCGGCGGTGATTGACCCGCCCGCGAGGTCGCCGGCTCCTCGCGGAGTTCCGCTGGTTTTGAGCGAGTTGAGCCGGACCTTGGTTGTCGGGTTGACCCCCCGGTCGGTGTCCAGCGCCGAAATCTGTGCTCCGATCCCGATGGTCCCCGTACGTCCGACGCAACGCGCCACCGCCTGCACGTTGACCGGCTCGCCCCGGGCCAGGACGTTGGCGCGTTGGGTGTCGGTCACGTACTGCAGGCCGGGCAGCGACGTGGTCGGGGCGCAGATCGCCACCGCGTTGAACGACCAGGCCGCCGCCACGCCCTCCTCGGGCTCCGTCACGGCGAAGTAGACCCGTGCCCGGAACGGCCTGATGGCGTGAATGCGCAGCTGGGTGTTGCCCACGATGTCGATACTTCCGCCAATGCCGCGGGTGCCTTCGGGGCAGTCAATCAGCCCTGACCTGAACGGGGTCGAGTCTGACGCGAACGACTTGCTGATGCGCTGTAGACCAGCGATCGCGGTCGCCGGCTTGGCAAGCACCAGTCCTGTTGCGACGACCGTGGCGACCGCCAGCGCCAGCGCCAGCACCCTGCGGCCGGGACGCGACACCAGACGCCTTCTCCCGATCCGTCTACCAACTGAAAACCGCATGTGGTGCTCCGTTCCTCGAGACTATGGCCGGCAAGCGCCGAGCATTGCCGTCAGGGTGCTGCGCACCATTCATCGAACTCGCACAGAACTTGCACCGGCGGGTCGGGTCCGCGCCCGCCGAGCACACCGACCACCCGCGCGGGCGCGTCGATGAGGGCCGGGCCGTTTCGTCGTGACGTCGTTCCTGACGATTCGGTGCCGGAAGCCGGTTGATCGATACTCTGTTATATAAGTGTGTTGTGGAGGATGGGGGTCGAGGGCTGGACGTCACGCCGGGGAACGGCGGCGCGAGTTTTGGCATCCTGGGTCAGGTGCAGGTCGAAACCGCGCGGGGCCCGTTGCGCCTGTCCGGGGCACGCGAGCGGAAGATTCTGGCGGTGTTGCTGGTCGGTCGGGGCACAGTGGTCACGATGGACCATTTGATCAATGCGGTGTGGGACGAGCGGATGCCGGCCACCGTCCGGCGGCAGGTGCAGAATTGTGTTTCGGCACTGCGGCGGGAGCTGGATTCACATGACCTCGGCCGTGACGTGGTACTGGCCGAAGGTCCGGGCTACCGTGTGCGGCTCTCGCCCGGCGAACTCGATCTGGACGTGTTCGACCGCCGTGTCGCCACAGCGCGGAGCCTGGTTCAGGCGCGCCAGCCGGAGCGGGCGGTTGCCGAGTTCCGGGCCGCGCTGGGTCTGTGGCGTGGCCCGGCACTCGCCGGCCTTGACGGCCGGATCATCGAGTCGGCCGCTGCCCGTCTGGAGGAACAGCGCCTCGCCGCGATCGAGGATTGTATTGATCTTGAGATTTCTCTGCTGCGCCATCGGGAAGTCATCGCCGATCTGACCGCGCTCGTGGCCGAACAGCCGATGCGGGAACGCCTGGTCGGCCAGCTGATGCTTGCGCTGTACCGCTCGGGCCGGCAGGCCGAGGCCTTTGAGCTCTATGCCCGCACCCGCGCTGTTCTCCACGACGAACTTGGCGTGGACCCGGGCCGGCGGCTGCAGGAGGTGCACAGCGCGATTCTCAACGCCGAGCAGGCATTGCCGCACCCCACCGCCGACCGGGCCACGGTACCCGACGCCACGTCGGCGGCTTCAGGGTCGGCACCGGTCACCTCTGCGATCTCCCCGCCTGTGCCGGCGCAGCTGCCCATGGATGTGGCGCACTTCGTCGGCCGGATCAGCCACCTCGAGATGCTCGACGGGGTGCTGTCGACCGATGGTGCCGTCGGCATCTCAATCGTCGCCGGCATGGCCGGTGTCGGGAAGACCACGTTGGCAGTGCACTGGGCACACCGGGTTGCCGTGCGATTCCCTGATGGCCAGCTCTATCTGAACCTGCGGGGATACGGGCCGGACGGATCCGCGATGACTGCGGGCGAGGCTCTGCGCGGGCTGCTCTACGCCCTTGCGGTGCCGCCGGAGGGCATGCCCACCGACATCGACGCGCAGGCCGGCCTCTACCGGAGCCTTGTCGCTGGCCGGCGGCTCCTGATCGTTCTGGACAACGCCTGCAGCGTCGAACAGGTCCGCCCGCTGCTACCCGGCACGCCGAACACGCTGGTACTGATCACCAGCCGCAATCAGCTCCCCGACCTGGTGGTCGGCGGAGCAGCGCACCTCGTTCTCCTCGACCCGCTGCCATCCGGCGAGGCGGAGCAACTCCTGGTGCAGCGGTTGGGCCGGGACCGGACGACGGCGGAGCCCGGCGCAGTTCGGGAGATCATCGACCGGTGCGCCCGGCTCCCGCTGGCACTCGCACTCGTCGCGGCCCGCGCGACGACGAACCCCACCTTTCCCCTCCAGGCTGTCGCCGACGGATTGGCGGAGACGGGTCGGGGGCTGGACGTGTTCACGATCGGCGGATCCAACGTGGACGTCCGGACGACGTTCTCCTGGTCGTACCGGCAGCTCAGCACCGGCCCTGCGCGGCTGTTCCGCCTGCTGGGGCTGCATTTCGGCCCGGCCATCACCGTGCCGGCCGCCGCCAGCCTCGCCGGCGCTCCCGTGCCGGAGGTCCGGGCGGGGTTGGCTCAGCTGGCCGCCGCGCACCTCCTCACCGAGCACGTGCACGGTCGCTATGGCGCGCACGACCTGCTCCGCGCCTACGCGGCTGAACTCGTCGAGGTCGAGGTCAGCGAGGCTGAACGGCTCGCCGCCACCCGGCGACTGTTGGATCATTACCTGCACAGTGCCTTCTACGCGGACCGTTCGCTGCATGAGCACCGGCACCTGATCACGCCACTGACCCCTCAGCCTGACGTCCTGCCCGAGCAGCCCAGGGGCCGCCAGGAGGCTCTCGCCTGGTTCACCGCCGAGCACCCCGTCCTGCTGGCCGCCGCACGCGGCGCGGTGGCGGCCGGGCTGGATCGGCACGCCTGGCAACTCGGATGGACGCTGGCGACGTTCCACGACTTCCGCGGGGAATGCCGGGACTGGGTAACCACCCAGGAGTTGGTGCTCGCCGCGGCCCAGCGGCTCGGCGACCCACTCGCACTGGCCCACGCCCACCGCGGGCTCGGTCGGGCGCACCTGCGCCAGGGCCGCGTCGCCGAGGCCGTCAGTCACCTGCGTTGCGCGATGGACCGATTCGCCGACCTCAGCGATGCCGTCGGCCAGGCACGCACCCACCTGGACCTCGCCTGGAGCGCCGAGACCCAGGACGACCATGGGCGAGCTCTGCACCACCACGAGCGGGCGCTGAAGTACTTCCGGGTAGCCGGCCACCTTCCCGGGCAAGCGGACGCAATGATCGGCCTCGGGCGCAACGCCACCCTCCTTGGCGATCACCATCAGGGTCTGGCCACGTGCCGCCAAGCGGTTGAGCTGTCGCAGCAGATCGGCCAGCGGCACAGCGAGGCGGGCGCCTGGGACGGCCTGGGCTGCACGTACCACCATCTCGGCGATCACGAGCAGGCCGCCGCGTGTCACCGCCGGGCGCGCGCCCTCTTCCGCACCGCCGGCGCGCGCTACTGCGAAGCCTGGGCCCTGATACACCTCGGTGACGCCCAGCATGCCGGCGGCGATGTCGTCGCCGCCCGCGCCGCCTGGCTGAGCGCCGCGGACATCCTCGACGACCTGATGCACCCGGGTGCGGTGCGGGCCCGCGAACGCCTGGAGCGGTGACGGTACCTGCCGCCGAGCTTCGCTACCCCGTGCTGTAGAGGGCGGCGACCGCGTCGAAGACGGAGGTGAGGTACGCCGGGTCGTAGATCCATTGACCAGCGAGCACCGTGCTGTCGGTCCGGCTGAACGTCCACCCCCCGGGCGTCTCCAATGTCGGGTTGGCGATGTGGCAACCGGTCAGCCCGATGTCGTCGATGCGAGCGAGGACCGGGTAGGCCTCCACGGCGCGGGCCTCGCGCAGGCGGAAGGTCAACGGCGCTGAACCGTCCGTCAGCAGAGGGGCGAGTTCGATCGGCTCAGCGGTGAACCAGCCGTCGCCGTCGCTGGCCACGTCCCGGGTCCAGACGACGGTCTTGTTCACGAGTGCCTGCTTCAGGTGGTACCCGGCCGGCGCCCCGGTGTTCCGGTCGTCGGTGTGCCAGAACTTGAGCTTGCAGGAAGTCGATCCGGCGTCGAGCTGCACGACGGTGCCAGCCGCCGCGGAAGCCCCGGCGATCGTTCTCTTGGCGGGGTGGACGGTGAAGACCAGCGATCCGTTCCCCGGTTCGCGCGCGAGGTGCCTGCCCGGATAGGTGCCGCCGGTCAACGGCAACTGGTACTGGATGACACCGGCGAGCCGGCCGTCCCGGGTGTACTCCATGCCGATCGAGGTGACGGTACGGACGTACTCGACGTCCGGCTGCACGGTGGTGCCGCCGAAACCTTTCGCGAACACCATCAGGACTGCTTTGAGCCCGTGCCGGTCGAGGAGGGCGGTCGCGACGTCGAGTTGAGGGCCCAGTGCACCGGTCCACAACGTGTTGCGGCCAGCGCCGTCGCGGTACGGCATGATCAGACCGTCGATGAGGCCCTCGTACTTCAGCAGGAACGACTCGTTGACGGCGTCGACGTAGACCAGCGGATAGAAGTCCAGGGCGGGTTGGATTGCCGCGGTCGTCCGCCGCATCTCGGCGACGTACGCGGGCGTGAAGTGGCTGACATTGTGGAGGGACGTGAAGTCGTCCACCGCCCACGCGGTCACCGTCGGATAGCGCTGCGACAGCTCGGCGACAGCCTTACCCCACGCCACATAGTTGTTCTTGTGCGGCGCATAGGTCGAGCAGCTGTAGTCGGGCGGCGGGCCCGGCGGGCATTCGGAGGGCGGCAGCAGGTACACCCATACCTTGATGCCGGCCTGCTGCGCCGCCGGGACGAAATCCCGGCTGAGGTCGTCCCAGTCGGCCTGGCCCTTGACCAGGAACGCGTACGTGTTCGCGTGCGCGGCCTGCAACCGATCGATGGTGGCCGGCGTGTCCACCCGGCCGTCGGCCCGCTTGACCGGGCTGGCATACGTTGCCCTGGTCCCCTGGGCGATTCCCGCCACGTCCGGCGCGGCCGCCGCGCTGACCGGCCCGGGCGCAGCCCCGAGTACCGTCGCGGCGACGACCGCCGCGATCAGGTAACCCCGTTTCGTCATCGTCATCCCCCGTGCCGACCCTTGTGCGGTGGAACCGCTCGCACAGAGCGCAGTCTATCGGGCGGGTCCCGTTGCAGGGGTTCGGCGACCACGCCCGGTCAGGCGGTGCGGCGCGGCCGGCTCCGGTCAGGCAACGGTCGCCGGAGCGCGGAGCGCGCTCCACCCCAGGACGCCGGTGACGTTGGTAAGGGTCGGGCCGACGGTGAGGCCGTCGGGACCGATGGTGAAGCCGTACACGTCCTTGCTGTGGTCGCTGTTGCGCATCTTGACGATGTTGAGCGCTCGACCGGTCGCGGAGTTCTGCTCCATGTAGCGCAGGAGGATCACGTTGTGGAAGAGGAACGTGACGCCGCCGATCGGCTCCGGGCTCGGGCCCAGCGTGGTGGTCTCACTGGTGATGAGCAGGGTCGCGCCGCCTGAGCGGATAAGTCCGGTGAGGCTGCGGGCGTAGGCGGGGAAGCGGTCAGATTCCCGGGCTGCGTAGACCATTTCGGCGAGGCTGTCGATGACGACGCGGTGGATCGGGTGGCGGCGGAACTCCTGGCGGATGCGAGTGGCCAGCAGGTCCAGGTCGAGTTCGCCGAGGGGTACGTGATGCACCACGAGGTCTTCTTTGTCGTGTGCCGGGCGCAGGTCCCAACCGAAGCCGGCGGCCATGTCGAGCAACTGTTCGGCGGTGTCCTGGAAGGTGACGTAGAGGCAGCGTTGCCCATGTGCGAGGCCCTCCGTGACGAACCGGAGCCCGGCGATCGTCTTGCCCGCCCCGGACGGTCCAAGCACGACGGTGGCCTCGCCCGCGCCGATCCCGCCGCCCATCAGGTCGTCGAGGCCCGCTATCCCGCTGCTGATCCGGCCGCTGACCCGGGTGGGGGCGCCGGTGTCGAGGGTCTCGATGCGGGGAAAGACCTCGAAGCCGCCGTGGCTGATCCGGAAGGTGTGCTTTCCCTCGAGGTGCTTCGTACCGCGCATCTTCACAATCCGCAGCCACCGTCGGTCGATCGGTTCCCGTGGCTCGTACGCGAGATGGATGATGGTGTCGGCGAGGGAGAACTCCACGCCGGCCGCCATTTCGTCGGGGGTGTACTCGCCGAGCAGCAACAGCGCGGTGTCGGTGTGGGCGAGGCGGCTGGTCAGGTCGTAGAACGCCATCCGTAGCTCGCGTTCGCCGGTGAAGTCACGCAATGCCTTGGCGCTGTCGATGACCACCAGGGCGGGCTGCTCGTCCATCGTCTTACCCGCTACCTCGTCAACCAGCGGTTCCATTCGGCCGGGCCGGTCGTCGCGGATGAGGTCACCGAGGTGCAGGTACTCCACCCGGGTGCCCAACGCCTCGAGGTTGAAGAAGTCGAACGGTTCCAGGTGCCGCACCAGTTTGGCGTGCGGCTCGGACAGCGTCGTGTAGTACACCGCCTTACGCTCGGCCGTGGCATTTGTGAAACACATCTGCTGGGCCAAGATGGTCTTGCCGGCGCCCGGAGCGCCCGCGATCACCGTGACCGAGCCTGGCTCGATGCCACCGGCGAGTACCATGTCGAGGCCCGGAATGCCGGTTTCCAGTCGCGTCATGTTCGTTCCGCCTTCTGGGTCAGGAGCGCGTTCGCCGCTGTCAGCAGTTGGACCGGCTGGTAGGGCTTGGCCACCACCGCGTCGGCGCCGCCGGCGAGGACGGTGTCGCTGGTCGCGGCGAGGATGGGGACCTGCGCGGTCAGGGGATCGCCGCGCAGCCGGCGGATGAGTTCGGCGCCGCCCATCACCGGCATCATGATGTCGGTCACCACCAGATCCGGCAGCGACCGATGCACGGCTTGCAGCGCGGCGACACCGTCACCGGCGGCGGTCACCTCATGGCCCGCCCGCTCGAAGATTCGGCGCATGATGTAGCGCAGGTCCGGCTCATCATCGACGACCAGGATCTTGTACACCGTCACCCCTGCCATGGACACCGTCCGCTGCCGACGCGCGCCACTGCCGTTGGATGTGTGCGCCCGTCCGGGGTCCAGAGACGGGTGGCGGCGCCAATGGAGGCTGACACCGTGCGCGACGCGCGGGGAAATATCATAACATCGTTGGTTGCATCAGCTTTTGCCCGATTCGGTGAAGCCGCAAACCCGTACCGTCGTACGGCCCGGCTGGCAGCTGTTCGGGGGCCTTCCGGCCTGCCGGGAATCCGCAGGGAAGCGCACCGTGGGGTGGTGGAGCGCAGTTCGGGAGGTGGGTGATGACGGTGCGGTCAACCACGGGCGACGGCTACCCGCAGCCGCGACCGGCGATCGAGCGGACCAGTCCGATCGATCTGATGGCCCTCGCCTCCGAGCTTCCCGACGCCCCGGCGCAGGTCGCGGCGGTCCTTGTCCTCGGTAGCGCGGCCACGTTCGACCTTGCGGCGGTGCGGGGCGTGATCGGTGAACGCGCGCGGGCGGTGCCGCGGCTCCGCCAGCGGCTGATCCGAGCTCCCCTCGGATGCGGGCGACCGGTCTGGGTTGACGACCCCCACTTCGACATCCGCCACCACATCCAAGCGGTCAGGTGCCCGGCACCGGGTGACGAGACCGCGTTGCTCGGCGTCGTAGCCGACATGGTCGCCCGCAGGCTGCCGGCAAACCGACCATTGTGGTCGGCCACCCTGGTCACCGCTCTTGCCGGCGGCGGTGCGGCGCTGATCGTGACGCTGCATCACGTCGTTGCCGACGGCATCGGCGGCCTGGCCGTCCTCGCGCACCTGGTGGACGGCATCCCGACCGGACCGGGCGTCGACTTCCCGCGCGGCCGGCCTGACCGCAAAGCCCTGTTCCTGGATGCGCTCGGTGCCCGGCTTCGGGCCGTCGCGCACCTGCCGGCAGGAGTCCGACGACTCCGCGCGGCCATCGCCGAACTTGCCGCATCCGGTACCTCCGGGGCCCCACGGTCGTCGCTGAACCAGCCCACCGGGGTGCGCCGCAGCCTGGCCGTGGTCCGCACCGACCTCGCCCTCGTCCAGCGGGCGGCGCACGCTCACGGTGCCACGGTCAACGATGTCGTCCTCACCGCGGTGACCGGCGCCCTCCACCGGGTGCTGCACGACCGGGGCGAAAACGTCAACGAGTTCGTCATCTCCGTTCCCACGTCGGCGCGTCGCGCGGCAACTGCCAACGAGCTCGGCAACCAGGTCGGCGTCATGCCGGTTCCGGTGACCGTGACCGGGGACCTGTCCCAGCGGCTCACCGCGGTCGCCCGCACCACCCGTACCCGGAAACCTGCCGCCCCGAGCGCCTCCGCCGCGGTGGTTGGACCGGCGTTTCGAGCCCTCGCCTGGCTGGGTGCAATGCGCTGGTTCGTGGACCGGCAACGCCTCGTCACCACGTTTGTGACCAACTTGCGGGGTCCGGCGGATCGCCTGTCGTTCCTTGCCGCGCCGATCACCGACATCTTGGCGGTCTCACCGATCAGCGGCAACGTCACGGTGGCCTTCGCCGCGTTGTCCTACGCAGGCAGCCTCGTGGTCACCGTCATCGCCGATCCGTGGCGCTGCCCCGATCTACCGCTGCTGGTGAGCCGACTCCAGGACCAACTGGACCAGCTCAGCGCGGAACCCGGTGAACAACCGCAGCGTGCCGCCGACGTGATTCAAGGGCGACACACCGACGATGCGGCGGTTCGCGTCACCAGCCGGCATCCGCCGGCCCACAACGGGCGGAGCCGACCACGGGAATTGCGCGTACAGTGAGATTGTCGCCCCAGACCCCGGTGGCTGCCGCCCGCCGCCGCCTTCAACGTCGCCCCCGAGTCGGCGACATTCTCGACCTGGCCGTCCCTTGTGACCGCCGGCCCCTCGCCGGCCGATGAGCGACGTCGCCCTGTGCTCCGTCCGTGGCGCGCTCGACGCGCCGCGGAACATGCGTCATGAACAATGCGAAGGAACGTGAGTGCGATGGTCAACATCGCCAACGATCACGGAACCGCCACCCCCGTGGGCACCACGGACGGAACCGAACGCAACGTCTCCGGCCGGCCACCCGGCGCGGCAGCGCACACCTCCAGCACGCCGCTGACGGCAAGGTCCGCGACCGGGCCGGCGGCCACCGCGACCCGGTACCTGCTCGCCGGCATCCGACTCGCTCTGGGCTGGGTCTTCCTTTGGGCATTCCTCGACAAGACGTTCGGGCTCGGCCACAGCACCGCCGCCGCGAACTCGTGGCTCAACGGCGGAAGCCCAACCGCCGGATTCCTTGGCAAGGCCGCCACCGGTCCGTTCACCGGCTTCTACAACTCGATCGCCGGCAGCGTCGTCGCTGACGTGCTCTTCATGGCAGCCCTGCTCGGCATTGGCGTGGCACTTCTCCTCGGCATCGGCATGCGGGTCGCCGCGGGCGCGGGCGCCCTGCTGACCGTACTCATGTGGACAGCCGTGCTGCCCCCGTCGACCAATCCATTCATGGACGACCACCTGATCTACGCCGCCGTCCTCGTCCTGCTGGCCCTTCTCGGCGCCGGCACGACCCTCGGCCTCGGCCGCTGGTGGGCGGCGACCCCGCTGGTGCGACGCAACACCTGGCTCGTCTAGGACCGCTCGTGCGCGGGCCAGGTAACGCTGTTCCGCGCACCGGCGGCGGGCCGCAACTGACGGAGAACCGTCATGCAGAAGTCGGCGGCCGTGCTGCTCACCGTCGCCACGCTCGCATGAACCGTGCTCCGTAAGTGCCGTCACCGACAGGTAGTCTCACGTCAGCGCGCGTCGCCGGCTGCGCCACCTGGTGGCGTACGGCAGCGCGAACAAGTACAGACCGGTGAACAAGAGCAGGGCGAGCGGGAGCAGCGGCACGTAGGACACCCAGACGACAGGATCCTCCTGCGCCAAGGCGACGAAGGTCACGATAACTGTCACCGTGAAGGCGATAGCCAGCCAGCGGTGGCTCTGCCGAACCCACTTGTTCCAGTTCAATTGGATCTCCTCCGAAGCCGACCAACTCCTGTGCCCGGCGACCTGCCGGGTGGGTGGTCACGGCGGTCACGCTAGTGTTGCGCGTCGTTAGTTCCTTTACATTCCGTGGCGGTGACGCGATCATGGGGTGTGGCGCTGTCTACTGGGTTGGTGCAGATCGGTGATGAGGACCGGGCGGTGTTGTCGCGTTGGTCGCGGTCGTCGTCGGTCC
>DATHBD010000080.1:0-21178 GCA_035296325.1 Micromonosporaceae bacterium | reverse complement strand
CATGACGAACCGGGCGTTCGGTGCGTGTTCCTTCACGGCGGCGATCAGGTTGCGGGTGCCGTCGCGGTTCGCGCGCCAGATCGCGTCCTCGTCCCGCGTGCGGAACAGCGCCGCCAGGTGGACCACCGCGTCGACGCCTTGTACCGCTGCACGCAGCGTGTCCGGGTCGGTCGCCGCAACGTCGTCGAGCTGACCGGGGACGGGCACACGGCGCTGGCCCGAGCGGTCCGCGCAGCGACCAGGCCGAACAGCAGCTCCTCGCGGTAATGGACGACGACGAGTCCGCGCAGCTGCGCACACTGCTGACCCGCCTCACCCGGACCCCCCGAAGCCCTAGCTGGTACGGCAGCCGCCGTTCGTGAGGGTGACCTCGCATGCCGCGGGAATGAAGACGGCCACCGCATGACCGTCTGTGCGTTGTGGACACAACATCAGACCTTGCGGTGGCCGAGAGCGAGAGCGTAGAGCCTCCGCCGGGTGGCGACGAACCGTCGACCTGGTGCCGGCGAGGTGCTGTGGTGCCCGCCGGGTGAAGCACTGGCACGGCGCCGCCCCGGACTCGGGAGCGCAGTTCTTCTTCCGCTGGTTGCTGCTGGGACAGGACGACGGCTTATCGCCGCCGCTGGCAGCCGCGGTGGC
Source organism: Micromonosporaceae bacterium (assembly GCA_035296325.1). Taxonomy (GTDB): domain Bacteria; phylum Actinomycetota; class Actinomycetes; order Mycobacteriales; family Micromonosporaceae; genus DATHBD01. The sequence continues at coordinate 20,539 of DATHBD010000080.1, read as the reverse complement.
CCCGCGTGGAGCGGCCGCCTGAGGTGCTGCTCAATTCAGGCCCACCGGGGGTTTACAACTGACTGACGAGTCAGTATGTTGATGACACCTCCAGGCAGCAGAAAGGCGATGACGTGATGATCGCGAGCGCCACCGTGGCTGACGTGATGACTCCCCGGCAGATCCGCGATGTCATGGGCCACTTCGCCTCAGGCGTGGTCGTCGTGACCGGCATCGAGGGCGACCGGCCGCTGGGCTTCACCTGCCAGTCCTTTGTCTCCCTCTCTCTGGCGCCACCCCTGATCAGCTTTTGCCCCGCGTTGACGTCGAGCACCTGGCCACGGCTGCGCGCCATCGGACGCTTCTGCGTGAACGTGCTCGCGGAGGATCAGGAGGCGCTCAGTGCCAGGTTCGCCCGCTCGGGAGGCGAGAAGTTCGACCAGGTCGACTGGCGACCGACGCTCTCGGGCGCACCACGGCTCGACGGGGTGTGCGCCTGGATCGAGTGCGAGTTGTGGTCAGAGTTCGACGGGGGCGATCACACGATCGTCGTCGGCCGGGTGACCGACATGGGCACCGGGGCCGACCGCCGGCCGTTGCTCTTCCACCGCGGCGGGTACGGGGTGCACGCGCGTCCGCGCCGGGCGCCGTTCTCCCTCGGCGAGGGCGACGGCGGATGGTGGGCGTCGTGAGCGCGACGATGAAGGCCTACCTGCTGGAGAGCTTCGACGCCTCACCCCGCATGTCGGAGACGGTCACACCGACGTACGCCGACGACGAGATCCTGATCCGGATCCTCGCCAGCTCCGTCAACCCGGTCGACCGCTTGGTGAGCGCGGGCTACTTCCGCGAGATGCTGCCGTACCGCTTCCCTGTGGTCCTTGGTAGGGACGTATCGGGCGTCGTCGAAGCGGTCGGTGCGCAGGTCACCAGGTTCTCTCCTGGTGACCGCGTGTGGGGCTTCGTCAAACGCAGCTACACCGGCGACGGAACCTTCGCCGAGTACGTTGCGTGCCCGGCCGACAGCTTCGTCACCGCCATGCCGACGGGGATCTCCGCTCTCGAGGCCGGCGTCCTCGGAGTGGCAGCGGTCACCGCGCAGGCGTGTCTCGACGCGGTGCAGCTCACCGGCGAGGACACCGTCCTCGTACTGGGGGCCGCTGGGGGCACCGGCACCTTCGCGGTGCAGCTGGCCCGAGCGACCGGCGCCCGGGTGGTGGCGGTGGCGCGACCGGGGGCCCAGGCCGACCTCCTCTCCGAGCTCGGCGCGGCCGAGGTGCTCGACTGGACGACCGGACGCCTCGCGGCGCAGGTGCGGGAGATCGCGCCAGACGGCGTCGATGCGCTGGTGGATCTGGCGCGACCGCGCCTGGGCAGTGCGCGAGCCGACGAGTCGGCTCGTCAACGAGCCTTCGCCGACTTCGTCTTCTCCGTCGCCGCCCCGGGGGGAAGAGTGGCCTCCACGACCAACGCGGTTGCCCCGGCCCTACTGGGCGACATGTCCGCGACCAATGTGTACTCCAACCCCGTCCCGGAGGCCCTCGACCGGGTGGCCACCGCGATCTCGGCGGGCTCCGTCCGGCCCGTCGTGTCCGCTGTCTTCGACTTCGATGACATCGAGGAGGCGTTCGGCTGTCTGGACCGCAGCGTGACGGGCAAGATCGCCCTTCGCATCTCCCCTGAGGCAGACGCCCGGGACCAGCGATGACGACGATGCTGCAAACGCACGGCCTGGCCGCCGGGTACGACGGCGTCGCGATCGTCGAGGACCTGTCGATCCGGGTCGAGGCGGGTGAGGTGGTGGCGCTGCTCGGGCCCAACGGCGCGGGAAAGACCACTGCGCTCCTGACCATCGCCGGCGACCTTCCGCTGATCTCTGGGACCGTCGAGATCGCAGGTCGCACATCGTCGGATCCGCTGTACCGACGAGCCCAGCGCGGCATGGCGCTGGTCACCGACGACCGGGCGGTCTTCCGCGACCTGACCGTCGCGGAGAACCTGAGGCTGGGCGACGGGGATCCCGCGGAAGCGCTGCGGATCTTTCCCGCGCTGACGCGGCTGCTGGACCGCAAGGCCGGTCTGCTCTCCGGCGGCGAGCAGCAGATGCTCGGCATGGGCCGGGCGATGGCAAGGAAACCCAGCCTCCTTCTGGCCGACGAGCTCTCACTGGGCTTGTCGCCAATGGTGGTGCGCGAGCTGTTCGCCGCCGTCCGGACCTTGGCTGATCAGGGCACAGCAGTGGTGCTGGTCGAGCAGCAGATCCGTTTGGTCCTGGGCATCTGTGATCGCGGATACGTTCTGCACCAGGGCCGTCTGGGTCTGTCGGGACCCGCCAGTGACCTGCTACGCGACGCCGACAAGATCGAGCGCAGCTACCTCGCTGCGGCGCTGTGAGGCCGACGTCGATGAACGCGATGCCACCGGAACGCAGCGTCACCCGGTCCGCAGATCGGGTGGACATCACCCGACCGACACACGGGATCGCACACATCGAGGACGTTGCGACGCCACCTCCACGCCGACCGGCGCACCCGGAACGCCAGCCGTCATGACCCGAAGACCGCTGGCTCACCCGAGCCATTGCCCGGACTGAAAACCTGCCAGCCGGCCACCGCCCCCCAGTCAAACCACCCCTCGGCTATCGCCTGTCCCGGCGCGATATCCGGCCTCCCTGCCCCTTGACGATCTGGAGAGATCCCATGCGCATCGACGTTCATGCCCACTACTGGCCCGCCGTCTACATGGAGGCGCTCGTCGCGGCCGGACGTTCCGATCTGGGCGGATTCGCGCGTCAGCCCGACGACTTCGACGACCGCTTGGCCAAGCTCGATCGCAACGGCGTGCAACTGCAGATCCTGTCCGCCATCGGCCTGGACGTGGCACTTCCCGACGCCTCGGCGGCATCGGAGACCACCGCCGTGATCAACGACGCGTACGCGGACATCGCGCGTCGCTACCCCGGACGCTTCGCCGCCTTCGGCAGCGTCCCGCTTCCCCACGTCGAGGCGGCGATCGCCGAGACCGAACGATGCTTCGCCGAGCTCGGGACGGTGGGCATCGGCCTCCCGTGCATCGTCAACGGCCGCCCCATCGACTCCCCGGAGTTCGAGCCCTTCTGGGAGAACCTCGCCCGACACAACGCCGTGGTCTATATCCACCCCGTCGGCACGGACTCCGCTGTGCACCCCGGCTTGGCTGAATGGGGGCTGCACACCGGCTACGGCAGTCCCTTGCAGATCACCGTCGCGCCCGTCCGGATTCTCTACTCCGGGCTATCGACCCGCTACCCGACCCTTCGGTTCGTGTTCGCGATGTGCGGAGGCTTCCTGCCGTTCATCTGGCCGCGCAACGAGCGGAACCTGCGCCGCGGCTTCGCGCGGAGCGCGGTGACGGCGGCTGGCAAGGGGTTCATGTCCTTCCTCAAAGACCTTCCGCTCGACCCGCAGGATCCCCTCAGTGGCCTGCGGCGCTTCTGGTACGACGTCGGCATGCAGGACGTGCCGGCCGCGCTGCTGGTCGCCAAGGACAGCTACGGCGCCGACCGGCTGGTCCTCGGCAGCGATGAGATCTTCGCGTCGCTCGACGACGCCATCTCGTTCGTGAGCGACTCGGCGTACCTCAGTGACGAGGAGAAGGCGGCCATCTTGGACCGCAACGCCGCGCTCATGTTCGGCGACGATCTGGCTGCCCTGACCGGAGCCCAGGCTCGCTGAGCGCCGGCTCCGCAGCCGGCAGGTCAACCCGGACACACGATGCTCCCGCCACCGCAACCCCTTGGAGAACGCCATGAACGACACGCAGCACTCGTTCGAACCCGGCCCGTCCGTGGTCACCCTGATCCCGCACGGCTCAAGGGACTCCTTCGACATCGCCCGTGACGTCCGCGTCACCCACACGGACTGATCGGCACGACGATGACCGAGTTGCTGCAGCTGATCATCCTGGGCATGGCAACGGGTGGGTTCTACACGATTGGTGCACTTGGTCTGGTCGTGGTCTTCCGCAGCTCCGGGGTGATCAATTTCGCCGGCGGCGGGACGGCCATGGTGGGTGGGTACGTGCAGTGGCAGCTCGCTGACGAGTGGGGGTGGCCCCCTGCCGCGGCGGTGCTCGGCGCGGTCGCGACCTCCGCGTTCATCGGGTGGCTCATCTACATGCTGGGGGTTCGGCCGCTCGCCGCCGCTGCGACCCTGACCCAGGTGATCGCCACCCTGGCGATCCTCATCAGCATCCAGCAGCTGGTGGTGCTGGTCTTCGGCGGCCTGCCGAAGGTGCCCGAGTCGTTCCTTCCCACCGGCAGCGCAAGCATCGGGCTGCTGAGCGTCGGGCAGGACTCGCTGATGCTCCTCGCGGCGTCCTGCGGACTTACCTTCGCCCTCTGGGCTGCCTACCGGCGTACGCGATTCGGACTGGCGACCTCGGCGCTGGCCGAGGCGCCACGGTCGCTGGCGGCATTGGGCTGGAACATCACCCGGCTCCGCGCCGCCAACTGGGCGATCGGGGGAGCCCTGGCTGGTCTGGCCGGCGCCGCCCTGGGCCCGATCCTGCAGCTCACCCCCGGCACGTTCACCTACCTGCTGATACCGACCCTTGCGTGCGCCATGATCGGCGGGCTCAAGTCGTTCCCGTTGACCCTGGCCGGTGGTCTGCTGGTGGGGTCCACCCAGGCGGTGGCCGGCCGCTACCTGACGTGGGGTGGAGTCGGAGACGCCATCCCGTTCCTCCTGATCATCGTGGCGCTCATCGTGAGGGGAAGGTCGCTGCCGCTACGCAGTTTCGTGCACGAGAGACTGCCTCGGGTCGGCACGGGCGAGATCAGCCGCGCCCGGTTGCTGGGCGTCGCCGCGATCGCCGCGGTCTTCCCGCTGATCTTCAAGGACGACTGGGTCATCGGTCTGACGGCCACGATGATGATGGCGACGATCCTGCTGTCCCAAGTCGTGATCACGGGTTTTGCGGGGCAGTTGTCGCTTGCCCAGCTGACGCTGGGAGGCGTCGGCGCGATCACCGCAGCAAACGTCGCGGCCGCCTACCAGGCGCCCTTTCTCGTGAGCCTGCTCGTGGGGATGCTGGCGGTCATCCCGGTCAGCATCCTGGTGGGACTTCCGTCGCTGCGCGCACGAGGAGTGAGCCTCGCGATCGCGACGCTCGGCCTTGCCGTGGCCATCAACTCGGTGGTGTTGACCAACGACTCCTTCAACGGGGGACTGGCGGGGCTCAACGTCACCTCCCAGACGCTGTTCGGGTGGAGCATCGACGCGACCGCACACCCGCGTCGCTACTACCTGGTGGTGGTGGTGGTGTTCGGTCTGCTGGCCACTGTGGCCAACAACGTGCGTCGGGGGAGGTCCGGGCGGCGACTGCTCGCCGTGCGCAACAACGAACGGGCCGCCAAGGCCCTCGGTATCGACGTTGTCGGCGCCAAGCTCTACGCGTTCACCCTCGCCGGCGTCATCGCGGGCGCCGGCGGCGTGCTGATGATCTTCAACCAGTCAATCCCCCAGTTCGTGGGGTTCGACCCGCTCGTCGGGCTCAGCACCCTGCTCGGCGCGGTGATCGGCGGCATCGGGTTCATCTCCGGCGCGGTGATCGGCGGCATGTTCCACAACGCCGGGCTTCCCAACGCCGTCCTCCATCCGGTTGTCGGCGAGCTGTCCTGGTGGATCCAGTTCTTCCCGCTCGCCACTGGCGTGGTGCTGGTCATTCAGCTGATGGTCGATCCCGACGGAATCGCTGCCGGAGGTCGGTCCAGTGCGGCTGGCCGACGCGGCCGGGCCATCAAGCGGCTACGGGACCGGAACCTCAAGGAACTGGACGCGGTCGACCCGCTCAGCGTTTCGCAGCGGGGTGCGTCGCTGCACGCGCGCAATCTGCGCGTCGTCTTCGGCTCCGTCGTGGCCCTGGACGGCGTCGACATCGACGTGCACCCCGGCGAGGTCGTCTCGGTCATCGGTCCGAACGGCGCGGGCAAGACGACGCTGCTCGACGCCATCACCGGGTTCGTGCCAGCAGCCGGCAGCGTCGAGCTTGCCGGCCAACGCCTCGACAAGCTCTCGGCGCACCGTCGGGCGCGAGCAGGTGTGGGTCGCTCCTTCCAGTCCCTCGAGCTGTTCGAGGACATGACCGTGATGGACAACGTGCGTTGCGCGTCGGACCCCGACGACCGGCGTTCGCTGCTGTTGGACATGGTGCACCCGACCCGTGGGAGCTTGACCCCGGCGACTGCCGCGGCAGTCGAGGCGTTCGGGCTTCGAGACCATCTGCACCGGCTCCCGAACGAGCTCGGCTACGGCGACCGGCGTCTGGTCGCAATCGCCCGGACCGTCGCTGGCTCGCCCGCAGTCCTGCTTCTCGACGAGCCGGCCGCGGGACTCGCCGAGTTCGAACGAGCCGAGGTGGCCCGGTTGATCACCACGATGGCCCGTGAGTGGCAGCTCGCCATCATCCTGATCGAGCACCACGTCGAGTTCGTCCGACAGGTCTCGGACCGGGTCGTGGCTCTTGACTTCGGGCGCGTGATCGCCACCGGAACTCCAGCCGAGGTGCTCTCCCACCCCGACGTCGTGCGGGCCTATCTGGGCACGCCCGCGCCCCCGTCGCGTCCTGCTTCGTCAGACGACGAGAACAGCCCCGAGGCCGCACATTCAAGCGTCCGTCACCAATGAGTGCATCAGGAAGGTGTGGCATGAGCAGAAAGAGGAACCTACCGGGGGCAGTGCTGATCGCGCTGGTGATGACGACAGGCGCGAGCGCCTGCTCCGTATTGCGGGGGTCGGAGTCAGGCGACAGCTCCGACGACACCATCCGCATCATGAACATTGGAATTCAGACTCCCGGCGCGGCCTTTGGCGGTATCGCCTTCCCATACGGCGCGACCGGCGTGAAGGCGGCCGCCGAGGCGATCAATGCCAACGGCGGGATCGACGGGCGCATGATCAAGGTCGACGTGTGCGACTCCAAGGGTGATCCGAACAGCTCCGCGCAATGCGCTCGCACAGCAGTGGCGAACAAGGACATCGCGGTCGTCGGGACGTTCGACCCGATCGGCGCCTCGACGCTGCTGCCAGTGCTGGAGGAGGCGAAAATTCCCTACCTCGGCGGCCTGCCCACGACGCCGGCGGAGTTCACCAGCCCCGTCTCGTTCCAGTTCGATCCCGGTCCGGTCCTGTCCGGACCCGCAATGAGCAAGCTGTGGGCCGACAGCGGATGCGCGAGGGTGACGGCGATCCTGCCGGCGAACCCCGGTAGCGAGCAGACCGCAGCGGAGCAGAAGAAGCTGGCGGCGGGGATGGGCGTGAGCGTGGACATCCAGCTGATCCAGCCGGGGATCGCCGACATCACCCCGAGCCTGACCACGGCGTTGGCCTTCAAGCCGGACTGCTTCACCTACGGAGGCGACGGCCAGACCAACGTCAAGTACATCCTGGGTCTGAAGAAGCTGGGCTTCACAGGCAAGATCATCACGAGCTCGGGCGCTCTCACACCGCAGTTCCTCCCTCCCCTCGGCGCAGCCTCCGAGGGCATCTTGGTGCTGGGCTCCGCGCTGCTGCCCACCTCGGACGACCCGATGGTGAAGCAGTTCAGGAGCGAGCTGAGTGACTACCTCGATGGTGACCAGAAGCAGGTCGCCATGAACTTGAACGAGTTCGCGCAGGTGGGCTGGTCCAGCGTCCAGCTGCTGAAGCAGGCCCTGGCCAAGTCCGGCGAGGTGAGCGCAAAGGCAATTCTCGATACCATCCCCACCATGTGCGACGTCAACGTCGGCAATGTCTACCCGCACGTGAACTTCTGCGAGCCGGTGGCCGACAGCCCGGTCGTGCCTCGCCTCTACAACGACCAGTGGCAGTACTACAAGGTGAAGGACGGTCAGTACGTTCCCACCGATGGCGCCTGGCACGATCTGGCGTCCACCGCTCCTGGCACTTCGGCACCGAAAGGCGGGTCGTGATGTACCTGTCCATCTTTGTCGGGCCCTTCTCCCGAGACGCCCGGGACGACGCCGCGGTCGTCGATCTGTGCATCGACCAGGCCTCACGTGCCGCCTCAGCCGGCTTCGCGATGGTGACCTTCGGCGAGCAGCACTTCAACGACTACGAGCCCTACTGCAACCCGTTCATCATGGCCGGTCATATGGCAGGCCAGCTTGGTGAGGCGTGGTTCGGCACCACGATCGTGCCGTTGCCCTTCCACCATCCGTTACGGCTGGCCGAGGACGCGAGCGTGGCGGACCTCCTGACCCGGGGCAAGTTCCTGCTCGGGATGTCCGCGGGACGGGTGGGTCCGGTGCCTGACTGGGACAACTTCGGCATCGACCCGCGCGATCGTGACGCGCTGTTCGCCAGCAACTTCGAGATCCTCGAGAAGGCGTTCCTCCATGCGCCCGGGGATGCTCCGCTGCGCTATGAGACGAAGTGGGGCCGCGGGGCACTCAATGGCCGGCTGATGCCGGCATCGTGGCGCGACGGTGGACCCCTGATGGCCATCGGCTCGAACACCGACAGCACCATCGCGAACATCGGAGCGCGGGGACTGCCCCTACTCCTGGGCCCCTGCCCACCAGCGGTCGCGGCCCACAAGATGGGTCTGCATCGCTCAGCGATGCGCAGCGCCGGGTTCTCGGACGACGTTATCGGCACGGCCCGGACGCGGTCCCTGGTCACGCGCAACGTGATCGTGGCCGAGACCGACGACGAGGCGTGGGAGCTTGCCGAGCGACTCAGTGGCGATGCGCCGTTCATGGACCGGACCACCGATGGTCGGTCGATGCGCGAGATGGCGGACTTCGACCTGTCCACGCACCAGTTCCAGCCGCCCGTCTTCGGCTCGAAGGGCGATCCGATCGTCCGCAACTCCACCTACGTGCAGGGATGGTTGATCGTCGGGGATCCATCGAGCGTGACGACCCAGATCAAGCAGTACGAGGCCGTCGGCATTCCTCACCTCAACGTGCGTTTCACCGTCGGCCGCTTCGATCCCGATCGGGGAACGCCTGACCTCTTCGAGAGGTCATTCGCGCTCTTCCTCGAGGAGGTCGCCCCGCAACTGGAACTGAGCTTCTTCGCTCCGATAGCGGACGACGAGGTCCGCCCCGCCTACCGCACCTGACACGGCGCGGCCCCTCCCGGATAGGTTATCGACATGCCACCCGTGACCGAGTATGCCTCGGAAATCGCCCCCAAACGGCGGCGTTCACGCTCGGAGCGCCAGCTCGAGGCGAGTGCCGAGAACCGCAGCGCCATTCTTCGCAGCGCCATGGTGGTCTTCGCGCGCCACGGCTACGCCAAGACCACTTTGCAGGCCGTCGCCGAGCGGGTGGGGCTCACCCGAACGGGGGTGCTTCATCACTTCGGGTCCAAGGAGGCGCTGTTCAAGGAAGCCATCCAGCAGGCACGTCGGTGGGCGGAGCGCCAGGGCCCTGACACTGGCACCGGCGGCGGACTCGACGGCCTCCGGGCGATGCGCAACTTCGTGGACGCCCCCCGGGACGACGTGCACGTCAAGTTCGTCCAGACCCTGCAGGCCGAAGCGCTGTATGAGGACGCCTCGGAGCACGTGGTCGCCCACGTGCGCATGCGGCTGACCGAGATCCGCGCCTACGTCTCGCGCTGCCTCCAGGAGGCAGCGCGAGACGGCGAGATCGGTGAGGTGGACCTCGAGGCGCTCGCCACGATGATCGCCGGGACGGTCAACGGGCTGCAGGTCCAGTGGCTGTTGGACAGCTCGGTCAACACTGGTGTCGCCATCGATGCGCTGGTGGACCTGTTGTCCAAGACCGCGCCGACCCGGCCTCCTGAAGCGCCGTCGGCCAGCAGCCCTGCCCGGCATGACAACCAGACGCTCAGCAGTCCCGACTGACCGAGAGGGGCGGCGGACTCCGCCGCGCGCGCAGATACCGAGCGACGCCCGCGACACCTCGTCCTGCTGGCCGCCGACGGGGGCGCAGACCCACCGGCAACAGTCGGGACATCCGCAACTTCCAGTTGACGGTGAATGCAATGGTTCATGGAACCTGGCCGCCACCCGACTCAGTCGCTGCGCAGGTCAGCCCGGGTACTGAGGCTCGTCGACGGCTCTCCATGGACACGTCCGCATCGTGCACCGATGTACGACACATCTCGCGGACGACGACGAGACCTTCCTCGCCGCGCTCGACGGCGACCTCGGTGGTGCCAGGAGGTCGGCGACCTCAACACCCTGTTCCAGAACCTCGTCACCCGCCCCCCGGTTGGAGCGGGTTGGCGTCGCTCAAGGACATGGCCCGCGACGCCGGCAAGGACGAGATGCCGTACGGGCTGCTCGGCTACCCCGTGCTGCAGGCCGCAGACATCCTCTGCGTCAAAGCGCACGTCGTGCCGGTCGGCAAGGACAACGCCGCCCACGTCGAGGTCACCAGGGAGATCGCCCGCCGCTTCAGCCACCTCTACGGTGACGTCTTCCCCATACCGGAACTGGTGCACGCGGACACTCCCACACTGATCGGCACCGACGGCCGGGCCAAGATGAGCAAGAGCCTAGGCAACGCCATCGCCCTGTCCGAGGAGCCAGCCGTGGTGCGCAAGAAGGTCACGGGGATGTACACGGACCCGAATCGGGTCCGCGCCGAAGTGCCGGGCACGGTGGAAGGCAACCCCCGTGTTCGCCTACCACGACGTCTTCAACCCCGACCACGCGGCGGTCGACGACGACCTCAAGTCCGCTACCGCCAAGGCCGAGTCGGCGACGTCGAGGTCAAGGAGAAGCTCGCCGCCGCGCTCAACGCGTTCCTCGACCCGATGCGTGAACGCCGCGCCCGCTATGACAACGACTCCGGCCGGGTCGACGAGCTGATCGTCGAGGGCACCGAACGCACCCGCCGCGAGGTGCAACAAACCGTCTTTGAAGCCCGCAAGGCGATGGGCCTGACCGCCGTCTACAACCGGATCCGCGGGGATGGCCTCGCTATGGATGGGACCTTGCGATGTGAACTCCGACGTCGCGCCGTCGGCGTCCTCGAGCTTCCGAGCCCAGCAGGCGCAACCGGCAGCATTACCTGAGGGCGATTCGGTGAGGATCAGCGGCCGGTTCATGGCGGCGATCCACACGTGCGAAGCTGTCGATTGTGCCTTTCTTCACCTCCTACGACGGCTTGCGTCTCCATTACCACGAGTTGGGTGTCGGCCCCCCAGTGGTTGCGCTTCCAGGCGGACCGGGCATGGATTCGCGCTACCTTGCCGACCTCGGTGGCCTGACCGTACATCGCAGAATCATTTTCGCCGACGCCCGGGCCGCTGGACGCTCCGCGGTGCCCGACGACCGGACCACCGTGTCCTTCACCGCTCAGGCCCGCGATGTCGAGAGTTTGCGCCGGCATCTCCAGCTGGACCGCATCGATGTGCTCGCCCACTCCGCGGGCTGCCTAACGGCGCAGGAACACGCCGCTCGGTTCACCGGCACCGTGCGTCGGCTCGTGTTGGTGGCTCCGGTCGGGCGCGCGGCCCGTGAGCCGGACCCTGCGGAGCTCGCCGCACTGCGCGCATCGCGCCACGGCGAACCCTGGTACACCGACAGCGCCGAAGCGGACCGGCTCCTACGCGAGGGAGCCGCAGCCAGTGAACAGGCCATGTTGCAGGCGCGGCTCACTCCGTTCTACTGGCACCGATGGAGCGCCGAACGGCGCGCCGAATACGTGCCGGGCCACGCCACGCCGTTGCCCTGGCTGCGGGATGCGTTCTACGCGGGCTCAGCTACCGCCGATACCGCCGCGCAACGGCTGGCCCGGCTGGCTGCGTCCCGCGTACCGGTGCTCGTACTGGCGGGCGCATCGGACGGCATGAGCGGTACGGCTCCGGCGCGCGCCGTCGCCGAGTGCCACTCCGGCGGGCGCCTGGAGATCATGCCCGGCTCCGGGCACCGCCCGTGGGTCGAGGAGCCGGGCCTGTTCCGCGAACTTGTCACCGGCTTCCTCGACGGGTGACTGCCGCCCGGACGGCGGCCGTGTCCAGCGGTGCACGGACACGGTGAACGCGGCCGCGCCCGCGACTGCCACTGCAGCCCGATATCCGTCCGGGACTTCGACGTCGCGTACGTGGAAGGTTTGTCCGGCCAATGGCCCCGCGACGCTGACACCACTCCCGGATGCGTCACCGGCAGGCCAAGGCCGTCGACGACCCGGGCTCCGGCCGCCTTGACGCATGCCTCCATCCGGGTCCAGATCTGACAGAACGCACTGGGGTCCAGCCGCCCCGTGGCTGATTTTAGGTGGCGTGCGCCGGCAGGCAATAACGGCGGCGTCGCGCGTACCTGTTCCAGGTCGACACCCTCCGGCCGCAGCGGTGACACCGAGACGGCGGCGAACCGGCCGCCATGGGTCAGGCTGACGTGCGGACCGGTACGGGGGAAGCCGATCTCCGGCTTGCGTTCGGACCGTGAACCCAGCGGAGCCGATGGGGATGCACATTGCAGGACCCGGCGGCGATCCGGCGGACCGCCATGTGTGCAGTCACATATTGCCGGGTGGCCTGCGGTATCGGGATGGCGGCGAGGCGGACGGCCTCAGCCGGGTCGAGTTCGGCGATCAGGTTCGTACAGTCGATGTCCAGGTCCACGATCCATGCCGGGACCACGTCGTCGCCCTCGGCGGCGTCGGTCATCCGACGGCGTACTCGAGGGCGATCATCGACCATGACCTCGGGCTGGTAGCCAGCAGGAGGACGCGGTCGCCGTGGTCCAGCATGCCCGTCGTCCTGCAACGAGGCGATACCCATCAGAAGGTCGGCGGAGAAGCAGTGTCCGTTGTCCGCGACCGCCGGTGAATGGTTTGTTGCGATCTCCATCCCACAGAGCCGCGACAGGAATGTCCGCGATGGCCGCGGTTAGCACGCGGGCCCGCTGTGCCGTCTGGTGTGCTCGTCGTGTGATCCACCGGTCGACGTTGCCGCAGCCCAGGAGCGGTTGGGACCGGCTGGTACGCCCTGTCACCCGTGGGTACACGCCGGCAGGTAGGCTGGGCCCTCGCGCCCTCGTAGCTCAGGGGATAGAGCATCGGTTTCCTAATCCGTATGTATTTTACCGACTGCAGGCCACTGACCTGCGGTTTTTTATTTTGCGGGCTCGATTTCCGGGCGACGTGGGGCCGCGGTTGGGTCCGCTGCTGGAAACTTGTCGCGCCATGATCCACATTAAATCTGCGATCATCTATAATTGCTGGTAGAGACGCGGTCATGCCCGCCACCCCGGTGGTCAACAGACTTCGCTGCTCCGGGTCGCGATGATCTGCTCCAGGTTTCCGCGCCCCGGGCGATGCGCGCCCGTCTACCGGAGCACCGCCCGAAGGACGGCGTCCTGTCAGTTGCGACGAGCATGGAGAAGGTCGCTACCACGAAGCGGGCGCTGCCCGAACGCTGGGGTGCTGGGAGGGCCAGCGTTCGAAGCCGCTTTCGCATGCGTTCGCCGTTCCGACTGGCGAGGGCTTCGTTGCCTCACCGAACGGGCCTCTCAACCGCAGCGAGATCACTAGTGCCCTGACCCCAAACGTTCACGGTGTAGGTTGACGCGCTATTCGGCTTGTCGGCCGGGCGGCGTGCAGGCTGGGTGGATGGCCCACCTGCACTGTCGGCACGGCCACCCGGGCCAGCACCGACTGCATTCACCCGCCGCCCGGGTGAACGCGACCTGACTCGAGACATGGGCCGCCGCACGGGCGCCGCTCAGCGCGACGGCGAGGCACTCACCACGCGTATGCCTCGGGCGCGGGCTTGGCGCCGTTGGGACCTGGCGGCGGAAACAGCGTCGAGCCGGGCCAGCGTGCCGGCAGGCCGACGCTGCCGTGGCTGCCGCCGGGCTGACCGGCGATGCGACGCGCGGCGAGCCGCGACCCCGCAAACAGCCGCCGGCGTCGTGCTGTCAGCCGTACGGTGTTCATGCCGTACTGGATGCAGTTTCGGATTTTCGCGTCGGGGGAGCATGCATGCCGTCTGGTTCCAACTTGCGAGCGTTTGAATCCTTCCTCCGTCGGCTGGTAATAGCTCCGCTGAGTCGCAGTCTTAACGTCGCCGGTGCGCGGCTTGCTGTTTCAGCTGCTACGCCCGGGGCGCCTGCGGGGCCGGTGGTACTCAGTCGGAGCGCCGCATGGCTGGGCTTGCCGTTGCTGTTGGTGCTGATCGCCGTGGCGTTGGCTGTCGCGGCGAACGGCACCGATCAACGCGACTGGGAGCCGCGGCGGCTGATCTCGCATGTTGGTGTGATTGTGGGCCGGTGATGGACGCCGGCGCGGTCGCGACGGTGTCGGCGTCCCGGGCGCTGGTCGGTCCGCGGGGCGTCGCCGTTGTGGGTGGTGCGATGTTCACCGCCGACGGCTACAAGATCATGCGAATAGATGGCACGTCCGGCGTGGTGTCGCGACGCGGGAGCGGCAGCAACCGATCCCTTTTGTGGCCTCACAGTGCCGATTCTATCTCGGGGCAATTTCGATGAGTTCCACTCCTGGGTGGGTAGAGATCGTCCCCTCCATGCCAAGCGCGGAGGCTCGCGACGCCTACGAGCAATGGAAGGTGAACAACCTGGGAACGATCGAGATCAGCGACGACGATATACGCATCGACCTTATCCGCACGATGTCCGGGGACGAGCGTCGATATCGCATACGCGAGGAGGCGTTGAGGTTTATATCACGTTAGTCTAGCCGTCATTGCCCGGTTGCCGGCTGCTTGCCGACCTTGTCGTCCATAACGGTCAATCGACTAAGCGGGTGTGGGCGTCCGCGATGGTCCTGTCCTGCTCGCGGCACATGTTCGTGCGGCCGGTGGTGACGACGGGCCAGCGGGCCTGGATGCCATCCAGCAAGAATTACGTCGTATCGCAACTGTGACACGAAATATCCAGACATCCTCCGGGCATTGGACCTCTTAGAATAATGCGTATACAGCATCGAATCACCATCGCTTCGTCCCTAGCCATTCAATCTGGATTGTCCGCTATGGGCCTGCTCGTGCCACCAAGTGGAGTAGTCACATTCCAGGTGCACGAGGCGGACCCACGGTGGCAGCAGCTGAGCTCGTGGGTGGATTACTCCGGCGCAGTGGACATTGTCACGACTGAATTTTCTTCCGCCGAGCTTGCGGCCGCAGAATGGCTGAAGCTGGTGTCGGACTGGCACCACGGATATCCACAGCCCGAGGAGGGCGCGGGCGGTTACAGGGCTACAACCTACGCTGCCGACGGCGGTTGCGTTACATGCGGAATAGGGCGTCGACAGGTGGCGCCATTTCAAATGAAGGGAGAGCCCAGGTGGGGAGCTAGAGGAATTCTGCAACTGAACTGGGTCTTCGACGAGTTCTTTGTCAAGCCTGAGGTCTGGTCTTCGGTCTTCCAACCCGCGGGCATTGAGTTCTGTAGAGCCGCGAGCGCCAAAGGCGGCAACTTGGAGACAGTGGTACAACTGGTCATTGACGATGCCGTCAACATCGCCACTGATTCGTTATCCCCTCAGAAATGTGATGAATGCGGTCAGCACAAGTACCTACCCCAGACCCGCGGGTATTTCCCGGCGATCAAGTCAGATCCGAGCGGGCATGCGGTCAAGACGATCCAATACTTTGGAAGCGGCTTTTCGGCACACCGCGGAGTGTTGGTTTCGCAAAGCTTACGTCAAGCACTCATACGTCACAACATCAAGGGTGCGTCTTTCTGGCCAACAGGACCGGCTGTCTAGTGCCGTGACCACGAACGTTTGAGGTGTTGGGGTTAGGCTGCCCGGATGGCGGGTTGGCCCCAACGTCGTTGGCGTTCGCTGCGGATGCGTGCTCGTTCGCGGCGTTGAGCGGCCAGGACGTCGGGGTGGCGGGCGTTGGTGTTGCGCCAGCGCAGGTATCGGTGCAGGTGGCGGATCAGTGCGGGGTGGTTCGGGTGGTTCGAGCCGGCGATGACGAACGTACGTAGCGGCCCGAACTGAGCCTCGATCGGGTTTGCCCAGGAGCCGTAGGTTGGGGTGAAGCACAACTCGACGTTGTTGCTGGCCGCCCACGCGCGGATCTTGGTGCCTTTGTGTGCGGAAGGTTGTCCAGGATGACGTAGATCGGTGCTCCGTCCGGCCGTGCTCGGCGGATGGATTTGAGCGCTGTGAGGGTGTTCGCGGCGCTCTTTCGCTGGTTGACGACGCCCCAGAGTTGGTCGTCGCCCACGCTGTAGCAGCCGTGGAACTGCCGCACGCCGTGCAGCTTGTGATAGTTCGCGGGCAGTCGCTTCGGGTGTCCGGCCGGTGCCCATCCGGCGCCGGCCTGAGGGCGGATCACCAGCGGCCCGAACTCGTCGAACGCGAACACCCGCTGCGGGAAATGGCTGCTCACGTACTCGATCCGAGCGAGTTTGGTGTCGCGCTGTGGGTCGTTGGACTCCTTCCACGTCTTGGTCCGCTGGAAGGTGATCCGGTGCTGGTGCAGGATCTGCCGCAGCCGTTCGCGCCCGATCTCGATCGGGCGGGAAGCCTGCGTGCGCAGGTAGCCGACGAGCTTGCGGATGCTCCACCGGGTGAACGGTTGCCCCAACGCTTCGGGGCGGGTGTTGGCCGTCGTGACGATGAATTGCTGGTCGTCAGGCTTGATCTGGCGGGGACGGCCACCCGCCCACCGAGGGTCCAAGCTGGCCACGCCCATCTCGTTGAACCGGTGGATGACCTGCCGGATCGTGTCCTCGTCGGCCTGGACCAGGCGGGCGATCGCCGGCACGGTGTTCCCACCGGCTGACGCCAGCACGACCATCGCCCGCCGTAATCGAATCGGGGAACCGGTGCCTCTGCGAGTGATGCGCAGCAACTGCTGACCCTCCTGGTCACTCAGCCGGCGCACGCGTACGGGATCTGCCACCGCCACAGCCTGACCGCCATACCACCATCAACACGGCAGGCCGACGGCGTGTCAACCAACACCGTGAACGTTCGTGGTCACGGCACTAGCAGGTGGCGATACACCCCCGACGAGGCAAGCCCGTTCGACGCAGACCTCGCCGAGCACCAGCAACACCGGTTGCTTATACCACGCGGTGGGATGTCGGCAAGTCGATCCCTTCGATTCGCACGTTGAATCGTTCACCAAGGGCGATCATGGGTGAAGCGCAACGGTCATTGGAGATGTCGCCATCCGGTCGCGACGGCCAAGCCCCGCAGGCGCTTACGGAGGCTGTCCGAGAGGGGTTGTTATGCGTGTCACCTGGTTTCGGGCTGTGATCACGACCGCTGCGCTGCTGGTGCCACTGTCCGCGTGTGATGGCGGTGCGAACCCTGGCGGGCCGGCTGCGGAGGCGTCGTCGGTCGCAGCCGTGCCGAGCAACACCGCGGCACGGGTGGAACAGCTCGGCGCCGGCTGCGCAGCTGTGCCGTCCGACCCGACGAATCCGGGCAGCTTCGAAGCGATGGCCAAGAAGCCGGTTGCGGCGGCGGTGGCGGGTAGCCCGGCGCTGTCGACGCTCGCCGGTGCCGTGGCGAGGGCAGGTCTGACTGACTCGTTGAACGCGGCCGGGGCCCTTACCGTGTTCGCTCCGACAAACGGCGCTTTCGGCGAGGTAACGACGTCTGCTCTTCGCAGGGATCTGGCGGACGAGAAGGTTCTGGCAGGGATTCTCCGCTATCACGTGGTACCCGCACGCTTGTCGTCTGAGCAGGTCGCGGGCAGCCACAAGACCCTGCACGGCGGAGTGATCACGGTTTCTGGAAGCCCTTCCGACTTGACGGTCAACGGAACGTCGTCCGTGGTGTGCGGCAATGTGCAGACGGCTAACGCGACCATCTACATCGTCGACACCGTGCTGTTCCCGGCGGCGTGAAAGCCCTCGCGACTGTGCCAGTGGCCGAAAAACGGCCCTGAGGAGTGGCCCTGTTGGCAGGGCCCGGACTGGAGACATTATTCACCTGACCAGCGTCCGGCCTTCCGTGTGCAACGGCTGAGTGCTGCGGTGGCGCAGGTGTCGCATGTGACAGGCCAGCGTTGCGCCCTAGGCCGAACGACCGCCAAAGGTGTCCGTTCGGATGCCGCGCACCACCTTTCGGCTGCCGGACCTGGGCATTCGCGCGACTCGGGCGTATCGGGCAATACGTAACTTTTGCATGTCGTTCAATGCAGAGGAGTGCGTCATGGCCAGTCACGGGTTCCGCACGGGCACCGGCCTGCGTCGGTTCACAGTGTGGGGGAGCGGGTCACCCCGGCGGTTGTCGACCATGGCGTTGCTCGTGGTGGCGGCGTTGCTGTCCAGTCTCGTCGGTGTGACGCCGGCGTGGGCGGCGACTGCGCCCGTGCTCGCCAACCCAGGCGCCCAAGCCAGCCCTACCGGAGTTGCGGTGACGCTGGCTATGACGGCAACTGGTGGTACCGCCCCGTTGGTGTGGTCGGCGACCGGCCTGCCGCCGGGACTGACCGTCAACGCCTCTACCGGGACGGTTTCAGGCACTCCCACCACGGCGGGGACGTACGCGACGACCGTGACGGCCAGGGACGCGGCGGCCCTAACGGGGACCGCATCGTTCAGTTGGCGAACCGGCGTCGTCGTCGCCAACCCGGGGACCCGCGGCAACGCCACCGGCACGGCAGCCAGCCTCACCGTGACGGCCGCCGGCGGCACCAAGCCGTACGTATGGTCGGCGACCGGGCTACCCACCGGGCTGACCATCAACTCCTCGACCGGAGTCGTCTCGGGCAGCCCGACCGTCGCCGGCAGCTATGCGGCGAAGGTCACCGCCACCGCGGCCAACAGCATCGCCGGCAGCGCGTCGTTCACCTGGAACATCGGCCCCGCCCCCGCGGTGACGAATCCCGGCAACCGCACCAGCCCCACCAAGGTGGCGATGAGCCTGACCATGTCCGCGACCGGCGGTGCAACCCCCTACACCTGGTCGGCGACCGGTCTGCCGGCGGGCCTTGCCATGAACGCGTCCACTGGCGTCATTTCCGGCACTCCCACCACCGCAGGCACCACAACGACCACCGTGACCGCCACGGACGTCTCGAAGATCGCTGCCAGCGTGTCGTTCACTTGGGCGACCGGTGTCGTCGTTGCTAACCCCGGTACCCGCGGGAGTAGGACCGGTACGGCTGTATCGCACCCCAACACCGCGACCGGCGGCACCACCCCGTACACCTGGTCAGCGACCGGTCTGCCAGCAGGACTGGTCATCAACAGCGGTACCGGCGTCGTAGCCGGTACTCCCACGACCGCCGGGACCTACACCACCAAGATCACATCAACTGATGCTGCCGCCGTCGTCGGAAGTGCCACCTTCACCTGGAACACCGGCACCGCCCCCACCGTGGCGAACCCGGGCGGGCAGAACGGCACCATGGGCACCGCTGTGGCCAAGACGATGACAGCCACGGGCGGGTCCACCCCGTACGCCTGGTCAGCAACGGGCCTTCCCGCCGGCCTGCTGATCAACAGCGGTACCGGTGCCATCTCAGGAACACCCACGACCGCCGGTGCCTACACCACCGTCGTCACCGCCAGGAGCGCCACCGCGATCGACGGCACCGCCACGTTCTCATGGAACATCGCCGCTGCTCTCGCCGTGACCAACCCTGGAACCCAGGACGGCGTGGTAGGAACCGCGGTGTCCAAGACGGTGACCGCCGCCGGCGGCACTACGCCATACACCTGGACGGCGACCAACCTTCCCGCCGGCCTGTCGATCAACGCCGGCACGGGGGTCATTTCTGGCACGCCCACCACGGTGGGCTCTGCCACGGTCGGTGTGACCGTCACCGACACCGCTAGCCGCACCGCCACCGCGTCGTTGACGTGGAACATCGCCGCTGCTCTCGCCGTGACCAACCCCGCAACCCAGGACGGCGTGGTAGGAACCGCGGTGTCCAAGACGGTGACCGCCGCCGGCGGCTCTACGCCATACACCTGGACGGCGACCAACCTTCCCGCCGGCCTGTCGATCAACGCCGGCACGGGGGTCATTTCTGGCACCCCCACCACGGCGGGCTCTGCCACGGTCGGTGTGACCGTCACCGACAGCCGCAATCGCACCAGCACCGCCTCGTTCACCTGGACAATCTCGCCCGCTGTTCTCGCGGTGCCGTCGGGTGTGACGGCGGCCGCTGATGGTGCGCAGACGGTGAACCTGGCGTGGGCGCAGGTCAGCGGGGCTGCCGGTTACCACGTGTTCCGTGACGGGGTCCTGGTCGCGAAGACGGGTACCTCGCCGGCGTTCGTGGACCGCCAGCTCGACGGCGCGACGTCCTACATCTACCAGGTCAAGACCGTCGACGCTGAGAACCAGACCTCTGAGTTGAGCGCGGCGGTCAGCGCAACGACGCCGGCGGCGCCGGCAGCGCCGGTGAACTACGCCCGGTGCGGCGCAGCGGTAGGGGCCGCGGGTTGTTCGTATGCGGCAAGTGTGCCGACGGATCCGAGTCACCCGGACACGGGTGGAAACTCGCTGACCGACGGGGTGCGCGGGCAGGTCGCGTACGGGCCGGCGTGGCAGGGCCGCAACAGCGTCGGCGTGTACTCGTTCACCGTGGACCTGGGCACCGCCCGACCCATCACGCAGATCAACAGCACCTGGCTGCAGGCCAAGAACGACTTCGTCGTC
>DATHBD010000079.1:0-66919 GCA_035296325.1 Micromonosporaceae bacterium | reverse complement strand
CACGACTTCTACATCAGCGGCTCACCACCCATGATCCGCCACACCCTCCGCACCCTCGCCGAACTCCACATCCCACCCAACCGCATCAAATACGACACCCTCGGCGACGGCTGACCCACCAACGGCTACCGGCGCCGGCTCAATAGCGCCAGGGGCGGCCGGTCTCCTCGTACTCCTCGATGGGCACGAGCGCTGACGTGGGGGCCATCCGGTCCACGTACAGCCGGCCGTGGAGATGGTCGATCTCGTGCAGGACCAGTCGGGCCACGCCGTACCGGTACGTCTCGACGAGACGCTCGCCGGTGGGGGAGGTGCACTCCACCTGAATGCTGAGCGATCGGCTCACCCTGCCCCGGACGTCGAAGAACGACAGGCAACCCTCGTACCGCTCATCCTGCTCGGCCGATGAGGCCACCACAGTGGGATTGAGGAGGACGATCAGGTCCGCACCCGGTGCCGCGGGACGGACCACGGCGGCCGCCCAGCCGAGGCCCACCTGGGGTGCTGCCACCCCGGCGCCTTTGCCAAAGGGGTAGAGCTCACTGGCTCGGGCGAGCGTCGCCGACAGCCGGGCCGCCACCTCGTGCGCCACCGCGGCGTCCCGGGGAAGGTCGAACCGGCGGGCCGGAGTGACCAGGATCGGCGCTCCGCGCTGGACGATACCGATCGCCCGCATCTGCTGGCTGAGTCGCTGGCCGGGCGACTCGCTGACGGCGGCCGACTCCCGGGGCCCGGCCACCGCGGGGGGCATCGCGGGGGGCAGCGCAGCATCGCCCGGGTTCCGCGGCGCCGGCACGGCGGCGGCACCGGGTCGGTGCGGCCGGTCGTGCACCTTCCCGGGCGGCACGGCGTCCGGATCAGTCTGGGGGTGGGCGCCGAACCGCCACTCCAGCCGGTACAGCGCGTTGAGCGACGGGCTGTCCGTGTGCCACGCGAACACCACCCGGCCACCGGTCCGCTGCTGCCGTTCCACCGGCGTACGCAGGGGCAGGGCATCCGCCGCGAGTGAGGTCTCCACACCCCAGACCACCGGATCGCTTCCGGCCGGCAGGTCCACCTCCACGGTGAGTCGCCGGGTAGGCAGCCGGATGGCGCGCTGGAACCACCGCCCCCACTTGTCCGAATCGACGTGGTACGTGTACGTGATGGTGGTCCGCCGGCCCGGGTACAGCGGGAACCGCCCCCGGTCGTTGGCGAACAGGAGCCAGATCTCCTTGTCCGCGTCCCGATCGGTCTTCGGCTGCCAGGTCATCGGCTCCCCCGCGCAGGAGGCCACCAGGCCGATCTCGTCCCACCCGAGCGGGTGGTCACGATGGTGCCGGTTGGACCGCTCGGGGTCGCCCGGATAGCGGTCGACCTTGATCCGGATGGGGTACCGGGTGACGGGCTCGCTGCCGGCGTTGAAGAGATCGCGGCGGATCGTGCACCGGTACACCCCGTCGACGTAAGAGAGCCGGGCCATCTCGTGCTCACAGATCAGCCCGGTGCCCGGCGGCACCCGCTCCTCGGGCACCGGTGGATCACGCGCCGGCAGGCCGGGGCGCGCACGCTCACCGGTACGCAGTTCGTCGTAGGCCTGAAACCGGCGCCACAACTCCCCGCCAGCCTGCAGCGTCATCTCCGCCCGGCGGGCGAAATCCTCGGTGGGCCGGTGCCGGCCGGCCTCGATGTGGCTGACATAGGACGGATCGAACCCCATGGCCGCAGCCAACTGCTTCTTGGACAGGCCGCGCCGCGTGCGCCACGCGGAGAACTCGGCGACGAACTCGTCCGACGCCCGCCGTGCCAGCGAATCGCCTGTACCCACGTCGTCCAGCCAGCCCTGCGGGGAGACGGCTCCCGCCAGCCAAGTGTCACCGTTGCGACACGCACGCCCAGTAAGCAGACAACTACCCGACAAAGTGTTGACACGGTTGCGCAGTCGTATGTCCGCCACTGGTATGCCGAGCCGGACTGGTTAGGCTAACCTAAGCGTAGATTCGTGCTTGGCTTCGGAATGTGGGGGTAGACCACGGCGATGATGACCGTGCGACGAATGGCTGGAGTCGGGCACGCGCCGCGACCGGCCGCCCCTGACCGCTGCGGAGCCGATCGACCGGCTCCGCGGCCGGGCGTCGGTCGCCGGTGACCGCCGCGCTCAGCCGATCCGCGCCCCCGCCGCTGGCCCCGATCACCGCCACCCTGGACGCGATGCGCGCCCGGCACGGTGACGCCCCGGTGGTCGGCTTCGTGCCCGGGCCGGTCACCGACCTGGACGGTTGGACCTCCGCGGGTGACCTGGTCCGCGGCGACGGCGTGTCCGCCCTGCTCGAAGCGGCACAGCAGCGGTGGCAGGCGCAGCCGCATGCGGCGGCTGCGCTGGCGTGGAAGTGCTACACGTACTGGCTCGCGCTGCCTGCCGTTCTGGGTTACGCCACCGCGCGGCGGGTGCCGCTGATGCACCCGGACAATGTGGTGGTCAGGTACGCCACGCACCAGCCCTTCCTGATGGTCGGGCTGCGCCGGCTCGAGATGGCGGTACGCGCGGACGACCCGATCGCCGCCAGCGACCTGCCCGGCATCAGGGTCGTGCCCGACGACGCGGCCCTGCGCGCCGCGCTGCGGTACTCGCTGGTGGACCGCCATCTGGCACCGTTGATGGAACGGGTCCGCGAGCACGTCCACCTCGGCCGGCGGACGCTCTGGGGCTCGCTCGCCTCGGGCGTGTCACACGGGCTCTCCCGGGCGTCTGACGCGCTGCCCGGTTCGACGCTGGAGACGGCGCACACGCTGCTCACCGCACTGGACGTGGACGAGTTGGTGGAACTCACCGCGCTGCCCTCCGGTGCGCTGCGGGTGCAGCGCCGGACCTGCTGCCTGGCCTTCACCCTGCCGGTGCCGAAGGTGTGCGCCGGTTGCTGCATCCGCGGGCTGTGAATTTGGTGTGACCCTCCCGATGAATGTATTCCCCACGATCGGGTAAGCACCGGTTACCACAGGTTCTCCGATGGTCCCGCCCCGGATCGCGCCCTGTGCGCAGCCGGAAGGGTGGTGCCGATTGAAGCGGCCCGACTCACCCGGCCTCGTGCACCAGGCTCTGCTCTACGACACCTCGGACGAGTTCCTCGCCGCCGTGCTCCCGTTCGTCCGAGACGGCGTCGACAACGGCGACGCGATCCTGGCGATCACTTCCAAAACGGACACCGCACTGCTCCGCGAGAGCTTGGGCCCCATGGCCGACAAGGTGAGCTTCTTCGAGCCGGCGAGCTGGTACGACGCTCCGGGGCGCGCCCTTGCCGCCTGTTACCGGCACCTCGAGGAACGCCTGGCAGGTCACGACTTCGTGCGCATCATCGGGCAGCCGGTCCGGACGTCGCTCGACCCGCTGGAGGCCGTGGAGTGGTGCCGGTTCGAGGCGGTGATCAATGTGGCGCTGGCGACATCGCCGGCGTGGATGATGTGCGGGTACGACAGCCGGACGGTGCCCGCTGAGATCGTCGCCGAAGCCCGGCGTACCCACCCCGAACTGACCGTCGGCGCACTCCACCAGCCCAGCGACGCGTTCACCGATCCCGCGGCGTACTACGTCGAGTGCAACCGCGACCTCCCGCCGCCGCCGGAGAACGGCGTCGACTGGATGCGCTTCGACACCGACCCCGCGCCAGTGCGGCGCTTTGTCGCCCGCCACGCCGCCGCGATGGGCCTGTCCCCGCGGCGCTTGGACGACCTCCGGCTCGCCGTCAACGAGGTCACCACGAACGCGATCCGGCACGGCGGCGGCAGCGGCGAGGTCCGGCTGTGGCGCTCCGGACGGCGGATCGTCTGCGAGATCCGTGACCACGGCACCGCCCGGGACACCTTCCTCGGCCACGTGCCGGGCGACCCGTCGGCCGAAGGCGGGCACGGGCTGTGGATCGCCCGACAGCTCTGCGACCTGCTGGAAATCCGCACCGACCAGCCCGGCACGAAGGTACGCATGCACATGCGTACCGAGGAGCAGTCCGCGTAACCCGGCCCGACCACCGCTCCGCGCCCGGATCGAGTACCGCGACTCAAGCTCGCGCACGCGGATCCGGAGACCGGCGATTCCACTGTTATCAGGTGATCCATCGTCCGGTCACAGCCTCCTGGCAGGTGGTCGCTGCACTGTGGGAAAGGTAGAACCCGAACAACTGGAGGTTTCCTTGACCAGACCAACACGCCGCATCGCCACCCTGGCCGGGCTCAGCCTGGTCGGCGCCGGCGGCGCACTCTCGCTCGCTCTTGCCACCGGGCCGGCCTTCGCCGAAGATCCCACAGCCTCGCCGTCGTCATCGACGTCTTCGTCCTCGTCGCCGTCCGAGTCGGGGTCGCCGTCGGCATCCGGGTCCGCGTCGGCGTCCGCGAAGCCCGACCGGGAGGCCCAACGCACCCAACGCCAGAGCGAGCTGGCCGCCGCACTGGCGAAGGAACTGGGCGTCGACCAGGCCAAGGTTGCTGCAGCCCTGGAGAAGGTCCACGCCGAGCAGCAGTCCAAGCACGACGCCGACCGGGTCGCCGACCTCAAGACCAGGCTCGACGCCGCCGTGAAGGAAGGTCAGCTGACCGCTGAGCAGTCCGCAGCGATCCTGAAGGCGGCGGAAGCCGGCGTACTGCCGGGCGGACGTGGCCGTGGCCACGGCGGCGGGTTCCCCGGGCGCTGAGCATCAACCCCTCGCGCCGTGGCGCCGCGGTCGGATTCGGCTGCGGCGCCACGGGCTGCGGCGCCGGGACGCGGCGGGGCACGCACCGACGTAGCCCGGGCGGCTGCTGAACCGGCGGGGAACCTACCGCCCTCGCTCAGATCCTCCGCGAATACCGCCGGCATTCCGGCAGTGCGCAACCAGAGAAATGGAACGTTCGGCCTATCCACCACTACGCGGCACTGACCCGGCTCGGCCCTCCACCGCGACCTCCGTCAGCATTCGCACAAACGCCGGTCGGCCTGAACGGCCCGACGCCTACACCTTGCCCGGATTCTTCAGGGTGACCATGTAGCTCGTTCCGGGGAGCCACTCAAGATCTGCGAGACTCGTCAAGAGCCGGCCAGTTTCGCCCCGAGTGGCCCGGCAACCGTGCAGTTTGCGAGAACTGGACCCGGGCGCCAGGTGGACCGGCGCGCCATTCGGGTGCGGTTGGGTACCGTTTCGATGGCGGGCCCTCGGCCGTACGGACCGATTCCCCTGCTGGCGCTGCCTTGGGCCGCTCCGAAATTCCAAGCGGACCGCAGGTGCGAAAGTTCGCAACGGTGGCGGTAACACCGTCGGCAACCAACTACAAAAGCCACATACATAGAATCTGTTCCCACGGATCTGGGCCGGGGCGCGAATGGGCGGGAACAACCGATGCGGCGTGTCGCCCGGGCGGCTTCCCGGGGTGCCGCCGCGTCGAAAGGGATAGGATGTTCGTCGGCTATCTAAGCGACGCTCCTGCTGATATTTATTTCCCCCTGATGTGTTCATGTCACAAGGGGGAACCTTGAGAAATATCTTTGGTCCACGCCGACTCGCCGCTGAGTCCCCGCGTCAGCCGGTGAGTCTGTTGGACCGGCCGCAGCCTCGCGGATGGGGTCGTTTCGCGCTGCCGACAGCGGCGGTGCTGCTGGCCAGCATCGGGGTGACCCTTGGTAGCAGCGGGGCGGCCTACGCCGCTGACCCGGCACTGTCGCGCACCGGTTGGACGGCGACAGCGAGCTCCAGCCACACCGGCCACCCGGTGTCCAGCGCGTTGGACGGCAACACCGGCACGTTCTGGCACTCCAGCTGGGCTTCGCCCTATCCGACGCATCCGCACACCGTCACGATCGACATGAAGGCCAACAAGACCGTCACCGGCCTGACCTACCTGCCGCGCCAGGACACCACCAACAACGGCAACATCGGCGGCTACCGCGTCGAGGCCAGTACGACGGGTACCGCGTGGACCACACGGGCGACCGGCACGTGGGCCGACACGAAAACCGCCAAGACGGTGACGTTCACCGCGATCACCGCGCGCTACGTCCGACTGATCGGCACGACCGAAGCCGGCAACCGGGGCCGGTGGTCGAGCGCCGCGGAGATCGACGTTCTCGGGCCCACCGGCACCGCACCCGCCCCCTCCAAGGGCAGCTGGGGCAATTTGATCAACTTCCCGATCGTGCCGGCGGCGGTGGCTGTGCTCCCGAACGGCAAACTGCTGACCTGGTCGGCGAACTCGAAGGACCGCTTCGGTGGTTACGGCCAGACGTACACATCGGTGCTCACCCCCTCCACCGGCGCGGTCACCGATCGCCTGGTGACCAACACCGGCCACGACATGTTCTGCCCGGGGATCTCGGCGCTCCCGGACGGTCGGATTCTGGTCACCGGCGGCGACGACGCGGGCAAGAGCAGCTTCTACAACCCGGGCAACGACACCTGGACGACCGGCCCGACGATGGCGATCGCCCGGGCGTACCAGTCCACCGCGACCACCTCTGAGGGCAAGGTCTTCGCCATCGGCGGCTCCTGGCGTGGCGGCGTTGGCGGCAAGCACGGGGAAATCTGGTCACCGGCGACGAACACCTGGACCCGGCTGACCGGCGCTCCGGTGACGCCGATCCTCACCGCCGACGCGCAGGGCGAGTTTCGCTCGGACAACCACGCCTGGCTCTTCACCTGGTCGGGTGGTCGGGTGCTGCACGCCGGGCCGAGCAAGCAGATGAACTGGTACGGCACGACCGGCGCAGGCAGTGTCACGTCGGTGGGCAACCGCGCGGCTGACGACCACTCCATGAACGGCACCGCGGTCATGTACGACACCGGCAAGATCCTCACCATGGGTGGTGCACCGAACTACCAGAACTCCAACGCCACCGCCAACACCCACGTGATCACGATCGCCGGTACCACGGTGTCGACCCGCAAGGTCGCCAGCATGGCGTCGGCCCGGGCATACCACAACAGCGTGGTGCTGCCGGACGGCAAGGTGCTCACGGTGGGCGGTCAGTCCTACCCGGTGCCGTTCAACGACAACACCGCGACGCGCGACCCCGAAATCTGGGACCCGGCGACCGAGCGGTGGACCACGTTGACGACTGAGGGCACCCCGCGGACGTACCACAGCGTCGCGTCGCTGCTGCCGGACGGGCGGGTCTTCTCCGGTGGTGGTGGCCTGTGCGGCACCTGCGCTACCAACCACTTCAACGGCAGCATCTTCACCCCGCCGTACCTGCTCAACAGCGACGGCAGTCCGAAGGCGCGTCCGGCCATCACGTCCGCGCCGACGTCCGCGTCCAACGGCACGAACATCACCGTGGGCACCGACCGCGCGGTCAGCAAGTTCTCGATCGTGCGGCTGGGCACCGCAACGCACACGGTCGACACCGACCAGCGTCGCCTCAGCGTGACCTCGACGGCGACCACCGGTGGATACACCGTAGCCATCCCGGCGGACCGGGGCATCGCGGTTCCGGGGTACTACATGCTGTTCGCGATGGATGCGGCCGGCACGCCCAGCGTGTCGCGCATCATCCAGATCCGCTAGACCCCTCGTACCCGGGTTCACGCACGCGTGCGGCCGGCCCTTCCCGGGGCCGGCCGCACGTGCGTGTACCGAAACCCGCGCTTACCTGGGATTGACAGCCGATGACCACGTCGTGGTTACCTACCGAGCGCACGCGCGACCGCCGCCACGATCTGATCATCATCCGCACCGAACACCCGCGCCTCACGCACGAACGACGTCGCACGGTCCCGCAACGCCACGGCCGGATCGGGGCCTGCCGGCGGTGCCGCGGCGACCCGCGTCCCCCCACCCCGGCGGGAAACCACCAAGCCGGCCACCTCGAGTTCGCGGTAGGTCCGGGCAACCGTACCGACGGCCAGCCCCAGGTCGGCGGCGAGCTGGCGCAACGGCGGCAGTCGATCGCCAGGCGCCAGCACGCCGTACCGGATCAGCTCGATCAGTTGGCGGCGCAGTTGCTCGTACGGCGGCGTGGGGTCGTCTGTCACCACCGTCAACGCCGGACGATCGGTCACGGCGTCCGCACCAACGGGTCGGCCGGCTCCATCGGGATGGGCCACGACCGACTCTTGTGTCAACTGCTTGGTACATTGCGGTGTCGTACCCTGCCGGCAGGATGGGCCCATGTCGCAAACAAACCCACACCTGCACCACGCCATCGACTACATCGAGCTCACCGTCACTGACCTCGACACGGCCAAGCAGTTCTACGCCCAGGCATTCGGCTGGCGGTTCAACGACTACGGGCCGCAGTACGCCGGCGTTCAAAGCCCGCACAGCGACACCGCACCCGAAGTCGGCGGGCTGCGCCTCGACACCCGGGCCCGGCCCGGAGGGCCGCTCGTCCTGCTGTACTCGGTCGATCTGGACCGGTCCGTGGAGGCGGTGCGCAACGCCGGCGGCAACGTGGTGGCCGAGCCGTACGGGTTTCCTGGCGGCCGTCGATTCCACTTCACCGATCCGAGCGGCAACGAGCTGGGTGTCTGGGCTGAGGTGTAGACCGCGTCGGTGCGCCCTACAGACCGGTGGTTCCCCACGAACCAGGCGTACCTCAGCATGATCACGGCCAGCTTCGCGCCGACGGTGCCGCCCGCTGTCGTGAGGTGAGCCTGCGATGAACCGATGTGTGCTGCTATTCCGTCGTCCACCGCTGGCTGGCGTCGGTGCTGCAGATGGCCAGCTGCATGGACGTCCCGCCGCCCACCGGGGCGAGGCACAGGTTGGAGTTGACGCCGAGCACGGTCCCGTCAGCCCGCGACCTCCACCGCTGGTTGACGCTCCCGTTGCAGGTATCGATGATCACCGGCTTACCTGCAGCGGCGCCACCGTAGACGTCGAGACACGAGTTGTCGTAGACCCGGAACTCGCCCGCAGCGGTGCGGGTCCACCGCTGGCTCGACCCGGTATGACAGGCCAACAGCAGCGTCGGCGTACCCGGCGCGGTGAGCGCGCCGTCGACGTCGAGGCAGCGTCCATCCCGGGCGTTGACCAGCTGTGCGGTTGACGATGCGACGACCTCCGCGAGGCTCGCCGGAACCGAGCGCAGCGCGTTGTACCAAACGGTCGCCATCTTGGCGTAACCGCCGGCCGTGGGATGTACGCCATCGGCCAGATCCGCCGCAGCGAGGGCGCTGTGCATGTCGACAAGGTGGACGTGGTGCCCGGCGGTCACCTTCTGCCGCACGATGCCCGGGATCGCGGCGTTGAACGCCCGCGCCCGCGCTTGCAGTGTCACGTCCCACATCGGGGTGACCATCGCGACGAACAGCTCCACATCGGGGGCGGCGCTGACGATACGGTCGATCAGGGCGGAAAGCCGGGCCGGAGCGTTGGCCACGTCATGGTTCTGCGTCAGGTCGTTCGTACCGATGTGCAGCAGCACCGTGCGCGGCTTGGTCGCCTCGAGCCACGGCACGACGTTGGCGGCCAACTGGTCGATCCGCCAACCGGAGTGCCCCTGGTGGTCATGGTCACCCAGCTCGCCCGGCCCGTTGAATTCGGAGCCCACGAAGTCGATGGAGTACCCGGTGGTGACAAGGTCTTGCCACAGGCCGACGCGGTAGCCGCCCGGGACGTTGAACCCGTCGGTGATCGAGTCGCCGAGCGGCATGATCCGTACTCCGCCGTTGGTCTCCGCATGTGCCGGACCCGGCAGGGCGAGGGCGGCGCCGGCAGCCAGGACTGCCACCATCGCCGTCCCGAGCAGTCCGGCGAAAGGCCGACCGGCCGTCCATCGCATCGTGTGCCCCTCTCGCTCGCCCCGTCGGCGGCATGATGGAAGGGCGAAGATAGCACCACGCTCGACGATATTTCGGCCCGTGAATCGGTTGCGCTGCGGGCGCCGATACCGGGAATCCGACACTGCCGATGTCGCCCACGGGATGAAAGAGCCGCACCTCAGTGGGCTACCCGAGTCGCGGAAACACCGGCTGCGGCGCCGCCACCTGGGACCCGTCACCCAGTTGCGCCGCCAGTCGAGCGCTCCCGGCCGGCAGGAACGGCGTAAGCTCGGCGGCCAGCAGACGGCACGCCGTCACCAGCGCGGTGAGGATCTCATCAAGCCGCTCACCGGCCGCCGCGTCGCCGGACTGCTCCAACCCGGCCAGCGCCCAGGGCCGCTCCACCTCCACAAGCCGGTTGGCCGCCGTGACCACGGCCCAGATCGCATCGGTGGCGGCCCGGAAGTCGAACGCCGTAAGGGCCCGGTCAATGCCGGCGGGCAGCGCCGCACACAGCCGCGCAACGTCACCGAGGGCGACGGCGCCGTCCGGGGTTGGCGTGGCGACGATCGAGCCGCCACGGTAGCGGTGGACCAGCGACACGGTGCGGTTGACGAGGTTGCCCAGCCCGTTGGCTAGATCCTGGTTGTACCGGGCGAGCAGGCGCTCCTCGGTGAAGTCGGTGTCGCCGACGCGCGCCACGTCACGCAGCAGCCACCACCGCAGCGCGTCGTTGCCGTGCCGTTCGATCAGCGCGCCGGGGTCGACCGCATTGCCGGCACTCTTGGACAGTTTGGCGCCGTCCACAGCGAGGTACTCGTGCACGAAGATGGCGCTGGGCAGCGGTTGCCCGGCGGAGAGCAGCAACGCCAACCAGTACACGGCGTGGAACCGCACGATGCCCTTACCGATCACGTGCACCCGTTCCGCCGCGTCCACCCACCAGGTCCGGTAGGCGTCGGCGTCGCCGCCGTAGCCCAGGGCGGTGATGTAGTTCGCCAGCGCGTCCCACCAGACGTAGACCACCTGCTCGGGGTCGCCCGGCACGGGGATGCCCCAGCCGGCGGCGCGCGAGGACGGACGCGAGACGCTGATTTCCGCCAGGCCGGCCCGAACGAAGGCGAGTACCTCGTTGCGTTTGGTTGCGGGCTCGACGCGGACCCGTCCGGACTCCAGCGCATCCAGCACCTGGTCAGCGTATGTGGACAGTCGGAAGAACCAGTTGGACTCGGTCACGGTCTGCGGTGCTGTGCCGTGCTCCGGGCACAGCCCGCCGGGAAGCTCCGCCACGTCGTAGAACTGTTCGCAGCCCTGGCAGTAGTGGCCGGCATAACGACGTTGATAGAAGTCGCCGCGGGCGGCACTCTGCCGCCACAGCCGCTCGACGCCCGGGGCGTGACGCTTGTCGCTGCCGGTGCTGATGAAATCGTCGAACGACAGTACGAGCGTCTCCTTGAGCTCGGCGAACCGGGCCCCGTTCGCCGCCACGAACGCCGCGACGTCGACCCCCGCGGCGGCGGCCGCGGCCACGTTCTTCAGCGCGTTGTCGTCGGTGCCGGTGAGGAACCGGACCGGCTGGCCCCGCAACCGTCGGTGCCTGGCCAGGACGTCGGCCTGCACCAGTTCCAGCGCATGACCCAGATGGGGTGCGGCGTTGACGTAGGGGATGGCCGTCGTGACGTAGAAGCCGCCCGTGCTCATGAGTCTCCGATCCGGCCCGCAACACCGGGACACGACCGTGACGAGCGGGCCCCTGCGTTGCAAGGGCCTTGGTAAATGGCGGGTTAGCGCACGCCGATGGGCCCCGGAGGGCGCAGCATTCGATCGGCGTGGCGCGGCATGTGCCCCATCATGCCAGACCTGACCCGGCATGCTCTCGCCGTTTCTCCGGTAGCGCGCCGGACGACGCGCGGCAGGATGTTGCTCGCCCGCGGTGCCGAGGCCCGGCTGGTGGCATCATCGGACTGTGCCCAGCATCGAAGTGGTGGTCGGTGACATCACCGAAGCTGACGTGGATGCCATCGTGAACGCGGCGAACTCGTCCCTGCGCGGCGGCGGTGGCGTCGATGGTGCCATCCACCGGGCCGCCGGGCCGCGGCTGGCTCAGGCCGGCGCGGCGCTCGCGCCGTGCCACCCTGGCGACGCCAAGGCGACGCCGGCATTCGACCTCGACCCGCCGATCCGGCACGTCATCCACACCGTCGGACCGGTGTGGCGGGGTGGCGACCACGGCGAGGCGGATGTGCTTGCCTCGTGCTACCGCCGCAGCCTTCAGGTCGCCGACGAACTCGACGCCCGCAGCGTCGCCTTTCCCGCTATCTCGACCGGCATCTACGGATTTCCACCGGCCCAGGCGGCCCGCATCGCCGTGGCGACCATCAGGGCCACCCCGACCGGAGTGGATCGGGTCAGCCTGATCGCGTTCAGCGCAGCGACGCGGGACGTGCTTCTCGCAGCCGAGGCCGCCGGCGAGACCTGACCCGAGCGTCAGAACGCGTTCATGATGCTCAGGACCCCGGGCCCCATGATGACCACGAACAGGGCCGGGAACAGGCAGAACAACGTCGGAAACAGGATCTTGATCGGGACCTTCTGCGCCTGCTCCTCGGCCCGCTGCCGGCGCCGCAACCGCATCTCCTTCGCCTGCTCCCGCAGCACCGCGCCGATCGGCACGCCGAGTTCGCTCGCCTGCACCACCGCGGAGGCGAATCCCCGCAGTTCCTCGACCGTGGTCCGGCTGGACATGGCACGCAGCGCCTCCACCCGGGAGTTTCCGATCCGCATCTCCTGCAGCACCCGGGCCGCCTCCCCCACCAGCGGACCCCGACCGTTGCGGGACACCTGGGCCAGTGCGGCGTCGAAGCCCTGGCCGGCCTCCACGCTCACGGTCAGGGTGTCCAGCACGTCGGGCAGCGACCGGCGGATCTCGTCCTGGCGCTTCACCCCGACGTTGTAGATCATGAAGTCCGGTCCAAGAAACCCGACGACCGCACCGACCAGGCCGCCGAGCAGCAGCGCGCGCGACCCACCCACCGCGAGCCCACAGAGCATTCCCAGCATCGCGCCCAGCACCGGACCGATGCCTTTGGCGGCGACCACCCGGGACACCGGCCAGTTGACCGGGTTGCCGGCGTAGTTGAGCTGCCGCTGCAGCCGGTCCCGGCTGCCGCTCGGCGTGATCATGTTGCCGAGGTTGCCCAGCCGCTGCGCCAACGGCGTGCCGATGCGCTCCCGCAACGGGCGCTGCTGCGGGGAGGCCACGGTCGGGCTGTACCCCCGGTCGATGGTCGCCAGCGTGCGGAGCACACCGGTGCGCCCGGCGCTGGTGCCGAAGAACGCGACCGAGCCGACGAATGCCGCGGACACCAGCGCCACCAGGCCGATGATCAGGATCGCGGTGTGCACGTCACACGTCCACGGTGACGACGCGGCTCATCCAGAACGCGCCGACCACCAGCATCAGGGCGGCGGTGCCCAGCATGACCAGGCCGATCGGCTCGGTCACCAGGGGCCGCACGTAGTCCATCCGGAACATGAAGAGCCAGGCGGCGAGGATCAACGGCATCCCAACCAGGATGTACGCGGAGAGCCGGCCCTCGGCGGACAGGCCCCGGACGTGGCGGCGCAGCCGTCCGCGCTCGCGCATCGTCTCCACCGCGGTCTGCAGCACCTCGGAGAGGTTCCCGCCCACCTCGCGCTGAATCCGAACCGCCATGACCAGCCACAACAGGTCCCGGTTGCTGTTGCGGTCGGCGATGCCCTCCAACGCGGTCTCCAGGTCGCCGCCCAGCCGGGTCTCCGCGACGGCCCGCGCGAACTCGCCCGCCACCGGGTCCGGCCCCTCCCGCACCATGGCGTCGATCGCCTGCGCCAGGGAAAACCCGGAGCGCAGCGCCCCGACCATCAGGTGCAGCGCGTCGGGCAGCAGATCGGCGAACTTCGCGGCCCGCCGGCTGGCCTTCACCTTCCGGTACAGCAGCGTGAGCAGCCAGCCCGCGGGCAGCCCGATCAGGATCCCGAGCCACCACGGCAGCAGCAGCGCCAGCACGGCGGCGACGGTGACACTGACCGCGGCGCGCAGCAGCATCCACTCCGCCGGGAGCAGGTCGATGGCGGCCCGTTCCAACCCGATCTCGATCCGGCTCTTCAACCCCGGCCGCTGCACCGCACGTTCGGAGAGCGCGAGGGCGGCCCGCAGGAACCCGCTCTCGTGCGCCTCGGCCAGCGCACTCGGCAGGCGATCCGCGCTGAATGCCGAGAGTTCACGTAGCCGCCGCCGGACAGTGATCCGGCCGAGCAGCATGTACATGCCGTACGACGCGGCGATCAGCACTGCGCCACCGAGCCCGATACAGGCCACCAGCAGCAGGCTGGCCGGCCGGGTCGGGGTGGGTACGGTCGCCAGCCCGCTGCCCGCGGAGCCGGTGTCGACGGCGAACCGGACCGGGAACGACGCGGTCGTGGACGCGCCGCCGAGATCCACCGCGAGGTTCATCTCGACACTGCGGCCGGCCATCTCGCCCGGCACGGTCACCGTGACGAGGACCGGTGCGGACAGCCCGGCGGCCAGGGTCTGGAACGCGCTCTTCAGCGCGGCTGCGTCCGCGGCGGCGAGGAGCTGCCCACCCGACCCGGTTGCCAGGGCGGCCACCAGGGGTCCGGCGGCGGCCGGCCCGAACGCGACGAGGTCGAGCGTGAGGTCACCGGTCTGGAGTACCGTCGCGGCGGCCTCACCGGACCGGGTCGACACGGTGTCCGCACCGTCGGACAAAACCACCACGCGGCGCTCGGCGTACTCGTCACCGAGCAGCGCGGCACCGGCGATCACGCCGTCGTACAGCGCGGTGGCGCCGCTGGCCACCAGGCCGGCGACGGCGGCGCGAAATGCCGACCGGTCGGTGCTCGGCGCCAGCAGTGTGGCCGGCCGGTCCGAGAACGCGACGAGGCCCAGCGCGACATCCGACGAGAGGCTTTCCGCGTACTGCAGGGCGGCCGCCCGCGCGGCCTCGATGGCCGGCCCGGCCATCGAGCCGCTGGTGTCGATCACGAGTGCCACCGCCCGCGACGGCGCCAGCCGGGCGTCCGAAGTGACCGTCTCCACTTTGGACGGCAGGGCGGCGCCGCCGGCCTCCACCCGCAGCCCGGCGCTCAGCGCCACCTGGTCGGCCACGACGCCCAGCGGAAGTCCCCGCGTGGAGAGGAAGAAGCGCACCTCGCCGGGCGTGACCTGGGTGCCGGAGATGATGAGATCGGCATCCGGCTCGGCACCGGCCGGCGCGGGCAGGCTCAGCCCGACCCCGCAGCACACGACGACAGCGGCGGCCCAGCGCGCGACGGTACCCATGGCCCTCACCACCGCCCGGTCGGCATCATGAACGTCTCCACCGGCACGGTGACGCCGTGGTCGGCCAGTTCGTCGAGGAAGCGGGGGCGCAGGCCGGTGGCGTTGAGGGTGCCCTTGATCCGCCCGTTGTCGTCGAAGCCGGCCTTGAGATCCAGGACGAAGATGTCCTGCAACGTCACGACTTCGCCCTCCATGCCGATCACCTCGGTGATGTGGGTGATCCGACGGCTGCCGTCCTTGAGCCTGGACACCTGGATGATCAGGTCGACCGCGGACGCGATCTGCTCCCGGATGGCGCGGATGGGCAGGTCCATGCCGGCCATCAGCACCATCGTCTCCAGCCGGGCGATGCTGTCCCGGGGTCGGTTGGCGTGCACGGTGGTCAGCGATCCGTCGTGGCCGGTGTTCATGGCCTGGAGCATGTCCAGCGCCGCGCCGTCGCGGACCTCGCCCACCACGATCCGGTCCGGGCGCATCCGCAACGTGTTGCGCACCAGGTCGCGGATGCTGACCTCGCCCCGGCCCTCGACGTTGGCCGGGCGGGACTCCAGGCGCACCACGTGCTCCTGGTTGAGCTGCAGTTCGGCGGCGTCCTCCACGGTAATCACCCGCTCGTCCCGCGGGATGAAGCTGGACAGGATGTTGAGGGTGGTGGTCTTTCCCGAGCCGGTGCCGCCACTGACCACGATGTCCAGCCGGCCCCGTACGCAGGCCTCCAGCAGTTCCGCGGTCTGCGGGGTGAGGGTGCCGAACGAGATCAGGTCCGCCACGGTGAGCGCTTCGACGGCGAACTTCCGGATGGTGAGCGTGGAGCCGTCCAGGGCGACCGGCGGGACCACAGCGTTCACCCGGCTGCCGTCGGGAAGCCGGGCGTCGACCATCGGGCTCGCCTCGTCCACCCGGCGGCCGATCCGCGAGACGATCCGGTCGATGACCCGGCGCAGGTGCGCCTCGTCGGCGAACTCCGCGTCGACCTGGGTCAGCCGACCGCCACGCTCCACGAAGATCCGGTTCGGGCCGTTGACCATGATCTCGCTGACCGCGGGATCGCGCAGCAGCGGCTCGATCGGCCCGTGGCCGATCACCTCGTCGACCGCCTCCTGCGCCACCCGGGCCCGGTCGGCGCCGGCCAGCGGAGTGTCGTCGCGGGCGAGCAGCGTGGCGATGGTTTCCCGGACCGTCTTCTCCAGGTCCTCGTCGCCGCCCATGGACTCGTACATCTTCGGTCCGAGCGTCTCCAGCAGCATCTTGTGCAGCCGCTTACGAACCTGGATGACCGGGTCGGCCGTGGCCTTGCCGGGACCGCGGTACCGGTCGTTCGCCCGGGCCGGTTCGGCCGCCGGCACGGGTTCGGCGGGCGGGCCGCCCGGCTCCGGGTCGGGCTCCGCTGCCGGGCGCCGGGTGTTGAGTCGATCGGTGAGGCCCATGGCTACCGCCCAAATCGAAGGGAGAAGGAGCGCTTCGACGCCGCCGGCTGGGCGACCGACCGCTCCGGGGCCGGGGTCGCGCCCAGCTGCGTTTCCCCGATCTCCCGGATGGCGCGGCTGACCGGGTGGTCGGGGTCCTGGAGCATCAGCGGCACGCCCCTGTTGATCGACACCGGAACGTCCCGGGTGGACGGCACGTATCCCTTGATCGGCGACCGGACGACGCGTTCGATGTCGGCCTTGGTGGGTCCCACCCGGGAGTCGGACCGGTTGAGCACGATGATGCGCTGGTCCTGGCCGTACTCCAGCAGGTCGAACATGTCCAGGGTGAGCCGCAGGTTCTTCAGCGACGGAATGTCCGGGGTGGTCAGCAGCACGAAGAAATTCGACACGTCCATCGCGGCCAGGACCTGGTCGGAGAAGAACGGCGGGGTGTCCACGACGATGTAGTCGAACGACCGCCGCGCCACCCGCAGGATCTCGGTGACCAGGTCGCGGGTGACCCGCTCGCCGTCGGCGGGCCCGGACGGCGCGACGAGCGTGTCCAGCCCGGGAAGGAACGGCGTGAGGAGCGACCGCAGCCCGGTCTCGTCGAGCCGCCCGGCCATCCCCACGGCGTCCACCATGCTCCGCTCAGGTGCCAGCTGGAGCATGATCGCGACATCGCCGAACGACAGGTCCAGGTCGATGAGCAGGACCCGGCGGGTTCCACCGGCGTTGAGCGCCACCGCGAGGTTCGTCGACATCGTGCTCTTGCCGCAGCCGCCCTTGCCGGCGAAGACGGTGATCAGCTTGCAGTCCGTGCCGATCGACACCTCGGTGCCCACGCCCCCACCGAGTTGGCGGGACACGTCCAGCGAGCGGGTACAGGCGGCTTCCAGGGCCTCGCCATCAGCGGCGTTGACCACCTCCCGGACACCGGCGCGGATCGCCTCGGCCAGGACCGCGACATCGATCCCCTCGCGGAGCAGGACCACACCAAGCGACGGGCGGGCCAGGCGCTGCTGTCGGGCGAACGCCAACGCGTCCGGCATGCTCACCCCCGAGCCGAGCACCACCAACTGCACGGCACGGTCCACGGTCACCATGTGGCTCAGCTCGGTGAGGCTTTCCGCGGCGCGCGACGCGACGCCCAGGGCCGACACGATCGACCGGACCCGTTCCGGGTTGGGTTCGTAGTAGAGCGACATGGGATGTGCTCCGCCTGCCACTACTGGAACAACGAGTTGTTGTCGACGCCGGGGCCGGGGCGCACGTCGGAGGTGTCGTCGACGACCGCGACGAAGAGGGTGCCGGTCTGCGCGCCGTGGACCAGGCGCTCCGCCTCACCCTGGGACACCGCGACGGTCACCGCGGCGGTGCCCTTGGCCGGCTTCTCCTCCTTCTCTCCTTCGGCCGGCGCCGCCTTGACGACCTTGCCCGTCGAGGTCGCGGCGGTCGCCTCCCCGGGTAGCCCGACCGCGATCACCTCCACGCGTGGCAGCAGCACCCGGGTCGTGTGGTTGGTTCCACGGATGAACGCGAGCCGGTCGCCGGCGGGGGTACGTTTGCCGTCTTCGGAGCTGAAGGTGTCGAAGACGACGACCTTCGACCCGGGTCGGATGAACTGCAGCGCGGCACCGCCCGGCACCTCGATCGTCACGGCGATCTTGCCGTCCGGGATGGCGAGCCCGCCGGTGAGGTTGGTGTCCTCCTCGAAGGCTCCCCGCAGCAGCACCTGCCGCGGCTGCACGTCGGCGGTGAGGACGAGGGCGTCCAGGTCCGCCTCGACCTTGGTCATCGCATCCCTCGGCACCGAGGTGGCCGGCAGGGTCGCCGACTCGAGGTACTTGCCGGCGCGCACCTCGGCACCGGTGGTGCCGGCCGGGATGCGCTTCGTGGCCAGCAGCACACTGACGGCGCGCTGGCCCTTCAGTGCCCGGGCATCCGCGCTGCCGACGTAGAGCAGGACCGCTCCGCATCCGATGACGGCCAGCACGGCGGCGACCACGACGGCAACGACGCTGCGCTTCATCCGGGGTACTTCCTGCCTGTCAGAGTTGTCCACCAACCTGATCGGACGGCACCGCCCCGGCTTGAGGATTTCCGCCAGTTGCCGCGCAGAGCGCCGGTCAGCAGGACATAACGCCCGTCGCGGTGAGCACCACCGTGCCGTCCGGCCCGTCGCCGAACATGCCGGCGATCATGGCGAAGGGCGTCACGTACGAGAAGTTGTACGTGAGATCGACCTCCGCCTCGCTCCTCGTCGGGCTACAGAACGTGGTGGCCGGCGGCTGGACTCCGGGCACACCGCTGGTGGCCAGGTCGACCCGCTTCTTCACCGCGGCGGCGGTACCGCTGACCGCGGCGGCGCGGGCGCCCTCCCGGGCGGCTTCGGTCAGGGTGATCTGGGCGTTGAACATCCGCCCGAAATCGATGATCCCGCAGACGATCAACAACAGCAGGGGCAGCGTCAGGGCCAACTCCACCGCGGCCGCTCCCCGGTCCCCACGCCCGCGCCTGCGCCCGCGCCGGTTGCCGGCGCTCAGTCCACGCATGTCAGCCCCCGGCTCGCCTCGGATCGTACGGATGGGTCGTCGTCCGATCGACCACGCAGCTTCCTAGCTGAGTGCAATCAATCGAATACGTATTGTGTTCAGATACCCGACGCCCCCGCGCCTCCTGATGGCGCACCATCGGGGTGGGCGTACGCCACCGGGTGTCCGCGACAACGAGAGCAGGTCGGGCGCGTGAGCGAGACACAGCGGACCCCGCGGTGGCGGTGGCGTGACCGGATCGGCGACGACCGCGGCGTGACAACCGCCCTGCTCGCCGTCGTCCTGGGCGGCGGCGTCCTGCTCGGCGCCACCGCGCTGGTGGTGGACGTCGGCCGGCTCTACGTCGAGCGCGAAGAGCTGCAGAGCGGCGCCGATGCGGCAGCCCTCGCGATCGGCCGCCGGTGTGCGACCGCGCCAACCCTCTGCGCCGACGAGGCCCAGGCGACGGCAGAGGAGTACGCCAACCGCAACGCCAAGGACGGCCGGGCCGGCATCGCCATGATCTGCGGCAGCGAGCAGGACCTCGGCTTCGGCACCTGCCCGGCGCAGCCCACCAACCGCACCGCCTGTATCGGGATCCCGGCTGCCGACATCCCGTATGTGGAGGTGCACACCGCCACCCAGCTCGCCGACGGGGCGACCCTGTTCCCGCCGGCGTTCGCCCACGCGATGGCAGGCAACGAGGGGTACGAGGGGACGGAGGTCGGCGCTTGCGCGCGAGCGGCGTGGGGCGCACCGACCGGCGCCTCAGGGATCGCGATCGGCGTGTCGGAGTGCAACTGGAACTGGCTGACCAGCAGCGGAGTCGACCTCCCGACCGACGAGAGCATCGTCTACCTGCACGACCCGCAGACGCTCGACCCCGCAGCCGGGTCCTGCCCCAAGTCCGCCGGCGGCAAGACCGCTCCCGGCGGGTTCGGCTACCTCACCACGGATGCCAAGGCCTGCAACGCCTTCGCGACGGTGCCGACCACCTGGGACTCGGCCACCGGCAACAACTCGCACGGGTGCGAGTCGCCACTGGACGCGTACCGCACCGCGGGCACCGCCGTGCCGCTGCCGATCTACGACACGGTGACCGGTACCGGCACCAACGCCAGCTATCACGTGATCGGGTTCGCCTCGTTCGTGGTCACCGGGTGGCGCCTCTCCGGCGGCGCCACGATGCCGTCCAAACTCACCGGCACGTCGTACTGCTCCGGCGAAGCACGCTGCCTGTACGGATACTTCACGTCGGCCAGGCTGGGCACCGGTACCCCCGGCGCGGGCCCGAACTTCGGGCTGACCGTGGTCAACATGGTCGGCTAGCTGCGACACGCCCGGGATGCGCGAGGACCTTCGCCGGCATGCGGATGAAGCACCGTATTCGCGCGCTATTCGGTGGCCAGCTCGCATGCCGGCGAGGGACAGCCTGCGCACGACGAAAATGGCCGACCGCGAAATGCGGCCGGCCATTTCGGGATTGTGGTTACGCGACGCCGTCGATGCCGCTCTCGGTGCTGGTGAAGAGGCCGCTGAGCGTGCTGCCCAGCGTGGCGACCGCCAACACGATGACGACCGCGATGAGGGCGACCATCAGGCCGTACTCGACTGCGGTGGCACCCTGATCACGGGTCGCCCAGGTGGCCTGAATCCTCGCGATGAGCTCGTTCATTGGGCAACTCCTTTTCGTGGGGCCTGTCCGGGCCTTGGCAGGTACGACGCTGTGCGGCCGTAGTACCAGCTTGAAGGAGTGACGGTCTGATTACTATCAGTAACCTAGCTGCCAAGACTGCCCGACCGCCTGACAGGGCGAGGGCTTGACAGGGCGCCGACCCGGCCCTCGTCTCAGCGCTTCTCCAGGTGGGTCGGGTCCAACTCGGTGTGCTGGTGCAGGACATACCGGTTCACCGCGTACGTGACCGCCCACGCGACCACGCCGATCACCAGCAGGATGCCGGCGATCTGGTAGTCCTTGGTGGCCCGCCCGGACAGCGGGCTGGCCAGGTACGCGCAGGTGATGGCCGCGATGACCGGGATGGCGGTGGGCGCCCGGAAGTGGTCGTGCTCCACCGGGTCCTTGCGCAGCACCAGCACGGCGACGTTGACCAGCGTGAAGACCAGGAGCAGCAGCAGCGCCGTGGTGCCGCCCAGCGCGGCGAGGTCGGCGAACCAGATCAGCCCGAACGCGATGAGGGTGGTGAAGACGATGCCGACCCACGGGGTACGCCGGGTCCGGTGCACCCGGCCCAAAATGCGCGGCAGCACCCGCTCGTTCGCCATGCCGTACACGAGCCGGCTCGCCATCAGCATGTTGATCAGCGCCGAGTTGGCCACCGCGAACATCGTGATGAACGCGAAAATCGCGATGGGGAACGCCGGCGCCCCGGCGGCGACCACCTTGAGCAGCGGAGCGTTGCCTTCGCTGAGCTCCTCCGGCGACACCAGGGCGACCGACGAGATGGACACCAGCACGTAGATCGACCCGGTGACGCACAAACCGGTCAGCATGACCTTGGGAAAGATCCGGACCGGGTCCTTGGTCTCCTCCGCCATGTTGACCGAGTCCTCGAAGCCGACCATGGCGAAGAACGCCAGGGCCGTCGCCGCGGTCACCGAGAAGAAGGCGTGCTCACCCTCCGGCACGTTGAACTCGGTCAGCCTGGACAGGTCGCCGTTGCCGCCGCCGAGCGCCCACGCCCCGATGCAGATCACGATCAGCAGACCGGTCAGCTCGACACAGGTCAGCACCACGTTGGCCTTGACGCTCTCCCCGACACCGCGGAAGTTGACCGCCGCGATGAGCGCCATGAACGCGAGCGCCACCGCCGTCAGCCCGATCCCGGTCCCGATGCTGATGTCGAACGCCTCGGCGAAGTTGCTGGCGAACGCCTTGGACGCGCTGGACGCGGAGGTCAGGCCGGAGCACATCACCGCGAACGTCACCATGAACGTCAGGAAGTGCACGCCGAACGCCTTGTGCGCGTACAGCGCCGCGCCGGCCGCCCGGGGGTACTTGGTCACCAACTCCAGGTAACTGAACGCGGTGAGCAGCGCCACCAGGAACGCCGTCAGGAAGGGCAGCCAGACGGCGCCCCCGACCTCGGCGGCGACCTTGCCGGTCAGCGCGTAGACGCCGGTGCCGAGGATGTCACCGATCACGAAGAGCAACAGCAGCTTGGAGCCCATCACCCGGCGTAGCGTCGGTTCGCCGTCCCGCGTGGTTTCGTCATCTGTCTGTACGTCCGCCATTGCCCGCACCTCCGGCGCGTCCGTCATGTAGACCTAGGTTTTCCGAGGGTGATACACGCCACGTGATATGTCGAGTCGAAAGGCCGATTTGCTCCTCTGCTTGTCCGCCCGAGGCTCTCGGGCCAGTATCGACGTGTGCGCCGGCAGAGGGAGATCACGCCAGATTCAGGAGGTCAACGATGCACATCGTGCTAGCCGCCAACCCCGAGGCTGACCAACCGTGGGTGGCCGATGCCACGGCGAGACTCGCCAAGCAGACCGGCGCATCCGTGGCCGTGGTCGCCGTGGACGAACTGGAACTCGAACGGCTGGCGCCGGTCCCCCGCAGCGTCTACCTGGAACGTGCCGAGCGCGCGGCCACGGCCGCCGTCGACCGGCTGGCCGACCTCGGCATTACCGCCACCAGGACGGTGCTGTCCGGCCGGGCCCTCGACCGCATCATCGAGTTCGCCGAATCGCAGAAGGCCGACCTGGTCATCGTCGGCTCCAGCACCCGCCCGGCGATGGCCGAACGACTGCTCGGCAGCGTCCCCCTCGCCCTGATCCACCAGTCGCCCCGCCCGGTGCTGGTGATCACCCACCCCGGCCACGCCTAGCTCCAGCAGGCCCGACCACCCCTGATAGGAGTGCAGATGTACCGCAATCTCGGGCGACCCCTCGTCGCCCTCGTCTCCGCGCTCGCGCTCACCGCGACGCTCGCGACACCGGCGACGGCCGGCACCACCGGGCTCCCACCCGGCGGCCCGGACGCTTCCGCCACCTTCCCCACCACGATCGCGCTGCCGATCGGGTTCTCGCCCGAGGGCATCGCGATCGCCAGGGGCTACGCGTACTTCGGCTCCCGCGCCACCGGCTCCATCTACCGGGCCAACCTCGCCACCGGCGAGGGCGCCATCATCAGCGAGGGCCCCGGCACCGCGTCGGTCGGACTCAAGGTCGATCGCCGTGGGCGGCTCTTCGTCGCGGGCGGCAACGCCGGCACCGGCCGGGTGATCGACACCCGGACGGGGGCGGTGCTCGCCAACTACCGGTTCACCACCGAGGTCGAGACGTTCGTCAACGATGTGATCCTGACTCCGGATGCCGCCTACTTCACCGACTCCCGCCGGCCGGTGCTCTACCGGGTCCCGCTGCGCCGGCGCGGCGCACTTCCGCCGGCGGACGGATTCACCTCGATCCCGCTGACCGGCGACCTCGCCTACACCACGGGCAACAACGCCAACGGCATCTCCCGTACGCCGGACGGTCAGGCCCTGCTCATCGTGCAATCCAACCGCGGCCTGCTCTTCCGGGTCGACCCGCAGACCGGGGTGACCCGGCAGGTCGACCTCGGCGTCGCGCCCACACCCGAGGGTCTCGGCCCGCTGGTGAACGGCGACGGCCTGCTGCTGCAGGGCCGGACGCTCTACGTCGTCCAGAACCGGCTCAACCGCGTCGCGGTCGTCGAGCTCAACCGGGCGGGCACCGCCGGCGAGA
This sequence comes from Micromonosporaceae bacterium, assembly GCA_035296325.1. GTDB lineage: Bacteria > Actinomycetota > Actinomycetes > Mycobacteriales > Micromonosporaceae > DATHBD01. Next base: position 43,203 of record DATHBD010000079.1, on the reverse strand, counting down.
TCGTGACCACGCTGACCGACCCGCGGTTCGACGTGCCCACCACGGTGGCCGCCTACCGCGGTCGGCTGTACCTGCCGAACGCACGCTTCGGCGTCGCGACCCCGCTGGAGGTCCCGTACAACGTCGTGGCGATCCCCCGCTACCGGGGCTGATCGCTGATCTGACCCGGCGTCCATGATCCGGTAGCTTCGTGGTGGCGAACCAGGCCCCACAGCGACCACGAAGCTACCGGATCACCCGAGGATCGGATCGGCCGAATGAGTGCCCTGCTCACGCGCTGGCGGACCGCGGCGCAGAGCCTGCCGCTGTCGGCCACCACCGGCTCTCCCGCCGGCTCGACCGCCGGCCCCCTCACCGGCCCCGCCGCGGACGCGGACCTGGACCGCGCCGGCCAGGACCTCATCGCGCGGTGGACCGAGCCACATCGGCGCTATCACACCGTGGATCACCTGGTCAGCATGCTCGACGTGATCGACCGGCACGCTGACGTCGCCGCGGACGCCGACGCGGTCCGGGTGGCCGCGTGGTTCCACGACGCGGTGTACGACCCGCAGGCACCCGACAACGAGGAGCGCAGCGTCGCCCTCGCCGAGCGGATGCTGGATGACCTCGGCGCCACCGACGATGCCCGCGCCGAGGTGTGCCGACTGATCCGGCTCACCGTGGGCCACGACCCGGCCCCAGACGACCGCAACGGCGCCCTGCTCGCCGACGCCGACCTCGCCGTCCTCGCCACCGACCCGGCGACCTATGCCGGCTACGCGGCCGCGGTCCGCGCCGAGTACGCCCACGTCCCGGACGACGCGTTCCGGGTCGGTCGTTCCGCGGTGCTGCGACGCCTGCTTGCCCTGCCCACGCTCTACCGGATCGTGCCTGCCCGGGCCGAGTGGTCGGCCCGGGCACGCGCGAATCTGCATCAGGAGCTGACCACGCTCTCCGCCCCGACAGGCTGAGCGGAGCCACCGAACCGGGCTGCGTCGCCGGCCTCGGCTCAGCGGCTGAGGTGGGCCGGGCGGCGCAGGCCGGCGGCGTACAGCTTCGCGACGATTTCTCGACTCGGCACGACCACCGCACCCAGCCACACGGCGACTGCGAAGCGCTCGGCCGGCACGTCGTAGTGATCGCGCTCGAAGGCGCGCCGGGGAGCGCCGAGGAGTTCGGCGAAGGCGTGCAGTTCGGCGTACGAGACGTCGCTGACCAGGTGCGACCAGAGCCGCCCATGGGCCGGCCAGCGCGGCACGTCCACGAGAAGCATGCCGCGAACGTACCGGTGGCCCGACCCGGTCGGCCAGTCGCGCCTCGGACTGAGGCTTACGGGCTCGGGCTTACGGTCCGACCAGCACAATGAGGTCATTGCTACCCCGGAGGTTCCTCGGCAGCGTCCACGCCCCTTGCAACGGTCTCCTGCAGCACCGCCGACGCGGCGCTGACCACGCGACACGCCCGGCATGCACGGGGGGCCCTCGCGACATGTGCCTGAGACACCGAATTTGTGCGGAATTCGGTGTCTAACTCACATGCGACGACGCCAACCTAGAGCCGCGCGATCACCTTCTCGGCCAGTGGTCGCAGTGTGGGCAGCATCCCCTCGTGCTTGCCCTTGGTGTAGTAGTCGGTGACCGAGAACCTGATGCCGTCCTTCAGGACCAGAAGCTCACTAGGCGGCTGGAAGTAGTACGCGGCGTCTCCCAGGCCTGGCACGGGCACCTGCACCGCCGACCCGACGCCCAGCTCGGCGACCTTCTCCTTCATGGTCTTGACATCACCCTCGAACTCGGCAAGCGTCATCTTCCGGAAGGTGATGTTGACGAACACACCGCCGATGCTGTCCGCCGTCGCGCTGTACTGGCACAAAGTCGCCATGGGCCGCTTCTGCGACCCGACGTCCAGGCCGACGATCGCCTTGATCTCGGCGTTGGTGAGCATCGAGCACGGGTCCCGCTCCGACTCCTCGGCTGCGGCGCCGCTCGTCGCCGAGCCGTCCTCGGCGGCACGCGAAGCGGCCGGTGAAGTACTGGACTTGTCCGTTCCGCACGCCGTCGACGCGGCGACGGATCCGAGCAAGAGGAGAAGTGCGGTGACGCGCACGGTCAGTGACATGAGGCTGCTCCCCAGCGGTGGGTCCCGCCGAAGCATGCCGGCCCTCGGCGACGACGGCGAGGGCCGGAGAGGCAACACTTCTGTCAGTTCCACCCGCACCAAAAGGCAGCCAACCCCGGCCGGCTGACGCAACGCCGGCTGACGCAACCGCCGGGTCAGCCCGCCGTCGCCGCCTGGCGACTGTCGCTGGCGTGTCCCCGCACATCCAGCGCGCCCATCCGCGCCGCGTCGGCGGTGTGGTCGTCCGGCATCCGCTGCGACTCCCGCTCCGCCTCGACCCGGGCCAGGTAGTGGTCCACCTCGCGGGTGCGGGTCGCGGCGTCCCAGCCGAGCACCGAACCCATCACCGCGGCGGCGTCCACTGCCGATTCGGTGCCACGGTGCGGCGTCTCGAACGAGATCCTGGTACGGCGGGTGAGCACGTCGTCGAGGTGCGTCGCCCCCTCGGCGAGCGCGGCGTACGCCACCTCGGCGATCAGGTACTCCGGCGCCCCGACCAACGGCCGGCGCATCTCCGGATCCATCGCCAGCAGGTCGAGCGTCGCCGAGCCGTACCGCTCCAGCAGGTGCTCCACCACGCCGGCCGGGATGGTGTGCCGGCGGGCCAGGTCCAGCCGGTTACTCCACAATGGACGAAATCCGTCCGCACCGAGCAGCGGCAGGTCCGCGGTACGGGAGTCCAGCACCCGGCCGCCGTCCCGGCGCAGCCCACCCAGTCGCCGGGCGGCGCGGTCCACCACGTCGGCCGCCATCACCCGGTACGTCGTGTACTTCCCGCCGGCCACCAGCATCAGCCCGAGCATCGGCTCCACCACCGCGTGCGTGCGCGACAACGACGAGGTCTGCTCGTCGCGGCTGTGCGGCCCCTCCCGCCACTTGGCCTCGGCGGAGAGCAGCGGGCGCAGCCCGGCGTAGACCCCCTCGATGTCCGCTGTGGTCAGTGGCCGGTCCAGCACCGCGTTCACCTGGGTCAGCAGGTACGCGATGTCGGGCGCGGACGCGGCCGGGTGCGCCCGGTCGAGCTCCCAGTCGGTATCGGTGGTGCCGAGGATCCAGTGCCCGCCCCACGGGATGACGAAGAGTACCGACGACGGCGTGCGCAGGATCAACCCGGCGTCGCCGGTGATCGCGGAGCGGGGCACCACGACGTGCACACCCTTGCTCGCCCGCACCCGCAGGCCGGGACGCTCCCGTGGGCCACCGCCGGAGAGCAGGTCGGCGACGTCCTCCATCCACACCCCGGTGGCGGCCACCACCGTCCGGGCATGCACCTCGAACTCTTCGCGGGTTTCCTGGTCGCGTACCAGTACGCCGGTCACCTCGCGCGCGTCGCGCAACAGGCCGACGGCGCGCGCGCTGGTTACCACGGCCGCGCCGCAGCTCGCCGCGGTGCGCGCCAGCACGGTGACCAGCCGGGCGTCGTCGACCTGGCCGTCGTAGTACTCGATGGCCCCGGCGAGGCTGTCGGCGCGCAGCGACGGGAATCGGCGCCGGGCGGCGGAGCGGGTCAGGTGCCGGTGCCCGGGCATGCTGTTGAGGTGCTCGCCGCGCAGCCGGTCGGCCAGCCCGGCGCCGCTGGCGAACGCGTCGTAGAGCGCCACGCCGGCGCCGTAGTACGCCCGGTTCCAGGTGCGCGCCGCCAGCCCCACCGCAGGCAGCGGCACCAGGAACGGGACCGGACGGACCAGGTGTGGAGCCAGCCGGGTGGCGAGCAGGCCGCGCTCGCGCAGCGCTTCGTGCACCAGGCCGAATTCCAGCTGCTCGAGGTAGCGCAGCCCGCCGTGGATCAGCTTGGAGGAGCGACTCGATGTGCCAGCGGCCAGGTCGCGTGCCTCGATCAGGGCAACCGACAGCCCGCGGGACGCGGCGTCGAGCGCCGCACCGGCTCCGGTGACGCCACCGCCGATGACCAGCACGTCGAAGCGCTCCCGGCGCAGCCGGGCGAGGTCGGCAACCCGGCGCTGCAGAGAGAGCCGGGCCGCGGCGAATCGGGACTGGTCGGGGTCGCGGCGCACAACTCCACGGTAACCGGTGTGGTGTGCCCGGGTGTACGGTCGCCGGCCACGACCCGCGCACCACGCGAACGCCGGACGCAGATCACCGGTTCGGCGCGGACACCGCCAGACGGCGGCGAGGTCGGCGGCGAGGTCGGCGGCGCCCGGGCCGTCCAGTTGCGGCAAGGCGGCCGGCTCCCGGCAGGAGGATCGCGCCGATCGGCGCCTCGACGTCCGGCCGGCACCCGCCGACCCGGAGACATCGGTGGCGGTCAGCCGGAATCCCGTCATCTCGCGCCGGAAGGGCGCAGGGTTAGTCCGGTGACGGCCGGGTAGCGTCGAGACATGCCGCTGTGTCGAGATCTGGCCGATTCCACCGTCGTGATCACCGGAGCCTCCGGCGGTATCGGCGCCGCCACGGCCGAGCGGCTGGCCTCCCGCGGCGCCACCGTGGTGCTTGCCGCCCGTCGGCCCGGCGCGCTCAAGACGGTGGCCGAGCGGTGCGCCGCGCTTGGCGGTCGTACCCTCGTCGTCCCGACCGACGTCACCGACGCCGGCGCCGTGACCGACCTGGCCGCCGAGGCCGCCGGCACCTTCGGCCGACTCGACGCATGGATCAACAACGCGGGAGTCGCGCTCTACGCACCGCTGCACGAGGCCCCACTGACCGACGTGCTCCGCGTGCTCGACATCAACCTGATGGGCACCCTGCACGGCGCCCGCGCGGCGGTGCCCCACCTGCGGGCCGGGGGCGGCGGCGTCCTGGTCAACATCTCCTCCGTACTGGGCGTTGTCTCCGCTCCGCACCTGGGGATGTACAACGTCACGAAGCACGCGATCCTGGGGCTCTCCGACACGCTGCGGCAGGACCTCCGGGTGCAGGGCGACCGCAGCGTGTCGGTCTGCACGGTGCTGCCGGCGAGCATCGACACCCCGTTCTACCGGCACGCCGGCAACCGCACCGGTCGCACGCCACGGCCGCTGCCCCCGGTCTACCCGCCGGAACTGGTGGCGGACACCATCATGAGGGTGCTGGAGCGGCCTCGCCGGCAGGCCTACGCCGGCCCACTGGGCCGGGTGCTGGCCGCCCAGTGGCGTCTGCTTCCCGGGCTCACCGAGCGGGTGCTCACCTGGTACGGCGATCGCGCGGCGCTCTCCAGCGAGCCGACCGAGGTGTCCGAGGGCAACCTGTTCACCCCGTCGGAGCAGCCCGCGACGACCGACGGCGGGTACCACGGTCGACGCCGCACGATGGCCCGCACCGCGGCGGGTACCGGGATCGCCACCGCCGCCGCCGTCGCTGCGATCGCCCTGGCCCGGCGCGGACAGCACTGAGCCGCTCCCGCGCGGTGCGGAACCAGCCGCTGCGCGCCGTTGCGGACCCGCACCGAGGGTGACCGGTACCCGATTCGTGGTTAGCCGGTTCGTGATCCGGGCATCGAAAGACGATGGCACGAGTCGAACGGATCATTCCGGCCCCACCCGAGCAGGTTTTCGCCGTCCTCGCCGACGGCTGGACATACAGCGACTGGGTCGTCGGCACCGCGCACATCCGCGATGTCGAGGCCGGCTGGCCAGCGGTCGGCACCCGGATCCACCACAAGGCCGGCCCGTGGCCCGTCTCCATCCACGACCGCAGCGTCTCGCTGGAGTGCGATCCGCCCCGCATGCTGCTGCTGAAGGTCCGCATCTGGCCGCTCGGGGCGGCCCTCGTCCGCTTCGAACTCACCCCGACCAACGACGGCGGCACCCGCATCGCGATGACCGAGGATTTCGCCGAGGGCCCCCTCCAGTGGGTGCACACCAAGGTCAACGACCTCGTTCTGCACCAGCGCAACGTCGAGGCACTGCGCCGGCTGAGCGACTTCGCGGTACGGCGGGCGCAGCACGGCGTCGAGGCGCTGGAGCGCTGATCAGCGGACGCCAGCTGGCGTCCGGCTCAGCTGGCGTCCGGCTAGCTGGCGTCCGGCTCAGCTGGCGTCCGGCGGGTACACCGCCCGGTGCCCGGCCCGAATCGCCGCGGCGTACAGGCCTCCGGTGACCGGGCGGCAGCGCGCCAGCGCCGCCCTTGCCGCGTTGGCGCCCGGTGCGCCGTGCACCCCGCCGCCCGGATGCGCGCTGGAGCTGGCCAGGTAGAGCCGGTCGATCGGGGTGTCGGCCCGGCCCAGGCCGGGCACCGGACGCAGGAACAGCTGCTGGTACGGCGCCGCGGTCCCGCCGTTGATCGCTCCACCCACGAGGCTCGGGTTCTCGGTGGCGAGTTGCTGCGGACCGGCCACGTACCGGCCGACGATGAGGTCGGTGAACCCGGGCGCGTGCCGTTCGAACACCGCCTCGATCCGCTTGGCATGTCCGTCGACCTCGTCGGCGTCCCACCGGTCCCGGCGGGGCAGGTGGGTGTAGGCCCACAGGGACTCGGTGCCGGCCGGCGAACGGGTCGGGTCTGTCGTGGTCATCTGACCCGCCAGCAGGAACGGCTCCTGCGGCACCTGACCGGTCGCGATGTCGGCGGCGTAGCGCGACAGCCCGTCCATGTCGGCGCCCAGATGCACGGTGCCGGCGCCCCGCAGACCGTCGGCGCCCAGCGCGTCGGCCGGCCACGGCACCGGCCCGGAGAGCGCCCAGTCGACCTTGAGGGTCGCGTCGTCCCAGGTGAACCCGAGCAGGTCGTCGACGAGGCGCTGCGGCAGGTGGCCAGCGCCGACCAGATGCCGGTACAGCGTCGGCGCCGGCACGTCGGCGAGCACCGCCCGCCGGGCCCGCCACCGGCGGCCGTCCGCGCAGCCCACACCGAGCGCCCGGCCGGCTCCGACGACAACCTGGTCCACCATGGCGTGGTACTCGATCCGGCCACCGCGCGCCTTGAGCCGGGCGGCGAGCGTGTCCGGGATCCGCTGCGCCCCGCCCACCGGCACCGGGAAGCCGAACTGCTGACCGAGCATGGCCAGCAGCCAGCCGTACCCGCCACTGGCCGCGTCGTCCGGCGACAGGTCGGTGTGCAGGGCCAGCCCGGCGAGCAGCAGCTTGGCACCATCGCCGGTGAAGGCCTCGTCGCCGAAGACCCGGGTGGGCAGCAGAAAGCGCCGGGCCAGCCGCAGCCCGCCGGCGACCTTCAGCCGGCGGAACAGCCGGGCCGCGGGCAGCACCGGCGGGAAGGGCCGCAGCATCGCCTCCAGCAGCGGATCCACGATGTCCAGCCACTGCTCGTACATCTGCCGCCAGCGCTCGCCGTCGCCCACGGCGAACTCGTCCAGCGATGCGGCGGTGACGTCGAGATCGCGGCTGAGGACGGCGGCCCGACCGTCCGGAAAGAGGTGGGCGAGCACCTGGGGCGCGTGGGTCCACCGCAGCCCGTGGTCCTCCAGGGCCAGCTCACGCAGGGCAGGCGAGCCGGCGGAGAGCGGGTAGAACGCGCTGCAGAGATCGTTGAGGTAGCCCGGTGCGGTCACCTCTGCGGACCGGACCGCCCCACCGACCTGCCCGGTGCCCTCCAGGACCAGCACGTCCCAGCCCGCATCGACGAGCATGTTGGCGGCGACCAGGCCGTTGTGGCCGCCTCCGACGACAACCGCGTCAACCGTCTCTGCCATGCCACACCTCACTGCTCGCCCCGAACGACCCGACCCCACCTGAACGACCCGACCTCACCGACCCCGGCTCAGCAGCCCCCGCCTCAGGAGCCCCGCCTCAGGAGCCCGGCCCGGCAGCCCATGCTCAACAGTCCCGTACCCGGCTCGCGGCCCGGCAACCGGTTCGATCCTCCTCCTCCGGCGTTTCCACGTCGGCCGGGCGGGTATCCCGGGGGCATGACCGACACCGCAGATGATGGCGTTTGGCGCGATGAGAAGCGCCTGCCGCTGGAAGAGTTGAGCCGCGCGATGGCGACCAACTCAGCCGATGGGCAGGTCGACGACACGACCGGAAACGACGCCGGTTACCAGGCCGCGTTCGGGGATGGCTCGGTTGTCGAGCGCGCGTCCCGCGACGATGCCGGGTCAGGTGCCGGCGATCCCGATCCGGACAGCGAAGAGGGCCGGGCACTGCGCCCATCACCCCTCGGTCGGCAGGGTCCGCATTGAGCGCCATCGAGCACAACGACGAGGCCGAAGTTGGAACGCTGCAGGCCGAGGCCGGCAAACTCCAGGCGGAGGCTGGCGACAGCGCGGCACGCGCCCGGGCGGCCGGCACCGACCGGGTCCGCAGCGAGACCGGCTCCAGTGACCAGGCCATGGGTACGACCGCCACGGGCGGCGAAGCCGGCGCCTCGATCACCACGGACACCGACAAGCGGCCCGGCATCGGCGAGGAGGCGGCGCCCGCCACCGCGGCCCGCCCGGGTACGCCGTACGACGTCCTGCCAGGAACCGAAGACCCGGTCCATCGCGCCCCCGGCTACTCGACCGGTGAGATGGACCGCTAGACCCATGAAACCCAGCCCGCCGCGCTGACTGCCCCGCGCCCGCTTTCGGCCCGCCGCCCACGATCGTCACGACTCTGGGGGAAGCTGTTGTATCCCGTGGCCGTTGCGGCCGCGACGTCCCCAAAGTCGTGACGGTCGGGACTTCCGACCTATCGGGACGAAGCGCCGTTCCCTCATAAACCCCGGACCTCCGCCATACGGTGAAAGGGTCCGGAAGGAGAACGGGATGACCATGTCCAACCAGCCCGGCCGGGGCTTCCAGAGCGAGACCTCGCCGGGTACGGCCGGTTCCGACATCGACCCGGCTCTCGATGCCATGAGGTCAAGCGACGCCAGCGTCGGCCATGTCGGCCGGCACCGCCGTGACGATGGAGCACCGAGCCACGGATCCACCCCCCAGGCAGCGGCAAGTCAGGCCAGTCCAGGTGAGCCACGGTCCCCGGGGATGGTGACGAGGCTGCGGTCACTGCACCAGGGAGCGAAGACCACGCAGCGCTCAAAACAGGGGAATCAGCCCGACTCCTGATCCGTCTCCGACGGATCGAGCAAACGGAAACGGGGCGGGCCGCCGTTGGCGACCCGCCCCGTTCGACGTGTGGACCAGATCAGAAGTCCATGTCTCCGCCGCCGCCCGGCGCACCGGCCGGGGCGGGGTTCTTCTCCGGCTTGTCCGCAACCACGGCTTCCGTGGTGAGGAACAGGGCCGCGATCGAAGCCGCGTTCTGCAGCGCCGACCGGGTCACCTTCGCCGGGTCGATGATGCCGGCCGCCAGCAGGTCGACGTACTCACCCGTGGCAGCGTCGAGGCCGTGGCCCGCAGGCAGGCTGCGTACCTTCTCCACGACAACGCCACCCTCGAGGCCGGCGTTGACTGCGATCTGGCGCAGCGGCGCGTCCAGCGCGACCTTGACGATGTTGGCACCAGTGGCCTCGTCGCCGACCAGGTCGAGCTTGTCGAACGCGGTCTTGCCAGCCTGTACGAGCGCGACACCACCACCGGGCACGATGCCCTCCTCGACGGCCGCCTTCGCGTTGCGAACGGCGTCCTCGATGCGGTGCTTGCGCTCCTTGAGCTCAACCTCGGTGGCCGCACCGACCTTGATCACCGCAACACCGCCGGCCAGCTTGGCCAGGCGCTCCTGCAGCTTCTCGCGGTCGTAGTCCGAGTCGCTCTTCTCGATCTCGGCGCGGATCTGGTTGACCCGGCCGTTGATCTGCTCGGCGTCACCGGAGCCGTCGACGATCGTCGTCTCGTCCTTGGTGATCACGACCTTGCGGGCGCGACCCAGCAGGTCGATGCCGATGTTCTCCAGCTTGAGACCCAGGGTCTCGCTGACGACCTCGCCACCGGTGAGGATCGCGATGTCGGCCAGCATGGCCTTGCGACGGTCACCGAAGCCGGGAGCCTTGACGGCGACCGACTTGAAGGTGCCGCGGATCTTGTTCACGATCAGCGTGGCGAGCGCCTCGCCCTCGACGTCCTCAGCGATGATCACGAGCGGCTTGCCGCCCTGCATGACCTTCTCCAGCACCGGGAGCAGGTCCTTCACCGCGGAGATCTTCGAGTCCACGATCAGGATGTACGGGTCGTCGAGGACCGTCTCCATCCGCTCGGGGTCGGTCACGAAGTACGGCGAGATGTAGCCCTTGTCGAAGCGCATACCTTCGGTGAGCTCAAGCTCAAGGCCGAAGGTGTTGCTCTCCTCGACGGTGATGACACCTTCCTTGCCGACCTTGTCCATCGCCTCGGCGATCCGCTCGCCGATGACCGGGTCACCAGCAGAGATCGACGCGGTGGACGCGATCTGCTCTTTCGTCTCGACGTCCTTGGCGAGCTTCGCCAACTCCTCGGCGACGGCCGCGACGGCCGCCTCGATGCCCCGCTTCAGGGCGATGGGGTTGGCGCCGGCCGCGACGTTGCGCAGGCCCTCGCGCACAAGTGCCTGGGCGAGGACGGTCGCCGTCGTCGTGCCGTCACCGGCAACGTCGTCGGTCTTCTTGGCGACCTCCTTGACCAGCTCGGCGCCGATCTTCTCGTACGGGTCCTCGAGCTCGATCTCCTTGGCGATGCTCACACCATCGTTGGTGATGGTGGGGGCACCCCACTTCTTCTCGAGGACGACGTTGCGGCCCTTGGGGCCGAGCGTCACCTTGACGGCGTCGGCGAGGACGTTCATTCCCCGCTCGAGGCCACGGCGCGCCTCTTCGTCGAACGCGATAATTTTGGCCATTCGGCGTTGTCCTCCTGGACACTCGCGGCTGCCCGCACCCCGCAGGGCACAGCACCGCCTACGTACGCACCTTCGGAGACCGAGTACCGGTTCCCCGCCGGTCGGGCCGGATAGCCCGCGACGACTGACCGCCGTGCCGCGACCCGCACCGCCTGCGCCGTAGCGCAGGAGTCCGGGCCTCGGCCGGAGGCCCTACCGCCCCGACCATTGGCACTCGCCTAGTGGGAGTGCCAATGACCTGTTTAGCACTCCGGCACCCCGAGTGCAAGCAGATCGCGACCTCCCGGGGCACCCCCACGATCGGCTACATCACTTCGCGCGAGGGGCGGCCAGGCGTGACCGCGGCGACGCGGCCGCAGGCCCGGGCCGGTGAAGCGCACCCGGGGCAAGGCAGGTCGGCGGGCCGGCGGGTCGGCAGCCCGGTGAGTCGGCAGGCCTGTGGGCCGGGGGCCGGCAGGGCCGGGGGCCGGCAGGGCCGGGGGGGCGGCAGGGCCGGGGGGCCGGCAGGGCCGGGGGGCCGGCAGGGCCGGGGGCCGAGTGCCGGGGAGCCGGGGGCCGGGAGCCGGGCAGCACGGGAGCCAGCGGGCCGGGGGGCATGGCGGGCGACCGGGGAGGCGTTGACCAGAGCAGACCGGCCCGGCGGGCGCACGGGCCGGCCCGGAGGCCCTCATGCTCCCCCGTAATGCCCCCGCTGCCCGAGACCCGGCTGCCCGAAGCCGGCAGGCCACGTGTGGCAAGGGTGGACCTTGGATGGAAGGCGCAATCGGCCCCGGCGCCCTTCCGGCGCGGCCATCGCGCCGCAGTGATCGCCCATCCGGGCCGCAACGATCGTCGACATGCAGCCCAGGCACCTAACTCGGCGCGAATAAGGTTCCTCACTCACATGAGGACGCTCTACCGACGCAAGAATCGACCGCACTCCATCGTCGGCATGACCCTACTCCGGAGTCGGGGAGGCGGGGTCCGGGCGGTCAAGGGTCGAGGTAACCGGGAGCGGGAACACATTGGCGTCTGTCGAATGATCGGGCGGGCCACATGCGGACCCGCGCATTGCGTGCGAGCCCGAGCTCCGCAATGCCGGCAAAGCGTAGCGGTGAATGCCGATTTGATGCCGACCCGGACGGCGGGGTGCCGCAGGGGTCCCCTGGGCGTCGCCCGCGGCCGCGATACGTCAAAGCGTCAAGGACTCGAGGTGTCAAGGCGATCAAGAGGACTGCCACGCTCGGGCAGAGTCACGCTCGGCGAGGACCTCGAATCATTTCGACTGCCGTACGGCACTGAGATACAACCCGGACCGGCGGGCAACGTTGCAACGACGAAGGGCACCGTCCTGCGCTGAAGCGAGGAGGCGGTGCCCCGCCGTGTTCGAAACGGGTGATCTCAGCCGATGAGGCGGACTTTCTCGGCCTGCGGGCCCTTCTGGCCCTGCGCGATCTCGAACTCGACGCGCTGTCCGTCTTCCAGCGACTTGTAGCCGTCCATCTCAATGGCCGAGAAGTGGACGAACACGTCCTGCCCTCCGTCGACCGCGATGAATCCGTAGCCCTTTTCGCTGTTGAACCACTTGACGCTGCCCTGTGCCACGGTGCACTTCCTCACTTCGGTGGTGCTGGGTTGTGCCAACCCCCGGCGCGGCGGTCGCCGACCGGAGCCGTCAATCACACAGCGCCCGGGGCGGACCCCGCGTGGAACGACGACCGAACACGCACGCTACACGAGCACCGGTAGGCCCGCACAGACCCAAATTTGACATCTTGGGGCACCGGTTCACTGACCGGGGTGATGGCGACGCGAGCAGCCCTATGCGACGTCTCTGGAGTGTCGACGGGCCTGCACGACGCGGAAGCGCGATGCCACGTAGGCGCTGTCGGTAAGGGTGGCATTGGCAGCCGCATTCGCCCCTGTCGCATGGAAATCGGAGAAGGCAGCGGACTGGTTGACGAAGACGCTTCCGGTCAGGTTGCAGGAAAGGTGTACGCCCGCTTCGATCGCCATCTGCTCAGCGGCCGCCAGCACGAGTCCGTCGGTTGAGTAGACCGACGCCGTGAGCGCGCCCCGGTGATCGACCGTTTCCGCTGCCAGGCGCAGGCTCTCGGCTGTGGACGAGGTCGTGATCAGGAAAGACACCGGCCCGAACCACTCCTTCCCGTACGTCTGCACGGCATCGGCGGCAACCTTGACCATCATTGGCGTCCGTACCACCGCAGCCGGGAACGCCGGGTGCTCCACCGCGCGGCTGTCCAGCACCACCTCACCCACTGACCGGGCCTGCTCGATCCGCTCCCGCACGGCATCGGCGACGATCGCTCCGGTCAACTCGACACCGCGTACCGGATCACCGGTCAATTTCCCGACTGCCGTGGCGATGCCGCCCGCCACCTCGTCCGCACCCTTGTGGCCCTGGTCGGTCTGGACTCCACCGGCCGGCACGAAGATGTTTTGCGGGGTAGTGCACATTTGTCCACTATAGAGCGATAGGGAGAAAGCGATATTCCGGCACAAACCGGCGAAGTCATCGGTGGAGTCGATGATGATCGGATTGACGCCTGCCTTTTCGGTGAACACGACAGCCTGCCGCGCGTGCTCCTCCAGCCAGACCCCGTACTCCGTCGACCCGGTGAAGTCCACGATGCGAATCTCGGGTCGGAGGGCGAGCGTGGAGGCCAGTCCCTCCCCGGGTGCCTCCGCGGCGAGGGTGACCAGGTTGGGGTCGAAACCCGCCTCCGCCAGCACCTCGCGGGCGTAGCGCACCGTGATCGCCAGCGGCAGCACCGCGCGGGGATGCGGCTTCACCACCACCGGGTTGCCGGTGGCCAGGGATGCGAACAGCGCCGGGTACGAGTTCCAGGTGGGGAACGTGTTGCACCCGACGAGCAGCGCGACCCCGCGCGGCACGAGGTGGTAGGTCTTGGTCATCCGCACCGCCTCGCCCCGGCCCGACGGCTTCTCCCACGTGGCGGTGCCCGGCACCGCCGTCATCTCGCGGTACGCGTACGCGACGGCCTCAAGGCCCCGGTCCAGGGCGTGGGGGCCACCCGCCTGGAACGCCATCACGAACGCCTGGCCGGTGGTGAACTGCACGGCGTACGCCAACTCGAAGACGTGCCGGTGCAGCCGCGCGAGAATCTCCAGACACACCGCCACCCGTGCGGCCGGGCCGGCGGCCCGCCACGCGGGCAGCGCGGCGGTGGCTCCGGCGAGCAACTGGTCCACGTCGGCGTGCGGGTAGCGCACATCCAGCGCCACGCCGAACGGGCTCGACTCGGTGGCCACGGTGCCGACCGTGCCGGGCTGATCCAGCGGGAACTCCCCGCCCAGGTACGCCCGGAACGCCGCCTCCCCCTCGGCTGCCGCCGACTCCCCGTACACCTTGGGGCTGGGGGACTCCGGGAACGCGGACCAGAAGCCACGGTCGGCGATCGCGCCGAGCGCACGCTGGAGCGTCTCGGCGTGCTTGGCGGCAAGCGGGGTTTCGCCCAGGGCCGGCAGTACAGCGGTCATGCGCCCATCTTGCCCCGTGCCGGTCGTCGAGTCAGGCGCACCGGTCGGCAACTCGCGCATCGTGCGCAACGGAGTGCCACCCGGCGTTGCGGATCAGACCTCGACCTGCCAGTCGACCCAGGCATCCACGGGCCGGAACCCCATCGCCTCGTTTATCGAGATCATGAAATTGTTGGTCGTGGCGTTCCAGGTGTCCACGGTGCGCACCGCCGGTTGCTCGGCGACGGTGTACCGCAGATTTTCGATCTTGATCATCATGCCGAGCCGGTGCCCACGGTGGTCCGGGTCGACGAGCGTGATCATCTGATCCGCGTGCTGCGGCACCCCGTCGAACACGAAGAGCGACGTGAGCGCCACCAGTCGACCGGTCCGGTCGTGCCGGGCGCCGGTGAAGTAGGTCCGGATGCCGCGCCGCGCGCGCACCGCCTCGCCGGCCCGGACCCGATCGGCGTCGATGACTTCCGCCTCCCAGGCCAGGTCGCCGGTGGGTGCGTCCAGCATGAGGCGGGCCTCGAGGCGCGCCACGTCGTCGACGTACTCGTCCGGCGCGCGGTCCGACCAGCGCACCGCCGAGTATCCGCTGGCACGCGCCTGTGCCGCCGCGAGCAGCCCGTCGTAAGTCGCGCCGCCGACCCGGGCGAGGCCCGCCGGATCAAGGCCCACCGGATCGAGGCCCGCCGGATCAAGGCCCGCCAGGTCGAGGCGACGGCGGACCTCGGTGTTCGCGGCGACGGCGCCGGTGGCCGCGGCGAAGCCGGGTCCGGCCCCGGATCGAACCGGGCCGCCCGGCAGCGACTCGACGGTCGTAGCGAAGAGGCGACGACGCCCCTCGGCACGGGCGGTCCGGACCGCCTCCGCGTACAGCGCGCGCCCAACGCCCCGGCGCCGGAACCGCGGGTGCACCGTGAGCTCGATGTCCATGTTCTCGAGGTTGTCCAGGAGCGGCAGGTTCACCCCGAGGCGGCCGACCGGCTCACCGTCCAGCCGGGCCAGCCAGTGCAGCGCCCGGCTGCCGGGCCATGGCACCTGCAGACCGACCGTGTGGGCCCGCCGGCTCAGCGGCGGGAGGTCCGGCACGTCGGCGGCGAGCGCCGTCGCCTCCACCCGGTACGACGCAGCGAGGTCATCAGCGTCGTCGCCTCGTACAGCGGCGATGCTGACGGCCGTCATCCTGGTACCCATGGGTACCAGCCTGGACCGGTCCCGGCACCGGCGCGACCGGGTTTTTTTCGCACCCGCATGCCCACCGGGTTCGCCTGCCCCGCAGTACCCCGGACGTGGTCGAGAGGACGCTCGCCAACGCCTCCGGCGTTGTGGTCGCGGGCCATCCGAACTGGTCGGGGGCCTCGCGGCGATACGTCCTCCCGCACGGAGCATCCTGCGCGCTCCCCCGGAGGCCGTCAAGCCCGGGGAGCGCCCCTTTTCGACGCTCGGCTGACCACAGCTCACCGAGTGTGACCACGATCGACTGCCCCAACTGCGCCGGCCAGCGAGTCCAATACGAAGGAAAACGCATTCCCGGCGCCGGTCGCATGCGTCCTGGGCAGGCGATGTCGCACACAGTGTGTGACCACGCACTCAAACAAAATGGCCGTACGGTTTCCGCCGAGCGGGGCTCGGCTTAGGCGAGCAGGCGGGGTAGGCCAGCGGGCGGGCTAGGCGAGCAGCCCAGCTTCGCGCATCGCCCGCAGCGACGGCCGCACCCGGTACGTCGGACCGACCTGCTCCGCCACCGCATCGAGCGTCTTGAGCCCGTCGCCGGTGTTGAGCACCACGGTCTCCGCTTCCGGATCCAACCGGCCGTTCGCGATCAGCTTGCGGAGCACCGCGACCGTCACCCCGCCCGCGGTCTCCGCGAAGATGCCGGTGGTCCGAGCCAGCAGGCGGATGCCCTGTCGGATTTCCTCGTCGTCCGCGTCGTCCATCCAGCCACCGGTACGGCGCACGGCCTCCAGCGCGTAGATGCCAGCGGCGGGATCGCCGATGTTCAGCGACTTCGCGATGCCGGTCGGCTTCACCGGCACGATCTGGTCGACGTTGCCGTGCAGCGCGGTCGCGATGGGGTTGCATCCCGCCGACTGCGCGCCGAACACCCGCCATCCGCCCGCCGGCGCCTCGACCAGGCCGATCTCGACGAGCTCGGTGAATGCCTTGTCGACCTTGGTGAGCAGCTCGCCACTGGCCATCGGAATCACGATCTGCGCGGGGAGCCGCCAGCCCAGCTGCTCGGCGACCTCGTACCCGAGCGTCTTCGAGCCCTCGGCGTAGAACGGCCGGACGTTGACGTTGACGAACGCGGTGGACTCGAACTCGTCGGTCTCGGTGAGCTCCGAGCAGAGCCGGTTCACGTCGTCGTAGGACCCGTCGATGGCCACCACGTCGCCGCCGTACACCGCGGTCATCACGACCTTGCCCGGCTCCAGGTCGGCCGGGATGAACACGATCGACGGCACTCCCGCGCGGGCCGCGTGGCCGGCGACGGAGTTCGCGAGGTTGCCGGTCGAGGCGCAGGCGTACCGGTCGAAGCCCAACGCCTTGGCGGCGGTGAGCGCCACCGAGACCACCCGGTCCTTGAACGAGTGCGTGGGGTTCGCGGAGTCGTCTTTGACCCACAACGGGGCCCGCAGCCCCAACTCGCCGGCCAGGGCGTCCGCGCGCACCAGCGGGGTGAAACCGGGGTCAAGGGTCACCCGGGTCGCCGGATCGACCCCGACCGGAAGCAGCGGTGCGTAGCGCCAGATATTCTTCGGGCCGGCCTCGATCTGCTCGCGGGTGACCCGGGCCAGTGCCTCCGGGTCGTAGCCGACCTCGAGTGGACCGAAGCACTCGTAGCACGCGTGCTGGGCGGCGAGCGGGAAGGTGGCGCTACAGCCCCTACAGATCAGGTGGCGGGCGGGCGAGCCAACGAACGTGGCGGCGCCGATTGTCGACGTCATGCGAGGCCTTCCTCTCATCTTCCCCGGCTCAGTGGCCTTACCTGCCGGGACGGAATTGGCACCTGCCGCGCGATCCACTCGACGAGTTGACTCGACGAGCCGCGCTCGGTGAGCGCAGACGCGGTGGTTGCCGGGGCTTCTTCGGGCCGTATCCCTCAGCCCCTCTGGATGAGGTATGCAGTTGTGCCGCCAAGTCTAGCCTCGATCCGCTCGCGGCCCTCCAGGCGATCTCAACGGATGGACCGCCCGCGGCCGCGGCGGCGATCAGCTCACGATGTCCTTGCGGAGGAAGCGCCACCAGGCGAGGGCGAGAAAGATCGTTGCGTACGAGACGGCGGCGATGCACCCGCGCACCAGGTCGTCGCTCTGTACCGGCTTGGACAGGATCCCGAGCCACGCCTGGGCGTAGTGGGTGGGAAGCAGGTTCCGGAGGTTTCCCAGGGCGGTGATCTGGTCCAGGATGCTCGACATGATGTGCAGGAGCACCGCCCCGCCGACGGCACCCAGGGGTGCGTCGGTGAGCACCGACAGCAGGAAGGCGAGCGATCCGACCACCAGCAGGCTGATCGCGAGGTATCCCACGATCCCCAGCAGCCGCAGAACCCCCTCACCGGCAGGGAACTCACCCCCGATCGGGCCACCCAACGGGTTCCATCCGTAACGCAGCGTGCCGGCAAGCAGCGCGGTCCCGGTGAGCACGAGCAGCGCGAGCGCGGAGTACGCGAGCGCCACGATCAGCTTGACGCCGAGCAGCCGGGCCCGCGGGACCGGGACGGCCAGCAGGTACCGCAGACTCCCCCAGCTCGCCTCGCTGGCGACCGTGTCACCGCAGAACAGCGCCACCACGACCACGAGCAGGAAACCCGACGAGACCAGCAGGGTGAACAGGGCGAAGTTCGGGCCGCCCGAGATGGCCAGCTCGGCGAGCTGCGAGAACTGACCGTTACCGTCGTCGCCATCGCCGTCGCCGCCGAGTTCGAACGCGCCCAGGATGATCAGCGGCAGTACCACCATGAAGCCGAGGGCCATCTGGGTACGCCGCCGCGACGCCTGCCGCCGTACCTCGGTCCAGAGGGACAGCGTGCGGCCCGGGCGGTAGCCCTGCGCCCCACCCGCGGCGCTGGGCCCACCCGTGGCGCTCGGCCCCCTCCCGACGCTGGGCCCACCCGCGGCGTCGTGCGTGTCGACCGCCATCATCGTTCTCCACTCGCCTTGGTGTCCCCGCCGACCAGGGCCAGGAACGCGTCCTCGAGCCGCCGCCGGGGCACCACCCGGTCCACCCCGACGCCCGCGTTGACCAGCGCCGCCACCACGTCGGAGCGGGGAGCGCCGTCGATATCCACGATCAGACCGCCGTTGCCGGACGACGCCACCGAGCGGACCGCGGTGAGCCGGTGCAGCACCGTCTCGGCGGCCGGAACGTCGGAGACGTCGAGCTGGACGCTGGGCGAGTCGCCGACGATGTCGTCCACCTTGCCGGCCGCCACGATGAGACCCTTGTGCATCACCACCACCTCGGTGCAGGTCTGCTCCACCTCGGCGAGCAGGTGGCTGGAGACCAGGACCGCCCGGCCGTCGGTGGCGTACCGCCGCAGCACGCGGCGCATCTCGGCGATCTGCGGCGGGTCGAGCCCGTCCGTCGGCTCGTCCAGGACCAGCAGCTCAGGCAGGCCGAGCATGGCCTGGGCGATGGCCAGGCGTTGCCGCATGCCGTGGCTGTACGTCTTGACCTTGCGGTGCACCGCGTCGCCGAGGCCGGCGATCTCGAGCGCGTCGTCCATCCGGGCGTCCGCCGCGGGTCGGCCGGTCGCCTTCCAGTACAGGTCGAGGTTGGCCTGCCCGGTGAGGTGCGGCAGGAAGCCGGGGCCCTCCACGAGCGCGCCGACCCGGGACAGGACCGGCGATCCGGCGGCGAGCCGGTGACCGAAGACGAGCACCTCGCCGGCGGTCGGCCGGGTCAGCCCCATCAGCACCCGCAGCGTGGTGGTCTTGCCGGCCCCGTTCGGGCCGAGCATGCCGACCACCTGGCCGCGCTCCACCACGAAGTCCACAGTAGACACAGCCACGAACCCGTCGGCGTACGCCTTGCGCAGCCCACGCACCACCAGCGGCGTGTCCGCGTACTCCGCCACCACGCTGTGGTGCGCGTTACGCCGTCGGCGACGCGCCACCAGCAGCGCGATGGCCAGGCCGAACGCGATGGCGGCGAGCAGCGCGGCGAGCACGTAGCGCCAGATGACGTTGGGGTTGGCGATCGGCTCCCCACCGACGCTTGGCACACTCACCGGCCCGTCCAACGCGACGGTGTAGACGGCCGGCTCGGCGGGGGTGGCGTACGCCTGGTCGGAGGTCGCGATGGTGACCGAGAGCCGGTGGCCGGGCTCGATCCGCCGGACGATGCCCGGCAACGTCACGGTCACCGGCTGGGCGGCCTCGATCGACGTGGGCAGCCCGGTCAGCCGTACCGGCGCCACCAGGCCGTTCGACAGGGTACGGACGCCTTTCTGGTCGACGTCGTAGAGCTTGACGAACAGCACCGCCTCACCGGTCGGGGACGCCGCGCGGATGCGTACCGTCGGCGCGCCCACGATGTCGATGCTGTCGTCCAGTGGCTCGGACACGAAGCTGGCGTTCTGCCCCGGGACCTCGGTGACCACACCGTTCACGAAACTGGCCAGCGCCCCGGCGAAGGGCAGCGAGGAGATCGCCGCCGGGTTGCCGTTCGGTGGGTTGGCGATCTGCTGGACCGGACCGGCGAGATCCACCTGGGTCGGCGCCGGCGCGTCGCCCCGCAGGCCCGGATAGTCGCGGACCGAGAAGCCCGACGCGACCACGCCCCGATCGGTGGTGTTGAGACCGGTGACCCGCGAGTAGGTGAAGCTGGTGGACGGCGGGGAACCCTTGTCGCGCAGATAGTGGTCGAGCCACTGGGCGGTCAGAAACCGCACCCGGTCCTGCTCGCTCTGCGGCCCGGAGCCGCCGTCATGGCCCCCGGTGAACCAGGCCACCCGGACCGGCGTACCGGTGGCCGCGATCCCCCGCGCGTTGGCGTCGGCCTCGGACAGCGGGAAGAGCGAGTCGGCGGTGCCCTGCACCAGCAGCGTGGGCGCAGTGATCTTGCTGAGGATGCTCGCCGGGCTGGACCTGCGCAGCAGCGCCACGCCCTCCTCGGTGGCCCGGCCGGTCGCGGCGATGGAGAGGTACGCCGCACAGACGTCCTTGGCGAACCGGCCGCACTGCGGGTCGGGACCCGAGCCCCGGCCACCCGGCCGCACGCCCTCGCCCACCGGGGCGCCGTCGCCCGGGGTACCGGCACCGCCGTCGGACCCGCCGCCGTCCGACCCGCCGCCGTCGGACCCACCGCCGTCGGACCCACCGCCGTCCGACCCGCCGCCGCCCGGAATGCCCCCGCTCGAGCCGAAGAACAGGCCGGCCCACTGCCGCTTGAACACGCCGTTGACCGGGGATCCACTGGCCGCGTCCGGCAGGAACGCCGTCGCGAGGTCGTTCCAGGTGATCGTGGGCACAATGGCGTCGACGCGCCGGTCCGCGCCGGCAAGCATCAACGCCAACCCACCACCGTACGAGCCGCCCACCGCGGCCACCCGCGGGTCCCCGGCGGACTCCTTGGCGATGTCCGGACGCTCGGCCAGCCAGTCGATCAGGCGCTGCGCGTCCTTGACCTCCCAGTCCGGGCTATCCAGGTGGATCTCGCCGGTGGACTTGCCGAAGCCCTGTGCGGTCCAGGTCAGCACCGCGTACCCGAGCGCGGCAAGCTCCTCGGCATCGGCGGCCACGCTCGTCTTGGTGCCGCCGAAGCCGTGCGCCAGCAGGACCGCCGGCACCGGATTCTGGGCGGTCGCGCCGTCCGGCAGGTACAGCCGCGTATCGAGGTCCACGTCCACCGCGTCATTCGGCCCGGTGCGCACCGTGAGCATGCGATCCTCGGTCCGGTAGTTGACCTGCTCCGGCGCGACGGCCCAGGCCACCAGCCCGCCGAGTACCAGAACGGCGATCGCGCCGGCGATGATCCGCCGACGGGTGAGCCGGACGCGCGGCAGAAGCCGGCCCAGGCGGGAAGAGGCGGATGGCATGCCACCACGGTACGCAGCCGGCCGGGCGGGGCGGCCGCCCACTCAGGATCTTCACAGCCGCACCGCACCGTCTTCGCTGGTCGCGCCGCACCGATAGGCTCTGCAACTGTGGCGGAACCCTCATTGACCCTGACGGCGAGCATGCGCCCCGCGGCGCTCGACGCCCGTCGCGGCATCGTACGACTGCATCCCGAGATCCTCACCGCTCTCGGCATGCGGCCGGGTGACCCCGTCACGCTGACCGGCCGCCGTACCACCGCTGGCATCACGGCCCTGGCTGAAAGCACCGCCAGCCGCGCGCTGCTCTACGCCGACGACCTGATCCTGGGCAATCTCGGCCTCCGCGACGGGGGGCAGGTGACCATCTCGCCGGCACCGGTCCGGGCCGCGCACCGCGTGGTGCTCGCCGGCCCACCGGCGATCGAGGCGGTGGTCTCACCCGAGATGCTCCGCCTGGCGCTGCTCGGCAAGGTGGTGACCATCGAGGACAACGTCTCGCTGCTGCCGCAGGACGTGACCGCGGCCGGTGACGTCCGCCGCCTGGTCGAGGCCGCGCGGCGCAGCCTCTCCAACACCGTCGGGTACGCGTGGACCAGTGCACTCCTCACCGTCGTCGCGGCCGAACCGGCCGCCGGCGCTCTGGTCACCATGGACACCGCCGTGGGCTGGGACTCCGGGCAGGTGACCCACGCCCCGGGCACGGTTGGCAGCGGTACGCCGACGTCGGGCCCGGCCCGGTCCGGCACTCCCGCGCCGCCACCGCCCAACATCGACGACCTGCCCGGGCTGCGCACCCAGGCGGACCAGCTCACCGAGCTGCTCGACCTGGGCTTCCACCACGACGAGGTGCTCTCCAAGCTCGGCACCACGGTCTCCCTCGGCGTACTGATCACCGGCCCGGCCGGGTCCGGGAAGTCGTCCCTGGTGCACGCCGTCGCGGGCGCCCTCGACGTGCACGTGGTGCCGCTCTGGGCGCCGGAGGTCATGGCGCTGGCCAACACGGAGGCGGCGGCCCGGCTGCGCGAGGCGGCGGCCGGGGTACGCAGCCGCCGGCCAGCGGTCCTCCTACTCACCGACATCGAGGCGATCGCCCCGCGCGAGTCCCCCGGCCCGATGGCCACCGTGTTCCGGCAGGTGCTCACCGAGCTGCTCGCCGCCGGCGCCGCAGTGGTCTGCACCACCAGCCGGCCGGAGTCCGTCGATCCCGCGCTCCACACGCCGGGCCTGCTGGAGCACGAGATCGCGATCCCGCTACCGGACTCCGCCATGCGGCGTGAGCAGCTTGCGGTGCTCACCCGCGGCATGCCGCTCGCCGACGACGTGCGGCTGGACGACATCGCGGGCCGTACGCCGGGCTTCGTCGCGGCCGACCTGGCCGCCCTGGCCCGCGAGGCCGGCGTCCGCGCGGCGATGCGGCACAAGTCCGCCACCCACCAGGCTCGGCCCGACCAGTCTCCGGCCGACCAGTCCGCTGCCGAGAATCCGCAGGTGGCGATGGCTGATTTCACCGCCGCTCTGGAGGTGGTCCGCCCGACGTCGATGGCCGAGTCGTCGCTGGAACTTGCCCGGGTGACCCTCGACGACGTCGGGGACATGGCGGAGGTCAAGGAGGTCCTGACCGAATCTGTGCTGTGGCCGCTGTCCTATCCGGACACCTTTGCCCGGCTCGGTGTCTCCGCCCCGCGGGGTGTCCTGCTCTACGGCCCGCCCGGCTGCGGAAAGACGTTCCTGGTCAAGGCGATCGCCGGGACAGGTAAGGCCAACGTGCTCTCGGTGAAGGGTGCTGAGCTGCTGTCAAAGTGGGTCGGCGAGAGCGAGCGGGCCGTGCGTGAGCTGTTCCGCCGGGCTCGCCAGGCCGCTCCCACGCTGATCTTCCTCGACGAGGTCGACGCGCTGGCGCCGGTCCGCGGGCAGGCCAGCGACGGCGGTACGACCGATCGGGTCGTCGCCGCGCTGCTCACCGAACTGGACGGCGTGGAGTCGCTGCACAACGTCGTGATCATCGGCGCCACCAACCGCCCGGACCTGATCGATCCGGCGCTGCTGCGGCCCGGCCGGCTGGAGCGGCTGGTGTACGTGCCGCCACCGGACTCCGACGCCCGGGCCGCGATCCTGCGTGCCGCGGCGAAGACCGTCCCGCTCGCGCCCGATGTGGATCTCGGCAAGCTCGCCACGGATCTGGACGGGTTCTCCGGCGCCGACTGCGCCGCGCTGATCCGCCAGGCGGCGCTCGCGGCGATGCGGGAATCCCTGGACGCGGCCGAGGTCACGGCGGCGCACATGGCAACCGCCCGGGGGCGGGTGCGCCCGTCACTCGACCCGGTCCAGGTCAGCTGGCTGGCGAGCTACGCGGAGCGGGTCGGCCGCGCTTAGCGCAACGCCATGTCCGGGCCCTCACCACGGTTCTCCTCTCGCCCGGCCGGCCTCGGCACGAATCGGCGTTACTCGATCCCGCGCGGTGGGCGTCGAGGGCTGGATGCCGCCGCCGTCGGAAAGGCGGCCCGACCGGTGGCGTCCGCCGTCACGTAGGACGCGACGCATCCGAGCCCGGTATCGGCGAGGCCGGCAGGCATCGGGGCGAAGGCGTCGGTGGCACCTGCCACCTCGTCCGCAAGCTGTGAATAACCCCGTTGGAACCCCTGCCCCATCGGCCCCGCACCCAACCGTCCGGCCGCCGCGGCGATCCGCGACGCGGCATCGGACCAGCCGGCGGTGAGTTCACCACCGGCGGCCGAGAGCGAGACCATGGCGTCCCGCGTCGGACCGGTCTCCATGCTCAGGCCGTCCAGATCCGCTCCCACGTAACTACCTCCGGTCAGCCATCAACGGCGGTCGAGTTCTTCCCAAAACAGATCGAGAGCCAGGTCGGTGGTGTCTGGCACCGCGTTGATGGGCAGCGCCGCGGCGATCGCGTCGAACGCCCGCAGCCGCGCCAGCCGACTCGCCTCGGCGATGGTCCCGGTGATCTGCTCCGCGAGCGCGCTGGGGTCGATGCTCCGATAGATCCGCGGATCGAGTCTCAGGTGACGGAGGTATCCACCGGCGTCCACCGTGGCCACCACGTAGCCGTCGCCGGACTGTGCGGTCGCCTCGATGTCGGCCACCGTGTGCCACGTCCGGTAGATGTGTTCGACCCGACGGTCTTGGTCGACCGCCTCGACCCACCGCGACGAACGCCCTCGCTCGGAAGCCACCTAATCTCCTTCGGTCGATCCGTTGGGTCCGAGCGCCGCGGCATTGGGGACGAAGACGCGTGAGTAGGTCTGGTCGGGTGCCGGGTGGTACCGGCTTGAAAAAGGCATGTGCGTGGCATTGGCCGCCTCGTTGGCGGCCGCGGAATTGCCCTGGAGGGAGCTGACCGTGTGCTTTCCGCCGACGGCATCGAGGTATTCGCCGTCAACCTTGATCCGGTAGATTGGTCCCTCGTAGGAGTTCTCCCCCGGCTTACGTGCCGGGCTCGGATCGCGCCCGTGGGCGTGGTAGGTGAAGTTCTCGACTGTCGGTGGATTCCTCGGATCCACGGGATCCAGTTCCAGCGTCCGCCACTCGTACTTGAGACCGGTGGAATATTTGGCATCCGGTTTGAACGGTTTCTGCGACGCGGCGAGAGGCACTTCCCAGGGTCGGTTCTTCAGCCAGGTCCACGCGCTGCCCAGGCTGTCGACCGGCTTCAGTTGCAATCCGTCGTTGACGGCCCGGTAGCCGAGCTTGCCGCCGGTGGCCACCCATCCGGCGATCGGCACCATTGCGGCAGCGGAGAGGCCGGCGTTCAACATGTCCCCCTCGGAGGCGTACCAGAGCGCGTTCCCAGCGTCGGCGAGCTCACCGGCGACCGGTATCAAACCGATGACGTCGAGCGCGGTGTGTCCGATGTCGCGCCAGGACCATCCGTCGTCCTCCCCCTCCCGTGGTGGTGGTGGGGGTGGTGGCTCGGGCGGCGCCCCAGCCGTACCCGCCGCGAGAGCGGCGGCCTTCTCCATCACCATGTCGCGGAGGAACGTGGCGATCTGGGTCGCGAACACATCGCGCAGCGCCGACCCGAGCGCGCCGAACAACGGGTTGCCGAGCAGTGCGTAGCGGGCCTCGTTCGCGGCGATGGTGGCCGTGATGATTGACTTCGCCGACACCAACTCCTGGGCGTAGGTGTCCCCACGGGCCGCCGCGAGGTGCATCTGTTGCTGGAGTTGCTGGGTCACCTGAAGGTACTCGCCGACGGTGGCCGTGAACCCGGACCCGGCCCGGTCCGTCCACGCCGCCTCCACCGCGCCGCCGGATCGCGCCAATGCGGCGCCGCCCCGCGTCATGACCTCGACACCGTGTCGCCAGCCGTCGCCCAACTGGGCGGCCACCACCTCGTCGTCCGGAGGCCACGAGTCGTAGATCGCTTTGACGGCGAACCACAGCGGACTCGACGGTTCCTGGATGCCCATTCCTCACCCGACCTTGGCTCATCACGAATCCGGAGCGAAACGAAGGGTCGCCAGAAACTCGTCGAAGTCGCCGACCATCGACGAGAACTGGGACACCGTGCAGGTCAGAACCGCACGCACCACCGTCTGTGCCTGCTGCCCCCCGGCAGCGCGCGTCGAGATGTACACCTGGGACTGGAGGACATCCCACACCGCGCCGTTGACCACCGCCGTCATCCGCAACTGCTGGACAAATCCCGGGTCGGCCGGATCGCCGAGTTCTCCACGATCGACGACGGTCAGGTCAGGCGACACCTGGCGCAGCGCTGCCACCGACTCGTCGGCGATCTCGGGCAAGGTGTCGACATCCGCCCGGAACACTCCATCCACTGTGATATTGGCGGTGAAGCCGCATCCCGCGGTTGCGACGTTCAGCGCGACGAACCTCGCCTGGGGCGCCGCGCCCTCAGGGCCGGATGCGGGAGCCCACCGTGCGGGCAACCGAAACTCGAACGCAGCCGGCAACCCCGTCGCCTGCATCACCACTCCGCCCCGTCACACCGCCAACCGGGCTTACCACCGCCCGGCTGATCCGAACCGAGTGTGCCGGGCCAGGAACGTCATGCCACGGCAGTGGCCGCTTCCGGTCACCCGTCACCCCGTCACCCCAGCACCTCAGCGCCCCGGCACCACGGGCATGCGGAACCGACCACGGAGTCACGCGCGTCCGCAATGATCAGGTAGGGAAATCGTTGCTATGGCCGTCAATTTGCTACCTGATCACGGCGCTCACCCCGCCCGCGTCGGTTCAGCTGGAGGCGCGACGACTCCGGGTACGCGTCGCGCGCATCCGCCGCAACCGCTGCACCGTCGTCGGGTCGGCCGCCAGTGCAGCGGGGTCGTCGAGTAACGCGTTAAGCAGTTGGTAATACCGCGTCGGGGAGAGGCCGAACGTGTCCCGGATCGCCTGCTCCTTGGACCCGGCGTGCCGCCACCACAGCCGTTCGAACTCGAGAATCCGCGCCTGTCGCTCGGCGAGCCCCACCGCATCCGTTGGCGCCGGGTTCGTCTGCTCCAGGTTTGGTTCTTCGGGCAGGTCCCCGTCGGCGAAGTCGTCTACGGCATCAGGCGCACCCGCCCCGGCACCCCCGGCACCCGAAGGATCGCCGCCACGGTTGGCGCTGCCGCCACAGGCCAGGGCCGCACCCCCACGGTCGGCAGGACCCCGGCCGCCGGTCGGCTGGTGCGGAACGGCGTTTGTCTCAGGTGCGCGCGCCTCGGCGGCGTCGTCCGCAGCGCGCTTCATGTGGTCGCTCCCCAGTCGCGATCGTCGATGCGGTGGACTCCAGACTATCGGCGCCCGCCACGGCAGGCCTACCCGGCTCGGGCCAGTACCAATCGGGCCGGCACCGCTCAGCCCGGGCCGCCCGGCCGGGCCGCTCAGGCGGGGCCGCTCAGGTCCGTACCACTTAGGCCAGGACCACGGTGACGCCGGCCGCCTCGAAGGCCGCAATCTGCCCGGGGTCCGCGCCGGGGTCGGTGATCAGCGTGTCGATCCGGTCCACCGGGCAGATCCGGGCGAACGCGTGACCGCCGAGTTTGGACGCGTCGGCGATGATGACGACCCGGCGCGCCCGGGCCACCATCAGGCTGTTGACCGACGCCTCCCCTTCGTGGTGCGCCGCCGCGCCGAGCGCGACATCGATCGCGTCCACGCCGAGCAGGGCGATGTCGAGCGTCACCTCGCGCAGGATGGAACCCTGCCCGAGCGGCCCCACCAGCTCGAACGACTGCGGCCGCACCACCCCGCCGGTCACCACGATCTTCATCCGGGAACGTACGAGCAGCTCGTTGGCGATGTTCAGCGCATTCGTCACGACGGTGAGCTGGGCATCGTCGATGCCGCCGGCGAGCTCGCGCCGCACGGCGAGGGCGCGGGCCACCTCGGTGGTCGTGGTGCCGCCGTTGAGGCCCACCACCATGCCCGGTTGCACCAGCGCGGCCGCCGCGGCGCCGATCCGCTGCTTCTCGGACGCGTGCTTGGCAATCTTGTACCGCAGCGGCAGATCGTACGAGACGCCGTTGGCCACCGCACCGCCACGGGTGCGGGTGATCATCTCCTGCTGGGCCAGTTGGTCGAAGTCGCGGCGGATGGTGGCCTGCGAGACATCGAGGGAAGCGGCCGCCTCCTCGACGCTGAGCCGGCCGCTGGCGGCGATCAACTCCAGGAGCGCGTTCCACCGCGCGTACCGGTCCATCGCACCCCCTGCGCGTATCCTGCGTTCTGTGTGCACAATCATGCGCGAACCGGGTCCGCAAACCCAGTTCCGTGCGCGATTCGCTGCGCGATTCCCGACCCGGTCCGCTGCGCGATCCCCAGCCCGAGCCGCTGCGCGATTCCCGACCCGAGCCGCTGCGCGGGCCCGGCTCAGCCGGGTGGCGGCCGCCCGGTGATCCGGCTGCCGGACCCGACGACGGGCTTCGCGGTGGCCGGCCGGGTGGTCACCCCGGACGGTGTCATCGAGCAGGGGTACCTCCGGGTGAGCGGCGACCGGATCGCGGCTGTGGGCACCGGCACGCCTCCGGACGCCATCCGGCATGGCGGGTGGATCCTCCCCGGCTTTGTCGACCTGCACGTGCACGGCGGTGGCGGCGGCAGCTTCCCGACCGCTGACCCGGACAGCGCCCGGGTCGCCGCCGCATACCACCGGTCGCACGGCACGACGACCATGCTCGCGAGCCTGGTGAGCGCTCCCCGGGACATGCTGGTGCGGGCCATCCGCACGCTGGTGCCGTTGGTGCGCGACGGCGTACTGGCCGGCATCCACCTGGAAGGTCCGTACCTGGCGGCGGAACGATGCGGCGCCCACGATCCGGCGTTCCTACGGCCGCCCACGCCTGATGAACTCGACACGCTGCTGGAAACCGGCGAAGGCACGGTACGGATGGTGACGCTCGCGCCGGAACTCCCCGGCGCGCTACCCGCGATCCGCCAACTCGTGGCTGCCGGCGTGATCGCCGCACTCGGGCACACCGACGCGACGTACCGGCAGACGATGGCCGCCATCGACGCCGGCGCCACCGTCGGCACGCACCTCTTCAACGGCATGCGGAGCCTGCACCACCGCGAACCCGGGCCGGTGGGCGCGATGCTCGGCGCCGCGTCGGTCACCTGCGAACTGATCGCCGACGGCGGACACGTGCACGACGCCGCGCTGCGACTCGCGTTCGCCGCCGCCGGGCCGTCGCGGCTCGCCCTGGTCACCGACGCGATCGCTGCCGCCGGTAGGCCCGACGGAGAGTACGACCTGGGCGGGCGCACGGTGATCGTCTCGGCGGGCGTCGCGCGACTCGCCGCCGGTGGGGCGCTGGCCGGCAGCACGCTCACCATGGATGCCGCGCTACGTCACGCCGTGGGCGCCACCGGGTCCGTCGTCGACGCGGTCCGTATGGCGTCGACCACCCCGGCGGCGGCGCTGTCGATGAGCTCCGACGCCGGCGCACTCCGCCCGGGTCTCCGGGCCGACCTCGTGCTCCTGGACGACAATTTGCATCCGGTCGAGGTCGTTTCAGCCGGCCCCGCGACGCGCGGACAGCGCTGATCCACGTCGGCGTACCACATACCAGAGCGCCCCGACGACGAGCACCGCGAGCCCGCTCAGCGTGGCGGCGCCGGGCAATGCCAGTACCAGCACGGCACACCCGACCAGCCCGGCTGCCGCCGCCAAGCGGGGCGCCCACAAGCGCAGCGCCCACGGGTGGGGACCGGGCTCCAGGGTCAGCGCGGCCGCGTTGGTGATCGCGTAGTACACCAGCACCGTGCAACTGGAGAAGCCGATCGCGGACCGCAGATCCACCACCGCCACCAGCCCGGCCACCACCACACCGACCGCGAGCTGCGCCCGCCACGGCACGCTCCGACGATCGTCCACAGCGGACAGTGCTACTGGCAGGTCGGCGCGCCGGGCCATGGCCAGCACGGTGCGGGCCACTCCGGCCAGAAGCGCGAGCAGCACACCGAGGACGGCGACGGCCGCCCCGGTGCGGACCGCCCACGGCAGGCCCGGCACCTCGGCGGCGGCAGCGACCTCGGCGAGCGGCGCGGCAGATCCGGCGAGGCGGTCCTCGCCGAGCACCGCGAGGGTGACACCACCCACCACCAGGTAGGTGATCAGCACCATGCCCAGCGCGAGCGCGACGGCTCGGGCGATCGTGCGTTGCGGGTCCCGCACCTCCTCACCGAGCGTGGCGATGCGAGCGTACCCCGCGAAGGCGAAGAACATCAGACCGGCGGCGCCGAGGACACCACGCCACCCGCCCGCCCCGGAGCCCGAGCCCGAGCCCGGATCCTGGAACGCGTCCACCGGCCCGGAAGGCGTCAGCCCGGTAGCACCCGTCGGCCCGGCGAGAACCACCAGCCCGGCCACGACGACCGCCACCAGGACGGCCACGGTGACCGCCACCAGCACCCGGGTGGCCTGGGCGGTCTTGGCCACCCCGAGCAGATTGATCACCGTGAGGGCGAGCACGGCGCAGACCGCGATCGGCGCGGCCCAGCGCGGCGCGAGGTACGCACCGATGGTGAGGGCCATCGCGGCACAGCTCGCGGTCTTGCCGACCACGAAGCCCCACCCGGCCAGGAACCCGGCGAACGGGCCGAGCCGCTCACGGCCGTAGACGTAGGTGCCGCCGGACTCCGGGTACCGGGTGGCCAGGCGCGCGGAGCTGGTGGCGTTGCACGCCGCGACAAGACCGGCCAACGCCAGTGCGAGCAGCATGCCGCGCCCTCCGGCGAGCGCGGTGGCCGGCGCGAAGACGACGAACACGCCCGCGCCGAGCATCGAGCCGAGCCCGATCACCACGGCGTCGCGGGTGCCGAGCCTCCGGGCGAGTACGGTCACGAATCCAGCCCGGCCGGTCGGTCCCAGCCGCGCAGCGACCGGGGTGCGGATGCGCCGCGACCCCACCGGATCCGGTCCAACGGCACCCGGCTGAGCGGGATCGCATCCCACGGCACCCGGCGCATCAGCCGGTCCAGCAGCAGCCCCAGCAGCACGGCGGCCACGCCGTCGGAGACCCAGTGGTACGACAGGTACGTGGTGGTGCCGAGCACCACGATCGGCGGCACCACTCGCAGAGCCCGCCGCCAAGCGGGCCTCAGCACCGGGGCCAACAGCAGCGCGAAAACGCCGTACCACACGATCGCGTTCACCACGTGCCCGGAGGGGTATGACCGGCCGTTCGCAACGTGGAAGAGCAGTTCCGGATCGTCGATCGTCGAAGTGGCGGCGTCGCGGTTCGTCCACAGCTTCAGCGGGCCGATGGTGAGGTAGGTCAGCAGGAACGCGGCGATGACGGGAAGGACCGGGCGCACCGATCGCGCCCGGTAGCCGACCAGCACGGCAACCGCCAACGCCAGCGGGCTCAGCAGCCACCCACCCTGTCCGAGGTAGTTCAGGCTGCGGGCGATCCAGTACGCCGCTCGGGGGCGGTGCGCGTCACACCAGTCCGCCACGGCGGTGTCGAGGTCGAGCAACGAGGTACGGGCGACGAGCGCGACCGTGACGGCCACGAAGCCGAGGAGCAGCGCGGCGTCCGGCCACCACCCGGCCGGGCGGACCGGCCGCAGGCGCCCGCGCCAGCCCGTCGCGGGCAGCGTCGTCGGCCGGGACCTCTCCACGTGGGCCCACGCTACCGGCCGCTATTCCGGCCTTCCGCCCACGGTCCCGAACTGGCGCCCGGCATCCCTCGTTCTCCGGATCGCGTCCGCCGTGCGCCGGGCCCGGTCCGCCGTGCGCCGGGCCGCCTCCGCCGTGCGCCCGGCCGGGTCCGCGGGGCCCGGCCCACTGTCCGACGCATCGTTCCCGGCGCCCGAGGATCGACTCGCATCGTGGCCGCGCGCTCCCGGCTCGCCGGCACGGGCCAGTACGCTGCCCAGTCCGGCTCTGGTGGCGACCACGACGAGGACGTCGCCGGGCCGCAACACCCGTTCCAACGGTGGGCACCACAGCGCCTGGTCGCCGCGGTCGGTGTTCAGTGCGATGACCCGCAGCTGACCAACGACGTTGGCGGCGGAGACCGCCGCGCCGTCGAGATCGGACCCGGCACAGACCCGGGCCTCCGCGATCAGCAGCACGTGCCGGTTGATCGGGATCGTGCCGAAGATCTCCTGCTCCATCAGGGCGGCCGCGAACGCCGGCGCTGCCAGGAAGGACACGCTTCGGGAAATCGGGATCCCGAATGCCCGCTGCACCCGGCCGGCGAAGTCGCCGTCGAAGAGCCGGAGCACCACTCGAAGATCCTCTTTGAGGGTACGGGCCAGCAGCGCCGCTTCCAGATTCGTCACATCGTCGGTGGAAAGTACGAGCAACGCCCGGGAAGTCTCCACCGAGGCGGCCCGCAGCGTCTCCAACTGGCTGGCGTCCCCCTCGATGAACGGGATCGACAGCTCGCGGCTGGCCTGCACGCCGCGGGCGTTGCCGCTGCGGTCAACCGCTACCACCGGGATGCCGAGCGCGTGCAGTTGGCGGATCACCCGGGTGCCCACATTGCCGAGCCCGACCACGACGACGTGGTCCGCGATCGGCCGCCTGATCCGGCCCAACGCCATGGTGAGCCGGGCGTTGACGGCGGCTTCGACCACCGCCGCGGTGAGGACCGGGATGAGCGCGATGCTGGAGATCGTGAGCGCAGTCTGGGTGATCTTCTCCGCGGGGCTGGCCTGCAGATTGACATCCGTGCCGCCGAGCGACGCCATGATGGTGAGGTAGGCGGCGTTCCACCAGGGGATGTCCTTGACCTGCGCCAGTACGCCGGTGCCGACCACCAGACACCCGATCAGCGCGAGAGCCGCCACCCGCAGCTTGCGGTTGATCAGTGGCCGAAGCACGCCGAACGGGTTGCTCCGCCGCCATCCGGCGCGCCGCCATCCGAAGCGCCACCAGCGCGCCCGCTCCGAGCCCACCCGCTCCGAGCCCACCCGCTCCGAGCCCACCCGTTCCGAGGCCACCCGTTCCGAGCCCGCCCGTTCCGAGGCCGCTCGCCGCCGGCGCCTCCGCCGCAAACCCCGGGTCAGACGCCGATACACGCGCTGCCGTCTGGTCGGCGGGGAAGTGCCGGTGGCGACGGCCAGCACCAGATCAGCCCCGTCCTGGTCAGCCGGCAGAAGTTCGGGCTCGGTGTCGCCGTCACTGCCCGAGCGGGGGTCCTTAGCCAGGCCACAGAGCACGTCCGATGCCGCCACATCCGCCCGGCGGGTCACGTAGATCGTCCGGCCGGGCAGCCGCACATGCACCGGCGCCACCTCGCCGAGCGCAACCGACACGAGCGCCGGTGCCGCCATGGAGGCGTCGGACAGCACCGCGCAATCGCTGATCATGCGCCGGATGCCGTGCCCGAGGCTCATGTTGAACATCCTGATCACGAGCCGCAGGCCGGGGTTGAGCTCCTGAGCCTGCAACGCAGCGTCGATGTTGCCGACATCGTCCTGCTTGACCAGGGCAAGCCCGTCTGCGGTGTGCACCCGGGCCCGGCGGAACGTGTCGGCGTCCAGGCGGTCGGCTTCGACCACCCGTACGCCGGAGATCCTGGCGATCTGCGGGCCATGGTTGCGTCGGCGGTCGGGCAGCACGGCGGTGATCTCCGCGCCGTATCGGTTGATCAGTTCCTCGATCAGGCGATGCGCCAGCGGATCGTCTCCACACACCACCAGGCGCCGGGGTGCGGACGGCGCGGACGGGCGCGCAGCGGCCGGAGTGCGCGCCACCACGAGTCGTCGGGCGGGGCGGGTGGTGAGGCGGCGCCGTAGCCAGGAGTCGGAGGACACGCCCGATGGTATTCGGTGCGTCACTGCCGGCGCATGCCCGCTCCTGGCACATCGGGCCGATCACGCGAGCCGATGGCGATGGCGATGCCGGCGCCAATTCCGACGCCGATGGCGATGGCGATGGCGATGGCGATGGCGAGGGCCACGCCGGTGACGGCGACGGGGCGGTCATGATGCTGAGCGGTGGCGGCACCCGGTGAGCGGCTTGCCGACCAAACCACCCGAACCTGCCGCAACCGCACCGGCCCGCCCGAATTATCGCCCTGATAGCCCTTCACATTTCCCGCGCGAGTCGCAATCATGGCAAGGCGCCGGAGCCGAACCTGCATGCGACGATGCAGCGAGTTCGATCCGGCAACGACTTCACTTGGGGTGCGTCCCGCCGCAGCCAGGTGTGCCCGGCATCAGTCTGCACATTATGGGAGCCGCGCCGATGAAGGGCTTGCGCCGATGAGGAACTCGCGCCGATGAAGGGCTCGCGCCGATGAACGGCCTGCGCTGATGAACGGGCTGCGCTGATGCGATGGCCGGCAGGGGCCGGCGAGGCCGTGCCCGCCACAGCACCCGTGCCCGCCACAGCACCCGTGCCCGGGACGACGCCCGTGCCCGGGAAGACGCCCGGGCCCACGCCCACGAAGGGCAGGGGCAGGGCCGCCCGACGCAGCAGCGACCCCACGTGGGCCCGCTTCACGATCATGATCGGTGCGCTGCTCATGCTGGCCAGCGGCGGCGCCATCGTCGCCAACGACCTGATCTTCACCGTGGCGGGCAACAGCATCAAGCAGCAGGACCTGCTCGGCGACAGCGGCAACCAGGCCGCCGCCGAGGACGGCCATGTGGAGATCACCGGACCCAAGAACATCCTGCTCATCGGCAACGACGCGCGGCCCCTGCAGAACCCGACGGACCAGGTACGCGCGGACTCGATCATCATCATGCACATCCCCGCGGCACACGACCGGGCGTACCTCGTCTCCATCCCCCGCGACACCTGGATCCAGATCCCGCCCTACGACAACGGCACCAGAAAGCACCCCGGCGGTTACAACAAGATCAATGCGGCATACGCCTTCGGCGGCGACGGCCTGACCGGCGACGACGCGCGGCGACGCTCGACGGAACTCCTCGCGAAGACGATCAAGCAGGCGTTCGGCGTCACCTTCGACGCCGCCGCGATCGTGGACTTCCAAGGATTCCAGAAGGTCGTCGCCGTGCTCGGCGGTGTCGAGATGTACGTCGATCAGGAAACCACCTCGGTACACCGGGGCTTCACCGCCGACGGCAAGCTGAAGATCCCGTACCGGCAGTACCCCAAGGCCGACGGCAGCACAGGACTGGAACGCATCGCCGGCGTCACGCCGAAGACCTACAAGGTGGGTCACCAGCGCCTGACCCCGGACGAGGCACTGGACTACGTGCGCCAGCGCGAGTTGCTGCCCAACAGCGACTACGACCGCGAGCGGCACCAGCAGCAGTTCATCAAGGCGCTGTTCCGGCAGATCCTCAGCAGCGACGTCCTGACCAATCCGGTGAAGTTGAAGAAGGTACTCGACGTCGTGGGCTCGGCGATCACGCTGGACCGTGGCGGCGTCGCACTCGAGGACTGGATCTACGCGATGCGTGGCGTGTCCGCCGACAGCATGGTCACCATCAAGACGAATAAGGGGACCTTCAACGCATCAACCCGGAATCCGGGCGCCGAAAGCCTCGACGACGACACGCTGGCGCTGCTCAAGGCGTGCCAGGACGACACCGTCGACGCGTTCGTGCTGGCCCACCCCGAACTGGTCATGAAGAGCTGAGGTGTAGCAACGCCGGGGTCGACCAGGGCGAGGTGAAGATGGCCTGGCCGTTGCCGACGGTGCCCGCGCTCTGCGTGGTGCCGGTGACGACGTTGTACCACTCCGCCGTCAACCGGGTGCCGGTGCCGAGCCCGGTCACGCCGAAGCCGAGGACACCGCCCGCGCCGACGTAGCCCAGATATTCACTGCCCCGCTTGGCCAGCATGTGCCGGGACATCGCGGTGCCGCCACCGATCAGCGCGTCGTCGGGGGCCAGGTCCGCCCACCTGGTCCGGGTGCGCAGGTAGTTGAAGAGGTTGCGGTACTGCACGATCCCGGCCGGCGTCTCGTCGTACCGGAGCAGATCCCAGGAGTGGTACGTGTAGTAGTAGCCGGGATACGCACCGGCCATGAGGACCTCGATCGTCTCCTTGAGCACCTGCTGCTGTGACGCGACATGGGCGTAGCTGTGCCCACCGTCGTTGCCGATCTGGTAGTTGTACTCCGAGTTGGTGATCGGCATGTTGAAGGCGTTGCGCTTGCCGATCGCATCGCTGTAGATGGTGTTCGCGGCGTTCGCGTGCTGATCGGTCAGGACGTCGACGTTGGCGGCGACGGCCGGGTCGGTCATGTACCCGCCGTTGGTGCGACCGGCATCCGGGTCGTGGATCGTGCGCAGCCGGTCGTACGCGTCCACCCGGCCGATCAGCGCGAGCCGGTCCGCGATGTAGGGCACATCGGTCTCCTTGAAGACCTCCTTGGAGAAGTCCCAGATCACGTTCGGATAGGCCTGGTATCGCGCCGTGACGAACCGCAGGTACATGTCCTCGTCGGCGGAGCGCTTCGCCGGCCAGGTGACGGCCTTGTTGTACACCTTGAGGAAGAGGTGTGCCGTGACGCCCTTCTGGTACAGGTAGTCCATCACCCGGTCGAAGTTCTGCCAGAAGCTCTCGTTCATCCGGCTGTGGTCCGGTTGCGCGTTGGTGCCGGCCCAGGCGTACTGGGTGGGCGGCCCGAAGTCGTACGCCCCGGTGTCGCCGGCCGCCCAGGCGGTGTCGTGCGCGTAGGTGTTCAGCAGGACCTCGGTGAACCCATTCGCGCTGATCATGTCGATCAGTCGCTTCGCCTTCGGAATCGCCGGGTCACCCAGGTCCATCAGGGCCAGCCAGTCCGCCTCGTACTGGAACTGCAGGTACGGCGTACCGTCCTGGTACCGGTAGTGGTGGCGGTTGTTCGGATCGACCAGGACAGCGCCGTGCACATTGCTGTTGCTGTTCGCGACGGCGGTGATCGTGCCGGTCCTGCCGTTGAGCTGGGGGTCGGCCGAGATGGTGGTGTATGTCCAGACGCCGGTCGCCGGGGGCGAGAACCTGACCTTCCACGTGCCGTTCCCGGTGTGGAACCCGAGAATGGACAGCCGGGCGTCACCCGGCCCGAGGAAGGTGGCGGAGACCGACGTGTCCCGGTACGGGTTGGCGTAGGACGTGGTCGACGTCAGCACCACATCGTGCGGCTGCCACCGGGGAACCTGTCCCGGCTGCCCGGGCTCCCCCGGCTCCCCGGGCTCCCCCGGCTCCTCGGGCGTGGTGGCGCCGAAGACCGAGAGGGACGCGATGCTGGCCCAGGTGCGCGGCGCCAGCCCGGTCACGGTCACCCGGACATAGCGGCCGGTGGCGTTCAACGTGTCGTTCTGAACCGCTTCGGCACTGAGGCTGCCGGACTTGTCGACAACTGTCGTAAACGCGGCGCCGTCGTTGGACACAGCGATCTGGTACCTGTAGTTGCGGGCGAACTCCCACACCACCCGCGTGCCGGTGAGGGCGACAGCACTGCCGAGGTCAACCTGAAGCCAGTGCCCGGGCGCCGAATCCGCGGCGCACCAGCGCGTCGCCGGGTCGGCGTCCGTCGCGTGCGCCGCCGGATGGGTCGCCTGGACGGAGTCCGCGGTGGCGGGTTTCCCCAGTGCCAGATCCGTGGCCGCCGACGCGGGACCGGCCAGTCCCGTGGCGACGATCGCGATCGTCGCCACGGGACTGAGCGTCGCGGCAACGCTGACCCAGCGTCGGGACACCCGGCAACCACCTGACATGGCTCTCCCTTGCACGGCGCCCCGGGCTGCAAACAGTCGGAATTCAGGCGCTGGACCCTACGGACAGTGACGGCCTCGCGTACTACAGGTAGACGTTTGTCGATACTATAGTGCCGCCACCCAGCCACACAACGCCTCCGATCCCTGCCTCCGATCCCTACGCTGACCAGCGCATCTATCGGATCAGCAGCCACATTGCCGGCCCCTGCTACCGCCTACCGGGGCAGGTCGGTCACCGCACCGCAGAGCTGGGGTGAAGGCCAGGCCAGCCCGGCAAGCTCCGTATCAGCAGCCGTACCGGAACGGCACTGCACCTCGACGACGCCGCTCCATGGCGACCGACGGATCAGACATTCGTGCGACAAAGCCGAAGGAGGCGCTCTGCCCGACCCTCAGCCGTGCATTCCAGGTTGCGTTGAAGAATCCAATGTGGATCGCCGCGCTGGGTCCATCGAAGATCACCATCGTGAGCCGCGGCCGGCGCCATACCCATTTCACGCAGCCGTACGCCCCACCGGTTCAGCCCCCCGGGAGCCCGATCCGAACCTCGCCCCTTCGGGCAGGGCGACCTGCTCCCTCGACCGGTGACCTGCAGAAAACGACTGGACGGCTGAGTTCCGAGGGCGGCCGCACCGGCTGGTCCGAACCAGCGCCCCACATTCGACCGGCTCGCCGCCGCATCACCAGATGCCCACATTTGAATACGAGATTCTCGCCGCCGGAGCCCACGGCGACATCGCCCATCTCGCCACAGTCGAACGAATCAGCGCCGCGGCCAATGCGCAGCGGATGGCGCCGGCGCCTCAAGCGCTTGCGCAGCGGAGTGCGCCACCGTGGGAACGGCGCCCGCGGAGTCCGCAGCGGCCGGATTCGCCGCCACCACATCTCCAGCCGCTGGATCCGCCGCAGCTGGATCTGCCGCCGCGGGATCTGCCGCCGCGGGGTCCATGGTCAGGACGAGGCGTGGGCCGGTGCCGCCCGACTCACGCGAGTCGTAGTACGCCGCCTCGCCCACATTGGAAACGATTGCGAAACTGTAGACGCCGTCCTGCCGTACCACCGCGGTGACATCCGCGTCGTACCAGGTGTCCTCAACGACCCGGCCGAACGATGCGACTTCACCGGCGTCGATTGCCGGCTGGTTGCGCCAGGTGAGTCCCGTCTCCGACCAGTCGGTCGAGGTCACCCGCCGGACCACGCCGCCATGAGGGCTGCCCGGTTGGCCGGCCGTCGTGTGCAGGCGCAGCACGGCACGAAGCACCGGAGTGATGAGACCAGCCACCTCGAACCGCAGAAACGTCCGGCGCACCGGCACGTCATCGGTGGCGAGGCGGGCGGCCGTACCGTAGTTCTGGGTCGCGGTGTCGCCCTGAACGTAAGCGTCGGCGGTCGGCCCGTACGTCAGGAAGCCGGGAGTCTGTGCGACGACCGGAATGGCCGCCGCGGTCGTGGGCTGTTGTCCGCAGCCCGCTGCGGTGGACCCCAGCGCCAGTGCCGCCAGGACCGCTGTCAGCGCCCTGGTTGGCGCCTGGGTCAGCAACTGGGTCAGCGGCCTGACCGACGCCTCGGTCAGGGCCTTGACCGACGCCCTGACCGGCGCCCTGACCGGCGCCCTGACCGACGCCTTGACCGACGCATCGGTCGGCGCTCTGCGCACCCTTGCCGGTGGCCTGGCTCTCCCCAGTGGAACGCTCGCCAATCGGCCCATGTGCCGACCTCCCGACCGCGATCCGGACCTCGATCCCCCGACCTCGATCCCCGCCTCCCCAGCGTAGAGAGAGCATGGGTCGGACAGTGGTAATTCGTTCCGATTGCCATGCTCGCGTGCGTCGTGCCGTCCGACGCCAACCCACCGGCTGCGCACCGCCCGCTCGGTGGCCGAGCACCGAACGGGATCCGGGCGCGCGCGGTGCCTGACGGCCCTGCACCGTGGCGGAGCACGGAACGCGATCCGGTCGCGCGCGGTACCTGACCGCTCCGCCCCGTGGCGGAGCCACCGGTACCCGCCGGCGGGGCGCCGCCGCCGCACGGCGAGCGCTCCTTCCGATCGGGCAGGACGGAAAGTTTCAGCCGGTGACGGACGAGTCGCCGGCAGCGTGCTGTCGCCGTCGGCGCCCTATCGCTTCGGAGTCCTACCGCCTTCGGGGCCCTACCGCCGTCCGGGTCCTACCGCCTTCGGAGCCCTACCGCCTTCGGGCCCTACCGCCTTCGGGCCCTACCGCCGCGGGGACCGTACCGCCGCAGCCGGGTCCGGTACCGCCGTCGCGGCATGGAGTCTTCCGTCGCCCCGCCGCGCCCCCGTGACGCCAATCGATGCGACGATTGAGCATCCGCGGTACCACTCCCCGCCAGGAGGTCCGATGCCCGCCACCCACCGACCGTTCCGGGCCCCAACGCCCCGGACCATCGTCGGCTCGCTTCGCTCCGTCGAACTGGTCCGTCGATCCGCCGCTCGGCTGAGGCTGGCTGCGGCCGTCGCCACGGGCGCCGCCTTCGTCGCGGGGGCGGCGCTTGTGGCAGTCGACCTGCCGGCTCGAGCCGCGGCAGCACCCCCATACAACTATGGCGAGGCTCTGCAGAAGGCGGTCTGGTTCTACGACGCCCAGCGGCTCGGCCGGCTGCCGGCCGACAATCGCGTCTCCTGGCGCGGGGATTCGTTCCTCACCGACGGTGCGGATGTGGGGCTCGACCTGACCGGCGGTTTCGCCGACGCTGGTGACACCATCAAGGCGACCTTCCCGCTCGTACACTCCCTCACCACGCTGGCCTGGGGGATGCTGGAGTCACGGCAGGGCTACACCGCCACCGGGCAGGAGCGGTATCTGCTGAGCAATCTGCGTTGGGGCATGGACTACCTGGTGCGGGCCAACCCGGCACCGAACCGGCTGGTCACCGAGGTCGGTGATCCTGGCCGGGACCACCAGCTGTGGGCGGCCGCAGAGGTGCAGACGTACCCCCGGACCACGTACCTGATGACCGCGCCCGGTTGCTGGGGTGCTGACCTGGCCGACTCGACCGCCGCCACCTTCGCGGCGGCGTCGCTGGTCTTCCGGGCGGACGATCCGGCGTACGCCGCGAAGCTGCTCACCCACGCCAAGCAGCTCTATGCGACAACCGAGGCCAACACCAAGTCCAAGTACGACGACTGCACGCCGATCATGAAAGGCTTCTACAACTCATGGAGCGGGTACGGCGACGAGCTGGTGTGGGGCTCGCTCTGGCTGTACAAGGCGACCGGCGACACCGCATACCTGGAGCGGGCGCGGGCCTACTACCCCGGCATGGGCCGGATGACCCAGGACCCGACGTCACCGATCAAGTACAACTGGACGTACGACTGGGACGACAAGACCGCGTCGTCGGTCATCCTGATGGCCCAGCTCACCAACGACGCGCAGGCGCTGCGCGACGCGACCAACTGGGCCGATTACAACGCTGGGGCTGGCGTCAACGGCACCCGGCTTCCCCGCTCCCCCGGCGGGCAGGCGTTCTACGGTCCGTGGGGTTCCCTGCGCTACTCCTCCGGTGCGGCGATGCTCGCCCTGGTCCTCGCCGACTCCGGTCGCCTTGACCCCGCCCGCAGCACGCAGTTGCACGACTTCGCCGTCAAACAGGTCAACTACATTCTCGGCGACAACCCGTCCGGCACGAGTTACCTGGTCGGGTTCGGCCCCAGGCCGGTGACCCGGCCGCACCACCGCACGGCGCACGGTCCGTGGAGCAATCACCACTATGAGCCGGTCGAGAACCGGCACACGCTCTACGGCGCGCTGATCGGCGGGCCCAAGGCACCCGATGACAGCTACGGTCCCGAGGACCGAAACGACTTCCAGAAGGCTGAGGTGGCGCTGGACTACAACGCCGCGATGACCAGCGCGCTGGCGCGCCTGGCCGGACAGTACGGCGGCACGCCACTGCCCAGTTTTCCGCCGGTCGAGACTCCGTCCGACGAGCTCTTTGTGACCGCTTCGCTGAATCAGGCCGGCAGCAACTTCTTCGAGATCAAGTCGCTCTGGTACAACCACACCGCCTGGCCGGCCCGGTTCACCGAGAACATCTCACTGCGGTACTACTTCACCCTCGACCCGGGCGTCTCGCCGGCCGACGTGCGGCTGCAGACCGCGTACGCCCAGTGCGCCAGCCCGACCGGACCGACGCAGTACCAGGGCAGTACCTACTACGTGACGATCTCCTGCGCCGGCCAGCGCGTCGGCCCGGTCGGTCAGAGTGAGTCCCGCCGGGAGAACCAGTTCCGCGTGACGTTCCCAGGTCCGCACGATTACACCAGAGACTGGTCCTACGCCGGAGTGTCGGAAAACCAGGCCACGCCGACCAGGGCGCCGCACATC
The DNA here is from genome assembly GCA_035296325.1 of Micromonosporaceae bacterium. Taxonomy (GTDB): domain Bacteria; phylum Actinomycetota; class Actinomycetes; order Mycobacteriales; family Micromonosporaceae; genus DATHBD01. The sequence continues at coordinate 1,474 of DATHBD010000079.1, read as the reverse complement.
ACGCTGCACGACGGAGCGAGGTTGGTCTACGGCTCACCGCCCGGCGCGGCCGAACCGTCACCGGCAACGCCGGCGCCAACATCTCCGGCCGCCACGACAGCACCCCCAACGACACCGCCACCCACGACACCGTCGGTGGGAACGGTCCGGGTGCAGTACCGGAACAACGACAGCGCGCCCACCGACAGCCAGATCAGGCCGGGTCTCACGCTGTTCAACGGTGGGTCGGTCGCGGTGCCCCTCGCCCAGGTCACGCTGCGGTACTACTTCACCGCAGAGCCCGGATCGACCGCGTACCACCTCAACTGCGACTACGCGCGCATCGGATGCGCCAACGTCACGTCACGGGTCGTCGCGCTGGCCACGCCGGTCGTTGGCGCGGACAGGTACCTGGAGGTGGGGTTCGCTCCCGGCGCCGGCAGCGTCCAAGCCGGTGGCACCCTCGGTGAGATCCAGTTGCGGCTCAACAAGTCCGACTGGTCGGCGTTCAACGAGTCGGGCGACTACAGCTTCGGTACGGCCACGTCATTCGCCGACACAACTACCGTGCCCGCGTACGTCAACGGCGCGCTTACCTGGGGAGCACCGCCACGCTGACTCGATCGCGTGCAACGCGGCGAAGATGCGGTTTGGCTCCCACGCTCCGGGTAGTCCACCGGCGCGGATCAATCGCAGTCGACTCGCAGGTGGAAGGAACTCACGTCATGGGCAACTCGCACACCCCGGCAGACGACCTCTTCTACGACCTCGTCTCCATCCAGTACCACGCCCTCAAGGGCGCTCAGGCGTACGAGCAGTACAAGCAGGACGCGCAGGGGCATGACGACGTCGTGGAGTTCATCGAGCAGGTTCAGCGCGAGGACGCCGCTCGCGCCGTACGCGCGCACGAGCTGCTCGGTCAGCTCACCAAGGAATCCGGCGGCGGCCTCGGCTGAGCCCGCAGGCCCTCGGCACCGCACGCCCTCGGCACCGTCCGTGGGCCCTGAGCCGGTGGTTGCCAGTCCCCGCATTGTGTCGGCGGTGGTACGGGCAACCAGGTCTCTGCAGTGCAGAATTTCGAACCGCAAAACGCGCGCTGAACAGATCGCGCCGGCCGAGGCAACGCGGCCTGTGCTCGCTGACAAGATCCGTTAACTGCGCAGCCCGCCACGAAGCTATTTCGTCGCCGTCATGCCGGGCACCCCAGGGTCGGGCGTAGGTTCACGGCGTACCTTGCCGATCACCGAATCACGAACCCAGCCGGCGCCGCGGAGGCGGCACGGCACGGCCGACAGCACGGCACGGCACGGCCAGCGGCACGGCATGTTCTATTGGCGGATTCGGTGGGCGGTGTTGTTATTCGCGTTGGTGGTATTGGTTGCGTTGGGGTTTTCGGTGTGGGTCGAGGTGGGCGGGTGGGGTGAACTCTGGTTTGCCGTCGGCGGGGTTGATCTGGACGGTCCATTCGCTGTGGTGGATGAGGCGGTGGTGGTGT
>DATHBD010000078.1:0-15328 GCA_035296325.1 Micromonosporaceae bacterium | reverse complement strand
GCCAGTTCGGGGTCGGGTTCTACTCCAGCTTCATGGTCGCCGACCGGGTGGAGATGGTCACCCGGGCCGCCGGGACGACCACCGGCGTGCACTGGCAGTCCGAGGGTGAGGGCACCTACACCGTCGCCGAGGCGCCCGACGCCGAGCAGGGCACGGCGATCACGCTGCACCTCAAGCCGGAGGACAGCGAAGACCAGCTCTTCGACTACACCGCCGAGTGGAAGATCCTCCAGATCGTCAAGCGGTACTCCGACTTCATCGCCTGGCCGATCCGGATGGCGGTGGAGCGCACCGACGAGTCGGGCGCGACGACGCGGGAGTCGCAGACGCTCAACTCGATGAAGGCGCTCTGGGCGCGCCCCCGCAACGAGGTCAGCGACGCCGAGTACCACGAGTTCTACAAGCACGTCAGCCGCGACTGGACCGATCCGCTCGAGATCATCCACATGAAGGCCGAGGGGCACTTCGAGTACGAGGCGCTGCTCTTCCTGCCGGCGCACGCGCCGTTCGACCTGTACATGCGCGACGCCAAGCGGGGCGTGCAGCTCTACGTGAAGCGCGTCTTCATCATGGACGACTGCGAAGCGCTGATGCCGACGTACCTGCGCTTCGTCAAGGGCGTGGTGGACGCCCACGACCTGTCGCTCAACATCTCCCGGGAGATCCTGCAGCAGGACCGGCAGATCCAGATCGTGCGGCGCCGCCTGGTCAAGAAGGTGCTGTCCACGATCAAGGACCTGATGGCCAATCAGGCCGAGAAGTACCGGACCTTCTGGAGCGAGTTCGGCCGCGCCATGAAGGAAGGCCTGCTTGACGACCCGGACAACCGCGACGCCATCCTCGACGTCATCTCGCTCGCCTCCACGCACGACCCGGAGCAGTTGACCACTCTGCGGCAGTACGTGGAGCGGATGAAGGACGGGCAGACCGACATCTACTACATGACCGGCGAGTCCCGGTCGATGATCGAGAATTCCCCGCACATGGAGGCGTTCCGCGCCAAGGGGTTCGAGGTGCTGATCCTCACCGACTCCATCGACGAGGTGTGGGTCGAGCGGGTCAACCAGTTCGACGGAAAGTCGCTGCAGTCGATCGCCAAGGGCCAGGTCGACCTGGACACCGAAGACGAGAAGAAGACCGCCGAGGCGGAGCGGGAGCAGCAGAAGAAGGACTTCGCCGGGCTGCTGACGTGGCTCTCCGAGAAGCTGCACGACGACGTCAAGGAGGTGCGGCTGTCGTCGCGGCTCACCACGTCACCGGCCTGCATCGTCGGGGATGACCACGACATCACGCCCACGCTGGAGAAGCTGTACCGCGCCATGGGGCAGGACGTACCGCAGATCAAGCGGATCCTGGAGCTCAACCCGTCGCACCCGCTGGTGACCGGGCTCGCCAAGGCACACGAGCAGGGTGGCGACGCCGACGTACTGGCCGAGACGGCGGAGCTTGTCTACGGCATGGCGCTGCTGGCCGAGGGCGGCGAGCTCAAGGACCCGTCGCGCTTCACCCGGGTGCTCGCCGATCGGCTGGCCCGTTCGCTGTGATGCGGGTGGCCGGTTCGGGACCGGCCACCCGCTCGGCTCCGGTCATTCCCGACCGATGGGAAGCGTTGTCATTCGCTGCTCATAGTGCTCGGCGAGGGAGGGAAAGCGCTGTCGCGTCTCGCCGGCCATGGTGTCGTGCCAGGCGGCTCGCATGGCAGCAACCGTCTCTGCCACCACCGCGACGACGGTGTCCGAGTCGGTGCTGCATGCGTCGGCCAGCACTCTGAAGTGCTCGCGGGTGACCTGCTGGGGCATTTGTTCCCCAGCCAGACTGAGTGCCAACGGGGCGTATCGGAACCGCCGGTAGATCGTCAACGAATGGAAGTCATACACCGGAGCGAGCGCGGCGTTCCGGCCGTCCGGATACCATAGGCCCCAGTTCTTCAGGTGAGCGTCGGTGTTCCCGACGATGATCATCGCCGTCAGCCGCGCGACGTAAGCGCGAACGCCCTCCTCGCCCAGCAGGTACGCGATGACTGAGCCCATGGTGTCGTAGGTGGCGCCGAACTCGCCGTACTTGTACCTGGGTTCGACGTCAGAGACCTGCGCGAAGTCCTCGACGTGAACGCGACCTTGCGACGTCCGATCGAAGCGACGCACGAGGTAGAGGAGTTCGTCCCCGGCGACGAATCCGGAGGGGATATTCGGCACCGTGTGTGCGGGAAGGCAGGTGACCTCGGGCACCTCCATGCCGGCCGCACGCAGCCAACGCATGGTGAGGTACTCGTTCTCGGCCAACTGTTCGACCGTAGGATCCGGAAGCTTGACGATCCACCAGCCGTCCCCCCCCGGAAACCGGCGCCGTGAGCCGGCTGCCGTGCACCGAGTACTTCAGCTGGACGCCGGCCAGCGAGTAACGCAGGGGGTCCGGCGTGGTCCGCGGGCTCGCGTCGGCATTGGCCGGCTCCTCGACCTCCTCCGGTTCGACCCCGTGCACCGTCACGGCGCCCGGCAGATCTGACCCGAGCCGGAGCAGTAGGCGGTAGTCGCTGATCCGTCCACCACCCATCTCGCGGACGACCTGGCGGCGCAGTTCGCCCTCGGGCAGCAAGTTGGCGAACCATGCTGGCAGACCGATCCGCGCGCGCCGGACTGATCGGGGATCGTCCTCGAAGACCTGACCGAGCGTGCGGTGTTCTGGTTGGAGTAGATCGTCCTCGTAGCGGAAAACTGATCCGCCCTTTTCGAACGCAAGCGTGCCCACCCGTCGCCCGTGCAGGAACCCTCCGCGTCACCGCCGGCCATCAGGCCACGGCTCGCATCATGTTGGCGAGGGACTGCCCATCGCGAGCACCCCACTCGGCCATGGAGTCGACATGGGTCCGGACAACCTCGCGCAATAGGTCAGCCCGGTGACTGAGGAAGCGGTGCAGCTCACCCGCCGACAAGAACTCACGCCCTCGCTCGTCAACCAGGTGACTCAGGGTGAAGTCGGCCGGCGCGGTGGTCAACTGGCTTCGGACCGAACGGCTCTTGCTCGTCTTTACCAGGCGGTTGGCGAACGTCTCGGCGAGCGGAACGTCCCGGTCGAGAATGATCTCACCGATCACGTTCTTGCGGTCGAACACGGCCGAGAGGTCGAGCGGTCGGCCGGTCACCAGGTCGCGTGGGCCGACGGAGACGAGGCCAAGCAAGTTGAGCTTGGCAGCGGCGTGGTTAAGGTGGACCTTGTCCAGATCCGGTACAAACCTGCTGTTGGATGGTGCCGTCTCCAGGAGTTTACGAGCCGCCCGGTAGGGCTCCGGTTGCTCGACGGCAGCGACCGCCTGTCGGACGGCTGCCACGCTCACCCCGCGTGCGGCAGCGCCCGCCACAGCATCTCGCCAAATCCATCGACGGAGAAGCTGAGCGGCGCGGCCAGTCGGCTCTCCGTGCAGTCGGACAAACCGCACCAGAACCGGTACGACGTGGGTGTACGGCAGGAGTTTGCTGTGGGGGATGCCGGCGTCACGGCGTAGGAACTCCACCACGGCGCGGAGACAGGCCGCGACCTCGCGGTACGTGTCAGCCCGATCGTCGGCCGAGGTGAACTCGTCGGAGAAGTTCTCGCGGAAGATGTCGCCGCCCCGATACGCCAGGACACAACGCAACGCCAGGCGTTCGTCGAAGCCGCCGAAACCCAACTCGGCAGATATTGCGGCGATTGTCTTCAGATCGAATGGCCGGTCGCCGGCGAGACCGGAGTGCAGCGCGTGAAAGACCTCCGCCTTGCTGAGTGGCTTTCCGGTGCCGTTCAGGCGGTCAAAGATCTGACGTAGCGTGTCTTCGTTGTCGGACCTGACCACGTAGGTGGGAATTTGGTACTCGCGGATGGCCTGCGCTGCGTCGTCAGCCAATCGGACGTGGCCCTCGGTCATCCAATCGGCGTTGTCGCGCATCCAGCTGAGCAGCGTCGCTGTTCCAGCCAGCCGGCTTACCGGAATCCAGTGTGGCGGCGCCTGTTGCCGGGCGCCGAGGGAGTGGAACTGGGAAAGATCAAGATCGAGGTAAATGCGGAACCGGGGGTCGGCTGACTCCTCTGCCGCCGCGAGCGACCCAACGAGGCTGGTCACGCGCTGCTGGCCGTCCACCACCCACGACGCTGAGTCGACCTCCGGAGCGTCGATCGCAAGCGGACCAACCCGCACCAGCGCTGCCGGTGCCGGTCGACGCCAAAACAGGAGGTTGCCGACGGGAAATCCCCGCAGAATGCTGTCGAACAGCGCAATCACGTCCGACGACTGCCATTTGAAACCGCGTTGGAACGGTGGGATGCGTAGGCCTCCGCGCTTCACCTCGGCGACCAGGTCCACAGGTGTTTGGTATTCGATCCGGGGCCGGTCGAGCGAAGGCATCACGGCTCCATCTCTGCGGGGGGCCGGGTTAGTTTATCGGGTCCGTATCCTCCCGATCGAGTGAGTTGACGCTACCTGCTGTGGTGTTGGTCCGCCGCCAAACCAGGTCGATACCCTGCTCGCCGACGGTCAACGGCTCCTGGGCCGGTTGACGTTCCACTTCCACGAAGCCCAACCGGCGCGGCACCGCCCCGCTGCGCTGGTTGGCCACGTCGTGTCTGATCTCCACGTGGTCGGCGCCGATCCGGAACGCCTCCTCGATCAACGCGGTAGCGGCCCGGGTCACGATGCCGTGCCCGACGTGGGCCGGGTGCAGCCAGTACCCGATCTCCAGGCCGCCGGGGCCGATGCGGGCCATCAGGCTGATCGATCCGATGATGGCCCCGTCGGCCGCCAGGATCGCGTAGTTGTACGCCGTCCCGCTGCGCCAGTCGGACTCGGCCTGGGCGAGAAACGCCTCAGCATCCGCGAGGGTGTATCCGTTGGCCGCCCACGCCATCCACGGCGCGAGGTGGTCCATCGACTCCGACACCAACCGGTGAGCCGTCCCGGCGTCCCCGGCCCGCCAGCGCCGAAGTGCGACTCCGTTGTGGTCAAGTGATTCCCGCGCTGGTTGCATGGACCAATGCTGGCGGCCTTCGCACGCGTACGCCAGCGATTTGCCACCTGGCGCGCGGGTTGTCGGCGTCCGCATGACTGTGCCCGTCGCTGGGTATACCTCCACCCATGTCAGCCTCATCTCCCCTGGTCGCCGGGCGGTACCGACTGGGGGAGTCGCTCGGCGTCGGTGGCATGGGTCGGGTCTGGCGAGCCTGGGACGAGACGCTGGGCCGTGAGGTCGCAGTCAAGGAGATCATCCTGCCCGCCGAGCTGATGGCCGACGAGCGCGACGCGGTACGGCGACGCACGCTGCGCGAGGCACGCGCCGCGGCCCGGCTCACCCACCACAACGTCGTCCGGGTGTACGACGTGATCGAGGCGGACGAGCGGCCCTGGATCGTGATGGAGTACGTTCCGTCGCGATCGCTGCACGATGTGATCCGTGCCGATGGTCCGCTGGACCCGGAGCGCGTCGCCGAGATCGGGCTCGGCGTGCTGGCCGCACTACGGGCCGCGCACCGGGCCGGCGTCCAGCACCGCGACATCAAACCGGGCAACGTCCTGCTCGCCGAGGACGACCGGGTGGTGCTCACCGACTTCGGCATCGCCACGGTCGAGGGCGACACCGCCGTCACCCGTCCCGGCCTGGTCCTGGGGTCCCCGGCGTACATCGCCCCCGAGCGGGCCCGCAACGGCGTCACCGGCCCCGCCTCCGACCTGTGGTCGCTGGGCGCCACGTTGTACACGGCCGTGGAGGGCCATTCCCCGTACGAGCGTCCGTCGGCCGTCGAGACCTTGACCGCCCTGGCCTCGGCCGAGCCCGATCCGCCGCAGCGGGCCGGGGTCCTGGAGCCGGTACTGACCGGGCTGCTCCGCAAGCGGCCCGAGGACCGCATCGGCATGGACGAAACCGAGCGACGGTTGCGGGTCGCCGCCGCCGGCGGGCCCGCCTCCGGCCGGCGGCGGTGGCCGTGGAGCACCGGATGGTGGGATCGATCCCCGGCGGCGGTGCCGAGCGGTGCTGCGGACGCTGCGGCCGACCCGGCGGATCCGGCCGACCCGGCGGATGTGGGCAATCGGTCCGGCGGTGTGCCGACCGCCCCGGTCGACGCGATCGTGCCGGCGCAGCGGGCGGTGGGACGGGCCTCCGCGCCGGTCGTCGCCGGGGCCGCGCTGCTGGGCCAGCAGACGCCCGCGTCCGCGGACGCGACCGAACTTCAGCAAACGCCCGCGGCCGCGGACGCGACCGAACGCCACGAGCCCGTGGCGGCTCCGCCGGAGGTCGGATCTCACGGCGAGGCCGTGGACAGCAACGGGGAGGCCGCCCGGGCGGAGGCGGCGACCGGGCCCGAGGCGGCAACCCGATCGGAGCCTGTGTCTGCGCCTCGGGTCGGGTCGCCGGACGAGGCCGCCGTTCCGGGCGCCGTCGCGCCGGAAGGTAGGGCACCGGCTGCTGTTGGCGTCGCCGCGGTGCCGGCGGGCCGGGCGACCGGATTCGGATCCGGACTGCGCGGGCTCGACGGCAGGCAACGGCGGGTGCTCGCGTCCACCCTGGCGGTCCTGGCCCTGGTGATCGCTGCCGTGGTGTGGGTGGGGACACGGGACCGTCCGGCCGGCTCGGACGGGGTGGCAAAGGACCGGGCCGCCGGGGGAGCCGTGACCGCGACTCCGGCGGGAACCGCGGGGGCGACCCAGGCACCGACCGCGACGCCGGACGCCTCGTCTGGCGTATCGGGTGCCGGTGGTGCCGCGACCAGCGACCCGGCCTCCGCCCCGGCCCCGGCCAATGTCGCGCCCGGGCAGGGCCCGGCGGGCGGGCAGCGGCCGGCGCTTCCGGCGGGGTGGCAGGAGTACCGCGATCCCACCGGCTTCTCGCTCTACGTCCCGAGCGGCTGGACCCGGTCCGCCCCGGCCCGAGGTGAAACGATCGTGTACTTCCGCCACGCGCCGACCGGCCGGATCCTGGGCATCGACCAGACAAACCGGCCGGAGCCCGATCCGGTCGCGGACTGGCGGTCGCAATCGGCGTACCGGGTCGGTCGGGGCGACTTCCCCGGCTACGTTGAGCGGCACATCGTGGCGGTGCCGTACTCCTGGCAGCCGGCCGCCGACTGGGAGTTCACCTATGTCCGGGGTGGCGTGCGACGCCATGTGAACAACCGCGGGTTCGTGGTGTCGCCGACCCGGGCGTACGGCATCTACTGGGAGACGACAGACGCGCAATGGGAGGCGGCGCTCCCCGAACTCCAGCTCGTCTTTCAGAGCTTCCGGCCGGCGTAGCCGTGGATGCCCGGGATGCCCGGCACGTCGGGGGGAGTGGGCCCGGCGCCCAGGAGGCGGCGCGCGCCGACCGGGCCCGACCGGCGTTCGTGTTGCACGAGCACCGGCGGCCGACGCACCACTTCGATCTTCGGCTGGAGGAGGACGGCGTCCTGCGCTCCTGGGCGGTGCCCCGTGGGCTGCCGCCGAGCCCGGCCGAGGACCGCCTTGCCGTCCAGGTGGCCGATCACAATCTGGACCACCTGACGTACTCCGATGCCACCAAGTCGATCGCGGACCTGGGTTGGTGGGAGGAGCACGACCGCACCGAACGCCGGTTGCTGTTCACGCTGCACGGTCGCGGCGCGCCACGCCGCTACGCGCTGATCCGGACCAGGGTGAACTGGCTTCTGCACCAGACGAAGGAGCAGCCGTAGCTCGAGGTCAGCGCGCGCCCGTCAACCGAGGATCAGTGACATCGCGATGGCGGTCATCACGACGGCGACCACGCCGTCCAACACCCGCCATGCCACCGGCCTGGCCAGTAACGGGGCAAGGCGGTGGGCGCCCACACCGAGGACGGTGAACCAGATCGCGCTCGCGGCGGCTGCGCCGGCACCGAAGAGCCAGCGGTGCTGGTGCTGGTTGGCGACCGCTCCGATCAGCAGCACGGTGTCCAGGTAGACGTGCGGATTGAGATAGGTGAAGGCGAGACACGCCATGATCGTTGGCTTCAGGGCGACCGGCGCACCGGCCGACGGCCCCAGCGTGCCGGGCCGAAATGCCCGGTACGCGGCGAGGGCTGCGTATGCCAGCAGGAACGCGGCCCCGAACCAGCGGATCCCGGTCACCGCAGCGGGATAACGGGTCAGGGCTCCAGCCAGCCCGGCGATGCCGACCACGATCAGCAGCGCGTCGGAGGCCGCGCAGGTCACCACTACCGGCAGCACGTGTTCCCGACGAAGTCCCTGTCTGAGCACGAACGCGTTCTGGGCGCCGATCGCCGCGATCAACGCAATCGATACGGAGAAGCCGGCGACGGCTGACGTGATCATCGGCTTGTCGCGGTCGGAGTCACGGCCCGACGCTACGGCGCGCCTGGGCGTTACTCCAGCTCAACTTTCTTAGCTCGGATTAGCATTGCTCATGATGCCCCTCGACTCCGTCCAGCTGGTGACGTTCCACGCGGTGGTCCGGGAGGGCAGCTTCGAGAGTGCGGCCCGCTGGCTGCGGGTGACGCCGTCGGCGGTCAGCCAGCGCATCAAAGCGCTCGAGCAGGCCGTGGGCCAGACCCTGGTCCGACGTACCAAGCCGTGCCAGCCGACGGAGGCCGGCCGACCGTTGTTCCGGTTGGCGGGTCAGTTCGCGTTGCTGGAGCGCGAGGCGCTGGAAGCCGCGCGGGGCGCTCTGGACGACGGGTCGACCGGGACCCGGGTGACGGTGGTGGTCAATGCCGATTCGCTCATCACCTGGTTCCTCGGCGCTCTGGCGGGCCTCCCGGAGGGTCTGGCGCTCCGCTTCGACCTGCATCGAGACGATCAGGATCACACCGCCGACCTCCTCCGGGACGGCTCGGCGATGGCCGCGGTGACGGCACAGAACGTCGCGGTGCAGGGCTGTCGGGTGGAACGGCTGGGCGCCATGCGGTACCACGCCGTGGCTTCACCGGATCTGTGGCGCAGGTACTTCGCGGACGGCGGCGGCGCATCCGGGCTGGCCGCGGCACCGATGATCGTCTTTGACCGTAAGGACCGGCTGCAGCACCGATTCCTCGGCACGCTCACCCGGCGACGGGTCCACCCGCCGATCCATTACGTGCCGTCAGCGTGGGCCTTCACCGAGGCCATCCGGCTCGGTCTCGGTTGGGGCATGGTGCCCGAGCAGATCGCCCGGGGCGACCTCACGGCGGGGCGCTACGTGGAGCTCGCCGCCGGTCGCCACCTCGATGTGCCGCTCTACTGGCAGTGCTGGCGCCTGGAGTCGACGGTGCTCGCTGCGTTGACGGCATCCGTCAAGGCGGCGGCTGCGGCCGCACTCCGGCGACCGGCGGCGCGACCCGGGTGACCGTTGCTCAGGGCTGCAGCGACGCCGGTTGCGACGGGCCGGTGGTGAGCGCAACGACGAAGTTGCCCACGCCGGTCGCGCCGTCGGCGAGCCCCGAGCCGATGGCTTTGGTGGTGATGGCCGCTTCCCCGGGGTTTTGGATCACATAGAGCACGAGGGTTGCGACCAGAGCCCAGCCGAAGATTTTGCGCGGCATGAGGTGCTCCTTGCCGGACGGTATGTCCGTCACTCGGTGGTTCGATACGAACTGTGGGCGTTGTGAAGTCTAAGATCGCCAGCCCGTGGCCGCCTGGAAATTCGTAATTGATCTTGAGTCAAGTCTGCGCCCGGTCCAATTCCCAAAATCAGGTGCGCCAGCGGGGGCCTCGTTACGATATTGCAGTCGGTAACGGAATATCACCCGACAGTAGCCAACGCTGCGGGGCTCACCCACCCCCGGCCCGCCGTTCACCCACGCGGGGTCAGGAATTGGCCGGCCACGCATGCTCGCACTCTTCAACCCACGGGCGGTACAGCGGATGTCGACCACTCACCACGCCACCGGAGCCGGGTCCGACGGTGTCGGTCACCTGTCATTGGCCGACCTCGGCTACGACTGGTCGCGCGTCGCGGATCCCGGTATCCCCGCGCGGGCCCCGTTCCAGGTGTACCTGCCGCGCCACACGCAGGACGTGGTCCGCGCCGTGAAGCAGGCACGTGCCAATGGCGAAGCCGTGGTGGTCCGCGGCCACGCCCGGTCGAGCAACAACCTGGTCACCCCCGAGCGTGGCGTGGTGATGCTCAGCGACCTCATGAACCAGGTTCTGTCCGTCGACTCCGACGCGATGACCGTGACCGTCCAGGGCGGAGCCACCTTGGCGGTGGTCGACCAGGTCCTCGCCGAGGCCGGCCTGGGGCTGTCGATCATCGGAGAGCACGAGTACATCACCGCCGCCGGGTTCGCCTCGGTCGGCGGGATCAGCCCGGCGTCGCACCGCCATGGCATGTTCGTCGACACCGTCCAGGCGATGGAGTACGTCGACTGGACCGGCACGGTGCACCGGTGCAGCCGGACTGAGCACACCGACCAGCTGCTCCGGGTGCTCGCCGGCACCGGAAAGCACGGCGTCATCACCGAACTGACGATCGATGTCGTGCGGGTCGACAAGCTCCGGACGGTGCTGCACAACCGCTCGCACCTCTCGCCCAGCCTGCACGATTTCGTGCGCTACTCGGGCGAGATGATCCGCAACCCGGGCGATGCGGTGATGGAGCGGGGCGTCTGGGCCGACTTCGACCTGCCGGTGCTGTCCGGTGCCAGCCTACGGATGGGCCAGTTCTCGTCGTACCACCCGACCCGGCAGCGCCGCTACAAGTCCTGGTGGAATGACCTCGGCTACGGCGTGCAGAAGCAGATCGGGTACTGGGCCGCGCGGGCGCCGGCGCTGCTCAACGACGTCACCAGGTACGTCGGCATGGGGGCCGTCATGTTGAGTCCCCGCTACGCCGGCGTGAAGAACATCGAGCGCTTCACCGACTCGATCCTGACCGCCACCGTCAGCGACCCGACCCGGATGTTCGTGGTGCTGGCACCGGCCGAGCGGTACGAGACCCTGTTCCACCAGTTGTACGAGACGGCGCTGGCGGAACGCCGGCACTCCGGGGCGGTCACCTCCATCGCCATCCATGTGAAGTCGGTCCGCTCGCCGTACCTGAGCGGCGGCGACCTCAACAAGCGGTACTGCGAGATCATGCTCTCGGTCGGCGTGCGCCCCGAGAAGATGACCGATCAGGTGCTCAACCAGTTCGTCCGCCAGATGGACCGGCTGACCGTGGCGAACGGCGCCTACCGCTGCCTGTACTCCCTGACCAGCCAGGACCCGGTGATCAGGGACCAGGTCGACCCGAACAGCCGGTACCGCCGTCCCCCCGTTGCCGCGGCGACGGCTGCGGAGTCGACGCCGAGGCCGGTTCCCAAACCCCCGCCGAGGCCGGGACCCAAGCCCACCGCCAGGGCAACCGCGAAGCCGGTTCCGACGGCTGCGGAGCCGGCCAGGCGGGCGGCCGCGGAGCCGGCGAGGCGCGCGGCCGCGGCGACCGCGGGGGCAACCCGCAACAGCGGCACGGCCGGCAGCGGTGCGGGCGCCAAGGGCACGACGGCCCGCAACGGCCGGTCGGCCGCCGTGCCGGTCCCCGACACGGGCAAAGCGGCAGGTCGCCGCAGGGTGCCGGCCGCGGAACGGGCGAAGCGGTGACGGCGCCGACCCGGCGTAGGCCGGCTGCACCGCGCGGTCCGGCGCGGACGCCCCGCCGGACTCCCGCGGCGGCACCGCTGCGGGCCGCCGACGCCAGCGACCGCACCGGTGGCCTGGGGCTGGTCCTCTCCGGGGGCGGCGCCCCTGCGGCGTACTTCGGCACCGGCGTCATCATGGCCATGGAGGAGGTCGGGCTGCGGCCGCAGATCCTCTCCGGGGTGTCGGCCGGCGCGATCAACGCCTATGCCCTCGGCGCCGGCCTGGGCGGTACCGGCCTGGCGGAAATGTGGCAGCAGATCCGGTGGGACGACATCTACCGGCCCCGGACCGACCTGTGGAACGCGGTGAACCTGCGCGGACTGCTGCGACCTACGGCCAACCTCACCGAGTACGCCCTGCAGACGATCGGCTGGACCTGGCTGCTCGATACCGGGCCGGCCCGCCGGACCTTCGCCAGGTACCTCGGTGCCCAGCAACCGCGCCCGGTCGGAGCCACGGTCATCATTTCCGCGGTGGACGAGAACAGCGGCGGGGTCGTGCGGTTCTGCTCGCAGCTTCCCCCCGAGCACCGCAGCGACCCGGCGTTCCGCAAGGTCGATCTGACCGTCGAGCACGTCGTGGCCAGCACCGCGGTGCCGCTGCTGTTCCCCGCGGGCCGGGACGGCGGTGGCCACACGCTCGTCGATGCGGGTCTGGTGGCGAACACGCCGCTGGCGCCGGTGATGCGCTATGAGCCGGACCGGGTCATCGTGGTGTCCGGCACCGGGATCGACCGGCCCGCCGCCACGCCCCGCTCGCTGGGTGACGCGATCGGGCTCCTGGCGGACAACGTGGCGCACTTCGCGCTCACCGCCGACGTGGCGCACGCCGAGACGGTGAACGCACTCGTCCGCAACGCGCCGCAGGCTACCGACAAGCGGCAGGTGCCGATGCTCCTGATCGAGCCGACCGACCTCGGGTTCGCCGTGGACGGTTTTCTGCGGTTCTCGCCGTCGATCGCCCGCTCGATCATCGAGTACGGCCGTGAACAGGGCGCCAAGGCACTGGCCGGCTGGGCTTCGTGAAACAGCCGGCTCGCCACGACCCCGTGGTCTCCAACCAGCAGAACGGAAGGTGACCCGATGGGTCGCAACAGTGCGCAGGCGGGCAGCGAGTACGTCGACACGATCGTCGTCGGTTCCGGGTTCGGCGGCTCCGTCGCGGCATACCGGCTGGCCGAGGGTGGCCAGTCCGTCGTGGTGCTGGAGCGGGGGCGGCCGTACCCGCCGGGCAGCTTTGCCCGTACCCCGGAGGAGATGCGGCGCAACTTCTGGGATCCCAGCGAGGGGCGGTACGGCCTCTTCGACGTGTGGCGGTTCCGCGGGTTCGACTCCGTCGTCGCCAGCGGCCTGGGCGGCGGCTCGTTGATCTACGCCAACGTGCTGCTGCGCAAGGACGAGCGGTGGTTCGTCCGGGAGGAGCCGATGCCCGGCGGCGGGTACGAGCGGTGGCCGATCGGCCGGGCGGACCTTGATCCCTTCTACGACTCGGTGGAGCGGATGCTGGGAGCGAACCCGTACCCGCTGCGTCTCCCGGCGTACCAGGACACCCCGAAGACCCATGCCATGATCACGGCGGCGGAGCAGAACGGCCTGCCGTGGCAGTTGCCGCCGCTGGCGATCAGCTTCGCCGCCAACGCGGCGTCCGACCCGGCCCTCGGCGTGCCGATCACCACGCCGGTGTACGGCAACGTCCACGGAGTGCAGCGTCGCACCTGCACGCTGACCGGTGAGTGCAACATCGGTTGCAACCTCGGCGCGAAGAACACCCTCGACCACACGTACCTGTCGGCGGCGCAGTACCACGGCGCGGATATCCGTACCAGGTGTGAGGTGCGGGGCATCCGACCGCTGGAGACCGGCGGGTACGAGGTCCGGTACGTGCGTCACGACCCCGAGGAGACGCCGCACCCGCACGACACGGCCAACCTGCCGACCCACCGGTTGGTCTGCCGGCGGCTTATCCTCGGCGCCGGCGCGTACGGCACCCCGTACCTGCTGATGCGCAACGCCGCGACGCTGCCCGGCGTCGGGCCCTGCCTCGGCACCCGGTTCTCCGGCAACGGTGACCTGCTGACCTTCCTGCGTCCCCGGCGGGGTGAGTCGGGGGCCCGCCGGTTCGACGGGAGCCGCGGCCCGGTGACCACGTCGACCATCCGGGTGAGCGACGCCCTGGACGGCGGCGCCGGCCGGGGCTTCTACGTCTCCGACGGCGGCTACCCGGGATTCGTGGACTGGCTCGCGGAGTCCCGCGACGTCACCTCGACCGCGTTCCGGTTCGGTGAGGCGATGGTCCGTTGGGCGATGGAGCGGGTGACCCGCTCACCGCAGGCGCACTTCAGTACGGAGGTGTCCCGCCTGCTCAGCGACGGCACGCTGACCGCCGGGTCGTTGCCGCTGCTCGGCGTGGGTCGCGACGTCCCGGACGGCGTGATGCGGCTGCGCGACGGCGACCTCGACGTCTCCTGGACCTCCCGGACCAGCGCGACGTACCTGGACCGGGTTCGCGAGACGATGAAGCAACTGGCGGAGAGCCTCGATGCCGAGCACATCGACAACGCGGTCGGGTTCTTCCGCCGGATCGTCACGGTCCACCCGGTCGGCGGTGCGCCGATGGGCCGGGACGAGACCGAGGGCGTCTGCGACTCCTACGGCGAGGTCTTCAACCACGGAGGGCTGTATATCGCCGATGGCTCGGCGCTCCCCGGCCCGGTGGGCGCGAATCCGGCGCTCACCATCGCGGCACACGCGGACCGGATGGCGACGCACATCCTCGAGACGCTGCCGGCGAAGCGCGGCGCGGCACCCACCGGCTCGGCCGCCCGGGGAGCCTCCGGCTCAGCTGCCCGGGGAGCCTCCGGCTCGGCTGCGCGGGTGGCCTCCGGCTCGGCTGCCCGGGTGGCCTCCGGCCGGGCAGCCACGGCGCGGTTGGCGAAAACGCCCGGTGGACCGCCCGCCGGCTCCCCGTTGGCGACGCCGGGCACGGTCGTCTCGCTGGAGTTCACCGAGGAGATGAAGGGCTTCTTCGCGTTCGGCACCGATGACTCGGCCGCGGGTGAGCGCCTCGGCAAGGTATCCGACCAGCCACTGATGTTCCACCTCGAGATCACGGCACACGACGTCGACCGGTTCCTGTCCGATCCGGCACACCTTGCCGGCGCGCAGGGCTGGATCTCGTCGGACGCCCTCGGCGGGCGGCTGCCGGTGCAGCACGGTTCGTTCAACCTCTTCGTACCCGGCGCCTCCGCGGAGACCCGGCGGATGTCGTACCGGCTGTTCTTCGCCGACGCGGCCGGGAACCCGCTCACCCTCAGCGGGCGCAAGGAGGTGCGCGACGACTCCATCCTGGACGTCTGGCTCGATGCCTCGACGCTGTTCTACCGGATCCTGGCCGGGCACGTCGCGGAGGCGGACGAGCCGCAGGCCACGGTGCGGGGGGCCGGGGTGGCCCACATCCACCCGTCGGACTTCGCGCAGCAGTTGACGACGTTCCGGGCGGCCGGGCCGGGTGGCGCCGACGCACTGGCGCGGTTCGGCCGGTTCTTCATGGGCCAGCTGTGGGACGTGTACGGCACTCAGCCGCCGGCCCGTACCGCCGCGCCACGGGCCAGCGCGAGCCGGCGCCGGTAGCCGTTGGTGGGTCAGCCGTCGCCGAGGGTGTCGTATTTGATGCGGTTGGGTGGGATGTGGAGTTCGGCGAGGGTGCGGAGGGTGTGGCGGATCATGGGTGGTGAGCCGCTGATGTAGAAGTCGTG
>DATHBD010000077.1:0-2022 GCA_035296325.1 Micromonosporaceae bacterium | reverse complement strand
CCGGGGCCAGCTGACCCAAACCATCCGCTACGACGGCGGCAATGCCTACAAATGGCAGGTCCGGAACTTCACCGAGCGGTACCAGCCGTCCGGCGAGCACTACGTCATTCCCGACAGCGAACCCGGTCTGGCCGGCACGTATGCCTGAGGTTCCCCCTCGGGACCGGACACTTCGTAACCAGACAACCGTCTGGGGAAGGATGTCCCGGTGCCACGTCCCTCGAAGTATCCCGAGCAGTTCCGTAAGGACGCCGTCGATCTGGTCCGCTCGTCGGGCCGGACGATTCGTGACGTCGGCCGGGAGCTCGGCGTCAACCACGAGACCCTGCGGAACTGGGTCAGCATCGCGAAACGCGCCGAGCAGCGCCCTGCCGCCGTCGACGGTGGTGCAGGCGGGCAGGTCAGCCCGGCTGAGCGCGAGGAGCTGAACCGGCTGCGTAAGAAGGTCGCCGAGCTGGAACTGGAGAAGGAGATTCTCCGCAAGGCGGCACAGTATTTTGCCAAGGAGATGGGTCGTTGATCCACCGCTACCGGTTCATCTCCGAACACCACGGCGTCTACGGCGTCACGCGGCTGTGCCGTGTACTGGCGGTCAAGCGTCGGCAGGGCTACTACGAATGGCTGGCCGCCGCACCCGCCCGCCAGCAACGCGAACACGTAGAGGAGCAACTCACCGCCCAGATCCGGGCCATCCACCGTGAGCACAACAACGCCTACGGATCGCCGCGGGTCACCGCCGAGCTGCGCCGGCAGGGCCGGCCGGTCAACCGCAAACGCGTCGAACGGATCATGCGGGAACGCGGCATCGTCGCGATCACCCGCCGGCGCCGCCGCTCACTGACCCGCCAGGACACCACCGCAGCGCCGGCACCGGACCTGATCCGCCGCGACTTCACCGCCCCCGCGCCCGGCCTACGGTTCGTCGGCGACATCACCTACCTGCCCACCAGCGAGGGCTGGCTGTATCTGGCCACCACGATCGACCTGTTCAACCGGGAGATCGCCGGGCACGCCATGGCCGCCCACATGCGCACCGAGCTGATCAGCGACGCCGTCGAACTGGCGCACCGCCGCGGCCTGGTCCGCCCCGGCGCGATCTTGCACTCCGACCGCGGCAGCCAATACACATCGAAGGACTTCCGCACCACGCTGAGCAGGCTGAAGATGCGCTCGTCCATGGGCCGGGTCGGCTCCTGCTACGACAACGCGGTCGCCGAATCGTTCTTCGCCGCGCTGAAAGCAGAGATCGGTACCCGAGTCTGGGCCACCCGCGCCCAGGCCCGCCAGGCCGTATTCGCCTACATCAACTACTACAACGGACAGCGACTGCATTCGACCAACGGACTGCGCACGCCGCGTGAGACCCGCGCCTGCTACCGTCCACCCATCGCCCTCGCGGCATAAACCCTGGTGTCCGATCCCGGGGTGGAACCTCATGCCGTCAGGCTTAGTGACCCAGACGTAAGCGGCGAAACCGTTGCGGTACGGGAAGATCGATCCTTCCCCGTTGGCGCGGACGCGGCCCGGCATCACGCCACCTCCTGACGGTCGATCTGGTCCTGGACGTACTGGTCGACCCATTCGGGTAGGACGCGGCGGTATTTGCCGTCCTTGATGGACCGCAGTTCGCCGGTAGCGATTTTCATCTTGACTTTGGACAAGCCGAAGCCGAGTAGAGCGGCAACTTCGGCGGGTGAGTACCACTTGGGTGTGAGCGGGCCGGGGTGGCTGCTCATGGCGGGTGTCCTCCTGGTGGTCATGCGGCGAGCGGTGCGGCGGTCGGGGTGGTGCCGATTTGGTGGGCGATTTCTTCGCGGGCGGTGGTTTGTCGGGCGCGGGCCATGGCGGCTGCGGTGTTGGCGAGCAGGGCGTCGCCGGTGGTGCGCCAGCAGGCGCCGGCGAAGGTGAGGGTGCCGACGAGCAGGACGGTGTCCGGGGCCTGGTCGTGGTCGGCGGCGCGGATGGTGCCGGTGTGCTCGTCGCCCTGGGCGTGGCCGTGGTGGTCGTGTTCGCGGCGGTAGG
>DATHBD010000076.1:0-13366 GCA_035296325.1 Micromonosporaceae bacterium | reverse complement strand
ACGGCACACCCGGAACGGTTCAGCACGACCCGGCTCCTGCCCAAGATCCTCGACCTGCCCGAACAGGTCTGGATCAACAAGCCGGACCCGGAACCGCAAGCCGCGTAACTCCCACTGGCCTCAATCCCTTGACACGTTCCGGATCGCGAGATCGCCGCCAGGCGTGCTCACAATCAGGAGCCCTTCATCGGAGCGCATCTGCCAGGCTTCGTACATCTCGTCGTGCGGCACCACGAGGTAGGCGCTGCCGAAGGCAATCGTCAACGTGCCGCGTGGATCGACAACCGCCGCCGTGACTGGGGTGTTCAGCAACTGCATGAGCTGTTCGGCCACGTCGAGACTGGTGGGGTCGCCATGCCGTTCGGAACCGTCAGCAAGGACGACTCGCAGCGAGCCTTCGATCGTGAGCTCATGAAAGGCATCGTCGTCGAACTCCAGACGTACACCTCCACCCATGCGGAAGGCCAGTAGCCGGTACCCGGCGACAACATGTAGCAGCCGGTTGGTCAGCTCGACGTCTTCAAGCGCTGGAGGCACTAGCCGATCATGCCTTCTGTGGGTAGATCAAACGCTGTGAAGTCCCATCCACGGTGGGCCGCCTCCGGATCTGCCGCGATCCGCGCGCTGGCCGGGGGCAGTTCGCTCGGTTGGAGCTCAACTCCGCGACGCTGCGTAGTCGGCGGCGCGTCGGACGCCGCGCAACCACTTGGCCGGTTATTGCCCGAAGAGCTTGACAGATCAGATTACACAGAATCGCCCGTTACCTGCGTGATCGGGACCTGCAGCGCGAGATCAACGAAGGCCTCACCGTTGTGGAGTCGTGGAACCGGGGCAACAGCGTGATCTTCTTCGGCAAGGGCGGCGACATCGCCACCAACCGCCGCGACGAGCAGGAACTGTCCGTGCTGTGCCTACGCGTGCTGCAGGCCGCCCTGGTCTACGTCAACACCCTCATGGTCCAGGACGTCCTCGTCGACGAGGAGTGGCCGGCGCAGCTCACCGACGCCGACAGGCGCGGCCTGACCCCGCTGTTCTGGACGCATGTGGCCCCGTATGGCGAGGTCAAGCTCGACATGAGCAGCCGGCTGGCGCTCGGAGGGAGTCGGTGAGCAGTGGTCGGTAGGTCCACCGGCGTTCACGTCACGAGGTCGCGATCCGGGCGGTGGCCCGAGCGCCCACGGCACCCGGGCCACCGTGCCCGATCAACGGTCGCGGAGAGCCTCGTCGAGGATCCGGCCGGCGTTGTCGGCCTGCCGGGAACCCACTTCGTTGCGCAGAACCTGCACCAGACCACGCAGCTGGCCTTCGGTCAGGCCAGTGTTGAGCCCGATGGCGAAGTGCGACCGCAACTGTGATTCCGTGCCTTTCAGCGTGGCCAGTCCGGCGATGGTAGCCACTTCACGGCTGCGCCAGTCGAGATTGTCGCGGCTGAAGATGTCGCCGAACAGGTGTGTCTTGAGGAACTCGCCGATCGCCGGTGCGAAGTCGAACATCGGGCCGGTGACCGGGGCTCCGGTCAACTCGGTCTGGTTAGCGGTGCCGAGCTCCAGGATGTTCGTACCCTCGGGCAGCGGGCTCGGCTCTGGACCGGTCTTGTCCTTGATGCCCTTGTCCTCGCGCTGCTCGAGCACGGTCATGAACGTGCCGATGGCGTTGAGGCTGCGGGGGAAGCCGGCGTAGGCGTACATCTGCACCAGCACCTCCGTGACTTGGTTGACCGTCACACCGGCGTCCAGGCCCTTGTTCAGCGCCGTCGTCAGCCGGGGCAGGTCACCGCCGGCGGTGAACGCGCCGATCATGGCCACCGCGGCGTGTTGTTCGCTCAGCTCCCCGACCTGCTCCTGGTCGCCGGCCACCTGCCCGTTGTACTGCTGGTCGGACACGTGCTCCAGCCAGGTCGCGTTCTGCCCGTCCCGTACCCCCGTCAGGGCCATGTGCGTCATGACGCTGTCCGGGGCCGCGCCGTGCCAGTGTTTGACGCCGGGCGGGCACCACACGACGTCGCTGGCGCGGATCTCCTGCAGCGGGCCGCCCCATTGCTGGGTGCGGCCCACGCCCTCGGTCACGACCAGCCGTTGCCCGGCCGGGTGCGTGTGCCACGCCGAGCGTGCCCCGGGCTGGAACGTCACGTACGCGCCCGAGTACGGCGCGGTCGCGTCGGCGGCGAACAGTGTGTCGACGCGTACCTCACCGGTGAAGTTCTCCGGTGGACCCGTGGTGGTGGTCTGGTCCTGGCTGCGGGTGATCGTCTGCTTCTTCTTCCGGTCTTCTCTGTCCGCGGCGGCTGCCGGGGTGGCGCCCAGGACCAGGAGCGGCAGGGCAAGTGCTGCGAGTGCTCGTCTCATCGGTTGCCTCCAAAGCGATTGGGCGGATGTGCCTTCCGGCGAGCCGGTGCGTTACCTCGAGAGGTTCTTGGTGAAGAACTCGTCGAGCGTGGTGAAGGGGATGAGGTCCTTGCGGTCGTACAGGTCGACGTGATCCGCGCCCGGGACGATCAGGAGGTCGACGGTGCCGGGGGCCTTCGCCTGGACGTCCTCGGAGTAGTAGCGGGAGTGCGCGTCGGCGCCGGCCACCAGCAGGGCCTTGCGGGGCGCCAGCATGTCGATGTTGGTCATCAGCGGGAAGGCGAAGAACGACATCGGCGTGGTCGCGGTCCATGCGGTGTTGGAGTTGATGGAGCGGGGGTGGTAGCCGCGCTCGGTGCGGTAGTAGTCGGAGAAACTCGCCGTGACCGGGTCTGCGTTCGCCGGGAGGGTCTTGGGCAGGACGCGGTTCGAGGGGGCGACGTCGCCGTTGTTGTCGAACGGGACCTCGTGGGAGAGCCGCGCGTAGATGCCGTTCTGGGCGTCGATCCAGCGTTGCCGGCTGAGGTGGTCCACGACCTTGCGGCGCTGTTCAGGCGTGTAGTAGTCCTCGTGGCCGCGGGACATGCTGCGCGACATGTCGTACATCGAGGTCGCGGCGACCGCCTTGATCCGGCTGTCGGCGGCCGCTGCGGTGAGGGCCATACCGCTCAGGCCGCAGATGGCCTGCGCGCCGATCCGCTCGCGGTCGACGATCGGCTGCAGGCCGAGGAAGTCGACGGCGGCGCTGTAGTCCTCGGTGTAGATGTCGGGCGAGGCCACGTCGCGTACCCGGCCGCCGCTTTCTCCGGTGAAGGAGGGGTCGAAGGCGAGGGCGACGTAGCCGCGGCGCGCGAACTCGTTCGCGTAGAGCCCCGACGACTGTTCCTTGACCGCACCGAACGGGCCACTGACCACCAGGGCGGGCAGCTTGCCCCGGGCGTTCTTCGGCACGTGAAGGTCACCGGCGACGGTGATGCCGTAGCGGTTGGTGAAACGCACCGAGGTCCGCCTGACGCTGCTGTCCAGCGCGAAGGTGTAGCCGCCCTGGGCCGTGGCCCTGCCCTGTCCGGTGGCGACCGCGGCGCGGGCGGGCTCCGCGCCGAAGGCGGGCAGAGCCGTGAAGGATGAGGCGGCGCCGGTGGCCGCGATCAGTCCGAGCAAACTGCGACGTTCCATGGAATGAACCTCACATTCGATTGGTGGGAAGGGCGCGGACACCGCGCCGTGTCAATCCTCTGAGCTGCAGTGACGTGGTTTATGGAAGCTGGCTCTGGTGACCGGTGTGGCCATGCGCTTGCCCGGGTGCTGCTCGGCTGGGAGGGCCGGTGGAAGCGTCATCATTCGGCAACGCTGATCCCGCTGCGTGCCTTGACGTCCGCGCCCAGCAGCACGGGCGGTAGATGTTTGGTGTCAGGAAGATGTGGTCGTACGTGCGCCGCTCGCCGTCGGTGTTCCTGGGCGGGCGAGCACGAGTAGGCCGATCATGGACAGGGCTGCGCCGCCGGTCATGAGCAGTGCCATGGGCACCGCGGTGTGCTCGCCGCCAAGCCCGGCGATCGGGGCGATGGTGGCGGCGGCGACCCACTGCACGAACCCGAGGATCGCCGAGCCGGTGCCGGGATGCTGCGGCACCTCCGCGGCGGCCAGCGCACCGCCGTTGGGGCCGATCAGGCCCTGCGCGGTCATCAGCACGAAGAAGCACACCACCGCCAGTAGTAGTGGTGTGCCGAACCACAGCGCACCGATGAGCATGGCCACACCCGCGGCGAGGGCGGCGACCTGCCCGACGAGGATGACTTTGCGGGTGGCGATCTGCCCGGCCAACCGGGCGGCGACCAGCGCGGCCACGGTCATGCCGGCGGCGTTCGCGGCGAAGTCGAGCGAGTACGCGATCGGCGACATCCCGTTCATCGACTGCAGCACGAACGCCGACGTGGCGACGTAGGCGAACAGCGCCCCCATCGCAGAGCCGCTGACCAGCAGGTACCCGACGTAGCGGCGGTTGGCCAGGACCTGGCGTCCGGCGACCGCGAACGCTCGCAGTCCGCCACCGTGGCGGTATTCGGGCGGCAGGGACTCCGGCACGGCGAGGAGCACCGCCAGCGTCATCGCCGCGCCCATGGCGGCGACGACCCAGAACGACACCCGCCAGTGTGATAGCTGCAGGATGACCGCGCCGAGCAGCGGACCGACGATCGGGGCGATACCGCCGACCCCGGCGATCACGTTCAGCAGCCGGACCAGCCGGGCACCGGTAGCAAGGTCGATGATCACTGCTCTGCCGATCACCATCGCCCAGCCGCCGGCGAACCCCTGCGCGAACCGGGCCACCATCATCACGGCGATGGATGGGGTGAAGGCGCACACCACCGACGCGACACTCATCAGCACGATCGCGGCGATCAACGGCCGACGCCGTCCCCGCTGGTCCGACACCGGACCACCGATGAGTTGCCCGAGTGCCATGCCGACGAAGAACGTGGTCAAGGTCAGCTGGACCTGGGTGGCGGTCGCCGACAGGTCACCGGCGACGCGGGGGAACGCCGGCACGTACATGTCGGTGGCCAGCGGAGCGATCGCGGTCAGCAACACCACGGTCGCGACCAGTGCTGAGGTGATGCGGGCCCGATGGCGTGCCCGGTCCGGGGCGATGTCCGTGCCCTCGACGTCAGCGCGCGCAGACATCTGACGGTCTCGGGTGGCTGGTGCTGCGCTCATGCATCAACCACACCGGGTACGGCGCCTGCGGAGAAGTCCCTGACGATGGGTGTACCAGCAGTGCATCGCAGGTCACCGTCGCGCCCCGTAGCGTCGATGTCGTGGACAACCGAGTCGAAGTGCGCGAGTTCCTCACCACCCGACGCGCCAAGATCACCCCGGATCGGGCCGGCATACCCACGGCCGGGCAGCGCCGCGTGCCCGGACTACGGCGCAGTGAAGTCGCCGCGCTGGCCGGCATGAGCGTCGAGTACTACGCCAAACTCGAACGCGGGCAGCTGGCCGGTGTCTCCGCCAGCGTGCTCGACGCCCTCGCCCGCGCGCTTCAGCTCGACGACGCCGAGCGGGCGCACCTGCTGCGCCTGGCCCACGAGGCCGACGGCAGCAACGCGATCCTGCGGCCGAGCCCGCGACCGAAGCAGTGGACCGTGCGCCCCGGCCTGCAGTGGACGCTGGACACGATCACCGCCCCGGCGATCGTGGTCAACAACCGGCAGGACCTGCTCGCCGCGAACCACCTCGGCCGGGCCATGTACAGCGACGTCTACACCGACCCCACCAGCGCGCCGAACTTCAGCCGGTTCACCTTCCTCGACAGCGCCGCCCGCCGCTTCTACCCCGACTGGAACCTCGCCGCCGACATGAACGTCGCGAACCTGCGTACCGCCGCCGGCAAGGACCCGCACGACAAGGGCCTGCACGACCTGGTCGGTGAGCTGTCCACCCGCAGCGACGACTTCCGCCGCCGCTGGGGCGCGCACAACGTCCGCACCCACGGCACCGGCACCAAACAGTTCCACCACCACGTCGTCGGGGAACTCACCCTGGCGTACGAGAGCATGGATCTACGCGCCGACCCGGACCTCACCCTGACGATCTACGCCGCGGAACCCGCCTCACCGACGGCGCGGGCCCTCACCCTGCTCGCCTCCTGGGCTGCCACCACTGTCGGCAGCGACACCTCGATGCGGCCGCGATAGCAGATCGGGGCTGACCTACAGCGGCAGCGCCTGCATCCCCAAGGTCATCGGGCACTGCAACAACATGAAGATGCGCGCGTCCGGGCTGGTCCAGCCGAACCGCACCAAGACGTAGGACATAACGGCGCCCATGATGGTGCCCGTCAGTTGTCTGCCTGGGTCGACCGAGACGATCCTGCCCCTCCTCCGTCCGCCGACTGTGGTGAATGCTTCTCCTACTCGAGGCTCGGGAAGGCCGACCAGCTGTCGAGGCGAGCGGCGGCCGAGGTTGTCGATCCAGTCGTAGGAGTAAGGCGCCAGCCTCACTTGCGCGACCCACGGCCACACCGCTGCGGCGGGCGCCTCGACCCGCACTCCCCGCCATGCTGCCAAACCTGGTGAAGCGACGAAGTCGTCGCAGGGAAAGAAGCGTGTTACGTCGCTGTCCGTCACGCCCCATCGGTCACCGATCATGGGTCCATCTTGCCCGCTGTCATCAAGCGTCCGGACATGCCGCGATCCGGCCGCTACGCAGCGTCACGATCCACAGCGGCGGGCCGGCTCACGGACATGCCGAGAGTCGGATGCCGTTTGCGGTGACGTAGCTTCCGGGCCGACTGACGAAGCAGCCGGTGTTCACGGTCGCTGTGCGAGTGCCATTTCCGCCGTCGGCGCGTCGGCCGCGGCGTCAGTAGGGTGCGGATCGCGGCGTGCGGGTCGCCGGCGTCGGACTTCGGATGCCTCACCGAGTTCGCTCATCCCGTTTTGCCGTGATTGCCGGAGCTGGCCGGCCAACGCTCCGAAGCGTTACGCATGGCCATGCTTTCCGCATGCGTGCTTTCATGGCGGGGTGGACGGCCCGGAGTGGTGGTTTCGGCGCGGCGGTGAGCTCGCCGACGAGGGTGGCGCGGCCGAGGCCGAAGCGCTGGCGCTGTTGAACGCGGCGGTGGCGGCCGACTACGGGCCGGCCCGGGTCCGGCTGGCCGAGTTCCTGCTGCATCAGTATTCGAGGGCCGACGACGCGTCCCACGCGGAGGCACTGCGGTTGCTGGGCGAGGCGGTGGCAGCCGATGCGCCGGGCGCGCGGCACATGTTGGGCGTCACGCTCTGGGATGACGGTGCGCTGGCCGGGGCCGAGGATCTGCTGCGGGCCGCACTCGCGGACGGGGATCTGGACGTCCAGGTGAACCTGGCTGGGTTGCTGCATCAGAAGGGCGACGATGCTGCGGCTTTTGCGCTGCTGCGGCAGGCGGCGGAGCGTGGCGACGGGCCGGCCTACTGGATCATGATGCGGCTGCTGCCTCCACACAGCCGGGCCGTGCGAGAGGTGACCATGGCCTACGAGTCGGCGACGTCGCCCGAGGAGCGGCCGGTGTGCGTCCTGCTCACCGCTGCCGCATGGGAGCTTGACGCCTCGGTGCTACCGGTCGACTGACATCTCGACGATCTAGGCATCCGCACATGCCGCCGATCGTGCGCGTTACGGCTGCTCGGTCGGTGCAGGCTGGGTAAGTGCGCAGTTGGATGGTATGCGCCGCCGCCATACTGTCAGGACCGAGTCGACCAGGTGGGCGTCGACGCCCGCGGTGGTGTCGACGTCAAGGTCGTACGGGCCGAGGTTGTGGATGCCGTTGATCTCGACGTGGGTGCGTCCTTCGCCGATGCGGCGGTCGCCGCGGAGGCGTTCCCGACGGTCCAGTTCGTCGAGTGCGCAGTGCACGCCGACGAGGAACACGTCGAGGCCGTTGAGAAGGGTGGCCAGTTCGGTGCGCCAGGTGCCGAACTCGATGACGTGCTCGACGATCAGGTCGTTGCCTGGCCGGGCGAGTGCTGGTAGGCACCGGTGAAAGCCGGCGAAGAACCGTGGACGGACCTCGTGCCGCCAGTCGAAAGGCCCGCGGTCGTCGCGCCGCTGCGGGAGCATGCCGGCCGCCACGAGCTGGTCGGAGGAAACGTGCAGGAAGGGTTCGTCCAACGAGGCCTGTAGAGCGGTGGCCAATGTGGATTTGCCGGAGCTGGAGGCACCGTTGAGGAGAATGATCCGGCCTTGTCCGCGTCGCGTCGGGATGGGTTCCATGACTGACAGGATGGTCTCCAAGCACCAGGACACGTACACGGATCTGCCGCCGTCCGAGCGCGACGGCCAGCGGTGCTGGTAACTCGACGTAGCGTGATCTGTCGGCGCGGGACTACGCCCGCGTGCCGACCAGTACACTTTTGCGATCGCGAGCGCCATCCTCGCGTGGACGTACTCCCGGCATTTCATGCGGTCGGTTTGCTGGTGGGTGCGTTGGGCGGGGTGCGAGACTGCCGGGGTGAGCATCGTGGGCGCCGTGGGGCGCGGAATGATCGCGGGCGCGGTAGGCACGGTCGCGATGACTGTGACGCAGCGCGCGGAGATGGCCCTGACCGACCGCAAGCCCAGCACGGTGCCCGGGCAGGTCGGTGCGCACCTGATCCCAGGCAGGGACCCTGACAACGACGCCGACGTGCAGCAACTCAACGCGGGTGTGCACTGGGGCCACGGCATCAGCATGGGCGCCGTCCGCGGCCTGCTGCGCGCCGCCGGTCTGAGCGGGCCGGCGGCCAGCGCCGCGCATTTCGCCCTGCTGTGGGTCAGTGACGTCGTGCTGTACAAGTCGCTGGGCATCGCGGAGGCGCCGTGGCGGTGGACCGGCCGCGAGATCACCACTGACCTGGCGCACAAAGGTGTGTACGCGGCCGTCACCGGTGCGGCGTACGACGCGCTGACCGCTAAGGCGACCCGCTGATGCCTGATTCGGCTGGGAGGCTGTTGCTGTGACGACGCTGCGCGCCCTTGTCCTCGGCTGCTCCCTCAAGGCCACGCCGGCACCGTCGAGTTCGGAACTGCTCGGCCGGGAGGTTCTCACGGCTCTGGCTGACCACGACGTCGATGGGGAAGTGATCCGGATCGTGGATCACCGGGTGCGGTTCGGAGTGTCCACCGACGAGGGCGACGGCGACGAGTGGCCGGCGATCCGCGCGAAGATCCTCGACGCGCACATCCTGATCATTGCCACGCCGATCTGGATGGGTCAGCCCTCCAGCGTCTGCAAGATGGTCCTCGAGCGCCTCGACGCGGAGCTTTCCGAAACCGATGATCAGGGTCGGTTGCTGACCTACGGCAAGGTCGCCGCGGCCGCGGTCGTCGGCAACGAGGACGGCGCCCACCACGTCATCGCCGAAGTCCTTCAAGCACTCAACGACGTGGGGTTCACCATCGCCGCCGCCGCGTCGACGTACTGGGTCGGCGAAGCGATGCGCAAGGTCGACTACAACGAAGCGGGCCCGAAACCTGACACCACCGGCGCCGCGACCAAGGCCCTCGCCACCAACACGGCCCACCTGGCACGTCTGCTGCTCCACAACCCGTACCCGGCCGAGTGAGTCCCGGGCGAGCAGCGGATCTGGTCGCCGAGGTTGGAGCGGGAACAGCCACCGCCCGCTGAGGGAGAACGCTAAGAGGGCCCGGTCCGGGCGTGTTCGTTCGTCATCTGGCCATGGGGCAGAGCCTCCACGATGAAGCGGCAGCTGTGACGCGAGTAGGTCAAAGGCACCGCGGGGTGCTATGGGGTCATTACCGGACGTCCGTATCGACGTGTCCGTTCCGGATCCGCGACCGAAATCGCGGCGATACCCTGGGCCTGGTTGCTGCATCGTCCGCCCGGCAGCCGTCACCGCCCGACGCGCACCCAGGGAAGCGATGACACCGTCAGCGCCCGAAGGGCTCCGCTGCGGTAACGGCATGCCGCATGACGCGCCGACCGTGCTGTCCGTCGCGCTGCAGGCGTATATCGCCATCGACACCACCGGCCGAGTCCTGGCCTGGAACCCCGCCGCCGAGACAACGTTCGGATACCCGCACACCGAGGTCCTCGGACAGCCAATCGAAGACCTCATCATCCCGCAACGGTTCCGGGCCGCGCACCGCGCCGGCATGGCCCGCCTCGCAGCCGGGGAACCCGGCCGGGTCCTCGGCCAACGCCTCCAGTTGGACGCCCTACACGCCGACGGGTACGAGTTCCCCATCGAACTCACGCTTACCGTCACCAACGAACCGGCCGGTCATATCTTCCACGCCTTCGCCCACGACATCACCACCGCGCAGCGGGCCAGCCGGTTCAACGCCGTGGAATCCGCCGTCGCCCGCGGCCTCGCCGAGGCCGACTCCAGCGCCACCGCCGCGGCGCGGGTGGTCGAGGCCCTCGGCGTGAAGATGGGCTGGCTCGTCGTCGAACTGTGGCTCGTCGACGACGACCGGCAGATCCTGACCTGCGCCGCTCGACACACCGCGGCGCGCCGACGGTTGGGTGATTTCACCCTCGACGAACTCGAGCCCGGCGTGGGGCTACCAGGCCGAGTCTGCGCCGATGGCACGCCACGGTGGATACCGGACCTGGGCGCCGACACCGGCTCGCTGCGCCGGCGCGCCGCCGCCCGCCTCGGGCTACGAGTCGCCGTCGGCGTTCCGCTGAACGCGGGCCGGCACACCGTCGGCGCGCTGTGCGTCTACGGCGACCGCGCAGAAGACCCCGAAGACACCCTCGTCGCGCTGCTCGGAGGGCTCGCCGCGCAGGTCGGGCAGTACCTGGAACGCCGCCGGGCAGAAGAGTTGACCGTCGAACTAGCCCGAACCAAAGACGAATTCCTCGCCCTGGTCACCCACGAACTGCGCAACCCACTCTCCGTCATCACCACCACCGCAGCGCTGTTCGACGACGAACTCGACGAGCTGTCCCCCGAGCAGCAACGGCACTACCTGCAGCTCATCACCCGCAACGCCCAACGGCTGTCGGTCATGGCCAACGACCTGCTCGACCTGGCCCGACTCGAATCCGGGCACCTCGCCGTGGACCCAACCGACACCGACCTGAGCGCCATCATCGACCAGTCCGTGCAAGCCGCCGCGGCGCACCTCGCCGACAAGCAGCTCACCATGACCGTGCGGGTCCCGGAACGCCTGGACCTCCACGCCGACCCGCACCGACTCCGCCAGGTCGCCGACAACCTACTGTCCAACGCCATCAAGTACACCCCCGCCGGCGGCACCATCACCATCACCGCCGACATCGACAACGACCAGACCATCACCTGGT
The DNA here is from genome assembly GCA_035296325.1 of Micromonosporaceae bacterium. GTDB lineage: Bacteria > Actinomycetota > Actinomycetes > Mycobacteriales > Micromonosporaceae > DATHBD01. The sequence goes on along the minus strand of DATHBD010000076.1, from coordinate 2,227 downwards.
CCATCTCCGATACCGGCATCGGCATCCCGCCCGCCGAACGACCCCGCCTGTTCCGCCGCTTCTACCGCGCCTCCACCGCCCTCGACCGGCGCATCCCCGGCACCGGCCTCGGCCTCGTCATCGCCCGCACCATCATCGAACGCCACCACGGCACCATCGACCTGACCCACCACAACGGCCCAGGAACCACGTTCACCATCCAACTCCCCACCAAGCCGTAGACCGGCGTCCAGGAACGCAGCCGTACCGCGGTGAGGTCGCCATCACGGTGGTCCACACCGTCGAACTCGGGATCCCCCGCTCGCCGGGCAGCCAGGCATGGGCCGGCGACATCAAGCGAAACGTCCGCCCCTGCCGGCGACGGCAATCGCTCTCGCTGACAAGGTGGACGCCGCCGACCGGGTGGTGCGACTGCTGCGGCCGGCGTATCCGGTGGATACTCACGACCGTGGTGCCCGACGCCACACACCACGCCGGCGCCCGCACGGTTGGTGCCTGCTCACCCGACCACCTCGCCCACCTACGGGAAGTCTTCACCAGTTGACGACGGGTCACGGCAGCGACCTGGGACCGGCCTAGATCAGCCGCGTGCGGATTAGCAAGAGCTGGCAGACCGCGTATTGGCACGGTAGGACACTCCGAAGGGGGGCCCGGTCTGTTCGATGCCAACTTCTACGATGTGGAAACGAGGAGGAGTACTGGCTCTCTGGACCCCACCGGGACCGCGCCGATACTCGGTACAGCCACGTCCGGCCGGAGGTCGGTGATGACGTGCAGCACGTGTATGAAGCATTCCTCCACGGTGAGTCAATGCCCCGCTGAGAAACGGCTGACAACAACCCCGCGGCGCGCCGATCTGCCGCTGTCCCTGCGCGGTGAAGGAAAGGCGGCGTCACGCTCGGTATTCGGCCCCGCGCGCTGGTCGGCATGCTGAACTAGCCGATGAGCGTGCGGTGCCGGCACACGTGCTCATTCGACGTCGGTCGGACTTCGCTTGCGAACCGCGATGCGGTACGCCGCGCGAGGCATCGTCTTGCCGTGCTTGTCGAGGAAGCTGGTCAGCATTTCCGGCAGCCGGTCGCCCGCGTGAGCGAGGTAGATGCCAACCGGCTTGTGGACGACTGGGTCCGGGTCGGCGTGCAGTCCTTCGGCGATCCTGATGCCTGCCTCCACGTCCGTGTCGTTACCGTACTTCACGAACCACAGAGGAGCGGTAATCGCCGTCCGCCGACGGTGCGGGTCGGGGGACGCGGCGAGCTCATGCAACAAGTCGTAGGGGCCGCCGGTCAGGCACGCGCCGATGACGCGGGGTGCGGCACGGTCCACCATGCCCCAGTCGTCGATGCGGTCGTGGTGGCGCAGGTAGGTGTCACGAAGCTCGAGGTCGCCTAGCCGGCGTCGGGCCTGGAAGTCCAGGATGCAGAACGCCGCCATGCGGGCCTCGTAGGCCGGCTCGGCGAAGAGCCTTTCCAGTTCTTCTGGCGCGATACCTGTAGCCGCTTTGGCAGCGTCGAACAGACTCCTCATCCGCATCCCGGGCGTCAGCTCGCCCAAGACCCGTTGAGCCGTCCACTCCGTGCCGCCCACGTGTCGCCTCCTCGACTCAGCTTCCGCGCGGTCCTACAAGCACCCCCCAAGTAGACCATCAATGCCTACGGCATTGTCGCCGCCAGGGCTACGTAAGGAACCGAGAACGCCCGCTCATGCCGCCGACCGCGCGCTAACGCTCGTCGGGGATCATCACGCTCCGTGCTCTGGCACGGGCCCGATGCCACTGGGCCGGTACACGCTCGTGGCACCCCTCTGTGTCAAGGTGCGGCAGGGAGCGGTGTTCTAGAGTGGGCTCTGGCGGGTCCGGGAAGTGGCTTCTCCGAAGTGCTGGCTGTCGGGATTGAGCCGGCCGCGCTGGATTGCAGAGTCGCTCCCGTATGCCCTCCCGGGCCAGTCCCGACGCGTTCCGCGTCCTTGATCATCTGTTGACAGACCACGTTCGACAGGCGGCGTTTCAGGGCCCGTATGGCTTCCATCGGGCCTTTGCCCGCGGCGAGTTCCCTGTCTGTCAGGGTGAGTTGAGGCCAGCGGCTCATAGCAAGTCCGTCTGGCGGGGCGAGTTCAGGAACGAGAAGCGTTGAATACTGTTGTTGACGTCGTGGCCGTCCAGGATGGGGTCATGAGTCGTGAGAAGGGGCCGCGTTCGGATGGTCCGCGGGCGCGTCGGTCGTTCACG
>DATHBD010000075.1:0-15173 GCA_035296325.1 Micromonosporaceae bacterium | reverse complement strand
GTGCCCGCGTCCCGACCGCCGCGGACACCTCCGTACTCGTCGTCAGCGCACGAAGCTCACCGCGCTGAGCCACCGTCAGATCCACCCCGACAGCCAACCACACCAACATCACGTAAAGACAACAGGATTACGGTGCACTAGTTACCAGCGGACCTGATCCTCAGATCCCAATAGGACCGCCCGGCCCCAGGCCCACACAGGCGGACCAGGGGGGCCGGAACGACACCAGCTGGCACATCCACCCCTTGACTCGACGTCAAGCGGTGGCCGTCCAGAAACAGACAACCCAGCCCAAACAGCACAGGCTTCGAGGCGATATGCGCAGATCAGCCGATTCGCCGGCACAGAACAGAGAGGTTCGCTGTGACCACGCGGTCACAGCGAACCTCTACATTGTCCATCAGGTCGATCTATATTGCCTGCTCAGCGTGTCGGGACGGCGGGATTCGAACCCACGACCCCTTGACCCCCAGTCAAGTGCGCTACCAAGCTGCGCCACGTCCCGATGCCACCGACCCACAAGCGCCGGCGGCCGGTACAGCGTAGCGCACGCCCCGACCGGGCAACGCACGCATATCCCCCGGCGTGGCGCTAGGACCGCTTCGACCCGGACAACGTCGGCTTCTTGCGCGGCTTGACGGAGATCGCAATCGGCGTACCAGCGAAGTCGAACTCCTCGCGCAGCTTGCGCTCCACGAACCGGACGTACCCGGGGTCCAGCGGCCCACTCGTGAACAGCACGAACTTCGGCGGGCTGGTACCGGCCTGCGTCGCGAAGAGCACCTTCGGCAGCTTCCCGCCCCGCACCGGGTGCGGCGTGGCCTGCACGAGCGCGGTGATCCACTGGTTGAGCGGGCCGGTGGGCACCCGGCGCTCCCAGTTCTCCAGGGCGGTACGCAGCGCAGGCGCGAGCTTGTCGACGGCCCGGCCGGTCTTGGCGGAGACGTTGATCCGCAGCGCCCACTGGACCCGCTTGAGGTCGCGTTCGATCTCCTTGCCGATCTGGTGCCGGCGGTCGTCGTCGACCAGGTCCCACTTGTTGAACGCGATGACCAGCGCCCGGCCGGCGTCGATGACCATGGAGATGATCCGCTGGTCCTGCTCGCTGATCGGCTCGCTGGCGTCGAGCAGCACGATGGAGACCTCGGCGGCGTCGATCGCGGCGGAGGTGCGCAGGCTGGCGAAGTACTCCGTGCCGGTGGCGTGGGAGACCCGCTTGCGCAGCCCGGCGGTGTCGATGAACTGCCACACCTGGCTGCCGAACTCGACCAGGCTGTCGACCGGGTCGACTGTGGTGCCGGCGACCGCGTCGACGACCGCGCGCTCCTCTTTCGCCATCCGGTTGAGCAGGCTGGACTTGCCGACGTTGGGGCGCCCGACCAGTGCGACCCGGCGTGGGCCCCGCTCGCGCGGGCCGTCCTGAGGCGCGGGTATCGGCATCGCGGCGTGTACGGCGTCGAGCAGGTCCCCGGAGCCGCGGCCGTGCAGCGCGGAGACCGAGTACGGCTCCCCCAGCCCCAGCGACCACAGCGAGGCGGCCTCGGCCTCCATCCGCTCGTCGTCGACCTTGTTCGCGACGAGCAGGACGGGCTTGCCGCCGCGGCGCAGCATCCGCACCGCGGCCTCGTCGACGTCGGTGGAGCCGACTCGCGCGTCCACGACGAAGAGGACCACGTCGGCGGTCTGGACCGCGATCTCCGCCTGTGCGGCGATGGCCGCGGCCCGGTCGCGGGCGTCGGGCTCCCACCCGCCGGTGTCGACGACGGTGAAGCGCTTGCCGGCCCACTCCGCGTCGTACGCGACCCGGTCGCGGGTGACGCCCGGGACGTCCTCGACGACGGCCTGGCGGCGGCCGAGGATCCGGTTGACGAGCGTGGACTTGCCGACATTGGGCCGGCCGACCACGGCGACGATCGGGACCACGACGTCGGCTTCTGCCTCCACGGTCACGCCGACACCGTCCGCTGCAGAAGTGCGAGCAGCCGTGCCACTACTTCGTCGATGCCGAGCGCGGTCGTGTCCAGTACCACCGCGTCGTCGGCGCGGCGCAACGGGTCGACGGCCCGGCTTGAGTCGAGCCGGTCGCGGCGGTCCAGGTCCGCGGCGGTGGCTTCAAGTTCAGAAGCATTTTCGGTACTGCGGCGGCGGGCGCGCTCGTCGACCGACGCGGTGAGGTACACCTTGAGGTCGGCGTCCGGCGCGACCACGGTGCCGATGTCGCGGCCCTCGACCACGATGCTGCCCGCGACGTCGATGATCGAGCGCTGGGAAGCGACCAGGAGCGCGCGGATCGCCGGGACGGCGGAGACGGCCGATACGCACCCGGTGACGTCCTCGGCGCGGATCGCCCGGTTGACGTCGGTGCCGTCCACCGTGACGTGTGGCCGTGCCGGGTCGGTGCTGATCTTCAACTCGATGGAGCCGGCCACCTTCTCGACCGCGTGCGGGTCGGCGGGGTCGACGCCGTCGCGCAGCACCGCCCAGGTGACGGCGCGGTACATGGCGCCGGTATCCAGGTACGCCGCGCCGAGCGCCTCCGCCAGCCGTCGGGAGATGGTGGACTTTCCCGATCCGGACGGGCCGTCGACGGCCACCACCCGGTGGCCGTCCCGTCGCCGCTGCGTGCTCACGTGTCTATTCTCCTCATGCCGATGCGACTCGACAGTAACCGATTGTCCCCGCCGCGCCCGTACTCGCCTGCCGGCGGCCTCAGCCGCTGGCCGGCTCGCGATCACCGTCACCGGCGACGCGGAACAGTGCGGAGACCTCCGGGTTGGTCAACCGGCGGGTGCGTCCGGGCCGCAGGTCACCCAGCTTGACCGGGCCGATGGCGGTGCGGACCAGCCGGGACACCGGGTGCCCGACCTCGTCGAGCAGGCGGCGCACGATGTGCTTGCGGCCTTCGTGCAGGACGAGTTCGACGAGGGCGTTGCCGCCGTGGGCGTCCACGACCCGGAAACTGTCCACCCGGGCGGGGCCGTCCTCCAGTTCCACGCCTTCGCGCAACTGCCGGCCCATGGCCCGCGGGATGGGGCCGGGGACCTCGCAGAGGTACGTCTTCGACACCCCGAACGAGGGATGGGTCAGCCGATGGGCCAGGCCGCCGTCGTTGGTGAGCAGCAGCAGTCCTTCGCTGTCGGCGTCGAGCCGCCCGACGTGGTACACCCGCTGCGGGATGTTGCCGATGTAGTCGGCCACCGCCGACCGGCCCTTCTCGTCGTCCATGGTCGAGACGACGCCGCGGGGCTTGTTGAGGGCGATGTACACCAACGTGGTGTCGGTGACGATCCGGTCGCCGTCGACGTGGATCACGGCTGTGGCCGCGTCGGCCTTGTCGCCGAGGGTGGCGACCCGGCCGTCGACGGAGACCCGGCCGGCCGCGATCAGGTTTTCGCAGACCCGGCGGGAACCTACGCCGTTGGCGGCGAGGATCTTCTGCAGGCGCTCGACCTGCGGTGCGGACGCTTCCGGGCGGTACGACTCAGCGCTGGGCATCGGCAATCTCGTCCACATCGTCAGGGAGGAAAGGCGCCAGCGCCGGCAACTGGGTGATGCTGTCCAGGCCGAGCTTCTCCAGAAACAGGGTCGTCGTACGGTACAGGAACGCGCCGCTGTCCGGCTCGCTGCCGCACTCGCTGATCAGCCCCCTGGTGACGAGCGTGCGGACCACCCCGTCGCAGTTGACGCCCCGGATCGCCGAGATGCGCGACCTGGTGACCGGCTGCTTGTACGCCACCACGGCAAGCGTCTCCAGCGCGGCCTGGGTCAACCTGCTCTGTTGGCCGTCGAGGACGAACTTCTCCACGTACGGGGCGTACCGCGGGCGGGTGTAGAGGCGCCAGCCTCCGGCGGCCCGGCGCAGTTCGAACCCGCGGTCGGCGGCGGAGTAGTCCTCGGTGAGCGATGCGAGCACGGTGGTGACGCGTTCCGTCGGCTGCTCCAGGACCTGGGCCAGGAGCACCTCGGAGACCGGCTCGTCGACCACCAGGAGGATGGCTTCCAGCGCGCCGCGCAGTTCCGCCTCGGGGATGAGCTGCAGCTCGCGGGCGGGCTCAACGCCAGGGCCGGGGGCTGGGGTGTCAAGATCGCGATTCGGCTGCCGGACCGGGAAGTCAGCTTCGTCTACCGCACCGACACCGTGGTCTTCCTGTTCATCGACGGGTTCGGCGACGGGCTCCGCGACGACGGGCTCCGCGACGACGGCGGCGTTGACGTCGGCGTGCGTGGACTCTCCCGTCGGGATCGGGTCGATATCCGCGACCTCGAGACCTCCGTGATCGCGCCCGGCGGGCGGAACACCTGAGCCCTCCGCGGGTACGCCGCCGGTGTCGCCAACCTCGTCAGCCGGCGGGCCGTCGGGCTCTGCGGTGACGACGTCGAACACCGCAGCGGCAGGGGCGGCCGGCGCTTCGACCGGCTCCTCGGCCGGCACGTCGGCCGGCTCCTCGGCCGGCGGGGACGAACGCGCCCAGGGCGGGATCCAGGCGGCCGCCTGCTCGACCAGGGAGCGCGGCGACTCATCGGTCGTCATGCCTCGAACTCCGCGATGGCGGCGTCGGCAGCGTCCGCCGGGTCCGGCTCGGCGGCGAGGGCCGGCTCCCCCTCGTACTCCTCGACGTCGATGGTGACCGCCGCGTCATCGGGGCCGGTCCAGTTCACCGTCAGCTCCCCCAGTGCCTGTGCCTGATCGAATTCGACCAGTCCTTCGCGGTACAGCTCGAGCAGTGCCAGGAACCGGGCAACCACCTCGAGCGTGGAATGACAGTCTTCGCATAGCGTACGGAATGCGGCGGTACGCATGCTCACCAGGCGGGCGCTGAGCAACTCGGCGTGCTCGCGGACGCTGACCCGGACCATGTGCACATGCTCGGTGGACACGACCGGCATGGGCCGGGGCGACAGCGCGCGGTGGGCCAGGACCGCCAGGCGCTCGGGGCTGATGCCGAGGACCAGATCCGGCAGCGCGGCGGCGTACCGGGGCTCCAGGGCCACCGCCCGCGGGTAACGCTTGGAGCCCACCGCTTCCAACGCCGAGATGAACGCGGCGACCTCCTTGAAGGCCTTGTACTGCAGCAGCCGGGCGAAGAGCAGGTCCCGCGCCTCCAGCAGGGCGAGGTCCTCCTCGTCCTCGACCGACGCCGACGGCAGCAGCCGCGCGGCCTTGAGGTCGAGCAGGGTCGCGGCGACGACGAGGAACTCGCTCGCCTCGTCGAGGTCCCACTCCTCGCCCATGGCGCGGATGTAGGCGATGAAGTCGTCGGTGACCGTGTGCAGCGCTACCTCGGTCACGTCGAGCTTGTGCTTGCCGATCAACTGGAGCAGCAGGTCGAACGGGCCGGTGAAGTTGGTGAGCCGCACCATGAACCCGCCCGGCGCCGGGTCGGCCGCGGCGGCCGCCTCGATGGCGAGCGCCGGGATGGCCGCGTCGACGGCGGGGGCGGTGATCGTGTCCTCGATTGGGTCGGCCACCGCCTGACCGTAGCTCACCTCGACGGGTTAACCGTTCGCCCGGCGCTCGGCCGCCTGGGCGATGACCTCGCGCGCCAGCTGCCGGTAGTTGCGCGCACCGGAGGAGGCCGGGTCGAGCGTGGTGATCGGCGCGCCGGCGACGGTGGACTCGGGGAACTTGACGGTCTTGGTGATAACGGTCTGGTACACCTTGTCGCCGAACGCCTCGACCACCCGCTGCAGCACCTGTCGGCAGTGCGTGGTGCGGCTGTCGTACATGGTGGCCAGGATGCCCTCGAGTTCGAGGTCGAAGTTGAGCCGCTCGCGGACCTTGTCGATGGTGTCCAGCAGCAACGCCACGCCGCGCAGGCTGAAGAACTCACACTCCAGCGGGATCAGGACGGCGTGCGCGCAGGTCAGCGCGTTGAGGGCGAGCAGGCCCAGGGAGGGCTGGCAGTCGATCAGGATGAAGTCGTACTCCCGGACCACCGGCCGCAGCAGGCGGGCCAGAGCCATCTCCCGGGCCACCTCGTTGACGAGCTGGATCTCCGCGGCCGACAGGTCGATGTTGGCGGGGAGCAGGTGCAGGCCCGCGACATCGGTTTTGATCAGGATGTCGTCGATCGAGCAGGACGGGTCCATCAGCAGGTTGTAGATGGACAGGTCCAGGTTGTGCGGGTTCACACCCAGGCCGACCGACGCCGCGCCCTGTGGGTCGAAGTCCACCAACAGGACCCGGCGGCCGTACTCGGCCAACGCCGCGCCAAGATTGATGGTGGTGGTGGTCTTACCCACCCCACCCTTCTGATTCGCCAGGGCGAGGATCCGCGCCGGGCCGTGGCGATGCACCGGCATCGGCTCCGGGATCGGTTTGCGCGCCGTGTACGCCGAGGGATCCGCCGGACCGAGGTCCGCCCCGAGATCCATGCCGGACTGCTCCTGCCGCAGCGCCGAGGTCCAGGAGTCGGCCCGATCGCCCATACCCGCCATGCCAACCACGCCCCTCCTCGCGGCCACCACGCCAAATGCGCAGGTCGACGCCTCGTCGGCGACTCCGAACTGGGCGGGACGGCCGTTGTCGCGACTGTACGCCACGCAACCGCGCCGACTTTCACACCGCATCGGCGTGTCGCAAAGCGTGGACGCCGGCCAGGCGGTCGATCTGGGCATCGGCGCAGGTCGTCAGCCCTCGCGGGCACGCGGGTGCGCGGTGGCGTACACCTCGCGGATGCGGTCCACGGTCACCAGGGTGTACACCTGCGTGGTGGTCACCGAGGCGTGCCCCAGCAACTCCTGCACGACCCGGATGTCGGCGCCCCCGTCGAGCAGGTGTGTCGCGTAGGAGTGCCGCAGCGTGTGCGGCGAGACCCCGTGCGGGCCGTCGGCGGGCAGGCCGGCGCGCTGCGCCGCGCGGCGCAGTGTGGCCCAGGCGCTCTGCCGGGACAGGGCACCGCCGCGGGCGTTGAGGAAGATCGCATGGCTGCCGCGACCCGCGGCCACCAGGGTGGGCCGGCCGCGGACCAGGTAGGCGTCGAGGGCGGCGAGTGCGTAGCCGCCGACCGGGACCAGGCGGGTCTTGCCGCCCTTGCCGTGCAGCAGGACCGATCCGTCGGCGGGATCGAGGTCGTCCACCGCGCAGCCGACCGCTTCGGAGATCCGGGCGCCGGTGCCGTAGAGGAACTCCAGCAACGCCCGGTCCCGCAGCGGGAGCGGGCCGTCGGCGGGCTCGCCCGCGGCGCCCAGGAGGCGCTCCACCTGGTCGACGTCCAGGGCCTTCGGCAACCGGCGGGCCAGGGTGGGTGGTTTCACCCCGTGGGCCGGGTCGTGGGCGGCCAGGCCTTCCCGGACCGCGAACCGGTGCAGGCCGCGGACCGCGCTCGCGGCGCGGGCGGCGGACGCGGCGGACAGCGCCGGGTGGGTGTCGTCGCCGCCACGCAGGGCGGCCAGGTGCCGGGTGATGTCGCGCTCGCCGACGTCGGCGAGGTCGGCCACGCCCGCGCCGGCGAGGCTGTCCAGGTAACGGTCGAGATCGCGGCGGTACGAGGTGAGCGTGTTCGCGGCGAGGGCGCGCTCCACCGTCAGGTGGTCCAGGTAGGCCCGGACCGCCCGTCGCAGCGCCGGACTCGCGGTCAGTTGAGCACGTCCCCCAGGGCGAGTGCGGTCAGGCCGTGTGCCTCCGCGACCGGGCCGTAGGTGACGTGCCCGTCGTGGGTGTTGAGCCCGAGGGCGAGCGCGGGATCGCGGCGCAGCGCCGCCCGCCACCCGCCGGCGTTGGCCAACTCCAGTGCGTACGGCAGGGTGACGTTGGTCAGCGCGTACGTCGACGTGTGCGGCACCGCACCGGGCATGTTCGCCACGCAGTAGAACACCGAGCCCTGCACCTGATACGTCGGGTCGTCGTGCGTGGTGGGGCGCGAGTCCTCGAAGCAGCCACCCTGGTCGATGGAGATGTCGACGAGCACGCTGCCCCGCTTCATTCGCTTGACGAGCTGGCTGGAGATCAGCGTGGGTGCCTTCGCGCCGGGCACCAGCACCGCGCCGATGACCAGGTCGGCATCGACGACGGCGCGTTCGATCTCGTACAGGTTGGACGTGACGGTCTGCAGGTGGCCCTGGTAGATCCGGTCCGCCTGGCGCAGCCGCTCCACGTTCTTGTCCAGCAGCAGCACCTCGGCCTGCATGCCGAGCGCGATCGCCGCCGCGTTCATCCCGGACACCCCGGCACCGATGACGACAACCTTCGCGGCGTACACCCCGGACACGCCGCCCATCAGCACGCCGCGGCCGCCGCCCGAGCGCATCAGGTGGTACGCGCCGACCTGCGGTGCGAGCCGGCCGGCCACCTCCGACATCGGGGCGAGCAGTGGCAGCGTGCGGTCGGGCAGTTCCACGGTTTCGTAGGCGATGCCGGTCACCCGCCGGTCGAGCAGCGCCTGGGTGCACTCCGCCGAGGCGGCCAGGTGCAGGTAGGTGAAGAGCACCTGCCCGGCCCGCATCCGGGGGTACTCCTCGGCGACCGGCTCCTTGACCTTCAGTACCAGATCGCCCTCGGCCCACACGTCGTCGGCGGAGTCCAGGATGGTCGCGCCGGCCGATCGGTACTCCTGGTCGGAGATGGACGAGCCCTCGCCGGCACCGGACTCGACGAAGACCTCATGATCACTCCGGACGAACTCGTGCACGCCGGCGGGCGTGATCGCCACGCGGTACTCGGAGTTTTTCACTTCCCGTGCGACGGCGACCTTCACGGCGGCTGACCCCTCTTTCCGGCACCGGACGAGCACAACGCGGCCACCCCGTGAGCATAAAGCCGTGGGCCCCCTCTTGCCGAGGGGACCCACGATTGCCTCTACGCGCTTTCAGTACCGGACGAGCCGCCACCGCCTTTCTGGGAGCAATACCAAACGCTGCAGGAAAATGTCTCGGGGCTTATCGGCGACTAGTACCCGCCGCTGCTGCCATAGTCGGCGCCGGAGTCGGCGTTGTCTTCGCCGCCCTTCTTCTCCTCGCCTTCCTTCTTCTCCTCGCCGCCGCCACCGGTGCCGCCCGGCGCCGCGTCGGCCGGCGGAGCGATCGCCTTGGGGGTGCCCTTCGGGATGCACGTGAGGTTCTTCTTGCCGGTCTTGTCGATCACCCACCAGGTGTTGCCGACCTTCTGACCCTTCCAGGTCGGCGGCTCGGCGCCCTTGGTGTCACCGGCGTACTGATAAACCGGCCAGCCGTTGATGGTGACCTGGGTGGAACCGTCGGCGCGGGTCACCGTGCCGACCAGGTTGGCGTCCACGCCGTCCACCTTCGGCGTGCCCTCGGTGAGCACCGGTGGCCAGATCTTCGCGCAGGTGTCGTTGCAGTTGGACGCCGGTGGGTTGGCCGTGTCCTTGTCGAACCGGTAGAGCACCCAGTCCTTGTGCGTCACCACATTTCCCATCTTGGGGATGCTGCGGGCGACCAGTTCAGCAGGCGCGGCCGCGCCCGGGGCGGCGGCGGGCGGCGCGGCTTCTTCGGCCGTGCCGGGGGCGGCTGCCGCGGCCCCATTCGCGCCGACCGGCAGCGGCGAAGCGCTGGTATCGGCGGCGCTGACGTTGACCGGGGAGCCCGCGGTGCCTGCGCACCCTGCCGAGCCGAGCACCGTCAAAAGGCCGCCGGCGAGCAGGGCGACTTGGGCTTTCCGCTTCACGGATCCTCCTAGTTCTTCGTCCAGATATCCGAACGCTTTGGCAGGGGCCAGCAGTGCGGTCGCACGCCATCTCATCTGCCGTCAACAACAGATACGGCGATGGTTGATGAGGGGTTCGGTGTACCGCGGAATTAGTTTTCGCAGATGTGATCTGAACCATGGTCAACGGCATCCGCGTACTACAGCGCGGAACGTAAGAAGAGACGGAATACCGGTGGGGCGGTCGTTCGTCATCGCCGGCAGCTGGAGGAATCGATGAGAGCAGTGAGCCGCGACGAGGATCTGGCCCATGCCGGCGCGAGCAGCGGCGGCGCCGCTTCCCGGCCGATGCGGCGCTCCCTTGTCGCACTGGGCGTGACCGCGGTGGCGTTGGCGATCACCGCGACGCTGGTCCGCGGTCTGATGGGTGGCGATACGCCGGCGAACGCGGCGACCGCCGAAGCGGAAGGCACGGTCGCCACCAAGTGGGGCCCGCTCACCGCGGTGGAGCGGGATCTGGTGGTCCGGGTCCGCCTCGCCGGGTTGTGGGAGGCGCCGACCGGCGAGCAGGCGCAGCAGCGGGCGGCCAGTCCGGTGGTCAAGGACGTCGGCCGCAAGCTGATGGTCGAGCACGGGCAGCTCGACGAGGCGGTCCGGGCGGTGGCGGCACAACTGGGCATGGGGCTGCCGAACGAGCCCAACGCGGATCAGAAGGCCTGGATGGCCGAACTCGGCCAGCTCGAGGGCACCGCCTACGACAACCGGTTCGTGGAGCTGCTCAGGGTCGCGCACGGCAAGGTGTACAAGATCCTCGCCAGCGTCCGGTCGACCACCGCCAACAGCCTCGTGCGGACGCTGGCCACCACCGGGTCGACCTTCGTGCAGCGGCACATGAGCTACCTGGAAAGTACCGGCCTGACCAACTGGAACCAGGTCGCGGCCGCCGTGGAGGCGCCGCCGCCGCCGGTCCGCAAGGTGTCCGACTCCGGCTGGCCGATCCGCTACGCCGACAAGATCATCCTAGTGGCCCTGCTGCTGGCCGGTGCCGTCAACTTCATGATTTTCCGCCGGAGCCGGCGGCGCTGGGCGGCGCTGGCCTGATCGCGCGACTTATCTCTTGCTTAACTGCCGATCCCTCGGGGGTGGCCGGCTCGTACTCATTCACGAAGGCGCAGCTGCGTAGGAGAGGAACGGATACACATGCGATCTGCCGCAGAAAGTGTTCACCTCGTCGCCGCAACCGCCGGGTTCGTCGCTCTTGGCCTGCTCTGGTTGTGCGTGATCTGGGGAACCGTTTTGCGTAGTGGCTGGGCCGAAAGCCGAATCAAGCACTCGACGCTGTACATGGTGCATATGGTGCTGGCATTGACCGCCCTCACCCTTTCCGTGGTGCACGCGCTCACCCAGATGGCCAATCCGGTCGGAACGGTGCGCTGGATCGACGAGGTTGTGCCGTTCACCAACCCGGTCGACCCCATCGGGATCGGTTTCGGCGTGCTCGGACTCGAGATCATCATCTCCCTCGCGCTCTCCGTGGCCGTGCAGCGCAGGCTCGGCTTCAACCGCTGGCGTGGGCTGCACTCGCTGGCATACATGGCGTTCACCCTGATCTCCGCGCACGTCCTGATCTCCGGTTCGGATGTCTGGCCGATCTTCGTCTGGCTTCCCGTCGTGTTGGCCTGGGCCATCACCATGCTGGCCGGCCTGGTCCGGGTCGTCGGCCCGGGCCGGATCTTCGGCCGCCGGCTCACCCCGGAGAGCGCCGAGCCCGGTGGCGGTCGCCCGCTGCGAGTCGAGGTCGACCCCACGCACTGCGCCCGGTTCGGGTTCTGCGAGCACGAAGCGCCCGAAGTGTTCCGACTGCGCTCGGACGGGATGTTGCAGTACCGCTCGACCGTTCCGGCGGCTCAGGCCGACGCCGCCGCACGGGCGGCTGCGGCCTGCCCGGCCCGGGCGATCATGCTCGGCCCGCGAACCGACACCGGCGGCATCCCCGTCCTGCGTGACGGTGACCCGGCCCGCTCGGGCTCCGGGAGGCGTGCCACTCCCCTGCGTTGACCGTCCCTGTCTCCAGTGCGATCAGTTTCGAAGGATGCCGAATGGACAACCAGCCTGGAACCCGCCGCCGGGTGCGCCCGATGCGCGAGCCGAACCTCCTCGACCGATGGGACGCGCAGATCGTCATCGCCGGGGGCGGGCCCGCAGCGAAGGAGTCCGCGAACGAACTGCGCCGGCTCGGGTTCCGCGGCGGGATCACGGTGCTTTCCGGTGAGGCCGACGCGCCGTACGACCGCCCGGCGTGTTCCAAGGCGTTGCTCAGCGGCGAGAAGCGGCCCAAGCACGTGCAGTTGCAGCGACCCGGCCCACGGGTCGAATGGATCAATACGCGCGCCCTCGACCTGGACCCCGACCGGCGGCTGGTGCTGACCGAGTCCGGCGAGCTGTTCCCCTATGACGGTCTGGTGATCGCCACCGGGGGGCACGGGTCGTTCCCGAAGGGCTGGCCGGCACCGCAGTACGGGCTGCACAACCTGCAGACGGTCTCGGATGCGTGGGCGGTCCGCCAGGAGCTGCGTGACGCCGAGCGCGTGGTGATCGTCGGCGGCGGGCTGACCGGCTCCGAGACCGCGTACACCGTCCGGAAGCTGGCTCGCCGCCCCATCATCATCGACTCGAAGCAGCAGCTCATGCACCGCGCCATCGGCGCACAGATGGGCGCCGTGATGACCGACGTGCACGCCGAGGAGAACGCCGAACTGGTCCTGGGTCGCCGGGTGGACTCGATCCGCCGGCACAACAGCGGCTGGCAGGTCAAGCTCAGCGACGGCCGCTTCCTCAACGCCGACCTGGTGGTGGTGACCACCGGCGAACGCCCGGAAACCGGCTGGCTGGCCGATTCCGGGCTGGATGTTTCCGACGGCGTGCTCTGCGACGAGTACCTGCGCGTCGTCGGTGCCGACCGGATCGTCGCGGCGGGCTCCATCGCCAGGTGGCCCAACCCCCGCTATGCCGACAAGCCGGGGCGGTGCGGGCAGTGGATCGCCGCGCTGGAGCAGGGCCGGATGGCGGCGCGCACGCTGCTGCTCGGCCCGTCGGAGCCGGCGGCGATCCTGCCGCGCTTCTGGTCCCTGCAGCACGACCTGCGCATCCAGGTTGCCGGCCAGATCGACGAGGCGGCCGACATCGCGGTCACCGAGCTCAATCCGCGCCGCCGCGACGTGGCCCGCGCCGGCGTACTCACCACGTACCACCGCCGCGGGCGCCTGGTCGGGCTCTCGGCGATCAACGCAGCTCCCCTGTTCAACGCCATGATCCGGCCAATGCTCGCCGAGCAGCCGCGATTCATGTCGCCCGCGGAGGCGCTCGACGAGACGGGGCTGTCCGGAAGGTTGGTGTCCGTTGCCTGACACGTCGGAGTCGACTGACCCGGATCTCCAAAAAACGAAAGAATTTCGGCACCAACGGCTTGAGGCGGCAAAGGTGTGGAAGCAATGATCCGCAGACCGGCGATCGTAAGGTCCGGTTGGGGTGAGGTGTTGTGGTGAACATCGTCCACAGATCCGACGAGTCGCGGTGGGGGCCGCGAAACGAGGCACCGCCTTCGGTGGCGCCACCCGGCCAGGTATCACCGTTCCACGCGCCGCCGCGTACCCAAGGAGGTCCATCCCGGATGCCTGAAGGGCGTACCCCCACCGTGCCGCGGATGCGGACCGAAGCTGAACCCCGCGCCGTCGCGCCGGGCCGGCACGCCGGCAAGAACCCCGGCGACGACGAACGGCTGCTGCGCGCGCTGTACGACCAGCACGCGGAGCCGCTGCTCATGTTCGTCCTGCGCCTGACCGGCGGCGACCGGCAGGCGGCCGAGGACGTCGTACAGGAGACGCTGCTGCGGGCCTGGCGTAACGCGCACAAGTTCGACGCCGACAGCGCCTCCACCCTGCGACCCTGGCTGGTTGCCGTGGCCCGGCGGATCGTGATCGACGTGTACCGCAGCACCAAGGCGCGGCCGACCGAGAGCTACGGCGACGACCTCGACAGCCACCCGCTCTTCGTGCTCTCCGACGAGGCCGGCAACGTCGTACAACGCCTTATGATCGTTGACGCGCTGCGGACACTGACGCCGGCGCACCGGCAGATCCTCGTCGAGTCGTACTTCCGCGGGCATACCGCCCAGGAGGTCGCCACCCAGCTCGGGCTGCCGGTCGGCACGGTCAAGTCGCGCCTGTTCTACGCGCTGCGGGCGCTGCGCACCGTCCTGGCGAACAAGGGGGTTACTCGATGACCAGCATCGACGCGGCACATGAGGACGTCGCCGCGTACGCGCTGAACCTCATGGAGCCCGAAGAGGCGTGGCGCTTCGAGATGCATATGCTCACCTGCGCACAGTGCACGACGGCGCTGGCCGAACTCAATCCGGTGGCCGACGAACTCGCCCGGGTCGACGCCGGCGAACTTATCGCCGCCGATCAGATCATGCGCAGCGGCCGCATCCTCGACGGCATGCTCAAGACCGCCGCCAAGGAACGGGGCCGCACCCGCGCGCTGCGGCTGGTGTCGGTGGCGGCCGGCGTCGTCGTACTCGGCATCATCTCGGTCCTCGCTCTGGCGATCGGCTTGCCGGGGCTGACTCCGGGCAACTCCCCCGGCCCCGACGCGGGCGCCCAACGCGGCTCGGCCCCGGCCCAAACCCAGCGCGATCCGCTGCAGCCGGCTCCCGGCGTCTGCGACGGCGCCGCCAGCAGCTCGGACTACTCCGCCAGGGATACGACGAGCAAGGTCAGCGCCAAGGTCACGGCGTCCTGTGCCACCTGGGGTACGCCGGTGATCGTGGAGCTGACCAACATCATTGGTCCGAAGACCTGCGAGGTGGTGATCCGGACCAAGGCCGGCAAAGAGATCAGCGTCGGGACCGTGGTGCTGCCACCGGGCGGCTTCGGCACGTCCGAGCAGCCGAAGAGCGCGGTGTATCAGATGCTGACCGCGGAGGTGCTGCCGCAGATCGCTCAGATCGTCGTCCGCGAGATCGTGCCAGGTGAGGCGCCGAAGCCGCTGGTGACGGTGTCCACGAACCGCTGATGGTCAGGGTCGCCCGGCGATGTGTGCCGGGTTGACATACAACGGAACCGGGGTCGGCCGCGTGTGCGGTCGACCCCGGTTCGTGTTCCTTCTGGTCAGTTGTTGGCGTGGGGGCGTCGTCGGCTGATCAGGAGGAAGAGGGCGCCGAGGGTGAGGAGGGCGAGGCCGGCGGTGGCGAGGGTCCAGATGGCTTGGCCGGTGACGGCGAGGGCGGTGGAGATGTGGGTGGGGATGGCGGCTGGTGCGGCCGTGGCGGTGGCGGTGGCGGTGGTGGGTGCTGCGGTGGTGGTCGGCGTGGTGGTGGGTTCGCCGTTGCCGTTGCCGTTGCCGTTGCCGTCCGGGTTGGTGCTGGGGGCGGGGGTGCTCGGCTCGACCGGGGTGGTGGGCTCAACCGGCGTGGTGGGCTCAACCGGCGTGCTCGGCTCGACTGGCGTGGTGGGCTCGACCGGCGTGGTGGGCTCGACCGGCGTGGTGGGCTCGACCGGCGTGGTGG
>DATHBD010000074.1:0-19946 GCA_035296325.1 Micromonosporaceae bacterium | reverse complement strand
CACAGTCCGCCGCACAGGCGCCCGTGGCGGCGCACTCGGAACGACGGAGTTGGGACGAAATCCGATGACACGCACGCGTACCGGCACCTTCGCGCTCATTGGTGCTGTTCTGGCGGCAGCGGCCTCGGTTGCGCTGGCCTGGCCCGCATCGGCCGCGACGAGCTACTTCGTCGCCACGTCCGGGAATGACGCAAACCCTGGCACGTCGGTCGACGCACCCTTCCGGACGATCCAGAAGTGCGCGAGTGTGGCGGTGGCCGGCGACACCTGCCAGATCCGGGCGGGGGTGTACCGGGAGACCGTCACGCCGGCCAACTCCGGTACCGCCGCCGGCCGGATCGTGTTCCAGCCGTACAACAACGAGAGCGTGACGGTCAGCGGCGCCGATCCGGTCACCGGCTGGACCAGGCACTCCGGGGAGATCTACGCGGCGAACGTCACGCTGCCGGTCAGCGGTGAGACCAGCGACGTCAACAACCGGGTGACGCCCGGCGCTGTCTCCGCCAACCAGGTCTTCGTGGACGCCGTCATGACCGGCGAGGCCCAGTGGCCGAACGGCTCGACCGACCCCTCGCACCAGGCCACCGCGGAGGCCGATGCAGGTACCAGCGTCGGCACGGTCATCGACGCCGCGCTCCCGGCCGGCGTCGACTTCACCGGCGCGATCGAGCACGTGGTCGGCGGCCCCGCCTGGTCGGCCACCGCCAACATCGTCACCGCGTCGTCGGCCGGGCAGTTCACCGTCAGGCGGTACTGCGGTGACCCGAACTGCAACCGCCCCGGGGCGAAGTACTACCTGACCGGCGGTAACCGCGGCCTGCAACTGCTCGACGCTCCCGGCGAGTGGTGGTACGACTGGACGGCGCGCCGGCTCTACCTCTGGGCCCCTGGCGGAGGATCGCCCGCCGCCCGTACGGTCGAGGCCAAGCGGCGCCACGCCGCCTTCAACCTTTCGGGCCGCTCGAATGTCACCGTCGCCGGCCTCAAGATCTTCTCCGCCACGGTACTGACCTCGCCCACGAGCAGCAACATCGTGCTCGACGGGATCGACGCGGCGTACGTCTCGCATGCGCTCACCCTGCCCAACGACCCGCAGGACGTCGCCGGCTGCGGGACGTGGTGCTCCGGCGCCACCAGCACCGGCATCATCCTGGACGGCTCAAACCACACGCTGCGCAACAGCACGGTCGCCTGGAGCTCAGGCAACGGCGTGTCGCTGGCCGGCAGCAACATGACCCTGGTCAACAACCTGATCCATGACGTCAACTACCTCGGTGGCTACCCGTCCGGGATCAATTTCGGCTTCCGCGGCTACGGCACGGTCACCCACAACACGCTGTACAACAGTGGCCGGTTCCTGATCAGCCTGAACCCGGGTACTCAGACGGCGTACACGCACAAGAGCCGGATCTCGTACAACAACCTGTACAACTTCGGCCTGCAGACCCGTGATCTCGGGGCGATCTACATCTGCTGTCACAGCGTGGACGCCCAGCAGAGCTCCATCGACCACAACTGGATCCACGACACCGCCGTCGCGGACAAGTACAGCACCGGTGTCTTCCTGGACGACGGCGCGAGCGGCTTCGTCGTCCACCACAACGTCGTCTGGGACACCGGGCGGTACGGCCTCAAGCTCAACGCGACCGGCTCGGGCAGCGACGGCAGCTCCAGCAACGACCTGTACAACAACACGGTCGGCCCCGGTGTCGGCTACAGCGAAGGCGGCCACCTCGCCAACGCGACCGGCACGGCCCTGCAGAACAACCTCTGGGCGCACGGCTCGGTGACGTACGAACGGACGCCGCCGAACGCCACCATCACGGCCAACTCCTCGAACACCGTACGGCCACGGTTCGTCAACCCGGCCGTCCGCGACTATCGCCTGCAGCCGAACTCGCCGGCCGTGGACGCCGGCACCGCCGTCGCTGGGGTCACCGACGGATTCCGTGGCCGTGCGCCGGACCAGGGCGCCTACGAAACCGGCGGCATCGACTGGACGGCGGGGTGTGGCCACGCCCGGTGCCGATCCACCACCGACGCCTACCTCGGCATCCGGGCGGGGTCGTACAGCAGCCAGTCCGGCACCCAGCTGGAGAACAGCGTCTCGCAGGGCAGCAACGTGGCACACATCCACAACGGCGACTACACCGCGTACAGCGGGGTGGATCTGAGCGGGGCGGCTTCGCTGGTGGTGCAGGTCGCCAGCGCGCAGGCCACGCCAGGATCGATCGAGGCACGCCTGGGCAGCCCGACCGGTCCGGTGCTTGCGACCTGCCAGGTGCCCGGCACCGGAGGTTGGCAGACCTGGACGACGATCTCGTGCCCGACGAGCGCAGCGAGCGGAACGCACACCCTCTACCTGGTGTACCGCAACGCAGCCAACGGCGGCTCCCTGTTCAACGTGGCGTGGTTCCGAATCGCCACCGCCCCGGTGACCACGATCAACCCGTACCTGCAGGTGGAGGCCGAGCAGTACGACGCCCAGGTGGGCACCGGACTGGGCTGGACCGCCGCCGACAGTGGCACCGACGTCAACGTGATCAGCAACAACGACCACACGGCGTACGCCGGCGTCGCGTTCGGCGCATCGAGCCCGCGCACGCTCAGCGTCCGCACCTCGAGCCAGGGCAGCGGCGGGATCGTCCAGGCGCGTCTGGGCAGTCCCACCGGTGCAACGGTTGCCACCTGCACCGTCCCCGCTACCGGAAGCTGGCAGACCTTCGTCACCACCAGCTGCCCGGTGACCGGCGCGACCGGCACGCACACGCTGTACCTGGTGTACCGGGGGGGCAGTGGCAACCTGCTCAACCTGGACTGGTTCCGTTTCGCTCGGTAGCCGGACCAGCGGGTGCGTCAAGGGCCGAGTCGGCCAGGAACCGACGACAGTGCGCGGTCTTCCCCGCACTGTCGCTCGGGCGGCCATGCCGCGCTGCCCGTCAGCGGCTGACCAACATAGCAGCGAGCAATCGCGCATAGGACTCGCTGTCCAGTACAAGCGGCCCGGTGACCAGTAGGGGGCTCGGACCGATCCGGTATCCGCGTGAACCGGCGACCGGCAGGACAGCGATCCGCACGCTCAACGGCACCGTACGCCGCCACCATCGTCGGCGTACGGCCTGATCCAGCACTCCGCGCTCAGTCGCGGCTATGCCGCGCAATCCGTCGTGCTGCGGCTGGCCAGCGCGATCGACAGCTCGTCCAGTTGGCCCACCGTGATCTCCCAGTTGCCGGTTATCACCGCTACTCCATTCCACGGCTGCCTTATTGTTCGGCTGACCGGAACGATTGAACTCATGGTCGTCACCGGAAAGTTACGCGACCGCTCGCTGGTGGAGCGTCCACAATCCCCCAAGGGGGTTGTGAGGGAGCCGTCGGCCCCCCTACCGTCGCAATCACATGGGTCGATCCAATGGTTGGGTAGGCAGGCGCGCCGCCAGTCGCGAAACGTTCCCGTGGAAAGGCATCCACCATGCCAGTACGCGCTCCCCTGTCCGAGGAAACTACGGTTACCTGTCCGAGCCTTCGCGTGATTCTCGATCCGTTCAGCGCAGACCAGGCCGCCCGACCGCCAGCGCCGCCGTCGCGGGGAGCACGGGCGTTCGCAGCCCTGTTGGCCGGCTTCTACGCTGATCGCAGTGCCCGAATGGCGCTGCTGATCACCGCGGTCATCATGTGTTACGGCGGTGGCGCGGTGATGTTCTGGTTCCATGCTATTTATCTTGGCGAGGGGGGACCGTCGATCAGTGAGCCCGCGCACTGGCTGCTGGACTCCTCCTTTGCTTTCGGCGCGCTCACACCGGTGTTGGCCGTCGTGCTACCGATTGCCGCGTGGGCGGCGCAGCGATATGCCGTGGGGGACGCGCGGCGTTTCATGCCATGGTTGTACGCCGTGATCGGCGGCAGCGCGTTCGCAATCGTGGCGACCCCGGGCCCAATTGCCCACGACATGTTCGTCGGCCGCGGCACCTGGCTCGCGGAGCGGGTCACCGAGCTGATCGGAACTCCGGCCGCCGAGGTGACGCCGGCGTCGGTTTCGGAATATCCACTGCTCGCCGCGCTTGCCCAGCAGTTGGGCGCCGGGCTGCCGCTCTATGTCGGGCTGATGGTCCTGACCGTTGCGCTGCTCCGGCTGACGGTGCGACCGCCGGTCCCGGCTCGGCGACCACCGGCCTGAGTGGAGGCTGCCGCGGGTGGCGCGCCCGGAGCACCCGCGGCAGTTTTCCCTGAGTCGAGTCAGTCCTTTGGTGGCAGGCGATTACCTTCATCGCAAGCAACCACGTGCCGCACCGGGTGTGCCCCGCGCGGAGGCCCGGTCGCTACAACTGGCCCGACAGGAGCCGGCGCAACGCGACCGGCACCTCGATGACCTCGGCCGCGCCGGGCTTGTCAATCTTGACGGGCTTGCCGAAGTCGGAGAACCTGGCCGTGCTCGCGTAGGTCGGCAGTGTGACGGTCAACGAGGTCAGGTAGCCCTGAGCGTCCACCGACGCCTCGTACGGCACGGACTGCGACACGCCACCGTTGTGCTGCAACGACTCGGCCGTCGCTGGCAGGAGGCCACGGGACACCCCGGCCGGCGCCTCGATGAGGTCAAGTTTGCCGGTGTAGGCGCCCTCACCCGTACGGGTCGCGGCTGTCATCGCCGCGGAGAAGCCGGTGATCCCAGCGGGGTCGAACGGGGCCCCCAGATGCACCAGGGACGCCTTGGCGAACTCCGACGTCGGGAACCAGATGAACTTCTTCAGGTCCAGGTTCGGCAGGGCGGACTTGGCGATGGTCATCCATGCGTCCTCGCCAACCACCCGGACCCTGGACTCGGTGCGCTCGCCGTCGCCACTCGTCGTCACCGTCAGGGCCAGTGCCTTGCCGGCCGGGTCGGTGTCGCCGGCGACCTCGACGTTGGGCGCGCTCAACGTCACATGTGCCGGCACCCCTGCGGTCTTGGCGGCCGCGGCACGTACCTGCGCGAGCGCGTCAGCGGCGGGCGGCTCCGACGAGGCGCCACCGCCCGGGCCACCGCCGGAGTCGCAGCCCGCCGCCAGCGCCAGCAGGCCGACAAGCATCCATCTGCGGAACATGGTGAAGCTCCCCGTTTCGTCGACGACCGGGGCAGCCTACCGCCGGCTCGCCGCGCACGTTGCCCCCGCGGACCCGTCCGACCAGCCTGCGACCGTGCGTCGACCCCCGGCGTATGCGGATCCCGGCGGGGAATGTGAGTGCGGCGTGGCAGCACGCCGCGAGCCGCCCGGGGGCCCGTCGGCGAAGACGCCGCAGGCCCCCGGAAGGTCGACCGGTACAGTGGTTGGTCAGCGGAACAGGCTCAGGTCGATCGACTCGGCCATCGCCTGCTGGCCGGCGTTGTTGGGGTGCAGGAAGTCGGCCTGGTAGGCGGGCAGCAGCCGGCTGGGGTTCTGCGGGTCGCGGACTGCGGCATCGAAGTCGATCACACCATCGAATACGCGGCTCGTCCGGATCCACGTGTTGACCGTCTGCCGGGTGGCCTCCTGTTCAGGGCCGAAGCAACCGGTGTCGCAGCCGTACGGCGTGATGGTCGCGCCGATCACCCGGATGCCGGCCGTGTGCGCCCGCCTCGCGACCGTCCTCATCCCGGCGATGAGGGCGTCGGCGTCGGCGTTGAAGCCGATGTCGTTGATGCCCTCGGCGAGGATCAGGTACTTGACGCGGGTCTGGAGCCGGACATCGTGACGTTCCCGGTTGAGGGCGGAGACGCTGGTACCCGCGCCGCAGCAGTCGGTACGGTCGGTGAGGATCTGATTGCCGCCAATTCCGTGGTTGAGCACGCCGAACTGCCTGGATGCGGGGAGCGCCTGCAGCCGGTCTGCGAGGTTGTCCGTCCAGCGGTCGTTGCCGTTCCAGGTGGTGTACGCGCCATCGGTGATCGAGTCACCGAGGGCCACGATGCTGCCCCGCACACCGCGAGTCGGCCGTACGTCGACGCCGCTCAACCAGAACCACGAGTTGACCGTGCCGGTGAACATGGCGGCCGCGCCGCCGACCTGGTTGCCGGCCGCCACGAACTGCGTGCCCTGGGCGCCGTCGTGACCGGTGATGGCGGCGGCATCGCCCCCGGCGGTGACGTTGAGGTCGACCGCCAGGTCCTGGCCGTACGCGATGCTCAACTGCACGGGATCGCTGAAGACCTGGCTGCCCGCCTTGACGGTCACCGCCCGTTGGCCGTGGAAAGTGACGCTCCGGCTGGTTCCGCCGACGAGTTCGGCCGACCCGGGCGCCACGGCCCGGGCCACGCTCACGGCATCGAAGGTGACGTCCTCGGCGCCGAACGTGTTGGACAGTCGGATCCGCAGCGACGTTCCACCGACGGTCGGATGGACCAGCATGCGCAGGGTCTGCTGGGAGAAGGTCGGACCGACCATCCGTTGTGGGCTGGTCGCCCAGGCGCCGGTCCACGGTCCCTTCGAGGAGGCGGTCGCGGCCGGTGGCGACGCCGCGGCCGGTATGGCGGGGGAGAGTAGCGGCAGGGCCAGCACTGCAGCGAGGGCGAGAAGTGGGCCGACGGCTCGTCGGACTGGTCGATCTTCAGAAGTCATGCAGCGCCCTTTTGACCCGACACCCGTCAACATCAATGCGTTGTCCATGCCGTGGATGGTTCTCGAAGAGGTTCTGAAACGCAACCAGGCATCACCTTCGTCGCGCGGCGCAGCCGGTAGGGCTCGGGGTCCCCCACCCATTTGCCACGCCATACCTGATAGTCAATACTTCGGAATAGCTGAACCGTTTAAGTAAATTTCATGGAGGAGCGTGCCCCGATGAAGACCACCACGATCCGCGCGGTGCTGCTGAGCGTCGTAGCACTGCTCGCCGCCGTACTGGCCGCGGTCGTGGCGGCGCTGCTCATTCGCGGGGATTCTCCCGCAGTGGCCGGACGGTGGCCGGCACCGGGGCGGGGTGGTTGACGTACTGGGTCGTGAAGCTGCCGGAGTACCCGAAGATCGGCCCGAATCGGCGGTTCTCGACGGCTACCTCGATCCGGAAGCGGTCGGTGGCGTCGTCATACCACTCGTGGAGCCGCGCCTCGCCGCTGAGCAGTCGCGGGCAGCGGACGCCGCCGCGGAAACGTTGGGTTCCGCTGCGGATGTGCAGGCCACCGGTCGCGTCGACCGAAGGGTGCAGGTCCACGGCGATGTGCTGGTGGGTGCCGAGATAGTCGACAAGGGTCCGTCGCTGCTCACTGAAGACCATCGTGGCGTCGAACCGGCGGCGGCGAGCGACGGCCACCTCGAACGTCCGGACGAACGTCAGTGTCGGGCGGCCGTACGAGTCGGTGTAGGCGTAGTTCTCGATGGTGAACGGGATCGCGGTGCCGGTTTCCGGAAACAGGACGTGCCTGGCGGTGCCCAGGTGCAGGAACGGCGTGACGAAGGCGGGGCCGCGCCAGATGCGGTCCATCACTCCGGTGCCGATGCAGCCGCGGTGCTTACGGCCGGTCAAGCCGAAGCGGTCCTGCAATCGCGGGTGCAGGCGGTAGAAGTCGCCGCCGAGTGCACGTTGGAAGATCGAGGTCACAGTGTCTCCAGGAGGGACGGCGCCCGGGCCGCCAGGCGGTCGGGCGGTCGGCGGCGACACCGGCGGGCAGCCGGTGTGTTCCGGTCGGGTGGCAGAACGAGCAGGACCAGCGAGGTGAGGACGACGGCCACCACGCCGACGTCGAGGGCGGCAACGAGCGTCACGGCCGCGGCTCGGAGAGCCACCTGGCGCCGGGCGTTGCGCAATGCCCGCTCCGGGGGAACGCCGCGTTCCAGCCACAGCCGGAGCCGGTCGAACGACCACGCCGTCGCCCAGCCGAACAGCGGCCGGAACATGACGTCGATCAGGCGCCCCAGCGCGCCCCAGCGCGGCGTGTACTCGTACCCGGTCAGGAAGCGCACGCCGCGCGGACCCGGCACGTAGCGCCAGTATCCGCGGCCGGCGGCGATCAACGAGCGCCGGTCGGCGGAGCCGAAGCGTAGTGCCGAGGTGCAGGTGCCGTCCGGTCGGCCGCGCTGGCCGGCGTGGATGCCGAAGCCGCCGATCTTGACACCGGGCAGGACCGCGGTGATGTACCGGAACTGGGCTGGCGTGGTGCCGGGGACCGGGTCGATGCGACTGAACCGTGCGTCCCAGCGGCACTGGTTGCCCGGGTCCTGGGTGGCCTGCCAGATCGCCGTCAGCGGCACCGCGATCACGGTCTCCACGTAGATGCCGCCCATGCCGACCTCCGTATTTGAGCACTCGCTCAGTCGAATCGTACGACGCTTTGAGCAATTGCTCAACTCTGTGAGGCTACGATCGGCCGGGGCGTGCCCAGATTCTTCGGGACTGATGTCGATCCGCGGGCCATTCGTTCGACGTGTGGGGTGCGGGGAGCCGAGCGGCGGCCCCGTCGAGGAGGAGAGCACGATGCCGAAGTACATGCTGATCATGCGCGGCACCGACGAGTCGAACGCGGTCCTGATGGCCGGGTTCGAAGAGTTGGCGGCCGCGACGTACCACTACATCGAGGAACTGGTCAAGGCAGGCGTGTTCGTCGCGGCCGAAGGGCTGGACGATGCCGGCCAAACTGTCGTGGTCGACTTCAGCGGCGACACCCCGGTGGTCACGGACGGGCCGTACGGGGAAACCAGGGAACTGTTCGGGGGCTACTTCATGCTCGATGTCGCCTCGAAACAGGAGGCGGTCGAGTGGGCCAAGCGGGTCCCGTCGGTCACCGGATCCAAAATCGAGGTGCGGCGGGTGGCCAGGGACGACGAGATGCCGCAGGACGAGAGCGCCGGCCGGATCTGATGGGTACGGCCGACGTCGAGGCCGTATGGCGGATCGAGTCGGCCCGGATCGTCGCCGCGCTGACCCGGTTCACCGGCGATTTCGGGCTGGCCGAGGACGCGGCCCAGGAGGCGGTGACCGAGGCGCTGGTGTCGTGGCCGCTTACCCCTCCGGCCAATCCGGCCGGCTGGCTGATGGCCACGGCGCGGCGGCGGGCGATCGACGCGATCCGCCGCCGGACCGCCCTCCAGGACCGATACGCCCTGCTGTCGGCCGCCCCGGCGGTCGACGACGAATTCGACCCCGAGAAGATCGATGACGATGTCCTGGCGCTGATGTTCATCAGTTGCCACCCGGTACTCTCGCCCGAGGCCCGGGTGGCGCTGACCCTGCGCGTGGTCGGCGGCCTGTCCAGCGAGGAGATCGCCCGCGCGTTCCTGGTACCCGTGCCGACCATGCAGGCCCGCATCACCAGGGGCAAAAAGACGATCGCGGCGGCCAGGGTGCCGTTCGAACTGCCGGCAGCCGGCGAGCGTCGGGCGCGGCTGGGTGGCGTGCTCAGCGTCCTTTACGTGATCTTCACTGAGGGGTCGACGGCCACGTCGGGCGACCGGCTGTTGCGCCCCGACCTCGCGTACGAGGCGATCCGGCTGGCCCGCACGCTTGCCGCGCTGCAGCCCGACGAGCCGGAAGTGCACGGCCTGCTGGCGTTGT
The DNA here is from genome assembly GCA_035296325.1 of Micromonosporaceae bacterium. Taxonomy (GTDB): domain Bacteria; phylum Actinomycetota; class Actinomycetes; order Mycobacteriales; family Micromonosporaceae; genus DATHBD01. The sequence goes on along the minus strand of DATHBD010000074.1, from coordinate 10,448 downwards.
GTGAGCTGACCGCCGCGCGTTTCCCGGCCCGGACCGGCCCGGACGGTTCGCCGGTGCTTCTGGAGAGCCAGGACCGGCGGCGGTGGGACTTCGCGGCGATTCGCCGCGGGCTGGCCGCGCTGGTCGAAGCATCGACCCGCGGCCTGGGCCCCTACGGCCTGCAGGCGGCGATCGCAGCCGCCCACGCGACGGCGCCATCGGTCGAGGCGACCGACTGGAGCCGGATCGTGCTGCTCTACGAGGCGCTCGGCCGGGTCGCTCCCTCGCCGGTGGTCGAACTCAATCGGGCCGTCGCCGTGGCCATGGCATCGGGTCCGGCGCAAGCCCTGGCCATCGTGGACGAGCTGATCGCTTTGGACCGGCTCCCCGGTTCGCATCTTGTTCCGACCGTGCGCGGGGAGCTGCTGGCCCGCCTCGGCCGGCGACCAGAGGCGCGCGCCGAGCTGGCGCTGGCGGCCCGGCTCTGCGCCAACCAGCGCGAACGCTCAGTGCTCCTGCGCAAGGCGGCCGCGCTGGCCTAACCCGAGGGCCGGTGGTTCTTCGGGCCGAAACAGCACGAGCCGTCGTACCGGCCGAAGAGCGGTATGTCCATGCCGACGTTCGAGTCGGCGAAGTAGGTCGGCTGCCGGGTATCCGCGCCGCGAGGACGCACGCGCCGGTCAGCGCCACAGCGTAGCTGAGGAACGCGGTGGTGTAGGCACGTTCGCCGGGGTACCCGGCGGTGGAGATCGATGCGGTCAGCAGACTGGCATCGACAGTCGCGCCGAGGCTGCCGCCGATGGTCCGCATGACCGTGTTGATGCCCGCCGACACCGCGCTCTGCGTCAACGGCACGGCTTCGACGACAAGGCTTCAACGACAAGGCTCGCGACCGCCGTGGACATCAAGCTTGCCGGCAGCCTGTCCCTGGCGAGTCTCCTTGCCGACCATGCTGGTCGCGTTCGCCCGCTACAGCCGCGACGGCAGCTTCGCCGTACTGCGCGCGAACGCCCGGTTCCTGGCTGTGATGGCCGCCGGCTCGGTCGCCGGGGCCGTGCTCGGTGGGCTGCTGCTCGGGGTGGTGCCTTCCGCCGTGCTCATCCCGCTGCTGGTCGCGCTGCTGTTGGCCTCGGCGGCCAAAGTATGGCGACACCAGTAGCGCGCATCCGGAGGCGCGGTCACGCACGCGACAATCCTCACAGCAATATCCTTGCTTTCCTGTAGGAATACTTCCTAGACTTCCTGGATGACCACCACTCAGCACCCACTCAATCAGGTCGACATCGCCGCCGTCGCGAAGCTGGCGCAGACCATCCAGGACCGCCCCGAGGCGGCGCACACCAAATGGGGAGCCTCCGTCCGCTGGACCGGCGCCTTTTCATCCGAGGCCCAGATGCGGAACTTCGATCCGATTCCGTCGGACGAACCATCGAAACTTGGCGGCGGCGACACTGCCCCGAATCCGGTCGAGCAACTCCTCGGCGCGCTCGGCAACTGCCTCGTCGTCGGCTACGCGGCAAACGCTACGATCGCCGGCATCGTCATCCGCGACCTGCACATAGACCTCGAAGGCGAGTTGGACCTGCATACCTTCCTCGGCCTCGCCGACGGACACGCGGGCTTCTCGGCCATTCGCGCCGCCGTACACCTGGACACCGATGCCGACGCCGAGGCGATCGCCGAACTGCACCGCAAGGTCGCCGCCACGTCACCCGTCGGGCACACCCTGAGCGCAGCGACACCCGTCGAGATCACACCCGCGTAAGACGCGCTCTCCGCAGCCAGCTCGGTGTCCGCCCCGGCCAGGTGTACTGCTCGGCATCGCGAAGAGGCTCTTCGGGCATGTCGGCACTCAACGGCTGGGGTCCTCGTCCCACTGTCCCGACCAGAATTGGATGTGCCCCCGCCGCCAGAGCTCAATCAGCGCGTCGGCCACGTGTTGCTGCGTGCGCTCTCGGCCGGCAGTTCGGAAATCTCGAAGCTCAGGCAAGGGGATCGAATCGTCGAGTCCAAGTTCCAGCAGGGAACCCCCCGGGCAGCACCCGGGAGCCTGCGGCCATCTTGGTCCCGGGCCGGTGATAGCGCGTCGCTGGGTTTCTCCTAATCGATGATGGAGGCGTCCGACCCAAGCCATGCCACGCCGTGGCGGGGAGCAAAACCGAGCTTGGTGCTACGGAAGCCGCCATTGTTGCTGTAGCCAGCTACCAGGTGAAACGGAATGCTGGGTCGGTCCCAAACCCCTCCGACAGACACGGGCCGGGCCCACTCCACAGCGACCTTCCTGATCAGCTTTACGAACGTCGTCCGGTCTAAGGGACTCGAGTCCAACAGCATTCCAGGATTCCTGAGCATTACGACGTAGCCAGTTGAGGGTAGCCACTCAAGATCCGCCATGCACTCGTCCAATGCCGGCCAGTTCCTCCCGAAGTAGCTCGGCAGCTTTGCTGCCTGCGCAAATTGCTCGAACAATGCGTCAGGCGTTCTCGCGTCAGCGCCGTCGACTTTGATCACTTGTCCACCGCCGGCGCGAAACTCGTTGGCTTTGACCGCGAATCTATCCGATCCAAGATCCGCCAACAGAATCCATGGCGGCCCCACCGCCTCTAGAGGATTATCCTTCATTCTGATCTACCGCACCTGAAGCATGAGCATGATGGTCGGCACGTGCCACGCCGACCAGCCGCTGCCTGTGACCAGACGCTGGTCGCCCCGATTGGCGTTCGTGCGGGTGCCGTCGGGGTGGGAGGAGTCGGGCACGGCGGCCGTGAGCGGCCAGCTGTCGGGCTGCCGCACGAGTCACACCGCCCGGTCGCGGCACCCAGGTCCTCACAGCCAATCATGCTCCCACCCCATCTGCCCGCAATCGAGGACAATCCGGCGGGTCAGGCCGTCCGGGAAACCGGAAACCCCTCGAGGCGTGGCTCAGGCGAGTTTCCAGCGCTGGTTGGGGTTGGCGTGGCAGCGGAACTGGTTGACGTTGGCGAAGTCGTCGGGACTGCTGTCGCGGACTTCGAGGCATTTACCGCTGTTGACGTTCACCAGGCGGTATGAGCCTCCGCTGTGTCCTTCGGGGCGCCACCGCTGGTTGAGGTCACCATGGCAGTCGAACTGGTTGACGTTGGCGAAGTCGTCGCGGCTGCTGTCGCGCACCTCAAGGCATTTGCCGCTGTTGACGTTCGCCAGCAGGTAGGACCCGTCGTTCTGCGGGCGGGCCTTCCATCGCTGGTTGAGCAGGCCATGGCACCGGTACTGGACCACGTTGGCGAAGTTCTCGGTGCCACCGTTGTGGACCTCAAGGCATTTGTCGCTGTTGACGTTGCGGAACGTCGCGCCTTCGGGGCCGGTCCACGGTGGCGGCTCCGTCGGCTTACCGGCGGTGGGCGGCGGGCTCGCGGACGGGGTGGGCCGAGGTGTCCGGGTCGATCGACGCTGAGGTGGCGGTGGCCCAGGTGACGTCGGCTGGGCGGTGGGCGTGACCGGCGGGGAAGCGATGGACGGCGACGGCGCTGGCGATGGCGACGGCCCAGCGTCGAGCGGAGGTCGTCCGGCGCGGCCGATGTTGGCTCCCCAGACCAGCAGCGCGAGCGTCAGGAGGCTGATGCAGATGACCATCAACGGCCGGCGCCAGCGTCCGTTCGGGATCGCCGCGATGCCTGGAAGCGCGCTGGCCAGGGCCAGAATCAGCGCCACGGTGTCCTTGGCCTCCATGGTCATCACTCCTCATCGCCGTGCTGCGTTTTCACCGCACGACCGCCGGTGCCGGGGCTGGGCTCGGGACGAGGTAAGGCGGGGTCGGGTGGGTCTGCGGCAGGTCTGCCGCCACGATCATCAACAGGCTGACGAGGGCGAGCACGGCAGCTGTGGCAAGCGGGCCACGCCGTGGTGGCGGGGTCGTCAGCGGGGTCGGGTCGATGGTCGACATCGGTGCCTCCTGGAATGGGTCGGATCGCCTTCTCGACGATGCGCGTGGCACCGGGTGTGGCAGAACCGGGCCAGCACCGAGGGTGACTCCGGGATAACCCTCTTCCCTTGGCCGGTGGTGTTGGCGGACCCTGCTGGCATGACGATCAGTGCTGTCCGACGGTGGCGCGCCCCCGCCATCGGCACCGTGACGGTCCTCGCCGCGCTCGGATACGGGCTCTGGGCACGGTGGACCGACGTGCTGCAGCACCCGGTTCAGGAGGTGCTCACCGTCCTGGTCGGTGTCACGTACGTGGCCACCGGAATGGTGTTCCGCGCCGAGGAGGAACAGCGGTCCACCGGGACGCTGTTCATCCTCGCCGGCTTCTTCTGGCTCACCGGCGGGTCAGCGTTCCGGACCGGACTGCTACCGGCGACGGCGTGGCTGGTCATGCCATTCGACGAGCTGATCCTGATGGTGATCCTGCTGCGCTACCCGCACCGCCGAATCCTTGACCGCACGGTGCGCCGGCTGGTCCCGCTGCTGATCGGCCTCATCCTGGTCCTGCACCTGCCGTCCGGTCTGTTCTGGGATCCGCAACGGGACGGGTGGCCGGACAACTTCTGGTGGCCCACCATCGTGGACCTGCCGCACGCGCAGCCGGTGATGTACCGGATCTACCTGGGTGCCGGTGGGGTCGTGGCAGCGGTCGTCTTGGCGCTGGTGGTCCGCAGATACCGCCGTAGCTCGGGCCTGGACCGCCGGGAGCTGCTGCCGGTACTGATCGCCTCGGTGGCCGTGGCGGTGTCCGTGCTCATCCAGCAAATCGTTTCGACGGTCAAAGGGAACGATGACCTGCCGATGTCACTGTGGATTGTCGTCGAGGTAGTCCGGCTCGGGGTCCCGCTGGCGTTCACGGTGGCGGCGCTGCGCCGGGTCCTCGACCGCGCCGGTGTCGCCGACACGGTCGTCGCGATCCCGGCCCCGGCAACCATCGGTTCGGTACGAGACGCGCTCCGCCGCGCGCTCGCCGACCCGACGCTGGACGTGTTCGTATGGTTGACCGACCGGCAGGCCACAGTCGACGCTGAGGGCAATCTCACGGCTGTGCCCGACGACGGGCGGCTGCGCCGGGACATCCGCGACGCAAGCGGCGGTCCACTCGCGATCCTGCTGGTCGACCGTACGCTGCAACGCCGCCCGGATGTGCTCGACGCCGCCGCGCGGGCCGCAGCGCTGAGCCTGGAAAACGCGCGGTTGCACGCGGATCTTCGGGTGCGGCTCCTGGAGTTGCAGGACTCCCGCGCCCGCATCGTCGAGGCCGGCATCGCCCAGCGCCGCCAGGTCGAACGCGACCTCCACGACGGGGCACAGCAGCAACTGCTCGCGCTCGCCGCCACCATCGGCCGGGCCGGCAACGCGGCCGCGGACCCGACGATGCGTGAGCTGATGGACCGTGCCCGGGTCGAGCTACGCCGCGCCCTGCGTGACCTACGTGACCTGGCCCGAGGTATCCACCCGGCCGTACTGGAACAGATCGGCCTGGCCGCCGCGATCGAATCGGTCGCTGAAACTGTGCCAATGCCGGTTGCCGTCACAGTCGACGTTGCAGAGCTGCCACCCACCGTGGAGTCCACCACGTACTTCGTCGTCTGCGAAGCCCTCGCCAACATCACCAAACACGCCCACGCCACCCACGCCACGGTCACCGTGCGACACACCAACGGCCGCCTCAACGTCGCGATCCACGACGACGGCCGCGGCGGGGCGTTGGCAACCCCGGGTGGCGGCATCGCCGGACTCACCGACCGGGTCGCGGCGCTGGGCGGTCGCCTCACCGTGCAGAGCACCGCCGCAGGTGGAACCCGACTCACCGCGGAGTTGCCATGCGCGTCATGATCTGCGACGACTCAGCCCTGTTCCGCCGCGGGCTCGCGCTCCTGCTCACCGACGTCGGCGTCGATGTGGTCGGCGAAGCACGTGACGTCGCACACCTCCGCGCGCTGATGCCCACGCCCGCACCCGACGCCGTCATCCTCGACATCCGGATGCCGCCCACCTTCACCGACGAGGGACTCGCCGCCGCCGCGGCACTGCGACACGACCATCCCGACCTCGGCGTCCTGGTGTTGTCGACCTACGCCGAAACCGCCTACGCCATGCGGCTGCTCGCGATCGGCACCGGGGTCGGATACCTGCTCAAAGACCGCGTCGATGACGCGCTCGCGGTCCGCGACGCCGTGGAACGGGTCGCCCGCGCCGAGACCGTCATCGACCCCGACATCGTCACCCGCGTCTTCGCCCACCGTCGCCAGCAACAGGTCCTCGACCGCCTGACCCACCGCGAACGCGACGTCCTCGCTCTCATCGCCGAGGGCCGCTCAAACACCGCCATCGCCCGAACCCTCCGCCTCGCCGAAAAAACCGTGGAAAGCCACATCGCCGGCGTCCTCGCCAAGCTCGACCTCGACCCCACACCCGACGACAACCGCCGCGTCCTCGCCGTCCTCACCTGGATGCGTGCCACATGAATCGGCCCGCGCGCCACCAACGCGGGTGGTCGCCGGGCCATGTTCCCCGCGATGGTGCACCTTTCCCGGTCGTACCGCCCATGCTGCGGCCCGCGGTCATCGCCGACGTCGGCCGCGACGTAGTGGACCGCGGCAACCACGCTCGGCTCGACGTGCGGGTAAGGCAATGGTCGCCGCTCAGCGCAGCGGCTGGACGCCGGTGAACCGGTGGCTCAACGCGGCGCGAGGCCGCGCAGTGCGTACTCCACCACGCAGTCGGCGAACTCGTCGCTCAGCGGCGCGTGCCCCGTCAGCAGCCGGTAGTACACCGGCCCGTAGACCAGGTCGATGGCGGTCTCGATGTCGAGATCCGCGCGGATCTGGCCGGTCTGCTGGGCGTGCCGGAACACGGCCCGGCCGTACGAGCGCCGTACTTCGACCCAGCGGATGCGGAACGCCTCGGCCAGGTCCTGGTCAGTCTGGGCCTCGCCCAGCAGCGCGCGCACCACGGCGCCGTTAGGCGTGTCGCGGAACACTCCGATGAGTGACCTGACCTGCGTACGCAAGGCGGTGGCGAAGTCGTCGACGTCGGGATACGGCACCTGCGGGTCGACGGCCGCGAGGAATGCGTCCAGCGCGACCGCGCCGCGTGAGGGCCACCAGCGGTAGATGGTCGCCTTGCCGACGCCGGCGCGCGCCGCGACACCCTCGATCGTGAAGCCCTTCAACCCGCGTTCCACGAGCAGTGCCATGCTCGCTTCCAGAATGGCCGCTGTCGTGTCGGCGTCGCGGATGCGTCCGCGCCCCCGGCGCGGCACAACGGGCTCCGGGGACCCGGTTTGTGCGCGATCAGTCATAGCCCCACTGTAACGATACGAGTCGTATTGCAAACGAGACGCTTCCCATCGTGCGTGAGGTCCGCACACCGGCGCCGTGGCGTCGCCATCGGCGGGTGTCAGGGCGACGGGCACGGTCACGTAGGCCGGCCGTCCACGCCGGAGGTTCGCGGTACGCCGACGGCAGACGTGGTCCGGGACCGTCGAACGGTCCCGGACCACCGCGCTCAGAACTGACGGGCTCGGAAGGCGTCGTTGACGTCCATCGGGGAGCCGCCGCCTCGGTTGCCTCCGCCGGGAATGTAGATGGTGTCACCGACCGCGATGGCCGCGGTGCCGTGCCGCGGCACGGGCATCGGGGCGAGCCGCTGCCACCGGTCGCGGCGGGTGTCGTAGGCCTCCGTCTGGTTGAAGACCGTGTTGACTCCGTTGACGATGTTGCCCTCGCCGCCGAACGTGTAGATCGTGCGGCCTACCACGGCGGTGGCGATGCCGCCGCGGGCTGTCGGCATCGGCGCCCGCTCGGTCCACTGCCGGGTTCGCAGGTCCAGCGCGTAGACGGTGTCACGCACGTTGACCTGCCCGCGGTCACGGCCGCCGACGACGTACAGCGTGCGGCCCACAACCGCGCCGCCGACGTGGTCGCGCGCCTCGGGCAGGTCCGGCAGCGCCCGCCATCGGCCCGTGGTCACGTTGTACGAGTGCACGAGCGCCACGGTGTCCTGCAGACCGCCGGGGCCCGGGGTGAGCGTGCGCATCCCGCCCGCCAGGTAGACCGTGTTCCCGTAGACGCCAACTGCGGCGCTGCCGCGTTCGATGCCGGCCGGCATGGGTGTCAGTGCGCTCCACCGGTCGGTCGCGGGGTCGTAGACGTAGCTGTTGCGCAGTGCCTGCCACGACGCCCCGCCGGAGAGGGCACCCAGCACGTACAGCCTGCCGCTGACGGCGGCGACGTTCGGGTGGTTCATCGGCACCGGCAGCGGCGCCACGCTGGTCCAGGCGTCGTGCCGCGGATCGTAAACCTCGACGTCGGGCACGGTGGCGAACCCGCCCGTCCCGTCGGGGCGGATGCCGCCCACGACGTACAGCTTCCCGTTCAGCGTGGCGACGCTGTGCTCTTGGCGGGGACCACCCGCGATCGGCGCTCTCGGCTGCCAGCCCTGGCCGTACACCGGTGCGGCAGCAGGAGGAGCGGATGCCGGCGGTTCACCCGGATGCCCCGGGTGCGCCCACGCGGTGCTCGGGGCGATGGCGAGGGCGAGTACGACGCCGAGGCTTGCAGCGGTGGTCGCGAGCCAGCGCGGCCGGTGATGGACGGTACTCATAGTGCGCTCCTGTGGGATCGGGTCAGTCCGGCGAACCGGAGAAAGTGCATTGAGCGGTATCGACGATTGGTTCCTTACGGTCGGAACGCGCCCGGCAGTAGGACGGCGACGGGCGCCGATGGTGACCGCCGGAGCGGCGCCGCCGCCGGGTTGTGGCCAACGCCGTGGCAACCACCACGACGAAACCCGGAACCGCCTCAGGTCACTCCTCGACGTCGCGTTGGCTCCGGTGCCTCGTGCTACAACGAACTCTAATACGCAACGTATCGTTTTGCAATACCTGTGACGGCGGAGACCCAGGACACCGCCCGCGAAATCATCGAGAGGGCCGCGTGGGAGCCGCGGCATGACGTCGTGCTCCAGCTCCAGCGTGGACGGTGCCTGGAACTCGTACGCCGACACGCCCAAATGTCGCCTGACGGTAAGAGAACGGCGCAGCAGTGACATGCCGGCCAAATTGAAGGCTAAAAACAGCGGGTGCACAGCTGTTTGCCAGAGTGCGTTCCTACGGTGGGCGGCATGACGGATCGAATCATCAACCCTGCAAGCATCCCGACCCACCGTGCGCAACTGTCCCGGCGTAACGTCCTCGGTCTGGCGGGCGCCGCCGTCGGCGCGGCCGGGCTCGTCGTGGCGACCGCCACCACCTCCGCCGCCGCGACCACCGGCGCGGTGACCCCCGGCCTCGGGGCCGCCGACCCGGCAGGCGGGGTTCCGGCGCCGGTCAAGGTCACCGAGGGCCGCCTGGACGTGGGCGGGGGCAGCATCTGGTACTGGGACACCGAAACCGCCGGGCCACCGGTGGTCCTGCTGCACTCCGGTATCGGCAGTGGCGAGTCTTGGCCGTACCAGCAGGCCGCCTTCGTGCGCGCGGGGTTCCGGGTGATCAGCTACTCGCGCCGGGGCTCGATCAACTCCGACCCGGCGACCGGCTCCGATCCCGGGACGAGGACCGGCGACCTGCACCAGCTCGTCACCCATCTCGGCCTCGACCGGCTGCACCTGCTCGGGGTGGCACTGGGCGGGATCGTTGCGTTCGACTATGCCTGCCAGTACCCCGAGCGGCTGGCCAGTCTCACCGTCGCATGCAGCACCGGCGGCGTGCAGGATCCGGAGTACGTGGCGCTGAGCAACAGTCTGCGACCCGCCGGCTTCGAGACCATGCCTGCCGAGTTTCGGGAACTCGGCCCGACCTACCGCGCCGCCAACCCGGCGGGGGTGGCGGCCTGGCTCGAGATCACCCGCCGGGCCCGGACCGGGGCCATGCAACCGGCACCGGCATCCGGCCTGACCTGGGCGAAGCTGGAGACCATCACCACTCCCACGCTGCTGCTCACCGGCGACGCGGACCTGTACACGCCGCCGCCGATCATGCGGATGTTCCAGCAACGGATCCCGCGCAGCCGGGCCGTGGTCGTCGAGGACTGCGGCCACAACCCGCACTGGGAGCAGCCGGACTTCTTCAACTCCACGGTCACCAGGTTCTTCGCTCACCGCCGCTGACCCGCAGCGGCGGTGAGGGCCGGTCGGCGGGGCCCAGCCGATCGCGTCGCGGTTCATGAAGTTCGATGTGCTCGGATCATTGGGTGGTGTCCACGTGGTATCCGTGGCCACCCCTTGGCGCGGCGCGACCCGCCCAGGGCGTACGCACGGCCGAACAGGTCTGAGCCTTCGATCGGGTGCCCGGCGAGGCTCGGCCGCCACCTTGCTCGCCCCGTAGGCGGTTTTCGGTGAGCACTCGTCGGTTTCCAGCGCTGGGCGCGTGGCGTCCGCGTTGTAGACGTTGCCGGTGCTGCTCATGACGAACCGGGCGTTCGGTGCGTGTTCCTTCACGGCGGCGATCAGGTTGCGGGTGCCGTCGCGGTTCGCGCGCCAGATCGCGTCCTCGTCCCGCGTG
>DATHBD010000073.1:0-130711 GCA_035296325.1 Micromonosporaceae bacterium | reverse complement strand
CACGCGGGACGAGGACGCGATCTGGCGCGCGAACCGCGACGGCACCCGCAACCTGATCGCCGCCGTGAAGGAACACGCACCGAACGCCCGGTTCGTCATGAGCAGCACCGGCAACGTCTACAACGCGGACGCCACGCGCCCGGCGCTGGAAACCGACGAGTGCTCACCGAAAACCGCCTACGGGGCGAGCAAGGTGGCGGCCGAGCAACTGCTCCGCGACAGCGGCCTGACCTGGGCGGTCCTGCGACTACCGTTCGTGTACGGGGAGGGCGACGGTCACCTCGCGTCCATCCACACCTTCGCCCCGCAGTTCGGCATGCACCCCGCGCAGACCTACGCCGTGGCGCACCACCGCGACATCGCAGCCGCCGTGCGCCTCGCGCTGACCGGGGTGATGGACGGCCGGATCGTCAACGTCACCGACGGCGCCCCCGTCACCATCTACGAGATGGCCCGCCTCGCCGGGCACCCGATCGAAGGGTCCGCCGAACCGCTGACCAACCCATGGTTCGGGCACCTCGACGGCACCCTCATCCGGGAACTCGGCTTCTCACCGAGCGTACCGACCATCTACGCCGCCGCCCGAGACGGCATCCTCTAGCCCCAATGCCGGGTAGTTAAGGGTGGTGGTGATCAGTCAAGTGGGCGTGTTGGTGCGGTTGTGGGCAGCGGGACTCCGGTAGAGAGGTACGTCCGCCAAGACATGCCTTACCGCCGGGAGTCCCGCTGTTGGTTCAGTCTGTCATTACGCGTGTGGTGCGGGTCGCGGCCGGGCCGTTCGCGCCGGGTCATCTGGGTGAGCTGACTCAGCAGGTGCCGTTCGAGATGATCGATGCGGTGCTCGCCCAGACGTTGCGTACGCAGCGGCGAGTGCGGGATCTGCCGTCGCGGGTAGTGGTGTATCTGCTGCTCGCGCCCGGCGGCGGTGAGGAGGTTGCGGCACCGGGTTGCAGTCGGCCAACGCGGCAGCCCGGCTCGGGAACCGCTGTGGCGAAGCTTGCGCCGTCGGCGCCCTCGGTGGGCGGCAGCTCCAGGTTGGTACCCAGCTGCCGTGCTCGCCGCTCCACGACACCCGGTCGGTGCAGCGGGGGACACCGTGCGCGCAGCCGTCGGCCGACACTGTCATCGCGTCAGCCCGTACTGCCGCTGAGTCGCCTCGGAGTTGAAACTGCGGCCCCAACCCCCTGTACCGGGCAGTCGGGTGCGCGCGAGTCGGCTGAGGTGGCTCGGCGCGTCGTGATTGAAATTTGTTTCAAGACGGCTGAACCCCCACCGTTGCTCCGGAGTAGATAGGGCGGATCACGGGAGAGGGGGTTGCGATGGCCGACGCCGACTGGGAACACGACTTCGCGGAGTACTACGCGGCACGAGGCACAGCGCTGCGCCGTCTGGCATATGGGTTGTGCGGTGACTGGCACCGGGCCGATGACCTGGTCCAGGCCACGTTCCTGCAGCTCTACCGGCACTGGCGGCGCATCCGCACGGAGACGGTGGACGCGTACGCGCGGCGAACCCTGGTGAACGCGTTTCTCAGCGACCGGCGTAACCGGCGCCGGGAGGCTGTTTCAGCCTCGCCCCCTGATCGGGCGGCGCCGTCCACCGACCCGTCACAGGCGGTGGACCTGAGTCGCGCTCTGGCCGGCCTGCCCGCACAGCAGCGCGCAGCAGTGGTGTTGCGCCACCTGGAAGACCTACCGGTAGCCGAGGTGGCGGTCCTGCTGGGCGTCGCTGAAGGCACCGTCAAGAGCCAGACGGCACGCGGGGTGCGGGCCCTGCGCGCTGCCCTGTCGCCGTCCCTGCTCACGAAGGAGGTCTGACGATGGACGACATTCTCATCCGCGACGCCCTTCGCGCCCACGTTACCCAGGGCGAACCCCCACTGACGCTGTCCAGCGCCGGGCTCATTCACACGGGTCGCAAAGCCCGCCGCCGCCGGTCTCTGAGCGCTGCCGGCGCGGCGTTGTCACTGTTGGTGGTGGCGGCTGGCGGAGGCGCGCTGCTGGCGCACCGTCCGGCAGCCGTGGAGCAGGCAGGTCATGAGGTGGCGAGTCTGCAGTGCCCCGACGTGCTGGCCGCCGGGACTCCGCTGCGGGACCCGGCGGCGGCCGCCGCCCGGGTCACCTGCTACCTGGAGGAGGCCACGACCGAGCTGATGCCCAAGGCGACATTCCGCCCTGCCGAGGCCCGCGTGGGCACGAAGCCCCTGGTGGCCAGGGTCCAAGGCAACGAGATCTCAGCGTACGCAACGGTCGTCGACACCGAGGGCATCGGCAGTCTCAGCGTGGCGGTCATGCGGGCCACCACTCCTCCCGCCGAGATCATCGCCCGGTGCGCCGAGAAGCATGCCAAGGCGTCCTGCCGGACCGAGCCGGGCAGCGCAACCATCATCGAGGTCTACGACTTCGGGGTCGAGCCAAACGGGGCGCACACCGCGACGGTGTACGCGCACACCGGCGCAACCGTGGTCGTGGCCACGGCGGCCAACCGGGTCGAGTCCGCAGCCGACACCGCACCAGCCACCCGGCCTGACCTGCCGTTGACCATAGACGGACTCATCACCCTGGCCCGCCACCCGGCCCTGGTGCTCTACCCCTGACAATCGCGCCCACCGCACCGCGGCCAAGCCCGCACCTTCCGGGGGCCCGGCGCCCGGTGCCGTTACGGCGGCTCCGGACGCCGCCGTGATCGGCAACCCGCCAGCACTCCCACTGCGTTACACCCATGACTCCGCCATCGCAGGCGGCCCCACCGGAAAGGCACATCATGCTCCGCACCCCCCACCACACTGCACCGCGCCACCCGGCGGGACGATTCCGGGGCGCCGGCGCCCGAATGCTCGCCGTCGCGGCAACGGTCACGGCACTCGGCGCTGCCGGCACCGTGGTAAGCCATGCCACCGAATCCGACGGCGGGCACCCCGCCGTGTCCCCGACCCCGCCAGCGGTCTTTCCCCAACCCGGCGGCGGGCCGGTGGCGATCCAGGCGTTGGTCACGGCCCGTCAGGAGGAGTCCTACCTGCTCGATCCCACCACCGGCGATTACCGCGCGCTGCCCTACTCCTACCTGCAGCTCAGTCCCGACGGGCGCACCGTCGTGGTGGAGCAGTTCGACGGGGAGGCGAAGTATGCCCTTGCCGAGCGCGGGGCGCTGCTCCGCGACGGTGAGCAGGCCCTACGACCCATCGACCTGCCCCCGGGGACGCTGCACTGGTCCCCCGACGGCACCGCCCTGCTCACCACCACCCTGGACAAGAACACCCGGCAATTCACCGTGCACCGCTACGACGTCGCCACCGGGCGGCTGCGGCACACCCCGGTCGCACTCGCCTGCGACATCTGCACCGCCGGGTGGGCGGCCGACTCGCGCCGTTACGTCGTGAGCGTGCGCGGCGCCGACCCGCAGATGCCGTCCGCCCTCGCCCAGTACCTCAACCCCGACGGCACGCCCGGCCCGATGCTGGGTAGCGGCGCAGATGGATTCGTCTACGGCGCCGAGGCGTACTCCCCGTCGCGCCGATACGTGATTCTGGAACCCGCGCGCCCTTTCGGGCCGGGTGAACTGACCAACGACAAACTGCCCCGCGTGTACGACCTCCGCGCGCGCCGCGTCGTCGCGACCATCCACACCGCGCATCCCCTGCTCGGCTGGTACGACAACCGGCACGTCGTCCGGCTGGCAGTCACCGACGACGAGGTGCCGGACACCATCGAAGTGGTGCACATCCACACCGGACGCGTCACCCGACGCGTCGCCGCCGCAGGCCTGCCACCAGCGGTCTCCATCCAGCTCGGGTCCACGGCCGGGCTCTCCCGCATCGCCGCCACCCGCGGCTTCTGACCAGGACGCCAACCCGACCCATGACTGCGTCGGTCCGCCCGCCCGCTTCCAACAATGGGGGCAGCGGCGAACGTGTGGGTAGTCGGCTTGCCGGTGACGGTGAACCGGATCCTCCCGCAGACTCCTCGCAGGGGTTGCCGGGCTGTCGCGCGGGCGTTCCTCGCCCAGGCGCAGGGTCGGACGAGGGGCAGGAGGCGTAGGTGTACGAGGAGAGCTTCGACGGAACCGGCCTGCAGGAGGCCGTCGGTTGGTGGGACGGCGCCGTCACCTTCGGGCCCGCTTCACCTCCGACGTCGAGGAGGACGATCGATTCGAGGTCGTCCACGATCCGCGACAACTTTGTCGGGGTTAGCGGTCAGGCCCGGCCGAACCAGGTGAAACGAGGATGCCGAGAAATCGGGCGAGCGCTGGGGAGGGATCCGCTTGTCGCCACATGACCGCTGAGGTCACTGCGCGGTCGGCGTCGCGGACGGGGACGTAGGCGAGCCCGTCGGTACGCAATAGTCTGGTGGACTCCTGCGCCAGTGCCAGCCCGAGGCCGGCTGCGACGAGCGTGAGTTGCGTGCCGAGATCTTCGACATGCCGGACGGGTCGTGGGGTGTAGCCACTTCGTTGGCACATCGCGATGATTTCGTCGTGCCAGAAGGCGCAGACGTCGCGACTGAGCATGACGAGCGTCTCTCCGCTGAGGTCCTGCAGCGAGATTTCGGCTTGTGTGGTGAGTGGATGGCCCGCTGGGGCGGCGAGGAGGAACCGCTCGGTCGACAGGGTCCGCATTCGCAGCTGTGGTTGTCTGCAGTCGACGTCGCCGACGGTACTGAGGAAGGCGACGTCGACCACGTCGTCGTGCAGGGGTTGGCCGAGGACGCCCATCGGGAGTTCCCGGAGGTTGAGTTCGACGTCGGGGGCGGTCTGTTCGAAGGCCGCCAGGGCCGAGAGGAACGGTGGAGACGAGGCGGTCGCGTGGTAGCCGACGCGCAGCCGCCCGAGCTCACCGCGCCGGGCGCGATCGGCCACCGACTCCGCGACCCGCGCCTGTTCCAGGGTGCGCTGCGCCTCTACCAGGAAGACGCGGCCGACATCGCTGAGCGCCGTGCGGCGACGTTGACGCACCAGCAGACTCACGCCGAGTGCCGCCTCCAGGCGCAAGATTTGCTGGGACAGGGCCGGTTGAGCCAGATGTAGTCGGGCCGCAGCCCGACCGAAGTGCAGCTCCTCGGCAACGGTGACGAACGCTTCCAAGTGCCGTAGGTCGAACTTCATGCGTACAGCTTATCAACTCATCTAGTATCGATCTTTGAACTTATGAACTGGAGTTCCTACGGTCGTACCCATGCATCCCACACCTGACTTGGCCGGCAAGGTCGCGATCGTCACCGGCGCGAGCGGTGGCATCGGTGCCGTCATCGCCCACACCCTCGCCGCAGCCGGCGCGGCTGTCACCGTCGTCGGCCGCCGCACCCGGGCCGGCGAGGCCGCCGTGAGGCACCTGCCCCGCGCGTCGTTCGTCGCCGCGGACCTGACCGATCGCGAGACGCACCGCCGTGTCATCGACACGACGATCGACCAGTTCGGTCGGCTCGACATCCTCGTCAACAACGCAGCCGCGCACACCAGCGGACCAGCGATCCAGGGCACGGAGGAGGACTTCGACCGGATCGTCGCGCTCAACTACAAAGCCACGTTCTTCCTGACCCAGGCCGCGCTCCCGGCCCTCATCGCGTCCGGCGCCGGACGGATCATCAACATCAGCTCGATCGGGACGCTCAAGACATTCTGGGGCGCGGCAATCTACAACTCGTCGAAGGCGGCGCTGGACAGTCTGACCCGCACGTGGGCGCTCGAGCACGGCCCGGAGGGGGTACGCGCCAATGCGGTCAACCCCGGCATCGTCGTTGATGGTCCGATGTCCGCGCCGGTTCAGCAGTTCCTCGACATCGAGCACGACGTGCTGCCGACCATCCCGGCCCGGCGGCTGGCCACCGCCGCCGACGTGGCTGCCGTCGTGGCGTTCCTCGCCGGCCCCGGCGCCGACTACCTCAACGGAGTGATCATCCCCCTCGACGGCGGCCTGACAGCATGACCGATCTCGCCGCCCGTCGCCGGGCTGCGGTTGCTGTGCTGTGCGCCGTCCAGTTCATGGTGGTGCTCGACAGCACGATCACGACAGTGGCCGTGGACGCGATCCGGGCCGACCTCACCACCGACGAACGCACCCTGCAGTACGTGATCTCCCTGTACGCGGCCGCGTTCGGTGGTCTGCTGCTCCTTGCCGGCCGAGCCGCCGACCTGGCGGGGACCCGCCGCATATTCATCGCCGGCACCGCCACGTTCACCCTCGCCTCGCTGCTGTGCGCGGTAGCCCCCGCGATGCCCATGCTGCTCGGCGGCCGGTCAGCACAGGGCGCCGGAGCGGCGTTCGCCTCCGCTGCGGCGTTCGCCCTACTGCTCGACCTCTATCCAGAGGGCCCCGGCCGCAACCGGGTGCTGGGAATCTGGGCTTCCATCGGCGCCTCCGGCGCGGCGGGCGGCCTGATCCTCGGCGGGGTGCTCGTCGACATCGCCGGCTGGCACCTCGTCTTCGCGGTCAACGTGCCGCCGGGAGTCGCCGCGGTCGCCGTCGCCCTGCGGGTTCTACCGGCCGGGCCGTCATCGAAGCCGCCGGCATCACGGCTGGACATACCCGGTGCAGTCACCGCGACACTGGGTACGGCGACACTGGTGTTCGCCGTAACCCGCGGCCAGGCCCACGGCTGGACCGAGCCCGGCACGGTGGTGCTGGTCGGGTCCGCCGCTGCGCTGCTCGCGACGTTCGTAGCCGTCGAGGCCCGCGCACCGGATCCGCTGATACCGCTGCAATCGCTCACCCGCACCGCACTCCCAGCCGCGGCCGTTGCGATCGGATGCCTCATGGCGGTGGTCGGCAGCCAAGGCTTCCTGCTGGTGCTCTACCTGCAGCGGATCAGCGGGCTCGGACCCACGGCGACCGGCCTGGCCATCGCCCCGAGCGCGCTGTTCGCCCTCATCGGCTCTACGCTCGCGGCGCGACTCGCCAGCCGGATACCCGCCCGGACCCTCGCCCTTACCGGTCTCCTCATGGTCGCCACCGCGCAGGTATCGTTCGGATACCTGCCGGTCGACGGCTCGTATCACCGACACGTGCTACCGGGCCTTCTGTTGTCCGGGCTCGGACTCGGGAGCGCTTTCGTCGGTGCCACGATCGCTGGCACTGCCGGCCTCACCCCGGCGGACGAGGGCAGGGCCTCGGGCATCCTGAACACTGCCCAGCAGATTGGGATCGCCGTCGGTGTCGCCACCCTCGTCAGCGCCTCAGCCGTCGAGTCGACCCAGCCGGAGGCACTGGTGACGGGTTACCACACCGGGCTACTACTCGGCGCCGTCGTCGCCGCCGCCGGCGCTGGCGTCATAGCCGTACGTCGCAGCTCGCCCGACGTCCTGGCTCGACCGGCGAACGACGACTGACAGGCACCATCCACTTCAAACCAGCACGCGCCCCATTCGGGTCGCACGCCGGTGGATGCAGGTACACGTACCAGGGCCCTTCACCGGGGCGGCATGTTTCGTTCCGCGCCGAGGCGGCGGAGCCGCTCGATCAGTAGAGGTCCATCGCGTAGACCCGGACCTGGCGGCCGGTATCCGGTTGCACGGTCTCGCGCTCCAGCGACATGCCCAGCTTGACCATCACCCGCGCGGACGCCTCGTTGCCGACGACGTGGATGCTGACCAGCCGCCGCAGGCCGAGCTCGGCACGAGTGTGGGCGACCACGGCCTGGGCCGCCTCGGTGGCCAGGCCCTTGCCCCAGTGCGCGCGGCCGAGCCGCCAGCCGATCTCCACGGCGGGCATAATCTCGGGTAGGAAGATCGGCAGTGCTAGTCCGGTGAAGCCGGCCAGCTCGCCGGTCTCCTTGAGTTCCACCGCGTACAGGCCGAAGCCGTGCTCGTCCCAGTGCCGCCGATAGGTGGCCAGGCGCTCCGCGGTCGCGACTCGGTCCAGGGTCCGACCGTCGTGGATGTAGCGCATCACCTCGGGCTGCGCGTTGATCGCTGCGAAGCTGTCGAGATCATCGCTTCGCCAGCGACGCAACAGGAGCCGCGGAGTCTCCAGGGACATGGCATCACGGGAGCTTGTCAGGTCGGGCACGTGCCCTTCGTAGCATTTCGGCGCACGCGGGGCGACAGCCAGGCCACCAGCGGTAGCCGGCACTGAGCAGCCGTTACGACGTCCGCGAGCCGTCTCCGGCCCTTCCCAGGGATCCCGAAGCCGATCGGCAATGACGGCAACCGGTTCTTGACCTTGACCTTTGGGGAAGCCCCAGCCTGGGGCGTGCCGGTCGCTGTGACCGGCACGAGGAGGATGTCGACGTGGGGCTGCTGACCATCGGGGCGTTCGCCCAGGCCGCGGGTCTGACGCCGAAGGCGTTGCGCCTGTATGACCAGGTGGGGCTCCTGCCGCCGGCCGCGGTCGATCCCGAGTCCGGATACCGGCTCTATGACCCGGAGCAGCTTGCGCTGGCCCGGCTGGTCGCTCAGCTACGTCGCATCGGCATGCCACTGGCGAAGATCCGCACCGTGTGTGGCCTGGATCCTGCAGCGGCGGCTGAGGCAATCACCGCGTACTGGCAGCAGGTCACCGCCGATACCGCAGCCCGCGCACGGCTCGCCAATCTCCTCGTGGACCACCTCTCCGAAGGGACCACCACCATGTCTCACGCGAACCCCATCCTTGCCGTCCGGTACGCCGCCGGCTGCGACGCCGGCTCCGGACGCGACAGCAACGAGGACGCCGCGTACGCCAGCGATCGGTTGCTGGCCGTCGCCGACGGTATGCGAGGGCCCGGCGGCGCCGCGGCCAGCACGGCTGCCATCGACGCCCTCAAGGCGTTGGAGTCCGTCGACGTACCGGCGGCCGACCTGTTGACGATGCTGGCCGGGGCGGTCACCGACGCCGACCGCACCGTGCGCGCCCTCGCGACCGATGATCACCAGCCGGTCACCACGCTGACCGCGCTGCTGCGCAGCGGATCCCAGCTGGCCCTGGTGCACATCGGTGACACCCGGGCGTACCTGTTGCGTGGCGGCGAGCTGTCCCTGCTCACCCAGGATCACACCTGGGTGCAGACGCAGGTCGATCAAGGCAAGCTCGACCGGGACCAGGCGGCCGCGCATCCCCAGCGCGCCGTGCTGGTACGCGCCCTCGGCGGCGGGCAGCAGGTCGAGACCGACCTTGCGCTCCGCGCCGCCCTGCCCGGTGACCGGTACCTGCTGTGCTCCGACGGGCTGTCCGCCGTCGTCGACCGGGCTGCCCTGCAGTCGACGCTGAGCGCCGCCACCGATCCCGAGCAGGCGGTGCAGCAACTGATCGGTCTGGCTCACGCGGCAGGGGCGCCGGACAATATCGCCTGCGTCATCGCCGATATCGCCGCGGTGTAGGCCCCGCACTCCTCGATGTTCCCTGCGCCCGGCCGCGCCCGGCGCAGGGAACACATAGAGGCGCTTCTCGCCGGACGGCGGTGGGATCGGGCACTTCGATGGCGGCGCCCCACCGCGTGTCCTGCGCCCGTGACCGCTCTAG
Organism: Micromonosporaceae bacterium; assembly: GCA_035296325.1. Lineage (GTDB taxonomy): Bacteria > Actinomycetota > Actinomycetes > Mycobacteriales > Micromonosporaceae > DATHBD01. Next base: position 121,281 of record DATHBD010000073.1, on the reverse strand, counting down.
GCCACGGCCTTTGCCTGGGACACGGCGGTGTCCATGCTTGCCAGATGGGGACGCCATTCGACTTCTTGGATCCTGAGGAGGCGGCGTACAACCGGCGCTCTCGGCTGATCAAGATCATGCAGTCGGCGGGAGCCGACTACCGCGTCGCGTGGTCGGTCGTGCACACCATCCTCGCCGGCATGCCGGAGTTGCACATGCTCGACAAGGCGCGTCAGCAGGGTGCCTGGACCAAGCTGGGGGTCGACCGGGCGGCCCGGGACCTGCGCTCACTCGCCCCCGGTGCGGTACTGCCGCCGGTCGGCACGTCGCTCGCCGATGCATTGATGGTGGAACTCGCCGCCATCCCCGACCGCGCCCCGCCGGGCGACGGACCGTACCGCGAAGGCTATCTGGCCGGCCGAGCGGCCTTCGCCAGACGCGTCGAGCGCCGCATCGCCGCGATCCGGGGCAGCACCGACGACCTGACCCGGCCCGCACCGCCGGATGTCCCGCCGCCGGCGGCGCTGGAGCCGACGGACCTGGCGCGTTACCTCGCGCGGGTGGCACCCGATCCCAACGAACGACGGCTTGCCCGGCTGCGACGCGTCCAGGGCGTGCTCTCCCGCCACCCAGCGCTGCCCGCGCAGGTCACCGCGGAGTCACTGCTGGCCGCCCTGCCCGAGTTGGAGACCCTCGACCGAGTCCGCGACTGGCTGGACACACTGCGTGGGCGTCACGCAGCGATCCAGGCGAAGCTGGCGGAGGGCGGCTGGTCGGAGCCTGAGGTGCGGTGGCGCGAGGCTTTTGCGCGCGAACTGCGGCGCCCGGCGGCCGAAGCGCCACCGGGTGAACACGACGGTGGCGACCCGTTCCTGATCGGCTTCATCGTGGCGACCCGGATCGCCGTGACCCATCTGATCGAGCGGGCCGACAACGTGAACGGCCCAGTCCGATGACCAGCCGGCTGGTGGACGACCTCGTTGCACGCGGCTGGGTGCACCGGCACGCTACTGGCGACGACGGCCGCGGAGTGGTGCTGGAGCTCACCGACGGCGAGGTCGGGGAGGGGCCGCACGGCAGTGCCCGTGGCGGAGGGCGGGCAGGACTTCGGCGCCGAGTCGATTGATCGTTTCGAGGGTCAGGTCGGGGTGCCCGCCGCCTTCGACCATGAGCAGGAGGTGGCGTGCGCCGGTGGCGGCGCAGCTGGCGTGAAGTCGCTCGATGCAGCGCTGCGGTGGCCCGACCGGGTGTACGGCCAGGAGATGTTCGACGTAGGCGTCCAGATCCCGGCGGGTCGCTGGGGCGCCGTCGATGCGGGTGTACTCGCGGGTGCGGGCGAGCCAGCCGGGCAGGGCAGCGCGCAGTGCGGTCTCGGCCTGTCCGACGGTGTCGGCGACGAACGCCAGGTGCGCGGAGGCGTGGTCGATGGCGTCGGGATCATGTCCGGCCTGGTCGGCCGTAGTGGCGTAACGGTTGAGCATGGCGGCTTTGGCGGTGTCGTTGTCGTGCATGCCGAGCAGCAGCGGTTGGCCGCGCTGGGCTGCGATGTCCACGGTGGATGATGAGGTGGCCGCCACCCACACGGGCCGCTGCCGCGGCGGGCGCGGCACCACGGTCACGTCGCGGAACCGGAAGTGTTCGCCGTCGGCGCGGACGGTGGGTTTCCCGGAGCGGGCGGCGATCAGCAGGTCGAGGGATTCCGCGAAGCCGTGGGTGAAGCGGTGCAGTCCGGTGCCGAACACTTCGAGGTCGACCCATGGGCCGCCGCGGGCGACGCCGAGATCGAACCGCCCGCCGGAGACCGCGTCGAGGAGGGTGGCTTCCTCGGCCAGTGCGACGGGGTGTCGGTTGGACAGGATCGCCGCGGCGGTGCCGACCCGCAACGTGCTGGTGTGCCCGAGCAGGTACCCGGCGAGCACGGTCGCCGACGGGCAGACACCGTAGGAGATGAAGTGGTGCTCGGCCAGCCACACACCGTGGAAGCCGGCGGCTTCGGCGGCTTCGGCGTAGTCCACGGCGGTGCGAAGGGTTGTGGTGTGGTCGGTGCCGGGGAACTGCCCGGCGAGCAGGAACAGGTCCACCCGCGGCGTCGGGCCCGTCGCGGGTGCGACGGACCCGACAGCGGACGGGTGGTCAGCAGTCACGCAGTTCCGGTGACTGGTTGAGCAGTTGCCCGCGCGGGGAAATGAACTCCCGGTAGCGGGCGCTGTCCACGGCTGCGGGGGTGAACGCGGCGACGCGGTGGCAGTTCTGGAATGCCAGCTTCACGCCGAAGTGGCGTTCCAGGCCGCCGCGGATCGCGTCGCTTGCCAACGCGCGCAGCAGTTGGCCACGCTCGGCCTCGCTCGGCGGCGGGACCTCGTGGTCGGCGAACTCGCCGCCGCTGGACCGCAGGTCGCCGGCCACGCCGGAGATGATCGTCCAGGCATACGGCAGCGATTCGCGCACGCAGGCCACGAACTCGGCATTGTCGACCGGGCCGGCTTCGGCCCGCTCCAGCAGGGCGGTGGGTACGTCCAGGGACATCCGTTTCTCCTTCTGTCAGCCGAGCGCGGCGCTGATCGCCGGCCCGAGCACGAAGTGCGGGTCGACCTGGTCGGCGAGGTTCTCTCCGACCCGCTCGTTCCCCCAGGCGGTAGCATTGCGTAGGTGAAAATCAACAGCCTGTGATGTATAGCGTGCCCAGTCCTTGACTGATCCGTCCAGCGCCGCCCGCATGGTGGTCAACGCGGCGGCGTTGCCGGGTTCCAGATCCGCGATCGGCAGCACCCGACCCCGTTCGCCGGCCTTCACGAATCCCGACCGGCCCACCCAGCACAGCAGGTCGGCACCCACCTGCTCGCGCAGGAACGCCACGTCATCGGCGTCGTCGACCTTGTTGCCGACGACCGCCACGCGCACCCCGTAGTCCCGGGCGTAGCCGACGTACTGCCGGTACACCCCGACACTGCGCACCGTCGGCTCACACACCAGGAACGTCAGGTCGAACCGGGTGAACAACCCCGACGCGAACGAGTCCGCACCGGCGGTCATGTCCACCACCACGTACTCCCCGGCACCGTCCACAAGGTGATTGAGGAGCAACTCGACCGCGCCGACCTTGGAGTGGTAGCAGGCCACCCCCAGATCCTCTGAGGCGAACGGGCCGGTGACCGCCAGCCGCACACCCCCGACCTCGCGAACCAGCCGCTCATACAACGGGTTCGGCTCAGCGATCCGCACCAACCGGGACCCCCGCCCCGGTGGGGTGGTCTTCACCATCGCCGCCGCCGAGGAGATCCGCGGATTCACCCCGCGCAGATACTCCTTGATCTCCCCCAGGTGATCCCCCAACGCGGGGAGCAGCACCGCCTCCTCCTCGGGTGCCCCCAGGGCGGCCGCCAGATGCTGGTTGATGTCGGCGTCAATCGCGAGCACCGGTGGAGCATCCCCATCCGGCCCACGTGACGCACAGAGATAACGGGCGAACAGGGCGGCCAGCGTGGTCTTGCCGCTGCCGCCCTTCCCGACAAAGGCTACTTTCACGCCACTATTGGTATCGGTTTCCATTTCCAACGTCAAGCTGGTCACCCGGGCGGCGTACCGGCTCTTGCTAAGGTCCGGGCTTCGGCCGTCGATGAATCGGATATGGCGGAGGTACCGGCGGGCGGGCACGGTCGGGCTCGTCGGTTCGCTTCGGCGCGGGCGCGGCAGGCGGCCGTGTTCGGGCTGACGGCGGTCCTGGTCGGGCTCAGCGCCGCGGCGGTGCTCAGTAGTCTGCGTCAGGCGCGGGTGGCCGGGCACGCCGCGGCGGCGGCGGATGCCACGGACCGCTACCAGCAGGCCCGCTATCTGGGTTTCGTGCAGCACGCCGATCACGAGGCGGCCCTCGGCGACCCGTCGAACGGGGACGCTCGGCTGGCCCACCGTGGCGCCGCTGCCGAGTTCGTCGCCGTCCTCGATGACCTGCGCAGGACCGACGGTGACGATGCCGCGGCGTTGGACCGGATCCTGGTCGATCAGGGCAGGTATCTGTCGCTGACGGACCAGTTCTTCGCCCTTACCGCGGCTGACCGTGCCCAGGATGCCGAGGATCTGCACGAGGTCGCGATCGAGCCCGTCGAGCAGCGGATCCTGTTCGAGGTCAACCGGCTGGCCGCGAAGAACCGTGCGGCAAGCCACGCCGCCCAGGCCGACCTTCAGCGGCACACCACCGCATTGCGGATCGGCACGCCGGCGGCCCTGACCGTCGGGCTGCTGCTGTTCGCCCTGTTCGCGTTGATCACCCGGTCCTACCGGCGAACCGTGGAGACCCAGGCCGCCTACGACGCGTTGACCGGGCTGCCCAACCGGACACTGTTCCAGGAACGCTGCGAGCAGACGCTCCGCGACGCCCACCGCAACGGCGCCCACCCGGTCGTACTGCTACTGGACCTCAACGACTTCAAACAGGTCAACGACACCCTCGGGCACCACCTGGGTGACCAACTGCTGGCCCGCGTCGCGGGCCGCCTGGCGGAGACCTTCCGCGACGGCGACATCGTGGCCCGCCTCGGCGGCGACGAGTTCGCGATCCTGTTGCCCGCCGGCGGCCCCGCCGCCGGCGAACTCGTGGCAGACCGGGTCGGCGCCCTGCTCCGGCAACCGTTCGTCCTCGACGGCGTCACCCTCGACGTCGAGGCCAGCATCGGGATCGCCGCCGCCGTCCCCGGCGACGACGTGCTCACCGTCGTCCGGCACGCCGACACCGCGATGTACGTGGCCAAGCGCTACCACCTCGGCTACGCCCACTACGCCCCGGAACAGGACAACAACACCGTCACCCGCCTGAGCCTCCTCAGCGACCTGCGCCGGGCCTTGGACGCCGACGAGTTCGTGCTGCACTACCAACCCAAGATCGCTATGGACACCGGCGACGTGATCGGCGTGGAAGCTCTCGCCCGCTGGCAGCACCCGACCCGAGGACTCGTCTATCCGGACGAATTCATCGCCGCCATCGACGCCACCAACCTCAGGCAGCAGTTCGCGCTCCAGGTCGTCCGGAAGGCACTCGCCCACACCCGGATCTGGCTGGACCGGGGCCGTCGCCTGCCGGTCGCCGTGAACATCTCCACCCGCTGCCTGCTCGACCCCCGCTTCGCTGAGGCGATCGCCGCCCAACTGCACGCCGCGGCCGTCCCACCGGACCTGCTCTGTCTGGAGATCACCGAGGACACCATCATGGCCGACCCCGAGCTGGCCCTCGACGTGCTCAGGCGCATCCGCGCGCAGGGCGTCAAGACCTCCATCGACGATTTCGGGACCGGCTACTCGTCCATGGCGTACCTGAAGCTCCTGCCCGTCGACGAACTGAAGATCGACCGGTCCTTCATCCGGGACATGGCCACCGACGCCACGAACAGCATGCTGGTGCAGTCCGCCATCGAGCTCGGGCACAACCTCGGCCTGCACGTGGTGGCGGAGGGCATCGAGGATCAGGCCACCCGGACCGCTCTGCAGGCACTCGGCTGCGATGTCGCCCAGGGCTATTTCTTCTCCCGCCCACTGCCGGCCGACTCCCTGGCCACCTGGTTACTGGTACACCCAACCCCCGCCACCGGAAACCCACCTCCGCAGGTCAACAGCAACGCGGTCGGCACTGACCTGACCCACGGCGCTGACGTTGCTGTCGTGATTCCGTAGGCGGTTCTCCGCCGCCGTACCCCGCCGCGCCCGGCCCAGCCGATCGGGCACCGAGCACGCGGCCCGGACCTACGGCCATACGGAGGAACTCGCCGGCCATCCGCAGCCGGCGAGTTCCTTCGCGGCACGGGACCTTGTCGTTGCCGACGAGCGCTGAGGCGAACGCCGGGTCGGTCAGGGCCAGGATGGCGGGTAGCCGCCCAGCGCGATCCGGACAATGAGGAACAGCGCCGCCGTGGTCAGATGTCCGCTGCGCGCGCGGGTTGCCCGGATGGCGCGCCCGGTGACCTTGTCGATAAGCCGGCGCCGAACCGGGAGGCCCGGTGAGCGCCTGGTGCAGACCGACCCGCCCTGCCAGTACGACGTTCGGTGATCCGTGGCTCGAATTTCTTGGACCCGCGGTCACCCTGCCGATATGTCGGCTGAGACATCGGTGTCCGCGGAGCGCGGCCAAAGGGTGAGGGTGCGCATCGTGGAACGGTCAAGCGTCTCTGTCCAGCGTCGGGTACTGGCTGTTGTCGCAGCATCGGCGGCGGTGCTGGCAGGCTGCGGAACGGAGCCCGGCGTGCGGGCGGCGGAAACCACCGGCTATGGCTCTGAACGGCCGGCGACCGAGATCCACTTCTGGTATATGCCCAATGGTCCCGAACCCGAGCGGTCGATGGCTGCCGAGGTGGCCAGCTTCCAGGAGGTCCATCCCAACATCAAGGTCACCGCGACGCTGCTGGACTGGAGTCAGGCGCTGATCAGGCTGTCCACCGCTGCCGCCGGTGGCGACGGCCCGGACGTCACCCAGCTGGGCACGACGTGGGTCGGTGGGATCACCGCGCAGGGCGCGTTGCATGCCTTCACCGACCGGGAACTTGACGGTATCGGTGGCCGCCAGCCGTTCCTGCCGGCGAGTTGGACGGCGACACGGTTGGTAGGACGGACCGAAACGACCGCCGTGCCGTGGTTCATCGACACGCGGGCACTGGTCTACCGCACCGATGTCCTGAGCCGGCTCGGGCTTGACCCGACCGCCGCGTTCGCCACCTGGGAGTCGCTGGATCGGACGCTCGCGCAGATCAAGACGGAAGGGAAGGTCAGCGCACTCGGCCAGCCCGGTAAGGACGACTGGAACGTCGTGCACAACCTGGCCCCGTTCATCTGGGGAGCCGGCGGGGACCTGCTCTCGGCGGACGGCGCGGATCCGATGCTGGGGACCGCCGCGTCTGTGGACGGCGTCGACTACTACCAGCGTCTCGTCGCCAACTACAACGCACCAGGCCTGCTCACCAAGAACACCAACGACGCGGTCGAGGCGTTCGCCGACGGGTCGGTCGCCGTCTCGATTCAGAATCCGGATGTGATCCGCCGGTTCCGGGCCGACAGCGCGCGTCCCGGCCTGCAGGCGGGCTGGGCCACAGCGCCGTTGCCGGTGGGGCCGAAGGGGCGGTTCACCTTCCTCGGTGGCAGCAACCTGAGCATCTGGGGCCGCACCGACCACCACGACGCGGCGTACGAGTGGGTCCGCTTCCTGACCGGGCGAGACAGCCAGAGCCGGTACGCCGCACGGACGGCTGGGGTCTGGCCGGCCCGCAGCGCCGCCATCGAGGACACACCCATGTCGAGCGATCCGGCGTACCGGGCGTTCACCGACACGCTGGCCGACGGGAAGCAGTACCCCGCCGTGGCGACGTGGACCGACATCGAGGCGATGCTGCAGAAGGACTTCAGCCTCATCTGGGACACCGTGCTCACCACATCAGCGCCGATGCCGCGCGACCAGCTCCAGCAACTGATGACGAGGTCGGACGGCGACGTCCGCGATGTCATTCGCCAGGCTACTTGAGCACGCGCGTGCCGCGTCGGCCCGGGCCAGGATGGAACCATGTGCGCTGGCCGCACGTGCTCGCTGTCGTGGTCATGATTCTCGGCTCGGCCTGCTACCTGATCATCACCTCGCACGGTGGCAGTCAGGCGCACAGCCAGACCGGCGCGCGGCTGCGCGACCTCGACCTGCTGCTGCACGAAGAGAGCACGCTGCAGTGGAAGACCCTCGCCGACCGGACGGCGCCGGTGCGGGTGGCCCGCGAGGTCGGTGCGATGAGGGCACGCGAACGTACCCTCCTGGAGGGCCTCCACCTGCTCCCGATCCGGGAACGCACCGAGCTCGAGGAGTTGGTCGACCAGTACCACGCGGTGCTCGATCAGCAGCTCGCGCTGATCGTGGTCGGCCGGACCGCGGAGGCGCGGACGTTGGAGTGGGAGCAGACCGACACCAGGTTCGCTCAGCTCAGCTCAGCCATCGAGAAGCTGTCACAACGCTCCACCGCCAATGCGGTCGATGCGGACCGTACCGCGGACGTCACCCTGATTCTGGCGATGGTGCTCTGCTCCGTCATGATCGGAGCGCTGCTGCGGCGCTTCGACACGGCGCACCGTGCCGCTGCCGAGGCCAGCGCGGCCATGTTGCTGCAGGAGCGCGACGCACTGCATCAGGCGGTGGAGAACGCAGCCGTGATCCGCCGCCTGGCGGCGCATGACGCATTGACCGGGCTGCCGAACCGGGTCCTGTTCACCGAGCGGGTCGAAGACGCCATGCGTCTCGGCGGCGACCAGGCGGTGCTCTTCGTGGACCTTGACGACTTCAAGCGGGTCAACGACAGTCTCGGCCACGCGGCCGGCGATGAGCTGCTGATCGCCGTGGCGGATCGGTTGCGCACGTCGGTGCGCGAGGGCGATACCGCGGCGCGGCTCGGCGGCGACGAGTTCGCCCTGCTGGTAGGTGCCGGCGGCGAACCGGCGGCGGTCCACCTGGCGCAGCGCATCATCGCCGCGCTCCGGCTGCCCGCCGCGGCCGGTGGCACGCAGGTCGTGACCAACGCCAGCATCGGCATCGCCTCCGCGGACACCAGGGACACCGCCGAACTGCTGCGCAACGCCGACGCGGCCATGTACGCCGCCAAGGGGTTGGGCAAGGCGCGGTACGCCGTCTTCGAACCGGCCATGCACGAGAGCGTGCGCAATCGGGTCGGTATCGAGGCCGACCTGCGTCGGGCGATGCACGACGATGAGCTGATCCTGTACTACCAGCCGATGGTCTGCCTCGACGACGGCACGACGGTCGGTGCGGAGGCCCTCGTGCGCTGGGAGCATCCGACCCAGGGTCTCCTCTCTCCCGGGGCGTTCCTGCCCATCGCCGAGGAGAGCGGCCTGATCGTGCCGCTTGGCCGCTGGGTGCTGGCCGAGGCGTGTCGGCAGACCCAGGAGTGGATCATGGCCGGCGATGCCGACGACGACTTCGCCATCAGCGTGAATCTCTCCGCCCACCAGCTGCTGCATCCGGAGATCGTCGGCGAGGTCATCAGCACGCTCGAGGCCACCGGACTCGACCCCGGCGCGCTGGTCCTGGAGATCACCGAGTCGGCGATCATGCATCAGCATGAGGCGGTCGCGGGCCGCCTGGCAGCCCTGCGGGCGCACGGCGTGCGGATCGCGCTGGACGATTTCGGTACCGGATACTCCTCGCTGAGCCACCTGCAGCGCCTGCCGGTCGATCAGGTCAAGGTGGACCGGTCCTTTGTCGCGGCGGGCGACGAGATCTGCTCGGCCATCCTCGCGCTGGGACACACGCTTGGCCTGGAGACCGTCGCGGAGGGAATCGAAACGCGCGAGCAGGCAGACCACGTCCGAGGGCTCGGATGTCGGTTCGCTCAGGGGTACTGGTTCGCCAAGCCGCTCCCTGCCGCGATCTTCGGGGACCGGCTACGGGGGCCCCACCGGTCGAGCCACCCGGCGCTACGCGGTCCGATGGTGTCGAGCGCGTCCGGTAGCTGACAAGGAGGGCGTTCACCAGCTCCCAACGTCAGTCGGCCGGGTGTAGCGCGAGCGGGCGCCCGCCACCGCGGCCCGCGCGGCGCCCACCAGGGTCTCCCGGTCGTACCGCCGGCCCACGAGTTCCCGGGCGTTCGCGGCGAGTTGCCGCGCTGCGGCGGGGTCGCGCAACAGGCTCAGCACCGCCCCGGCGAAGTCGGCCGAATCGTCGGCCACCCGCAGGTGTCGCCCGTTCGCGGCGTCGAGGCCCTCGGCGCCCAGCGACGTGCTGACCACGGGCGTACCGAGGGCGAAGGACTCCAGGATCTTCAGTCGGGTGCCGCTGCCCAGCCGCAGCGGCACCGCGACGACATCCGCCGCCCGTACGAGGGGCCGCATGTCCGGCACCGGGCCGAAGATGCGCACCCCGTCCTGTGCCAGGTCGTCGAGTTGGCCGGTGTGCAGCCCGGCGAGCCACACCTGCGCGGCCGGGTACTCGCGCCGGACCAGCGGCAGGATCTCCCTGACCAGCCGGCGGGCAGCGTCGATGTTCGGCTGCCACACGAACAGTCCCGGCAACAGGATCCGCGGCGACGGGTCGTCGCTGACCAGCGGGCCGACGTTGGTCTCGCCCAGGTAGACGTTTGGTACCACGCTGCTGTTCGCGGGACGGCCGAGCCGATCCCGGTCCAGCTCACTGCAGACGACCAGCCAGTCCACCTCGCGGATGGCGGTGGCCTGCAGTCGCGCCCACTGCGTGGCGCGTGCCGCCTCGGCGTCGTCACCGGTGTGCGCGCGACGCTGGGCGGCAAGCCGGTCCTGCAGGTCGTCGATGTCGACGACGATCGGTACGTCCGCGGCGGCGCGTAACGGTGCCCAGGTGTTGAGCCGGTTGCACCAGAGCACGTCGTACTCGTGCTCCCGCACCCAGCGGCGCAGCCGCTCGCCGTAGATCCGGCAGTTCCTGGCCGGCTGCGGTGGATAGTCGGCTTCCTCGGGGCGGGCCGGCGCCGGCGGCGCGTCGCCGAAGGTGGCCGACGCGGCGACCAGCGGACTGCTCTGGTTGGGGACCGGGGTGGTCCAGCCGCGTTCCAGGTGGACGACGTCCACGGGGCCGAGCGCCGCCAACGCCTCGACGGTCGCCGCGGCGCGGAGCCGCCCGCCGGAGGTGCTGGGCCACGGCCAGTATTCGGTGACGTAGAGGCTGCGGATCAACGGGACTCCTCATGGCGGGCGCCGACGCGCGGTCGGCTCAGATCGCGAACGGCTTCTTGGTGCCCTCGACCACCGGCCACACGTTGCAGGGCCGCAACGGCACACCCCACCGCAGCATGCGCAGGGCGAACGCCAACTGGAACTGGGCGAACCGCCAGAGGCCCGAGTACAACACCGTGTAGACGCGGCACTGCCACCGCTCGGCTGGGCTCAGCCGCGCGTAGGCCGCATCGTCGATGCGTCGACCGAAGAAGCGGCCACGGATCGTACGCATCTCGGGAAACAGCAGGTCGAGCCGCAACACCTCGTATGCCTTGCGCCGTTGGGACCGGTAGAGGTCCCGGATGCTCGACATGGGCTGGCAGTACACCACGGCGGCGGAGGCGTGGTGCAGCGACTCGGGCCCGTACCGGCTGATCAGGGACCGGGACAGGAACGCGTCGTCGGACATCGGCCCCCGTTCGAGTTGCAGGTACCTGCGCAGTCGCGGGTCGGTCGCCGGCCCGTGCGTCGAGCCGTACGGCACGTCGTACCGGCGGATGGCGAACGCCTGTCCGACGATGTAGTGCCCCCGGCGGACCACATCGCGGTGGTAGTCGCCGAAGTTGAGGATCGCCTGCCAGACACCGCGCGGTTGCGACGTGACCAGCACGCGGGTCGCCCACGCGGCCTGGGTCTGTGGTCGGTCGGTCATCGCGGCCACCAGCTCGCGCAGACACTGTTCGTCGAGGACGCAGTCGGCGTCGACGAAGATGAGAAAGTCCGGTGCCGAGGCCAGTCGGGCGATCGCCCGCTGGGCCTCGATCAGGCCCGGACTCGACTCGATGACGTGGTACGCGGTGTCGGCGCGTCGCCGCGCCGCGTGGCTTTCGGCGATCTCGCGGGTGCGGTCGGTGGTGCCGTTGACCGCCACGATCACCTCGGCCGGCGTCGGCTCGGGCAGCGCGGCCAGCGCCTGGTCGATCGACTGCAGGGTGCGGGCTATCGTCGCCTCCTCGTTGCGGGCGGCCACGCCGATGCTCAGCACGGGCACCGCGTCAGGCCCGGCTGAGAAGCTCGACGGCGTCGCACAGGATGCGGGCATACCCGATCTCGTTGTCGTGCCAGACCACGACCTTGGCGTTGCGACCCATCGTGTGTGTCAACAGCGAGTCCACCACCGACACCTCGGGCATGCCGATGAAGTCGGACGACACCAGCGGCTCGTCGGTGTACCCGAAGCGGCCCTTCCATGCGCCGGACGCCGCCGCCGCGAGGGCGACGTTGATGTCGGCGCCGTCCACCGCCCGGTCGAGTTCCGCGATCAGCTCGACGTTGCAGCCGATGCCGGTCGGGACCCGCATGGCCGTGCCGTGCATGCTGTCGGCCAGGTCGGGAAACACGTAGCCCAGCGACCGGGTGGTGTCCGTGATCCGGGCCGGGACGATGTTGAGCGCCGCGGCGCGCCCCATGCGCCGGTCCCGGTGCGGCGAGTCGTGCAGCGCGCTGGCCGTCACGTCGTAGGCGTGCACGGTGTTCAGGTACACGCTCTTGACACCGAAGGTACTGCGCAGCACGGCGATGACCGGCGCCGCCGCGTTGCTGGTGCAGCAGGCCGGGGAGACGATGCGGTGCCGGGCGGGGTCGTAGTCCGGGTCGTTGACGCCGATGATGATGGTGGCGTCGGGGTCGGGTGCCGCGGCCGAGATCAGTACCCGCTCGGCGCCGGCTTTCAGGTGCCCGCGCAGAGCGTCCGCGCGGAAGAACCGGCCCGTGGATTCGAGCACCAGGTCGACGCCCAGATCCCCCCACGGCGTGTCACCCGGCCGCGGGTTGCTGCCCACCGGAACCGACCGACCGTCGAGCACCACCCGGTCGTTCTCGGCGGAGGCCACGGTCGCGTGGCGGCCGTGCACGGAGTCGTACTGCAACAGGTGGGCGATGGCCGAGGGGGACATCGCGACGTCGTTGACCGCCACCACGTCGATGTCGGGCCGCTGTAGACTTGCCCGCCAGAACGCCCGGCCGATGCGACCACAACCGTTGATGCCGACGCGAACCATGAAATACCCCCGTTGTGTGCTGTGCTGTGCCGTGTCCGGACGATGGCGGGTTGGTGCTGTGCGCCGCCCTTGGTTACCTAGTCCACATTGGTCTAGCTCAAATCGTCAAGGGCGTATCGCCGGGCCAGCGCCGACTGCGCGGCGACGCATCCGGCGGCTATCGTCAGCCAACCGGCCGCCACCAGCAGTTCCCATCCCAACTCCGACCAGCGTGGCGCGCCTGCGAGCCACGAATGCGCGGCGGCCACCGCATGCCGAAGCGGCAGAAACTGGCCGACCGTATCAAGCACCGGCAATCGTCCGGGCGGCAGCAGTACACCGCTGGCCAGCAGAATCAAATACTGGGCCAGGTTGGACAGCAGGATGTCGGTGCGCGGGCTGCCGCCGGTGGAGCCCACCGCGATGCCCATGCAGAGCATGCTGACGACGCCGACCGCCAGGACCGGCAGAACGAGCACCACCCGCAGCGACAGGTCCACGCCCACCAGCACCGGCCCGGCCACCAGCGCACCACACACCATCGCCACCAGCGCCTGAATCAGAAACGGAGGCGACCGCAGGCAGATCAACGCGAGCATGGGCAGCCGGCCCAGACGCAGCCGGTACACCGCCCCTTGGCTGCGGTCCTCCAGCATGGCGTCGGACACCCCGCCGAGCGCCCAGGGTGACGCGGCGAACGCCACCGCGCCGACGAAGGCGTAGTCGCGCCCGACGGCGCCCCCGGCGAACAAGCCGGTGAGTGTCACGAAGGCAGCCTGCAGGGTGGCTCGGACCGGCATGCTCCACGCGGCCACCCAGCCACTGCGGTTGATGATGTAGTCCCGGGTGGCGATCAACGGGAGCTGCACCAGAAAGGGCAGATCCCGCCCGGCCAGTCGGTCAGATGAGGTCAAGGGTTCCCTCCCGGCGGGCTCGTCGCGCGGCCGCTCCCATCACCACGATCCCGGCGCCCAGATAGGCCAGCGACAGTCCGACCACGGCGAGCGTCTGCGCCGGGTCGAGGTGTCGGTGGGAGATCATCACGGCCACATGGTGCAGACTCACCGCCTCCGCCGGCCAGCGCAGTACCGCCGGCAGCAGGCCGACCGGAATGAGCAGCCCGCCCAGGACGAAGACGACGTACACGAAGGTGTCGATCACCATGGCCGCGCCGCGGGACACGAGGACGACGGCGCCGAGCAGCACCCCGAGGCACGCCGCGGATGCGGCTGCCATCCCGGCGAGCACCAGCAGGGTGCCCGGCAGCGGCAGGGCCGGTGGTGGGCCGTCCCGGGTCAGGGTCACCAGCGCGACGACCAGCCCGTTGGACACGATGGCCGAGAGCGCGACGAACAGCGTACGGCCCAGCAGGATCGCGGTGAGCGGAAACGGACGCGCCATGATCGTGGCCAGCGCTCCGGCCATCCGGTCGCGCAGCAACATGGTGCCCGACGACCAGAGGACCACGGTCCACAGCGACAGCGTGGTGGCGCCGGCCAGCACCTGACCGACGTACTCGGGCTGGGTCACCTGGCGCGTGTAGAGAACGAGGTGAACGATGACGAGCGGCTGGACGAAACCGTGGACGAGCAGGACTGGCGAGCGGCGGGCCTCGTGCACCTGCAGGACCATGCCGCGCCACGCCGCCCACAACGCGTCCCCGACCGGGCCGGAAATCACCGCCGGCCACCGAGCAGCGACTGCAGGACCTGCTCCAGGTCCACCGGTGAGACCTGCAGATCGGTGACCGTGAGGCCCTGGGTGAGGGCGGTGACCATGTTCCACGCCGCCATGTCCCACCGGCGTAACCGGCAGGTCATGGTCCAGCCGTCCGGCGTGCGTCGGATCTCGATGTCCTCGTCGGCGGTGCCGGGGCGCGGCTCCGGACCGCTGCCGGACACCCGGACCTCGGCCACGAAGCCGGCCAGCTCCCGGAACCGCCCGATCGGCAGGTCGTTGCGGTCCACCCCGGACTCCAGTACGACCACCCTGGTGGCGAGCTGGTCGACATCGACGGGATAGTGCGACGTGAGCAGCACGGCCACCCCGGCACGGGCCAACCCGGCGACGTGGTCGCGCAGCCGCTGGGCCTCCACGACGTCCAGGCCCGTGGTGGGTTCGTCGAGGAGCAGCAACCGGGGTTGGTGCAGGAGGCCGGCCGCCAGGTGCAGGCGCTGGCGCATGCCGCGGGACAGGGTCTCGACCCGGGTGCCGGCCCGCTCCGCGAGGCCGACCTGTTCCAGTGTCTCCATCGCCCGTCGGCGCAGCCCGCGGCGGATGCCGGACAGGCCGCCGAAGAAGATCAGATTGTCCAGTGCGGAGAGCCGGCCGTACAGCCCCCGGTCGCCGCCGAAGACCACCCCGAGGTGTGCCCGGGCGTCGCGCCCCTGCGACACGACGTCGAAGCCGCAGACCCGCGCCGTGCCGGACGTCGGCAGCAGCAGCGTCGACACGATCTTGACGAGCGTGGTCTTGCCCGCGCCGTTCACCCCCAGCAGGCCGACGATCTCGCCCGCGTCGACCGTCATGCTGAGCCCTTGCAGGGCCATCACCGTCCGCTTGGTGCCGAACCGCCTGACGACGTCAGTGACCTCGAGAACCGCCATCTGCCGGCGCTCACCCTCGGCGCTCGGCAGGATGAAGCACAGCGACGCTGATCATGGCTCCCCGCTTGCACTCCTGCATCGACGGCAGTGAGGTTACGCGAAGCGTGCGTGCGGCGCTACTGACCGCAGGGCCCGGCCCGGATCAGCCGTCGACCGCCGCGCCACGTACGGCAGCGGCGTTCCGGGCATCCTTCGCGACGTTGCACATGCCTACCGGGTCCTGCGCGTCGGCCTGGGTGGCGAGCCGCTGCAGCAGGTCACGGAAGGTTTCCCGGTCCGTCTCGCCCAGCACGCCGAGGACCTGGTCCTCTGCCCGGGCGAGCTGTCCGCGTAGCTCGGCGAGCAGGGTGAGGCCCTGGTCGGTGGCGACGATGCGGCGGGCGCGGCGATCCGCCGGGTCGGGGCGACGCTCGATCAGTGCGGCACGCTCCAGGTCGTCGAGCAGGTACGTCATCACCGTGCGGTCGACGCCGAGCTGCTGCGCGAGCGCCAGTTGGGTGGCGGCAGACCCGGATTCGGCGGCGGCGAGCACCTGGTAGCCGCGCGGGCCCCCGGGCAGGTCGCAGACGGCGGCGTCGGCGCGCTTCGCGTAGCTGCGGAACACGACGCCGAGCGCCCACCCCAGGTCGGCGTCCAGACCGGCGCACTGCGAGCCGCCCGGGGCGCACGCGTCACCTGTGGCGGTGCGGCTCACAGTTTTCACCCCTCCATGGTACGACGTTCCGCAGCAGGGAAGAAATGTTGATACCAAGACGTTCTGCGTGTAAGACTATCTTCACAACCGCCTATCACGGAGGGACTCCCATGAACCTGTTCCGGCTGGACGGCAGTATCCGCACCGCGGGTTCGGTCAGCACCGAGGTGGCCGACACCGTCGAGGCGGCCTGGCGCTCCGAGTACCCGTACTCGACGGTGACGCGACGCAACGTGGGCACCGCTCCGCTGCGGCCGGAGTCCTGGATCTCGGCCGCCAGCGGGCAGCGGATCCCGGCCGACAAGCGCACACCCGAGCAGGCGGCGGCGGCCGCGCTGGCGGCCGGCCTGGCTGATGAGCTGATCGGAGCCGACGCGTACGTCTTCGCCGTGCCGCTGTACAACTTCGGGGTCCCGCAGACGGTGAAGGCATGGATGGACATGCTCTTCACCGACCCCCGATTCGCGCCCGGCACGACCTCACCGATCGCCGGCCGGCCCGCCGTTCTGGTGGTCTCGCGCGGCGGGGCCTACGGACCCGGTACGCCCCGGGACGGCTGGGACCACAGCACGCCATGGCTGCGGCGGATTCTGGCGGACGTCTTCGGGCTGGACCTCAAGATCATCGAGGCGGAGCTGACGCTCGCCGGGGTCAATCCCGCGATGGCGGCGTTGCGTGATCTGGCTGAGCAGTCCCTTCACCACGCGCACCGCGCCGCCCAGGCGCACGGCGGAGAACTCGCCCAGCGGGTAGCCACCCCGGTGGCCTGAGACCGGGCGCGGGCGCCGCACCGCGGCGCCCGCGCATCCGGTCGACCCGTGCGGCTACGCCACGACCAGGGACCACTGCTGGTTGGTGCCGTTGCGGTCGGTCCACTGGACCAGGGCGACGCCGTCCTCCGACGAGGCACCGGTGACGTCGAGGACCTTGCCGCTGTTGCGGTTGACCAGCTTGCTGAAGCCACCCCCCGCGTCGACCAGCTGCCAGTGCTGGTTGGCGGCACCCTTGTCGGCCCACTGGATGACCGCCGCGCCGTCCAGCAGGGACCGGGCGGTGACGTCCAGGACCTTGCCGCTGGCGCGGTTGACCAGCTTCACGTAGCCGGCTCCCGCGTCCACCGCCTGCCACCGCTGGCTGGCGGCGCCGCTGTCGCTCTGCTGCACGACGGCGGCACCGTCCGCGGCGGACGCCGCCGCCACGCCCAACACCTTGCCGCTGCCGCGACTGACGACCTTGTACGTGGCACCGGTGGCCGGCGGCGTGGTGCCGCCACTCGGCGTGGCACCCACCGTCGGTGACACCGGTGGTGTGCCGACGGTGGTGAAATCGTGCCCCGGCCGCCACGCCGGGGTGCCGGCCTCGTATGCGCCGACGTCGGGGCGGGCGCCGGTGAAGCCGTCCGTGATGCCCGGGACCGCGATCCCGGCGTCGATCGCCGGCGAGCCGGCGCGCACGGTGTAGTCGCCGCCGGCGGCGTTGGTGTACATCGGATCGGTCCCGGTGCCGGTGTTGCTCCGGGTCGTGACGAGGTTGGCGGCGTCGTCGGGATTGCCGCCGGCGATGTATCCGTAGTCCTGGTTCGCCGGCTTCGCGCCGTCCAGGATGTTGTTCTTGATCGTGGTGTTCGCGACATGGCCGGCCCGGGCGAAGTAGTTGAACACCGTGTAGCCCTTGCCGGACACGATGGTGTTGTTGTGGATCGCGCCGCGCAGGTAGGGCAGGTCCGTCCCGGCCGGTGGGCGGTTGGTGTTGCCGCCGAAGTTGATGCCGTTGCCGCCGTGGTTGATGTCGCCCGTGCTCTTCAGGCCCCAGATGACGTTGTGGTCGACGGTGATGTCCATGGTGCCGTTGTCCAGGTGCAGGCCGTTGCCCGTGTGCACCGGGTCGTGGATCCAGTTGTGGTCGATCCGCGAACCAGCCATCGAGGTGTTGCAGCAGACGTAGATGCCGCCGAGATCCCAGGCGATCTTCGCGTACGCGTAGATGTTGTTGTAGGCGATCCGCATGTTGCGGTACCCCGGATTCGGGTACGTGTTCACGTCCATGTTGATGGCGTCGCGCCCCGTGTCGTGGAGCGTGTTCCGGGTGATGGTCAGATCGCTGACGCCGTTCTCGATGGTGACCGCGGCCGTATAGGTGGCGTTGTACCCGACGTTGTGGATGTGGTTGTTGGTGACGGTGTGCCCGGACCCCTTGACGTTGACGCCGTTGCCGGCCGACATCTGCAGGGTGCTGTTGCGCAGGATGTGGTTACGGCCGTGCAGCAGCACGCCGCTGTCGAAGCGGTGGTTCGCCTCGTACACCCCGTGCGAGTGCATGCTGGAGTCGTACTGCGCGGTCTGCCAGTGCGAGAGGTACCGACCGTCGAGCCCGTCCAGCACGATGTTGGTGCTGGTGTCACTCGTCGGGATGGACGAGGCGAACATGCCGATGTTCGTGACGTTGATGTGGCTGCGGTCCCGCAGATCGAAGGCGTAGTTGCGCTTCTTGGCGTAGATGTCGGCCGGCACCCCGCCGCCCGGTGCCCAGAGCAGCAGTTGGCGCGCCGCCGCGTCGTAGTACCACTGGTTCTGGCCGGTCAGGAACGCCCGCTTGCCGACGAGCCGGAACCGGTTGTTGTTGCCGTTGCCGAACGGCGAGCTGATGGTCAGCGTCTTGTTCGTGCCGTTGAGGTTGCCGCCGGTCACCGTGGCGGACGTGGCAACCCAGCCGCCGGCGAAGTAGGCCACCGCACCGGTCATGTCACCGAACGCCGGAAAGCTGTTGTACGTCAGTGCGGTGGCGGAGGCGCTGTACCCACCGGAGATGAAGTTCTGCGCCCACGGGTCGCTGCTCGGCGCCGGGTACGCCGCTTCGGGCACCGCGGTGCCGTTCCGGAAGACCTGGTTCGCCCATAGGTCGTCGTTGGCCGGGTACGGCGTCGAACTGTACGGCTGCGCCGCGGTGCCCGCCAGCGTGACCGGTGCGCGGTAGATGTTGCCGCTCTCCCGGGTCCAGCCGGTCACCTGGTCGGTGCCATCGATGGTCACCTTGGCGCCCGGAGCGGCGCGGAAGGTGATCGACGCGCCGGCGGTGCCCGAGCGTGGCGGGGTGACCGTCTCCCGGTATACGCCGCCGGCGATCTCGCACGTGTCGCCGGGGGCGGCGACGGTGGCACAGCGCTGGATCGTCCGGAACGCCGTGCCGGTCGACGTGCCGGCATCGGCGTCATTACCCGTCGGGGTGACGTAGTAGGTGGCGGTGGCCGCGGAGGCGGTCGGCATCGCCGCGACGCCGAGCACCGCGGCCGCCACCGTCACGGCGCCAACGCCGGCGGTGAGCACGACGGATCGACGACGCAGAGCTGTGGGGAAATGCACGGGTGATGCTCCCTTCGCGGGATGCCGGTGCCGCATCCAACATTCGACTCCGTCAATGTGACCGGTCACGGGCATGCTACCTGCCATGCCGTGGCGGTCAAGGCGTCCGCGACCCGCTTGTCCGGCGCGGGCCCTTTCCGGCACGACCGACCCGACAGAGCGGGCATTTCCGGCGAGACGGTAGGCGTCGTCGCCTGCCCGGCCATCCGGATCCGGGCTACTAGACAATGAAAATCACTTCCAATAAGGTTCGGCCATGACATCGACATCTGTGGTTCGGGGAAAACTGGCCCGGCGACGTGTGCTCGCGGCGATCGGTTCGGCGGTGGCGCTCGGGCTCGCTCTGGGCCCCGGCGGGCCCGCCGCTGCGGCGCCGTCTGCTCCGGCGGACGGGAACACCTTCCTGGTGGTAGCCGACGCGGCCGCCGCCGCGGCGCACGTGCTGCGCGCCTCGGACCTGCGCCGCACCGGCTCCCTCGACGACATCGACATCGACGTGCACGCCGGCACCGTGCCGTTGCCGGACGGTCGCGTGATCCTCGCCGACGAGCACGGCACCGTCCACGCTGTGCGGATCAGCCGGGCGGGTCGGCCGCGCGTCGAGCGGTCGGCCGCCATCCCGACCGGTGGGCGCGAGTGGGCCGGCGCCGCGTGGGCGGCCGTCGACCCGTCGCTGCGCTACTACGGCATCACTTCCGCGTACGAGAACTCACCCGACCAGACCGTCACCATCGTCGACCTGCACACCTTCGCCGTCCGCCAACTCCCCGTGACGGTGGACAAGGTGGGCGACGACTACACCGAGGTGCAGGTCACCTTCGGCGGACGGCCCACCCAGATCGTCACCGCGGCCGGCGGGAAGTTCCAGACCTTCCCCCTGGCTGACGTCCTGGCGAGTCGGGTGCCGGCGGCGACGAGCAGCGCGCCGCTGGGCGCCGCCAACCACGGCTCGGCCGTGTCCCGCCACGGCGACCGCCACTTCAGCACAACGGCGGACGGGATCGACGGCGTTGCCCTGAAGGCAACGGAACTGGTCACTCCCGTGAGCGTCGCCTACTCCACCACCCGCAACATCGTTCAGGTGTACCGGCCGCGCTGGAGCGCCGACGACCGCACCATGTGGGGCTCGGCGGCCGAGGACACCGGACTGGCTCCGGCGCAGTGGGCAGATCAGCGCAACCACGTGCACGTGCTCGACACCTCGACAGCCAGCTCCACCCTGACCAAGCTGCCCGACGGCCTGCCCGGGCGGCTGGCACTGTCCCCGCGATACGCCGCCGTCACCACCGTGTCGCCGCAGGGAGACACCACCACCCTGATCGACGCCGACCCCCGCTCGCCCACCTACCGGCGAGTGGTGGGAACCGTTGCCCTCGCCCCGCTGGCGAAGGCCCCCGTGGAAGGCAGGCCGGCGGCCGGCGCCGAGAGCCGCGCCACCGCAATCGCGCCGGACGGCAGGATCGCGTTCGTCACCAGCGGCGGTGAGGGGCGCGTCACGGCGATCGACACCCGTACCCGCTCGGTCGCCGGCACCACAGGCGTGCCGACGTCGCTGACCGGCGGCGGCCACCTGACCGTCGTTCAGCTCGGGGCATCCGTCACCGACCTCGTGGCCCGCTGAACCCGGCTGACCCGTAACTCGTGCGCCGCCGCGGACGGGACGTCCGCGGCGGCGGCTCATGGAGCCTTCGTGGGATCGCCCGTCGCCCAGGCAACCCCGTCCCCGCGGTCCATCTTGTCTATCGCAGCCATGTCCTCGTCGTCGATCTCGAAGCTGAAGATGTCGGCGTTCTTCCGGATGCGGTCGGGGTTGGTGCTCTTCGGAAGCACGGGATACCCCTTCTGGACGGCCCAGCGCAACAGGACCTGTGCCTCACCAACGCCGTACTTCCGGGCCATGACCTTGAATGGCGCGTCCGCCTGCTCGCCCTCGGCCTTCATCTGATCCGACTTTGCGCTGTCATGCCCATCCGCGGTCCGCCACGTGGAGAGCGGAACAAGGCTGCTGTAGGCGATGGGTGTGATCGCGTTGTCGTTAAGGTATTGGACCAGTGCGGGCTTCTGCGACCAAGGGTGGAGTTCGATCTGATTGGCAACCGGCATGGGCAGGCCTGCTTCCTTCAGCTCCTCCATGTGCCTGATGCTGAAGTTACTCACACCGATGGTCCGTGCCTTTCCCTGCCGGTGCAGCTCGACAAGCCCGCTCCACTGGGCAAGTCGCTGCTCGCGTTCGAACGGGGCATGGATCAGGTAGAGGTCCACATAGTCCAGCTCGAGCCGCTCCAGGCTCCGGTCGAGCGAGGTCACTGTGGATTCGGTGGTTTTCGCCGGCTGTCCCCATCCCGGGTTCCCGGGCCAGAGCTTCGTGGTGACGAACAGATCGCTTCTCGCCAGCCCTTCCGATTTCACCGCCTGCTTGATGCCTGTCCCGACGCCTGATTCGTTCTGATAACCCTCGGCGGTGTCGATGTGCCGGTAACCGGCGCGAATGGCCTCGCTCACCGTTGCGGCGACCTCGCCGTCGGCGATGAGGTACGTGCCGAAGCCAAGGTAGGGGATTTCGACGTCTCTGGTCAGTGCGCGGGTTCTCATTCAGCTCTCCTTGATCTCGACCGGGATCGACGCTACCGACCCGGCCGTCGCAGCGCCTGCCCGCTCCTCCGAAAGCCTTGCCTATTCCTACGCATGCCGAGAGAATGCTCCCGTCCACGCGGGTCGGTCCGGCGGTCCAGTCAGGACGCCACGGGAGGTCGACGCGTGCCCCTGGAGCGACTCATCGAAGATGCTTCCCGTCGGCTTCGGCAGGCGGCGAACGGCCATCAACGGGCCGCCCGGCCGATGAATGACCTCCAGATCCTCCAGCAGACCTTTCCGAGTGCATTGGAAGCCTCGCTGTACGAGCCCGTCCTGTGCCTGATCCTGCAAGGCGCGAAGCAGGTCACGATCGGAGACGAGACGTTGTCGTTCGGTCCGGGGGAGTGCCTTCTCGTGACTCACGACCTTCCGGTGTGCTCCCGCATCACGAGCGCTCCCTATCTGGCACTGGTCCTGGACGTGGACGTCGCTACGATCAGAGAGCTCTACGACGAGGTCGCCGAGGCAGCGCTCGACAGTGGACGCGGCCGCGCGGCGCAGACACATCAGGCCGATTCCGGTCTGCTGGATGCCTTGCGTCGATATCTCGCGCTGGCTGACTCGCCGGGGGATGCGAAGGTGCTCGGCACGCTCACCGCCAAGGAGATCCATTACCGGTTGCTCATGGCTCCGTTCGGCGGAATGCTTCGCAACCTGATTCGCCACGATAGCAACGCGAGCGCCGTGGCCCGCGCCATCGGCCATATTCGCGGGGACATCAGTTCCCCGATCGCGGTCCCGGATCTCGCCCGGCGGGTCGGAATGAGCGCGTCGTCATTCCACAAGCACTTCAAGGCGGTTACCGCAACGACGCCACTGCAGTACCAGAAGGAGCTTCGCCTGCTCGAGGCGCGGCGACTCCTGAGGACGGGCGGCGCCTCGGTCACCACGGCGGCCTACGATGTCGGCTACGAGAGCCCGAGCCAGTTCAGCCGCGAGTACGTGCGCAAGTTCGGGGTCCCCCCGAGTCAGGACCTGGCGATCGCAACAGGCCCGCTGTCGCGGTGACAGTCGATGTCTCACCTGTTCGTGCCAAGCCGGCACCGCCGGTGCGCTCCGGGTCGGTAAAGATGGTGTCCTCGATGGGCTCATCGCTTCGTCGAGACGGGGACCAATCATGCGAAGACACATCATCATCGGCCTGATCACCGCACCGGCGCTGGTGCTGGGCGGGGGCAGCGCCTCGGCCGTGGCGGCGTTGGGGACAACGCCGGGCGTGGCGCCCCGCGCCCAGAACGCGGCCGCGGTGTCGCCGACCTCCTGTGCGGTGCACCGACTGCCGTTGCCGGTGGACACCGGCAACGTGGAGGTGACCGGCGGCGATCCCGGCGGCCGGTACCTGCTGGGCCGGGTCCTGCCGGGCGCGACTGCACCGGCGCCAGGCGCGCCGCAGGTTGTCGTCTGGCGTGACGGCCTCGTGGACAGCGCGCCACGGCACCCCGGTGGGCTCAGACTGGACGACGTCAACAGTTCCGGGGTCGCCGTCGGCTCCGCCGGCGCCTACCCGGACGCGCCGCCCTCGGTGTATCGCAACGGTGTGGTGTCACCCCTGGCCGGAGCCCGGTTCGGGGTCGCCACGGCGATCAACGAGAACGGCACCATCGCCGGGGTGTCCTTCGTCGGCACGGACGAGCGGGCGGTCGCGTTGCGCTGGGCGTCGGCCGCCGCCGAGCCGGTCGTCCTGCCCCTACCCGCCGGCTACACCCTGCACAGCGTCAACGGCATCGACGAGGACGGCACGGTCGTCGGCGTGGCGGCCAGGAGTGCGGACGCCCCGGTGGGGTACGTCTGGCGGCCCGACGGTACCGGGTACCGACTGCCCCGCCCGCCGAAGACCGAGCGCCTGGTGGTGACCGGTTACGAGGCCGCCGACATCCGCGACGGCAAGGTCGCCGTGAACGGCTGGGTGAGCGACGACGACGGCGAGCGCGCCCTGTTCTGGGCCTTCGAGTACGACGTGCGGGCCGGGCGGTACCGGAAGGTGGGTCCGTGGATGGGCTACCGCTGGGTCGACGCGGCCGCGGTGAACGCTTCGGGCTGGCTCGCCGGTGGCGGCGGCCTGAACATCGCGTCGCCTTCGTTCGTCACGGACGGCGGAGCTCAGGAACTGCCGCGCCTCACCACACCGACGGACGTCGACACGGTAGCCCGGACCCTCAGCGACGACGGCCGCGTCATCGGCGGTACGGCGAGCCGGGGTGATTACTCCGAGCCGATCCTGTGGCGCTGTGTCTGACGGGCAGGAAGTGCAGGATTTCTATTAGCGGCCGAATGGCCATACAAGCGGACGCCCGGGCGCATTTCCTGCGCCCGGGCGGCGCGGTGTGTGGGGATGGTCGATGGCGTGATCAACCGCCGTGCGGGGGGCGGGGCAGGATCAGTGGCATACAGTGATGCTTGTAAATGCTTAAACGGTCAAGTAGAGTCCGACTTCATCATCGATGTGTTGCCCGCCGTGTCGTTCCACTGATTCACGACCTGTCCCGCCCGGCGCCACCGCATGGTGCGCTGAATGTGCGACGCCGCCGAGTCCCATTGCCGGGTGTGAATATCGAATCAGCGGTTGATACCAATGCATTAGGAGTGCACATGCTCGTTCGTAAAGGGCGGAGCGCCGTGTTGCTGTCCGCCGCCACGGTCCTGATAGCCGGGGCCGGCGTGGTGCACGCGGTGACGGCCAGCGCCGCAGTCGGGTGCCAGGTCACGTACAGCGTGACAAACCAGTGGTCCGAAGGCTTCGGTGCCGAACTCATCGTCACCAACTCCGGCGACGCGCTGAGCAGTTGGTCCCTGACATGGACGTTCGGTGCCGGGCAACGAGTGGGTCAGGGGTGGCGGGCGACCTATACCCAAAGTGGCGACTCAGTGACCGCGGCGAACGTGTCATATAACGGCGCGCTCGCCTCAGGCGCGAGCACGTCGATTGGCTTCAACGGCACGTGGAACGGCTCGAGCAACCCGGCGCCGACGAACTTCGCGCTGAACGGGGTCGCCTGCAACGGCACCGGACCGGCCACGCCCGGGCCGACGACTCCCGGCGGGCCCACCGCACCGCCGAGCATCCCGCCGCCCACCACGCCCGCGGTCACCACGCCGCCGCCCACCACGCCGGCGGGGCCGACGACGCCACCGCCGGGCAACAGCGGCGGCAAGCAGATGGAGGACCTGAACCGGGGCCTGATCAGCGTGCGCTCGGGCAACGGC
Organism: Micromonosporaceae bacterium; assembly: GCA_035296325.1. Taxonomy (GTDB): domain Bacteria; phylum Actinomycetota; class Actinomycetes; order Mycobacteriales; family Micromonosporaceae; genus DATHBD01. The sequence continues at coordinate 96,110 of DATHBD010000073.1, read as the reverse complement.
AACCTGGTGTCCTGGCGCCTGCAGGGTTACGAGGCGGCGAACACCGGATTCAACGTGTACCGCGGTGCCACGAGGCTGAACTCGTCGCCGATCACGACCTCGACGAACTACCTCGACTCCGGTGCCCCGGCGGACGCCTCCTACACGGTGCGCGCCGTCGTGAACGGTGCCGAGCAGGCCGCGTCGGAGTCGGCGATGCAGTTCCGGAGCGGCTACTGGGATGTACCGATCCAGTCCCCGGGCGGCGGGTATGTCGCGGTTGAAGCCTCACCCGGCGACCTGGATGGCGACGGCCAGCTCGAGCTCGTGCTCAAGTGGGATCCGTCGAACGCCAGGGACAACTCCCAGGCCGGCGTGACGGGCAACGTCTACATCGACGCGTACCGGCTCAACGGCACCCGCATGTGGCGCATCGACCTCGGCCGCAACATCCGCGCCGGTGCTCACTACACGCAGTTCCAGGTCTACGACTACGACGGTGACGGCCGCGCCGAGGTCGCGATGAAGACCGCAGACGGAACCGTGGACGGTGCCGGTCGGGTGATCGGCAGCGCCAGCGCGGTCCACCGGAACAGTTCCGGCTACATTCTCTCCGGTCCCGAGTTCCTGACCATGTTCAACGGCACCAGCGGTGCGGCGATGTCCACGGTCAACTACGAGCCCGGGCGCGGCAACGTCTCCTCATGGGGCGACTCGAACGGCAACCGGGTGGACCGGTTCCTGGCCGGCACCGCGTACCTCGACGGCCAGCGGCCGAGCCTGATCATGGCCCGCGGGTACTACACCCGGGCGACCATCGCGGCCTGGGACTTCCGCAACGGCCAACTGACGAGGCGCTGGCTCTACGACTCGGGCAACTCCAACACCGGCGCATACGGGCAGGGCGACCACAGCCTGTCGGTCGCCGACGTCGACGGGGACGGCCGACAGGAGATCATCTACGGGGCGGCGACCATCGACGACGACGGGCGGCTCATGTACCGCACCGGCTTCGGCCACGGCGACGCGCTGCACGTCGGCGACTTCATCACCGACCGACCGGGCCTGGAGGTCTGGACCATCCACGAGTCCGGGAACCAGCCGGGCGCCGACATCCACGATGCCCGGACCGGACAGATCATCTGGCGCAGCCCCAGCAACGGTGGGGCCGAGGGTCCGGCCCGCGGCGTCGCCGGTGACATCTACGCCGGGAACCCGGGCGCCGAGTTCTGGGGCTTCGGCACCGGGCTTACCGGCCTGTACAACTCGGCCGGTCGAAGCGTCGGGCGGATCCCGTCCAGCGCCAACTTCCTGGCCTGGTGGGACGGCGACCCGGTGCGCGAACTGCTCGACGGCAACCGGGTGGACAAGTACGGCACCGGCGGCGACTCCCGCCTGCTGACCGCTGCGGGGGTGACGGCGAGCAACGGCACCAAGTCCACCCCGGCGCTCTCCGGTGATCTCTTCGGCGACTGGCGCGAGGAAATCATCTGGCGCAACACCAACAACACGGCCCTACGGATCTTCTCCACGCCGATCGCGACCGACCGGCGGATCCCGACGCTGTTGCACGACGCCCAGTACCGCGTCGCGCTGGCCTGGCAGAACACCGCCTACAACCAGCCGCCGCACCCGAGCTTCTTCATCGGGGCCGGCATGGCGACACCGCCCCAGCCGAGCATCTACGTCCGGTAACGCACACACCGAACCACGCGGGCCGTCCCTCCGGGAGCGGCCCGCGTGGCGTTCCGTGGTTCCTTGAGTGGTCGTGTGCGGGCCGGAGGGGCAGGTCACCGCACCCGGGTACCGCGGGCGAACACGGCCAGGATGCGGTGGATGGCTGCGGGGTCGGTGAGCGGGTCGCCGTCCACCGCCAGGATGTCGGCGTGGTAGCCGGGCGCGAGCCGGCCCTTGCGGTCGGCCAGGCCGCACACGGCTGCGGCCGTCGAGGTCGCGACGCGCAGGGTTTCGGCCGGTGCTATCGCCAGTTGGGCACCCACCTGAGCGAGGGCGTATCGCAGCACGTCGTGTGGCTTGATCGGGGCGATACCCGCGTCGGTCCCGAAAACCATGCGGGCCCCCGCCTCGTACATCCGACGGGTGTTGGCGACAATGTGCGGCAGCCGCCTGGCGACAGCCGGGGGCGGTGCGGCTCCCGGTACCGGGTAGGCCCCCACCGTGGCGCCGACCACGACGCCGCTACCCGCGATCCGGCCGACCAGCTCGCCGGGGTCGTCGATACCGTCAGCGCTCCAGAACGACACGTGTTCCATACCGTCGACGCCAGCGTCGAGGGCGTTGCGGATCGCGTCGGTGCCGTGCGCGTGCGCGGTGACCGGCAGGCCGAGCCGGTGCGCCTCATCCACCGCCGCCCGCAGCACGTCCGGGGTGAACTGGGCCAGTTCCTGCCGGGTACCCGCGGTCATGGTGCCGCCGCTGGCCATCACCTTGATGACGTCCACGCCCCGCTCGGCATGTTCCCGCACGGCCGCGCGGATCGCGTTGCCCTCGCACGCGACGCCGCCGCCGAGGAAGTGGCAGTGCCCGGCGGGCGTGGTGACCGGTGGCCCGGCGGCGGCGATGGTCGGAAGCGTGTCGCTGCCACGCAGCCGCAGCGCCAGGTAGGCCCGGTCACCGAGGTCGCGTACGGTCGTGACGCCGCCGTGCAGGGCGACCGTGCCGGCCGCGGTCATGGCGGCGAGTGCCGCGTCGTCGTCGCGGCCGGCGAGCCCGGCGGCCGGGTCGGCACTCGCGTCGAACGCGAGGTGCACGTGCGTGTCGATCAGGCCCGGCAGCAGGGTGGCACCGCCAAGGTCGATGATCTCGGCTCCGGGCGGGGGCTCGACCGCGCGGTCGACGGCAAGGATGATCGGGCCATCGACGATGACCAGTGGCTCGGTGAGCAGCTTCGCCGAGCAGCCGTCGAACAGCGCCCCGGCGCGGATCGCGACCAGGCGCGGCCGTTCGCTGACGTTCGCTCCCATGCGGCCAGCCTATGGCGGCTGACAATTCCCGTGGGCCAATCCGACCGCAACAGTACGGACCCGGCTGGTCCTACTCACTCATCTTCATTCCTGGACCGCCCTTCCCGGCGGCGATTACCATCGATGCATGCGCCGTCTGGCCTCCGTCGAGACAGGACTGGCATCCAGGCAATGAGAATGGCCCTGGCAACGAGGTTCGAAGTCGACGTCGACGCCAGGGTTCTCGCGGTGGAGGTGTCCGGTGCGTCGGACGGCGCTCCGGTCTTCCTGCTCCACGGCACCCCTGGCTCGGCCTCCGGTCCTCGTCCCCGGAGCAGCGTGCTCTACCGGCAGGGAATACGGCTGATCAGCTACGACCGTCCGGGGTACGGCGGCTCCACCCGGCTGCCCAACCGGCGTGTTGTCGACGCCGCCACGGACGTCCGTGCCATTGCCAACCGGCTTGGCCTCAAGCGGTTCGCCGTGGTCGGCCGATCCGGCGGCGGCCCACACGCGCTCGCGTGCGCCGCCATGCTGCCGCACCGGGTGGAACGGGCCGCCGTCCTGGTCGGGCTCGCGCCCTGGGACGCGGCCGACCTCAATTGGTACGAGGGCATGGCTGACGCGAACGCCCGCAAGCACCTCACCGCCGACCGGGGCACCGCCGATCAGATGCACGAGCTGCGGGCCCTTGCCGGGCAGACCGCCGCCGACCCGGAGAGCCTCCTCGAGGAGCTGCGGGCGCAGATGTCCGGACCGGACCTGCGGTTCATGCAGAGTGTCCTGTACCGGCGACTGCTGATGAAGAGCTACGCCGACGCGCTGCGGGTCGGCCCGTACGGCTGGCTCGACGACGTCCTGGCGTTCCGCAGCGAGTGGGGTTTCGCGCTCGACACGATCGTGCCGCCGGTCCGGCTCTGGCACGGTGCGCACGACACGTTCTCGCCGGCCAGCCACAGCCGGTGGCTCGCGCAGCGAATACCGCGCTCGGAGGTGCACGTGCAGCATGACGCGGCCCACTTCGGCGCCATGGAGGTGCTGCCCCACATGCTCACCTGGCTGACGGCCGTGAGCCGGCTCACGGCTTGAGCCGGCTCACAGCCCGGTCGGCTCACGGTTCGGTGTCGCGGCTCGGCAGCGGCTTCGCCTCGTTGGCGAACGCCTCCAACTCGGCGCAGAGATGCAACAGGTGGTCGACGCTGTGCAGGTGGCTGATCGCAGCGTCGCGCAGGCGGTTCGCCCGGTTCACGGTGGGTGCGCCGCCGGCGAACTCCTGGTATCCGGCCGTCATGGTCTGCCGCTGGCGCCGCAGCGCGGACTCCAGGTCGTTCCAGAGCCGTTCGAACCGGGCCGGCTCGGCGGTCGGTTCGCCGTTGCGGACGCGTTCGCGGAGCAGTGCCCGGAGATTGTTGCCGTAGAAGCGCACCGGGGTCACCGCGCGCTCGTAGAACAGCCACTGCCGGCTGTCCATCTGGGCCTGCAGGAGGTGGGCCGACTCCAACGCGCCATCCGGGTCGGCGAGGCCGCCGTTCACCACCCGGGCGGCCGCCACGAAGGCGTTCGTACTGGCCGTCACGTCCTGGACCAGGTCCTGGACGTACTCGCCGGTGGTACGGACCGAGGCGGTCAGCTGCTCCAGCGCTGCCGCGTACCTCGCCTCCAGCCGGACCCGTTCGAGCTCCTTGACCTGGTACTCGGCCAGCCGGGCGATGATCACCAGGGCGACCGGCAGCATGACCATGCCGCAGATGAGCTCGGCGAGGACGTTCGTGGTGAATTGCAGGCCGCCCCACCAGTTCAGGCCGTCCGCGATGATTCCGAGGGTCGCGGCAACGAATCCGATGCTCCACACCCAGTACGCGAACCGGCGCAGCACCGGCGGCGCGGTCCGCCATGCCGTCACGACCAGCGACCGGATGGTGTTCTCCGGGGTCACCATGGGCGTCCGTCCCTAGAACTGATGTGGGTCGATGATCCGGTACAGGTACCGGCGACGGTCGAGTCCGCTCACGATCGGATGCGTCTCGCCGAGCCGGATGATGACCCTTTCCCGGAGCGCGGCGAGACGGTCGTCGGCTGCCTCGGCGCCCACGGCTTCCTCGGCGAGGGCGAGGTTCGCCTCGAACCGGAAGGTGTTCGGGTGTTCCGGTCCGAACACCCGGCGGATCCCCTGGGCGATTCGCAGCAGCGTCCCCCGTGCCGTCGCCGGGCCGGTGCCGTCCTCCTCGGATGGCGCGGCCTGACAGATCGCGAGGTTCATCTGCGCGGTGAGCGTGTACGGGTGCTCGTCCCCCAGCACCTCGCCGAGGATTTCCGCGGCCGGGCCGATCCAGGCGCGCGCGTCACTGAGCCGGTCGAGCTGGCGTTCCGCGATGGCCAGATCGTTCATGCAGACGAGCGTGTACGGGTGCCGCGCGCCGAGCTTGCGCTTCCAGAACTCGTAGATCGCGAGCAGCTCGGCCACCGCGTGATCGCCCTTGCCCGCGCTGAGCATCGTGAGGGCGAGGCTGAACCGGCAGCTCACCGTCTCCGGGTTGTCGGCGCCGAACAGCTCCAGGAGACGGGCGTACGCCTCCCGGTGCAGCTGCAGGGCCTCGTCGATCCGACCGAGGCTGCGCAGTGAGACCGCGTAGTTCGACTTGGTGGTGAGCGTCGACCGGGAGTCCGGGCCGCGGGTGTTGACCAGGTGTTCCAGCGTCTGCTTCAGCAGCGACGCGGAGCGGTCGAAGTCGCCGGCGTCGCGCCAGTCCCGGGCCAGGCAGGCGGCCGTGCCGAGCGTCCAGAGGTTGGTCTCGCCGTTCACCTCCTGGCGGCGCTCCCAGGCCTCTTTGTCGTGCTCGCCGGCCTCCCGGAACAGTCCCATGAGCCGGTACGACACCGCGAGGTTGTTGCGGGCCGCCAGCGTGCGGGTGTTGTCCTCCCCGTACAGGTCCTGCCAGGCGCGGTAGGTCTCGATGTCGAGCCTGAGCGCCTCCGGGTAACGCCCCAGGCCCCGCAGGTCGGCCGCGTAGCTGCCCCGGGTCATCAGGGTGTGCGGATGATCGGGGCCGAGCAGGCGCACCTGCCTGGCCAGGACCTCCTCGTCCACCTGACGGGAGAGCTCGAACTCGCCCAGGTCACGCAGCAGGTTGGCGAGGTTGAAGCGGAGTTGGAGCAGCTGTCGGAGCAGGACCGCGGCCTGCTCCGGGTCGGTGGTGTCGGCCAGCTGCCGCTCCCAGATCCGGGCGATCCGCTCGGCCCGGTCGCGGCCGATGATGGGGTCCGCCTGGACGTAGTAGTACCGGACCCGGTCGATCAGCAGTTGGCGCACCGACTCCTCGGTGCTGTGCACCGCGTCCGAAGCGTCCAGGTGCGGCCACAGCATGCGGAACCGGGGCCAGTGCTGCGGTTCGTCGACCTCGCCCTCCGGTCGGGCCTTCGCGAGCACCTGGTGTACCTGCAGGCGGGCCTCGGCCAGCTCCGCCTCGGTCATCCGGTCGCGGACGACGTTCTGCACCACCCGGTGGATCAGGATCCGGCCGCTGCGGTCACCGTCGCCGGACGAAGTGGGCCGCTGATCCAGCCGCAGCAGCGCCAGCCGGTTGATCTGCTGGACCAGCGAGCCGCGCAGCAGCCGCTCGGAGAGCGACGGGTTGTGCGGCTTGAGGTACTCCGCCATCTGGTCGCTGAAGACCAGGTCGAGCGGTATCTCGGGGGCCAGCACGCTGCACAGCTGGAAGAGGCGGTACGCCGCGTGGTCCCGCTCCCGCAGCCGGGTCAGCGACAGATCCCAGGTACGCGCGATCGGTCGGTCGGTCACGGCGGTGAGTACGGCACTCGGCCCCTCCTCCAGGATGAGCCGCAGGTACTCGGTCACGGTGGTGTGCGTCTCGTCGAGCCACGCGGCGGCGGCGGCGATCGCGATCGGCAGGTCGGCGAGCTGCTCGGCGACGAGGTCGGCATCCCTCCGGTCGATCGCGCCGACCCGCCGCACCAGGTGCTCGATGCTCTCGTCCCGGGTGAACACGTCGACCTCGAGCGGCTGGGTCTGCTCACCCCACGCTTTGTTCCGCGACGTGATCAGGACGTGGCCGGGCCCGTACGGCAGGTAGGTGCGTACCGCGTCGGGCTCGTCCGCGTTGTCCAGGATCAGCAGCCAGCGCCGCTTGTCGCGGCTGAGTTCCTGCACCACCGCGCGGGCGTAGTCCGGCCCCGACTGCTCCGACTGCAGGTTGAGGCGGCCGCCGAGGTCGCGCAGGGAGCCCTGGAGGCTTTCCTCGGTGTCGGCGTTCAGCCACGCCACCACGTCGTAGGCGGCGCGGTAGCGGTACGCGTACTCCAGCGCCATCTGGGTCTTGCCGACGCCGCCCATGCCCTGCAGGGCGACCGCCTGCGTGCCGAAGAGCACCACGGCCGAGCCGGAGCGCAGCTGGTCGCGGAGGGCGCGCAGGCCGGTCTCGCGCCCGGTGAAGCGGGCGTTGCGCGCCGGCAGGTTCACCACCAGGTCCGGCTCGTCGCCGGGGTAGCGCGGTGCGCCGGCCAGGACGATGTCGAGGTCACCGGCCGGGCGGCCGACGAGTTCCAGGATCCGCGCGGCCGCCGCGGTGGCGCCGAGCCCGGCGATGAACGCGGAGTGCGCTGTGGGAATGCGGCGCCACGGGGTGATGTCGGCCGTATAGATTGCCCGCAGCCCTGACTCCTCGGCAGGGACGCCCGGCACGCCGGAGAGGTAGTCAGCCCCCTCCGCCCGAGAGATGATCTTCAGATGCTGCGCCATTGCCGGCGGTGTGTCCGCGCCGTCGCCGCTTTCGGCGAGCGCGTGCACGACCCGGAAGCCGCCATTGGACAGAACGTGCTCCACCCATTCCAGCCAAACCTGGTCGACGCCGGCGCCGGAGAGCTGCACGGCGTCGGCCTCGGAGAACGGCTTGCGCTCGAAGCGGGCGATGACCTGCGCGCGGAGGTTCGGGTTGATCGGCGGCATGGACGTGACCTGGCCGTCGGTGATGTAGGACGCCAACGCTTCGTACGCGCTCAGCAGCGTCCCGCTGGCGCCCGGTGCGTCGCCGAAGGTCGCGAGCGTCTCCTCGTACGCGTAGTACGCCTGGTAGGGCACCTCGACGCCGTGCCAGTACGCCCGCCGCTGGTTCTCGGCGAGACCGCTCGGGAACTTGGCGAACTCCCGCATCGCGACGGTCCGTCCGGTCTCGGCTTTGCGCTTCTCGGCCGGGTCCACCCGCATCGGCACCGGCAGCACCCGGATGTCGCGGGGGCTGTGCAGCTGCCGGGCCATCCGGGCGGCGCCCTCGATGCCCTGGTCGCTGAACGTGAAGCAATCCACCAGCACGTCGGGCAGGTGGCTCGTGCAGATGCCGGCGATGTCGCTGTGCCCGGTCCGGCTGTCGATCAGCGTGAAGTCGTACCGGTCCTTCATATCGGCGCGCATCGCGTCGAAGAAGCGCCCGCCGCTGCCGTCGCCGCTCTGGTAGAAGTCGTCCCAGTTGATGTTGCTGAGCACGCCCTCGTACACCGGGTTCTGCTGACCTGCGGAGAGGAAGTCCAGCGTGCCGCCCTCCGGGAAGTGATCCCAGTCCAGTGAGAACGAGTGCTGTTGCACGCCCGCGTAGCCGCCGACCTGTGCCGGGTCCCACTCCGGTTTGGACGAGTCCCACTCGTACAGATTGATCATGTCGACCACGCCACGCGTGCTGGCCAGGAAGCGCGGGTTCAGAAAGGGATGGAAGAAGCGGTGCAGGCCGGGCGACTCGAGGTCCCAGTCGACCGCGAGCACGCGGTATCCGTTCGCCGCCAGGATCCAGGCGACGTTGGCCAGCGCCATGGTCCGGCCGGTCCCGCCCTTGTACGAATAGAACGTGACAACCTGTCCGTTGCGGCTCCTGGTCATCGCAGGTCCTCCCACGGTCTTCTCACGTGCCGGCTGCGAAGGAAGTTGCGGCGGGCCTTGGTGACCGCCTCGTCGATGGCCCGCTGGAACTCCTGCTCGTCGCGGGCGATCTGTACACCGCTGCGCGCCAGCGCCTGCGCCTGCGCGGCCAGGTCGGAAGCGCGGGCAGCGTGGTCGCCGTGGTCCGACCCGATCACCATCACCACGGTCATCCACGGCGGCATGGTGCGCAGCAGTTGTTCGACCGCCGGGCGGTTGTGCGGGTCGTCGAGCACACCGGAATCAAGCAGCAGGACCCCGGCGGACTCGCGGAAACCGTTCGCCGTCGACGGCGCCGCCGTCCCGAGCAGGATCTCCGGCAGCAGGGAGAGCCGTTGCGCGGCGTCCATGGCCCGCTCGGTCACCGAGCCGGCGCCGAACGGGGTCCACTCAGGACCCCGTTGATGTGCCTGGACAACGGTAATGATGAACCGTGATTCCGGCATCCTCGGCGGCATGGGCAGCTCCGGCCGGCTCTGCAGCCAAACCGGCACCCGGTCCGGGTTCTCCGCCGCGGAGACCACCCGGTCGGCCAGCTTCTCGACGATCCGCCGCAGCTCCGCCGTGTACGCGTTGAGCCGGCAGATCGAAACCATGCCGCATTCCAGGTACTCCTGGACGGAGTTGCCCAGCGAGGTGGCCTGGGCGAGGCCGTTCACCCGGCGGGCCGGCAGGTGCGCCTCCCAGAGCACCGGGTGTACGAAGGGCGGCTCGGCGCGGTCGCTGAGCCGGTAGAGGCGGTCGCCGAAGTCGGGCGGCGGGTCGTGCAGGAACTCCCTGGTGTAGAGCGGAACGAGCACGCGCACCCGGGGAAGTCCGATGTCGAGCGCGCGACGGGCCTCGCCCGCCGTTGCAAAGTAGAGGGACCCGGCGCGCAGGCCGGGCATCGGGGCGGCACGGCTCTGCACCTCGAGGTTGAGCCGGTGATAGAAGGCGTCGACCCACTGGTTCGGGATCGAGGTGCGTGCGTGGATCAGCGCGAAGTAGAGATCGGGCGCGGGCACGATCGCTTCTCCTCAGCGCGCATGTCCACCTGGATCCCCGATTCTGTTGACCACCCGGAAGTTCAGCGTAGTTGCTCCACTCCACTCTGTCATTGATCAGCTTCCCCGCCGGATCAGCGGTTGCCGGCGAACCATTCCGCGGCACGGTCCACCGCGGGCACCAGCGGCAGGAGGTGGGCTTCGGCGTCACCCACCCGTCCGGTCGTCGCCCAGCGTTGCCGGAGGAGGTCGTCACCGGCCACGCCGAAATCGCTGTCGTCCCACTTCCGGGCCGGGAACCGGGTCAGGATCCGCTGCCCGTTCCCGGTCACGAAGCAGGAGTACTCCATGGTCGGCGCGGGCCTGTCGAGGCGGGATTCGGCGAGGTGCAACGCGGTGCACTTCGCCGTACCGACGCCGAGCAGCAGGATCGTGGCGCGGTGCTGGTAGAGCGTGCCAAGCGGGGACCGCTCGCCCAGATGACAGTCGAGATCGTGCACGCGGACGACCTCGGCGGCGGCGGGTCCCAGCGCAGCGAACGACGTCTGTGGGTGTGGGCTGCGTAGCGCGTCCGGATGCGACCGGACGTGCTCGGCGAAGCCGCCGACGCCGTACGACGGTGTGCTGTCCGGATCGAAGCCCGGCATGCCGTCCTGGTACCGGGCGCGTTCGGGGTCGGTCATGCCGGCCGTAGCCGCGCGGTAGACCGGGCTGGTCAGCGAATTGTTCGGCGTCTGCGCGGGCACCACGACCGTGCCCGCCGGGCCGGCCACGTCCCGGATCGCGGCGAGCAGGGTGGCCGCACCGCCGTCGATCCAGCCGATCCGGCGCATCGAGCAGTGCACCAGCAGGATGCTGCCTCGGGGGACGCCGAGGGCGGTCAGGTCGGCGACAAGATCGTCGCGGGTGACGGTCCGGCCGGTCACGACTGCCAGGATGCCACGGTGGCCGCGAGCCGGTCGACGAAGTCACTCCCCAGCGGGGTGAGCGCCCCCGGGCTGCGTAGCGCGGCGATGGCGTCGGTGGTCCAGCGGTGGTACATCCGGTACAGCTCGGGGGCACGCGGGTCGGTGCCGGCGCGCAGCCGCCACACGTCGGCCACCGCGGCGTGCGCATAGACGCCTTGCAGGGCGGCCTCGACCGGCCTCGGCTCGGGTTTCCAGCCCACCGTGATCTGCGCGTCCGAGGTCCGGTCATGCAGGTCGTAGAGGTCGAGCAGCGCGCCCAGCTTGGCGTGCTGGAACTCGTGCACGAGCAGGACTGCGAGCTCGGCCGGGCCGACCGGGGCGGCGGCCAGCGAACCGAACGCGTCCATTGCGGTGGCCGCCCGTTGCTTCCCCGAGGGGTCCTGCTCAAGCGGCATGATCACTTGTAGTCCGGCTCGCAGCGCAGGGGCGTATCCGGGCAGCTCGATGCCGATGAGGCGCCACGCCTCGGCCAGCGAGTTCCGCCACCGGCCGGCGGCGAGTTCGTCGAGCCGTCCCGCCGGGGTCCAGCCGTGGCAGTCCCGTGCCGGATCGCCGTCCTCGATCCGCACGCTCCAGCCGTCCAGCGCAATCCACCGGGCGGGCTGCCAGGTCGTGGTGGCGCCCGGCTGGGCGAGGTCAACCGTGATCGTCCGGTCGCCCGGGCCGGTGAGCCACAGCTTGCCGCTGTCAACGGTGATGCGTGCGCCGGCCGTCACCGGCTCCGGCCAGTAGAGCGTGCCCACCGTGGGCAGCGCGACCACACCGCGGTCGATCCGTACCTCGGTCTCCACCCGCAGGTCCGCGTGCACTGCCGCCGCGGCGGCGAGACCGGCCAGGTAGGACATTCCGGCCGGGTTGTCCTTGCGGAGCATGCCGACGGCCCAGGCCCGGACGTACGGGTGGGCCAGTACGCGACGTACGGCGTCCGGATGTTCGGCCTCCACCTCGGCGAGCGCCTCCCAGCCTGCGGTGGGACCGTGCTGATCGATCGTGGCGGAAACCAGCGCCCTGGTGATGGAGCGCTGCTGCTCGGCCAGCCACCCGATCGTCGCCTCATCGCCGAAGCCCGAGGCGATCTGGGCGATCACGTCGGCCGGGCCGGCCTCCTCCGACTTGACGCTCGCGTCGTGCACGCTGCTCTGCTCGTTGGTCCGGTCGATCAGGATCCGGAGGTCGGCGCAGTAGACCGACGGGTTGGCAAATCCGTGGCCGGTGCGGAAGCGGTGGGCGTAGAGGCCGCCAGCGCACTGCCGGACGACCGGGCACGATCGGCAGATGGCGTTGAGGTTCCGGATGCCGTGCTGCCGGATCGCGATCGGCCGGAGCCGGGAGACGTCGTCGACCGTGTGCGTGAGCACGCTCAGGCCGGTCCCCGGGGCACCGTGGTAGGTGGTCTTCACCGAGTCGGCCTGCTCGTACCGGCCGTCGGTCTCGATGACGGCCAGGTCGACGGCGTCCGCGCCGAGCTGCTCGCTGCCGCTCGGCCCGCCCTGCGCGGTGGAGTGCAGGCCGTCGAAGAGGCGGATCCGCATCGGGCGGCCGTCGGCGAGCCAGCGCCGGTGGATCACCGAGAGCCAGTCCGCGTACGGCGTGCGGTGGCCCTCCGGCCGGTACGGCGGCTTGTCCCAGGTGGCGTGCGGCAGCAGAAAATCGACCTGCGGCGGGCGCTCCGCCAGCAGCGCCTCGTACACCCGCTCGGGCGAATTGCGCACGTCAACGGTGCAGAGAATGCCGGCGTACAGCTCGCGGTACTCCGGACGGCGCAGCAGCGCCAGCGCGGCCCGGGCCTGGTCGAAGCTGCCCGCGCCGTCCGCGAAGCGCCGGTGCCGGTCGTTGGCGGCCCGGTCGCCGTCGAGCGAGACACCCACCCGTACGCCGTGCCGCTTGAGCACGTCACCCATCTCCGGGTTGAACCGCACGCCGTTTGTCTGCATCACCAACGTGAGTCGGGTTACCGCTTCGATCGGGGCCCGGAGCCGCGCGATGAGCTCATCCATCCGGGCCGGCCCGAGCAGCAGCGGCTCACCGCCGTGCAGGACCACGCGGACGCGGGGCAGGTGCCAGGCCTGCGCGTGCTCGGCGATCCGGCGTGCAGCGACCCGGGCGATGTCCCCGGACATGATCTTCGGCTTCGTCCGCCAGCTCTGATCGGCGTGCCGGTAGACGTAGCAGTGATCGCACGAGAGGTCGCACCGGCCGTGCACCTTCAGAACGAACTGGCTCAGCGGATGGGCGCCGTCGGTCTCACCGCCCGCCGGGCGGGGCATCAGTGTGCTGACTGGAACGCGGCCACATCCAGCCGCCGGATCAGGGACTCCTTGTCCACGATCCGCCGCACCACGCGATCGGCGTACTCGGCCCGGATCTCCCGCAGCGGGGTCTCCTTGATGATGGCCAGCGGCCCGACCAGGTCGTCCGTCGTCGCGACTTCGGTGTTCACGATATCTCCAGGTCGTATCAGGTTCGAGTCTCGCGGCCGGCCGCGTCGTCGTTCAACGAGAGCTGGGCCGGTTGGTCACGGTGGGGTCTCGGTGCGACGACGGCCACCTCGCACCGACACGAATGCCGCCCGAACCTGCGCTATCCGCAATAGTCCCACACTCATTCCAGCCGGACGCACCGGTTGAGATGAATCGCGACCATGATACGGAACCAACAAGCGCGGCGGATGGTCCGAACGCCCGGTCTTTCACCCCCCGGCCCGCTGCGTCACCGTCAGGGTCTGTCCACCGGCGATGCCACAGTCCCTCGCGCCACCCCGATCGAGTGAACCCAGCGGATCTCGATGATCCCGCCGTGGATCGTGCCGTGGGGCAGCGGCTGATATCCATAAGGGCATGGACACGCCCCCGGAGATCTCCGCAACTCCGTCGGCCCCCTGGCCGGCCGCCAGACTCGCAGTGGCTGGCATGCGAGCCTGCGTCGTCGTGACCGTGATCGATGTGGTGCTGGTCGGAGCGGAGTACGAGGACCAGGTCGTTCTGGCGACCCACGACACCCCCGCCGTGGCTGTGCTGGCGTTCCTGGCCGTTCTGGTGGAGCTGGTGGCGCCGATGGACACCGTTCTCCTGGTCACCGGGTACGCCTGGGCGGTGACCGTACTGGCAACCGCTGTTGCCTTTGTCGGCTGGCTCGGACAAGCCGGGCGCACCGCCGATCGGCTGAACGGTCGGCCGCGCCGCGCGCACGGACGGTCGATCGGTGGCTGGCTTGTTCCGGTGGCCGACGTCGTGCTGCCGTACCGGGTGGTGCAGGGTGTGAACGAGGCGAGCGGCGCCGGCTCCGGGTCGCAACCCGCGCCGGTCCGCCGGTGGTGGGCGGCGCTGCTCGTCACGGTCCTGCTGGGGGTGACGGGCGCCTTCTGGCGCGTGGCGGTCGTGGACGACGAGATCAGTGGTGAGCGGATGCGCGAAACGCGCGTTTTCGCGTACCTGCTGTGGGCGGCCGGGGTGGCGGCTGTGTGGCGCTCGGCGGTGCTGGGGAGGCAGGTCGTGCGACGCATCACCGAGACGCAGGCGAACCGGGTTCGGGAAGGCGCGAGTTGAGCCGCTGTGCTCAGCTGCATGACCAGAAGTTACGCATGCCGAGGGTCGCACACCAGCTCGAAGACCTTCCCGTCAGGAGCGCGGAAATGTTGCCAGAAGTAGCCGTCGCCGCCGGCCTGTTTGGGCCCGATCAGTTCGACATCGGCCCCGCGTAACGCGGCGATGGCCTCATTGATGTCGTCCACGAGCAAGCTGGCCACGACCTTCTCGACGGCGAACTGCTCGGGTGGATCGTCGGCACCCGGACCGAAGATCTCCAGCTTGTCGCCGTTGGGGAAGCGGAACACAGCGAAGTCCGGCTGCTCGTGGTCGATGGCGACGCCGGCAACGTCGGCGAAGAACTGCTTCATCTGCTGGTATGAGTCGGTCTTCACGCCGACCCAGGAGATGCCTCGAACCCGCATGTGCGCACCGCTCCTTCTGTCACCCGAGAGGACCTGGTTCCTCCAGCGTGCGACGTGAAGTCCACTTGAGGTCAAGCCCCGGTGTCTCCCCGTCGCACTCCGGCTTGGACAGTCCACGACCCCCGCACCGCCGTGGAGCAGCGGGTGCGGGGGCCGTGGTTGTGGCGTTACTGGATGTTGACGAAGATCCGCTGGTAGTGGGTAAGTGCGGGCGTGCCGTTGTCGGTCACCTCGAGAATGACCTGGATCTGCCGGCCACGTTCGTTCGGCACGACGAAGCTGGCGCCGGTGCGTGCGGTGTCGTTGCTGATGGCGACCCTGGCACTGACGGAGTCGGCGTCGTAGTACTGCCACCACTTGAAGGTGAGCTGGTTGCCGTCAGGGTCGGTGGTGGGTGAGGCGTCCAGGGTGACGGTGCTGCCCGGGGCGGCGGTCCTGGTGAGGGCCCCGTTGACGCGGGCAACCGGGTTGTGGTTGGCGTCGCGGAAGTTCGACGTGACGTTCCAGTCCATCCGGGCGGCGAAGTCGTTCTGCAGGGCGGGGATCCACCGCCAGAACGGCTTGTTGCCGTTGCCGTCGTCCCGACCGTCGGTCATGTGGTTGCCCTGGTCGAAGACCGGACGTCCGCCCCATCCGCCGAGGGTGTAGTCGAGGTGCTGGTTCAGACCGTTGTTGATGAGCGGGAGGAACGCCGGGGTGTCGCCTTCACTGATGTAGGACTGCGGGGTGTACGCGCCGAGCGGCCCGTGGTTGCGCTTGACGTTGGTGTTCAGCCAGGCGGCGGTCATGAAGGTCTTGACGTTGGCGGGACTCGGCCCGGTCAGCGACTGGTAGTCCCACACGTCGTCCCACATGTACGCCTCGTAGATCTTCGCGCCCGGGATGTTGTCCTCGATCCACTGGCCGCCGCCGTCCTGGTACCAGATGCAGTAGATCCAGGCTCTGGACACGGCCCTGTTGTACTCGGCCGCCGAGTACTGGGTCTTGAGCTTGTACAGCGCGTACGCAAGGGTGTTCGCACCACCCCAGGCCTGGATGTGCACCGGCCGCGGGTCGTTGTCCAGCAGTGTCCTGATGATCAGGTCCGACCCGGGGGTGTCCTTGGTGGCCATGCTGGCCGGCGCGCGGGTCAGGTCGGCGCTGTTCTCATTGCCGATCCTGATCGCGTTGCGCAGGGTGCTCGCCTCGGGGTAGCCGGCCTTGTGGACCTTGAGGTTCGGCAGCACCTGGGCGTACAGGTCGATCTCGCGCTCGATCCACCTGTCGCCGCTGTGCCCGCTCCGCTGGAACCGGGAGTTCGTCTGCACGATGCCGACCACGTCGTAATCCGACGCGTACTCCAGGAACCGGACCATTGAGCTGCGGTCGTCGACCTCACCGTCGGTCATGGCGATCACGCGTGGCTTCGCACCCGCCGGCGGCGGAGGCGGCGGCGGAGCGGTGGGTGAGGCCGTGGGCGACGTCGTGGGGCCGGGCCCGGTGGTGGTGCTGCGTTGCCATTGCTGGTTGGTGCCGGTGCCGCAGGTCCACTGGGCCAGGGCGGCCCCGTCGGTCAGGAGCCGGTTGAGGACATCGGCGCACTTGCCGCTGTGCCGGGCGACGAGGTTGACGTAACCTGCGCCGGCGTCGCGGAGCTGCCATTGCTGGTTGGTGCCGGTGTTGCAGGTCCACTGCACGATGGCCGCGCCATCGAGCAGCGAGCGGGCGGTCACGTCCGCGCATTTGCCGGTGGCCTGGTTGACCAACTGGACGTAGCCGCCGCCGACGTCGCGGAGCTCCCATTGCTGGTTGCCGGCTCCGGTGGCGGCGTTCTGGGTGAGCGCCGCGCCGTCGGTTGATCCGGCCGGCACCTGGGCCAACTTGCCGCTGTGCCGTGCCGTCAACGTCGCGTTCCCGGTGGCGGGTGGGTTGGTCACGGGTGGGGTCGTCGCCGGTGGGGTGGTGGTGGCGGCGGTGGGTGTGCTGGTGGCGCCGGCTTCCAGGATGAGGAGCCAGTCGTTCATGCTCTGGCCGTTGTTGCCGGGGGTGGTGAACGCCCGCGATCCACTGTTGGCGAACGAGCCGATGGTGGTGTAGGTGCCGTTGGCGGGATTGAACCACTTCGCCGAGACCGGGTTGACGGTCAAGTTCGACATGTCCACCGTGAGCGACCGGGTTCCCGTGCCGGTTGACGGCAGGTACGCCATCACCAGTCGGCCATTGCCGGTACGGCCCGCGGTCACGTAGTCGTTGCCACCAGCGTTGTTGGTGTTGTTGAACGTGCCGTACCCCGCGGTCACCACCGTGTGGTCGAAGTCCGGCACGAGGTCGTACCAGGCTCGGCCGATCATCACGGTGGCGGCGTGCCCGGCGCTGAAGGCTCCCCGGTCGTTGAGGTGGTTCTGCCACGGCTGGCCGGAGCGGCCGTGCTCCGAGTCGCTGACCGGCCAGATGTCACGGTTGCCGTACCCGAACCCGGTGGCACCGCTGAGCACCGGCCAGTACATCTGCGCTCGCACCTGCGCCGGAGTTGCACCGTCCCCCTCGTAGCCGCTCTCCACCATGAAGTACGGCATCACCGGGGTACGCAGGTACGCGTCCTTCGACATCGCGTACACGTGCCGGGAACTGGCCTTGCCCGGGTAGTACGTGTACACCGTGTTCAGGTTCAACCAGCGGGCGTTGGGGTAGACCACCCGGCCTTCGGTGGAGGGCTTGGCGTGCACCATGATCGGAACCGTCGGATTGACCTCCCGGATCCCCGTCCCGACCGCGTCGATCTTGGCGTAGTTGGCGTCCGGCTGGTGGTCACCGCCGAGCTGGAAGATCACATTCGGCCGGGCCGTACCGGCCCCGTACCGGCGGCCCATCACCTGTCCGAAGGTGCGGCTCTGTGCCACGGTGTTGTACCCGTACGCCACCCCCCATCCCTCGTTCTTGTAGCCCAGCCACAACAGGGCCATGTTCACCGCCATGCCACGGGCGGCGGCCTTGCCGACGAAGGTGTCCATCCGCGCCCACCACCGCTCGTTCAGCGTGGACAGGTGCCCTGGCGTGGTGAACGGCAGCTCGCCGTACCGGTTCTTCTCGTTGAACATCTGCGGGGCCATCACCATCACGGCGGTGAAGCCCTTCGCCCTGCGGTTGTCCAGGTACAGGTCCCACTCCTCCTCGGTGGCGCTCTGCAACATGAACC
Source organism: Micromonosporaceae bacterium (assembly GCA_035296325.1). Lineage (GTDB taxonomy): Bacteria > Actinomycetota > Actinomycetes > Mycobacteriales > Micromonosporaceae > DATHBD01. The sequence goes on along the minus strand of DATHBD010000073.1, from coordinate 78,170 downwards.
AACCGGTGTCCGCCGCGAAGTAGAACGGCTGGTTATTGGCATCCACGAAGTGCCGGTTGTTGCTACTGAATGTCAACGGGAAACGTGCCGCCGCCGCAGCCGGACCGGCGGACGTCACCGTCAAAGCCGTACCGGCGACGGCCAGTGCCACTGCGGCGATCGTTGCTAACCAACGACGAGACACACGTCTGGTCAGATTCATGGATTACTCCCGAGGTGGGCGGAACCCGACAAGAAAGCAGCGCATTGCCGCGGGAGGGAATGCGCCAGCACCAGCGGTAGATCGCCGCTGGTGGATGTCTGCGTGACGGGCGGCCTATCCTGGCCTGGCCTTGAACATAGCTAGTCAAGGGTGCTTAGGCAACAGCCGGAGCGGGTGGGCGGTGAATGTGACCGGTAACCTTTTCTGCCGCCGCAAATATCCGGTTAGCTCGCGTTTTCAACGGTTCTCGAGGTGCGTCGGAGGCTTACCGGCCAGCCGACGAGCCGACGAGGGGTGGAGGTGAGCCCAGTGTCGCCTCAGGCCCGCCAGCGAGCCAGCCGGTCGTGCCGGATCGTGCGGGAGACTCCGAGGTCCTCGACCACATGCGCGACCGGTGCACCAAAGAGACCTCCGGCGGGGTGGAAGTGTCGAAACTTCCACCCCGCCGGAGGTCTTCTCGAATCCCGGGCAACACGCCGCTGTCACCAACGCGCATCACGTTGGTGACCGGTCACCTCAGCTCGCGACGTACGCGGTCAGCTTGCTGAGGTTGCTGACAAACGCCGCGGAGCTGATCCCCAGCGGGCGTTCCCTGACAACGTAGGGCTCGATCGCAGGTGGCACCTTCGCGTCGTACGGCGAGGTGTCGTACAGGTCGCCGACGTGCCTGCTCATGTAGGCGCGGCCGGCGTAGAGCTCGCTCGGCGGCTCGCCGATGTACGGGTTGGTGATCGCATCGAGGGGGGTCAGCCAGTAGTCGTTGGTTCCGAGATCGGTCACCAGCTTCGTCGCCACCTCCGCCGTCACGGTGGGGGGCGGAAGCGGGGCATCGAGCATCAGATCCACCAGGTCCAGATCGCGGAACGCGAAGTACTTGGGCAGCGACCGAACCCCGGAGTTGCTCAGCGGAGACCGTGACTTCATCGCGGAGATCTCCGCGTCGGTCATCGCGGTGAGGCGGGCGTACGTCGCCCGCAGCCCCGCCAGGTCGATGGCGCGCCCGGCCGAGTAGTGGCTGATCGTGTCGCGGTGGTCGTAGTCGTAGTAGTAGGCACCGGTCCTGGCGTTGCTGCCGAACCTGTGCACGAAGCGGCCCCGGTTGGTGCCCAGCTCGATGAACGTCGGGTGGGTGCGTCCGGTCAGCAGGGGATTCTCGGCGATCTGCGCCGGCGTCAACGCGCAGGTCTCGAGCCAGGCGATCGCCTCCGGGACTCTGGCGAGGTATTTCTTGTTCCCGGTGAGCGTGAAGTAGGCGAACAGTTGCCGGATGTTCGTCTGGGTGGTGTGGGTGGCCAGGGCGCGCGGCTCGTAGGATCGGGCTCCCGCCGGCGCACCCGCCTTCCGGGTTCCCTGGTCCCGGGAGAGGTGCTGCAGGCCCCAGCCCGCCTGTGGGCCGTTCTGCTGCAGGCGGCGCAGGCACTCCATCGCGTTCCGTACCGGCCTGATCAGTTCGGTTCGGCCGAGTCCGGTAACGCACAGCAACAGAAACTTGATGTTCTCGCCGATGACGTCGTCGTTGAAGGTGACGTGGTTCGTGTACTCGCCGTCCTCCATGCCGTGCGTGGCGTCGGCGGGTAGCCACGGTGGACGCTCGGTCGGCAGCGGCATCTGCGTGATTGAGTTGGGATGGCGCGGGAATCGCTGCGGCCATCCGCCATCGGCGGCGCCGCCGACGAACTGCGCGGCGAGGACGAACCTGATTGCCTTCTCCAAGGGCTCCGCGAAGCGCGCGTCTCGCTTTTCCAGGTACATCCGGAGGATAAGCTGCGCCGAGACGGAGGTGGTCGCATCGTCGAAGGTCGCGTTACCGTAGTAGTGCTGGAACTCCTCGAGCCGCCAACCGCTCTTGCCGATTGTGTCGTACCACTGCCGGAGAGAGTCCTCACCGGCGAAGTCGTGAATGTAGTTCCAACCCCCTGCCGGGTGTTGCGCTTCGACCAACGCAAGCGCCGTGCGTTCGGCTGCCGCATAGAAGGTCTCGTCGCCGGTCGCATGATAAGCGTCGAGATAGCTGTGACCGACCGATGGGGTTCCCGGGGGCTGGATCCAACACATCGTACGCTTGGCTTCCATCTCGCCCCAGGTCACCGACAGGTCCGGCAGATACGACCAGACATATCCGCCGCGATACGAGAGCTTCTGGTCCATGAAGACGACGGCTCGCTTCATGGCGTCGACGGCCGCCGCCTTTTCCGCATTCGCGACGCCCTCTGCGGCAGACGCCTGCCCGATACCGGATCGGACCAGCGCAGTCGCGGCCACCGGGGCGAGTGCGGCGACGATGAATTGGCGGCGATTAAAATTCGGTTTCATGTAAAAATTGTCCTTCGCAGTTGAAGCCGCTTGCTGGCGTGCTCTCCGTGACTCTCGCAAGCGGTCTCGCGGATTGGTGTTCCTGTGCCTGAGGATAGGGACCGTGATCTATCCCGGCAAGATAGCACCAGGCTGGGTCCGCGACCATCGATCGGCCCGGAGTCCCAGCCAGCGGACAATTATCTAAGAGTCATCTAAGACAGTCGGTAACGTTATGCGAATGCTCGGTCACCCTATGCTCTGTGGACCCGGCGCACACATTATCTGCGGGGTTAATGGTTGATGTGAAATCCACTGGGGTGGATGCTCCACCTTTGGTGCTGGGGATCCGCACGTACGCCGGCCCCGAGCCGGGGCGCTGTTGCGGAGCGCCGCGACGGCGGCCACGCCCGGCTCGGACCGATCCACTGAAATGCGGCATACCGGCGTAGTTGTACGGGCCGCGCTGTCAAGGGACAGCGCGAGCGCGGTGGTTGGTCTATGTTGTCCCCGGCTGAACTACGGGGAACGGGTGGCCCCGGAGTTGATCCACAGCGACATCCACGCCGATCGATGTGCCGCGCCCCAGGTGGGGGTGCCGGTGATCGGTGCGGATCGTCGCGCTCGACCCTCCGGACTGGTGGGCGGCTGCGCCGCCGATCTCCCGGTGGCCCGGCCCTCGCGGGCCTCTGATGTGCATCGCCACCCCGCGAGGAGCGCCATGGTCAGCATGATGTCCGACGCGGTTGCGCGTCGGCCGGTGAGCCGTCTGCCTGCCGCTGAACCCTCCCTGTCGACATCTGTCCCGCACCGCCGTGCTGAGGAGCCGATCTTGTTTGTCGCGTCTAGAGGTCGCTGGTCGCCGGTCCGGCGCGGTGTGGTTGCCGTGGTCGCCGGATTGTTGTCGCTGGCTCTGGCGCCGCAGGCGGCAGCGGCGGCGCCCGCCCGATCGGCAGTCGCCCGGCCGGCGGCGGGCGGTCCGGCCACCTTGGCCGAGGTCGTCGAGATGGAGCGGCTGGCTGAGTTGGCCGAGGAAAGCCGGCTGTTCGCCGACGTGCCGAGTGACGATGCGCTCAATCGGCAGTTGGTTGAGGATCTGGCTGACTACGACGAGGACGCCGATGTTCGGGTGGCGGCGCGGGAAGTGCTTGCCACAAACGATCCGGCAAAGATTGCCGACTTCCTGGACCGCGCTCTGCCGATTTATCGCGCGGCCGCCGCGGTGCGGAAGAAGGACCTGGCGGCGGCGAACCGGGAACTGGTTGAGCGCTGGGCGAAGTCCGGTGGGCCGACCCTGCGGGACCGCGCCGCGAAGGTGCTGGCCACGAAGAACGACGACAAGATCGCCGACTTCGTGGCCGTGGGTAAGGCGGTGGCCGAGGCGGAGGACGCCAGAGCGGAGTTGGACGCCGCGGACCTGGCCAAGAAGATCCACGCCCGGGTGTTGCAGATGGTGGCGTCGGGCGGCTACGAGGTGCAGAGCGCTGGTCAGGCGGCGTTGGACACCGAAGACCCGGCGGTGATCGCTGAGTTCTACAACACCGGTTTCAAGGTGACCAGTCAGCGCGACGCCGACGCGCAGCGGCAGATCACGGATGCGTTGGCGGCCCGGAGCAAGGCGGTCAATGATCTGGTTGACCTGGCGCAGCGCTCGACCCAGGCCGCCACCGCCCGCCAGCAGATCATCAACGCCAGTGTGGCGGCGACCCACGCGTTGACGTCGGCGTCGAACTCGATGGGTCTGACGAACCTGTACGCCAAGCGGGGCGACGCGATCTTCGCCGCGGACGTGCCGGTACGCAAGGCTGGCGGGAAGACCCGCACCGCGGAGCTGACCCGGTTGGCCGCCGACGCACGCGGCGAAGCCGCCACCGTCGCCCGCTACGCCGGCATCGTCACCGCGCAGGCCGGAGTGGCCGACACCGCCGCGCAGACCCTGGTCAAGACCGGGCTCTCGCACGGGGTCGACTGGGCTCAGGTGATGGCGGCGCAGTCGGCGGCGGGTCAGGCCGCCAAGCACGCCGCGGACACCGCCCGGCATGCGGCCGAGGCGACCGAAGCGGCCAGCAAGACCCTGGATGCGGACCGCAACGCCACCGTGGAGGCGGACAACGCGGTGAAGTACCGGGAGGCCGCCGAGCGTGCGCAGGCGGCCGCGGAAGCCTTGGCTGATCAGGCGGAGCGGTTGGCGGCCGCGGCGCAGGCGGCCGAGCGCGACGCCCGCGCGCAGCGGTTGCGTGCCGAGCAGGAGGCCCGCGACGCCTGGTCGCATGCCAAGAACGCCGGAGATCATTACCGGCGGGCGGCGGCGCAACGCGACATCGCCCGGCAGCAGATGACCGTCGCGGTCGTTCAGCAGACGGTGGCGCACGGTGCGGCTCAGCGGGCGATCGATCAGAACAACATCGCGGCGGCCAAGGGCGCGACCGCGAAGATCGCGTACGACGATGCGAAGAAGGCCGCGGAAACGTTCGACGGCCTCATTACCAAGACCCAGCAGACGTCGGCGCGGGCCAAGAAGGCGGTCGCGGACCTCAACGCCATGGAGTTCCGCCTCGCGGCGGCCGAACAGGAGGCGACCGCCAAGGCGGGGACGGCCGAGGGGGACCGGGCGGCCCGGGACGCCGCGACGATCCGTGCCCAGGTCGGCCCGGCGCGCACGGCTGCGGTGCACGCCCATGGGGAGGCCAAGACGGCCGCTGAGGCATGTACCGCAGCGGGTGTGGCGGCCCGCCGGGCGTCCGCCGCGGCAGCCGCCGCGCGGGCCGAGGCGGCGGCCGCGGTACGCGAGGCGGCCGCGGCGCATCGCAGCGCGGAGGACGCCGTTGCCGCGGCGGGTAAGGCGATCAGCGACGCGCAGCGGGCGAACGAGGCCGCCACCGAATCGGTGAACGTCGCGCGGGCGGCGATCGGCCGGGCGAACGCGGCGAAGGCCAATGCGGAGCTGACACACGCGGCGGCGGTGGCGTCCAGCTATCAGGCCGGCATCGCGTCGTTCCAGGCACGGGTGACCGGGCGGGCCGCGCTCAACGCCCGGGTCTCGGCGTTGGCGATCGCCGACCCGGCGGCCACCGCGATGGACGTCGCGGCCGCGTACTCAGCGACCGACAACGACGCGGCGATGGCCGCCGACATCGCCAGCGCGGCGATGGTCATCGGCGCCGAGCAGAGCGCCAGCGCGGCAAAGCACGCCGCGGCCGCGGACGCCGCCGCGGTCCATGCTGTTGAGCAGGCCCTGCGCGCGCAAGCACAGGTCAAGCTGGCGTATCTGGCGGCGGAGAAGGCTGCCAAGGCCGCCGCTCGGGCGATCAAGGCGAGCAAGGCGGCCATCGACGCGGCGATCGGTGCGGCCGCTGAGGCCGAGGGCGCCATCACGGCGGCCCGCGACGCCGTTCGGGCCGACCAGTTGGCCAGCCAGTACGCCTCCGGCGCACAGCGGATGGCCGCGGAGGCCGGCAACGACGCCGCGGTGGCCCGGCAGGCGCATGTCGCCGCCCGCGGATACTCCAAGAAGGCGCACCAGGCGTGGACCAACGCCGTCAAGATTGCCAGTCAGATCGACGGCATGGCGACCATCACCGAGAAGGTCGCCGGCTCCATGCAGATCACCGCGGTCAGCATGACCACCCTCGCGCAGACCCTGACCGGAAAGATCGACGAGGTCAGCGAAGCCGAGCGCAAGGCCCGCCAGACCGCTTTTCTGACCCGGTGGAAGGCCGACGCCGACAAGCGCATCGACGACGCTGACTACCTGTCGTCGGGGGCCAAGAACTTCTTCAAGGGGGCGGCCGAGGGGGCCATCGGACTGTACGGGTCGATGTGGGTGGCCCAGCTCTGCAGTGACCAGGTCTACGACCCGGGCAGTGGAGGCTCGACGGACGAGCCGACGCCCGACGAGGCCTGCAAGATGCTCGAGGACGGCGTCAAAGAGATCATCAAGAATCCGGGCGTGCTGATCCACCTCGAGGAGTGGCAGAACGGCGAGTACGGCCGAGCCCTGGGTCTGACGGCGATCGACCTGATCGGGATGAAGGTGCCCGGCATCGGCAAGATCGCCGGGGGCATCGACGCCCTCAAGGGTGGCCTGGGTGCCGCGTTCGCCAAGCTGCTCAGCGGCGAACTCATGACCGGCATCGCCACCTTCGGTGCCAAGGCGATCGAGGACGGCCTGGCCAAGCTGGGCGCCATCAACTTCACCAAGCTCCTCGAACTGTCGGTGGAGATGCCGAAGAAGGTGCTGACCTTCAGTGCCGACGAGATCGCCGCCCTGCGGCTGGCCATCACCACCGAGGGCTTCGATGCGGTGGCGGCGGCGCTGCGCCGCCTCACCGACGGAACAGCCCTCGAAGCCCTGAAGAATCTGTTGAAGAAGTGCGACGGTGACAGCTTCGCCGGCGGAACGCCGGTCCTGATGGCCGACGGCACCAAGAAGCCCATTCGGGACGTCGTTCTCGGCGACAAGGTCCTCGCCACCGACCCGGAGAAGGGTGTGACCGCCGCACGGGCCGTGACCGCCCTGCACCGCAACCTCGACACCGAGTTGGCCGACGTCGTCATCAACGCCAACGGTCACCGGACGACCATCCACACCACCCAGCACCACCCCTTCTGGAACGACACCACCCGGCAATGGACCGACGCCGCCGACCTGAGGCCACGTCAGGCCCTACGCACCCACGGGCGCAACGCCGCTAAGGTGATCACCGTCCGCAGCTTCACCAAAGCCCAGGTCATGTACAACCTCACGGTCGCCGACATCCCCACCTACTACGTGATGGCCGGCGCGACGCCTGTCCTGGTGCACAACGACTCGGCAAACCCGTGGGCCAACGCGCAGGAGTGGAAGAACGGTAGGCTGCCTACCACTGGCGGGCCGCCCAATGGGATCTACTACCGGACCGACAACGGCGCAGTCGTCGGTTGGGGTGTGTACAATGAGCGCGGAAATCTCACTTACCGTGTCGACCTTTTCGGAGCCGCGCACAGTGGGGTGGAGACGCCGCACTGGCAGCCATATCGGGAGAACACGAATCCCGCAACCGGTGTGACGTTCGTCAACGATACGGATGACGCCTTCCCGGGCGTCGGACCCCATGGCGGACCTCCCACGGGATTCGGTGGATGTGGATAGAAGCTGAATGAGTGGAGTGCGAATGGACCTGACGGGGCTTCCACAGGTAGTTGACTGGATGTTTGGGCTACGTCCATTCCGTCCACAGAACTTCCTGCTCGAGACCACTACGGTGGCTGAAGCCTGCGCACTTTCAACGGTATGTTGGCCAAACTTCACCGAGTATCGCGGTTGCGTGATTCTTGAATGGAAGTTCAGCCGGGAGAATGTCGACCTATGGCTGGCCGAGCTCGACGGGGACACTTCGGCGGTCGAGCAGGTCGTTAATCATGTACATCTTTGGGAGACCATTGGTGCCAACGGCCCGGTCGAGCAGTCCGCCGTAGAATGGCTGGCCAATCGTATCGGCTCGATGTGGCAGAGTCGGCTTCGTGAGGAGTTTCCTGGCCGACGCTTTGTGGTGACGGTGTCGAACGAGCCAACGGACTACGGCCCTACGGTGTCCTTTCGGTCGGCGGAAACCGGCGACGACCCTTCCCGGGGAGTCCGCTGATCAGGGTCAGGCCGACCGCCGACGTTCCCGGTGCTCGTCGACCTGCAGCCGGAGGACGTCGTACATGATGCCGGCCATCGGCTCCATCCAGTCGTCCACCCTGCCCGCGGTCGTGAGCGGCGCCTTCGGTGGCCGGACCGGCGAGAGCGTGACCACGTTCTCTCCGGCGGTGATGAGGTCGGCCGGGAACTCGATCGGCGGCAGTTGGCGGTAGATCGCGCGGTAGCTCTGCCGGTAGACCGAGGCGTCGCCGGGCGGGCCGGGCAGCGGGTCGAAGCTTGCCAGTTGGGTCCCGTTCAACGCGACCTTCAGTGTGCCGAACACCGAGCCGGCCAGTGCGATGTCGAGCGTGCCCGTCCCGCGCCGGTACCCGTCGGAGTCGAACCGGATCTTCCACGTGGTCAGCGACCGGTCCGGAGTCGTTCCGCGCCAAGCCAGCTGTGCGTCGGTGCCCGGGGTGGCGTACATCGGCTGGAAGTAGTTCCAGTCGGTCTTGATGTCGTCGCGGCCGACGGTGAAGTCGACGCCGTTCGGGAACTCGTACGGGTACTCGAGGTAGGCCAGATACTTACGGAAGCCCTGTGGCCCGCCGAAGATGTGGAACTCTGCGGAAGACCGGTCCGGGGTGCCGATCTGCCACACCGTGCGGCCGTGGTTGACCGGGCGCCAGACGAGCTGCCCGAGCCGGAGCCGCTCGGATGCGCCGACGACGACCTCGTGCCGCTTGTACTCGCCCAGCACACCGTCCACAAAGGCGGTCAACGTGTAGGTGCCCGGCCGCACGCCCTTGATGGTGAACACACCGCGCGCGTCGGCGCGCGCCGAGTACACGTAGTCGAGGTTCGTGAACTGCCAGTCCGTGCCCGGCTCGGAGAGGATCACCCACGCGTTGGCGGTCGAACCACGGCCGGCCAGGGTGAGCCGGCCGCTCACCGTCGAGCGGGTGGTCGCGGCGTAGAGCGGATCGGTGATCCAGGTGTACGGCCACTGGGCCACCTCACGAGCCGCCCGTGCCTTGGCGCGCTCCCACATGGATGCGACATTGGCGGCCGGATCGGCGGCACCGGTGGCCTCGTCCACGTACAGGAAGAACGGTCCGAAGATCTTCTCCCAGCCCTTCGGCGGCGCGAGCGGCGGCGAGCCGAAGTGCTGCGCGTACGGGTGCCAGAGCAGGATCTCGCCGCCGTAGAAGTCGTGCGCGGTGAGCTCCTGCTTGGTAGGCCCGCCGACGAACCAGTCCTTGTTGGCCTGGATGACCGACATGCTGACCTTGCCGTTGGAGATCAGGAACGCGTTGCTGTCGCCCTCCAGATCCGTGATGTTCTGGTACTTCGCGTACATCGAACCGTCCGGCAGGATGTACGTGGTGTCCTGGAGTTTCAGCCAGTTCTGCGTGTCGGCGATGGTGGGACGCTGCTGGATGCCGCGCAGGTCGTCGATGACGAAGTACGTGAACGACGGGTCTCCGGCGGCGATCGCGTAGCGCAGCTGGGCGATGATGAGCCCATCCGGCATGCCCTCCGGGTAGCGGTACACCATCCAGTAGTAGATGCCGGGGGAGTCCCGCTCGATCGCGGCGTGCAGTTCCACGACGAAGGGCAGGTTCGCGCTGTCGTTCACCGTCATGGCGATTTCGACGCGGTCGGCAGACTGTGTGACGACCCGATACGTCGCGCCGGTGATCGCCCGGACGAACGGCGTGGTGCCCATCGTGTAGTTGAACTCGGCATAGCCGCCACCATTGACGCCACTGACCAGGTTGAAGTCCTGGTTGCCCTGGGTGCTGCCGACCAGCCGGATCGACGTGGTCCGCGCGGTCGCCTTGTCGAAAGTCGCACTGACCAGGGCGTTGCTCAAGGTGACCGTGTCGCCTGCGTCCACCAGTTCGACCGGGGCACCCGCGGGCGGTGCGGCGAACGCGGTGCCGCTGGCGCTCCACGCGGCCGCACCGGCAGCGGCGCCGAACAGTCCGAGCGCTGCGCGGCGGGACACCGTCCCCGATTCGATCTCCATGGCAGGGTCTCCAATTCGGGGCGTTGGGTGGACGCGCGAACTCGTGGTCTGAACCGGTTCAACGCATTGAGACCGCACTATATGAGTCGACATCCGTGCCGTCAACGGTGCCGATCGGCCCACCGTGGCGGGCAGCCTGGCCGGTGTCCCTAGACCTGGGGATTCGGGTTGACGACCGGTACCGCGTTGACCTGCGGACCGGTGGGTTGGCGACGGCTGTCGGTGCCGGCCGATCCGAGCAGCGACCGGGTTATCGACTGAGCCTCGGAGAGCATCTCGTCCAGTGACTGGTCCAGGTCGATATCGGAGGTTTCGCGCCCGCCCTCCGCGGCGATGAGCACCGCGCGGCGGACGAGTTCCTTGGCGAACGACGCAGTGGTTCCGGTGGTGCGTTCCGCCGCACGGTCAAGTGCCGCAGGCGTGAACGGGAGGTCATGCGCATACAGGGCGATCAGGCGCCGTCGGGCATGCTCATCCGGCAGCGGCACCTCGACGGCGAGGTCGACGCGGCCGGGTCGCTGGGCCAGCGCCGGCTCCAGTACATCGGCGCGGTTGGTGGTGAGCAGGAACGCCACGTCAGCGTCGTCGCTGAGCCCGTCCAGCGCCTCCAGAACGGCGAAGAGCAGGGGCTGGGCACCCGGGTGATGGTCTCGGCTCTCGGCGACCAGGTCGCAGTCCTCGAGGACGACGAGCGCGGGTTGCAACGCGCGCGCCATCTGCGCCGCCTCAGTCACGAACCGGATCGACGGTCCGGCGAGCAGGATCACCGTGAGCTCCGGCAACGTCCCGAGCAGGTAGCGGACGGTGTGGGTCTTCCCCGTCCCGGGCGGGCCGTGCAGCAACAGGCCACGCTTGAGGTGCTGACCCGATGCCCGCAACCGGTCGCGGTGGTGCGCCACGCCGGCAACATGCCGCTGGACCCGCTCGAGGACTCCGGCCGGCAGCACGATCGCTTCCGCGGCCACCGAGGGCCGGCGGTGGAAGACGATGCCTTCGACCGTCGGCTGGTAGTCCGATCCGCCGAGCGAGATCACCTGCCCGCGCAGTACCGAACGCTCGAGCATGAGCTCCCGGACAGCGGCGATCAAGGTTGCCGCGACGCCCGGGGCCGGGGTCAGCACCTCCATCCTGGCCCCGGCGCTGCCGGATCGCAGGTCGGCGCTGCGTTGCAGCACCACGACGGGCGCCCCGTCGAAGGTGAACAGCCGCAACCCGAACGACATCGCCTGACGGGTGGTGTCGGGGCCGGTGGCGATGCTGATGTAATCCACCGCGGCGAGCGGGAACTGCCCGAACCGCCCCGCCGCGTCGAGAATCTCGCTGAGGGAACTGTGTCGACGCTGCTGCCCGCCGCCGACGCCGAGCAACCGGGTGTCCCCGGCGCGCTGCTGGATCTCGGTGATGGCGATGTCAAGGTCGACGAACTGATGCGGCGCGATGTCCTCCGTGACGACCGGGAGCTGGCGCGGGTCGGTGCCGAGGTGCTCCAGTAACGCCGGGACCAGCGCCGCGCCGTCCTGCGCGGCGGCACGCCGCTGGTTGTGGACCACTTCCTCGAGAAATGCCTGAAACGTCGCCACGAAATCGGCCGTACGGTCGTCCATGATCCCCCCGGGTACGAGCAGTGCGCGCCGTGAGTCGCGTCCTCTGCACGATATCGGTGTCGCCAAACCTGCCAGCACCACGACTTGCTGAGCTGCACCACCGGCGTAGCGTCACTCCTGGGCGCGCTCATCGCCCTACCGATCAAGAAGGTCAGGTAACCCATGTTGGACGTCGACCGACTCCTGGCGGAACTGACAGTCGCCGAGAAGGCCTCGCTGACCAGCGGGTCCGCCTTCTGGTACACCACGCCGGTGGAGCGGCTGGGCATCCGGAGCATCATGGTCTCCGACGGGCCGCACGGCCTACGTGCCCAACCGAATGACAGCGACCACCTGGGCCTGGGCGGATCGCTGCCGGCGACCTGCTTCCCAACCGCGTCGGCGGTCGCCTCCGCATGGAACCCCGATCTGTTGCGTCGGATCGGCCAGGCACTCGCGAGTGAGGCCCGGGCGTGCAACCTGTCGGTGATCCTCGGCCCGGGCATCAACATGAAGCGTTCGCCGCTGTGCGGGCGGAACTTCGAGTACTTCTCCGAGGACCCGTTCCTGGCCGGTGAACTCGCCGTCGGCATCGTTGACGGCATCCAGTCCCGCGGGGTCGGCACCTCGGTGAAGCACTACGCCGCCAACAACCAGGAGACCGATCGGCTGCGGGTCGACGCCCAAGTCGACGAGCGCACGCTGCGCGAGATCTACCTGCCGGCATTCGAACGCGTCGTCAAAGCCGCGCAGCCGTGGACGGTGATGTGTGCCTACAACAAGGTCAACGGCGAGTCCGCCTCGGAGAACCGGTGGCTGCTGACGACCGTGCTGCGGGAGGAGTTCGGCTTCGAAGGGCTCGTCGTGTCGGACTGGGGCGCGGTCTACCACCGCGTCCCGGCACTGCTGGCCGGGCTGGACCTGGAGATGCCCCCGGCCCTGGGCCGGAGCCCGGAGGCGATCATCGCGGCGGTCGAGGCCGGCGAAGTGTCCACCGATGTGCTCGACGCCCGGGTGCGCAAAGTGCTGGAACTGGTCGCCAAGGGCATGCAGGTGCTGGACCTGGACGAGTCGTTCGAGCCGGACGCCCACCATGCCCTGGCCCGGGCAGCCGCGGCCGAGTCCGTCGTGCTGTTGCGGAACGACGGGCTGCTGCCACTGGCCGCCGACGCCAGGATCGCGGTCATCGGCGAGTTCGCCCGCACCCCCCGGTTCCAGGGTGCCGGGTCATCCGAGGTGAACCCGACCCGGGTCGACGTGCTGCTCGAGGAGTTGCGCGCGGTACGTGGCGACGTGCCGTTCGCGGCAGGGTACGGCGTTGGCGAAACCGCGCACGATGCCGACCTGCTCGCCGAGGCGGAACGGGTGGCCGGTGCCGCGGACACGGTGGTGATGGTGATCGGGCTGCCCGGAGCGGACGAGTCCGAGGGCTTCGACCGCACGCACCTGAACCTGCCGGCCAACCAGTTGGCCGCACTCCGAGCGGTGGCGGCGGTGAACCCCAACGTCGTGGTCGTGCTGGTCAACGGCTCGGCGGTGCTGCTCGGCGACGTCACCCCGCACGCCAGGGCGCTGGTCGAGGCCTGGCTCGGCGGCCAGGCGGCGGGCGGTGCCATCGCCGACGTGCTGACCGGCGCGGTCAACCCGTCCGGCCGGTTGGCCGAAACGATCCCGCACCGCCTGGAGGACAACTCCTCCTACCTCAACTTTCCCGGCGATTCGCAGGTGGTGCGGTACGGAGAGGGCCTCTTCATCGGCTACCGCGGGTACGACAAGTGCCATCAGGACGTCGCCTTCCCATTCGGGTTCGGACTGTCCTACACCAGCTTCGCGTTGTCCGGCCTGGCGGTGGCCATGCGGGGTTCCGTCGCCGAGGGCACCTTGGCCGCCACCGTCACCGTCACGGTCGCCAACACCGGCACCGTCGACGGCGCCGAGGTGGTGCAGGTCTACGTCGAGGACGTGGCGTCGAGCGTGGCCCGTCCGGTCCGGGAACTGAAGGGGTTCGCCAAGGTTGCGGTGGCCGCGGGAAGCTCGGAACAGGTGACGATCGAATTGGACCAGCGGGCCTTCGCATTCTGGTCGATCCGCCACCGCGACTGGGCGGTCGAGGCAGGCGACTTCGTGATCGCCGTCGGCGCGAACTCGCGGGATCTTCCGTTGACCGAGACGGTCAGCGTCGCGGCGCCCACCCTCGCCGGTCCGCTGCACCGCGACTCCACGCTGCGGGAATGGATGAGCGATCCGACCGGCCGGCAACTCATCGAGCATGAGGTGCGCAACGGCCAACCGGCCGCCGTGTTGGAAGATGAGCTGATCACCGTCGTCGGCACGATGCCGATGAGTACCCTGGCCAACTTCGGCGGCATGAGCCTCGACCATGACGCGCTGGACCGGGTGTCCGACGCCTGGCGGCACCGGGCCGACGCCGGGTGAGTCCGGTGTGCGGCGTCGCCTACCGGCAATCTCGGTCGCTGACGGCGTCGGTGACGGCCGGTACGGCGATGGCGAACGTGCTCCCTTCACCGGGCCGGCTGGTGACGCTGAGGTCTCCGTCGTGGTCCGCGACGATCTGACGCGCGATCGCAAGACCCAGTCCGCTGCCGCCGGTCGTCCGCTGACGGGCCGAGTCGGCGCGCCAGAACCGGTCAAAGACGTGCGGCAGGTCCGCCTCCGAAATGCCACTGCCGTGGTCGATGACGCGGAGCACCGCGGTGCCCTGCTCCTCGGCCGCCCGCAGGGTCACCGTCGCGCCGGTCGGGGAGTGCCGCACGGCGTTGGTCAGCAGAATGCCGAGCACCTGACGGAGCCGGTCCGGATCGGCCCGGATCGACACCTGCCCGGTCACGTCGATGTCCAGCGCAACGCCGCCGGCCGCGGCGACCGGCGAGTGGGCGGTTCCAGCCGTCTCCAGCAGCTCCCCGACATCGACCGTCGCCCAGTGGTAGGTCAGCGCACCCGCCTCAGCGAGCGCGAGCGTCTGAAGATCATCGACGATGCGCTGCTGCAGGAGCGTCTCGTCGTGCAGTGACCGGAAAAGGTCCGGGTCCGGGGCGATGACGCCATCCTTGAGCGCCTCCAGGTAACCGCGGAGGTTGGCCAGTGGGGTGCGCAGCTCGTGGGCGACATCGGTGATCATCCGGCGTTGGCGCTCCTCCGCACGCTGGATGGAGTCCGCCATCCGGTTGAAGGATCGCGCCAGGTCGGCGAGTTCGTCCCGGCCGACCGCCGGCACCCGTTCGCTGAGATCGCCCTCGCCGAGGCGCTGCGAGGCTGCGGTCAGCCGCTCGATCGGCCGCAGCACATGCCGACTCAGCAGGACCGTGCCCAAGATCACCAGTAAGGCAACGGCGGCCACGGGCGGCACGACGGCGCCAGCGACCCGTGTCGGATCAGGCCGTGCTACCCCGATGGACAGACGCAGTTCAGCCGGGTCGCCCTCGTGGGTCCTGAGCAGGAACGCCTCTCCGAAGCAATGCTCAGAGGGCGCGGTCAGGCACCGGCCTACGACCACGGCGTCGGTGTCGCGAGCGGCCGGCAAGCTTTCCGACTGCGCCCGGCATGCTTCCGCCAAATGTGCTCGTGGATCGTCCGCCTCGAAACGGGGCACCCCGTACTCGTCGAGGGTGTACCTGGTGGGCACGGCGAGTCGGGTCATACATGCGGCGAACCGAACGCCGGTGCGGTAGACCTCGATCTCCGCCAGGGTGATGGCTGCAGCCGTCGCCGCGTCCGCGGGCAGCCGAAGACTGGGTGGCCCCACCTCGATGCTGGCCAGGAACTGTCCCATCGGACGAGGTGTACGTCCGGCGATGGCGTCGCTATCCGCCACCACTGTTGTCAGATCCTGCGTCTGTAGGTGAATCCGCTCGCCGGTCCTCTCTGAGAGCCGACGCACCTCGTCCGCTACGCCTTCCCAGGTGCCGTGCGCGCGGCCGTACCTGGTGATCGCGTTGGTGATGAGCTCGCGATCCGCCGCAGTGACCACCGTCATCCGTTCCGCCTCGCTGCTGGCCAACCGCACGGTGAGCCACGCGCTCGCCGCCGTCGTCACCGTGGCCACCAGCACGATGAGCGCCAGGACGCGCAGCCGGAACGTCACGGCGACTCCGGCATCCGGTAGCCGCGCCCGTAGACCGTCTGCACGTACCGCGGCTCCGTCGGGTCCGACTCGATCTTGCGCCGCAGGTTCATCACATGCGCGTCCACGGTGCGCTCCAGCACGTACTGGTCGAAGCCGAAGGCACGCTCGATGATCTGAGCCCTGGTGAAGACCCGGCCCGGCGCGGCCGCCAGCACCTCCAGGATGCCGAACTCCTTGGCGGTCAGCTCGACCGGTCGCCCGCCGACCTGCACCTCGAACCGGCCGGCATCGACCGTCAGGTCTCCGACGGTCAGCGGCGCGTCACCATCCGGCGCGATCACCCCGGAGCGGCGGAGCAGCGCCCGGATCCGTGCGGTCAGCTCGCGGGGGCTGTACGGCTTGGTGACGTAGTCGTCGGCCCCGATGTCCAACCCGAGCAGCACGTCGTCCTCGGTCGACCGGGCGGTGAGCAGCAGGATCGGCACCTTGGACTCGGTCCGCAGGATCCGGCACACGTCGAGGCCGTCAACGCCGGGCATCATCACGTCCAGCACGACCAGATCGGGTCGTCGGCTGCGGGCCTGCTCCAGTGCGGCTCGGCCGTCGGCCACCGTGAGCACGCTGTGACCCTCCCGTTCGAGGTACAGCCGCACCAGATGTGCCTGCTTAGGGTCGTCCTCCGCCACCAGGATCCGCGCCGCCATCTGCTCATCATCGCCGGTCGACCGTCATCCGTCAGGTCCACCGCCGGTCAACCGTGAAGAACCGGTGAAGGACTCGTCAATCCCTCGTCCGGCCTGCCCACAGGCCGTCCGGCGCATCGCGGCGGCACTGGAACCGCACAGGTTCTTCACCGTCCCGTGCCTACGTTGCGGGGACAACCAGACGCCCCGAAGGAACGGCGACGAGCGATACCCGCGCGACAACGGCGTGGTCGGTGGGCCGCGGTGGCCGACCTGGTGACGAGTCGGATGCACGACAGCCGATGTCTCACCTGTTCGTGCCAGACCGGCACCGCTGACCACCACCGGACCGCCAACGCTGGTGTCCTCAATGCGCAGATCGTTTCGTCGAGACGGCGACCAAACAGAAGTAGACCGACGACAGGGGGTACCCGGCGTGTGCGGGTTCGTGGTGTTCGTGAGTGACCGCAAAGACGGTGGCATGTCGGTGTCGGACGGTCTCCGGGCGATCCGCCACCGGGGGCCGGACGAGAGCACGCTGCACACGCCGGAACCGGGGATCACCATGGGGTTCCAGCGCCTGGCGGTCGTCGACATCACCGCCAGCCACCAGCCGCTGAGCTACCCGGCGACAGGCAGCGAAGCGGGTCGGTGGACCCTTTGTTTCAACGGCGAAATCTACAACTACCGGGAGCTGCGCGCCGAGCTCCGTCAGGAACACGGGGCGGTCTTCGTCACCGACGGCGACACCGAGGTGCTTGCCGCGGCCTTCCACCACTGGGGACCCGAGGCGGTCCACCGGCTTCGGGGCATGTTCGCCTATGTGCTGTGGGACCGGGACCGCAGGGTGCTGCACGCGGCACGGGACCCGTTCGGGATCAAGCCGCTGTACTACCGCCGCACCGCGACCGGGCTCTGGCTGGCCAGTGAGAAGAAGGCCCTGGCCGGTCCGGCCGGTGCCGAGGCGCTCGATCCCGACGCGCTCGCGCACTACCTGTCCCTGCAGTACGTGCCGGACCCGTACACCATGCATGCCGACGTGCACCAGGTCCCGTCCGGCAGCCGGTTCCGGTACCGCCCCGGCGGCGACCCCGACATCGAGCGGTACTTCGACCCGACGTTCCGCCCGGCGGCCGTCCCGACACACACCCTGGACCGGACGCGCTTCGCCGCCGGGCTCGCCGTCGAACTGCGCGATGCGCTCCGGGACAGCGTGCGGGCCCATCTGGTCGCCGACGTGCCGGTCGGCGCGCTGCTCTCCGGAGGAGTGGACTCCACCGCCGTGGTCGCGCTCGCCCGGGAGGTGCTACCCGACCTGACGGTCTTCACCGCCGGGTTCGACATCCCGGGGTACTCCGAGATCGACCTGGCCGCCGAGACCGCCCGGCAACTCGACGTACGCCATGTGCCGACGGTGGTCACGGCGGCCGATGTGATGGCCGCGCTGCCCCGCATCGTCTGGCACCTCGACGATCCGTTGGCGGATCCGTCGTTGACGCCGCTGTACTTCGTGACCCGTACCGCCGCCGACCATGTCACCGTGGCGCTGTCCGGCGAGGGCGCCGACGAGCTGTTCGGCGGGTACGAGATCTACCGGGAGCCGGCCGCTGTGGCACCGGTCGGTCGGCTACCGGCACCGCTGCGGAAGGCCCTGCGCCGGGTCGCCGCGGTACTGCCGGAGGGCGTCCGGGGGCGCGGGTATCTGGAGCGCGCCACCACCGCGATAGAGCAGCGGTACTACGGCAATGCGCGGATCTTCGACGGTGCGGAGAAGGATCGGGTCCTACGGCACCGGCCGGCCGCGCTCCGTACGACGGTGACGGACTCCATCTACCGCGAGACGGCCCACCTCGACGACGTGACCCGGATGCAGGCGGTGGATCTCCGGACGTGGCTGCCGGGCGACGTGCTCGCCGGCGCGGACCGGATGTCGATGGCGCACTCGCTGGAACTACGCGTGCCGTTCCTGGACCGCGCGGTGTTCGAGGTGGCTCGCCGGGTGCCCGCCGAACTGCGGGTGCCGGCGGGCAGCCGGGTCACCAAGGCGTTGCTGCGTGAGGCGGTGCGGGGCATCGTACCGGACTCCACAGCGGACCGACGCAAGCTCGGATTCGCCACCCCCGTCCGGGTCTGGCTGCGGGGTGACATGAGCGAGTGGGCCCACGACATCCTGACCCGTTCCACCGCCGGAGACCTGCTCGACCTGAGTTACGTCCGCGAGCTCCTCGTCGCACACCAGGCGAATCTCGCCGACCACTCCCGGAAGATCTGGACGGTGCTGATGTTCTGCCTCTGGTACGAGATCTTCATCGACGGCAACGGGAAACGCCCGGACTACGCCGGCAGCACTGCGCGCGGCGCTGTGTCGACACAGCAGAAGTCGCTACAACTGGCAACTCATCGCTGCCGGCGGTCGCCGTGTGACCAGCAGAGGTGCCGGCAGCAGAGTCAGGGCCGCGACGAGCCACCGGCCCCCGAAGTTCGCCAGGCCCCGGACCACCGGGAACCGGTAGCCGTCCCCGATCGCTGCGTCCGGATAGGCGGCGTACCCGAGTAGGTGGTCACCGGCTCAGGGGCCGGCGGCACGTCGGACTATCTGGCACGGTGTGCCGTCCAGGTCGGCGATGAGGGCGTCGAGGCCGCCCGCCTGCAACCCGTACAGGCCGAAGGTCGTCGTCGCGCCGGGGGCGACAGTCCGCGTCCAGGTAGTCGGGGTGAACGTCACGACGGCGCCGTTTGCCGAGCGGTCGGCATTCCACCCGCCGGTGACCCGGGCCTGCGCCGGCAACGTCACGGTCAATGTCCAGCCGGTTACCGCGACGCTGCCCGGGTTGGCCAGGGCGCCGACCACGAGGAACCCCTCGGTCCACCCGGTGACCTCCAGCCGGCACGTGAGGGTGCCCGTCGGCGCGGTCGGTGGCGTGGGCTCACCGGCGGGCGGGGTGCGGAAGGTGACCGGTTCCGACGGCGGGCTGGTGCCGTACCCGCTGCCGACGAGCGCGGCGGCCCAGACCCGGAAGGTGTACTCGGTGTCGGGGGTCAACCGGGCGAGCTGCGCGACGGGGCGGTTGGTGGCGTCATATGGCCGCCACTCCCCGTTTACCAGGTACTGCAACGAGTATCGGAAGACCGGCCCGGACGGCGTCCAGGTCAGCGTGGCACCGGTTGCGGTCAGCTCGGACACCACCGGCCGGCCGGGTGCCGGCAACGGGGTCACCGTGGCGGTCGGTGTGGGTGTCGGCGACGTTGCCGGTGCGGCCGCCTGCGCCGCCCCGGGATGGGCAGCGCACAGGCTGGCGCCGACGGCACCGATTACGAGACAACGTCGTAGCACGTCATGCATGTCGGACGCCCTCCATCAGGAAACAATGACCTGTCCCGCCCAGCATCGGCGTTGATCGATGGTTACTCAAGAATGTCCGGGCGGCCATATGGCTCCACCGGGTGGCCCTTTCGCGCACCCGGCTCAGTCGCCCACCGGTGGCGGCTCACCGCCTCGTCGCCGGTTCGGCATCGGCCTACCACTTGACCGGCCGACCCCCGTTCAGTGAACTGGTGACATCCGACAACAGGATCGCGGGAGGTCGTCATGAGTACCCCACAGGTGACCAACGTCCAGGTGCCCGGCGCGGCCGGCGCAGCGGCGGTGCCGTTCCGGCTGGAGGCGGTGGTGGTCCCGGTCGCCGACTTCGACCGGGCGAGAGACTTCTACGTCGCCCTCGGGTGGCGCGTCGACGCGGAGGTCGAGGGCGACGGCGACAGGCTGATGCAGCTCACGCCACCCGGGTCGGGCGCCTCCGTCCTCTTCGGCACCCGGGTCACCGCCGCCCGGCCCGGCTCATTCGACGGCCTGCTTCTCGTCGTCGACGACCTGGACATCGCCCGTGCCGACCTGCTCTCCCGTGGTGTCGAGGTGAGCGAGGTGTTTCACGACGCGAACGGCGGGCTGGCCGGCGGTTTCCACATCGGTGACGAAGGGCGCGCCGCCGGCCACGACCCCGAACGCCGCTCGTACGCCTCCTATGCCTCGTTCTTCGACTCCGAAGGCAACCGCTGGGTGCTGCAGGAGATCACGACCCGACTCCCGGGGCGCGTCTCGGAGACCGACATGCCGGAGGTGGCACCCCTGGCGGCGCTGCTGCAGGAGACAGCGCAGCACCACGACGCCTACGAGAAGGTTGCACCGCCCCACGACTGGTGGGACTGGTACGCCGCATACCTGCACAGCCGTCAAAGCGGCGGGACTCCCGACGAGGCCGCGCGGCACGCGGGTCGTTACCTGGCCGATACGAAGGGCGTCATCGTCCCGAGCCGGACGCACGACGGTGGCAGCGCCGCCGCGTCCGAAGTTGGGTAGATCTACCAATAGACGGCTCGGATCGACGGCTGATCCAATTGGCGAAAGCGGGGACGAACCTTCGGACACCTCTCCCCAGCGGTGCAATGGTCCATCCCCGCTTCCGTTGGCGCAGGCCGCTTCCCTCGCTCCCTGAGGTGACTCCGTCTGGAGTCCGGCCGCGCCGGTGCCGGCATCCGCTCTGCGGACCCGGTGGTTTGCGTCTGCCTGGTGCTATGGCCGGTTCGCCTCCTGCGGCGAACCGGCCGGCGTTACCTGTTCAGCAAACGCCAGCCGCCGGTTGATGGCAAGAGTTCACGATGTGTACACCTCGACGGACTTTCGCGCCCAGGTGCAAATTGCGCGGGTACCCGCCGATGGCCGGCCGAACCCCACCGCCCGATGTGGAGCGACCCGAGCCTTCGGTCCGCCGGTTCACCGGTGCGACGCGACCGGTGCGGCCGCCGTCCAGGGCAGGTAGGTGCCTTCGCGCAGCGCCCGGACCGCGGCGGAGGTGCGGGTCGGCGCGTGCAACTTCACGAGAATGTGCTCAATGTGAGCGGCCACGGTTCTGGGGCTGACCGTCAGCCCGGCTGCGATGCGATCGTTGGACCACCCGTCGATCAGCAGCCCGAGGATCTCCAGTTCCCGGTGGGTGAGACCGTGCAGGTCGGGAGCCGCGGAGAGCACCACCACCCCGGTCAGATCTCCGAACGGCTGAGGTGGCACCGGGACAACGGTGATCCGGACGTACGTTCGTGCGCCGCTGTCGATGCACGGGTACAGGAACCGTGCGTATTCGGCCGGGGGGCTCAGATGCTTCGCCGCGACGGCGAGCGGGACGGACCCGAGCGCCAGGAGCGAGTGGGCCGGCAGGCCGGGCAGCGGCAGCAACGTCCCGCCGCGGCCGAGTACAACAGCGGCGGTGGCGGCGCTGACCAGGGCGGCGGCGGCTGCGACCGTCCGCATGGGATCGATGACACCCGCGATGATCGGTGCCAGTCGGCCGACCAGCGCAGCCGCCGAGGCCGAGGGATGGGCCGCGTCGTCGGTATTCACGGTCAGTATCCCGAGGTGCCGACCGTCCCCGGTGAACAGCCCCACGGTGAGGCCCTCCCGGAAGCCGGCGGGCGTGAGGTACTCGGCCCAGATCGGTCGGTCAGCCAGGGCGCCCGGCACATCCCGGGCACGCATCGGGCGGCGGATCCGGTTCAGGCCCAGCCGGTCGATCTGCTCCACAGCGGCGCTACTGCTGAACAGCCTGTCCACTGTGTCGGTGTACCCGCGGCTCACCAGGGCTTCGTACCGGGTGGCGGAGGCGTCGTAGCAGCCGATCCAGGCGGCGGTGAACGGCACGATCCGACGCAGCGGCTGCAGCAGCGCCTCGGCGCGATCCGCGACGGTGCCTGGGGTGGCGGCGATCCGGCCAAGGTCGATCGCGAGGTCCATCAGGCTCGGCGACCGGTCAGCCACCGCAGCTCGCCACCCCGGCCGCCGACCCCGGCAGTGTCCAGTCGGGTCCGCTCCAGCCCGCCATCCCTCTAGCATTGTCCGCCTGACGCCTGACGCCAAGGCCCGGCGGCCGGTCGGTGACGCAAGAGACGTCCAGGCGTCGGGCCGTCCAGCGCTTTTCGGGCGGAAAGTGACAACCACCACGCCTGGGCCGCCTCGTTACTCCGCCGGTCCAGATTTCACCAACATCGACAATGGATATCTCTGTCGTTATTGGCCTGATGAATCAAAGTAGCTGCCCGTTGAATATAATCATTGACACTCTTCAACGTCGTAGATATGTTCCTGCTCAGATGCGTCAGCCGCCCGCAGGCGCTCCAGCTCAGCTCGGAACACTCCCGGACCGGATGATTTCCCCCCGCCCATGTCATGCCGGTCTCCTCCTTGGTCGTGGACATCGACATGCGGATTCACGCTGCCTGGATGATGGTCTGACCTTGATCAGATAGGAATCCGCCATGCCTTCTGATTGCCAATTCAGCACGGCTATGCCCCGCCAGTTCTGGCGGTCGCCGATCGCCCTCGCAGCCGGCGTGATCCTCGCGGTGGGTTCGGTCACCGTTGTCGCCCCGTCCGTCGCCTCCGCGGCCGAGTCCAGCCCGGTGGGCTGGGCCAGCCAGAATGGCGGGACCAGTGGGGGCGGCGGTAGCAGCGTCACCGTCAGCACGGCGACGGCGTTGAAAAGCGCGCTCCTGTCTGCCACGAGTCAAACTGTCCGGGTCAACGGCATCATTTCGATCTCCGGCATGTACAAGGTCGCCTCGAACAAGACCGTGCTCGGGGTCGGGGCAAACTCAGGTATATCCGGCGGCGGCCTGACGCTTAGCAAGGTCAATAATGTGATCATCCGAAATCTCGTCTTCCGGAATGCCGCAGACGATTCGATCAACGTTGAGCAGGGCACCACCAACGTCTGGATCGATCACAATGATCTTTCCGCCGGCAACGACGGCCTGGCCGACATCAAACGCGGCTCCGATTTCATCACCGTTTCCTGGAACAAGTTCCATCACCACGACAAGACGGCGCTGCTCGGGCACTCCGACGGCAACAGCAGCCAGGATCTCGGGCATCTCCGCGTCACGTACCACCACAACTGGTTCGACGCCACGACCCAGCGCCACCCGCGGGTGCGCTTCGGCAACCCGGTGCACGTGTACAACAACTACTACCGTGGCAATGGCGGCTACGGTGTCGCATCCACCTGCAACGCCGGCGTACTCGTCGAGAAGAACTACTTCGAAGGCGTGAAGAGCCCTGTCGTCACCCAGACCGGCGACTCGCCGCAGGGCAACGTCCGGCTGGCGGACAACTACCTGACCGGGTCCGGCGCGCCGCAGTCCCGCAACCCGGACAGCGTACGAGGCGTGCCGTACGCCTACACCGCGGACGCCGCAGCGGCGGTCAAAGCGGTGGTCATGGGCGGCGCCGGCACGGGCAAGATCTAGCAGCCGGCCCGGGGTGCGGCATCCGCCCCGCACCCCGGGCCGGCTCTGGCCGTCCGTTGCGATCATCTGCCACCACGTCCACCATGGACACGAGTCCACCCGGTGCGTGACACCCCACCTGCAGAGCCCGCTCCACGTTGCTCGGTCGCCGACCGACAGCGTCCGCCCCGCTCGCGCTGACGGCGCGGGCGCTTTGGCGTCGTCGCACCGATTCCGACCACTTGTCGCAAGGAGCAGTCCATGCGCATGCAGACAAGAACCTTCATCGCCGCGGGTGCCGTCGCCGGCCTGGCCGCCGCGACGGTGGTAACGCCCGCCGAAGCCGCCACCACGACGCCGTCACCGAGGGCCCTCGCGGTCGCCCGTCAGGTCCTGCCGGCCCAGGACGGCTGGGCGGCAGCGGGCGGGGGCACAACCGGGGGATCTGCGGCTGAGGCCGCGCACATCACCGTCGCCCACAACCGCTCCGAGCTGATCGCCGCGCTCGGCGGGAACAACGCCACGAACGCCCGCAACGCAACACCGAAGATCGTTCTTGTCGACGGGTTGATCGATGCCAACGTCGATGACGCCAACATGCCCCTACGGTGCGGTGACTATGCGGCCCCGGGATACAGCCTGCAGCAGTTCCTGGAGGCGTACGACCCGGCCGGGCCCTGGGGGAGGGTCGCGCCGAGCGGGCCGCTGGAGGACGCACGCGTCGCGTCAGCGAGAAACCAGAGCGCTCGAGTGAACATCAACATCGGCGCCAACACCACCATCCTGGGCGTCAACGGCGCCCGGATCACCGGTGCCAACCTGCTGATCCAGGGCGTCTCCAACGTCATCATCCGCAACCTGACCCTCACCGACGCCCACGACTGCTTCCCGTCGTGGAGCCCGACCGACGGGGCCGCCGGCAACTGGAACTCGCTGTACGACACCCTGTCGGTGATCGGCTCCACCAACGTATGGGTCGACCACAACCAGTTCAGTGACGGCCAGAACGACGACGACGCCCAGCCGGTCTACTTCGGTCGGCCGTACCAGGTGCATGACGGGCTGCTCGACATCACCCGGGCGGCCGATCTCGTCACCGTCTCGTACAACCACATGCACGACCACGACAAGGCGATGCTGATCGGTTCGAGCAACACCTCGGTCGCCGATGTCGGCCGACTGCGTGTCACGATCCACCACAACCGATTCGCGAATCTCGGGCAGCGGGTGCCGCGGGTCCGCTTCGGTCAGGTCGACGTCTACAACAACTACTACGTAGCCACTGACGAGGACACGTTCCAGTACTCGTGGGGTGCTGGTGTCGCCTCCTCCATCTACGCGGAGAACAACTTCTTCCTCCGGAGCGCGGACATTCCGCTCGACGCCTTCGTGTACGACTGGAGCGTGCCCACCAACCCGGCACGGGGTGCCGTCACCGAACTCGGCACCAAGGTCCGGGTCGGCACCGGAAGGATCAGGGATGTGAGCCTGGTCGAGGCCTACAACGCCACCCACGAGCCAGATCTGGGACCGGTGACGGGCTGGGTACCGACGTTGCGCCCGGGGATCGTCACACCGACCGCGGCCGTGCCGACTGTGGTCATGGCCAGGGCCGGCACGGGCAGACTCGGCGTCTGACTCCCGGTCGCGGCGGCGCATGACGGGCGTCTGCGACCGTCCTGTTGCATATTCACAGTCGCATATCAGCTCCGTTGGCTGGAGTCGCCGCCCGGTCTCGCATCGACGACCGCTAAGCGATCTCTGGAGGCGTTGACACCGCGACAAACGTTTGCACTAATAGCTGGACTGCGACCACATCCGGCCGCGCCGCCACCGGTACAGGAGGACGAGTCTGTCTGGCATCAGCCCAAGACCCGCCGTTGGGGCTACGGCCAGGAAATCGCCGAGTCTGCTCGGCCGTTGCCGAACGCAGTGGACATATCCCGATGCCCACCGACGTCGCAACGCCGAAGCCGTTGCTTGACCAGTTCTGCCAGGAGCGTGTGCTGCACCGGCCCGGCTTTGTGGCCGCGTCCGGTCACGTCTTACGTCAAGGAGTCCTCATGCATGCCGGATCATCCTCCACTATCGACACCAGCGAGCCGGCGAACCGTCCTACCGGTTCGCGGCGGACCCTGCTACGGGCCATGACGGCGGCGGCGATCGCGTTGCCGCTGGCACTTGCCGGTTGTGGCGGAGGTGAGGAGAGTCCGGGTGCGGACAGCACGGCGAGTGCCGGGCCGGTCAAATTGTCGGTCTTCTGGTGGGGCGGGCAGGCGCGTGCGGATCTCACCACCAAGGTGCTCGAGCTCTACACGCAGAAGCACCCGAACGTGACGTTCACACCGGAGTGGCAGGCGAACCAGGGATACACCGACAAGCTCTCCACCCGGGCCGCCGCCAACGACCTGCCGGATATCTTCCAACTCGACGACGGCATGCTGGCCGACTACGCCAAGCGCAACGTGACTGCGGACCTGACCAGGTACGTCGGGAAGAACATCAAGACCGACAAGGTGAGCAAGAGCCTGGTCGACTACGGCAAGCTCTACGACAAGAACTTCGGTATCCCGCTGGCCGAGAACACGCCGGCGGTGGTGTACGACAAGACGGTGCTGAAGACTCTCGGCCTCGCGGAGCCCGAGATGGGCTGGACTCTGGAGCAGTGGATCGACCTCGGCAAGCAGGTGAAGGCGAAGAGCAACGGCGCCACGCTGGGAATCATGGACGGCAGCGCGGACTACCGGAACCTGTGGGTGTGGATGCGCCAGCAGGGCAAGGAGCTGTACACCAAGGACGGCAAGTTGGGCGTGACGACCGAGGACGCCACCAAGTGGTTCCAGCTCTGGGCTGACGCGCGGGCTCAGAACGCGACGCCGCCGGCGGACATTCTGCACACGATCAACACTGGCAACGTCGCCCAGCAGGGCGTGGCCACGAAGAAGACGGTGAACTCCTACGTCTGGTCCAACCAGCTGGCGGAGCTGCAGAAGGCGACCCCCAACGAGTTGGGCATCACCTCGAATCCCGGCGACCCGAAGGGCAACTTCGCCCGGGCATCGCTGTACTTCGCGGTCGGCAAGCAGTCGAAGAACGCCGCGGTCGCCGCGGACGTGATCAACTTCTTCGTCAACGATCCGGAAGCGGCGAAGATCCTCGGCTATGAGCGCGGACTGCCGGCCAACAACGACAACCGCAGTGCGGTCGCGGCCGGCCTCACACCGCCGGAGCAGTTGGGCGCGAAGTTCTCCAGCGAACTGGCCGGCAAGTTTGCCTCATCGCCATCGCCCAATCTGCCGCCCAAGGGGCATCCCGTGGTCCGCCAGAAGCTGATTGACAGCGCGGAATCCGTCCAGTTCGGGAAGGCGACTCCGGCAGCGGCGGCCCAGGCGTTCGTTGATGCGGCGAAGCTCGCGATCGGTGGCTGACCGAACCTGGAAAGGAGCCGCTCGTGGCGACGTCCACGGCATCGGTTCCCACCCGCGGTGACCGTCCCGTCGTCGGGTCTTCAGGGAACGTCCTGAGGACCCGACGCCGGCGGCGTCGGGAGGGTGTGGCCGGCTATGTCTTCCTGTCACCGTGGTTGCTCGGGTTCATCGGCATCACGGCGATGCCGATGCTGTACTCCCTGTACCTGAGCTTCACCAACTCCGACCTGCTCTCCACCAGCGAGTGGATCGGACTCGACAACTACCGGACGATGTTCACCAAGGACCCGCAGTTCTGGCATGCGGTCCAGGTGACCGTCACGTACGCCGTCATCGCCACACCGCTCAAGCTCGGCACGGCCCTCGCGGTCGCCATGCTGCTCAACCGCGGGTTCCGCGGCATCTCCGTGTTCCGCGGCCTCTTCTACCTACCCTCGCTGCTGGGCGGCAGCGTGGGCCTGGCCATCATCTGGCAGGCGATGTTCAGCCGTGACGGCTCGTTCAACTCGCTGCTCCGGCTCGTCGGCATCGAGGGCAAGCCCTGGGTGAACGACCCGGACTGGGTGTTGAGCACCGTGGTGGTGCTGGCCATGTGGCAGTTCGGCGCCCCCATGGTGATTTTCCTTGCCGGGCTGAAGCAGATCCCCGGCGAGCTCTACGAGGCTGCGTCGGTTGACGGGGCCAACAAGGTGCGCAAGTTCCTCAGCATCACGCTGCCGATGCTGTCGCCGGTGATCTTCTTCAACCTGGTACTGGAAACGATCCACTCGTTCCAGGGCTTCACGACGTTCTACGTGGTCAGCGGCGGCACCGGCGGGCCGTCGGACGCCACCCTGATCTACACGCTGCTGCTGTACCAGAAGGGCTGGACGGAGTTTCTGATGGGCTACGCCTCCGCGCTGGCCTGGGTGTTCCTTCTGGCGGTCGGCCTGCTGACCGCGGTGCTGTTCGCGACCGGCCGGTTCTGGGTCCACTACGGCGACGAGGGGAACTGATGTCCACCCATGCCGCAACCGGGCACGACGTTCGCTCCGCGACGGCTGCGGTCCGCCGCTCCCGGGCCAACCGGCGGACCCTCGTGCGGATCCTGGTGCTGCTCGCCATCATGTCGGTCGTGCTCTACCCGCTCGGGTGGATGCTCGGGACCTCGTTCAAGGCCCCTTCCGAGATCGCCAACAACGGGTCGGTCTGGCCGCAGATTTTCACACCGGGCAACTATCGCGACGGCTGGTACGGCTTCCCGGGCGGCCTCACCTTCGGCACGTTCTTCCGGAACAGCCTCATCGTGGCAATCGGTGTGGTCATCGCGAACTCGGTCTCGTGTCTGGTGGCCGCCTTCGCTTTCGCCCGGCTGCGGTTCCGCCTGCGCGGTGTGTGGTTCGCCATCATGATCGGGACGTTGATGCTGCCGCACCACGTGCTGATCATCCCGCAGTACATCCTCTTCCGGAACCTCGGGTGGATCAACACACCGCTGCCGCTGATCGTGCCGAAGCTGCTCGCCACGGAGGCGTTCTTCATTTTCCTGATCGTCCAGTTCATGCGGGGGATTCCACGGGAGCTGGACGAGGCCGCGAAGATCGACGGCTGCAGCCCGTACCGGCTGTTTCTCCACATCATCATGCCGCTGAGTCGGCCGGCGCTGGTGACCACGGCGATCTTTTCGTTCATCTGGACCTGGAACGACTTCTTCACCCAACTGCTGTACCTGCCGGACACCGCCAGCTACACGGTGCCGATCGGGCTGCGCCTGTTCATCGACTCCGGCGGCCAGACATCGCTGGGCCCGATGTTCGCCATGGCCGTGTTGTCACTGGCTCCGGTGTTTGTGTTCTTCGTCGCCTTCCAACGGCTCATCGTCGATGGCATCAATACGAGCGGCCTGAAGGGCTGAGTCGCCGGGTGCGCAGTTGGATGCACGCGTGGTCCGCCCCCGCTTGCGGGACGGACCACGGCACGTTGAGCAGTTATCGGTAGCTGATGTCGGATGTCGCGTAGAAGCAGTTCCTGCCGTCGGCACCGGTGCCGACCTTGGTGGGCTCGCTGCCCTTCGCCACGCCGTGGTACTTGTCGCAGACGATCGTCTTGCGCGAAGGGTCGTTCAGGATCGTGATCCGGCTGAACCGGGCGGTGTCGCCCCAGTTGATGTTGATTCCGGCCAGCGACTTGGTCCCGGTGGCGATGATGTTGTCCAGCACGACGTGACGCTGCGAGCTGGTCGAGCAGTTTCCGCAGGCACGGTACAGCTTGCCGGCGTTCTCGACGTAGAAGCCGCTGATGTAGACGGTGCCGCCACCGTTGTGCTGAAACACCTTGTCGCTCGCCGAGCGGGCGCCGCCGCCGATGACGTCGTACCGGGTTCCACCGCGGAAGGTTGCGGCATCCTCGCCGACGTCCTCCCACCAGACGTTGACGAGTCTGCAGTTTCCTTCACAGTGCACGCCGTCCCCGGCGGGGGCACCGATGATCACGTTCTGCAGAGTGGCGCCGTTGGCCAGGACGAACATGGGGTCCTGGCTTTCGCTCTGGCCGCCGTCGCCGATGCCGTAGTAACGCCTCATGCCGCCGTCAAACGTGCCGGAGACCTGCTGCGTGGCGTCCACCTTCACGGTGCCCCTGGGCGTCGGAAATGACGTGTTGGGCGTCGTGTTCGGCGGGGTGGATGGCGTTGATGGCGTTGATGGCGGTGGTGTGCTCCCACCGCCGCCGGTACCGACCCTGGCGAGCAGCCACTGCTGGTTGTTGCCGCTCAGGTCGGTGA
This sequence comes from Micromonosporaceae bacterium, assembly GCA_035296325.1. Taxonomy (GTDB): domain Bacteria; phylum Actinomycetota; class Actinomycetes; order Mycobacteriales; family Micromonosporaceae; genus DATHBD01. The sequence continues at coordinate 48,225 of DATHBD010000073.1, read as the reverse complement.
ACTGGGAGAGCCTGGCGCCGTCAGCCGTGGACCGGTCCCAGGTTTCCAGCGCCTTGTTGCTGTTGCGGTTGATCAGCTTCACGTAGCCGCCGGTCGTGTCGACGACCCTGAATTGCTGGTTGGTGCCGTTGTTGTCGGTCCACTGGACGACGTTGGCGCCGTCGGCCGTCGAACCCCCGGCAATGTCCAGCACCTTGCCGCTGTGCACGGACCTCAGCCGGTACCAGCCGCTGCCTGAGCTGACGAACCGCCACTGCTGAACGACGAGGTCGTTGCGGGCGTACTGAACGATCGGAGCACCATCGTTCGTGGCCCAGTTATATACGTCGACTGCCTTGCCACTGTTTCGGTTGACCAGCACATACGCGGCGTTCGTGTCGATCGTGGCGGCGCTTGCCTGCGGTAGCCCGACGGCGGCTCCAGCGCCGACGAGTGTGGTGGCGGCGACAACGACCAAGCCGGCGCGCCATCGATGTCTCGATGGACCCTGGGGTCTTTTTGTCGTGAACGGTTTCATCGGAATCCTCCGGCCTGGCGGGGCTGGACGGGCGCTTTGACTGGCGGAAAGCGTTTGCCCCGCCGGTTTGGAAGCTATAGAACACAATGGACGAAGTCAACGCTCGGGGCTTTCGCCACCGTCCACGAGCGAGTCGCCTGCGAAAGCAGCATGAAAACTCGGTCCGACCATGGCAGGAGGTGTCGGTTTTGGGCGCCCGATGGCTATGCCGCTATGCATTGGTATCCGTTTGACGGACTCGGGCACTGGGCGGTTATCGGGTCAACACCCGGGAAGGCGCCGCTCCCGGGTGTGGATGTCCGGCGCGACAGAAGATTCAGTTCGAAGATCGCCGCCGTCGACGGGTTTCCGCGGCGCCGTCCGGGATCGCACACCAGCGTCGCGATCTTGCATGATCGGGACCAACCCGCTGCTGTCTGGATTTACAAGATCGAGGTTGGATGCCCGGAACCGCGAGGCGACCAATCGCTACGTCCGTATCGCTCGATTTCCGGCGGGGCGGCTCCGGGCCGGCGCCGGCCCCCGGTACGGCCGCTGCTCAACTGTGGCAAAAAGCCGCAGAACACGTACGGCCGCCGGAACTACCTTCATGGAATGTCGAGATGACGACACGGCGCGGTCATGGGCGCCCGGTGGAGCACGCCGCCCATCGCGAGGGACGGCGCAGCCAGGCACAACGCATGCCACGGGGCTCCAGCCCGGCCCTATGATCTCGGCCGCATCGGGCGGTATCGGAGTCTGCGAATGGCTACACTCGCAGAATCTTCGGGGGAGCAACATGATCGAGTTCGAGGGCCGGCAAAGGTTGAGCGTCGTGGAGGATTCGGTCTTTGTCGATAGATATGGGCGGCGTCGACAGGTGGTGATCGGCGCTGGCGTGGTGCTGGCGGGCGCTCTGGTCGCCTGGCTGGCACTCATTCTCTTCGGCGTGTTCGCTCTCGGATTCACCGGCGCGTCGTCGCCGGGCGGGCCGAGCTGACCGCGTGCCCTGGCACCGCCACACCGGGAAACCCCGGGCCCACTGGGGTGTGCTGGCCCTTGGCGCCAGCGCGCTGTTCGCGACCCTGGCCATCGACGGGTTCGTGCAGGAGCCGGGCAGTGGCACGGTGCAGCCGGGCGGCACCGAGATCAGCGCGCACGCGAGCATGGTCACCGGGCCGGTGGTGCGGGTGTCGGGCAACGAGGTCACCGCCGGGAAGCTGCCCGCGCAGACCGTGGCGCTGACGTTCGATGACGGACCCGATCCGGTCTGGACGCCGCGGATCCTCGACGCGTTGCGCCGGCACGACGCGAAGGCCACCTTCTTCGTCGTGGGCTCGCGGGTCAACCAGCACCCCGAGCTGGTCCGTCGGATCGCCGCGGAGGGCCACGAGCTGGGCCTGCACTCATTCACCCACCGCGACCTGCTCGGCCTGCCGCCATGGCAGCGTCGCCTGGAGTTCGAACTCGCCCGCAGCGCGGTGGCTCGCGCCACCGGCCAGGACGTCCGGCTGTTCCGGCCACCGTATCTGGCGTCGCCGTCACGGGTGGATTCGCGCGGCCTGGACCTTCTCAAAGACGCCGGCCGCAGCGGTTACCTGACCATCCTTGCCGACAAGGACACCAAGGACTGGCGCCGACCCGGTGTCCCGGCGATTGTCAGCGCAGCGACGCCGGACCGCCACGCCGGAACCATCGTCCTGATGCATGACGGCGGCGGTGACCGTGCGCAGACCGTGGCCGCGCTGGACACCCTGCTGCCCGCGCTCGCGCAGCGTGGGCTGCACTCGGCCACCATCTCGGCGATCCTGCCGGACGCCGCGCCGGCCACCCGCGCTGCCACCGGCACGGTGCTGCGCGGCCACGCGCTCGGCATCGTGCAGGGCGGGGCCCGGCTGGTGGCCAGGGGCCTGTTCGTGCTGCTTCTCATCGCCACCGCGTTGGCCGTCGTCCGGATGGGGATCCAGGGGTACTGCGCCTGGCGACACGCGCGGCGGCGGCGCCGCAACCCGCCGCCGGAGTACGAGCCGCGGCTGTCGGTGATCGTGCCGGCGCACAACGAGGCGGCCAACATCGTCGCAACGGTGGAATCCCTGCTCGCCACCGGTTACCCCGAACTCGAGGTGATCGTGGTCGATGACGGGTCCACCGACGGCACTGGCGATCTCGTACAGGCCATGAATGCCCGCGACGTGCGGGTGGTCCGGCAGTACAAGGCCGGCAAGGCGGCGGCACTGCGGGCCGGGATCGCGGCGGCCCGGCACGATGTGCTGGTCATGATCGATGGCGACACGATCGTGGAATCGGACGCCCTGGCCCTGCTGGCCCGACCCTTCCGTGACCCCACGGTGGGTGGGGTCGCCGGTAACGCGAAGGTCGCCAACCGCGGCGGGGTGATCGGTCGCTGGCAGCATCTGGAGTACGTCGTCGCCTTCAACCTCGACCGCCGCGTCTACGAGACGGCGGAGTGCATGCCGACGGTGCCGGGCGCCCTCGGTGCCTTCCGACGGGACGCGTTGACGGCCGCCGGTGGCGTGCGGGGCGACACCCTCGCCGAGGACACCGACGTGACGATGGCGGTCTGCCGGGCCGGCTGGCGGGTGGTGTACGAGGACAAGGCCTGTGCCTGGACCGAGGCGCCCGGCACCTGGGCCGGGCTGTGGCGGCAGCGGTGCCGGTGGTCGTACGGCACGATGCAGGCGATGTGGAAGCACCGCGCGGCGGTGCTGGAAGGTGGCCTGGCCGGAAAGCTGGGACGCCGTGGACTGCCCTACATCGCCTTCTTCCAGATCCTGCAGCCGCTGCTCGCCCCGATCGTCGATGTCTACCTGCTGTATTCGCTGCTGTTGCAGACGCCGAGCTTCGCCGCGCTGCTGTGGCTCGGTCTGCACGTCGCGCAGCTCGCCGTCGCCGCATACGCGTTCCGCCTGGACCGGGAGCCGGCCGGGCCGCTGTGGGTCATCGTGCTGCAACAGATCGGGTACCGGCAACTGATCTACCTGGTGACGATCCAGTCCGCTGTCACCGCACTGCTCGGCGCCCGGCTGCGCTGGCACACCGTCACCCGTACCGGCCGGGCGGCGGCGCTGGCCGCGAGCCAGGCGGTGCCCAACTCCGCGGCGGCGCAGACCCGCTTCCTGGTCCAGCAGTTGCGCCACGGCCTCTACCGGGACCCGCTCTGGTCCCGCCTGTGCATCCGGCTCGGCGTGCTGCTGGTGGTGTGCAGCGCCACCGTCGGCGTCGGCGGCAAGGTGATGATGGACCGGTACCAGAATTCGCTGCGCCAGGCCGACCTGCTCGGGCCGTCCGCGACGTACTACGGCCAGGCCGGCGCCCCGAGCGCCGATCGGCCGCTCAACGTGCTCCTCGTCGGCTTGGACTGGCGGAAGGGCCAGACCGGCACAATCCGCTCCGACACCGTGATGATCCTGCACATACCGCGGAACCGGAGTCAGGCATACCTCTTCTCGCTGCCCCGCGACACCATTGTGGACATCCCCGCCTCGGACTCCGCCGGATTTCGCGGCGGGCGCGATCGGCTCAACAGCTCATTCGCCTACGGCGCCGGCATGGAGCAGGATCGCGCCCGGGGCGGACGGCTGCTGGCCGCCACGGTCAAACGGCTGACGGGCCTACCAGGCTTCGACGCGGCGGCACTTATCGACTTCTACGGCTTCTCCGAGGTCATCACCGCGATGGGTGGGATCGACGTCTGCGTCGAGGCCGAGGTGCGGTCCATCCACACCGGCGCGGTGTACCCGCAGGGGTGTGGCCGGATGGACGGCGCGGCCGCGCTGGATTATCTGCGGCAGCGCAAGTCGATCTCAGGTAGCGACTACGGCCGGCAACGCCACCAGCAGGAGTTCATCAAGTCCATCGCCAAGGAGGCGGGCACCCAGGACATCGCTGGCAACCCGGCGAAGCTGGACCGGATGTTCCGGGCCGCGGGCGGTGCGGTGACCGTGACGACCGGGCCGATCTCCCCGACGGAATTCCTCTTCTCCCTCCGCCAGGTGAGCCCGAAACGGATCACCACAATCCAGACCCCGGGGCGCGGCGTGCGGGACGCCACCAACCAGTATCTGGGTGAGGAACTCGAGCCGGCCGCGCACGAGCTGTTCCGGGCGGTCCGCGAGGAGCGGCTGGAGGAGTTCGTCTCCGCCCACCCCGGCATGGCCAGCCGGGAGTTCTGAGCGGGTCTCAGAACTCGAAGACGTATCCGGTCGTGGCGCGCATCATGCATTCGTTGCCGAAGGTCCGCTGATAGACGACCGGTCTGCCGTTCCAGTTGCCGAACGCCTGGGCCACGACGGGTTGGTAGATCCTCGGGCACGGGGCGTTTTCCGGTGGGATCTGGTTGATGTCCCCGTCTGCGCCCGCCAGCTGGTCGCATGCTTCCCGGACGTGCGGGTGGTCGCTGAGGCGCCGGGAGCAGTCGAGCAGCGCGGCCCTGGGCACGGTGGTCGGGTCATCGGTCAGCGAATCGATGGTGAGGATCAACTGGTTGAGCCGCGGTCGAGGAACCTTCGGATTCCGCGGAGCCTCCGTCTGCGCGATTTCAGGTCGAGGAACCGAGCTGGGCTCGTCGGCCGCTGCGGCCGGCGTGGGCATGACGCCCCCAACCAGCGCAACGCTCGTGACCAGGGCGAGCAGGGCGGTGGAACGTCGACGTGTCATGGCATCCCCCGGGTTGTCGTGGACCGGCCAGGGAGGCCCTGGCGGTCCACCTAGGATCTCGCATCCCTGGCAAATCGGTCAACGCCGCCGCGCCGCGGGCCGGCAGAGCTCGGCGCCAGCTAAACCCGCATTTCGCACTCTTCCGGCTGTGCCCTACACATCGGCGCGGTGCGGGCTTCATCGCGGAGTGATGACTCCTGTCACTTTCAGTAACCGCTGCGGATCGCCACGATGGATCAAGGCAGCAGGCGATGCGACGAAACCGAGGCGATCGTGGACGGGTACGAGGGGCGGCACACCGCAGGACCGATGGTCTGCGACGTGGTGCAACGCGGTACCGGGCAGATCCGCGACCGCGGCCGCGAGCGCGTCAATCGCTGGGAGCCGCTGTTCTGCCGGCTGCCCGACGTTTCCGCTGCCGGGCCCGTTGAGCCCGCCGAGTCCGCCGAAGGAGGTCGTCAGTGATCGAGCGCTACGAGATGTACTGCCTCGCCGACCGGATCTTCTACGACTCCCTCGAGGCGAACCGCAGCGAACATCCGGACTTCGCGGTCGCCGGTCGCCCGGTGCCGGAGGGCTGGGATCACGAGGCGACCGACACCTGGATGCACTACGCACCGCAGGCGACGACCACACCGGAACAGGGTTGGAAGATCCACGTCTCGGCGCGGATGGCGGACATGGAGCGCGTCCTCGACGCGGTGTGGGCCTACTGCGTAGCCCAGGAAATCCCGTTCAAGTTCCTCCGCAGCCGACCCGTCGCGATGATGTTCAACGCCAAGTCGGCCTTCCGCGGCTCGAGCGGCAAGCTCGCGACGATCTACCCGGCCGACACCGACCGGTTGGAGGTCGTTCTCAAGGAACTGGACGGGCTGCTCGCCGGCACGGACGGTCCGTACATCCTGAGTGACCTCAAGTGCGGTGACGGGCCGATCTTCGTCCGCTACGGCGCGTTCACCGAGCGGTACTGCCTCGGCGCGGACGGCCAGCGGGTGCTCGCCCTTACCAACGGCGACGGCGAACTCGTGCCGGACCTGCGCGGACCCACCTTCACGTTGCCGCCATGGGTGACCCTGCCGCCCTTCCTGGAAGCCCACCTGGCCGCGCGCAATGCCGTGACCACGACCGGGCTGCCGTACGACATCGAGAGCGTGCTGCACTTCTCCAACGGTGGCGGGGTCTACCTCGGCCGCGACCGGCGCACCGGTGAGCAGGTGGTGCTGAAGGAGGGCCGCCCGTATGCCGGCCTCGACATCGCCGACCGCGACGCCGTGACCAGGCTCCGGCACGAGCGCGACATCCTGGAGCGCCTGACCGGGTTGGACGTGGTTCCGCGCCTCATCGACTACTTCACGCTCGGGGACCACCACTTCCTGGTCCAGGAGTTCATCGACGGTAACCCGCTGCAGCGGATGCTGGTCCAGCGCTACCCGTTGACCCGGGCGGACTGCGCGCCGCAGGCGGTCGCCGAGTACACGGCCTGGGTCCTGGACATGCTCGGCCGCGTGGAACGGGCGGTGGACGCCCTGCACGGGCGCGGTGTGGTCTTCGGCGACCTGCACCCCGACAACATCCTGGTCACTGCGGACGGTCGGGTCGTCCTGATCGACTTCGAGGTCTCCACGCTCGCCGCGGACCGGGCCCGCTCAGCGCTGGCACACCCCGCGTTCGCCGCCCCGGCCGACCGTCAGGGCGTCGACGTCGACCGGTATGCGCTCGCCTGCCTGCGTCTGGGCATGTTCGCGCCGCAGACCACGATCATGCTGCAGATCCACCGCGCCAAGGCGGAGCACCTGGGCCGCCTCATCGCACGGGAGTTCGACCTGCCGGCCGCCTTCCTCGACGAGGCGATCGACACGCTCCTCGGCTCCGGGGAGCACCGCGACGCCGGCGTACAGCTGATGCGGCAGACCGTTCTGCCCGACGCCGACCCGCAGCGGTGGCCGGTGGTGAGAGCCGCGATGTGCCGGGCGATCGTGGCGAGCGCCACCCCGGAGCGCGACGACCGGCTCTTCCCCGGTGATGTCGCCCAGTTCGAGCCGGGTGGCGGCATCAATGTGGCCTACGGCGCCGCCGGTGTGCTGTACGCGCTGGCCGTGACCGGGGCGGGCCGATTCCCGGAGTACGACACCTGGCTGCGCACCCGCGCGCTGGACGCCGGGCGCAACGCCCGCCCCGGCCTCTACAACGGGCTGCACGGTGTGGCGCACGTGCTGGACGTGCTCGGCTACCCGCAGGATGCGCTGGACATCGTGGACAGGTGCAGCACCGGGCCCTGGGACGATCTGGAGCTCGGCCTGTTCAGCGGCCTGTCCGGCGTCGGCCTCAACCTGCTGAACCTCGGCACAGCCACCGGCGAAACCGAACTGATCGCACTGGCCGGCCGGATCGTCGACCGCTGCGCCGACCGGCTCGGCGGCGCGGACGACGTTCCCGAGATCAGCGGTGGATCGAACCCGCGAGCGGGCCTGCTGTACGGCTCGGCTGGCCCGGCGCTGCTGTTCCTGCACGCATACACCGCGACCGGCGACGCCGGGCTGCTGGACCTGGCAGCCGTGGCGCTACGCCAGGACCTGCGCCGCTGCGTGCGCACCCGGGACGGATCGTTGCAGGTGAACCAGGACTGGCGCACCCTGCCCTACCTGGACGAGGGCTCTGCCGGCATCGGAGTGGTGCTGGCCCGGTACCTGGCGCACCGCCACGACGAAGAGTTCGCGGCCGCGCTGCGCGACCTGCAGCTTGTCACCGCCGCCGGCTACTACGTGCAGTCGGGGCTCTTCACCGGGCGCAGCGGCCTGCTCGCCGCGCTGGGCATGGGCCTGCGCCCGGCCGACGACGATGCGCAGGCGGAGCACCTGGTCGCAGCACAGCTCGACCGGCTGGCCTGGCATGCGCTGCCATACGGCGGCGGTCTCGCCTTCGTCGGTGATCAGCTGCTCCGGCTCTCCATGGACCTCGGCACCGGTACGGCCGGCGTACTGCTGGCCATCGGCGCGGCCCTGCACGACGGGCCGGTGTCGCTCCCATTCCTCCCGCCGGTCGATCGCGTCGGCGTCGCGGCCACCACGGCCGTCGGCACCGGCGTCGGCGGGACAGTCCGAACAATCCGTGAAGGGAGGTGAAACACACATGGCACTTCTCGACCTGCAGGGTCTGGAGGCCCCCGGTGGTGGCGGTGGTGGCGGCAACGGCGGCAGCACGCTGACCGTCGCGGGCTGCGGCTCGGTCCGGCCCAGCAACCTGAGTGCACTGCTCTGTCACTGACCTCGGTCGGTGCGGACCCGAGGGGTCCCGGACGGCGGCACCCGAGCCGTCCGGGGCCCTGCGCGGTAGGGACACCGGCGGCGCTGGTGCTGCCGGCAGGATTCACGAACGGTGGCTTCGATGCGATATCCCGTTGCCGAGCGGCAGCCGGTGGTCGACGAACTGCACGCCCAGCGCGTGCCCGACCCGTACCGGTGGTTGGAGGAGCCGGGGAGCGCCGAGACCAGGCGGTGGCTCGCCGACCAGGAGCAGCTGTGGTGTGACCACGCCGCCTCGCTGCCGGCCCGCGAACGGTTTCACGCCCGCGTGGCGGAGCTGACCGACGTCGGGATGGTGTCGGCCCCGGTCTGGCGCGGAGAGCGGCGGTTCTGGTTGGGCCGTACGGCCGGGCAGGAGCATCCGGTGCTGCACACGGCGGAGCCCGGCGGTGCCGAACAGGTGCTGCTCGACCCGGTGGCGCTCGACCCCACCGGTCTGACCAGCCTCGACGCCTGGCATCCGGACCGCGACGGCGGCAGGCTGGCCTACCAGGTGTCCAGGCGCGGCGATGAGCACGCCGAGCTGTACGTCCTCGATGTCGCCAGCGGCAAGCTCCTGGATGGACCGATCGACCGCTGCCGTTACTCACCGATCGCCTGGCTGCCGGGTGGGCAGTACTTCTTCTACGTCCGGTCGGAGTCCGGCGGCGTCGGGCAGCGTCGCCGGGTGTACCTGCACCGGGTCGGCCGTCCGGTGGACACGGACGTCCTGGTGCTCGGGGCGGACCGCGACGACACCACCGCCTACGGGCTCGGAATCAGCGAGGATGGCCGGTGGCTGCTGATCTCGGCGTCGGTCGGTGCCGCGGCGGGCAACGACCTGTGGTTGGCCGACCTCGCCGCCTCCGACGCCTCGGACCCGCAGTTGCGGGTCGTCCACGAAGGCGATGACAGCCGCACCGTGGCGAGCGTGGGGCGGGACGGACGCCTGTATCTCGTGACCAACCTCGACGCTCCATTCGGCCGGCTGTGCGTGGCCGACCCGCAACACCCGGGCCGGCTCGGGTGGCTCGACCTGGTCGGGGCGGACCCGGATGCGGTGCTGGTCGACTTCGCCATCCTCGACGACCCTGAACTCGCCCGCCCGGTACTCCTCGTCGGACGGGTTCGCCAGGCGGTGGGGGAGATCAGTATCCACGACCTGGCAACCGGCCGGCGGCTCGCCGAGGTGCCGCTGCCCGGCGCGGGCACGCTGGGTCCGATGTCGACGGTTCCGGGCGGGGGGCACGAGGCCTGGTTCACGTACACCGACAGTGTGACGCCGCCGACCGTGTACCGCTTCGATGCCCGTACCGGGGAGACCAGCGTGTGGGCCGGTCCGGCCGGTGCCGGCGCGGTGACCGGAATCAGAACGCACCATCTGACCTGCCGCTCCGCAGACGGCACGCCGCTGCGGGTGACCGTGCTGGAACGGGCGGCGGCGGGCGCGGGGGAGCGACCGGCCATCCTCTACGGGTACGGCGGGTTCGGCCTGTCGCTCACGCCCACCTACTCGGCGTACGTGCTGGCGTGGGTGGAGGCGGGCGGCGTGTTCGCGCTCGCCCACCTGCGGGGTGGCGGCGAGCACGGCGAGCGCTGGCACCGCAACGGCCGGCTGGACGGCAAGCAGCGGGTGATCGACGACTTCGTGGCGGCCGGCCGGTGCCTGATCGAGAACGGCTGGACCACGGCCGGGCAACTCGGCGCATGTGGGGAGTCCAACGGCGGCCTCGTCGTGGGCGCGGCGTTGACCCAGCATCCGGAGCTGTTCGCCGCTGTGGTGTGCTCCGCCCCGCTGCTGGACATGGTGCGCTATGAACGGTCCGGGCTGGGCGCCGCCTGGCGTGCGGAGTACGGCTCCGCCGACGACCCCGAGCAGCTCCGCTGGCTGCTGGCCTACTCGCCGTACCACCACGTGCGGCAGGGCGTCGACTATCCCGCGGTGCTGTTCACCGTCTTCGGTGCGGATTCCCGGGTGGACCCGATGCACGCCCGCAAGATGTGCGCCGCGATGCAGTGGGCCACCGCGGGTACCCGACCGATTCTGCTGCGCGAGGAACCCGACGTCGGCCACGGTTCCCGGGCCACCAGTCGATCGGTCGCGCTGGCCGCGGACATGCTCGCCTTCCTGGCCCGACACACCGGCCTCGCGGCGCCATGACGTCGCCGGCCGCGATGACGTTCGCCGGGATCGCCCGACGCGGCGGCGGCTGGCTCCCCGTCCTCGGCGTCTCGACGCTCGTCGGCACCGGCTGCGTGCTGGCGTTGCCCGCCGTGCTGGGCCACACCGTGGACGCGCTGGTCGAGGGCGGGTCGGAGGGCCGCTGGCTCGCCCTCGCCGCGGGGCTTGTCGGGCTCGCCGTCGTGTCGGACCTGATCGAGACCTACGCGGCCACGCTGTGCGTCGCCGGCACCACCGCGTGGCTGCGGGAGCGTCTGGTGCGCCACGTGCTGTCGGTCAGTCCGGAGGACAGTCGGCGGTTCTCCACCGGGGATCTCGTCAGCCGGGTGTCGGGGAACGCGGTGGACGCGGCGCAGGCGGGGGTCGGCGTGGTGACGGCCACCGCAGCGGTACTGCCGCCGCTGGGCAGCCTCGTCCTGCTCGCCTACATCGACGCCTGGCTGGCCGCGGCGTTCCTCGCCGGTGTCGTGGTGTGCGCCGCCGTGCTGCGGGCCTTCGCCCGGCGGACCGCTGCCGTCGTCACCGGGTACCAGCAGACGCAGGGCCGGATCGCCGGCCGCCTCGCCGAGTCGATGTCCGGCTGCCGGACCATCGCCGCCGCCGGAACGCTCGACCGGGAGACGCGGCGGATCCTCGAGCCACTGCCCGAGCTGCACGCACACGGACTGCGTACCTGGCGGGTGCTGTCCCGGTCGGTCGCCGAGGCCGGGCTCGCCGGTCCACTCGTGCTGGGAAGTGTCCTCGCCGCCGGCGGGCTGCTCCTGCTGCGCGGCGAGATCAGCGCCGGCGAGTTGTTCGCGGCCAGCCAGTACGCGGTGATCGGCGCGGGCCTCGGCGGGCTCACCGGGATCTTCGGTCAACTGGCCCGGGCCCGCGCCGGCGCGCAGCGGGCCGCGGAGGTGTTCGCCGCTGCGCCGGTCCGCTACGGCCGTCGAGGTCTGCCGGACGGGCCCGGGCGGTTGGAGCTACGCGGCGTCACGGTGCGGGCCGGCGAGGTCGCCCTGCTGGACTCCGTCGACCTGGTGGTACCCGGCGGCGCGGCCGTCGCGGTGGTGGGCGCGTCCGGCTCAGGCAAGTCGGTGCTGGCGGCGGTCGCGGCCCGGCTGCGCGATCCGGAGGCCGGACAGGTCCTGCTCGACGGCGTGCCGCTCGATCAGCTGTCCCATGCGGTACTTCGTGCCGCGGTCGGCTACGCCGTTGAACGCCCGGTCCTGGTCGGTGCGACGGTCGCGGACGCGATCGGACCGGCGCTCGACCGGCGGTCGGTCGTGGCGGCGGCACGGGCGACCCAGGCGCACGACTTCGTCAGCCGGCTCCCGCACGGGTACGACACCGCACTGGCCGCGGCACCGCTCTCCGGCGGCGAGGCGCAGCGCCTCGGGCTGGCCCGCGCGTGGCATGCCACCCGCCTGCTCGTCCTCGACGACGCGACCTCGAACCTCGACATGGTGACGGAGATGCGGATCGGCCAGACCCTCACGGCCGACCACGGGGGCCGTACCAGGCTGATCATCACGCACCGGGCGGCGACCGCGGCCCGGGCCGACCTCGTGGTGTGGCTGCACGAGGGTCGGGTACGCGGGTTCGCGCCGCACGCGCGGCTGTGGCAGCAGCCGGCCTACCGTGAGGTGCTCGGCGGCGGGCCGGTGGTCGCGTCGGGCGGGTCGCCCTCAGACGAGGCCACCCGATGAGGCGGGAGATCCGGTACGGCGTCGCGGCGCTGCACGCCCGTCCCGCGCTGGCGCTCGTGGGGTGGTCGATCCCGGAGGCGGTGCCGGCCGCCGTCTCCGGTCTCGTGGTCGCGCGCGCGGTGGATTCCGGTTTCCTGGCGGGCCGCGCGACCGTCGGGCTCACCTGGCTGGCCGGCCTGATGGTGGCCGCCTGCGTGGGCGCGGCTGGGGCTCGTCAGGTGTACCGGTGCCTGGGTGACCTGGTCGAGCCGTTCCGTGACGGGTTGGTGCGACTCGTGGTGACCGGCGCGCTGCGCAACGGCGTGGCGGGCCACGCCGATGACGGGGCGTTGGCTCGGCTCACCCGACAGGTCGAGACCGTCCGCGACACGTACGCCGGGCTGTTGGTTGTGGTACGGGGCTTCGTCGTGACGGTCGTCGGCGTTGTCGTGGGGCTGCTGTCGATCGCACCCGTCATCGTGGCCCTGCTGCTGCCGCCGTTTCTCCTGGGCGTCGGCGCGTTCCTGGCCACCCTCGGTTTGGCGGCGGCCCGGCAGCGCGCCTCGGTCGACGCCGACGAACGGCTTTCCACCGCCGCCGCGGCCGTGTTCGCCGGCGGCCGTGATGTGGTTGCGTATGGCGCAGAGGAGCACGCCGCCGCCCTGGTGACCGGGCCGATCCGGGAGCAGGCCGCTGCGGAGCGTGCGCTCGGCCGGGTGGCCGGCCTGCGCACGTTGTGCTTCGCGGTCGGCGGCTGGCTCCCACTGGTTGTCCTGCTTCTCGCCGGCCGGTGGCTGGTCGACCGCGGCGTGACCGCCGGCGCCATCATCGGTGGCCTGACGTACGTCCTCGTTGGACTCCAGCCTGCCCTGCACGGGTTGATGTCAGGGCTCGGCGGAAGCGGGCTCCGCTATGTGGTGACACTGGGTCGCATCCTGGATGCCAGCAAGCCCCGCGACCTACGGCCCGCCCCGGTTGCCCGACCCCAACCCCGGCCCCGGCCCCGGCCGCGGCCAGCCACGGATGCTCAACCCCGGTCCGCGCCCGGGCCCCGGCTGACGCCCCGGCCGCGGCTGACGCCCCGGCCCCGCCCCCGGGGTGGACGGGCACCCGGCCACGGGCTCTCGGTGCACCGGGTGACGTTCGCCTACGGTCCGCACGCCGAGCCGGTGCTGCGGGAGTTCGAACTCGCCGTGCCGGAGGGTGACCACCTGACGATTGTCGGCCCGAGCGGCATCGGCAAGTCCACCCTCGCGGGGCTGCTGTGCGGTTTGCTCCGTCCGGGCAGCGGCACCGTGCGGCTGGGCGGTGTGCCGGTCGCCGACCTGACCCGCGCCGAGCAGGCTGCCCGCCGGGTGCTGATTCCGCAGGAGGCGTACGTCTTCACCGGCACCGTGGCGGAGAACCTGGTGTACCTGCAACCCGACGTCGGGGCCAGGCAGGTGCGCCGGGCGGTCGCTGCGGTCGGGGCGGAGGCGGTGGTTGCGCGGCTGGGCGGGCTGCGCGCCGAGGTGCGGCCCGCCGCACTCTCTGCCGGTGAGCGGCAGGTGCTTGCCCTGACCCGGGCGTACCTCTCGCCAGCACCGCTGGCAGTGCTCGATGAGGCCACCTGCCATCTCGACCCAGCCGCGGAGCGACGCGCGGAGGAGGCGTTCGCCGCCCGGGGCGGCACCCTCGTGGTCATCGCCCACCGGATCAGTTCCGCGCTGCGGGCCAGGCGGGTACTGGTCCTCGACGGAGGCGCCGACGGAGGCGCCGCCATGGTCGGCGACCATGCTGCATTGGCGGCGAGGTCGCCGCTCTACCGTGCGCTGCTCGGGCACTGGGACGCCGCCGGCATCGCCGTTGCGGGCGCGCCAGCCGAGGTGACGGACCGACAGGCCGGTTAGGCCGGCCCGCCGGTCAGATCCAACCGGCGGTCTCCGCGATGCGGATCGCCTCGATGCGGGTGCGGGCGCCGGTCTTGGCGGTGATGCGGGCGAGGTAGTTGCGTACCGTCCCGGTGGTCAGGAACAGCTCCGCCGCGATGTCGGCGATCGGCTCTCCGCACAGAGCAAGGCGCAGTACCTCGCGTTCCCGGTCGGTCAGTGGGTTCCGCCTGGCCTTCAAGGCCGCCACGGCGAGGTCCGGGGCGATGACCGGCTCGCCCTGCAGCAGTCGACGGATTGACCGGATGAGCTCCGCGGGGCACGAGTCGGTGTCCACGAGACCGACGCCCGGCACCAGCTTGACGAGGTCGGCACCCACCCGCGCGCAGGCTGCCCGGTCCAGGAGCACGAGCACGCAAACGTCGGGCAGCAGATCGGTGAGCCGGTTGCAGACCTCGGCAGTGGACGGGCCATTTCCCAGCACGTGGTTGACGAGAACCAGCCGCGGCTGCTCGCGGGCGGCGAGATTCACCAGGCGGGCGGCATCACCGGACTCGACAACGACCGTGATGTCATCCTCCTGGCTGAGTACGGTGGCCAGCGCCTTGGCCACGAGGGCGCTCGGATGCCACAGCAGGATACGAATCACCGATGTCTCCCCTCCTCGCCGAGCGTCGCTCGGGTCGTCTGATAACGGAGGATCCAACGCGCGGTGAGCCGGCGTCTGTATCGACATTTGACTATCGCGTGAGCCCGGGGCCACCGAGGTGGATCGTGATCCCTTCAATTCGACTAGAACGAGGCATGCAGGATGGGAGTGACGCCCGTGCCGGGGCGTCGCCACGGATGTGACCTGTGTGTACTAGATGGTCGTCGGCGTTGGTCCGTCGGAGGTCGCGCGGCGAGCGCCAGTGATGAGTCGTGTTGGTGGGTGGCGATGCGGGCCACCAGGGTGTGGCGGTCGTTGGTGGTGTATCGCCGTCACCGCGGCAATTGGCACTAGCGCCGAGAGGTTTCCTGTGGAAATCTATTGGCATGACAACCGACGCAGCTTCCGCCGCCGACGATCCCCACCGACTGCTGGCGGACGTGCGGACCCTCGCTCACCGGGTACGCCTCGATCAACGGATGACGTGGGCTGCCCTGCTGGTGCTCGCCATGGTCACGTTCGCGGCGATCCCGTTCGACTGGTTCGGCATGAAGGTGGACTGCCATCCCGACGGCAACTGCCAGTTCGCGCGACGAGGCATGCTCTACTACTGGCCACCGGCGTCGCTCCTGGCGTACGGCGTCATTGCCGTCTGCTACCTGCGGGCCGCCCGGGCGCGAGGGCTGGGCGCGCGGGTACTGCCGTACGCGATCACCGGTGCCGTGACGACCTTCGTGTTTCCCGCCGCGTGGATGGCGGTGGCCGCGTACCTGTCCGCCCATCCGGTGCCGGACCACCCGCTGCCGTACTGGGGGCTCGTGCTGGACCGGCTGGTCATGCCGTGGGGCATGATCGGGGTCACGCTGCTGGTGCTGGCCTGGTTGGAGCGCAACGTCGCGCTGCTGCTGTTCACCCTCGGCTACCTGGCTCTGGTGCTGCTGGTACTGCCGATGAACGTCGGCTTCGGATCGCCGCACTGGGGAATCCGGGCGCAAATGGCGGTGCCGCAGCTCGTCGCCGGGTTTGCGTTGCTGGTGGGCGCGCTCGCCTTCACGGCAGCCCGCTGGCGGCATCGGTGACCGCCGACGCGCACGTGCCGCCCGGCCACCCGGTCACCGGGCTGGACGAGGTGGTGCACCAGCGGGTGCGACTCGGCATCCTGACCATCACGCACGAGGCCCGCCGAGTCGAATTCGGCTATCTGCGTACCCAGCTGGAACTGACCGCCGGCAACCTCTCCAAGCATCTGAGCGTGCTCGAGGAAGCCGGGCTGATCGAGGTGGAGAAGGGCTACGAGGGCCGGCGCGGCCGGACCTGGATCACCCTCACCGCCTCCGGCAGCACCGCGCTGGCTGACGAGATCCGGCGGCTGAAGCTGCTCATCAAACAGGTCGAAACCACCACCCTGCGGGAGGACCGATGACCATCTCACTGACCCGCCGACACCTGCTCACCGTCGCGCTCGCCACCGGGGTCGCCGTGCCGCTCGGCGCAGGCCGCGGCTGGGCGGCACCGGCACGGCTCACCCTGCCTCCACCCACCGGACCGCACCGTGTCGGCACCGTGTCGCTGCACCTGGTCGACAGATCCCGCCCGGATCCCGTCGCCGGCCCCGGCCACCACCGCGAACTGATGGCCAGCGTCTGGTATCCCGCCACCCGCGACGCCCAGCGTTATCCGGTCGCGCCATGGCTGCCCGCCGCGCCGATGCGCGCGCTGCTCGAGTCCGCCAATTTCGGCGCCGACGTCGCGGCGGCGCCCCTCACCGCCGGCCACGAGGGAGCTCCGGTACTACCGACAGCCGGCGGGAGGCCCGTGGTCGTGTTCTCCCACGGCGCCGGCGGCCACCGTTCCGAGACCACCATCGTGGTCCAGGAACTCGCCAGCCACGGCTACGTCGTGGTCACTGTGGACCACCCGTACGACTCGTACGGCGAGTTCCCCGACGGTCGGCCCACCGTCCGCGCCAACGACGTGTCGGTCACGCCATGGGACCACGCCCGCGACATCCAATTTGTGCTCGACCGCATCGAGGACCTCGCCGCCGGCCGCAACCCCGACGCCGAGCGCCGCCCACTACCGGCCGGCCTGAGCGCCGCGCTGGACCCGTGTCGCATCGGCGTGTACGGCTTCTCGAAAGGCGCGACCGCGACGGCGCTGGTCATGAATGCCGACCCGCGGGTGCGGGCTGGGCTCAGCCTCGATGGCCCGATGATGTCCCAACCACCCGTCGCCGAGCTCGACCGGCCATTCATGCTAATGACCGCGGTGTTCACCCCGGGTGCCGAAGAGTCCGGCGTTGCCGAGTTCTGGCCGCTCCTGCGCGGGTGGCGGCTCCAGGTGCACACTGACGGCGCGACCCACGGGGCGTACTGCGACCACCAGTGGCTGATTCCGCAGCTGGCGCCCATCATCGGGATGAGCGACGAGCAGCTCGCCGGCTGGATCGGCACGCTCCCGCCGGCCCGAGCGGTACGGATCCAGCAGGCGTACCCCCTCGCGTTCTTCGACCTGCACCTGCGCCACCGGCGGCAGCGCCTGCTGGCAGGCCCGAGTCCGGCCTTCCCGGAGGTGCGATTCGTCCGCTGAGCACTCCGGGCCGGCGGCCGCCTCGTCACCGACGCCGCGCCGCCACCCGGGTGCAGCGGCCGGGACCGGCCAGCGATCGCGAATCCGCCAACGCAGCCAAGGCCCTGGGCCTCCGCTGGCCGCTGTACCACCGGCTGCGATGGAACGAGATAGGTCGCTGCCCTACCCCGCCGGCTCGGTGGGCGCGGCGCGTGTTGGGTCGCGGACAGCGGTCAGGCCGGCGGCGAGCAAGAGGTACGCGGTCAGTTCCAGCGCCACCGTCAGCGCGGCGACGGGTTGCGGCATCGACAGCGTGGGCGTGATCGCGTCCCAGGTGAACAACGCGGTGCGGTCGCCGAACGGCAGCAGTACTGCGCTGATGCTCCCGTCCAGAAGTGGCAGCGAAGCCACCGCAAGCAGCACGGCGCCGATTGAGGCGAGTCGCCGACCGTGCCCGGCCAGGGCGGTGGCGAGCGCCAGCGCGGTGAGCGCCAGCGCCAGGGCCGGCAGCACCGCCAGGATCACCGCGCTCACCGCGTCAGCGGGGTCGATGGCGTTCGCGTACCACTCGGATTCGGCCCGGAGGGCAAGGCAGACGTCGATGATGCGGACGACGGCGTACCCGGTGACCAGGCTGGCGAGCACGACCCCGCCGGCTCGGGTGGGCCCGCGCCAGCCACCGCGACGCCACGCCCCGAGTAGCAGCGCGACCGCCGTCAACGAGGCCCAGCAGGCGGTGAGACCGGCCTCGAAGCCCGACGTGGTGTCGATTTCGTCGCCGGCCCGGAACGTGTGCACCTGCCAGCCGTAGCCTGCGGTGGCCGGATCGGCCGGTATCGTCCGGACCGCGTTCACGAGCAGCAGCGAAAGTGCCGCCGGCACGGCCCAGGAAACCGCCGGCGGCCTGCTGACGGCCGCACACACCAGGAGCAGAGCGAGGCTGCACACCTCGGCGTAGCGCCAGACCGGATGAGCGAACAGGGTGCCGACGGTATGCGCCGCGGCGCAGGCCGCCGCAGCGGCCAGGAGCAGTCGCCGGGAACGCACCGGTGCATGGTGTCACGCCCCCGGCCACCGCTGCCATGGCCCGGAAACCGGAGGAGCCTTCCGGCGACCTCCGGTCCATCAAAATGCTCGTTGCCCGAACTGACCCCGCTGGGTGCCGTGCACAGCCGGATCCGGTCGTTCGCCTTCGCTAGCGGGTGAGGATGACGAGTTGCCGGGTGGCCCGGGTCATTGCGACATAGCGGTCGACCGCTCCTTCGATGCCGGTACCGAATGCCTCGGGGTCGACGAGGACGACAAGATCGAATTCGAGTCCTTTCGACAGCTCCGGGGTCAGCGACCGGACCCGGGACGTCGTCCGGAATGAGGGAGACCCGATGACGCAGGCGATCCCGTCGTCGTGTGCGGCGAGCCAGCTGTCGAGGATCAACTTCAGATCTGAAGCAGATCCGTGTACCACGGCGACGCCGCTCCTGCGGATCGAGGTCGGCACGTTGGCGTACGGGAGCACGGCCCGGATCACCGGCTCGGCTTCCGCCATGATCTCTTCCGGCGTCCGGTAGTTGATGTTCAGGTTGGTCACGCGGATCCGGTCCAGCCCGATTCGATCGAGCCGTTCCTGCCACGACTCCGTAAACCCGTGCCGGGCCTGGGCGCGGTCCCCGACGATGGTGAAGCTGCGCGACGGGCAGCGCAGCAGCAACATCTGCCACTCTGCGTCGGTCAGTTCCTGAGCCTCGTCCACGACGATGTGCGCGAACGGGCCGGCGAGCAGGTCCGCCTCGGTTTCGGGCTGTGCGGCGCTGCCGACCAGGGCATCGTGGAAGTCGTCCCCACGCAGCATCGTGACCAGGCCGACGCCGTACTCGTCGTCGGCGGCCTCGATCAGGTCGTCCACGACTCTGGCCATCAGCTCACGGTCGGCGGCGACCGCGGCGTTCTGCCGGCGCCTGCGCCGTGACGCGTCCGGGTCGCCCAGCCGCTGCCGGGCCGCGTCCAACAGTGGCAGGTCGGACACCGTCCAGGCCCGGACGTCTGCGCGCTGCAGCCTGCGGACATCATCCGCGCTGAGCCAGGGAGCACACGTGCGCAGGTAGGCGGGCACCGACCACAGGTCACCGACCAGGTCCGCGGCTTCCAGCAGCGGCCAAGCCCGGTTGAACGTCGCGAGCAGCTCCCGGTTCTGCATAAGCGACCTTCGGCGCAGGTCAGCCGGTACGTCGTCGTCGTGCTTGTCCACCAGGATCGTGAGCAGCTCGGCCCAGATCCGGTCGCGCGCCTCGTTGTGCGGGATGCCGGGTTCGGCCACCGCGAACGCCTCGGCCCAGTCGTCGGCGGTCAACCAGAGGTCGGACCAGGCGGTGGTGACCGTCATCGGTTTGGTGGGCGGCTGTTCGTAGAATCGGACAGCCGTCTCGATTGCCTTCACCAGGTCGGGGGAGGACTTCAGGCGGGCCACGTCCGGGTCCGGTTCGCTCACCGCCGCGGCTCCCTCGGCGACGAGATCGCGCAGGGTGCAGATCTGCACGCCCTCCTCGCCGAGGCTGGGTAGGACGTCGGCGACATAGGCCAGATAGGGCTGGTGCGGACCGACGAACAGCACACCGCCCCGGCGGTGCCCGAGGCGAGGGTCGGCGTAGAGGAGGTAGGCGGTCCGGTGCAGCGCCACGACGGTCTTGCCGGTACCCGGTCCGCCGTCGACCACGAGAGCCCCGCTCGACCCCGCTCGGATGATGGCGTCCTGGTCGGCCTGGATGGTGCCGAGTACGTCCCGCATCCGCGGTGACCGGTTGGCGCCCAGGCTGGCGAGAAATGCGGACTGGTCATCGAGCGCGGCATGCCCGGCAAGCCCGTCCGCGCTGAACACCTCGTCCCAGTAGTCGCTGACCCGGCCGTGGGTCCACCGGTATCTGCGGCGGCTCGCCAGACCCATCGGGTTGGCGTGGGTCGCCGCGAAGAACGGCTCCGCCGCGGGCGAGCGCCAGTCGATCAACAGCCGACGACCGGCGCTGTCCGTGACGCCGAGCCGCCCGATGTACACAGGCTCGGGGCTTCCTGTGCTGACCATGTGCCCGAGGCACAGGTCCACACCGAAGCGACGCAGCGTGCGGAGGCGGGCGGTGAGCCGGTGGATCTCCATGTCCCGGTCCATGGCCTGCTGGCCGATGCCGCCGGGTGCCTTGCGCTCGGCATCAAGGCGGTCGGACAGATCGACGAATTGCTGCTGCAGGGTTTCGGCGATGGCCGCGAAGTGTCGCTCGTCGCGAGCGATAAGCATCGGGTCGGCCTTGGCGGAGAGGCGGTCGGGTAGGTCGAACACGCTCAACACACGCACGTCGCGACTCCTGTTTTCCGGAAGGTTCCTGCCCTGGCCGACGATTTTGCGGCACAACCCGGGCCTTGCCGCAAGCCCCCCTGTGCGCTATACGTTGAGAGTGGCGGGAAGCGTGTCGGCCCGAATTCAGCGGCGCGAGACGGCGCCTGCCTCAGGCTCCATGTGGTGCACGCTGACCGCAGGAAACCCAGACCGCGTGAGCATTGAGCAGGATCGTCATCGAGCGGGCAGCGACTAGCGGTCCAGGAGGTGCTCCACCCCGTCGAGGATGCGGTCGAGCCCGAACTTGAACGAGCGCTCCGGATCGCCGACCGCCTGGTATTCCTCGCCGGCCACCGGCCCGACCCGGCCGGAGATCGGATACGCGTCGGCGGGCATCACCCGCTCGAGAACCGGGGCGTTGATCTCCCACCATTCGGTGTCCGAGATGCCGGACTGCTCGGCCGTGCGGCGGGCGTCGATCGACGCCCGCGCTGCCCCGGCCGTGAAACTGGCTAGCAGGGTCACCATCTGGTCCATCTCGAGATCGGTGAAGCCGGCGCCCTCGATCGCGGCCAGCTGCCATTCGTACCGGTCGGAGATATTCGGGCCGATCCACGGCCTACTGTTCTCCACCTGCAGCAGCCAAGGGTGCCGGTGGAACTCGTCCCACATCTGCCGGGCCACGACGGTGATCCGCTGGCGCAGCGAGCCCTCGTGCGGGGGAAGTTCCAGCTCACCGGCGACCTCGTCGACCATCAGGCCGATCAGCTCGGAGCGACCCGGCACGTAGGTGTAGATCGACATCAGCTTGAGCCCGAGGCGATCGGCCACCTTGCGCATCGAGAACGCCGGCAGGCCCTCCTCGTCGGCCACCGCGACCGCTGCCCGGATCACCTCGTCGACGCTCAGTCGCTGCTTCGGCCCGCGGGAGCCCTGAGGGGTGCCGAGCGTGCGGCGCCACAGCAGGCTGAGCGTCCGGTCGACGGCTGAATTTTCCATGTGCACAGATTACCCCGTGGGGTGTACGGTGTACCCGCGCATCATTTCCGTAAGGCATACGGAGTTAGGAGCCACGGTGACGACAGAGCACTCCCTGACGGCTGTTGGACTACGCAAAAGGTACGGCGACGTGCAAGCGCTCGACGGCTTCGACCTGAACGTGCCGCCCGGCGTGATCCACGGACTGCTCGGGCCAAACGGCGCCGGCAAGTCCACCGCGGTCAAGGCCCTGGCCACCCTGGTCGACGTGGACGGCGGAAGCGCCAGCGTGGCCGGGTTCGACGTGCGCACCCAGGCCAGGGAGGTCCGGCGACGGATCGGCCTGGTCGGCCAGAACGCCGCTGTCGACGAGATCCTCGGGGGACGCCAGAACCTGGTGATGTTCGGCCGGCTCTTCGGCCTGACCTCGGCCGACGCGCGGGTCCGCGCCGACGAACTTCTCGACACGTTCGGGCTCACCGATGCCGCGACCCGGGCTGTCTCCACCTACAGCGGCGGGATGCGCCGCCGGCTCGACATCGCCGCTGGATTTATCCTGAGGCCAGCGGTGCTGTTCCTGGACGAGCCGACCACCGGACTCGACCCCCGCGCCCGCAACGAGGTCTGGGAGAGCGTCCGGGGCATCGCGGCACGCGGCACGACGGTACTGCTCACCACCCAGTACCTCGATGAGGCCGACCAGTTGGCGGCACAGATATCGGTGATGAACCACGGAAAGATCATCGCCAGTGGTACCCCGGACGCCCTGAAACGCCGGATCGGCGGTGACCGCGTGACCGTGACGCTGCCGCGGGGCGGGGTCCTGGATGCGGTGGCGCAGCGGTTGTCCACGGCCGTGGGGGCGGCGGCCCAGATCGACGAGGAGGTGCGCAGCATCACCTTCGAGGTCGGCGTCGGAGTGGTGGCGATCGCCGACATCGTCCGCGCGCTGGACGACCTCCGCATCGCACCCGAGGACCTGGTACTGCGCCGGCCGACCCTCGACGAGGTGTTCCTCACCCTGACCGAAAAGGATGTTGCGCGATGACGACACTGCGAGCCGGCTGGATCATCACCCAGCGGGACCTGGCCCACTGGGCGCGCCAACCGTGGGCACCGATCTTCGGCCTGCTCTTCTCGATCATGCTGCTGCTGGTCTTCG
Organism: Micromonosporaceae bacterium; assembly: GCA_035296325.1. Lineage (GTDB taxonomy): Bacteria > Actinomycetota > Actinomycetes > Mycobacteriales > Micromonosporaceae > DATHBD01. The sequence goes on along the minus strand of DATHBD010000073.1, from coordinate 25,372 downwards.
GCTTTCTGTTCGGCGGCGCGATCACGGTCCCGGGTGGCGGCGACTACATCCACTTCCTGCTGCCGGGCATGCTGGCGCTCAGCATGATGTTCGGGGTGGAGGCCACGGCAACCGCCATGGCCAACGACTCAAGGAAAGGCATCACCGACCGGTTCCGCTCGATGCCGATCGGCAGTGCGTCGGTGGCGCTGGGCCGCGTCGGCGCGGACATGGTGAACTCGGCGGTCGAACTGGCCGTCCTGATCCTCGGCGGCCTGCTGATCGGTTGGCGGATCTCAGGTGACCCGGCATCGGCGGCGCTGGCCGTACTGCTCCTTCTGCTCCTGCGGTTCGCCGTGCTGTGGATCGGCATCTTCGTGGGCCTCACCTTCCGCGGGGACGGCGCGACGATGGCGGTACAGGTGCTGGTCTGGCCGATCGGGTTCCTGTCCACCGCGATCGTGTCCGCCGAGACGATGCCGGGCTGGCTCGGCGCGATCGCGGCGTGGAACCCGTTGTCGGCAACCGCGTCCGCCGCGCGTCAACTCTTCGGCAATCCGACCGGGATCACGGAAGGGCCGCTGATGGACGGGGCAGTCTGGCTGGCTGTCGGTTGGCCGCTGCTGATCATCGCCATCTTCGTTCCGCTGTCCGCGCGCGCGTACCGCAAACTGCGCCAGGCGTAGCGCCGGAGGCCAGTGGCTGCGTGGGGCCACAGGCCGGATCGTAAGCTTGGACCACGACTTGGGCACGGTCACGGGCATGAAGCTTCGCCATGGCCCGGTTGATGTGGGTCTTGGCGGTGAGTGGACTAATCACCATGCGTTCCGCGATCTCGTCGTTGGACAGCCCGTACGCGACCAGCGCGACGGTCTCGCGATCGCAGTTGATCAGTTCTTTTCATCCCGTGGCCGTGCCGGTGGGCAACGGCTCGCTGACGTACCGGCTGATCAGCTTGCGGGTGATCGACGGTGCGAGCAGGGCGTCGCCGCGAGGCGCGACGCGGTCGAGGCCGTAGTTGGTCAGGATGACGACATGGGCCCGGGGCCAGCCCGGGTCCGCGGCGATACGTCGGGTCGCCTCGATGTCGTCCATACCCGGCATGCCGTCCGGCCCACCGGCAGCTCAGCCTGAACGGTGAAGCCCTCCTCGCACCCCAGCCGGGTGTCGCCTCCGCCGACTCCTGCTCGCTGACGACTGGTGACTACCGCGCACGCAGTACCTAGCATGGCCGTCATGGCTGAGCGGATCACTCCCAAGCGGTTTCACAAGCGGTGGCATGGCGAGCCAACTCCCTGAGGCGGACCTGCGGTTCGTTCTGGCGACGGTGGCTGACGTGGCGGACGTGCTCGTCGTGCTCGACCACGCCGCGGCCTGGCTCGCCGCCGCCGACATCCGGCAATGGCCAGACCGGTTCCTCCCGGAATGGGTTGCCCCGGCCGTTGAACGGGGGGAAACCTGGCTGGTACGGGCCGGCCGGCGCACCGCGGGGACGGTCACGCTCGACTGGTCCGATCCGGTATGGAGCGACTGCGTCGGTCGCGCGGGTTATCTGCACCGGATGGCGGTGGAACGGTGGGCGGCTGGTACCGGCCGCGCCATCCTCACCTGGGCCGCCGACCGGGCCCGCGCCCAGGGTGCCGCCGCGTTGCGGCTCGACTGCGTGGCCGGCAATTCCGGCTTGCGGGCGTACTACGAGGCAGCCGGCTTCTGCCACCGCGGTGACGTCGAGGTGGGCGGCGCCCCCGGTCAGCGCTCCGACGGCGGCGCTCGAACGCTCGTCAGCCGCTACGAGCGCCTTCTCTGACGAGCCGTGCCCTGTCGCCCCGCGGCGCCACCTGAACGGGTACTTGCGGAGCCACTGCCCACCAGTACGAAGGAGGATGGTTTGAGCAACGTTCCTGACGGTGACGAGCAGCGCCTGGCGGGCGGAAACGTCGGTGGTGCGGTACTCGTCGGTGACACCGTGCGACGGCCGACCGGGCCGTGGACGCCCGCCGTGCACGCCCTGCTGGAGTACCTGGCGCCACGGATCCCGCACGTCCCGAAGGTGGTGGGCTTCGACCAGCATGGCCGGGAGGTCCTGACCTACCTCCCCGGTCGGGTCGTGGACATCGACACCGAGCTGCTCACCGACGAGCAGATCGCCTCGATCACCCGCTGGTCCCGAAACTTCCACGCTGCTGTCTCCGGCTTCAGTCACCCCGGCCCCTGGCGGTACTTCCCGGTGCCGTCGGCCACGTTGATCGGCCACAACGACATCGCGCCGTACAACGCCTGCTTCGACGGCAACGAACTGGTGGGGGTCTTCGACTGGGACCTGGCCGGCCCGACCACGCCGCTGTCTGAACTGGCGTTTCTTGCGTGGAACTGCGTGCCGCTGTGGCGCGATATCGGCGCCGAGGCCGCAGCCCGCCGCTTGACCGTGATCGCGTCGACCTACGGCGGGTTCCGCCCGGGACAGATCCTGCGGGCCGTCCCTGCGCGCATCTAGCTCATGCTCGACGGCATCCCCGCCGCAGCGGCGGCCGGTGACCAGGGCATGATGAACCTGATGACGCTGGGCGAGCCGGACCGCTCGCTGGTGAGCCTCACCGATCTCGTCGAACGCATCCCGGCCATCGACCGGCTGCTCCACTGAGGACTGTCGATGGAGTCGTTCCGTCGTCGGCTGAGTCGGAGCACCGCAGGCCTGGCACCTCGGCGATCAAGCCCGTACCCAGGTAGGGGCTCACCGGCCGGTGCGGTCAGGATGAGGAAGGTGGGTTCACGTAGCGGTGTGTCCACCGCAGCGATATATCGGACGCGAAGGTATCAGGCAGGCACGCGCACCGGTCGGGTCACGTCAATAGGGGAGTCGAGAGGTGCGTTGCCCGGACCGTCGAGTGAGTCGACGTCCCAGTGGCTCGGCGACCCGCGCGACGATCGGTCCCAGTACCGCGAGGATCAGCACGTACGCGGCGGCGAGCGGGCCGATGCGAGGGTTGACCTGTGCTGTCACCGCAAGACCCGCGATGACGATGTTGAACTCTCCACGCGGTACCAACGCGGCGCCGGCGCGGAGCCGGCCGGTGGTGCCGATGCCGGCGCGTCCGGCGGCCAGCCAACCGGTGAGCAGTTTGGTGGCGAAGCCGGCGAGGGCCAGCAGGACCGCGATTCCGGCGACGGGTGGCAGGTCCGCCGGGTTGGTTTGCAGCCCGAAGAACACGAAGAACACCGCCGCGAACAGGTCCCGCAGTGGTCCGAGCAGTTGACGGGCCGTGTGCGCGAGCGGGCCGGACAGCGCGATGCCGACCAGAAAGGCGCCCACCGCGGCCGACACCTGCAGTTGTTGAGCCACGCCGGCGACGAGGAGGGTCAGGCCGAGGACTTTGAGCAGCAGGACTTCATCGCTTTCGCTGGCCACCAGTCGTTCGACGAAGCGGCCGTAGCGCAGCGCCACGACCAGCACGACGGTGACCGTGGCCGCCGCGATGGCCAGGGTGATCGAGCCGCCCACCAGGCCCGCCCCGGCGAGCAGCGCGGTGAGGATCGGCAGGTACATCGCCATCGTCAGGTCCTCGAAGACCAGCAGCGACAGCACCACCGGCGTCTCGCGGTTACCCAGCCAGCCCAGGTCGGTGATGACTTTCGCGGTGATGCCGGAGGAGGTGACGTAGGTGATGCCGCCGAGCGCGACCGCGGCGACCGGCCCCCACCCCAGCAGCAATGCGGCAATGACACCGGGTGCGGCGTTGAGGACCAGGTCGATCAGGCCGGCCGCCGCCGAGGAGCGCAGCGTGCCGACCAGTTCATCGGCGGTGTACTCCAAACCCAGGGTGAACAGGAGCAGGATGACACCGATCTCGGCCCCGGCCGAGATGAATTCCTGGCTCGTCGCCAACGGCAGAATCCCGCCGGCGCCGAACGCGAGCCCGGCCAGGAGGTACAGCGGGATCGGTGAAATCGAGAACCGCGCCGACACCGCGCCGAGCAGCCCCAGACCCAGGATGACGGCGCCCAGTTCGATGAGCAGGATTGAACCGTGCACGCGGCTTACCCGTCGACCAGGATCTGGGCCACCGCGGCGGTGCCCTCGGCGGTGCCGACGACCACGACGATGTCACCGGCCAGCATGAGGAAATCGGGGCGGGGACTGGCGATCACTTCCCGGTCACGCACGATCGCCACGATCGACGCGCCGGTCCGGGTCCGGGCTTTCGTGTCCCCCAACGCGCGGCCGTCGTAGGGCGAGTCCGAGACGACATGGATCTGCTGAGTCACCAGGCCCTCGACCTGGCGTTGCAGATGGGCCAGGCGTTCCACGATGCGGGCTGTACCGAGCAGCTCGGCCAGTGCGTTGGCCTCGTCGGCGGACAACGTCACCGAGACCACGGCGGTGTCGCGGTCGGCTTTGTCGTAGACCACCAGGTCGCGGCGCCCGGTCCGGTGTGAGACCACCCCGACCCGGCGTCCGCGCGCGGTCGTCAGCGCATGCATGAGTCCGATGCCCGGCAGGTCGGTGCGTTCCACGTCCATCAGCGCGGCTCCTTCGAATATGACCGGGGCGTTGGCGAGGGGCGGCGGACCGGGTCTGCCGCCCCTGGCCAACGCTATTGGAGGTGACACAGAGGATCAGGGTTGGGAGATGACGCCGTAGATGGTGCTGATACCACCAGCAGCCAGCAGAACACACGACCCGTACATGCCGAGCCGAGGCCCGTCACGGGAACTCCCGGAAGTGGGCGCCCCAAGTCCGCCCGCGCGGTTCACGCGCGGGGTGGCGAGGAGATGTCAGCCGTGAAGGGGAGGACCGCGGCCGGCGCGGCGCGTCGGATGCGCAGGCACCCGCCGGTTGTCGATCATGGCGGTGCCGGCAAGGCCAGCCGCGACGATCAGCGCCACCGCGGTTGGCATGGCCGCGGTTGCCGCGTCCCGGCCGCCAGCTCTGGCGCTCAACGCGCTGAGGTCCGCTCGCCGGTCAGTGACGCCGGGTGCGACCGGCGATCGGACGCCGGTCATGACGGCGACCACGCTCGAAGCCGGGCCCGTCCATACCCCGGTGGCTTCGGTGACCGCTCCCCGGGGCGGACCCGCCGTCGCAGAGACCAGACCGCCGAAGATCAGGGTGGCCGCGCACGCTCGCAGCAACCACGCAGGCACAGGACGTGGCAGCGCTCCCGCTCGCCTCGCCACCATCACCGCAGCGTACCGGGCCGCGCAGCCACCCGCGGCGCGGACTGAACCCGCACCACGGCCGTCGCCGGCGATCAGTCGAGTGGATGCCGCACATCCCCTCCCCAACCCGGCCTCGGCGCGTCCCGCTGTGAACCTGGCTGAACCTGCGTCCGGACCGTCAACCGTGGGTGCCGTGCGGCACCGCCTCGGCGAGCCGGCGCTTGACCCGGTTGACGGCGGCGATCGCGGGGACCAGGACGGCGACGGCGGTGAGGGCGACCGCCCAGCCGGGCAGGCCCAGATCGATGGCTGCCACGATCACGAAGCCCTCCGCGAGCGAGATCAGCGTGAAGCCGACATCGTCCACGTAGCCGCCGCGCCAGCCGGTCGCTGATCGCGCAGGCGGATCGTGGCTTGCCCGGCGCGCCAGAGCATGTAGAGGCCCAGCACGAGGAGGCCGATGTCGACGACCCGGGCGGGGATGTCCAGGAGTCAGCTAAGCACGGTCCCGCCAGCCGGTGTGACCGCCGGGCACCGTTACCATAGGAACTCCCGGATCCGCTGGCTCAACGTCTGCGGATCGAGCCCCTGCCACCGTTGGTGATCAGCCGGCGTGCCGTAGCGCCGCAGATCCGGTTCCGCCACCCCGAGAGTGAGTAGCCGATGGGGTCGGTCAACCAGCGCCGAGGCAACCAGGCGAGCCGACGTACCCGCCAGGTACGGCTCCACCAGCACCACATCGGTCGATGCCACCGCCCGCAGCCCGGCGCCGTCGAAGGGCCGCGGCGTGTTGGTGTAGGCGACCGTGACGTCGAGCCCTTCAGTGGCGGCCAGGACCGGGTCGAGCATCGGTCCCACCGCGAGCACCGTTGCGCGCTTGCCGCGGCGCAGCACCTGCAGGTCCGGTCCGGGCTGATACGCCTGCCGGTTCACCTGCGACGACAGCCGGACGTACACCGGGTCGTCGTGCCGGGCCGCGGCGCGGAGCATCGGCGCGACCTCCGCCGGGTGCCCCGGCACGTGCACCGTCCACGCGCCGCTGAGCGTGTCCAGCAGCGCCACGTCACCGGGCGACTGGTGGGTCCGCCCTTCCTCGGCGGCGTCGTAGGAGGCGCCGATGCTGACCAGGACCGCGCCCACGCCCTGGTGGTCGAGGTCCAGCTTGATCTGCTCGTACGCCCGGTCGATCAGGAACGGGGCGTAGGAGTGCAGGTAGGGACGCAGGCCGGTGAGGGCGAGGCCACCCGCCACCCCGAGCATGAGCTGCTCCCGGATGCCGACGTTGTGCACCCGGTCCGGATGGGCCCGGGCGGCGCCGGCGAAGGCTTCAGTTGAAATGTCGGCGAGCACCACGGCGGTGCGCGGATCCTCGTCGAGCAGTGCGGTGGTGGTTCGGACGAAGGTGGCACGCATGGCTGGCCTCCTCAGGACTTCGACTCGACCCGGGCCACCACGACGTGCGGCCCGGCGGTGGTTGGCTGGAGCAGTGCGTCGGCGATGGCGTCGTGGTCGCGGCCGTTCACGGTCGCTGCGGTCCAGCCATTGACGGTGAACCGGCTGGCGATGCCGCCCGGCCAGCCGTGGGTGGCCGACCGGTTGTCGATCACGATTGCGGTGAGGCCGGCCAACCGGGTCGCGCCGGCGTACGCGATCGCCTCGAAGTTGGAGCCCTCGTCGAGCTCGGCGTCACCGATCAGGACGAAGACGCTGGCGCTCAGGCCCTGGGCCCGGAGCCCCAGCGTGGTGCCGATCCCCAGCCCCAGTCCGTGCCCCAGCGAACCCGAGCTGATCTCGACGCCGGGTACCAGCCGCCGGTCCGGGTGGTGGCCGAGTCGACTGGTCGGCCCGCCCATGTCATCGAGCCAGTCGGCGGGGAAGAAGCCCTTGCTCGCGAGTACGGCGTAGTACGCCGCCGGGCCGTGGCCCTTGGACAGCAGGAACCGGTCCCGGTCCGGGGCGTCGGGCTGCCCGGGGTCGATCCGCAGGACGCGGTCGTACAGCACCCAGAGCGTGTCCAGAGTGGAGAGTGCGGCCGGCTCGTGTTTGTGGTCGCCGGTGATTCGACGCAGATTCGCCAGCAGCTCCGGCGGGTGCGTCGGGCGATATGTGGTGTCGATCGTCATGCCACTAGGCTGCAAGTTGAAGTGGACTTCACCTCAAGAGGGTGTGATGCAGGAATCACTGACCATCGGGGAGCTCGCGGCACGCAGCGGCGTCGCTCCATCGGCCCTGCGGTACTACGAGCGACTCGGCCTGATCTGGTCCACCCGCACCGGCGGGAACCAACGGCGCTACGCCCGGGCGATGCTGCGCCGGGTGGCGTTCATCCGGGTATCGGCCCAGGTCGGGGTGTCGCTGGAGGAGATCGGGACGGCGCTCGCCTCGCTGCCGTCCGGGCGTACCCCCGACAAGGCCGAGTGGTCGCAGCTTTCCCGCGGCTGGCGGGCCCGGCTCGACGAGCAGATCGCGCTGCTGGAACGGCTGCGGGACCGGCTCGACGGGTGCATCGGTTGCGGCTGCCTGTCGATGAAGACGTGCGCCCTCTACAACGGTGGTGACCGGCTGGCGAGCGAGGGCACCGGGCCGGTCACGCTGCTGCGTCGGTAGCGCGGGGGCCGGCCCCCGATCGGGCGGAGAGCGCCGCCCCCACGCCGGCAACGATGGCGAGGACTGCGACGATCCCGCCCTCACCAGGCAGTGGTATCACCAGCGGGACGGACCGATCGAAGAGCGCGGCCGGGTCGTCGTACCGGAGCATGAGGTCGATCGCGGAGCCGAGCGCGAGGAGTCCGGCGGCCGCGACGACGGGTACCGGCATCCGCACCCGAGCCCGCGCTGCGAAGACCGTCCACGCCACGCACAGTTGCAGCACCAGCGCGCTCGCGACGTACAGGCCCCAGTGGGGGAACCGGCTGAGGGGGATGTCGATGCCGCCGTAGTGCGCCCATGGCAGCACGAAGGACAGCAACGTACCGATGGCGCCAACGACCGCGAGGGCCGGTGCGCGAACCCTGGCCACGGTTCCCCCTCCACGGGCCACCTGCTGCCGGCCGGACGCCGGCATGGCTCCGAGGGTATGAAACGCCCGCGAGGGTGGCAACGGTGGTTGGCGTAGCTGGTCAGAACCCGTCCCGCGTCACCACGCCCGCAGCGATGGCGCGCTCCCGCCACCGCGCCGCCCCCTGCGGGATCGCCGCTGGCTGGCGGCCCGGCGGGGCGGCCAGCACGATCTGCGCCACCCGGCCGGCCAGCCGGATCCGGGTCGCCAGGGCCAGCGTGAATCCCGCCCGACGCAGCGCTGCCGGCACCTCCAACGCCGCCTCCGTCAGGACGACCAGCCGACCGTCCGGGGCGAGCAGGTCAGGCACCCGCCGCCAGAACGGGTCCAGCGAGCCGGCCAGCGACCGCGTCGCGTCCACCGCCAGGTTCCAGGGCGGATTCGTCACGATCGAGGCGAAGGGCCCGTCCGCCGGCGCGACCAGCCCGGCGTCGCCGACCCGCAACGCGACCCGTACGCCGGCCCGGCGGCTGTTGCTCTCGGCGGAAGCCACGCGGGCGGGGTCGGCATCGCTCGCAGTGAGCACCGCCTGCGGGTACGCCAGCCCGGTTTCGATCATGATTGTTCCGTCGCCACAGAACGGGTCGAGCACCGGGCGGCCCGGGCCCGGCGCGGCGAGCCGCGCCAGCGCGGCGGCGACCGGCGCGTGCAGGGTGCCTGGGCCGGTCTCCTGCTTGTACCGGCGGCGGTGCAACGGGTGCGCGCCCAGCCGGATCGCCGCGGTCGCGGACTGCTCGCGGATGAAGACCCGGATCGTCAGATCCGGCTCGCCCGGCTCCCGCCCGGCCGCCGTCCGCGCCAGACAGGTGCCACCGAGGAGCCGGGCGAGGATGGACCCGAACGTGTTCTCCACCGCGAACCGGTTGTAGGAACGCCGTCCCTCCAGGCTCGCCACCACGTCGAACGTCGGCCCGTCCGGGACGGGGCGCAGCCTGCGCACCGCATCAATCGACCTCCGCCACGGCAGGGCCGCGAGGCGCCGGGCGACTACGGGCAGCGCGTCCTTCGTGGTGCCCGCGCCTTCGACGCGGCCCACCTCGAGAAACGCATCGTCGGCGGTGGCGAGTTCGAGGCATCCCGGGCCGGCTTGCGGCAGTTCGAACGTGAGCTCGCGGCGGGCAAGCGTGATCAGCTCTGCGGCCGGGAACCGGTTGGCGATCTCGTCGGCGCACAGCCACTCCACCCCGTGCGCGCACCGGACGATCAGCCGGGCCGTCACCCGGCGTCCTGCAGGCCGCCGACGCGGCCGAGCAACGCTGCCCGGGCGCCCACCCGGAACCGCTGCAACGCCGGCTTCGCGGTACCAGGAGTGATCTTGCGGGTCTGTGCCGGCAGCGCGACGACCGGGTAGGCGGGGTGGCCGGGAGCAGACCGCAGCACGAAGCCGCCGGCCGGGTCGCCGTCGTCGTACCGGCTGGGAGCCAGACGGTACGACATGGATTGCTCGTCCTCCGGGATGCCGGTGCGCCGCCACGGGCAGCCTAACCTGACCAAGGCGGACGCCGGGCGAGCGGCGGGTAGCATCGGACGACAACGCACGAGCCTCGGGGTGGCCATGTCGATCAGTCCTGACCGGCGGTCCCAACGCTCCCCGCACCGGCCCTCGGCGCCGCGTTCCCTGCGCGTGACGACCCGCAACGCCCGCTACCAGCAGTGGGAGGCCCTGCTCAGCAACCGCAACAAGCGCCAGCGACTCGGTGAGTTCCTGGTGCAGGGCGTACGCCCGATCGACCAGGCGATCGCGCACGGGTGGCCGGTCCGGACGTTCCTGCACGCCGGGCTGGCCCGCTCCGAGTGGGCCCGGGACCTGCTCACCGGCAGCGTCGCGGACGAGTTGGTCCACCTCTCGCCCGACCTGTTACACGAGCTCAGCGAGAAACTGGAGGCGCCGCCCGAACTTCTCGCGGTGGTGGCGATCCCGGTGGACAACCTGGCCCGGATCCGGCTGACCGATCACGGCCTGGTGGTGGTGCTGGACCGGCCGATCAGTCCGGGCAATCTGGGCTCGCTGCTGCGCTCCGCCGACGCGCTCGGCGTCGACGGCGTGGTGGTGACCGGCCGGGCGGCCGACCTCTACGACCCGAAGGCGGTCCGGGCCAGTCGGGGGTCGCTCTTCGCGGTCCCCGCGGTACGGGTCGACCAGCCGTCCACTGTGGTGGACTGGATCCGATCGAGTGGGCCGATGACCATTGTGGGGACCAGCGAAGAGGGCACCGCCGACCTCTGGGGCCACGACTTCCGCGGGCCGACCGCGTTGGTGATCGGCAACGAGACGAGCGGAATGAGCGCGTTCTGGGCGGGCGCCTGCGACGCGGTGGTGCGGATCCCGATGACCGGCTCGGCGAGTTCGCTGAACGCGAGCGTGGCCGCGTCCATCACGCTGTACGAGGTGCTGCGTCAACGGCGGGTCGGTGGATGACGGCCGTCCCGTCCTGCCGGTCCGGCCCAAAGTGGTTCGGCCGGCTGCGTGGTGCGATGAACTGACTCGGCCGGCCCCGGTGGGCGCGCCGACCGATGAGCGGTCGGCCGGGCGCGCCGCGAGGGTACGCCACGTTCCGCTCCCGGTGGCCAACCGCGACCCCCGTAGACCCGGCTGCGCTGTTCACCGCCTACCGGTAGTTCACAAACTGCAGCGCAATGCCGAGGTCCGCCTGCTTGAGCAGGGTGATGACCTCCTGAAGGTCATCCTTCTTCTTGGCGGTCACCCGTAGTTGATCGCCCTGAATCTGGGCCTGAACGCCCTTGGGCCCTTCGTCGCGGATCAGCTTGGAAATCGATTTCGCCTTCTCGGTCTCGATCCCGTCCACCAGTTGGCACTCGATCTTGCATACCTTGCCGGAAGTCCGGGGGTCGCCGAACGTCAGCGCCTTCAGTGAGACATTTCGACGCACCAGCTTTTCCTTGAACACGTCCAACGCCGCCAGCGCTCTGCTCTCGGTATCGGCCGAGATCAGGACTGCCTCCTTCCCCACCCAGGTGATCTCCGCGCCGGTCCCCCGGAAGTCGAAGCGCTGCCCGAGCTCCTTGGTTGTCTGGCTCAGCGCGTTGTCGACCTCCTGGTGGTCCACCTTGCTCACGACATCGAACGATGGGTTCGCCAACATTCTCTCCTCGGGGTGTGCGTTTCGGTGCCCTGGCCCGGTCATGGAAAGCCGGTCCGAACCCAAGATACCGCCCGGGGCCGCGACGTCCGGGCGGTGCCCGCTGGGGCACCCCGAACGCTGTGCCGATCAGAGGTAGCGATGAGCGATGGTCCGGAACACATTGTCGTTCGGCCGGGCCCGGAGCAGGAGCTTGCGCAAGCCCTGGATCGCGGAGTCGGTCGGGTCGAGCGTCGCCGCGGCGGCGGCGGCCGCCCAACGCTCGTCGTCGGCACAGGCGTCCAGCAGACGGTCGAGCGCGGTGTGCGGGGCGCCGGTGCCCTCGACGTGCTCACCGAGCGGATCAAGAAGATAGGGCCAGCGGACCATCAACTCGACCAGCCGCGCCATTTCGATGCTGTGCCGTTCGATGGCGGACAGGTTGGGATTCAGCAGGCCCATCCGATGGTCGAGCACCATGTAGAAGCGCCAGAGGTTGACGAACGCCTTGGTCTGCCGGGGATTGCGTCCGGGAAGGTTGAGTACGGCCTGGCGCAGCGCACTGCGTACCTCCGGCAGGGCCTCCAGCCCTTCCACCGTCTCGATGCTCGTGGCGGTGGCCACCGGCCCCGGCCCGCGGACCGCCCCGGCCGCTTCCGCCGGGTTCGGTCCACCGCCGCCATCCGGTCCGCCTGCCGCCTTCGCGGCGCGAGTGGGGATCGCCCTGCCGCGTCGGCGCGGCGGCCGACCCGGCCGGGCGTCGGACGACGGCGCGGTAACCGGGCGGGACATGTCCAGCAACCCGTCCAGGTAGGCGCTCAGCGCGGTGTCGGGGACCCGGGGCAGGCGGATCGGCAGGTCGATGATCTTCTCCATGAACCGCCAACCGGTGTGCCGGAGATGCCCGAAGCTGGTGGGATCCTCCCTGGCGCGCTGGTTGATGTCCTGAAAAGCGGTTTCCAGGTGCGCCGCCACGGTGGCCGGGTCGAGGGCCACGACGAAGACGCACTGTCCGAACGCCTTGTTCAGGAAGAGGTTGATCGCCTCGATGGTGTCGGCGACAACGGCCGGCCCGCACCGGTCCAGGTCGTCGACGAAGATGAAGAGCGGGCCGTGCGCAGTCGCCAGGCCCACCACCTCGCCGACATCGTGCTGCAGCATGTAGAGGTATCCGCGGTCGGTGGAGACGAGTGGGTCCGCGGCGCCCCGCCATGCGCGCTTCGGTTCCGCGCTGGTGTTCAGCTCCTCTGCCGAGACCCAGCCGCGGATGTGCTTGAACGAGCCGGTCGTGAACTGGGCGATGATGCCCAACACGGTGATCAGCACGACCGCGGTCGGGCCGAGCAGCTTCTCCACGGTCGGGGCCCGCATCGCGGCGACCCCCATCGATACCGCGGCGAGGGCGACCAGCAACAGCAGCAAGCCGGCGACCGTCATCCCGGCGAGGGTGCGCGGGAGGTAGCTGGACAGGATGCGCTTGCGCAGCGCACCAGGGTCGGTGCGGCGCAGGTTCAGATCGAACCACAGGCGTTCCCGCTCGGGCGCGGACAGCCGCTCGGTGACGGCAGCGATGATCTCACGGGTGAGCCCGGCCCAGATCTGATCCGGTCGTTCGTACATCCAGGGGTTGAACCAGACGGTGATCGGGTGGTTCGTCCCGGCCTGACGGGGGCGCATCTCGTACTGCAGCGGCGTTTCCCGGTTTCCGGAGCGCTGAATCTGTCGCCAGGCCCAGGCGCGGGTCAGGCGCGTGCGGACCCGCCGACCCGCCCGGAGGCGTGGCCACCGCCCGGCTTCCGTGCCGCGCTTCGCGACGAGCGTGTGGGTGGGCTCCCGGCTGGCGGGCGGCGGGCTATCGGCGTCGAACCGTCGCGTCGTGGGGTCCACCCGCCCGCGTAGCTGCCGGAGCAGACTGGACTTGCCCTGACCCCACGGCGCGTGCACGCCGACGACCACCGGTGGCTGCGTACCCGGTGAGCTGAGCGCGTCGTACAGGGTCTCCACCAGCGAGTCGCGGGACAGGTGGTCGCGGTCGGTGGGCTGGTCGTGCAGCAGGATCGACGCCGGGCGGACCCCGCGCCCCACCGAGCCGCCGGAGCTCAGCGGGCTGTACCCGGTCAACGGGCACCGTCGCACCAGCCCGTCGTGTCCGCCGGTGATCAGGGCCGCCCCCGCCGCCGCGCTCTGCATGACGTCCATCGCCCGGATACCGGCCTCGCCCGCGCGCACCGGGTCGGCCACCAGCGTCAGGTCGATGTGCCAGGTCAGGATCTGACCGGTGTCACAGCCACCGATGACATAGGAGGTGCCGGCGACCCCGACGGTCTCCAGGGCACGCACCTGGCCGGCTCCGGCGGGGACCGGGAATCTGCCCAGAGTCGCACCGGCCACCGGGTCGATGAGCTCGACCCGACCATCGCGGTGTGCCACAACGACCAGTGGCCGGCTGGTGCCACGCGCGCTGCAGGCGGCGCTGACCGGCGGCAGGCTCAGCGGGCGGGTGGACCGGTCGCGCAACGACAGGGCCTGCAGGCCACGATCGGAGCCGACGACCACGATCGTGTCGTCGTCGGCGGCCACCACGAGGACGGCGTTGACCTCGCCGCAGTCGGTGGCAAGGATCTCGACCTCGGCAGCGGCGTCGTCGAGCGTGAGCAGGCGCACCGAGCCGTCCGCGCTGCCACTGATCACATGGTGCCCGTCGGCATCCTGGAACGTGGTGAGCGCCCACACCTCTCCCTGGTGGCGCATGGGCAACTCGCGCCGCCGCTCTCCGCTGTGCGGATCCCAGTCCAGGACCCGGTGGTCGGCGCCGGCGCTGATCACGTGCGGGCACGTCGGGTCCCCCGCTGTGGCCAGCGCCCGCACTGTGCTGGAGTGGCCCTTGAGCTCGTACCTGGGTGACTGGTCGGGGCGGGCGTCGGCGCTGCCGTCGAAAATGTTGACGGTCCTGCCCACGCCGGCACAGGCGATGTACGGCCCGGCCTCCGTCTCGCCGTGCGCCACGGCCCAGATGGTCAGCGGGGCATCCGCGCTGAACACGACCTTCACCGCCTCCTCGGTGAGCAGGGCGGTGCTCAGCCGCATGATGTTGCGGTCCCCGTTCATGTCCCCCGAGGCGATCAGGACACTGTCCGACGTGCTGACACAAGCCAGCGCCCAGGCCTCGCTGCCGTGCAGATGGATCTGTCGCTCCGGCCGGTCCCGCGCGCCGTCCATGCGCCAGAGCGAGACGGCACCGGTGGCCGACGCGGTGACCAGCATCGTCTTCTGCCGGTTGACGATCTGGCCGAGCCGCCGGACCGTGCCGTCCGCCACGAACTCGCCGACCCGCTGCAGGGCCGGGCCGGCGGCTGCGCCGGCCGGCTGCGCCGGGCGCCACACCCGCACGCGGGCATCCGCGGCGCCACTGACGACGATGGGCAGGCCGTCATCGTCGGTGGCGGCGATCAGTGACCAGATCTGACCCTCGTGGGCCGGCTGCGCCGTGGGGGAGGCGGGGCGGCTCAGGTCCCAGGTGGCGATGTACCCGTCGGTGTAGGCGCAGGCCAGGTGCGGCCTTTCGGCGTGGGTGTAGGCGCACACCTTGAACATCCGGTTGGACTCCCGATCGGGCGGGCCGGGTAACGCGGTCACGTCGTCGGAGTCGGGCCACCACACGTGCAGCCCGTTCTCCAGCACCGCGGCGACGCCCCGTGCCGAGCCGTCCGTGAAGGTCGCCAGGTCCCGGACCGGCCCCTTGCCGAGCGGCAGCCTGCTGAGCCGCGCGCCGGTGACCGGGTCGTACCGGCACAACAGCCCGTCGCGGTCTCCGGCGAGCAGCACGTCGTGCGCCGGTTCCGCGCCCGGCAGCGCGAGCAGCGACGTGGGCGGACCGCCTTCGTCGATCGTGCAGACCAGGGCGTCGTTGTCATCGCGCAGCTCGATGCGGTCATCCCGCGCTGCCGCCAGCATCGGCTCGCCCCGCACCGACAGGAAGCACAGGTGGGACACCGAGCCGGCATCTCGGCTCTGGTTCGTCTGAGGCATCGGCGGCTCCACTCGACAGCAGACCCATCGTGATGGCTGCCGGGCTCGTATCGTCGTACGGCAAGCTGTCGGTTAGCCGACAGTGGGGCCGGCGGCTCGGTACTTGACCGGGGATGTGATCCTTCCTGCAGACCTACAGCCCTGGCAGCCGAGGTGGCGACGTGCACGTCCGCAACAGCGCGATGGACCAGCCGGCCGGTCGGGTGCCGTCCCGGTGGCGCCGGATCGACCCGCTGGACTGGCTCCGGGTCGGGCTGCTCGTCGCCGGCCTGCTGGCGGTCGCCGTCGGGTTGCTGCCGTGGAGCGACGCCCGGGCCACCGGCCTGCGGATCCTGCCGTTGCTGATTTTTCTCGGCGCCGTGATCGTCCTGGCCGAACTGGCGGCTCGGGCTGAGGTCTTCGACGTCATCGCGATCCGGCTCACGATCCTGGCCCGCGGTCGCAACGTGGTGCTGTTCCTGCTGTGCGTCGCGTTCGCCGCCGCCACCACGATCTTCCTGAACCTTGACACGACCGCGGTACTGCTCACGCCGGTCATGCTCGCCACCGCGGTCCGGGCCGGCATCGCGCCACTGCCCCTGGCGATGACCACGGTCTGGTTGGCCAATACGGCGAGTCTGCTGCTGCCGGTGTCCAACCTGACCAACCTGCTGGCGATGAACCGCATCCGCTTGAACCCGATGGAGTTCGCGGCTCGGATGGCGTTGCCGCAACTCGCCGCCCTGGTCGTGGTGGGCGGGTGCCTGTGGGTGTTCTACTGGCGGCGCAATCCGCCGCGTTACCGCACACCGGCGCCGGTGGAGCCGGCGAACCGGAGGGTGTTCCTGGCCGCGGCCGCCGCCTGTCTGCTGTTCATCGCCGGCATCGTGGTGGGGCTCAGCATCTACTGGGTGTCGGTGGTCTGCGCGGTCGGGCTCGGCGTGGCCTTCTGGTTCTGGCAGCGCGATCAACTGTCCTGGGGCCTGCTGCCCTGGCGGCTGCTGGTGTTCGTCACCGGTCTCTTCCTGGTTGTCGACACCGTCGGCCGGCACGGGCTTTCGGATCTGATGGCGTTCCTGATCAGTTCCGATCCCCACGCCGAGGGGGTCACCCGTGCGGCGGTCACCGGCGGCGTGCTCTCCAACGTGCTCAACAACCTGCCCGCGTACGTCGCCGGGGAGGCGGTGGTGCCGATCGGGAACGAGGAACAGCTGCTGGGTTTCCTGATCGGTACGAACGTGGGCCCCCTGATCACGCCGTGGGCCTCGTTGGCCATCCTGCTGTGGGCCGAGCGCTGCCGGTCGGCGGGCGTGGCGGTGCCCTGGACACGATTCGCGCTGACCGGCGCTGTCACCGCGACGCTGACGCTCGCCGCGAGCGTCGCCGCACTGTTGCTCCAGTGACGCGCGGGCGTGCCGGGTGCCGGGTTCCGGCGTTCGCTCCGGGGAGTCGTGGTCAGGAGAGCGCGGTGACTCCGTGCGCGATGATCGCCGCGGCGATCCCCTTGAGGTTCGCGGTGACCGGGCCGGCGGATCGCAGGCCGCCGCCCGCCCGTGCGAAGGCCGACGGCCCGACCTGGACCTTGCCCGGGCCGGCCAGGTCGCACAGTCGTTTCGCGAGCGTCACCGGACGGCCCCACACGCCGAAGCCGGCCGGCTCCCAGGACGGCGTCACCAGGACCTCGCCGGACTCGATCCCGACATGGACCGGCGGGTGCACCGTTCCTTCACCTGCGGAGATCAGTGACAGCCCGGCCCGGACCGCGCGCTCGGCCTCGTCCCCATCCTGGGAGGTGAGGCCGAAAACGGCCATGAAGCCGTCGCCGAGCACCTGCTGGATCTCGCCGCCGTGCAGGTGCACGCGGAGCACCAGCTCGTCCATGAGCGGGCGGACCACCTGGTAGACCATCTCCGGGTCGACCGACTCCACCAGCGCGGTGAAGCCACTGATGTCGGCGAACAGGACAGCGACGGATCGCCGCTCGGTGTGGGTCGCCCTCGCCGCGGGCTCCAGGCCCCGGAGCAGGGGATTCAGCGTTTGGGTCATGCAACTGCAGACGATCCGGGCACGGGCCCTGATACACCGGTCGTGCCGGAAAACCTGGCGTGGCCCGGTTATCCGGCGCCGTAGGCGGTGAGGCCGCACCAGGCGACGTACCCGGGTACGCCGTCCGTGTCGATCGTCCGACGCGCCCGGTGCAGCGCTGCGGGCAGCGAGCCGCCACGACGGAGTCCCTCGTGCAGCGCGGCCATGACGCTGACGCTGGCGCCGTCCGGCATCGGGATGCAGGACGCGACGAGCCCGGCAGTGCCGTGGGCCATCGTCGCGCTGACGAACCCGAGCACCTCGTCGCCCTGGTAGCTCTTCTCCACTCCGGAGTCGCAGGCGGCGAGCACCATCCGGTGCGGGGCAACGCCGCGCGCCAGCATCTCGTACAGGGTCAGCGGGCCGTCACTGAGTTCCAGCGCGGAGAAGAGCGGATTGTCGGAGCGCAACCGGCCGTGGCAGGCCAGGTGGGCCAGGTCAGCCCGCCGGATCAGGTCGACCGCGGACTCGACCGTACTGTCCGGTGGCAGCAGCGCCGACGCCCCGGGGTAGATCGCGCACAGGGCGGCGATCTCCTCCACGGCCCCGGGCAGGCCCGGGCCGGCCACCAGCGCCGCCCGCGCACCGGGCACCGGCGCCCGATCGCGGCCGGCCGATGCCGCCGGCATTACCCGGCGGCGTCCGCACGCCCACAGCGTCGCCGACGGCGACACCGAAATCGGACCGTCCCGCAGCGGCGACCAGGGCACCCGGAGCAGGGGACCGGCCGGTACCACGACGAGCGGGACCTCCGCCGGCACGCCGAGCGGCCGGAGCAGAAGCTCGGACAGCGCTGCCAGGGCCCGTTGTGCGGCCGAGCGTGCCTGCTCGACGAATCGGCCGCCGCGCAGCATGCGGCGCAGCGCGAACAGGGCCGCGTCGGTCTCCCGCTCAACCGCGTGCACCGGGCCGATCTCGACCAGAGTCGTGCGACGGGGCATCACCACGACGGCCACGATGTGGTCGTCGACGACGGCGTACTCCGCCAGCCACTCGCCGTCCAGCAGGGATCTCAGCTCGGCCGCGGAGATGATGCCGTGCGCCGGGCCGGCGTTGCCCTCCCGGCTCCAGGAACGGCGACGGATCCTGGATTCCAGGTCGCGCTGGCGGGCTACCAGCTCCGGCGGCTCCTCGCCACGTTCCCGACGGGCCGCCCGGAGCTCGTGTTCGACGCCGCGCAGGACCACCACGTCGTCCTCCACGCCGGTCGCCGGCGGCTGGACGGCCAGCAGCGATGCGGCGCGGGTGCGCTCCAGCCAGTGCAGGATGCGGCTCGCCGCGGTGGTTGGCAGTAACGCTCGCAGCCCGAGCTGGCCGAGCTCCGCGCCGTGCCCGCCGGCGAGGACGCGCAGCTCGACGGAGGGCAGTGCGGCCCGGTGCCGGGCCAGGTCGGTCAGGCCGGCTGAGCAGTGCCGCAGTACCTCACCGGACGCGCCCGCCGCGCTGGCCAGCAACGCCGACGCGAGCCGTCCGCGCAGCCGGACCAGCAGCGACTGCCCGCCGGCGAGCCCGCCGGCCGCGGTGAGATGCAAGCGGCTGTCCGCCGGGCGGTGCAGGGCCAGCGCGGCCCGCCCCGCTGCCAGGTGGGCGTCGACCGCGTTGGCGCACAGCCCGAGCTGCTGCAGGGTCATGGCGGCCCGACGTAGGCGGCGCAGGGCGTCGGGGGTGTAGCCATCGGTCGCGACCCCGGCCTCGACCGCGGCGATGGTGGCCCGCGCGATCCAGGCCGGGCGCCGCTGCCGGCGCAGGTCGCGTACGGCCGACTCGGCATCCAGCGTGGCGGATTGATGATCGCCGAGCGCCATCGCCAGGCGCGAGCACCGCAGCCGGGCCTCCGCTGCCATCAGCCGGGCGCCGTGCTGCTCCAGCTCCTCGACCGCAGATCGGGCCACGACCACCGCCTCCGCCAGGAGCCGGAGATCGACCAGCGCGTCGGAGTACTCCAGGTAGTGTTCGCCCAGCGGTGCCCCGGCACCTGCGTGCAGACGGCCGGCCTCCTCGAAGCAGCGCACGCTGTCGGTGATCAGACCCGCGTGGAAACTCGCCCACGCCCGGCTGCTGGTGATGACCGCCTGCAGCAGCGGTCCGAGCTCCGCCGCCAGGACGGCGGCCCGGTCCAGATACGCCAACGCGGCCGCCGGCCTGCCCAGCTGGGTCTGCGCGATGGACAGGTTGTTCGCGGCCTTCACCCAGATCACCGGGGGGCACGCCTCGTCGTTGAGCGCACGGCGGTACAGCGCGGCGGCGGCGGCGACCCGGCCCGCGTTGTGGTGCAGGAGCGCTTGTTGCATCAGCAGTTCCGGGCGTTGGTCCGCGGCGACCAGCGGCTCGGCGCGTTGCAGGTCCCGCGCTGCGGCCGCCGGTCTGCCGAGTTCGTGCAGGGCGACCGCACGGGTCACCAGTGCGTCGCCCAGCCGCCGGTGCAGCCGGTGCTTTCCGGCCAACCGGACTGCCTCATCAAGCAGGATCTTGGCCGCGGCATTGTCAAGCACGGCGTGCCTCGCCCAGGCTTGGGCGCGCAGGCCTACGATCAACGCTTCGTGATCATCCGCGCTCCTGGCGCTCGCGACGATTTCCGCCGCCGCGTCGGTGTATTTCGAGGGATGGAGGACGACTCTGCTGAATGTGGCCTCCGCTTGCGCCAGGAGGCCAATGCGACTGTCCACTGTCATATGACCGCTCGGACGACGGGACGGATGACCGTCAGTCTAGCGGCAGCGGAGGAAGGGGATCACCACTGTGACCACCGAAGACCGGCCAGAAGCGCACCGCCCGATGGTGCGGGTACCGATCGCGCCGGAGTGGGACTTTCCGGAACGCCGGTCCGATGCTCAACTGGAGTCCGACCGGCAACGCGTACGCCACCAGGTCGATGCCCTCTCCTCGCCGGAGCGGTACCGGCGCACGCGGGGCGTCGTGGAGCAGATCCGGGGCCGCCAGGATCGCGCCCCCAAGCAGCACGCTCTGCCCTTCGACGTGTACCAGCCGCCGCGGACCGGCGACACGGAATCCTTCCTGATGACGGCGCGCGGTGAGTTGGTCGTCCAGTTCGAGGCGCCGAACGGGCCCCGGGACCCGGATGACGACGTGGCGGCCGGTAAGGCGGTGCGCCGGGAGGCCGAGGTGCTGGCGCTGCTGGGCGAACTCGGCTACCAGCCCCGACCCGACGACCCCGAGACATCGCGGCGGCCTTCACAGGATCAGCGGGCCCGGGTGTTCCACTCCAGAAAGCCGCCAGCACAGTTGGCCAAGGACGTCGAGTTGCTGCGCTCGCGCGGGGTGGCCGCCGCGTTGAACCTCGTGGTGCCGCTGGGGTACCTCATCAAGAGCGACGACTTCCCCACCGGCACGACCGGTCTCGGTCGACCGCCGACCGGCGGCCAGGCCACCCGCCAGGTCCGGGTGGCCGTCGTCGACACCGGCTTCACCCCGAGCCCCCGTGGCGACGGCTGGCTCAGCAATGTGGTGGCGGCACCGCGGGACCTGGATCTGCTCGACGTCGTGCCGGAGATCGGTCGTCTCGACTGGTTCAGCGGCCACGGAACCTTCGCTGCCGGCATCGTCGCGCAGACGGCTCCGCTGTGCGAAATCGTGGTATACCGGTTCACCCAGAGCGATGGCCTGGGAACCGAGAAGGACCTCGCGGACGCACTTCTGCAGGCGGCCCGGGAGGGGCACGAGGCGAATGTGCCCACCATCATCAACGCCTCGGTTGGCACGCCCGTGGTGCCCGGAATGCCGCTCATCGCGCTCCAGAACGCGGTGGAGCGCATCGCTGTCGACTACCCCGACGTCCTGATCATCGCCAGTGCCGGCAACACGGGAACCGACGAACCGATGTACCCGGCCGCGTTCGACGGGGTGATCGCGGTGGGCGCGGTGGAGTTCACCGGCCCCACCGGCCAGGATGCGCGCCCGGCTCCGTTCTCCAACTTCGGGGGGTGGGTCCGCTGCTCGACGGCCGGGGTCGGGGTGGTCTCCACTTTCGTCGAGGGCACCGAGCCGCCGGAGCCGCTGGCGCCGCAGTACCCCGACGAGGAGTTCGGCCCGGACGCCGTCGCGATGTGGAGTGGCACGTCGTTCTCCGCGCCGCAGATCAGCGGGGCCGTGGCGAAGCTCTGCTACGAGGACCCGGCGTTGACCCCGCGGGCGGCGCTGGACGCGTTGCTCGCCGGTCAACCGGAACTTGCCGGCTACGGCCGGGTGGTCAGGCTGCTGCCCGGCACGCCCCTGCCGTAGCGGGCGCTGGTCCGGCGTTAGTCCAGGGCGGTCCACTCGGTGGCGATGGGCCGCTGCCCCGGTTGACGGCAGATCAGGCTGAGCGACCCCGGCTGCACGTTCTCGATCACGAAGCGACCCTGGTCGTCGGCGTGGACCGAGGGTGTGTCCGGGGTTCCGGTCTGCCGCACCTCGATCCGTGCCGGCGCGGCTGGGATGAGTTGGCCAAGCAGCCGGCGGCGCGGGCCGACCCGATGGGCCTCCAACTCGACCGCGAAGTCCGCGGCCTCGAACGTGAGCAGGCGGGGGCCGTCGGTCGAGCCGCTCGCGCGTAACGCGAGCGCGGCGCTGTCGGTGTACGAGTCCGCGGTCAGCGCGGCCAGCTCGGCGTCGAGCGCCCGGAGACCGAAGGTCGCCTTCGCCAACTCGAGGGCTCCCGCCGGCGGCGCATCCTCCTCGTGGAACATCTGCGCGAGGCGGCGCAAGAGTGCGTCGTCCGCTGGAGGCGGCGACCACTCGTCGTTCAGACCTTCGACGTCCACGGTGCCCTCCCAGTCCTGCTCGGGTGCCCTGCACGGGCAGTCACCGGCCGTCGGTTCAATGTGCCGCGCATAGTTATGAGTCCGTCGTGGCGACGGTGATACCTTCCGCGTCAAGCGGTTTTCGTAGCTGCTCCAGACACCGGGCCCGGGTGGGGCCCAGGCTGCCCACCGGCATGCCCAGCGCGGCGGCGACGACGTCGTAGGAGGGCCGATCGGCGCCGGCCGCCACCACCAGCACCCGAAGGACCTCCTGGCAGCGGGGACTGAGCCGGCTGAAGGCCCGCCACAGCCCGGCGTTGCGATCGGAGATCAGGCTCGACTGGTCCGCGCCGGGGGTCTGACCGGCCAGGTGGTCGAGCAGGCGTTCGTCGTCGGTCGTCACGGAGCGTTTTCCGCGTCGAAGGATGGCCAGGCACTCCCGCCGGCAGGTCGTCGCGAGCCACGCCGCCAACCGCTCGGGCTGGTGGATCGAGTCGAGATGTTCCAGCAGGCGGAGCCACGTCTGCTGGAGCGCGTCCGCGGCGTCGGCGTTGCTCAGGCGGTGCGACCGGCACACGCTCCACAGCAGACCGGTGAACCTGTCGACAAGCTCGTTCCAGGCGCGCTGATCGCCATCGGCGGCGAGTCGTACCAGCTCAGCGACCTCACCGTGCGGCGAACCCGGCTGGTCCGATGACCGTGCGGGATGCGTGCCTTCCATCCGTGGCCCTTTCGGCGGTCGTGGCCGTGATCCTACGACGTCACGGCGGGAAATCGCGTGATCCGTGCTGGATCAGCTCGCAACCACCGGGCGCTACGACCAGGTCCGGCTCTTCTGTCTCGGGCGCCGCACTGAGCGCGGGCGCGATCTTGGAGGATTTGACACCACATTTGGTGCCCTGGTTTCCACGATCCGCACGGTGAGGGCGAGAGCGGGGGCACGGGCGGCATCCCGGATGTGGATGCCGCACCCGGCGGGACATCTGGTGCGGCTGAGGTGGCGACTCACTCGACGTTCTCCCAGGTCAACGCCTCGATTGCCTGCCCCACCGCCGGCACCGGTCGTCCGCACGTCGAGGCGGGGATGGCCGGGGTCGCGGTCGCGCCCGTGGCGTCGGTCAACGTGAGAACGAACGGCCTCACCCCCACTGGATGGCACACGGCAGGGCGGTCGGAAGCCTCGGGTGGCGTACGCAGCGCGCGGGCGAGGTCGTCCAGCGGTCCGGTGGAGCGCCGCACGCTGGTCTGCCGCCACCCGCCGCTGCCCTGGTTCTGCGGTCCGGCAGAGGCGTTGGCCCGGTCGCCGAGCATGGCCAGGGTAAAGGTGCAGTGCATGGCCGACGTGGGGACGAAGTCCTCGGCCAGTGGCTGCGCTTCGGTTGGGGCGGTCGACGTCCATGGCGGGGCGTCGCCGGCCGGGCACTGGCTGTACAGCGGGCTGAGGTACCGGGGGCCCCGCGGATCCGGCGCGGCCGAGCAGCCGGCCGTTGCCAGGACCACGATCGCGTACGTTCCCAGGACCGCGCGCCTCCGCCGCCACGTCCCGGCGCCGTGCCGCTTGCTCCAGATCACGTCGGGCTCACTCGTCATGAACCTCAGACGGCCCCACGCGTCACCGGCGTTCCCAGCGGGTCCTCGACCCTCGCGACCGGTGGTGCCCATGCGGAGGGACCGGAGCAGTCCTCGTATCATTCTGGGCGTGAGCAACCGGACAGAAACGCTGGAGTTTCAGGCCGAGGCGCGGCAGCTGCTGCAGCTGATGGTCCACTCGATCTACTCCAACAAGGACATCTTCCTCCGAGAGCTGATCTCCAACAGCTCGGACGCTCTGGACAAGCTTCGGCTCGAGTCGATGATCGACAAGGAGCTCGAGGTCGACACCTCGGACCTGCACATCGACATCGAGGTCGACTCGGAGCAGCGCACGTTGACCGTGCGGGACAACGGCATCGGCATGTCGCGCGACGACGTCGTGCAGCTGATCGGCACCATCGCCAAGTCGGGCACGGCCGAGATGGTCCGCAAGATGCGCGAGTCGCAGGATGCCGCCGCGTCGCAGGAACTCATCGGGCAGTTCGGCGTCGGGTTCTACTCGACCTTCATGGTCGCCGACAAGGTCACGCTTGTGACGCGGCGGGCCGGGCAGGGCGAGGGCACCCGGTGGGAGTCCGACGGCGAGGGCACGTATGTCATCGAGACCGTCAATGACGCCGCACAGGGCACCGCGGTCACCGTGCACCTCAAGCAGGAGGACAGCGAGGACAACCTCTTCGACTACACCGCCGACTGGAAGATCCGGGAGATCGTCAAGCGGTACTCGGACTTCATCGCCTGGCCGATCCGGATGGCGGTGCAGCGCACCGACGAGTCCGGCGCGACGACCAGCGAGCCGCAGACGCTCAACTCGATGAAGGCGCTGTGGGCGCGGCCCCGCAACGAGGTCACCGACGAGGAGTACCACGAGTTCTACAAGCACGTCAGCCGGGACTGGACCGACCCGCTCGAGACCATCCACATGAAGGCCGAGGGGACCTTCGAGTACGAGGCGCTGCTGTTCATCCCGGCGCACGCCCCGTTCGACCTGTTCATGCGGGACGCCAAGCGCGGCGTGCAGCTGTACGTCAAGCGGGTGTTCATCATGGACGACTGCGAAGCGCTCATGCCGAACTACCTGCGCTTCGTCAAGGGGGTGGTGGACGCGCACGACCTGTCGCTGAACATCTCCCGGGAGATCCTGCAGCAGGACCGGCACATCCAGATGATCCGCCGCCGCCTGGTGAAGAAGGTCCTGTCCACCATCAAGGACCTGCTGACCAACAGCCCGGAGAAGTACGCCACGTTCTGGCGCGAGTTCGGCCGCGCGGTCAAGGAGGGCCTGCTCGGCGACGGCGACAACCAGAAGGCCATCCTGGACATCGCCACCTTCGGCACCACGCACGGCGGCGAGCCGACCACCCTGGCCGCCTACGTCGAGCGGATGAAGGAGGGCCAGGACGAGATCTACTTCCTGACCGGCGAGTCGCGGGCGCAGGTGGAGAACTCGCCGCACATGGAGGCCTTCAAGGCGCAGGGGTACGAGGTCCTGCTGCTCACCGACCCGGTCGACGAGATCTGGGTGGAGGCGGTCCCGGATTACGACGGCAAGAAGCTGCAGTCGATCGCCCGCGGCTCGGTCGACCTGCCGGCCGACCCGGAGAAGCCGGAGGAGGACCAGGGTGACTTCTCCGGGCTGCTCTCGTTCCTCACCGGCGCCCTCACCGAGCAGG
>DATHBD010000072.1:0-60308 GCA_035296325.1 Micromonosporaceae bacterium | reverse complement strand
GGGGGGGCGCGGCCGTGGGGGCGCGGCCGTGGGGGCGCGGCCGTGGGGTAGCCACCGGACTCCGTGGGGCGTTACCGTGCGCGCATGGGTACCTACCGCGAGGGCGAGCGGGTCAAGGCCGCCAAAGTCGTGCATCGTTCCGCAGGGTCGGCGTGGCCGGGTGCCCGGGGGAAGATTGTCAAGGTCACCGGCGACGGCTACGTCATTCGCTGGGACGAGGGTGGGTGGCAGGCGGAGACCGTCAAGGACGCGGAGATCGAGCGCGCCTGACTCGCGCCGCGTCGGCTGACGTCGACGCTGACGGCCGTCGGCGCTGCCCGGCGTCGGTGCTGCCCGGCGTCAGTGCTGCCCCGCGTCAGTGCTGCCCCGCGTCAGTGGTCGTCCTTCTTATCGTCCTGCCGGTCCTTCGCCAGGTCGAGCGCGAGGACGCTGGCCAGGATGAGGATGTCGTCCGCCCCGGGAGCGACCTGGATCGCGTAGGTGTCGCGCAGCGTCAGCCACCGCTTCGACACGGTCGCGACGACCTCGCCGCCGCGCTCGATGGTGAACTCGTGGTCGAAGAGGTCCCCGGTCATCTCCAGGTCGTCCGGGCCCGGGATGTCGATCGTGAACCGATCTCGGAACGGCGTGAACAGGTGCTTGCGCACCTGCGCCACCTCTTCGCCGCCAACCGAGATCTGGTACGTGGGCCGCAGCGCGACGAGCTTGCGCTGCACCTGCGCCACCTCCTCGCCGGCGGGGTCGCGCAGCACGAGCCGGTCACGCAGGCTGAGCGCCTTACCGTCGACGTGCAGCACCGGCCGGCCCGACTCGTCGGTGATCTCGGAGTCCTGGCCGATGCTGAACATGCGCTCCCGGATGACGTACATCTTGGCCCCTGTCTGTGGTGGTCTGCGCCTCGGTGGTCCGCTCACAGTGTGCGGGGTCACCGCCACCCCCGCCCGTCTGACGGGTTGGCGGCGACTGTGTGACTTCTGTGGTAATGCATTGGTGGAAGTATTAACTGGCTCTTATGCCGAGTATCACTGTTCGCGCATTGACTCCGTCGCGATCATTCTGGGAGCCTAGAGGCACGCGACGAAATCCACGTGTTTTGGTCGACGATCCGGCGCTGGCGGGCCCGTGCGTCGACTTGTGGTGAGATCGACAGCCGGCGGCGGGCCGGCGCGTCAACTCGTCGCGTCCCGGTGGGAGCCGCTCGGCGGCTCCGACCGGTTGGCCGGCCGTTCGCAACCTGGGTACTGGCGGGTGCCCCGTTGCGAACGGCCGGACACCCCAATCGGCCGCGTGCGACCCTCGCCGTCCGGCGTCGAGCGGCTGCGGCCCAGCTCACGGGCCCTGCAGCGGCGGCGGGATGGCCGGAAACGCCAGGGATCGGGCCCCCGCCAGCGGACGGCGCGGCCGGCTTTCCGTAACCGCGGGATACGGCTTAACGTGCCGTTCAACTGCTGATCACACTGCTGACATGGAGCCACGCTGATCACGTGGTGCCCGACACAAATGCATCAGATGTACCATGCGCAACAGTGTCGAGTGCCAGCGAATGGGCGATGTTTTCACAGGAACCGCACAGGTGACACGCACCGGATGGGCCAGAACTACCGGAGTTTGAATTTCAGTCACGACTCACCTGAAGCCCGACGGCCGCGGCCGACGCGGGCCCTTCGGCCGGGTCGGGCCACTCCCGCGTGGTGAGTTTCGATAATCGCTCGCCCTCATTACGTACCGAGTATGGTCGGCTACTGTCCGTTATAGGTACGAGTCGAGGGGTCTAGTCATGTTTCGTTCATCCACGCTCCGCACGTATGGCGCCGCGGCGGCAACCATGGTCGTCACGGCGACGACCATGGGCATCGCCGCGCCGGCCGCCGCAGTTGGGGCGACCGCCGACGCCGTCCCGGTCGACATCCTCGCGTGCCGATCCACGCCGCTCAGTGCGATCGCCAAGGGCACCAACGTCCCGGGCACGCCGCAACGCTGCGTCGACGCCCAGATCGCGGGGCAGCGTGGCGCCGCCACCGTCGCCGGCATCCGGTTCGAGGCGGTCGACGCCGAAGGCACGACCACGCGGACCGCACTGAGCGCCGCGCAGGCAGGCGCGAACTCCAGTACGACCGTGCAGGCGACCACGCACACCGGTGCGGCGCAGGCGTCGGCGAAGTCCGCGAAGCTGGTCGTCGGCAAGACGGTCATCCAGCTCGGCGGGATGACCTCCACCGCGACCATCAGCTGCACGTACTCGCCGGCCGGCGCGCGCTGGTCCTACAGCGCCAAGTCGACGGTGCAGAGCGTGAAGGTGAACGGTCGGGCGGTCCGGCTTCGCAACGGGGCGACGTCGATCAAGGTTTCCGGCGGCACGCTGCACCTCAACCGCAGCGTGAAGACCGGAGCCGGCGTCGTCCAGCAGGCTGCGATGCTGACCACCTCGAGCGCCCAGATCACGTTCGGGGAGTCCGCGGCCGCCATCGCGCAGACTGTCGGGAACCCCTGCCGGTCCTGATCCGCCAGGCAAGCTCCCAGCATTGCGCGCTACCGTCGTTGCGATGGACGAGAACAGAGCGCAACGAGTTGTTGACGCCTTGCGTGAGCGCGGCCTGCCCGCGCACGTGGAGCGGGCCGGGGTGGCCCTGTACGGCATCCGGATCGTGCTGAGCGATGGGCGGCAGGCAATCTGGGACACCGATGGCACGGCCGGGCTCGAGGCCCAGGTCATGCGCAACGGGGTACTGGTCGGGTTCGTCCCGATGATCGAGGGCTCGGAGGATTTCGACGAGCACCAGGTCATCCACGCCATCGCGCGTACCGACTATGACAAGCCGATCGCGCGGCAACGCAGCGTGGCGCCACCACCGGCGCCGGCGTTGCCGCGCGAGGGCGGCTTCTTCCGTCGGCTCCGCGAGGGCTTCCGCGAGCCCTGACCACCCCGCCGTCCCCCGCGCGATCTTGCACTCGTGCGCGCCTTTACGCACCGTTTGTGGTGATTCGCCCGAGGCGCAACTGCAAGATCGCGGCCTGGGGTCGCGGGGCGGGGCGCGGCCCGGGGCCCGGGGCGGGGCGGGGTGGGGCGGGCGCGGCGCCGGGGTTAGGGGCGGTTGGGCATGGGGACGTAGGGGCGCTCGGGGGCGCCGGTGTAGATCTGGCGCGGGCGGCCGATCTTGTTCGCCGGGTCGCTCATCATCTCGCGCCACTGCGCGATCCAGCCGGGTAGCCGGCCCAACGCGAACAGCACGGTGAACATCTTCGTGGGGAAGCCCATCGCCTTGTAGATGAGCCCGGTGTAGAAGTCGACGTTCGGGTACAGCTTGCGCGACACGAAGAAGTCGTCGGCAAGGGCGATCTCCTCCAGCTGCATGGCGATGTCGAGCAGCGGGTCAGGCGTCTGCATCCGGCCGATGACCTCCTGGGCCGCCTGCTTCACGATGGCCGCCCGCGGGTCGTAGTTCTTGTACACCCGGTGGCCGAAGCCCATCAGCCGGACGCCCTGCTCCTTGTTCTTCACCCGGCGCACGTACGTGGCGACGTCGCCGTCGGCCCGGATCTGCCCCAGCATCTGCAGCACCGCCTCGTTGGCACCCCCGTGCAGCGGCCCGGACAGGGCGTTGATCCCGGCGGTCACCGAGGCGAACAGGTTCGCCTGCGCGGAGCCGACCATGCGTACCGTCGCGGTGGAGCAGTTCTGCTCGTGGTCGGCGTGCAGGACGAAGAGCATGTCCAGCACCTTGGCGACCACCGGGTCCACCTCGTAGGCGGTGGCCGGCACGCCGAACGTCATGCGCAGGAAGTTGTCGACGTAGGAGAGCGCGTTGTCCGGGTACAGGAACGGATGCCCGATCGACTTCTTGTACGCGTAGGACGCGATCGTCGGCAGTTTGGCCATCAGCCGGATCGTGGAGATCTCCACCTGGTGCGCGTCGAACGGGTCGAGGCTGTCCTGGTAGAAGGTGGAGAGCGCGCTCACCGCCGAGGACAGCACCGGCATCGGGTGGGCGTCGCGGGGGAACCCGTCGAAGAAGCGCTTGAGATCCTCGTGCAGCAGCGTGTGCACGTTGATCTGCTGGCTGAAGCCGGCGAGCTGGTCGGCGGTGGGCAACTCGCCGTAGATCAGCAGGTACGACACCTCGAGGAAGGACGAGTGCTCGGCGAGCTCGGCGATCGGGTAGCCGCGGTACCGCAGGATCCCGGCGTCCCCGTCGATGTACGTGATCGCGGAGTTGCACGAAGCGGTGTTCACGAACCCCGGGTCGTACGTGACGTAGTCGGTCTCCTTGAGCAGCGCGCCGATGTCCATGCCGGGCGAGCCCTCCACGGCGTCCCGCACGGGAACCGAGAGCTGGCCACCCGGGTAGTCAAGCCTGACGTCGGCCATGTCGTCCTCGCTCCGCCGGTGATGCTCTTTGGGGAAGCCCATTCCACCGCACAGATTGCATTATGGGTAGGCCCAGGTTGGCGACGCGGCTGAGGCAAGGATCACCCCTGGGCCGCTGGAAGCTGCGGCGCCGATCCGGGCCCGGTGGTCTCGACCGGGCAGGCCCGACGTGGGCCTTGACCCTCACACCGTGTCAGACCGCAGCATCGGAGGGGTCATGTTCAGTATCGGAGACTTCGCCAGGCTCGGCCGGGTATCGGTCCGCATGCTTCGCCACTACGACGCCATCGGGCTGCTACCGCCCGCCGCCGTCGACACGGCCAGCGGCTACCGGTTCTACTCGGCCGACCAGCTACGTCGGCTCAACCGGGTGGTCGCGCTCAAGGACCTGGGCTTCACGCTCCAGCAGGTCCAGGTGATCCTCGACGACAAGATCGACGTCGTCGAGCTGCGCGGCATGCTGCGGCTGCGGCAGGCCCAGCTGGCAATGCAGCTGGCCGCGGATCAGAGCCGGCTGGCCGGTGTCGAGGCGAGGCTCCGGATGATCGAGAGTGAGGGTCACATGAGTACCGAGGATGTCGTCCTGAAGTCAATCGCCCCGGTCCGGGTCGCGGAAGTGACCGGCGTCGCCGGCGGGTATGCCAGCGAGGAGATCTCGCCGGTCATCCAGCCGCTCTACGCCGAGCTGATCCGTCGCCTGGGCAAGGCCGGGGTGCAGCCGGTGGGCCCGGCGATCGCGTACTACGAACCGGCGCCCGGCGAGCCGGGCGACGCCGTGCTGGTGCACGCGGGGATCACCGTCGCCGCTGACCAGCAGCCCGGTGCCGACCTCGCGGTGGTGGACCTGCCGGCCATCGAGTCGGCGGCCACCATCGTCCATCGCGGTCCGATGGACGGCGTCGAGGCGAGCATGCAGGTCCTGGCGCGGTGGGTGGAGGACAACGGGTACCGCACCGACGGGTACTGCCGGGAGTTCTACCTCGACTACCACGCCGATGCTCCGGAGAACGGCGTCACCGAGCTGCAACTCGCCGTCACCCCCGCCTGATTCACCGCCGTGGACGGGTGCCGCCCCCGGATCTGCGACCGGGGTCGGCACCCCGCCGGGCCGGCACGCTCCGGGCCGGCACGCTCCGGGCCGGCACCCTCCGGGCCGGCACCCGGCGGTCAGTAGGGGTTGCCGTGGCCGGGCAGGCGGCCGCGGAGCAGCCCACCGAGCCGGCCGGACATCCACGGTGTGCCGGACAACGCCGGACTTTCGGTATGGGCGCGCGCGGCCATGCCGGCGAAGAGGTCCCGCAGTGCGCTCACCGCGTCCACCGACGGGGTCCAGCCCAGCTCCCGCTGCGCCCGGCCGGTGGCCATCAGCGGTGCGGAAAGCGCCAGGTCCACCCAGCCCGGGTCGACCGGCTGCAGACGGGCCCGCCAGGACAGGTTCGCGGCGACCTTGAGCAGCGCGTCCGGCACCGGCACTCTCCGGCCGGAGAACTCCGACGCCGCCAGTCGCGGCGTCAGGACCGGGTCGGCGGCGATGTTGAAGGCGCCGCGCGCGTCACCGAGGAGAGCCCGGGCGTACGCGTCCGCGACGTCATCGGCGTGCACCGCCTGCAGCCGCAGCCGCCGATTCGCCGGCACGAGCGGGAGCCGCTGGTAGCGCAGCAGCCCCACCGGCACGAACGGCCCCACGAAGTACCGCATGATCTCGGTGCCCACGTCGTGCTGGAAGATCAGGGCGGGGCGCAGCCGCACCACGCGCAGCTCAGGGTGCTCCGCCTCGGCGCGGTCCAGCAACGCCTCCACCTCGGCCTTGTCCCGGCTGTACGACGAACCGGGCACCCCGGTGGCCGGCCACGTCTCGTCCACGAACCGGTCCTTCGGGCCGGGTGCGTAGGTCCCGACCGACGAGGCGTACACCAGCGCCGGTACGCCGGCCCGGACCGTGGCCTCGATCACCGCGCGACTGCCACCGACGTTGGTGCGGTGCAGGACCGCCTGGTCGTGGCTGGGCTGGATCTGCCACGCGAGGTGCACCACCGCGTCCGCGCCGGTGAAGAGCGCCTGCAACCCGGGTACCGCGCCGGGGGTGCCGATGTCACAGTGGTGCCAGCGCACGGCGTCGTACGGCGCCTGCGCCGACTCGGGTGGGCGACGCGCCACACCGACAATCTCCACGTCGCTCTCCCGCTGCAACCTGCGCAGCAGAGCAGTCCCGGCATTGCCGCTCGCGCCCACCACCACGATCCGCATGCCGAGCCGATACCCGGCGCACGCGCGCTGAACCCCCGCCGCGGGGTCGGCTCGGTCAGCGGGTCCGTGCCGATGCGGTCCGGGGCCGGTCCTGGTCTAGTCTCGAGCCCGTGACCGACGACCGGCGATGGCGCGACGCCACCGTTGACCTGCTGGAACGCACCCGGCTGAGCGAGCCGGACGCGCTGCCGGCCGAGGTGAACGCGGCCCTTCGCGCGCTCGAGGTGGATGTCACGATCTACCTCATCGACTACGAGCAGGAGGCGCTCCGGCCGGTTCCCGAGGCCGGTCGGCCGTTGCCGCAGCCGCTCCCGGTGGAGTCCACACTGGCTGGTCGGGCATTCATGGCGATCGAGGTGATGAGCGGCGCGGCCCGACCCGGCACGAACGACCCGGCCGTGCTGTGGATGCCGCTGCTGGACGGCTCCGAACGACTCGGCGTGCTGGCGATCCGGGCCGATGAGCGGGCGCTGACCTCGCCCGACTTTCGCCGCCACTGCGACCTGTTCGCCGCCCTGCTGGGGCACCTCGTCGCGACGAAGGACCCGTACGGCGACACCTTGGAGCGCACCCGGCGCAGCCAGCCGATGTCGGTGGCGTCCGAACTGCTGTGGAAGGTGCTGCCGCCGCTGACGTACGCGTGCGAGCGGTTTGTCATCTCGGCGCTGTTTGCGCCCCGCTACGAGGTGGGCGGCGACGGGTTCGACTACGCGGTCGACGACGGCACCGCGTTCCTCTGCCTCCTGGACACCACCGGGCACGGCCTGGCCGCCGGGCTCGGGACCGCGGTCGCGCTGTCGACGCTGCGCGCGTCGCGCCGTGCCGGCGCCGGGCTCTACGCGATGGCGCGGGCCGTCGACCACACATTCGAGGAGCAGTTCTCCGACTCCCGGTTCACCACCGCCGTGCTCGCCACGCTCGACTTCGACACCGGGCTTCTGCGGTACATCAACGCGGGGCACCCGCAGCCTGCTGTGCTGCGCAACGGTCGGGTGGTCCGCCGGCTGACCGGGGGCCGCCGGATGCCACTGGGACTTGACGACCCGCAGATCGAGGTGGCGGAGGAACTGCTCCAGCCGGGCGATCGACTGCTCCTCTTCAGCGACGGCGTGGTGGAGGCCCGGGACCGCACCGGAGCGCCCTTCGGGGAGCAGCGACTGCTCGACCTTGCCGAGCGGCAGGCGTTCGCGGAACTGCCGGCGCCGGAGACGCTGCGGCGGCTGGGGCGCGCGGTGGCGGGGCATCTCGACGGGCCGCCGGCTGATGACGCTACGCTGATGCTCGTGGAATGGTCTGCGGCGGCAGCGCACCGGAGTCTCCCGTGACGGCCGAGTTGCGGGTGGCCGTCCGGGACAGCACCGGTGACGCGACAGTGGTGTCGGTGCACGGGAACATTTTGTTCGACACCTCGCAGCCGCTGATGGAGGCGCTGCTGGTCCTCGTCGAGGCGGAGCGCCCGCACATCGTCGTCGACCTCGCCGACGTGCCGCTGTGCGACTCCACCGGCCTGCGCGTGCTGCTGCAGGCGCATGGCCGGGCGACGGCCAACGCGGGTTGGCTGCGGCTGGGCGCGGTGCAGCCGCTCGTGGCGGACATCCTGGCGATCACCAACCTGACCCGCGTCCTGCCGGTCTACGGCAGTGTGGAGGCGGCGGCAGCGGGCGAAGTCGCCGGCGACGGCCGGCCCTGAGGATCTACCACCGGATCCCGGTGCGCTCATGGATGAGGTTCGCCCGAAGCAGCAACGCGCGGTCGGCCAGGATCTGGGCCGGCGTGCCCGCCCGACCGATCGTGTGGTCCTCGGCGAACACGAGGCATCGGTCCGCGAGCAGGTCGAGCGCGTCGAGGTCGTGGGTCGCCAGGACGATGGTCTTCCCGGCCGCGCTCAACTCGCCGATGAGGTCGATGAGCCACTGCTGGGTCCGTGGGTCGAGCGCCGCGGTGGGTTCGTCGAAGAGCAGGACCTCGGGGTTCATCACCAGGACCGACGCGATGGCGACCCGCTTCTTCTGGCCGCCGGAGAGCTGGAACGGCGCCCGGTCGGCAAGGTCGGCGATCTGGAGCATCCGCAGCACGTCCGAGACCCGGGACATCGCCTCCTCGGTGGACAGTCCCAGTTGCAGGCAGCCGAACGCGATCTCGTCGCGCACCGTGGGGGAGAAGACCTGCGCGTCGGAGTTCTGGAAGACGAAGCCGACCCGGGACCGGAACCCGGTGGAGAACTGCTCGTCCTCGAGCGCGTCCTCGGTCACCGGGTGGCCGAAGGCCGTGAACGTGCCCCGGCTGGGAAAGATCAGCCCGTCCAGCACCTTGAGGAGGGTCGACTTGCCACAGCCGTTCGGGCCGAGCAGGGCGACCTTTTCTCCCCGGGCGATCTGCAGGGAGACCCCGGCGAGCGCCGGATAACGATCCAGGTAGCTGTAGTGCAGGTCGTGGCAGGCGAAGACCGTTTCGGCCGCGGGATCCGGCGCTACGGCATGCCCCCCGGCGTGGTCAGCGGCGTGGTCAGCGGCCAAGCAGCAGGTCACCCCCGTAGATGGCCGCGGCGCAGCCCAGGATCGCGACGGTCGCCACGGCGTCCGCGGCGCGCAACCGGAACGCCTGCA
This sequence comes from Micromonosporaceae bacterium, assembly GCA_035296325.1. Lineage (GTDB taxonomy): Bacteria > Actinomycetota > Actinomycetes > Mycobacteriales > Micromonosporaceae > DATHBD01. The sequence goes on along the minus strand of DATHBD010000072.1, from coordinate 51,089 downwards.
GGGTGCGCGCGTTGCCACGGTACCCACGGGCGACCATCGCCATGTGCACCTCCTCGGAGAGCTGGTTGGACTTGCCGAACAGCGTCCCCGCCGAGGCAGCCAGGAACGACCGCGCGCCCCGGTCGTGGCGGAGCACGGTCACCGTTCGCGCCTTGCGGGCCTCGTACATCTCGGTCACGGTACCGAGCAGCAGAAAGATGTACCGGTACGCCATTCCGATGATCAGGACGAACATCCGCGGCACGCCGAGTGCCCGGAGCGCGGCCAGGAGCCGGGTCCACGGCGTGGTGACGGTGAGCAGCACCACGAGGGAGACCGATGTGGCGACCCGGCTCAGTACGAGCGCGGCACTGGTCAGGCCCTGGGCGGTGAACCCGTGCGCGGTCCCGCGCCAGTGCCACATCGTCAGGACGACCTCGCCCGGTGTCACGATCGACAGCGTCGCCGGGAGCACCACGATCCCGGTGAAGATCGGCACGAAGAGCCAGACCCGCTTGACGAAGAACCCCAGCGGCACGCCCGAGGTCGCGGCCAGGGCCAGGGTGAGCGCGTAGGCGCCGACGAGCACCGGAATGTGGTGCACGATTGCGACCGCGATCAGGAGCACCAGCATGCCGATCAGCTTCACTCGGGGGTCCAGCCGTTGCAGCACCCCGGGCCGGGCCGCGAGATCCTCGCTGAACATCACCTGACGCAGGAGCGCGGCGCTGCTGTTCAGGGTCTTCTCGACGAAGGAGCCCCTGCGGCGCACGCCGATGCAGCCGCACGGGCACAGCCCGGGCTCCGCCCGGAGCAGCCAGCCCGGTGCGCCGGCCGGCACGGTCCGGGAAGGTGCCGGCCGCTCCGCAGTGGCGGTCATGCGCGGCTGGCGTCGCGTCGGTCGGGAACGGCGTCGGCTGTCCCGCCGGCGGGCCCGGCGAGCCCGGCTTCCGCCTCCCGCCCACCGGGGGTTGCCCGGCGGCTCAGCACAGACTGGGTGAGCTTGCCGATGCCGAAGATGAACAGTCCGACCACCGCGATGCCCACCAGGGCCGACAGGATGTACGCCAGGTTGGCGTGCTCGCCGTCGGCGAAGCCGTACCCGCCCAGCAGGGTGTGGCTCCAGAAGCCGTTGTACCGGACCAGCCCTTCGGGTATCGCGCTCAACCCGAGGTCGGCCGGGTTCAGGTCGCTCGGGTCGTCCTCGCCGAACGCGCCGCCCGGGGCGAGCAGGCCCAGCGGCGTCAGCAGCACCATGACGGCCATGAACGCGACGGCCACCCGGCCCGGGCTGACCCGGCCGCTCCGAGGCGCCGGAGCGTCATCGGCGGTGACCGGGATGCCCGGGTGGTTCGGGACGAGCCGGGCCACGTCGGTGCGGGCCAGGTACGCCAGCACGCCGCCGGTGAGGATCGCCTCCGCGGCGCCGGCGACGGTGACGTGCGCGAGCATCATGGCGGGGATGGTCTCGGCGAGCCCGTACGGGGAGTACAGCGGCGCGCCGGAGGCGGTTTGGAACAGGGCGGGCTGGATGCCGAACTCGATCGCCGTCGCAAGCGCCGCCGCATTGATGCCGACGTACCCGCCGGCCGCCGCAGCGATCACCCGCCGTCGAGCGGTGAGGGGCGACTTCCCGGCCACCAGCCGGTACACCGCGTAGCCCAGGAACGGCATGATGATCGCCAGGTTCACCACGTTGGCCCCGTACGCGAGCACGCCGCCGTCACCGAAGAGCAATGCCTGGAACAGCAGCGCCACGGAGACCGCTATCACCGCCGCCCACGGGCCCAACACCACCGCCACCAGGACGCCGCCCACCGCGTGCGCGGACGTGCCGTCCGGGACCGGGATGTTGAACATCATGATCAGGAAGCTCAGGGCGGACAGCAGCGCCAGCAGCGGCACGTTGCGGGTCTTTACCACCTTCGATACCCGCTGGCTCGCCACCGCCCAGACCGGCACCGCGACCGCGAAGCCCACGGCGCAGGTCTGTGGACTCAGGTACCCGTCCGGAATGTGCACGTCGCTCCCTCTCCCGCAGCCGTCGTTGCACAGCCTACTTAATTGCAACCTCTTGGCAATAGCGGACTCATGAGGAACTGATCTTGACTGCCGACGCGTCTGATCGGCTCGTCGATCGCTGGTCGTCCCGGTCGCGCAAGTCCGTGTCCCGGCGTGGCGTCCGGGCATGACCCAGCGCCAGGGCACCGTGCGGTAGGTTCGCCGTGATGATCGGCGATGCCGGCCGTCCACTGGTCTTCCTCGACGTAGATGGGCCGCTGATCCCGTTCCGCCCCGACCCGTCCGGCGTGGGCACCCTTCGAGCGATCGGGTCGGCCGGTTCAACCCTGCGTCCGGTAATCCCCCCGTGGACCGGCTCGACTCGGCCGATGGGCCCAGGCTGCTGGCTGGGATGCCGGCTCGTCTGGGCGACGACGTGGATGGCCGACGCGAACGAGGTCGTCGCCCCCCGGCTCGGGCTCCCCGGAACTGCCCGTCGTCGAGTTTCCCGATACCGACGACGACGCGGTGGGTGGGCTGCATTGCAAGACGGTGTTCCTTACCCGGTGGGCTGACGGGCGTCGTTCGTGTGGATTGACAATGAGACAACCGACGCTGATCGGCATTGGGTCGCGAGCAACCACCCCGGCAGCGCCCTGGTGCGCCGCGTCGACCCGTTCGTCGGCCTCACCGACGCGGACCTCTCCTCGATTCGTCAATGGCTGGTCGACCTGCAAGCACGATGATCGGGATCACCCACGCGACGACCCGCGTGCAGCGAAGGGGTAACAGGGACACCGACCCGTGCCCGAGCACGGCCCGCGTCACAGTGACGCCGCAGGCCCGCGAGGGTCGGGCCGGTGGAGGACCGAAGATCCTGTGCTCGCCGCCGCCCCGACGTCGCATCCGCCCTGGCTGAGCGAGGCCGGGCATATCGCATGAGACTGCGCGCCTCGCCACAGGTACCCTGTCAGCCACGGGCTGCTAGCTCAATGGCAGAGCTGCGGACTTTTAATCCGTAGGTTCAGGGTTCGAGTCCCTGGCGGCCCACCAGTACAAACGCCGCGCTGCCGGTGAACCGGCGGCGATGGACCCCCGTGATTCAGCGCGCGCGGCGGTAGTGCATGGCCACCGCGCGGTTGCGGTGCGGCTTCGCCGAGAGCAGGTCGAGCTGGCGTGCCGGGCAGCCCGCTCTGGTGCAGCGTCGGGCCGTGGCCGGCGATCCTAGGGTGGACGACCAGCTTGTACTCGTCGATTGGGTTTGGCCCCCAGCTTGACCGCCCACTCGCGCATGGCCGGCGGCGCCTCCTCGTCGCCGCGGGCGACGGCCGGCCAGTAGCTCTCCATCATCTCGTAGGTAAACGCCGCGGCCGGTTGAAGCGGTGGAGTGATCGGGATATTCGTGGCTGATGAGCCACCGCGTCGACCTCATCCCGACGCGCAGGACGAGCAACACTACGTGATCTCGCCACGGTCGGCACGTCGCTGTTCCCTGCCCAGATAGGATGGCGCCATGAGCGCAGAGGCCGTCGGCAGGCACATGCCCGCCATCGCGACGCTCGACGATCTCGTCGCGATGAGCGCCGCAGATCCGCATGGACACCGATACGAGACCAGTCCCGAGGGGGTCCTGTCGGTCATGCCGCCACCAGACTACGGACACGCCGTCATCGCGACGCGGATCATGCTGTGGCTTGCCGCAGCCGGCTGGCCGGCTGACCAATTGACCCAGGCAGTCGGTCTGCGTATCCCCGGTCCTGATGGTCGCGTCGGCGGACGCATTCCCGATCTGGTGGTTTGGGCCAAGGCCCAGGCGAGCGCCGTCTGGCTGTCCGCCGACGACGTTCTGCTCGTAGTCGAGATCATCTCACCCGGGTCGGAAGCCGCCGATACGGTGGCGAAGCGCCACGAATACGCGGCAGCCGGCGTCCCGCAGTACTGGACCATTGGCCGGGATGCCGCCCAGACGGTCACGATGTACCAGCTCGCAGGCAACGAATATCAGGCTCGGGCGGAGACACCACTCGCCTGGGTGCTCAACACCCAAGCGACGAACTACCTCGGCTGAACACGCGCCTCCCCACGAAGGCGTACGCGGCAGCTGCAATCGCTCCTGAGCTACCGGAAGGTCCAGGTCAGGCCCGGACGCCATGATCTTTTGGTTCGGATGCCACAACCTCGTCTCCACCATTTTGGTGTTCTTGAACCCGTTCACGCAGGGCGGATCGAAGCAGGTCGGCGGTGTCACCTTCGGTGGCGCCGCCGCTGCTGTTCCGGTGGCGTGCCACGTTGATCAGCGCCGCGCGATGGTCCACAGCGACGTACGAGCCGTCGGCGTTTGCTGGCATTCAGCAGGGATGGGCAGACCCTGGCCACCGGCGGAAACGACGGTTGGACGATGGTGTGGGGCGTAGCGCAACTCACCAAACCGGTCCAGCTCGCCACCGCCAAGCTGGACCATTACCGCGGCTCTGAGATCCCCGAACTCGCCCTACCAGCGCGTGCCCCAGCTGCCGTGCGGGGTCGATGTCGGGCTGCAGCCGGTTGGGTAATGAGGCGTCCCGGCCGCGGCGGTCAGCGTCCATCCTTGTCGCGGGAACGTTCGTGGTCCCGCGGCGGTTCGGTGAGCGAGCGGCCCTATTCGGCGAGCTCGTGCTCTCAGCGGAACGCGGCCCAATAGTGGGCCCGGTCCGGGTGGTCGGGGGGCAGCACGCGAGCCTCGCCGAAGAGCTGAGCTCCGCGGCTGCTGGCCAGGCCGACCAATGGGGCGAAGATCCCCACCGAGACGCAGCCGTCCACGGTCACCGCACACACCGATCGCGCCCAGTCGGTGTGGCCGTCAGGCGGCGGCGAGCCGGCGTTCGATGGCAACTGGGAGCTCCAGGGTCAGGCCCGACTGACAGGATCATTTGGTTCTTATGCCGTACGCTCGGCTCCACCAACACCTGGTCAGCGCCGGGTGCCGGCAAGGCCCCGGTGCTACACCGTCAGTGCGACCGCATAGGGCCGGGATGTTCGTCGCCTTCGGAAGGTCGGATTGCACGACCTGCGGCGCGGCCACCAGCGGCAGTGGCGGTACTCGCGGCGGGACCCGCCAGGGTGATACGTCGAAAGTGCGGGTCGTCACGATGCCAAGGATGGGGCAACTGGGGTGTGATGGTTCGGGTCGCTCAACCGCGCATGGTGCCTATCGGCGCGGAGTGGCGGGATTATTGTCGTCGGTTGCCACCAGAAGCCAGGCCTGAGGCAGTAACCGCTCGGCGTGTGTCAGAAATCTGTCGCGGTCGACGGGATCGGTGAATCTAAAGGTAGCCTGCTTCCCGGTGCTCAGCCAGTCATCCGCTCCAGTGCCGCCCCAAGCGATCTGCTTGTACCTTCCCGACTCGCAGAGCTGGCACAACCCCCTCAGCATGTGCAATACCGCGATGTCCTCCGTACGAATCGTGGCGCTGAACCGGCAGGCTCTGTGATATGCGGTCATCCAACGCCTCCGGTCCCCAGGGGTGGCCTTCTGCCAACGATGAGCGTAGTGCGGCCACACTATCTGAGTCCCGCCGCGCCGGAACTTTTCGATGACGCTGGGCTGGCGACCACCCAGCCCCGTACGCCAGCGGGGCCCGGAGCATTGTCGATGTGCGATATTGCCGACCGTCTTTGCTGCTCAGAGGCGGTGAAATGGTCTGGCCGTCGCCCTTGTCGATGCGATTTCCGCCTCCGCTGGCACCGCCCGGAGCGACCAACGTGCTGACCCCTCCTTGACGACCGTTGCCATGTCGGCTTACGGCACCGACTCCGCAAACCCCGGCCGGCTCCGCGAGAATCCGCAGGTTGGCTGAGCCTTCCGCCCGAGAGTGACGACAAGTATGTTTGGCGGCACAGTGGGTTCTCGGTTCTCGGTTCGGGTGCGGGGTAAGGTGGATGACGTACGAGCGTTACAACCATCAGGGATATTTCGGCGAGAGCTTCGTGCGGGTGCTGGTCAGCGCCGCCGGTCTCATCGCTGGGAAGCAGGACGCCGATCACACCGGCGTTGACTTCTCCATCGACTTCCCCGGCGTGCGGGGCACCGCTCGTTTCCCGAAGATCGAGGCCCAGGTCAAGTCCTGGTCGAAGCCGGCGGGCAGTGCGCACGCCTGGCACTATCCGATGAAGACGGAGCACTACAACAATATTGCTGGCGCCGACTTCAGCGTCCCCCGGTTCCTCTTCCTCGTTGTGGTGCCGTCCGATGAGCGCGCTTACGCCGAGGCCGACGAGACGTACCTTCGGCTGAGTCACTGTGGGTACTGGGCGTCGCTGGCCGACAAGCCCTTGATCGATCCGAACGTGCAGGGGTCGATCACGGTCTACGTGCCTAAGGGCAACAAGCTGACGGTGCCCAGCCTGCGGAAGCTCCTTGATCCGATACCGGCGCAACGGGTTTCGGCGTCGTGACGTACTACGGTGGACCCAGCGCGACCGAGCTGCAGGCTGTCTCGGTGCTGTCTCCGGAGGTGATGAGCCAGTACCTGGTGAGCAGCGGATGGACCCCAGCACAGCGGCTGGAACGAGCGATGCTCTGGACCAGGACGGAGAACGACGGAGACTTCCAGATCCTCCTGCCGACCGACCGTACCGTCCGCGACTATGCGAGCCGAATCCTCGACCTGCTGAGCACCGTGGCGACGGTTGAGGACCGACCAATTCCGCTGATCCTTGACGATCTTCAACACAGCGCCGTGGACACGTTGGCATTTCGGCTACTGCCCAGCGGGCCGTCCGGCACGATCCCGCTGTTCAACGCGGCAGACGCGCTCGCCGGGGTAAGAGAGCTTGTCGTTGCCTCGACTTACGCCCTGCTGAGCGATCAACCGATGCTGGTGCAGGGCCGGCGTCCCGAGCGGGCGTTGGACTTCGCGCGCACCGTGCGTCTCGGCACCCCGAAGGCTGGCAGTTGGTCCATCGCAGCGCACCTTCCAGTCCCCGCATCCAGCGCCGATGGTGAGATCCCACTGGCGCGCCAGGTCTCGTTGCAGATGCACCGAGCGGTTCGGGCTTGCTTCGCCGCATCGGGTGAGGCGCTCAATGACTATGACCTCCGACTGTTTCTGCGGCGCACCAGCGAAGGGGTATCGGCCAACCTGTGTGAAGCACTGACCAAGCTTGGCCGCGACGGCGTGCCCTACGTCGTGCGATTCGGCTGGGCGCAGCAACTGCCCACCACCGTTGGTTCCCGTTCCTTTCGATTCGGCAATCGTCAGATCGAGGTGCTGAAGTTGGCCGCTGAGCAGCTCAAGGTTGCTGTGCCGGATGGGCGGGTAGTCGTTGAGGGCTTGGTGAGCCGGCTACGTAGTGAGCCCGGGGAGGCCGGCGGCCAGGCGACCGTTCGTGGGCCGATCACCACCGACTACGGCACGTCCGACCGCCCGGTACGCGTCCTGCTGCCCCCCGATTTGTACCGACGCGCGGTCGATGCGCACGGTCGGAAGCAGCGAGTTCGAGTCAGTGGGGTAGCCGTGCGTGGCCGCATCGAGGGATACCAGCAGTTGGACGTCCTCGAGCGTGGTCAGCACACCGCTGGTCAACGGGATCCGACGCAGTAGCGAAACGATGATGTCGCGAGCACTCGGAAAGATAGACTCGCAGGCGTGTGCGGTGAGCGATGAGATGCGACGGGGGTATGCAAACGTGACGGCAATCCGTTCCGGCGCACAAGCTGATTTGGCGCCGGGATCGGTGGTTGTGATTCGGGACGAGGAATGGTTCGTCCGAACCACCGAGGAGACCTCCGACGGCACCCTCGTGCGGGTACAAGGGCTCAGTGAGCTGGTTCGCGACACGACGGCGACGTTCTACCGGAGCCTGGACACAATCACGCCGCTCGACCCGGCCGCCGCCCGTGTCGTTGCGGATGCCAGCCCGCAGTATCGCCGCGCGCGGCTCTGGCTTGAGTCCACATTCCGCAAGACCGCCGTCCCACTGGGCGACCGATCATTGACGGTCTCCACCCAGGCTCTGGCCGACTCGCTGGCCTACCAGCAATCGGCGGTCCGCAAAGCGCTCGACCCCGCCAACCTGCGTCCCCGAATCCTGCTTGCCGATGCCGTCGGCCTCGGCAAGACGCTCGAGATCGGCATGATCCTTTCAGAGTTGGTCCGGCGGGGCCGCGGCGAACGTATCCTCATCGTCACACCCCGGCACGTCCTGGAGCAGATGCAGCAGGAACTGTGGTCTCGCTTTGCGCTGCCGTTCGTGCGGCTGGACACTGCGGGTATTCAGCGTGTACGGCAGAAATTGCCGGCAAGCCGTAACCCGTTCACGTACTTCAAGCGGGCGATCATCTCGATAGACACGGTGAAGTCCGAAAAGTATGCCGCGACGCTGAAAAGGCAGCGTTGGGACGCCGTCGTCATCGACGAGTCACACAATCTGTCGAACTCGGCCACCCTCAACAACCGTCTCGCCCGCATGTTGGCACGCAATTCCGATGCGCTGATTCTTGCGTCGGCCACCCCGCACAACGGCCGTACAGAGTCCTTCGCCGAGTTGATCAGGTTGCTGGACCCGTCCGCAATTCCGCCCGGTGGTGACATAGTCCCCGGCGAGGTGGAGCGCCTGGTCATTCGGCGTCACCGGCACAGCCCCGAGGTGGCGGGCGTGGTCGGCGCCGACTGGGCCGAACGTCAGGATCCGGAGAACATCCTCATCCCGGCCACGCCAGCGGAGAACGCGATCGCGCACGAACTCGAAAACGTGTGGCTCTGGCCGGTTAACAAGCGCACCCCGTACTCGGGCCAGAACGCCACCCTCTTCCCCTGGACGCTGGCAAAGGCGTTCCTGTCGTCCCCGGCGGCGTTGGAGGAGTCCGTGACCCAGCGGCTGAAGCGGCTCGGCGAGGACGCCGCGGCAGACACCGAACGTGAGGCGCTGCAACGTCTCCGGAAGCTTGCGCAGGAGGCCCAGCGGCAGCGGTCGGCGAAGTACGCGGCCCTGGTGGACCGTCTCCGTCAGATTGGCGTCGGTCCAGGTTCGCCCAACCGTGCGGTGGTCTTCGCCGAACGCGTGGCCACGCTGAAATGGCTGCACGAGCATCTGCCGGGTGACCTCGGTCTGCCGCAGGCGGCAGTCGGGCTGATGCACGGCGGGCTTGGCGATGACGACCAGCAGAGCATTGTCGACGCGTTCAAGCAGGAGCACGCGCCGGTCCGGGTGCTCGTCACCGGTGATGTGGCCTCCGAGGGGGTGAACCTGCACGCCCAGTGTCATGAGCTGATCCACTTCGACATCCCATGGAGCCTGATCCGCATCGAGCAGCGCAACGGGCGCATCGACCGGTACGGGCAGAAGAACCCGCCCCGGATCACCGCCCTGCTCCTCGACCCGTCCAGCAACCGGTTCGCCGGCGACGTGCGAATCCTGGCCAAGCTGGTCGAGAAGGAGAACGAGGCGCATGGAGCGCTCGGCGACGTCGCGTCCCTGATGGGTCAGTACGACGTCAAGGGCGAGGAGGATGAGATCCGCGCGGTTCTCGCGGGAAAGAAGGACCTTGACGACGTGGTACGCACCGTGGATCAGGTCACTGCCGGCGACGACCTGGGCGCCCTGTTCTTCCGACTGTCCCAGGCTCCGGCGGATCCGCCCGACTCGCCCGCGCAAACCCACCCGGTTGCCGGGGCGGGGCTGTACGCCGACGACGTCTCGTACCTCGAGGATGCGCTGCACGCCGCGTTCACCGACCCGACCGCCCCGTTGCGCAACAACGGCGTTGCCTGGCGGCGAGACCCCCGGTTCGGCACCGCCGAACTCGTCCCGCCGCGCGACCTGGTACAGCGATTGGAGGTGCTACCCCAGTCGTACCTCGCGGATCGCCGCGTCACGGAGAAGCTGGTGCTGGCGACCGCGCTCGCGCGGGGCAAGGACCGCCTCGCCGCCGCCCTGCGCGACGACAGCGATTCGAGCTGGCCGGACGCCCACTACCTCAGCCCGCTGCACCCCGTACTCGAATGGGCTTCGGATCGGGCCCTGGCCAGCCTCGGCCGCAATGAGGTGTTCGCGGTCCGCGGAGAGGTGCACAACCCGACTGTGCTGCTGCTGGGCACGCTCACCAACAAGCGCGGCCAGGTGGTCTCCGCCGCCTGGCTCACGGCCGAGTTCCCGGCCCCCGACGACCTGTCGTTCGCTCTGGTCGAAGCGCACGGGTCGGCCGCCGAGGCGCTGGCGTCGCTCGGCTGGAGCACCACCCGTGCCAACCCCGGCCCCGTCGACGGCGTCGAAGACCTGCAGGGACTGATTGCCCCGGCGGTCCGGCACGCGCAGACGCAGATGCGCGATGTTTTCGCCGCCGCCGAAAAGGACGTCGCCCAGCGGGTCGACGACTGGTCGCGCCGCCTCGACCAGTGGGATACGGAGGCCGACGTGTTGATCCAGCGCCGCGACCTCAAGCAGCGACGGGTCAGCGTGCAGCAGGAACGCCAGCTGGTTGGAGAGCTGAACCCCGACCGCCAACTGGTCCGCCCGCTGCTCGTTGTCGTGTCAGAACCAGGAGTACGAACATGAGCGTGTCCGACGCGATCCTGGTCGGTGAGGGTTGGATCTCTGAGCACTACTTCACCACCGACGCCAACTCGCAGTCGTTCCGCGCAAAGGTGCTTGACCGTCGCAAGACGTGGGACGCCGAGGCGGCCGAGCAACGTAGGACGCCGCGCTCACGGTTCACCGAAGTGCGCCAGGGTTTGGAGATCGACCTGGCGAAGCTCGCTGAACTCACCGATCCGGACGCCGAACTCGGCGCGCGGGACGGGAGTACCACGGCCGAGGCCATCGCTTCGATCTACGACCGAATCCTTGACGTGCTTGAGCTGTCCGGGCATGGCCGCATCCTCGATCGCGTCGGTCCGCTGCTGCGCGTCTCGGCTCCCGGCATCACCGAGCGGGCGCCCCTCGTCGTGCTCCTGGCACAGCCGGTCGCCACCGTCGACGATGTCCTCGCCAAGGACGCCCGCACGTTGGCGCAGCCGGTTCAACTCGACGAGGACGGGGCGGAGATCCCGTCGGCTGCCCGCCTGGTTTCCGCGCTGTTCGTCGGGGACCATGCTCCCGACCTGGTGCTTGTGCTGGCCGGCCGCTGGGTCGTGCTCGCCGAACGGGAACGCTGGGCCGAGGGCCGATACCTGGCCATCAACCTCCAATTGGTCTGCGAACGCAACGACACCCGGCGTGGCGGCGAGATCGACCGCGCGCTGACCTGCATCTGTGCCGAGTCAATCGCACCGGACGCCGAGGGCAACCTGTGGTGGAGTGGCGTCCTGGAGGAGTCCATCAAGCACACCGTCGGCGTCTCACAAGACCTCCGCGACGGCGTCCGCCTCTCCATCGAGATCATCGCCAACGAGGTGGTTGACCGCCGCCGCGCCCGCGGCCTGGACCCGCTGCCCGCCGACCGGGCGCAGCCATTGGCCAAGCAGGCGCTGCGATTCCTCTACCGCATTCTGTTCCTGCTCTACGCCGAGGCGTCACCCGAGCTGGGTGTCCTCCCGGTCGGCGCACCCGAGTACGACGAGGGCTACAGCCTGGATCGGCTCCGCGACCTCGTCCAGGTCGAGCTGGCCACTCCCCAGGCCCGCTCGGGCACCCACCTGTACGACTCGCTCAACGTCCTGTTCCGCCTGGTTGACCATGGCCACGTGCTGGCCGACGTGCCCAAGGACGATGAAGGGCCGGCCGCAAGCGACGGTCTGCGTTTCAATGCGCTGCGCGCCGACCTCTTCCGCGAGCAGGCGACCGCAGACATCAACGACGTCGGCCTCGGCAACGCGGCCGTCCAGCAGGTGCTCACTCACCTTTTGCTGAGCAAGGAGAAACGCGGACGGGACCGGGGCTTCATCTCGTACGCCGAACTGGGCATCAACCAACTCGGCGCGGTGTACGAGGGCCTCATGTCGTACACCGGCTTCTTTGCCGAGACGGACCTCTACGAGGTCGCCAAGGGTGGCGACGGCAGCAAGGGCTCCTGGGTGGTGGACGTCAACCGCTCAGAGGGGATCGCGGCGGCCGACTTCGTGAAGGCCCCCCACCCAGTAACCGGCGAGCCGCAGCCGGTCAAGCACGATCGAGGATCATTCGTGTTCCGCCTGGCCGGCCGGGAACGCCAGCAGTCCGCTTCCTACTACACACCTGAGGTGCTCACCAGGTTTACGGTCGGGCAGGCGCTGGAGGAACTGCTCGACCAGGACGGTCACACGACCCGCGCTGAGGAGATCCTCAAACTGACGGTGTGCGAGCCCGCGCTCGGCTCCGGCGCGTTTGCGATCGAGGCGGTTCGCCAACTCGCCGAGCAGTATCTGAAGCGCCGCCAGGACGAGGTCGGCAAACGGATCGACCCTGACGACTACCCCAAGCGGCTGCAGGAGGTGAAGGCGTACCTGGCCCTGCACAACGTCTACGGCGTAGACCTGAACTCGACGGCGGTCGAACTCGCCGAGGTCTCCCTGTGGCTCGACACCATGGTGGAGGGACTGGCCGCGCCCTGGTTCGGGCTGCACCTGCGCCGCGGCAATTCGCTGATCGGCGCCCGCCGCGCCGTGTACCGGCGCAGTCAGGTCGCCGACAAGTCCTGGCTCTCCGCCGTCCCGCTCGATGCGCCGCTCGCTTCCCTCGTCGACGACCTGCACGCCGACCGCGTCGGCGGCGCCCTGGAAGGCGGCATCCATCACTTCCTGCTGCCCGCGGACGGGTGGGGTGCGGCCGCCGACGCCAGGGAAGCCGCCGCGCTCGCGCCTACGGCTGCGAAGAAGCTGAAAAAGTGGCGCAGCGGTACGAAGGCCAAGCCCACCCGCCAGCAGGTGGCCGACTTCGGCGAGCTCGCGCACCGAGTCGAGGTTCTGTGGCAGATCGCCTACCGCCGCCTGCGGATTGCCGAGGACGAGATCCGTCGCTCCATCCCGGTGTGGGAAGGTGGTGACCTGCCCTCCGGCGGAGCGGTGCAGCGCGAAGAGATCGAAGCTGCCCTGGCCAACCGTGAAGGCGCCTACCACCGTCTGCGCCGCGTCATGGACGCGTGGACGGCGCTGTGGTTTTGGCCGCTCACCGAGGCGACGACCATGGTGGACACGCCCGACGGCCCGAAGCGCGTCGACCCGCCGACTGTGCCGGAGTGGATCGCCGGTCTGCAAGCAATCCTGGGCCGGAGTCCTGAAACGCGTAAGCGCACCAAGGCGGGTCTGACTCTCGCGGCGACTATGAGCTGGGAGGAACTCGGCGAAGCCGAGGAGTTGGAACTGGGCCTGGCCGGTGCGCAACCGATGGAGCGGGTCCTCGCCGAGCATCCGTGGCTGACTGTCTGCGAACGGGTCGCCGAGCGTCAGGGATTCTTCCACTGGAACCTCGACTTCGCGGCGGTGTTCGCCGACGGCGGATTCGACATCCAGGTGGGGAACCCCCCCTGGGTCCGACCGCGCTCCGACGTGGATGCGCTCCTCGCGGAAGGTGATCCGTGGTGGCAACTCGCCCTCAAGCCTTCACAGGCGCAGATCGCCGCCAGGCGGGAGGCCACGCTCGGGTTGCCGGGACTCACCGGATTGGTCGTCGACGGCACTACCGACGTCGCGGCGATCGCGACCTTCGTGGGGTCCGGTGCGCAGTATCCGCACCTCAAAGGCCTGCAGCCAGACCTTTACCGCTGCTTCATGGAAAGAATGTGGCAGCACTCCTCTCGTCGGGGCACCATCGGGATAATTCACCTGGAGTCCCATTTCACTGATGAAGGGGCGGGCCTACTCCGCTCTGAGCTCTACCTTCGCCTGCGGCGGCATTGGCATTTTGTCAACGAGTTGCTCTTGTTTGAGATCGAGCATCATAAGCATTTTGGCGTCACTGTTCACGGTTCGCGGCAGTCGACAGCCCGGTTTACGCAGGCGAGCTGGCTTTATCACCCCGATACCGCGGCCAGGTCTATGTCGCATGATGGGTCTGGGCCGGAACCGGGACTGAAGGAAGAAGATGGTCGTTGGGACGTCCGCCCTCATCGCTCACGCATAACCCACGTCACCGAAGAGACACTGGCGACCTGGCACGCGTTCTTAGAGTCACGGGACGTGCCGGTACGGCAGACGCGAATGATCTATGCCGTCAATCAATCGACGGCGGCGGTATTGGACAAGCTGTCGGGGTCCGGCCGTATCGGCTCGCTCGAGCTGCAGATTTCGGCGGGGTGGCACGAAAAAAATGATCGGACGAAGGGCTATTTCGAGTCGCAATGGGGAGCTCCGCCGTCATGGGATGATGTGATTCTGCAAGGCCCCCATCTTTTCGTTGCGTCACCCTTCTACAAGGTGCCGAACAAGACCATGTTGAACAATCAGGATTGGTCGCAGACAGACTTCGAGGCGCTCGGCGGCGATGCCATACCTGTTACCGCCTACAAGCCGGCTTGTGATCGAGCCATGTACGACCTGGGCTATACGGACTGGGGGCCCAAAGATAATCCGCTCCCCGCACGCGATTACTACCGTGTCGCTTGGCGCACCATGGCTGCGAATACCGGTGAGCGGACCCTTGCCCCCGCCATAATCCCCCCAGGGTCGGCGCACGTCGACGGTGTCTTCTCCATGGGCTCGCCAAATGCGGGCTCCCGACTGATAGCGTTGGTGGCTGCACTGATGGCTTCACTGGTCAGTGACTTCGCCGTGCGTGTGGCGCCGAAATCAACTATTCGTGCTGGAGTGGCCGCGAGAATCCCGGTGGTCATCGGCCATCCGCTGGAAGACTTTCTGCTGTTGCGCTCATTGCGCCTTAATGTGGTAACTCGCGCCTACGCCGATCTTTGGGCTGGGTGCTTCTCGCCAGTCTTTCTCCGAGATGATTGGAGCGGTGGCCCGTCTCACTGGCATCGACGCCGGCTGGGGGAGGTTAACCACCAGTGGACTCCCATTACTCCACTCCGCATAGCAGCGGACCGACGCCAAGCCCTCGTGGAGATCGACGCGCTCGTGGCGTTGATGCTTGGGTTGACGTCCGACGAGATGTGCACGATTTACCGAACCCAGTTCGCGGTACTGTACGGCTACGACCGCAACGTCTACTTCTATGACGCCAACGGACGGCTCGTGCCCAATTCGGTCCTAACCGTGTGGCGGAGGAAGGGTGATCGGTTATCCGAGGAAGAACGGACCGCGACCAACCAGGCGGGCAACACGTACACATATGAATTGCCGTTTGTGACGCTTGACCGTGAGAAGGATATGACTCAGGCTTACGAGCACTTCGAGCGCCTGCTGAAGGAGCGCTCATGA
Source organism: Micromonosporaceae bacterium (assembly GCA_035296325.1). Taxonomy (GTDB): domain Bacteria; phylum Actinomycetota; class Actinomycetes; order Mycobacteriales; family Micromonosporaceae; genus DATHBD01. The sequence continues at coordinate 35,841 of DATHBD010000072.1, read as the reverse complement.
GTGAGTTGCTGCCTACCATTCAGGCGGGGAGCATCCGGGACAGCCTGGTCGACTACCTGACCACGACGTTCGCCCTGACCGACGAGGACGCCCGCCACGGCCTCGACCGCTTCCTGTCCGACCCGACCACCGGCATGTTCAAGGGGCCGTACGTTCGTCTGCGGCTGCCGTTCCGGCCGGCGGACGAGGGCTGGCGCAACGCCCTGCAGTGGTATGAGGGGTTTCCGCCTTACGGGCACCAGGCGGCGGCGTTCGCGCGCCTGTCGTCTCTGGGCGGCCGCCGTCCGCAACCGACGCTCATCACCACCGGCACGGGCTCGGGCAAGACTGAGGCGTTCCTCTACCCGATTCTCGACCATGTGCTGCGGGCCCGCCGCGAGGGCGTGACGGGCATGAAGGCGCTCATCCTTTACCCGATGAACGCCCTGGCCAACGACCAGGCGCTGCGCCTGACCCAGATCCTGACAGGGCACCCGGAGCTGCGGTCGGTCACCGCCGCGCTGTACACCGGGCAGCAGGGCCGCCCACGGACCATGGTCACCGAGGACGGTCTCATCACCGACCGCGGGATCATGCGCGACGCGGCACCCGACATCCTGCTTACCAACTACAAGATGCTCGACCAGCTCCTGCTGCGGCACGAGGACCAGGCCATGTGGCGGCAATCCGCGACCAGCCTGCAGTACCTGGTGCTCGACGAGTTCCACACTTACGACGGCGCGCAGGGCACCGATGTCGCCATGCTGCTGCGCCGCCTCGGGATCGCGCTCAAGAGCCACTGGCAGGCCGACGATCCGAGCATTCGCGAGGACGACCGGGCCCGACCGCTGGGGCGGATTACTCCGGTGGCGACGTCGGCGACGCTGGGTGGCGAGGACGACCCGGGGGACATGCTGAAGTTCGCCCGCACGGTGTTCGGCGAGGCGTTCGACCGCGACGCCGTGGTCACGGAGTCGCGGCTGGACTTCGACGAGTGGGCCGGCGACGCCGACGAGGTGGTCGCGACAGCCGGATTCGCCATCGCCGAGACCATCAGCCCGGCGGAGGCAAACGCGGCAGTGGCGGAGCTGGGCCCGGACCCCACCGGCGCCGCGCTGGCCCGCGTGGTGCTGGGGCACCTGTGGCGTGGCCCCGCGACGCGAATGGCGCAGGCAGACCCAGCACTGCTGCTCGCGTTGACCAAGGCGCACCCGCTCGTGCGGCAGCTGGCCGATCTGGCGAGCAACGCGGTCGGGCTTGACCATCCCGTTTCTCGCATCGCCGGGCCGACGGCCAGCCTCGCCAGCGCCGGGGTCGATCCGCAGTGGGAGCTGATGCTGTCGCACGTCATCGCCGCCCTGGGCCACGTGCGGGCCGTCAACGGGCGGGGCGCGCTCTCGGTCGACGCACACCTGTGGGTGCGGGAGCTGAGCCGAGTCGACCGGGCGGCTGACTCGACCGCCCGGTTCCGCTGGGGTGACGACGGCCCTCCGGTGGCCGGCAGCGACGTCGACGACGTACGCCCGTCCTTTCCGGCCATCTACTGCCGGCACTGCGGCCGGTCCGGGTGGGGAGTGTCCCTGGCGCCCGTGGGCACGAGCCTCGCGGTCGACGACGAAACGATCCGCCGCAACCACGCCGCGCGGGAGGGCCGATTCCGACCCCTGCTGTACGCTCCCGCCGAGGCGGACGCCGCGTACCTGCGCGACCAGCAGACCGAAGGTCTGGTCTGGTTTTCCGTAGGCAGCCGTGAACTGCTGACCGCGGCGCCGCCCGACGACGACCCGGACCTGCGCAACGGCTGGGTGCTGCCCGTACTGACGACCGTCGGCAAGGACGCCGACGAGGACGCGAAGAACGACACCTGCCCGTCGTGCGGGCAGCAGGACGGCATCCGGTTCCTCGGCAGCGCCATCGCCACCCTGCTGTCGGTGTCGCTGTCCACCCTCTTCGGCTCGCCCGAGCTGGACCCGCGGGAGAAGAAGGCGCTGGTCTTCACCGACTCCGTGCAGGACGCCGCGCACCGGGCCGGGTTCGTGCAGGCCCGGTCGCACACGTTGACACTGCGCGCTGCGCTGCGGGCTGCCGTCGAGGAGGGCGCGTTGAACCTGGACGCGCTCGTTGACGAGGTCATCCGCCGGGCCGGCAATGATCGGTTCGCGCGGTACCGGATCATCGCGCCGGACTGCGCCGACCGGGAGTCGTTCACCGAGTTCTGGCAGGCATCGACCCTGCGGGGAGTGCCGTCGAGTGTGCGGTCACGGGTCGGCAAGCGGCTGGCCCTCGACGCGGCCCTGGAATTCGGCCTCAACTCGCGTACCGGCCGGACGCTCGAACTGACCGGCGCGGTCGCCGCCGAGGTCGAGGCCGGACACCCGACCAAGATGGCGGGCGCGGCCCGCGCGGTCCTGCAGGGCTTTGACCTGCAGGACACCCTCGATGCCTCCGGAGCGGAACCGGACGACACCGTGCTCGTGCAGTGGGTACGGGGGGTGCTCGACCGCCTGCGCGCCCAAGGCGCCATCGATCATCCTTGGTTCAACCGGTTCCGACAGGAGGACGGTCGCCGCTGGGCCATCTGGGGTGGCCGCCCACGCAGCGATGGCATGCCAGCGTTCCCTCGTGATCGTCCGGCCCCCGCGTATCCCCGCGTTGGAGGGCCCGCCGACCCGGTCCGGGATGGTGGCCTTGACTCGGTCACCTCGTCCCAATCCTGGTATGCGCGCTGGACGTCCCGGGTGCTGCCGGTCAGCCCGGGCGACGGTGGCAAGCTCGTCCGGCTGTTGCTCGATCGGCTCGCCCGCGACGGCGTCCTCACCGCCATGACCAGCGATTCCGGCGCTCTGGTGTACGCGATTCCGTCCTCGGGGGTGGTGCTTGCCCCCACCTCCGCCGAGGATCTCAACGCCGGGCGGCACCTGCTCGTCTGCGACACCTGCCGCGCCGTCACCCCGGGGAGCATCACATCGGTCGACCAACTCGCCGGCGCACCCTGCCTGCTGGTGCGCTGCCGAGGCCGGCTCGCCCGGGAACCGCTGGCCGACAACTTCTACCGCCGGCTGTACGCGTCACCCGACATGCGGCGGATCGTGGCCCGAGAGCATACGAGCCTGCTCGATGACGAGACCCGCCTGCGTTACGAGGAGGGCTTCAAGGGCGCGGGCGCGGACCCACAGTCCCCCAACGTCCTGGTGGCAACGCCGACGCTGGAGATGGGTATCGACATCGGGGACCTGTCCGCCGTCTTCCTTTCCTCGCTGCCGCGCACCGTCGCCTCGTACCTGCAACGCGTCGGCCGGGCTGGACGGCTCACCGGCAACGCGCTCAACCTCGCCTACGTCACCGGGCGCGGCGAGCACCTGCCCAAGCTCGGCGACCCGCTCTCCATCATTAACGGCGAGGTGCGCCCTCCCGCGACCTATCTGCAGGCCGAGGAGATCCTGCGCCGGCAGTACACCGCACATCTCGTCGACGAAATGGCCCGCGACGCCAACCGGCCGCACCCGAGATCCGCGGCCGGCGCCATCGGGTCGAGCGAGCCGGGCACCTTCCTCGCCGACCTGATCGCACAGGCGGAGCATGACGTCGACCGGCAACTCGCCAGGTTCTGCGCAGCCTTCACCGACCTCGACGACGCGGTCGTCCATGAACTGGGGGAGTGGCTGCGGCCGACGGCCGGCCTCGGCACAAGCGTGTTCGCCGGGCACATCCACGCGGCCAGCCGCCGATGGCAGCTAACCGTCCAGACCCTCAAGCAACGCCTCACCAGGATTGACGAGGTGTTGCCGGAGCTCATCGCGAAGGAGCAGTCGCCTGCGGCCACCGACGACGATCGGCGGGCCCTGCGCTCCGCGCGGGCGGCCCGCGCGCTGACCAACGGGCAGTTGTCGCGCCTGCGCGGGGAGTACTGGATCGGCGTGTTGGAGGAGTACGGGCTGCTGCCGAACTACACCCTTCTCGACGACACGGTGACTCTTGATGTCGGCCTGAGCTGGACCGATCCCGATACCAATACCTTTCAGAGCGAGCACGCGCAGTTCCAGCGGGGGTCCGCGCAGGCGATCCGGGACTTCGCCCCGGGCGCGACGTTCTATGCCCGGGGATGGGAGATCGCCATCGACGCGATCGACCTGGGCCTCGACGGTGAATCAATCCGACCGTGGGTGTTCTGCCCCAGCTGCGGCTATGCCGCCGACATCGCAGAGTCGGGATCGGAACGGCAGATCCCCGACTGTCCCCGCTGCGGCAGCCGGGGGATCGCCGACACCGGTCAGCGGTTGGACGTGGTCGAACTGACCCATGTCACCGCGGAGATTCGCCGCGACGAAGTCATGATCTCCGACCGACGGGACCAGCGCGACCGGGTGCCGTTCCAGGTGATCACAACAGCAGACGTCGATCCGGCGCAGATTCGCCGGCAGTGGTTCGTCGAAGGGACCGGGCTCGGGTGCACCTACGTCCGTGCGCTGGACGTGCGGTGGGTCAACATCGGACCGCCGGGGCACGGCATGTCGCGCGTCATCGCCGGCGATGAACGGGCTGGAGTGCTGTTCCGCGTGTGCGCCGGTTGCGGAAAGCTGGACACCGACACTGGGCGCAACCGCCCGCACGAGCACCGACCCTGGTGCCAGTACCGTAACTCGGCGACCGAGAACACAAGCACCGTCGCGCTGTCCCGAACGCTGCGCACCCAGGGCCTGATCCTCCGCCTTCCCAACCAGGTAACCCTCGGCGACGATTTCGCCGTGCCGTGCCGAGCCTGGCGGCGGCCGTACTGCTCGGGCTCCGTGAGCAGATCGGCGGGCACCCCGACCACATCCGGGTCGAGCACATCGTGGACCCGACCCTCACCGACGGCACAGACAACCATGAGGCGATCCTGCTGCACGACGTCGTCCCTGGCGGCACCGGATACCTCGCCGAGATGGCAGCCCCGGACCGTCTACGCGATCTCCTGGTACGGGCGTGGGAACGGGTCCGCACCTGCGAGTGTCGCCACGAGGAACGCCTCGCCTGCCACCGCTGCCTACTGCCGTTCGTCGCACCCACGGCCGTGCGACGGGCATCACGGGCCTCGGCCGAACGCCATCTCCGCGTGCTGCTCAATGTTTCCGCCGATCCGGGCACCTCATGGACCATCAGCGAAACGCCGCCGCGGGAGGACCCGGAGTCGCATCTGGAGCAACGGTTCCGCAAGCTCATCGTCAACCGCCTCAAGACGCTCGGCGCGGCCATCGGGGAAGTGCCGAAAGCCTCGGGGATCGCGGTCAGATTCACCCTTCCCGGCGGCTCGCGGCAATGGACGCTGACGCCGCAGATCAACTTGGAGGATTCGAAGCCAGACTTCGTGCTGGAGACGAACGACACCACCGTGCCGACGGTGGCGGTCTTCACCGACGGGCGCACGTTCCACGCCACCGGTGCACGCAACCGGCTAGCCGAGGACACGCGCAAACGCGACGTACTGCGAGGAACCGGACGCATCGTCCTCGGTATCACCGCCCAGGACGTCGCTGAAGCTGAGCAGGCGGTGGCTGCCCCGCCGCCGTGGTTCTCGGAACACACGGTCCGTCAATTGATCAGCCAGCCCGCATTCATGGCGACACCTGCAGCTTATGAGGCACTCCGCAGGGGTCCAATCGACTGGATCATCGACTGGATCTCGTCACCGGCACCGCACGACGTCCGCACCGTCGCGCGTGCCGTGCCGATGTTCCTGTTGGGCGCAGCCCGGCCGGTGCAGGCATCACAAGGGGTGCAGCTCGCCGAGATCGGCCACTCGGTGCTGCTCGGGGAGGCCATGCCGGCCGCCAATGATCGCCAGCTGATGGTATGGCGTTCCGGAGCCCTCGCCGTCGTCGTCGAACCACGCGGCGCGGTCATCGACGTCGCTGTCGTCCTGGACGACCGCGATGGCGCCCTTGACGAGGCCCACGGTCCGGCATGGCGACAATGGCTGCGACTTTCAAACCTGCTCGCGCTGCGCGACTGGCCGACCACCATCACCACCACCACCAGCCTCAATGCCTGCGACCGGGCGCAGCGTCCGGAACCGCGCTCGCCTGCGCCGTCGGGTCTGCCCGAAGGGGCGGAGGAAGGATGGTCTGTTGCATACGAGACCGCCGCCCCCGGAGCAGAACGGGACCTCATCGTGGCACTCGCCCAGCATTCCGGGCTTCCCGCGCCGGTAGTCGGCGTGGAAGGTCCGCAGGGAATTCCCCTAGACCTGTCCTGGCCGCGACTGCACATTGCGGTTGCGTCCTTCGACATGCCCGACGAGGACCGCGAAGAACTGGAAGCTTCTGGCTGGCACGTCATCGAAGCCAAGCCAGAAGCAATCCTGGTAGCCGTGACCGGCGCGGCCTCGTCATCCTGGTCCGACCAACGCGGAGAGCCCTGATGCCCACCATCATCATGACGAAATGGCCCGTCAAGCTCGATGGGTCGGTACGCGCCAAAGCCATGGCGTTCCTGCAGAAACTCTCCACCGACGACACCGCATCCGGCCTGCACGTCGAACCGATCCAACACGCGGCCGACTCACGGGTCCGCACCGGTCGAGTCGACAAGTTCTGGCGGGCAGTGATGTTCCGGCTCGACGGCGACGGCGAGTCCCACTATGTCGTCCACGGGGTCTGGCCCCACGACGACGCGCTCGTGGTGGCCGCACGGGTGCGACTCAAGGTGAACCCCGTCAACGGGCTGCCGCAGATCGACGAGGTCACGCCGTCGAAACCGGTTGTCCCCCCGACACCCCCCACCGTCGCGGTGTCGCCGCCCGAGCCACTCCTCGTTCGCCTCGGGCGTACCCGCGCCGAGCTTGTCGAGCGGTTGGGAGTCCCTGGGGACGTCGCCGAACAGGCCCTGGCGGCTGCTGACGAGGATGCGGTGCTCACGCTGGCTCAACGGCATGACGGCTGGCTCGGCCTGCTGCTCGTTGACCTGGCCACAAGCGATTCGATCGAATCGATTGTCGATCGGCTGCAGCTTGCCCAGCCGGTGCCGTCCAAGAACGAGGACGAAGACCTCCTGATCTCCCTCAAACAGCCCGCCGCTCAGGCACAGTTCGCCTTCATCGACGATCAGGACGAACTGCGCCGGGTCATCCAGGGCGGAGATTTCGGCGCTTGGCGGGTCTTCCTGCATCCGGAACAGCGTCGATACGTCGAGCGCTCGCACTCCGGCGCGTTCCGATTGTCGGGGGGCGCCGGGACGGGTAAGACCGTCGTCCTCGTCCACCGTGCCCGCGCGCTGGCCCGCCGCAACGCGGCAGCGCGCATCGTTCTCACGACCTTCACCACCAACCTCGCGGAGTCGCTTCGCGACAGCCTCGGACGACTGGACCCGGGGACTAAACAAGCCACCACCCTCGGCGAATCCGGCGTATACGTGGCCGGTGTCGACGCGCTGGCCGCCGCGGTAATCCGCGCGGCCGGACCTGGCATCGCCGATGCGGTGACTCGCGTGATCGGTGAGGCCCGGTCCGCTCCCACCGGCCGCGCTCCAAGCGCACGATGGCGCGAAATCCTGGAATCGTCCCGCACCGACCTGCCGACCGAGATCGCAAACGAGACCTTCCTCGCGGCCGAGTACTCGCTCGTTGTCCTGCCGCACCGGGTGCAGAATGAGGCAGGCTACCTGCGGGTACGCCGGCCGGGGCGAGGTTTGGCGCTCGACCGGACCAAGCGAGCTGCCGTGTGGCAGCTGATCGCTGCCTACCGGGCGCAGAACCGTATCGACGGGACCCTCGACTTCGCCGAGGCAGCCGCCGTCGCCGCCGCGCACCTCGAAGGCACCGACGGCCAGCCACTCCCCGCGGCCGATCATGTGCTGGTGGACGAGGGCCAGGATCTGTCGCCCACCCACTGGCAGTTGCTGCGTGCGATCGTGGGCTCAGGCCCCGACGATTTGTTCATCGCCGAGGACTCCCACCAGCGCATCTATGGAGCACGCACCGTCCTCAGCCGATACGGCATCCGCATCGTCGGACGGTCGCAACGCCTCACCCTCAACTACCGGACCACCGCGCAGAACCTGCGCTACGCCATGGCCATCCTCGAGGGCGGAGCCTACGTGGATCTCGAGGAGCAATCCGAGGTGACCGGCTACCGGTCGGCTCGGTCAGGACCGGCGCCGCACGTTCAAGAAACCCAGTCGCTGGCAAACGAACTCGACGCCATCGCGGAGCGCCTGCGGGTCTGGCTGAAGACCGGAACTGCACCCGAAACGATCGCCGTTCTCGTGCACGACAGGTACCAGCGGGAGCGGGTCGTCAACGCCCTTGGTGAACGAGGCGTGCCGGTCAGGGCCGTCGACCGCGACAAGCCTCCGACTGGGCGCGCGCTCGTCATGACGATGCACCGAGCCAAGGGCATGGAGTTCTCCAAGGTGGTCCTCGCCGACAGTGGCCTCCAGACCGCGGCTGAAAGGAGCCGGCGAAGCGGGCTGGATGAGTCGGAGCGTGCCGATGCCGAACTGCGCGCCCGGTCATTGGTCTACGTCGCGGCCACTCGGGCACGTGACGAACTCGCAGTGTTACGACGGTCCTCATGACGTAGTGGGCGCATGCGGCGGACGGTTCGGGATGGATGACCGGCCAGCGCTGTCATCCATGCCGGGCAAGGTCGCTCTAGGAAGCTTTGCACGCACATTCGAGCTCGACCAACTCGCTGAGGATGGCGGCCAGCGCGTCCTACCCGGTGTCCTTGATCGGCTCCAGTTGGTTTCCTGCTACACCCAGGCGATGAACGACCAACCGACGGGAAGTCCGGGCCACGGGTGGAGCTACGGGCAGGGCGCGGGGTGGTGGTACGACTACGACTCCAGGCAACCATCGATCCCCCAACTGGAGCGATCATTGATCTGGATTACTCAACGAGCACGGGACGGGTCGGGTATGGGCCCCGGCGTGCAATGTCCGTCGCCGATCCACCAAGACACCGCGTCCCCGATCGTCGGCGATCCCGCGTGGGTGTGAACGAGGCCGCTGGCCGAGCGCCGGAAGGTGTCAGATCCGGCCCACCCTCGGTACGGTGGGGGCCGCTGAGGAGGAGGACGCCGGATGGAGCGGTCGGGCACGCCGTCGTTCGGGCTCGACGACTTCGGGCTCGACGACCGGATGCGCCTGTTCGGCTACGTCACGGCGGAAAACCGGCTCGGCTACCTCTGGGTCCTGCGCGCCTTCGACGCCGCCCGGGCCAGCTACCACGTCGTGTTGCACACCTCCGAGGTGGCTGCCACCCTGGCCGACATGGCGGCGGCGCGCCCGGAGTGCCCCGACCCGGCGGGCCTGGAGCTGCCTCGCCTGCTCGACGCGCTGGTGGACTGGGGCGTACTGGACCGCGGTCAGGACGGCGCCCGCGCCACCACCCTGGCCGAGTACCGCAACCGCCACTCCGTCTACCAGTTCACCGAAGCCGGCTACCGCGCGCACCGCGCCGTGGAGAGCGTGCTGGCGGCGAGCATCGACGACAGCACGCTGTCCCGGTTGGTCTTCGCTGACCTGCTCGCCGACCTCAAGGCGCTCGCCGTCGCCAACACGGCCGGCGACGCCGAGGAGGTCTATCGGAAGCTCAACCGCCTCGACCACGCGCTCGCCGACGTCGCCGAACGCGCCGCCCGCTTCTACCACATGCTCAGCGACCTCGGCCGCACGCCCGACGTGCGCCCGGAGGTGTTCCTCGCACACAAGGACGCGCTGCTCGCGCACCTGCGAGATTTCCACGATGAGCTGCAGCGTTACACACCGCGGCTGCGCGAGGCCGTGTACGAGGTGGAGTCCACCGGTCTGGACCGGCTGGTCGAGGCCGCGGCCGAGGCTGACGAGCGGCTGTTCACCACGCCGTCCGAACGGCTGGAGGACTGGCGGCGGCGCTGGGCCGGGCTACGGTCGTGGCTGGCGCCGCCCACGGCCCATACCCTGAGCGAGGCGGACCGGCTTGCTGGAGCGACCATGGCGGCCATCGGCGACGTCCTGGCACTGCTGCGCCGGGTGACCGAGGCGAGGCGCGGCGGGGTCAGCCGCGAATCGCAGCTACGGCACCTGGCCGCCTGGCTTACCAACGCCGGGTCGGAGGAAGCGGCACACGCGCTGTTCCACGCCGTGTTCGGGCTGGGCGCCCCGCGACACGTCGGTGTCGCCTACGACGATCCGGAGGCGATCGCAACCCGGTCGTCCTGGTGGGATGCCCCGGCGGTGGAGTTGTCGCGCACGCTGGTGCAGTTCGGCCGGGTTCCCGGTGCGGGCAATGGCCGCCCCGCCCGGGTGGAGCGGTCCGACGCGGCGCGGCGGCACCTGCGCGAGCGGCAACTTGACGAGGAACGTCGCCGCGTCGAGGCCGCCATCGGCCTCGCCGACAACATTGCCCAGACCGGCGTTGCCCAGATCGGCGTCGCTCAGATTGACGACGCTCAGACCGCGGTGCTGCTGCGGCTGCTCGACATCGCGCTCGCCGCTCGGGCCGCGGGTCAGCCGGACACCCCGCTGGCCGCGGCCGCGTTCGGGGTGCGCCTGACGTTGACGCCGACGCCCGGCAGGTTCACCACTGTGGATACCAAGTCGGGCCGACTGCACGTCGACGGGTACGCCCTCACGGTCAGCGCGGCCGCGCACACGACAGCGGCGGTGAAGCCCGCGGCGGTGCCGAACTCGAAGGCGTCGGCGTGAGGTTCGCCGAGGACATCTCCGACCTGGAGCTGGCCGACTACCAGCGGGCCGTGCGCCTGCTGCTCCGCCACCCGCTGATCACCTCCGGATGGCCCGACGAGCGCGCCCTGCCCAGGGTGCGGCGGTTCGCGGCACAGCTGCGCCGAGATCTGGCTGAGGCGTTCGGGTACCGCCTGGAACTGCACGGCTCAACCGCCCGGCTGGTCCGCACGGCCGACGTGCTGACCTCGGATCGACCGGCGGTCACCCGCACGGGGCGGCCGTTCGACCGCCAGCGGTACGCCTACCTGTCGTTGAGTCTGGCGGTCCTGGGGCGGGCCGGCATTCAGATCACCCTCAGTGAGCTGGCCGACGCCGTCGCGGGTGACGCCAACCGGATCACCGGGCTCGGCTTCGACCCGGATGCGAGCCCGGACCGGCGGGCGCTGGTCGACGCGGTCGGCTGGCTGGAGGAGCGTGGCGTCCTGCGCCTCACCGACGGGTCCAGTGCCTCGTGGGCGGGGGACCCGGGGGCGGGCGAGGCGTTGTACGACATCGCCCGCGACGTGGTCTTCGCGCTGTTCCGCCCGCCCCGGGTGCTGCAGCATGTCGACTCGGTCGGTGCGTTGCTGGAGCGGCCGATGAGTCGTAGCGGCAACGCCGAGCGCCGCGCCGCCGCGCAGGCCGCCCGCCGGGCCGTCGTCGACACACCGGTGGTGTACTTCGCCGATGTGGCGCCCGACGTGGTCAACCACCTGCGCGGGCCGGCGCTGCCAGCCGATCTGTACCGGCTCACCGGGCTGCGGGTGGAGCGGCGCGCGGAGGGTGTGCTGCTGGTCGATACGATGCGGCTTTCGGTGGAGCCGTTCCCCGGCACCGGGTCGGTTGCCCAGGCCGCGGTGCTGCTGGCGACGGCGATGGCCGACCGCGCCGTCGACCCGGACGGCCGCCGGGTGCGCCGGATGCCCGCGCCGGACCCCGGGGAGGTACAAGCGGCGCTGACGAGTCGGATCGATGCCGGCCTGCCCGCAGCCACCCGGGTCGTCATCACCGAAGATGTCGCCGTGACGGAGCCGACCGACACCGAGGACGACACGCGGTACCCGTTCATCACCGACAGCTTTCTCCGTGATGCCGTCGGCGAGATCCTCGACCGGTACTCTTCCGCCTTCGGCGCAGCCTGGCACGCCGACCCGGAGCGCCTGCGCAGCGAGGCCGTGGCCCTGTTGACCCGCTTCGGCGCGATCACGCCGGTGCCGGGTGGGGTGCTGGTGCGCCCGCTGGTCGGTCGCTATCGCAACACCGTCGCCCAGGTCCGCCAACGAGCCCTCTTGTAGGAATGACGTGTCACGATTCGCGCCAACCCGCGCCGGCATCATCAACCTGTGGGACTACCGCGACGAGGAGTTCCTCTACGTCGATGGCTGGCTCGTGCTGCGCGGCCCGAACGGCTCCGGCAAGACGAAGGCACTCGAGGTGCTGTTTCCCTACCTCCTGGACGGGCGGATCGAGCCGCGCCGGTTGAATCCGTTCGCCGGCGAAGACCGCACCATGAAGTCCAATCTGCTGTACCGCGGCCAGGAGTCGTGCCACGCGTACGTGTGGATGGAGTTCGGCGACGGTATCCGGTACGTGACCATCGGCATCGGCCTGCGCGCGCACCGGCACAACGACCGGGTGACCCGCTGGCACTTCGTTGCGCCCGGCCGCGTCGGCGTCGACCTGTCCCTGTTGGACGACGACGATCGGCCCCTGGCCCGCAAGGATCTCGTCGACGCGCTGGGCGCCGACGCGGTCCGCGACTCCGCCGAGGAGTACCGGCACCTCGTTGACTCGACCCTGTTCGGGCTTGGCCCGGCACGCTACGAGCAACTGCTCGACCTGGTCCTGACGCTGCGTAAGCCGCAGCTTGCGAAGGACCTCAACCCGGTCGAGTTGTCCCGCACCCTGCAGCGCGGCCTGCGGCCGATCGAGGACCAGCTGCTGGTGGAGGCGGCGCGCTCCTTCGACGACATGGAGGCGGTCGCCCGTACCCTCGAGGGGTTGGTTGAGGCGGACGGTGCCACCACCGCGTTCCTCGGGGTGTACGCGACCTACCTGCGCACCCATGCGCGGGCCGCGGCTGACGCGCTTACCAACCGCCGCGCGGCCGCTGACGACCGGCAGCGGGCGTTGGCGGCGGCGCGGGCGCAGGCAAGCGCGGCCGATGGCGCGGTCGCCGCGGCCGAGGAGCGGCTGCTCGTGGTTGAGGGCGAGCCCGGCCGATTGCGGGCGCACCTGGACCGCCTGAAGGATTCGGCGGCGTACCGGTCCCATGAGCAGCTCGCCGACCTGCAGCGCCACGTGGAGGATCTGGCGTCGGCCGTGCGGCGCGGCGACGATGCGGCGGTCGACGCACACGACGCGGCCGGTCGCCGGCGCAGTGAGTGGGAACGCGCCCTCGTCGCGAGCCGCGACGCGCGAGCGCTGACCGACCGCCTCTCGACCGAGTTGTCCATCGACGCGGAGGCCGCGGGCCTTGCCTGGGCCGATAGTGATGCCGCCGCCGGCGGCCTCACCGCGCGGATCGCGGCGCGGGTGGCCGGGCGCCGCGCCGACGTGAGGACGGTCCGAGAGCACGCCGAGCGGCTCGGCCATGCCGAGCGCGAACACACCCGGGCGGCGGAGGCGGACCACGCCGCGCGCGCGGCCGTCGACGACGCGGCCGCCGCCGAGGCGGAGGCCGAGGCGGCGGTGCGGGCTGCCCGCGAATACGCCCGCCAAGCGGTACGCGACTGGGCCGCCGACCGGGTCACGCTCCTCACCGGGCTCGACCTGCCGGGCCTGCCCGACATCCTCGCCGAAGCCATTGACCAGCCCTCGTTGAAAGAGGCGTACGCGGACGCGGTGGCTGCGCCGGTGGCCGTCCGGCGGGACGCGATCGCCGCGCTGGCCGCGCGGCTGGCCGTACTCACCGCGGATCGCGCCGACGTGGTGGCCGAACGGGACCGAATCGCCGCCGAGCACGACGACGCCCCGCCGCCGGCACCGACCCGGCCGGAGCCTCGCGAGGGCCGAGCCGGTGCGCCGTTGTGGCGGCTGGTCCGCTTTGCCGACGGTGTGCCCGCCGCGGACGCTGCCGGCATCGAGGCCGCCTTGCACGCCGCCGGCCTGCTCGATGCCTGGGTGCACCCCTCCGGCGACGACACACTGACCGCCCTGGCAGCCGGCGAGCAGGACGCATACCTGCGGGCGGGCGCTCCGGTCGCCGGTCCCAGCCTCAGCGACCTGTTGGTTCCCGAGGCGCAGAACATGGTTCCGACAGAACGCGTCGCAGCGGTCCTGGCCGGCATTGCCGTGGACGAGCTCACCGGTGTCGCGCCGTCGGGCCGGTGGGGGCAGGGTGCCGGCGTCGGCCGATTCGCGAAGGACCGGTGCGAGTACATCGGGGCGACCGCCCGGGCAGCCCGCCGTGCCACCCGGATCGCCGAATGCGACCGGCGGATCGCCGAACTGGACGCCGCCGTCGCAGCCCTGGCCGCGGAACGGGCCACATTCCAGGACGTGCTTGTCCAGGTGCGGACGGCAGGCGATGCGCTCCCGCCGTTGACCGGCATCCGCGCCGCGCTGCGCGGCCTGGACCGCGCGGTGGCGGCCCTGCGCGTCCGGCAGGAGGCAGCCGGCACGGCAGCCGGACGCCTCGACGCCGCGGTCGCCCAGCACGCCGCCGCCGGCCTGGCCCTGCGCAAGGCGGTCGCCGAGCGCTCGCTGCCCGTTGATCGGCTGGACGCCACCACCGAGGCGGTGGACCGGTTCGATCGCCTCGGCGTGCGCCTCGACGGCGCCTACCGCGCCGCGGACGCCGCGGACGCCGCCGCCGGGCAGGCGGAGGACCGGCACACCGAGGCGGTGGAACGGCTGGACGCCGCCCGGTCCGAGGCTCGCGCCGCCCGGACCCGGCACGAGGAGAAGGCCGAGGAGCTGCGTACCCTGCACGGCGCCATCGGAGCTCAGGCTCAACAGGTGCTCGCCGACGTCACCCGCACCACCGAGCAGGTGGCGGCGGCCGAGGCCGCGCTGAAAGCGGCTATGACCACCCACAGCCAGGCGTTGCAGGACCGTGCCGGCGCTACCGCCCGGGTGGATCTCGGCGTCGAGGCGCTCGCGGGTGCGCTACGCGAACTCTGGAACGAAGCGCAGCGGCTGCGCCCGTACGCGCACGCGGACCTGCTCGGGCTGATCCGGTGCCCGACCGGACTGCGCTGGCCCGGTAACGAGTCCGGGGCGCTCGACGATGCGGTGATCGCGCTGCACGAGGCGATCCTGGCTGCCACCCGCGAGTTGACCCCCACCGAGACCTCGCTCAAGCAGAGCGCCACCAGGTTGACCACCGCTCTCGGCGAGTTGCAGGCTCAGTTGCCGGCGGCCGGCCTGGACCACCGCCCGGAGTGGGACACCGACGACGGCGTCATCGTCGTCCGGGTGGCCGACGAGCGCGGTCTCACCCCGGTCGCGAGTTTCGCCGACCGCATCTCCCGGGAACGGCGCGATCAAGAACAACTGCTGACCGAGGCGGAGCAGCGGGTGTTCGAGGACGCGCTGCTCGGCCAGCTCGCCCGACAGATCCACCACCGTACGATCGAGGCGCGCGACCTCGTCGATGCGATGGACCGGCAGATGCGGGCCCGCCGCATGTCGTCCGGACTCACCGTGGGCGTTGGCTTCCGGCTCGCCGACGACCTCGACCCCGAGCAGCGCGACGTGTGCCGACTTCTCGAACGCGACCCCGCCCGACTCGGGCCCGCGCAGCTCACCACGCTGCGACGGCACTTCGCCGTCCGGATCAAGGCCGCCCGCTCCGTCGCACCGGAGAAGCCGTACCGGGAGTTGCTCGCCGAGGTGATGGACTACCGGCAGTGGCGGGTGTTCACCTTTACCCTGCACCGCCCCGGTGGCACCACCGAGCCACTCACCCGGGCCCGGCACAGCCAGCTCTCCGGCGGCGAGCAGTCGGTGTCCCTGCACCTGCCGCTGTTCGCCGCCGCGAACGCACTCTTCGGTTCGGCCCGGCCGGACGCGCCCAGGCTGCTCGGGCTCGACGAAGCGTTCGCGGGCGTCGACGACAACGGCCGCGGCGAGCTGATGTCGCTCGCCAAGCAGTTCGACCTGGACCTTTTCATGACCGGCTACGACCTGTGGGCGACCCACCCGGCCGTCACCGGCGCCGCCCACTACGACCTGTCCCACTCAGCGGTCGACCACGCCGTCTCCGCTGTGCTCCTGGTCTGGGATGGCGCGATCAACATCGCGGACTTCGACGGCACTCTCGCGCGCACGCTCGGCTCCCCGCAAACCCGGCGGGTGCCGGCCCTCGCCGATGGCTGACCTGGTCACCGACCCCGGCTGGCGGCGGCTGCTCGCCGCGGCCCGGCGCAGCCTGCAACGCACCGGCGGCGACCTCGCCGGTACGGTGTCGCTCACCGCGCCGTCGGAGTCGGAACGGCTCGTCGTCATCGGCATCACCGGAGTACACCGGCCGGCTGGCATCGGCCGGCTCGCCGTGCGGCTCTCCGAACTCGACGAGTACCTGCGCGCCGCGCACGGTGCCGGCCTGGCCGCCACGCTGGGCCCGCTGCGCGACCGGCCCGGCGAGCGGACCCGGGAAGCGCTCCGGCGTGATGCCGTTACGTCCCTCGCCGCCGTCTCACGCCATGCTGGTCAGGCGTGGTACTCGGAGTGGCTGGACGGGCTGCGCCGGGACGGAACCCTGACCCGGATCGTGCGCAACGATCTGCCTTATCCCGACGTGATCGCGGTGCTGAACGAGCTGCCGGCACCGGACGAGCCCATGGCGGCCTTCGCTGAGCGCGTGCTCGGCGACACCAAGGCGCTCACTGAGGGCTTTGTGCCCGGCCTCGTCCTGCGGGCGCTCAGCCTGTGGCACGCAACTGGACCGCCGAACGGCGCCGAACAGGAGCGGCGTCTCTGGGAACTTGCCGGGTTGGTCCCCGACGACCTGGCCAGTCAGGTACTCGTCCTGGCGGTGCCGGCCACCGGTGGCGTCCTGGGCGACTGGCTGACCTCGGCCGCGTCGGCCGGTGTGCCGTTCCGCGTCACACTGCACCAGCTACGCCTCACCCCGTTGGTGCTCGACTGCGACGAGATCTTCGTATGCGAGAACCCGGCCGTGCTGCGGGCGGCCGCGTCACGCCCGTCACGCCCGTCGCGCCCGCTGGTCTGCACCGAAGGTGTGCCGTCCGTAGCCGTGCACGCCCTCCTGCGGGCGGCCAGACCGCGGACGCGGATCCGCTGGCGCAATGACTTCGACTGGACCGGCGTACGCCTCACCGGCGCCGCTCTCGCCCGATATCCGGACGCCACGCCGTGGCGGATGGCCGCCACGGACTATGGTGCCGAAGCGCCGCGCGGCATTCCTCTGGTCGGCAGCCCGGCGACCACACCATGGGATCCTGAGCTGGCCGCCGCGATGCGGCAGACCGGTCGCGCTGTGATGGAGGAACGGTTGCTTGAGGACCTCCTGGATGATCTCCACCGGCCCACGTCCATGTGAACCGCGTCAACCGCGATTCAGTCCCGGGCTCGGCCGCTCCGGCCGGCGTACATCGCAATTTCATCAACCCTTGACTTGGGCAAACGCAGCGGCAACGGCTCACCGGCGACGGTCGCCGTTTGGTTCGCATGGTGGTACCTCCGGCCCACAAACGCCTCGTCAGCGCCCGGAAGCCAGGCCGGACCACAGGCCGGAACCGGCAAGTACAGCAGCAAAGTACAGCAGCGGGCGCATTATCGGTCCAGACTGTCGCCCAGGCGCTTCAACGCGTCGCGGGCTGAGTCGGCGGACCGGCGCTCAGGCCGGCGTCGTCAGCCAGGAGGAAAGTCGTCAGCCAGGAGGACAAAGGCACACGACACAGAGGCGCGCGCAGCATACGACTCGGCGCGGTGGGGTCGATGGGTATGAGCAGACACCTTCCAGCTCCGGTTGCTCTTCCGGCTAGCTTGCTGGCCTCAAGTGTCGGTGGCGAAGATGAGTCGAGCACCTTGATCCCACGAGCGTCAGGCCCGACGGGGATCTCCTCGAACAGGGGAACGCGGGTGCTGCGCCGCGCTGGGACCAGACGCTTGGCGTGGGATGTTGATCGAACGGACCGATCACACCTTGAGGACGTCCACGTCGTACAGCGCTATCGACGCGTCGCGTGAGGCGAGGGTCAAACTCTGGGTGATCGCCTGTGCCACCAGCATCCGGTCGAATGGATCGCGGTGATGCGGTGGCAGGCGGCCGGCGGCGATGGCGTGGGCGTGGGTCACCGGGAGTTCACGAAAGCCCATATCCCTTACTCGCTCGGCGAGGTCAGGAGGCCCCGCGAGCTTCCCCGCACGCTGTTTGATGGTGATCTCCCACAGGCTGACCGGGGAGAGGAAGACGTCCGGGTCGTGGCGTAGCCGGTCGATGAACTCGGTGCCGAGCGTCGGGTCGCCGGTGATGGCCCAGAGCGCGACGTGGGTGTCCAGCAGCAGGGTCATGGGCTGATGCCGAAGTCGGCGGCGATCTCGGCGTTGGTCTGGGATGAGTCCCAGTCACCGGAGAGATCCAGCTGCCCGGCGAGGGAGCCGACTGCGGTGCGGTTGGCCCGCCGCACCAGCGGCACGACCTTTGCGACCGGGGTGCCCGCCCGGTCGATGATGATCTCCTCGCCGCGTTCCACCCGTTCGATGATGCGGGACAGATGGGTCTTGGCGTCATGCATGTTGTAGTGCACGCCCTCAGCCGACATCGCGCGACCTCTCGCTCGTTTAGCTAAGGAGTTAGTCTAGCCCGGGTCGCCCTGTGCGCCCAGCGGTTCGGCTGCTCGGGTCAGGTCACGGAGACCCTCCGAACCCCTGATCTGGGCCAACTCAGTGACAGAGGAGCGCCGGCGACCGTTGCGGTGTGGCTCGCATGCATGGCCACGCGCGCGCGGACGTCCAAGTCGGCCAGCAGCGCCGCGCAGGCCCGACGCTGGGCGGTGGCATGGCGCTGTAGCCTGCAAAGATGCTCTGGTGGCGCTGCTGCTGGGATCATGTGTTCGCCGCTCCTGCCGTGCCAGTCGGTGAGGAGATGGCCTGTCCCGTGACCGACGAGGCAGGCAACACGTGCGGGACGTTCTTCATCTTTGCCCCGTTCCAGACCCAGATGGAAGCTCGGAACAGTCCACTGAGGTCCGGTCCGGAGAAATGGGCCCCGTGGGCGCGGTGAATCATGCCGCCCCGTCGCGACTGTGACGCAGGCAGGCCGACGCTCACTCCGGCCCGCGGTCGACCTGGGCGTGGCCTTCGGTCGGCTCGGGGTGCGCGCGCCAGCCCGGCCGCAATATCGGTAGCGGTATCAGCGAGTTGGACGAAGGATGATTGGATGGTTGCCGAGACGCCGCCTCGAATCGTGCTGATTGATGACCTCCGTTCGTTTGTTGATGGCCGAGCAGCGCACGTGGCGCGTTCCAGCGCGGCGGGTATCGAGGCCCTGGAACGACACCGCGGGCACCAGTTGGACGAGCTGTGGCTTGACCACGACCTCGGCGGACACGACACGATCTGGCCCGTCGTCGAGGTCTTGGAACGGGCCGCGTTCGAGGAGCGTCCGTTTGATATCGGGATGGTGTATGTCCACTCCGCGAATCCGCCCGGTGCGGCGAAAATCATGCAGGCGTTGCGACGCTGGGGTTATCACGTCCACTCGGTGGCTGGATCACCGGAAGTTGGCTACCTTGCCAAAGCCGAGTAGCCGCGGGGGTCAGATGACCGCCCGCTACGGGGAGGTCCAGCCCAAGATCGGCTGGGCGACCGCCCCGCCATCCGGCAGATTCACCTTCACCGGGCCCTGATTCGGTCGGTCGGACATGCGGCCAATCGCGCTTGGGTGGCTTGGGTGGGCGTTACCGGGTTGCGTGATAGGTGGGGCCGACCCAGCGTCCGGAGTGGGCCGGTGGTGCACCGCCACGTTCGCGGTGCGCCACCCGGCCACGTCCACCCCCACCGGAATCCTGCTGTGAACTGAACCATGCGGCTGAAGGCGGTACCTCAGTGTGCATGCGATGCCGCCTCCCCCCGTGCCGCTCCAACCTTGCTGTCGCAGGTGAGTTGGTCGCCCGTCGATCCCTGACACCCAGTTCCACGTCCCGATTCCCCCGTACGTTTGCGTAACCGGGCGAGGGCGGCCTCTGTGTCTCGCCTGTAACAACATCTACATTCGTCGTTGGGCCTTGTGTGAAGCGTGGGAGACTCATGGCGGCCCTTGTGGGTGTCTTGAAGTCCCTGGTCCGACGCGGCTTGCTGGTCCCGCGGAGACGTCCGTGCCAGGATCGGTGGGCCGTGAAACGCAGGTCTACCAGGGGGGATTCGGAATTGGGGCACCCATCCAGCGGCGAGCAGCCACCAGCGGTCGAGCCGACCCCGCCGCCGCCTCCGTCTGACCCGGGCTCGCGCCAGGGCCCGGAGCGGGGCTCGCGCCAGGGCCCGGAGCGGGGCCCGCACCAGAGCCCGGACCGCGGGCCTGCGTTCTTCGCCGCGCTGCTGCAGAGCCGCGCCGACCCGACCCGGGTGGCCGCCGACGTGACGGCGCTCGCAGCCGCCCCACGCGGGCGGCACCATCCGGTCCACCTGGAGCGCGCCCAGGCGTACGTCTCCGAGGGCCTCGCGGCGGCGGGATGGCGGGTCAGGGCGGTGCCGTTCCAGCGCCGATGGGTCCCGGGGGTGACCGACGCCGGCGGCCGGACGTCGATCGTGCAACGGCTGCGTCTCTTCCCTCGGCTGGACGGCGTCAACCTGCTGGCCGAACTGCCCGGCGCGCCGCCGGGCCGGCGGGTCCTCATCGTGGCGCACCTGGACTCGGTCGCCGGGAGCGGCGGCGCGGACGACAATGCCTCCGGCGTCGCGGCTCTGATGGAGGCCGCGCGGTTGCTGGCAGGCCTCCCCGAGCCGCCGGCGGTGGTGCTGGCGATCGTGGATCTGGAGGAACTGGGGAAGGTGGGTTCCGGAGCGCTGGCCCGTGATCGGACGTTCCGCCGAAACCTGGACCTGGTGGTCTGCCTGGAGTCGGTCGGGACGTTCCACGACGCGCCGGACACCCAGCAGATCGGCGGCCTCGGGCTGGTCTTCCGTGACCTGGCCGCCCGGGTACGGGCTCGACAGCACCGCGGGGACTTCCTGCTGGCGGTGTGCCGGTCGTCGTCGGCGTACGCGGCCACGGCGGTGACCGCCGCCGCGGCCGCCCTCGGCACGCCGTTGCCGGTCTTCGAGGCGCGCGACCCGCGGCCGGACGGCTGGCCCGGGCGGTTGGTCACCTGGTTCCTGCCGCTCCTGGCCCACCTCGACCGGTCAGACCATGCCCCGTTCTGGAGTCGGGGGGTGCCCTCGATGATGCTGACCACGACCGCGTCGTTTCGGAACCGGCACTACCATCTGGCCGGCGACGTGCCGGACAACGTCGACTACCCACGGGTCACCGCCGTCGCGGTCGCGGTCGCGGCAGCGGCGGCAGCGCGGTTCGGGGGTTCGTAGGGCGGTGATCTCCGGGCATCAGGTATTCCCCCTGACGCCCGCCGCCGGCTCCTTCCGGGTTCGCCCGGGGATCTCCCTGGCATGGGCCGGGAACCGTCGACACCCGGTCGGCGTCGCCGCAGGCTGGTCGGGGGGATGGCCGACGGAGCCGCCCTCGGAGGGACGGGGCCATGCGCGTACTACGGCGGGTGCTCATCGTCACGATGGTCGGCCTCGTGCTGCTGTGCGGGGGCGGCGCGGCGCTGGCGACCTGGGCGTGGACCTCGACCGCCTTTTCCGACGCGGGTGAGGTGGAGTTCACCAACCGGCTCGCGGTACCGCCCCTGGCGCCGTCCACAGTGGACGCAGCGGGTCGGCGGGTGTTCCAGCTGCGGGCCGGTGCGGGCCATCATGACTTCGGCGGGCAGAGCGCGCCAACCTGGGGCTTCAACGGCGACTACCTCGGCCCGACGCTGCGGGCCAGCCGCGGCGAGCAGGTCGTGGTGAACGTGCACAACGGGCTGTCCGAAACGACAAGCGTGCACTGGCACGGCATGCACCTGCCGGCCCGGATGGACGGCGGGCCGCAGCAGCCGGTACGGCCCGGTGCGACCTGGTCGCCGACCTGGACGATCGACCAGCCGGCGGCAACCCTCTGGTACCACCCGCATCCGCACGGCGAGACCGCTCGGCACGTGTACCGGGGCCTGGCCGGCATGTTCCTCATCGACGACCCGGCGACCGGTGCCGGTGCCACCGACGTGCCGGCGCTGCCCCGCCGCTACGGCGTCGACGACTTCCCGGTCATCGTGCAGGACAAGCGGTTCCAGGGGGACGAACTCGACGAGGGCGCGCCGCTCTTCAGCAACGTGGGCATCCTCGGCCGCAGTGTCGCGGTCAACGGCACGCTCCGCCCGTACCTGGAGGTGACCACCGACCGGGTCAGGCTCCGCCTGCTCAACGCCTCCAACGCCCGCGCCTACCACTTCGGGCTCGCCGACGGCCGCGCCTTCGACCTGGTCGGCACCGACGGCGGCCTGCTGCCGTCGCCGGTACGCACCGGCGGGGTCACTCTGGCCGCTGGCGAGCGGGCCGAGATCATCGTGGCGATACGGCCGGGGGAGCGCGCGGTGCTGCGCAGCACGCCCCCGCCGCTGGGCCTCGACCCGACCAGTCGCCGGTTCTCCGGCAGCGCCGACACCTTGGAGATCCTGCAACTGCGGGCGGCGCCACGGCTCGACGCGACCTCGGCCGTGCCCGCCAAGCTCGTCGACGTGCCCCGCCTGGACCCGGCGCAGGCGGTGCAGCATCGCCAGTTCACGTTGGCCGGAACCTCGATCGACGGTCGGAAGATGGCCCCGGGCCGGGTCGACGCCACCGTGGTCAAGGACAGCGTCGAGGTGTGGACGGTCGCCAACAACCACGCCACGCCGCACAGCTTCCATGTCCACGATGTGCAGTTCCAGGTGCTCACCGTGAACGGGGAACCGCCGCCGGCCCACCTGCGGGGCTGGAAGGACACCGTGCACCTGCTGCCCAACCGACCAGTGAAGATCATTGCCCGGTTCGCCGATTTCGCCGATCCGACGGCACCGTACATGTTCCACTGTCACGTCCTCGCACACGAGGACGACGGGATGATGGGGCAGTTCGTGGTGGTCGAGCCAGGTCAGCGCCCCGCCGTCCAGGCCGTCCCGCACGGCCACGACGGCCACGGCGGCCACGACGGGCACGGCGGCCACGACGGGCACGGCGGGCACGGCCAGCGGCAGGGCGGCTAACGCTTCGTGCCGGCCCGGTGCACGATCTCGATGAGTCGGCTGGCGGTGCTGAAGTCGTTGCTGATGCGGTTCTTCGTCAGGCCGAAGGCGATGCCGGTCGCGGTGTCGCCGTAGGCGAAGCTGCCGCCCGCCCCGCCCATGCCGAACGCGGTGTGGGGCACGTCGCCGGTCATCCCGGGCAGCCCGAGCGCGTACCCCAGGCCCCAGGTCGACGGCATCCCGAAGACCTCGTCGGTGCCGGCCGCCGCTACGGCCGTTACTTCCCGCAGCCGTTGCCCCGGGATCAGCCGGACGCCGTCCACCTCATCCAGCAATGCGGCGTACATACGGGCGACGGCACGGGCCGAGGTCTTGCCGCCGGCCGGGATGTCGGCGGCGAGGATGTCGGTGCGGCTGCCGAGCGCCGCCGTGGGGAACAGCGCCAGCGGTCCGGCCTTGAGCATCGGGTGATCCGGCGGCATCATGCTCAGGTCGAAGGAGCCGGCGTCCGCGTCCTCCAGGCGGGCCAGCCGGCCATGCTCCGATTCCGGCATGCCGAAGTACATCTCGTCGGCGACGCCGAGCGGCGCGGCCACCTCCTCCCGGAGAATGTCGGAGATCGGCTTGCCGGTGGCCCGGCGGGCGATCTCGCCGACGAGATACCCGAAGGTGTACGCGTGATAGCCGATCCTGGTGCCCGGCTCCCACCACAACTCGGCGTCGGCGATCGTCGCGCACATCCGGTCCCAGTCGCACAGATCCTCAGCCGTGGTCTCCAGCGGGATGCCCGGCACGCCGGCGGTGTGGGTCAGCACATGCCGCACCGTCACGGTGTGCTTGCCGTGCGCGCCGAACTCCGGCCAGAGTTCCGCCACCGGCGTGTCGTACCCGAACAGGCCCCGCTCGGCGAGGACGTGCGCAACGGTCGCCGCCGCGCCCTTCAGGATCGAGAAGTTGTAGAACGGTGTCCCGGACGTGACCGGACGGCCCGTCGCCGGGTCGGCGACGCCGGCGACAGCGTCCACCACCAGGTCGCCGTGGCGGTACACCGCGACCTGGACACCCCGCTCGGCCCCCGACTCGACCAACTCGTCAATCGCCACCTGAACCTGCTTCTCCAGGTCGGTCATCAGCGTTTCCCCTCATCTCCCGGTGTTGTCGCCCAGGTAGACCCCGTCGCCGGAGGAAACTCATCGGGGAGCGCTCAGCGTGTTGAGCGATGAGTTTCACCGCGAAGGGCGGTCAGCACATCATGAGTCGAGTCACCGGTCAGATTTCAGTGTCGTTGGACGGCTTCGCCGCCGGGCCCAACCAGAGCGTCGACAATCCCATCGGCGAGGGCGGGATGCGCCTGCACGAATGGGCCTTCACCAGCGCGGCCTGGCGCGAGACGCACGGCTTGGCCGGCGGGGAACGCAACGCGGATTCCGTGGTGGTCGAGGGCCTGATGCGGGGCAACGGGGCGTACATCATGGGTCGCAAGATGTTCGGTGGCGGCGCCGGCCCGTGGGACGAGAGCTGGACCGGCTGGTGGGGCGAGGACCCGCCCTACCACGCCCCGGTGTTCGTCCTGACCCATCACACGCGGGAGCCGTTGACGATGAAGGGCGGTACCACGTTCCACTTCGTGACCGACGGCATCGAGGCGGCCCTGGAACGGGCCCGCGAAGCGGCGGGCGGCATGGACGTCGCGATCGCCGGTGGCGCCAGTACGGTACAGCAGTACCTGCGCGCCGGACACATGGACGAGCTGTACCTGCACATCGTGCCGGTCATCCTCGGAGCCGGCGAGCGGCTGCTGGACGGCGTCGGTGATGTCAACCTGGAACCGGTTGAAGTCGTCGCCTCACCTGCCGTGACACACATCAGATACCGCGTCGCCCGTTAGTGGTCGCCGGCTGGTCGCCCCCTGGTGGCCGGCTGGTGGCCCGCACCACGGGCGCGCCGCGGGGCTGGTCATGCCGGCTGATCTTCCGGCGGGCTGATCGGGGGAGTGGCGGAGCGTGCCGCGATGGCGGCCTGGATCCGCCCCAGCGTGCGAAGGCCCTTCCGCGCAGCGACGGCGACCCGCCCGTCGAACACCGTCGCACCGTCGTCGGCCAGCAGCCGCTCGAGCGTGGGAACAGCACTGTCCTCGCCGGTTGAGCCGAGCGCGACGGCTGCCCAGTACCGCTGGTTCGGGTCCTCGCTGGCGGCCGCTTCGTGCAGCCGCGGCAGTACCTCGGGAGTGAACAGCGCCAGCGCGCTGGCGAGGTAGCCGATGCGCTGGAACCGGCGGTGCTGAAACTCGTCCCACAGGGCGTCCAGCGCCGCGTCGGTGTCGATCTCCGAGAGTGCCTCGGCGGTGCGCTGGCGCATCCACTCGGCCGGGTCACGCAGCAGCGGGGCGAGTGCCGGCACGACCGAGTCGTCGCCCAACTGGCCGAGCCCGATCACCGCCTGCTCCCGGGCGATCCACTGCGGATGATCCAGCATGGTGAGCAGCAGCGGGACCGCGGCGCGGATGCCGAGGGCGGTGCAACCCATCGCCGCCCAGGCCTGGCAGTTGTACCGGGTGTCGGCCAGCGCGGCGAGCAGCGGCGCCTCGAGCGTGGCGTCGCCGAAGACGGCCGCCTGGTTCATCGCACGGGTGTACAGGGACCGGTGGTAGTCGCGGTACTCCCGGACCAGTGTGCACAGTGCCTCGGCCGCCGCCCTGTCGCGCTCGTCCTCCCGGCACCGGTCGAGCAGGCGGTAGAGGTGCGCCTCCCGGGTGGCGAGGTCACCGTCCTGGAGAGCGCGCAGCTCAGTGGGGGTCACGGGGCAACGGTATCGCTGGCCGTCCGGCCCAACTGAGCCCCACCCGTTGGCGGACCCGGCGGACCGAACGTGATGACGGCTTCAGCCGACCCGCGTCCACCGGTGCGCTGATCGTCCGAGGTTGACTATCACGACGATCATCGATATCACGGACGTTCGGTCCGGGCAACTGGACAGCTTCAAGCTGTCACAGCTCTGCCAGGTTCCTGTGATGTCGTGAGTGGAAGGTTCGGAAAGCATATCGATGCTCTATTTTGCAAACGCACGCTGATGCATTTGTCGGCGTGATTACGCCACCCCCGGTAGTTGTCAGTCCTGGAGATCCCCTGTGTCTGCTGGCCGTTTCGCTGTCCGCCCGCTCCGGGCCGCGCTCGCCACGCTGGTCCTCGCCACCCTGATGTCCTACCCCGCCGTCGGTCTGCTGCAAACGCTGCACCATCGCGCAGCGTCGACCGACGCGGCCGCCGCCGACCATGGCGCCGCCGACCATGGCGCGGCCGGCAATGGCGCGGCCGGCAATGGCGCGGCCGGCAACGGCGCCGCCGGTAACGGTGCCGTCGGTAACGCTGCCGTCGGTAACGCTGCCGTCGGTAACGCTGCCGCCGGCCACGGTACGGCTGGGCACGGCGCAGCGGTCAGCGGTCACGGCGCCGCGGCGCCGGTGGACAGCGCCGGCCATGTGGACCACACGGCGATGGCGATCGTCTCCGGACAGATGGACGGCCCGTCGGTGCCGACGAACCGCACGGTGCCGCAGGGCGAGGGCGGTGCGGCAGCGGCCCACCACCACCCGGCCGGGATGTCGGCCACCACGCACTGGCTGCGCAACGCGACGCTGGCGATCCCGGTCGTCCTGCTCGGGCTGCTGCTCGGGGCGGCGCTTGTCGCCGCGAACGCCACCCGTCGTCGGTACCGCTGGCGGCTCGTGGAGGATGCGGAGCCCGTTGGGGTACGACCGCCCGTCGGGGTACGACCGCCCGTTGCCGTACGACGCCGTACCGGCGCCGCGCCGCGGACGAGGACCACCGCCCTGACCTCCGCGTTGACCGCGGCCCTCGGGCGCGGTTTCGCCGCCGCGGCCGCCCTCGCCGTCGCGGCGCCCGGCCACGGCGTGCTGTTCGAGCGGCCGGCGTCCGGCATCGAGGCGTACGCGCTGGAGGTCCTGCTCCTCTGCCTGCCCGCGACCGTGGCGATGTCGCTGGTGGCGACCGGCCTGGCTCGGGTCGCTGCCGCCGTGCGTGCGGAGTGGCGGGCCGGATACCCGACGGTCCGGCCGGTCCGGGCCGCATTCGCCGGCGTGCTCGCGCTGTTGGTGGTGCCGCTACCGGCGCTGCTGACGACCCAACCGGCACACGCCGGGTCGAGCCTCGGCGTGTGCCCCGCCGGCGCCCGGAGCGTCACCTACGACGTGGCCGCGTTCTCCCTGGTCATCCCGCTCAACGGGTGGGGCGACACACTGCCCGACGGTGCCGTGTACGCGCTCAAGGGCGCTGACGCCCGCATCGGCAAGTCCCAGATCACCGCGAACCCGGCACTGAGCGAGCCGCTGGTCATCCGCGCGAACGTCGGGGACTGCGTCAAGGTCGTCCTCCGCAACGACCTGGACCGGCGGGTCGGCCTGCACCCGGAGGGCCTGGTGCAGTTCGACCCGGAGACCTCCGACGGCGCGCGGGTCGGCCACAACCCGGACACCACCGTGCCGGTCGGCGGGTCAACCACCTACACGTGGTACGCCGACAAGCAGGGCGAGGCGCCGATCACCGACATCGCCAACATCGACAGCGCCGACCCGGGCCACACCACGGTGCAGGACGGGCTCTACGGAGCGGTGGTGGTACACCCGACGGGTTCGGTCTGGACCAACCCGGTGACCGGCGCGAACCTGCTCGACCCGGCCACCGGACGCGCGGTCGAGTCGCGCGCCTTCGCCGACGTCGCCACTCCGACGGGCGCGCTGCGCTCCTACGCGATGGTGCTGATGGACGAGAACGAGGACGTTAAGGACCGCGACGGCCGTCAGCCCACCTTCCCGACGACCGGGCTGGCGGACTCGACGTTCGGCATCAACTACCGGGCCGAGCCGCTGCGGAACCGCCTGCGGGCCATCCTGGAGCACCGCGGCACGAAGACCCCGGAGAATCCCGGCGGCGTCGCGAAGACCATCAAACTGCCCAACGGCAAGGTGTTCACGCCGGCCGACCACTTCTGCGACGGGTACGTCCCGGAGATGGGCACGGTGGTCACCGACCCGGGCGCGAAGTGCATGGGCGAGGAGTCGCACCTGCAGTCGTGGATCTTCGGCGACGAGGGCAAGCTGACCCGCGCGCTGGCCGACGGCACCATCGTCACCGACTCGGACAACGTGATCCCGAAGGCGTACGTCGGTGACCCGGTGCAGTTCCACGTGGTCCACCCGGGCGCCAAGGAGACCCATCCGTGGCACCAGCACACCCAGCGCTGGTTCAAGGACGCGAACAACCCCGACTCGCCGCGCAACGACGTCCAGTCGATCGGACCGGGCGAGGGTTACCGGATGGAGCTCGAGGGCGGCGCGGGCGGCATCCAGCGCACCGCGGGTGACTCGATCTTCCACTGCCACCTGTACCCGCACTTCGCCCAGGGCATGTGGGGCCACCTGCGGATCTTCGACCGGCTCCGGAACGGCACCCAGCGCTACGCCGACGGCACGCCGATCCAGGCGCTTCGCGAGCTGCCCAGCCGTATCGGCCAGACCCCGGCGCCCACCGCCGCACAGCCCGGGTACCCGCTGTTCGTCAAGGGCGACCTGGGCCAGCGCGCCTACCGCGCGCCGTACGGCGTGGTGAAGGACGACTTCGCGGCGATCCGCCGGCCGGGCGACGCCCCCCGTGGGCCGACCGCGCTGGAGGCCGCCGGGATGCCGGCGCTCAACGCGGCGAAGCCCGGCAACGGGTACATCGATCCGTGCCCCACGGCGGCCCCCACCCGCACCTACCGGCCACACGTCATCGACGTGCCGATCACCTACAACAGCGCCGGCTGGAAGGACCGCCAGGGACGGGTCTACGTGGAGGAGTCCCAGGCCGCGGCCGTGCGCTCCGGGGCCCGACAACCGGAGCCGTTCACCATCCGGGCCCGCCTGGGCGAGTGCGTACAGGTCTTCACCACCAACGACCTGCACCTCGACGAGAACCCGGCCGTGCCGCTGGACCACGTCAACCGAATGGACGGCGACTTCATGTCGGGCGAGGAGACCAGCGAGGTCTCCACCCACGTACACCTGGTGAAGTTCGACGAACTGGCCTCCGACGGCACGAGCGTGGGCTGGAACTACACCTCCAGCGCGATGCCGGGCCAGACCTACGGGTACCGGTGGTTCGTGGACCAGCCGCTGCGCACGGTGTTTTTCCACGACCACCAGTACGCCAATCTGCACCAGCAGAAGGGCCTCTTCGCCGCGATGCACGTGGAGCCGTCCGACGCGACCTGGCACGACCCGTCGACCGGGGCGGCAACCGACGGCACCGGCACGGTCGCGGACATCCGGTCCGCCAGCGGTCCGGACTTCCGCGAGATCAGCGTGTTCCACCAGGACCGCATCCCGATGTGGAAGAACCACGGCGCCGGCAGCCCGGTCCACCCGCCGGGTGAGGTCGACGACTACGGCGCTGACCAGGGCGGCTACGCCATCAACTACCGCAACGAGCCGTTCCAGATCCGAACCGCGCCGGGGATGGCGGGGCCCAAGGGCGATCCGGCGTACATCTACTCATCCGCCGTGCACGGGGATCCGTCGACGCCGGTGTTCCGCGCGTACAACAAGGACCCGGTCATCATCCGCAACGTCGACGGGGCTCACGAGGAGGTGCACACCTTCAACATCCACGGGCACCGGTGGCTCAACGAACCGGACAACCCGGCATCGACCGTGGTGGACACGCAGAGCCTCGCCCTGGCCGAGTACTACAACTACGAGGTCAGTGGCTCGTCGGTGAAGCGCAAACCGCGCAACAGCCCGAGCACCATGAAGCACGCCAAGAACGACGCGGCCAACGGTGCGCCGAGCATCCTCGCCGGCGGCGCCGGCGTCCCGGGTGACTACCTCTACGGTTCCACCCCGCTCGACGACCAGTGGTTGGGCATGTGGGGCATCTTCCGGGTGCCCAACGGCAAGGTGGCCGACCTCCAACAGCTACCGGACCAGAAGAACCCCGGTGGCGCCGGCAACACCTGGCCGGCGCTGAAGCCCGGGGAGGCGCTGAACACCGCGCCGCCCAAGCTGGTCAAGACGTGCCCGGCCCAGTCCGCGGAGCGCAGCTACGACATCGCGGCGATCCAGAAGGACATCGTGTACAACGCCGAGACCGGCGACCACGACCCGGCCGGTGCGCTGTACGTGCTGGCCGAGCACGAGGCGGCGGTCCGCGCCGGCACCCGACCGACGGAGCCGCTGTACCTGCGCGCGAACGCCGGCGACTGCCTGAAGGTCACGCTGACCAACAAGTTCCCGGCAACCGGCCTGCCGGCGCACACCGGCGACGTACCGCTCCCGGCCGACGCGCCGTTCCCCAAGAGCAACCGGGTGTCGCTGCACCCGGCGCTCGTCGAGTACGGCGTCACGACCGCCGACGGCGCCACGGTCGGGTACAACTACGACCAGACGGTCGGCCCGGGGCAGAGCATCACCGCGTACTGGTACGTGCCGGAGCATCTCGCCGGCAACACCGCGACCCTGGTCGATTTCGGTGACCGCCGCGGACACCGCCACCACGGGCTCTTCGCCGGTCTGCTGATCGAGCCGAAGGGATCAACCTGGCACGATCCCGCCACCGGGGCACCGATCATCACCGGCGCGAGTGCGGTGATCCGGTGGACCGACGCGGCGGGCAAGGCCCAGGCGTTCCGCGAGCACGCGCTGCAGTGGCAGGACGGGCTCAACCTGCGCTCGCCGAACGGGGCGGCGATCGCTCCGGCCGGGGACGTGGAGGACCCGTACGAGCTGGGCAACCGCGGGGTGAACTACCGCACCGAGCGGTTCGCGCCGCGACTCGCCCACGATCCGGCGCAGGCCAACGTGCTGAGCTCGACCGTGCACGGCGATCCGGCCACCCCGGTGCTGCGGGCCTACGTCGGTGACCCGGTGAAGATCCGGCTGTTGATCAGCAGCGACCGGGGCAGGGCGCACTCGTTCCTGCTCAGCGGCCACGGCTGGAACTACCAGGCGGCCGATCCGGCCTCCACGGTGGTCAGTGCCCGGGGGGTGCTGCTGACCAGTCAGGCATCCTCGCTCGACCTGGTCGGCGGTGCCGGTGGGCCGAGAGGGGTCAGCGGAGACTTCCTGTACCGGGACGGCAACCAGATCAACCAGACCAACGCCGGGCTGTGGGGACTCCTCCGCGTGCACAGCACGCCACAACCCGACCTACCTGCGCTGCGCTGATCCGTCCTGCGCTGGCCCGCCCTGCGCTGACCCGTCCTGCGTGCGGCAGTGGGCCCCGGACCGACCTTGGTCCCGGGGCCCACTGCCGTTCGTCCTACCGCCGCGCCATGCATGCGTGCAACGGTGTCGAGACGGGTAATGCGGTAGAAGTGGAGGTGGCCAGCGTGGATCTGAGTGATGCGCCACAAGGCGAATCGACCTCGGCTGATTCCGGCGATCCCGCGGGTGAGTCGGCCGACAACTCGGGTGCCGCCAACACGGGTGCCGCGGACATGGGTGCCGCGGACACGGGTGCCGACGTCACGGTGCTGCTGCCGCGGGTGTCCCAGCGGGTCCGCGTGGTCCGCGCGCTGGAGGGTGCCGGTTACCGCGTTGCGGTACGCCGGCCGCCGGCCCGGGTGCCCGTGCACCGGATGGTGAAGCGCCGGTCGCCGGTCCTGGTCACCGACGACACGGACGGCGGCACCCAGGTGCGTGCCGAAGTCGTCGCCGCCGAGCCGGAGACCGCCTGCGTGGTACTGGTCGACGACCCGACGCCGGCGCGGTACCGCCAATTGCTCGGGGCGGGCGTGACCGCGCTGCCCACCTCATCCGCCGACGATGATGTGGTGTTGGCCGTGGACGCCGCCGCCCGGGCGCTCACCTGCCTCCCGGCGAGCGCGGCGCGGGCCCTGGCCGGAGCGAACGAGGACCGGCCGGTGCTCAGCGTCCGCGAGGCCTCGTGGCTACGTGCGCTGGTCAGCGGCACAACGGTGGCGCGGCTGGCCCGCTCCGCCGGATATTCACAGCGGGAGATGTACCGCCTGCTGGGCGGCCTGTACCGCCGGCTGGGCGCCACCAACCGGACCGAGGCGTTGCTGCGCGCCGACCGTTGGGGGCTGCTCGCCACTCCGTCGACCAGAACCGCCGCCGCGGGGCGGCCGCGGGTGCCGGCGCCCAGGGGCCCGGCCCAGGGCTGAAGCACGCGCCCAGACTGACCGGCGGCCCGACTGACCGGCGGCTCACGACTGACGCGGCGTCCCCCGGACTGTGGCAGCGGCCGCTATGACCGGCGTGGCGGCCGCGAGGACAGGTGCGCTGGCGGGCGGGTCGAGCGGGCTGATCGGGCAGCAGCACCTGCCCGAAGGTGTCTCCTCCGTGGTGCCTTCCCTCCGTGGTGCCCCGGTGCGGCGTCTATCCGTGTGAGGAGGTGGCCAGGGTGGGCGTTGCACAGACACGGGCATCGTTCGAGGAGTACGTCCGGGCGCGTACGCCCGCGTTGTCCCGCATTGCATACCTCGTCACCGGGAACGCTCACGATGCGGAGGACCTCGTGCAATCTGCGCTGGAGAAGGCCGCCACCAGGTGGCAGAACCTCGACGACCCGGAGGCGTACCTGCGACGGGTGATCTACACGAAGGCGATCTCGCGCTGGCGGTACCTCCGGGCCCGGCCGGCGGAAACCCTCACCGATGCGCCCCCGGAGCGCCCCGACGAGACGGACCACGACACCCGGCTCGTCCTCGCCGCTGCGCTCCGTCGCCTCACCCCGAAGCAACGCGCGGTCCTGATTCTGCGCTTCTACGAGGACCGCACCGAGGTCGAAGCGGCCATCGTGCTCGGCGTGAGCACCGGCACCGTGAAGAGTCAGACCCGGCACGCGCTGCGCCGGCTGCGTGAAGTTGCCCCGGAGCTTGCCGAGTTGACGGCGGTGGCCCGATGAGCCTCCGCGAAGGACTGCACGCGCTGGCCGAGCAGGCGCCCGCGCCGACCGTACCGCCCGGGCTGTTCGACCGGGCCCGGCGCCGGCACCGGCAGCGGTGGGCGGCCGCCACCATCGCCGTGGTGGCGGTGTTCACCCTGGCCGGCTATGGCGTGACCCGGCCCGACGTGGCCAACGAGCAGCAGTTCGCGGGTGGCCCCGCCGGCATCCCACGTACCGTCTCGGACCCGCCGGCGTGGACCCAGGAACTGACGAAGTCACCGATCGGCGCGGCGTCCGTGGTATTTCGGGGGCCCGCCGTACCTGACCGCCACCCCTTCCGCGAGTCCATCGCCCCGACCGCGCTTGTCGGCTTGACCGCCGACACCTACCGCGTCGTGTATCCGTTCGAGGCGACCCTGGCACTGTCGCCGGACGGGCGCACGCTGCTGATGCCGCACTTCGACGAGGAGGGCGCCGACCTGCGGGCCCGCCACTTCCGCACCGATGCGCTGGACCTGGCCAGTGGCGCCACCCAAGCGCTTGCGGCCGGGTACGTGCCGCTCGGTTGGTCGGTTGACGGCAAGCGCGCGCTGCTCGTCCGGCGCCACTTCTGGGACGATCAAGGCGAGCCGACCGAGCGCGACCTCACCGTCAGTGTCGTCTCCTGGGCGTCCGGTCAGCAGGAGTGGTCGGTCCACATCCCGCGCCGCGACCCGGCCGATGACTTGCTGGCCGCCCCCGTCGCGTTGTCGCCGGACGGCTCCATGCTCGCCGTGTCGACCAGTCACGAACTGCGGGTGTACCACCGCGACGGCACACTCCGGTGGAAGACCAGCTTGACCGGCATGGAGGTGGTGGCCGGCCCGGCCGCCTGGCGTGACGACGGGCGACTGGCCGTGCTGCGGCGCAGCGCCCGGCCGGGGTCGTCCGAACCGGACCTGTGGACGCTGGGCTACGTCGATGCCGCGTCGGGCCGGCCGCTGCCCGATCCCGGGCTGCCGACCGTGCAGTCGACGATCGATGTGCGCGTGACGGCCTGGCGGGGGGACACCGCGTACGCGGTGGTACAGGCCGCATCCGACGGGGCCTCCAGGAGAATGCAGGCCAGCCTGGTACGTCTCGCGCCGGGCGCGTCGAGCCCCGAAACGATCCTCGCACCCGCCGGCGTCTCGGCCCTCAATGTCGCCACGGACTACGTCGACCAGACGCGCACCGCGACGGCGCCGTCATACGGGCTGAGCGTGACCGGCGTCCTTGCCCTCCTGTGGGGCTTCGGCCAGTACGTGGTCATCGGGACGGTCATCGCCGCGCTGGTGTGGGTGATCTGGCGCAGGCGTAGGCGCTCACGCCGCAGCGTCTGACCGTGTGACCAAGTGCTTGATCGTGTGACGGTGTTGATCGTGTGACGGTGTCTGATCGCACGGTGTTGAGCGGCGGCGGCCCCTGGCGGTGTGTGACGCGAAATCAGCGGGCCGCGCCGGCGGGCCAGTCCCGCCGTCGCGAGCAGTACCGCGGTGGGGCTGCCGGTATCGCGATCCCGAGTGCAGCGGGCGATCCGGGTCCTGGCCAGCGACTCGCGAGGTCGGTCCGGACATCGACGCTCTGGGTCGTCCGGAGATACCTTGCGGATTCCAGGGTCGCCGGCTTGTCAGCACAGAAGGCTGAGGTCGTCCCATTCGTCGAACACGTCCCCGAATCCTTTCTCACGCGCGGCGAGTTCCAGCTCCGCAAACAGCATCGACGGTTGTTCGGTCAGGGCGTCGACCAGGTACTCCGCCGTCCATGGCGCCGGCAGCGGATGAATGTCGAGTTCCCAGCGCAGGAACTTGTTGTAGGGCCGGATCCGACCGTGCAGTGCGAAGAGCGTCTCCAAAAACCAGGGCGCTGCTTCGATCTCGTCGAGCTTCGCCAGGTCGGGCCGGCCGTCCCGTCGGCTCTTCGACGCCCGGTAGACGAAGTTGATGTAGCCGTCGAGCTGTTCGCGGGTCAGATTGTCCGACTCGGCGGGGGTGAGAGTTGCCTGCGCGCGCACCAGGTGCGCGATCCGGCCGTCGAGGCGGTCCATCAGCACCTGGGCGCCGCGGTAGGAGTAGCGCTGCCAGCGGACAGACGTGTCGGCCAGGTCGTCAACGGACATGACGATCGTGTCCAGCTCGGGGATTCGGGAGCTCGACCATCGGCCATTGTGTTCTCGCAAGACAACGTAGACGTCGAAGTCCGAGTGCTCGGTCGCCATGGCACGGGCGTGTGATCCAGAGAGAACCAGGCCGACGACATCCGGGTCCGTTTCGCAGCGCCGGATCAGGTCGGCGTATCTGGTCGTCATGTGCGCAGTATGACCTTGCAGGCAAACAGATTGCGACGGATGAGACCCGAGATCGTGCGCCGAGCTCACCTGGCCGGCGGTCGGCTTCAGATGGGCCAGACTGCCGGACGGCGCGGGAGGCAGCGACAGCGGCTTCTCCTGCGTACCCTGCCGATGTCAATCCGGCCCGGGCAGCTGCCGCCGCGACGTCGCCCATCTCCTCGTCCGTCAACCGCACGTTCACCGCGCGCGACCGGCAGACCGGCATTCGCGCCCGATTGCGGGCCACCGGCACACCACCTCGGAGCCGACCGAGGGATCGACAGTCATGACACGGTATTTTGCGCTCCGTCGATGCCGCACCCCAGCGACCCACCCGGGCACGTACGGGTCACTCGCAAGGTGCTCCGGACGCCTCGCAAGATCATTCGCAAGGTAACCCGGACACTCACAGGATTGGCCCGGACGCGACAGTCACGGCGGGATTCCACCACTACCCACAGAAACCAAATGATTGGCACCCGTGTTCGATTTTTTGTCGTACCTGGTGCCTAGGTTCGGAGGCATGGACGCGGCGTTGGCGGTGCTGGAGGAGGCGCTGGATGAGTGCGGGTCGGTGTTGTTGGGTGCGGTGCCGGAGGCGTCGCTTGTCGCGTATCTCGATCGGGTTCAGGTGATCGCGCAGCGGGTGGCGGCGGTGCATCTCGGGTTGGTTCGTGAGGTCGACGCGCGGGG
>DATHBD010000071.1:0-1578 GCA_035296325.1 Micromonosporaceae bacterium | reverse complement strand
GGTCGAGCCGGACCTCCGTTCGGCGCTGCGCCGGATGGCGCGGGACCGGGTCCCGTTGCGGATCGTGCTGGTGGACGGCACGGGGACGGCCGGTACGGTCGACCGGGTCGGCATTGACTTCATCGAGTTCGCCGAGCACGTCCCGGGTGAGCCTCGTCGCGCCGCGGCCGTCACGGGCGTGCGGGTGATCCCGTTCGCCGGCCTGGGTGCCGTACGCCGGTGGTGATGGACGGTGACCGACCGGCGCTCCACGGAACCGGTCCGGATGCTCCTATGGATGTCAAGGTGTTGGTTGGGGGTTGTTGGTGGCGAGCAGGGTGTAGATCTCTCGGGCGATGTAGCGCTTGAGGCAGCGGATGATCTCGGTCTTGTTGAGGCCGTCTTTGGTGCGTTTGGTGACGTAGGCGTGGGTGCGGGGGTCGTAGCGCAGTCGACACAGGGTGATGGTGTGCAGCGCGTTGTTGGCTGCGCGGTCGCCGCCGCGGTTGAGTCGGTGGCGGTGGGTGCGGCCGCTGCTGGCGGGGATCGGGGCGACGCCGCACAGATGCGCGAACGCGGCCTCTGAGTGCAGCCGGTCGGGGTTGTCGCCGGCGGTGGTCAGCAGTTGCCCGGCGACGTCGATTCCGACGCCGTGCAGGGCCAGTAGCTGCGGGCCGGCGGCGGTGACGAGGTTGCGCAGGTCGGTGTCGGCGTCACTGATTTCCTCGGTGAGGTGCTGATGACGGCGAGCCAGGCGGCGCAGCGCCGTCTTCAACGCCTGTTCCGGTTCGGCGAGGTCTCCGCTGGGCCGTGACCGGGCGCAGGTTCGGATCAGGTCGGTCGGGCTCAGGTGCCGCAACTGCTCGCGCAGCTGCGCCGGGCCGGTCAACAGCAGGGCTCTGAGCTGGTTCATCGCCTGGGTGCGGGCCTTGATCGCGCCGCGGCGAGCGACCCGTAGCGCCCGGATCGCCTCGATCCGGCCATCGCGCTGCTTGGGGGTGCCCGTCGCAGCGCCGCAGAGCGCGGCCCGAGCAGCGGCGAAGGCATCCAGCGGATCGGACTTGCCCTGCGCGCGGCGTGCCTTGCGGTCAGGCCGGTCGACCTCCACGACCACCACGCCCTCGGCGTGCAGGTGTCGGGTCAGCGCGGCTCCGTAGGCGCCGGTGCCCTCCACCCCGACCCGTTCCAGCCGACCATGCCGCCGCAACCAGCCGGTCAACGCCCGGTAACCGGCGGGAGTCGTCGGGAACTCCCGATCCCCCAGATGCCGGCCGACATGATCTATCACCGCCGCGTGGTGGGTCTGTCCGTGGGTGTCCACACCACCGGTGACAGAGCCCTCGATCCTCGTCATGCTGGTCATGGCCGTCCTCGTCGCTCGCACCGATGTGGTCGGCACGCGCCGGCCGGGCAGGGCGGACAAGACAGTGACGGGGCCTCTCGCACAGGCTCCTATGAGGTCACAACCGCCCGTCCGGTCGCGTGCACACAGCACCACCAGGCAGGCCGACGAATCCGCTACAAGACAGCAATATCGCGTCGGTCAGTCGAAGGGTCAGACCCACCCGGCAGCACCACCCACATCCTCACTGTCAGTCG
>DATHBD010000070.1:0-289913 GCA_035296325.1 Micromonosporaceae bacterium | reverse complement strand
CTGGATTTTGAGGGTGTCGGAGTTCTTTCCGCCTTTGCCGTCTTCGGTGGCGACGAAGAAGGCGGGTGCCGGTGCGGGGTCGGGTGCGTTGTCCTCGGAGGAGAGCATCCGGCAGGCGGTGTGGAAGTGCCCGCGGACCAGGCCTTCGCTGGTGAGGAAGGAGCTTTCCAGGTAGTACCCGCCGGCTGCGGCGCCGAGGAACCGGTCGCGGACGAGGTTGCGGGTGGCGACGGAGATGGTGAAGGCCTGGCCGACCTTGACGGTCTCGGGGGCGTCGGTGATCAGCAGGGACGGGTTGTTGGCGGCGTTGCCGACCTCACCGAACTGCGTGTCCACGCACCGGTTGCCCTTCTGGAACCCGTCATGCTTGCCGAGCTTGCTGCCGCCGCAGTCGTCCCCGAGGACCTCCAGTCCGTTCTCCTCCGCCGCCGTCTCGGCCTGGGCCGTCCCGGGCGGGCAACTCGGGGCCGGCTCGCTGGCCTTGCCGGTGCCACTGGCACTGCCGGCGGGTTTGGGGGCCCGGTCAGTCGCGCGGCCGGAGGCCGGTGCGCTGGTGGGGGTGGCCGCGCCGCGCCGGGCCGGGGGTTCGCTGGTGGGGGTGGCCGCGCCGCGCCGGGCCGGGGGTTCGCTGGTCGGAGTGACTGCGCTGCGTCGGGCCCGGGTCTCGCCGGTCGGGGTGGCTTCGCCGCGTCGGCCCGTGGGGGCGTTGCCCTGGTCGTCGCGGTAGTTGCGGACGGTGCCGTCGTCCGGAGTACCGAGATCTCGCTTGGTGTCGACGCGGCCGCTGGTCCCCGCTGGGGCGCAGTTCGCCGCCACGGCGGCGGTCCGTTGCTGTCTACGCGTGGCCGCGTTGGACACCTGTGTCACGGCGATCATGCCGCCGATCACGACGAACGCGGCGAGCGCCGCGAGGACGCGCCTGTTCCCGCGGCCGCCGGTCGTACTGCCTCGTTGTGCCGACTTTCGCATGGGCAGGTACCTTTCTACTGCTTGATCGACCGAATGTGGCTCGGAGTGGCCGCCAATGGATGGCAGTGCAGCCTCCACGCGACTGCGGCCAATAGCGATGCTCGTCAGCGAGTCCGGGTCGTTGTCTGAGTAACTCACACTCGCCGTTTCATCAACCGATCTCAAAGCTAGGTCGGGACTTCCACGGGTGCAAGGTGTTAATGAAGATTTATGCGCGGCTATTTACTTCCGCGATTTACCGCCAATTTGCTGAACCGCGGACATCCGCCGTTCGGCCGATGTCGGGGGTTCAATCTGCGCTCAAGATTTATACATCATCCCAGGTCGATGCACTGGCATCGAGCCCCGTGGCCGGCTGAAGGCAGGCTGCCAGGGCGCCAGTATGGGAGTTTGCGGAGTCGGTCGGATAGGCCTGTCCGCCCACCTGCATGAAGCCGAACGGGTGAGATTCACAATGGTGTGCGGCGGTATCGGAAAACTCCGCCGGAGCGGTTGAACCCCCGCCGCCCGGCGACCGTACTACCAAGGAAGTGCACCGTCGTCGATCGTGGAGGATGCACCATGATTCGTGACCGGCTTGCGCGTGTCACACTCGTTGGGTTGGCCGCAGCCGCTTTCGGGGCGTGCGCATTCGCGTCTCCCGCGGTGGCCGATATCGCGGTCACGCCGACCGAGGCGACGCAGGGCGACTCGGCTCGGCTGACCTTGCGAATCCCGGAGGAGCGGCCGTCCAGCCACACCATGAAGGTGGAGCTGTACCTGCCCGAGTCAACGCCGATCGCCGAGGTCTACCCGATGTCGGTCCCGGACTGGGCCCCCGGCCTCACCATGCGGCGACTGGCCGAGCCGACTGCGCTGATCCACGGCACTGAAACCACCGAGGTGGTGTCGTCGGTGACCTGGACCCGGGTCACCGAGCCGGGGAGCGGGTCCGGCGACGTCGCGGAACTCTCCGTCTCACTCGGTCCGTTGCCCGCGGTGGATCGGATGGTGTTCGCAGTGCTGCAGACCTACGCTGACGGCACCGTCGTGCGGTGGGGCAGTGTTCCCGGTGGTGACGCTGCGGTGGCGTCGTCGCCCGCACCGGAGATCCGGCTGTTGCCACCGGCTGGCGGAGCGGCGGCGCAGGGGGAGACGGACAACGCCGGGGCGGGAGCGCAGTCCGGACCCGTCGATCACAGTGCCCCCGACTCCGTCGAGGATCCGGGCACCGGCGTCGGCGTCGGCCTGTCCGTCGCGATGGTGCTGGTGCTGGTCGCGGGCGGGGCGATCCTGATGTACCCGCGACGGCGGCCGACTCCGCTGCTGCCGTCAGATCCGCCGGCCGACACAGCGCGCTCCGAGCCCTCCGCGCCGCTCATCCGTACCGGTGGCTGAGCTTGTACGGAAACGGCAGTGCCACCCAGCAACGTGCTGCTGAGTGGCACTGCCGGGGAGGACTACTTCCAGCGCTCGGCCTTCCAGTACCCGGCGGCCCAGGTCCGGCTGGCCCACGTCCGGCTGGCCCAGGTCCGACTGGCCCACGTCCGGCTCGTCCAGGTGTCGGAGCTCCAACTCTTCCCGTCCCACACCGGTGGACTCCCGAGCACCGTCCACTCCTGCCCGGTCCACGAGCTCGACCAGGCCGCTGAACTCCAGGTCTTCGGGGTGCCGGCCACCGTGCCCTGCCAGCCGCCGCCGGCCCAGGCGCCGCCGTTCCAGCTGCCTCCGCTCCACGCGTTGCCGGCGGTGACCTTGCTCGCCCACGTCGACGACACGAAGGGGCGGCCCATCAGGTCCCGCTCGCCGGTGAGCTGCCCACCGGTGGCCATGTCGGTAAGCCGTGTCGTCCCGCGGGACTTCTCCAGCGTGCCGGTGCCCAGTGCCGGCAGGACCGACTGGGTGTACGCGGGGGTGGCTGCCGCTACGGCCGCGGCGATGTTGAGCTGACCGGCGCCCTGGGCGATGGTGTCGGCTGTGGTGAGCGGCCGGGCCGTTGTGGTGAGCAGGCGCTTGACCTGGTCCGGGGTGAGTTCCGGACGCTGCTGCAGCAGCAGTGCCGCGGCTCCGGACACGACGGCCGCGGACTGCGACGTGCCGCTGCCCCGGACGTAGCGCTGAGTGGGGTCGGCGGCCAGCGACAGCCGTCCCGCGGGGTGGAACGTGTCGACGTACGAGTTCGGGGTGCGCAGCGATGCCACCGACTGGCCAGGCGCCACGAGGTCGGCATGGCGGGCGGCGCTGCCCCTGCTGCTGAAGTCGGCCACCACGTCGTCGTTCGGCTGCGCGGTACCGCGGTGGTCGCTGCCACCGACCGCGATCACATACGGGTTCATCGCCGGCATGCCGAGCCGGGTGGCGGCGGCGCCGTCGTTGCCGGCCGCGACGACGACGACGATGCCCTTCTTCCAGGCGGCCTCGACCGCGAATGCCAGCGGGTCGAGCCGGGCGTCCTGCACCGAGTCGGTGCCGAAGGAGAGGTTCAGCACGCGGACGTTGAGGCCCGTGTCGTTGCGGTGGATCACGGTCCAGTCGATCGCGGCCAGCACCTGGGAGACATCCACCGCGCCGTCGTCGGCGGCGACCTTGACGTTCACCAGGGTGGCGTCCGGCGCCACGCCGACGAACCGGGTGGGGTCGTTCTCGGCGCCCGCGGCCACATCGGGGTCACGGCCGGCGATGATGCCCGCCATGTGGGTGCCGTGGCCGAACAGGTCGAGGCGGCGCAGCGTCGGCGACGGGGAGTTGATGGACAGGTCCGGCCCGTGCACGAGGCGGGTGGTGCTGATGCCGCGGACCGGAGAAATGCCCGAGTCGATGAGCGCGACACCGATGCCCTTGCCGGTCAGGGTGCGCCCGGTGGCGTCCCGCTTCGTCCAGGTGGTCGTGGCGCCGGTCAGCGTGTTGACCGCACTCATCGGGGTCAGTGTCGTGTCGGCGGTCCAGGAGTCCGCGTTCAGGCTGACCCGGCCGTTCGGAGTGACCGCCGCCACCGCGGGGGAGGCCGCGATCCGGGCGACCGCGTCGGCCGGCACCGTGGCGGCGAACGCGTCAGCCACCGCGAGCGACTGCCCGACCGTGCCTCCGGCGCGGGTCACGGCCAGCGCGGCCGCGGCCGGGTCGCCGTCGCCGTACCGCACGATGACGGGTACAGGGAGTTGGTCAGCGGCATGGGCGACGCCCGGTGCCG
Source organism: Micromonosporaceae bacterium (assembly GCA_035296325.1). Classification (GTDB taxonomy): domain Bacteria; phylum Actinomycetota; class Actinomycetes; order Mycobacteriales; family Micromonosporaceae; genus DATHBD01. The sequence continues at coordinate 285,775 of DATHBD010000070.1, read as the reverse complement.
CGACTGTGCCGACCACCGCAGCGGCGGGGGCGAGCAGCGCGGCTGCCGCAGCGGCCGCCACGGCCCTGCGGGTACTCCGGCTCGAAACTCTCAACGTGCCCTCCACGGCGTAGTGATCCAACGTTCTGTGATGATCGTGCGCTACCGGGCCCCTACGCTCTGTCCACCGTGTGGTCGTCAATTGTCATTACTTCATCACACTCCGTGTCTGCCGGCCGGTGTCGTCAACGCCGTGGAAGCGAGGCAGGATGGCAGGGCACAACCTGGCCGGGAAGGGGTGAAAGGTGGCGGGCAAGATCCGCGATGAGGACATCGCACTGGTACGGGAGCGAACCTCGATCGCGGATGTGGTGTCCGAGAACGTCACGCTGAAGCCCGCCGGCGGCGGCAATCTGAAAGGGCTGTGCCCGTTCCACGACGAGAAGACCGCCTCGTTCACCGTTTCCGAGGCGCGCGGCGTGTACTTCTGCCACGGCTGCGGGGCCGGCGGCGACTCGATCAGATTCCTGATGGATCTGGACCACCTGAGCTTCGTCGAGGCGGTCGAGCGGCTCGCCGGCAAGGCCGGCATCCAGTTGCGGTACATGGAAGCGGGGCCGGCGCCGGTACGCCAGACCGGCCAGCGCCAGCGCCTGGTCGCGGCGAACGCCGAGGCGGCCGCGTTCTACGCCGAGCAGCTCGCCGCGCCCGGTGCCCGACCGGCGCGCGAGTTCCTGGCCGAGCGCGGCTTCGACCGGGCCGCCGCGCAGAGCTACGGGTGCGGCTTCGCGCCCGAGGGCTGGGACCTGCTGACCAGGCACCTGCGGGCACAGGGCTTCACCGGCCCGGAGTTGATCGCCGCCGGCCTGGCCCGCGAGTCGCGATCCGGCAGCCTGATCGACCGGTTCCGCCGGCGGCTGCTCTGGCCGATCAAGGAGATCTCCGGCGATGTGATCGGATTCGGCGCGCGGAAGCTGTTCCCCGACGACGACGGCCCCAAGTACCTGAACACCCCGGAGACGACGCTGTACAAGAAGTCGCACGTGCTCTACGGCATCGACCACGCCAAGCGGGAGATCGCGAAGCAGGGCCGGGCCGTCATCGTCGAGGGGTACACCGATGTGATGGCGTGCCACCTCGCCGGCGTGCCGGTGGCGGTGGCGACCTGCGGCACCGCGTTCGGCGGCGACCACATCAGCGTGCTGCGACGGTTGCTGCTGGACACCGACGGGTACCACGGGGAGATCATCTTCACCTTCGACGGCGACGCGGCCGGGCAGAAGGCCGCGATGCGCGCCTTCGAGGACGACCAGAAGTTCGTCGCGCAGACGTTCATCGCGGTCAGCCCGGACAACATGGACCCGTGTGAGCTGCGCCTGGCCAAGGGCGACACCGCGGTGCGGGACCTGGTCGCGCGCCGCGAGCCGCTGCTGGCGTTCGCCCTGCGCTCGGTCCTCACCCGGTACGACCTCAATCAGGCCGAGGGCCGGGTGGCCGCGCTGCGCGCCACCGCACCGCTGGTCGCGAAGATCAAAGACCGGTCGCTGCGTCCCGAGTACACCCGCAAGCTCTCCGGTGACCTCGGCATGGAGGTCGAGCCCGTGCAACAGGCGGTCGCATCCGCCGCACGGGGCGGTGACCTGTCACCCGCCTCACCGCGCGCCGCGACGTCCACACCGGACAGTCCGCAGGCCCTGGTCGAGCGGGAGGCGCTCAAGCTGGCCCTGCAGTGCCCGGTGCTGGCCGGCCCGATGTTCGACGCGGTCGACGCGGACGGGTACGGCACCGGTGTCTACGCCACGCTGCGCGCCGCGATCGCGGAGGCTGGCGGGACCGGTGCGGCCGGCGGCGGCGGTGCGGTCTGGATCGAACAGGTGCGGGACCGCTGCACCGACCTGACCGCACAGGCCCTCGTCACCGAGTTGGCCGTCGAGCCACTGCGACTGGACGGAGAGGTCGATCTCCGCTACGTGGAGGTCACCATCGCCCGGCTCCAGATGGCCCGGGTCAATCGCCGGATCGCCGACCTCAAGAGCCGGCTGCAGCGGCTCAACCCGGTCAACCACACCGACGAACACCTGCGCCTCTTCGGCGAACTGGTCTCCCTCGAGCAGCACGCGCGCGCCCTGCGCGACCGTGCCGCCGGATCGTTCTGAGGCCCAGAGTGGCGTCCGAGGCCCGGGTGGCGGGCCGGAACTCGCGTTGCGGAGGAGTGCGATGGTGACGTTGCCGTGGCGGCGCCGGCGGTTGCCGGCGGACCGCAGTCCGGCCCTGGAGGCGGAGGAGCGGATCGTCGCGTGGGCGGGCGCTCTCGCCGACGCCACAGTGGTCGCCACGAACCGCGGGCTCTGGCTGTCGACCGTGGCCCCGGACGCGACGCGGTGGGTGCGGATCGGGTGGCACGAGATCCACAAGGCGACCTGGTCCGGGCGGGAGCTGTCCATCGTCACCGCCGCCGAGGTGGCGCAGGAGGAGTCGTACGCCGTGATGGCCGACCAGTCGCCCCTGGTGCTCACGCTTGTCGACCCGGACGGGGTGCCCGACCAGGTCCGCGCCCGGGTGAACCGCTCAGTCGCGTACACCTCGCACCACCCGCTGCCCGGCGGCGGGGGAGTCCGCGTCGTGGCCCGCCGGGTCGCCGGTGTCAACGGGGTGCGCTGGAGCGTGCGCTACGACCGGGCCGCCGATGCGGCCGACCCCGACGTGGCCCTGGTCACCGGTGAGCTGGTGGCCGCTGCGCGCAGCGCGATCGAACCGGCCGAGGAGTGAGACAACTCCGTCGGCATCGCCTCCCTGTGCCGGCTATGGTCGCCGGGTGATGCACAGCGGGGAGGCGTTGATCGAAGCGCGCGGCCTGGTGAAGCGGTTCGGCGGCTTCACCGCCGTGGACGGCATCGACGTCGAGGTCCGGGCCGGAGAGTCGTTCGGTTTCCTGGGTCCCAACGGTGCCGGCAAGTCGTCCACCATGCGGATGATCGGTTGCGTGTCGCCGCGTACCGACGGTCACCTCCGCATCCTCGGGATGGACCCGGCCCGCGACGGCCCGGCCATCCGGGCACGCCTGGGCGTCTGCCCACAGCTGGACTCGTTGGACCCGGAACTCACTGTCACCGAAAACCTGACCGTCTACGCCCGCTACTTCGGCATCCCCCGCCGCGTGGCCGCCGAGCGGGCCGCCGAGTTGCTGAGCTTCGTCCAGCTCACCGACCGGGCCAGGGACAAGGTGGAGCCTCTTTCCGGCGGCATGAAGCGCCGGCTCACCATCGCCCGGGCGCTGATCAACGAACCCGAGATCGTCCTGCTCGACGAGCCGACCACCGGGCTGGACCCGCAGGCGCGGCACCTGGTGTGGGAGCGGCTGTTCCGGCTCAAGCAACGCGGGGTGACGCTGGTACTCACCACGCACTACATGGACGAGGCTGAGCAACTGTGCGACCGCCTGGTAGTGATGGACGCCGGTCGGATCGCCGCCGAGGGCTCACCGCGCGAGCTGATCGGGCGCTACTCCACCCGGGAGGTGGTCGAGCTGCGCTTCCCAGACGATGATCCGGACGCCGTCCTGGGTAAGTTGAGCGGGCTCGGCGAACGCTGCGAAGTGCTGCCCGACCGGATCCTGCTGTACGCCCACGACGGCGACGCCGCCGTCGCCGCCCTCCACGATCGCCAGCTCACCCCGACCAGTGTGCTGGTGCGGCGCAGCAGCCTGGAGGACGTGTTCCTGCACCTGACCGGGCGGACCCTGGTGGACTGACATGATCCATCCTTCGATCGCGGTCCTGGAACACAACCTGGTGAACTACCGCCGCACCTGGCGGGCCACCGTGTTCACCTCGTTCCTGATGCCGGTGCTCTTTCTGCTGGCGATGGGCAAGTCGGTGGGCAGCTATGTCGACGCCCGGGCCAGCCTCGGCCTGCCCTACGTCGACTACATCGCCCCGGGGCTGCTGGCTGCCACGGCACTGCAGGTCGCGGTGGCCGAGTCCACCTGGCCGGTCTACTCCGCCCTGCAGTGGACCCGGGTCTACTACGCGATGCTGGCCGCGCCGCTGCGGGTGGTCGACCTGCTGATCGGCCACCTCGGGTACGCCGTGGTGCGGGTGACCGCGACGGGCGCCGGGTTTCTGATCGTCATGGCGGCCTTCGGCACGCTGCACTCGCCGCGGGCGATCGGCGCGCTCGCCGCGGCGATGCTGCTCGGGCTGGCGTGCGCCGCACCGGCGTTCGCCTTCGCGGCGAGCGTCAGCACCGACGGGATGTTCCCGGTCCTGCTGCGGTTCGCGGTGCTGCCGATGACGCTCTTCGCCGGGGTGTTCTTCCCGGTGGAGTCACTGCCGACGATCATCCGGCCGTTGGCGTACGCCTCACCCCTGTGGCACGGCGTGGAACTCGCCCGTGCCGCCACCCTCGGCGCTGATCCGGCGTGGGCGGCGCCCGCCCACGTTGGATACCTGCTGCTCTGGGTGGCGGGCGGGCTGCTGCTGGCCCGCCGCGCCTTCACCCGGAAGCTTCTGGTCTAGGGGGCCGGCATGCTCACCGCGATCGCACTGCCCCGCCTCCTGGCCGGCATCGAGCAGCGTGCCACCCGGGCCGCCGCCGTCGCCGGCCGCAACGCCGTGGCGGCCCGGCACGCCGCCTACTGGTGGGTGATCATCTCGGGTTTCTTCGAGCCCGTGCTGTACCTGCTGTCGATCGGCGTCGGCGTCGGCACGCTGGTCGGGGACTTCCCGCTGCCCGACGGTGGGACGGTGTCCTACGCCGCCTTCGTGGCGCCGGCGATGCTCGCCTCCTCCGCGATGAACGGGTCCTTCAACGAGACCACCTTGAACTTCTACGGCAAGATGAAGTTCATGCGCCTCTACGACGGCGTGCTGGCCACCCCGGTCACCCCGTTCGAGATCGCCGTCGGCGAACTGATGTGGGCGCTGGCCAGGGGCGCGGTGTACTCGGCGGCGTTCCTCGCCATCATGGCGGCGATGGGGTTGACCGCCCCGTTGTGGGCGCTCGCCGCCTTCCCCGCCACCGTGCTGATCGGCATCGGGTTCGGTGCGCTGGGCATGCTGATCTCGACGTTCATCCGCAGCTGGAAGGACTTCGACTACATCATCCTCATGCAGTTCGCGTTGTTCCTGTTCTCCGGGACCTTCGCCCCGGTCGAGTCCTTCCCGCCGCCACTGCGGATCGTGGTCGAGCTGACCCCCCTCTACCATGGCGTGGAACTCGTGCGGAACTTCACCACCGGCTCACCTGACCCCGCCGTGCTCGGCCACGCCGCATACCTGGTGGCGATCGCCGCGCTCGGGCTGTGGGCGGCGAGCCGCCGGATGACCGCACTGCTCTGCAAGTAGCCGCTCTGCACAGGAGATGGAGACGTTGTGAGCTTCGATGTCCTGGTGTTCTCCAAGACCACCGGCTTTCGGCACGAGTCGATCGAGACCGGGGTGGCGGCGATCCGGCGGCTCGGTGCCACGCATGGCTTCGAGGTGGCAGCCACGGAGGACTCGGCGGAGTTCACGGCGGCGCTTCCCCGGCACCAGGCGGTGATCTTCCTCAGTACCAGCGGTGAGCTCTTCGACGACGCCCAGCGGGCGGCGCTGGAGGCCTACATCCGCGGCGGCGGCGGTTTCGTCGGCGTGCACAGCGCCTCCACATCGGAGGTCGACTGGCCGTTCTACGGCGCACTCGTCGGGGCGTACTTCGACTGGCACCCGGAGATCACGCAGGCCACCGTGCTCGTCGAGGATGCCGACCACCCGGCCACGGCGCATCTGCCGAAGGCATGGACCCGCACCGACGAGTGGTACAACTTCCACACCTCGGTGCGCGGGCGGGCGCGCGTGCTGCTCACCCTGGACGAGGACAGCTTCGTCGGCGGGACGATGGGGGAGGACCACCCGTTCGCGTGGTGCCACGAGAACCTCGGCGGGCGGGCGTTCTACACCGCCGCCGGGCACACGCACGAGTCGTACGCCGAGGAGGCCTTCCTGGGCCACCTGCTCGGCGGCATCCGGTACGCCGCGCGAGCAGCCTGACCGGCAGAAACGCGAGGGCGGCCCGCCGTAACGGACCACCCTCGGACGTCTGTGGCGATCAGTAGCTGGTGGTGCTGCTACCCGTCGACGGGTACGTGGTCGTGCTGCCCGTCGAGTTGGTGCCAGTGGTCGAGCTGGTCGAGCTGCTCGTGGCCAGGGTGTCGCTGAGCGGGTCCCGCTCGATCGACGTCGCCCCGGTGTCAGTCTCGCTGGTGCTGAGCAACCGCTGGCCGAAGTTGGTCTCGGCGAGTCGGCTGTTGGACAGCTTGTCCTTACCCGTGGAGTAGATCCGGGTGGCCTGCTCCTGGACAACACCGGCGGCTTCCTGCACCGACGGGTTTTCCTTGACCTTCTGAGCGGTCTGCTTCAGCTCTTCGTACTTCTCACGGCCGGCTCGGGCACCGAGAACGAAGCCCGCGGCCACACCGCCCAGGAACAACAGTTTGCCGCGCATGCGACGACCTCCTTCTACGAGACGCAAGATCGTTGCCGGGGAGTTCCACCGGGTCCGCTGCGCCATCCTCCTGATACTTACCCGTCCATCGTCCCGCTGACACGTGGAACAATCCGCCGTTTGCGCCACGTTGGCGTGGCGTTCGCGGCGAGGGGTGTAGTGCCCAGTTTCGACCCTCCTGCCGGGCTCTGTCGAGCCACCCGGTGGCGGGCGTGGTAGGTGTTGTGCTGTACTCTTGTCCGGTCGCCCTCGGGTGACGGCAGTCCCCTGTAGCTCAATTGGCAGAGCAGCCGGCTGTTAACCGGCAGGTTATAGGTTCGAGTCCTATCGGGGGAGCCGAAGTGTCTGATTACGCCCGCCGCGGTAACGCGGCGGGCGTTCTGCTTCTCCTGGCACTGGGGGCGCCGGGGTTGGCGCGCCGTCGGTAAACTGACGCCGCTCGGGGCGGTAGCTCAGCCGGTTAGAGCAGGGGACTCATAATCCCTCGGTCGCGGGTTCGAGTCCCGCCCGCCCCACCGTATTTGCCCAGGTCAGAGGCCATGAAAGGCCACTGAATCGATAGGATCTACGGACCGTGGACACACCGTGGACACACCGCCCTTATCTGGTGTGTCCACGGTGGTCGCGCTCACCGCTCCCGCCGCACATACACAGCCTTGCCCTGGTGACCCTCGACCAACCCCTGAACCTCAAGGATCGTCAAGGCACGCTGCACTGTTGAGACGCTAACTCCGTGCTGCTCAGCAAGTTTTTGAACAGGCGGCAGCGCCGAACCGGACGCAAGTTCACCCGACTCGATAGCTTCAGTGATCTCCCGCGCAATCCGGCGGAAGTCGGCTTCTCTCTTGGGCATGGTAGGCGGACGCTTCTCTCTGCTAGGCGCCCATATCTGATCATTCCTGGCCGTGCCTTTCAACCACCGCCGACTGACCCAGTGTGCGACTCCGCCTCCGAACAGTCACCCACCCGAACACCTAGACGAAATTTTCGCCAACGTCACCTAGGTCACAAGGTGACCATTTACGCTGTACAGCGGAACGCAGCCGCTTGTGACCTCTCTGCTAGGCAAAGCTGAAGGGAACCTGCGGGGGCTTCCAGGCGGTGGCCGCGGGTCCCCGAAAGATCGCGGCCACCGCCGCCGCAGGACACTGTGGAGGGTTCGACCGGGTTGGCAGGCGCCTCCGCCTACGAGCGAGCGCCCGCCGGCTCCCAAGTTCGTGCGGTGGCCGCGGTCACCTTTGCCGGCGGATCGTGGCCACCGCACCTGCCCGGCGGTGGAGGTGCCCGTGTCGGAGCGCATGGGGCGGTGGGTGCGGTGAGTTCGCTGCGCCGTGGGGATGAGGACTTGCACTACTCCGATGCGGCGCATCGTTGGTGCCGGCCTAGCCCGCCGGACGAGGAGCTGGACGCGGGGTGGGAGGAGCGGGTGCGCGAGCATCAGGCGCAGCACCGGCGCTCGGGGCGCGGGCGGGTGGCGGAGGATGCGCCGGGTGGGCGACGGTCAGCTCGGTGAGTCGGTGCGCTTCTTGCGGGTTGTGGGTGGCTGCTTCTCGCGCAGGTCGGTTCGTGCGCCGCGGCCCGGCCGGTGGGTGATCCAGGTTTCGACGGTGCCCCGGTACCAGTAGGGCGTGCGCGCGTCGAGGTGCCCGTCCGGGGGTGGGGCGTGTTGCCGGTGGACGTAGCCGCGCCAGGTGACGGGCTGGACGCCCGCGAGCTTGGCGGCCTCCGCTGTGGTGAGGCGATCTTTCTTCGGCATGGCCCGAACTATAGCTGATCTGGCGTTGTGAAGTCTTATGCTCAAACCGCTAGACGTTACAACGCTGGCGTGTCATAGTAGAAGTATCAGCAGAGAGCGCCACCAAGGGAGCCCGCCATGATTGCCACCGACGAAACCGCTCGCGACGCCGAGATCGCCCGCCGCCTCGCGATCGCCGTGGCCGAATATCCCCGGCGTGCCGCCCAGCTGACCGACTGGACCATCGACGGCCTCGAACTGGCCTACGAGATCACCACCGTTGACGCGTTCTGGGACGGCGGCCCGCGCGATGGCGATTGGCGCGCACTCATGGCCACCGACTCCTGATCCACCCGCGACTACCCGACGGAGCCCGCCATGACCCACACCGCAGTCCTCACGCTCAGCGCCAAGCTCCCCTACAGGGCCGAGCCCAGCGAGTACGCCACCCAGGCCGCGGCCGATGCCGCGTTGGCCGCCTTCGGAGAAGCCCTCGCGGTGGAACGGGTTGAGGACGCGAATGGCGTGCGGCTCCTGGTGACCTGCGCCGACCAGCGCGGCCCGCGCGGCGCGTTCCGCCTCCACTCGATCGCGTGCGGCTACCGCGTCCCCGTTCACATCGCCTGATCCGCCACTACCCGAAGGAGCCCAACATGACCGCCACCTACATCACCATCCAGAGCGGCATCGTTCGGCGCACCTTCGGCGACGCGCCCTTCGCCGAGATCACGCTGCTCCGTGTCGGCGCGCAGCAGCCCACCTACCAGGGCCTCATCACGGCCGTAGCCGGCGGGTGGCGTGCGACTGGTGCCGCCCACGGTGACGCCACGGTGGACCTCGGCACGTTCGTCGACTGGCTCGACGCCGAGGCGGCGCTGCTCAAGCGGCGCACCGGCGTGCGAGCCACGGTCGCGTGGGACGGTCCGCGCCCGGTCGCACCGCAGCGGGTCGGCACCGAGATCTGCACGAACTGCGGGTGGGACAAGCCCATCAACTCCGAGTGTCTCCGCTTGGACCTGCACTGGACGCCGGTGTCACTGGCCGCCGAGGACGAAGCCCGGCGGGCCCGCCGCGCGTTGGCCCGCGCCTGACCACCCACCCGCCGACGGTGGCTCACTCCTGGCGGCGGGCGGGCCACCAACCGACCCCGTTCGACGCATCGACTGTCAGCGCGCCGCACCCGATAGCAACCATCGAAGCCCACGATCAAGCCAACGACCAGCAAGGGAGCACACCATGGACCGTCTCGGCGTAGACCTCCACGAGGGCGACACGATCGTCGACCTCGGCGGGGAGCACGTCATCGCCAGTTTCCGCGAGTACCCGGGCCGGTTCATCGGCGGCCACGCCCGCATCGCCTACTACGAGGATGGCGGCGAACACACCGTCCGCGACGAGGGACACTTCAACATCCTGGACCCGGTTGTCGAGCGGGGGGAGGCGGCGTAAATGAGCTACTACGTCGTGAAGGTCTACGGGCTGGTCTGCGACAACTGCAACGCCTCGCAGGAGCACGTGCCACGCATTGATCAGCCACGGAAGCTGGCTGAGACACGGGGCGCGCTGGCGTCTGGCCCGGACCCTCGTTCCCGCTGGATTCGCCGCAACGGCCAAGACCTGTGCGGCAAGTGCGCCAACGCGGAGAAGGACTGACCGTCTTCGCTGCCGACCGGCCACAGTTCCGGCCTGCGGCGTGGACGACCAGACCGACGAACGGACAGTGACTATGTCAGTTGACCCTATGACCGAAGCCCACAACAACCTCGACCTCACAGGCAACATCCTGGCCAACGGCGCGAACATCTCCGGCGACTTCGCCATGCGGTTCGTGATGTCCGCCCGCGAACGGCTGGACCGTCACGCCGAACCGAAGGCCGGCACAAGTTGCGATCACTGCGGCCACACTTGGCCGTGCCCCGATGCGCTCACGGAGTTCAAGACTCTCGGCGTCGACCCTTACGGCGACGATGACGAGGACTCCGCATGAGCCGCTACGCGGAACGGACCGAGGTCACGAGTGACCGGAGCCGCGGTGAAATCGAAAGGACGTTGCGCCGGTACGGCGCTACGGCATTCGCGTACGGATGGACCGACACGGCCGCCACGGTGATGTTCGAGATGGCGAACCGCCGGGTCAAGTTCGTGCTTCCACTGCCCGACCGCCAGGACCGGGCGTTCACGCACACGCCGGGGAAGGGCCTACGTCGCGCACCGGATGCCGCTGAGCGCGAGTGGGAGCAGGCGCAGCGGCAACGCTGGCGGGCTCTTGCGTTGGTCATCAAGGCGAAGCTCGAAGCGGTAGAGGCCGGGATCACCACGGTTGAGCAGGAGTTCCTGGCGCATATTGTGCTGCCGGACGGTTCGACGGTCGGCGACTGGGCTGCGCCGCAGCTGGCGATGGCGTACGAGTCCGGATCGATGCCGGCGCTGATGCCCGGGTCGGGTGGCGAGCGATGACAGCTTTGCCCCGCCGCCACCTAGCGCACCACCCGTCGTTCCGTTCGAATCGCGACGCGCTGGTGTGCGCCTGGTGCTCGCAGTTGTTCACACGGTTCGACGAGTTCGAGGCGCACATCGTGACGCACCAGCCGACCGCCGATGAGGCGCGGGAGCACATGTCCGGCCGGGCGGCGCGAAGGTACCTGGCGCAGAGGACACGAGCAGAGGGCGAGGCGGCGTGATGGCGACCGAACCAGTTCCTCCAAATGACGGCGAAGACGGGTCCGCCATGTACGGGTGCGGCTACGAGTGGGACCACACCATTCAACGTCTCGGCGAAGGTCACTGGGAATGCACTGAGTGCGGAGCCGAAGGCTGCGACGAGGAGATTCGAGAGGCAGGCGGAAGCCAATGAGCCCATACAGCCGGATGCCCGCACCCGCCCGAGGGGACATCATCACCCTCGGCCACGACCCCGGCCGGCGTTACTGGATCGACGAAATCACCGGCTACTACCCGGGTGAAGGCTGGGGCGCCGAACTGATCGAATTTGAAGACACCCGCAACGACCCCGACAACGACCAGCCACTACAGCGCCTCTCCACCGCGCTGCACGAGGAGTACACCACCGCCTCGTGGTGGCAGTACGTGCGGCGCCAGGAGGCGGTGTGATGACAGGCAGCCAATCCACGCGGGAAACCATGCCGCTCGTCGTGCCCGTCAGCCCTGGGATGTACGTGCAGATGCAGGTCCCGCGCCCCATGACAGGGGTGGAGTGGGACCAGATGTGGCGCGTGTTGGACGCCATGAAGCCCGGCATCGTGGAGGACCCACCAACCGAGCCAGAGGCAGGTTGAGGATGGCTGCATACGTGTACCACGAGATCGCCTGTGATCACGGCTGGCCAGTGAAGGCGCTCTGCGGCGACGGCATGGATGGGTGCTGCTACGCGGCGTACACCGACAGGGGCACAGCAACCCGGGTCCGCGCGTCGGCGCGCCGGGCAGGCTGGGCAACCGGTCCGGGCGGCAAGGATCTCTGCCCGGATCACCGCGGACCGAAATGACCCACCCCGTCGTAGCCGCCACCGGTCACCGCCGCCTTCCGCCCGACTCGCTGCCGTGGCTGAAGGCCGAGCTGCGCCGCGTCGCCGCCAAGCTCCGCGACGAGCACGGCACCACGGTTGGCATCTCGGGCATGGCCCTGGGCGCGGATATGGAGTGGGCGGACGCGGTCCTCGCCGCCGGCCTGGACCTGCACGCGTACGTGCCGTTCGAGGGTCAGGAGCTGCTGTGGCCACCGAAGGCGCAGGAGCGGTGGCAGAACCTCATTGCCAAGGCCGCCGTGGTGCGGGTCCTGGCTGACGCGCCGGCCGGGCATCGGGAAGCGGTGCGGCTGCTGCACGCCCGGAACGACGCGATGCTGCAGGCGAGCGTCGCGGTGGTCGCGGTTTGGAGCCCAGACGAGCGAGCAGGTGGCACGTTCAGTGCGGTGAAGAAGGCCACCCGCCGCGGCCTGCCCGTGGTGCACTTGGACCCGGTGGCGCTGGTCGTGCACGGGCCGGGGTGCCGGTGCGTCGCGACGCTAGCCGTTCAGCCCGCGCTGCCCGGGGTCTGACCTGGGCAAACCCGCCCCGCGCGTTACCCGTCTCGGGCTAGGTTCGCGCGGTGGCCCTGCTGTTCGTGACCTGGGATGGTCGGTGGCGGATCGAGTCGACCCGCGCCGGCAACGCGTTCACCGTGGTCGAGCGGCACCCGGACGGGCACGTGCAGACGCGGTTGGCGAACGTGTCGTTGGCCGAGGCGGGGGTGTTCCTCGCGGAGCGGGGCGTCGAGCCGGACGAGCTGCGGCCGGCGTAGACCGCCGAAGCGGGCCACGCGCCACCTCGATCGCGGAGTCGCCGGCGGAACGCGCCGGTAGCCGAGGCCGCGTTACCGTTGCAGGGTGCCTGACCTGCCCGAACCCACCCCGGAGGCGGTGGAGTTGCAGCGCCACATCCGCCAACGCGTGCACGTGATCTGGCCGCTGGGTCCGCGGGAGCAGTGGCTGTGGCAGCAGGTCAAGGTGAACAGGTTGGCCCCGAGGCGGAAGCCGTCAGGGCCGTCGTCGTAGGTCGGGCGCTACTTGCTGCCGGGCGCTAGGCGCCGCATCACCTTCTTGATCTCAGCCTTGAGTGCCCGCTCAACGAACGCGGCGAAGCTCTCGCCGTTGGCCTCGGCTGCCGCACGGGCGTCGTCCCAAGTGTCACCAATGCGTATGGTGCGGACCTGCAGGGGACCCTCCGGCTTGGGTGGTCGACCGCGCTTGCGGGGCTCTGTCACGACTTTACGGTAACACAAGAAATCTTGACTCCCTCGGGCCGACGTGCCCGCCCGGTCGCATTTAACGTGTTACGATAATTCCATGAGCAGCACCACAACGACGCAGGCCAGCACCCCTCTCGCCCTAGGCGAAACCGCCGCCGACACGGCAGCCAATGGCCACGTCGTCATCCGCGTGCAGCACGTCCGCCCCGGCACGTACAGCCTCGTCACCGAGCAGGGCACGCACCGCCTCGACGACTGGTCCGGACCGTTCACCACCGAGTCCGCCGCGTACCTCGAAGCGCAGCGTGTCCGCGGCCTGTTCGACGAGCACGGCACCGACCTCGCCATCGAGGCGCGCCGCAATGAACTCACGTTCGAGCACCGCGACCTGCTGGCCGGGGACCGCCGCCGCACGGCCAACGCCTTCCGCGTCGCGCAAGTCCGCGCCGAGTTGGACCAGCTCGAAACCCTCGCCGACCGGAAGCTGCTCGCCGGCCTACGCACCGCACTCGCAGCCTGAAGGGGAAGTCTGTGGCCACGAATAGCGCAGAGAAGATCGCGGCACCCGCCCGCCGCGGTGACCTTGTCGTGATCGAACGGGTCGAGCACGACTGCACCATCGGGCGTGACTACAAGGCGACGCTTCAGTTCGATGTGATGGTCGTCAGCAACATCTTCCGCGACGGTCGGATCAAGGCGGTACGGCGCGTCAACGACAACAACGACGACCCAGGCCAACCGATCGACCGGATGGTCGGATTCAGCTACGGCTACCTAATCGCAGCCGCGAGCGTCGACAAGGCGGCCGTGATCGAGGCGGTCAGGGCGCACCACTGGCCGGGGTATCCCGGCCTGCTCAAGTCGTTCGACTCGCTTGACGAAGTGAAGGCGATCATTCAGCCCCACCGCCATAGCAACGCAGCCTAAAGGAGAACCGCCATGCCCCGTCCGCACGCACTCATGCCCACTCGCATCGGCAACGGTAAGGCTGTGCACCTCGGCGAACTGGCCGCCCGGCCGGCAGTAGGCGCGGAACCGCGCTACAACGCGGCGTGCCTCCGCGCAGGGCGAGGCCACGGCACCGGCGCGGCAACCGTCGAGCGCATCACCTGCTGCCACTGCATCCACGGCTTCGGCCTCGTGATCCCCGTTGCTCACGAAAACGCGGGGCTTTCCTGCGCTTCCGCCTGACCACCTTCACCCCCGAAGGGACCACCCCCATGCTCTCTGCCACGGACGCCGCCACGTTCCACCCCGGCTTCACCGCCGCCCTCGCCAACGAGCTGGGCGTGAACCTCGCCGACCACGACCGGGGCTGCGCGAACGGTCTGACCCTGATTGCCGTGCGGGTTGTGCTGTCCGAGGTGGCGGTGCTCCGGGACGCGGTGGCGCGCAACGCCCAGGACCGGTCCGCGCGTGGAATCAACCGCCGCCGCGTGCAGCAGGGCGGCATCGTCGACCGCGAAAACCAAGTCCGGCAGCTCGTCGCCGACATGAACAACAACGTCTGCAACTGCAACGGCTGAGGAGTCCGAAATGCAACCACCTACCGACACCGCCGAGATCGTGGGCCGCGTCGCCAACATCATTGAGAGCCGCCGTCAAATGCCGTACCGGGCTGGTGATCTCGCATACGGCGCCGCGAAGGACTTGCTGCGCGCCGGGCTGCTGGCAGGATCCACCCCAACGACGAGCCTGCCGGTACGTGAGGCGGCCATCAACATCCTGCAGTGCCGCATGCCCGCACCCGACGCCGAAGCGATCGCGACGGAATGCGAGCAGGCCGGGCTGCTAGCGGCGCGGGCGTGACGACCATCAACCTCACCGCCGAGCAGGTCCGGGTGCTCCGGTTCGTCGCCGAGCATGGCCGGATCTCCATGGATACCTGGACGCCGGCACGCGAACGCAAGGCCATCGAGTCGCTGCGCCGCAGGGGAATGCTCAACACCGGCCCGTGGGGCGGCGACTTTGTTATCGAGCAGCACGGCCGCGACTGGCTCGCGGCGAATCCCAACACAGAGGAGACCTGACCATGGGCAAGACCATCACTGAAATGACCGCCGAGGTTCGCGCCGTCAACGAGGAGAAGGGTTGGCGCACGGGCGGGAACACGTTCGGCGATTACATCGCCCTGATTCACAGCGAACTGTCCGAGGCATTGGAGGCGTATCGGGACTACCGTCTCTCCGACGCCACGGCCGGCTGGGACTACATCAAGGACCAGCCAGCGAAGCCGCAGGGCGTGGGCAGCGAATTCGCCGACGTGCTGATCCGCCTCCTCGACGTGGCCGACATCTACGGCATCGACCTGGCCGCTGAGTACGAACGGAAGATCACCTACAACCGGACCCGGTCGTTCCAACACGGCGGCCGGACGCTGTCCGACGTTGGCCGCGTGCAGCCGAACGGAGGGAAGTGACCATGACCGACACCACCAACCAGACCGCCGCCGACGGCGCGGCCGAGGAGCCGGAGGCCGCGCCGACCGGAGCGGTGGACCTGATGGCCGCGCTGCGCGCCTCGGTGGAGCGGGCCCGCGCCGCCCGCGAAATCCGGACTCAGGCGATGACGGCCGGGCTCAACGCGGCGGCGAAGGAGACGGGTCGATGAGCGACGGGTATGGCCCGCTGCGGCGCGTGTACGAGTACGGCATGCGCGACGCCGCCGGCCGCGTCGAGAGTATCGGCTTTGGCGCCGACGATGTCGGGCTCGTTACCCGGGTGCTGGACCGGATCGCCGTCCGCCTCGGCGGGCGCGCGATGGTCCGCCGCGTCGTTGAGGGACGCAACATGGTGCTGGAAGGTGGAGTTCTCCTGAACGGGATGGAACTGCCGTTGAAGACGGGCCGTCCGTCGAAAGTCACCCACGAGGGACCCTGGACGGAGGTGTCGCAATGGGCGCCGTGATCGTGCCATGCCAGTTGCGAGGCCGCCATTCACTGGACGAGCAGCAGGCGGGGCGATGAGCGCCGTCGTCCAGGTCGACTACCAGGAAGCCGTCGAAACGCTCGCCATGAGCGTGTCCCGCGAAACCTGGGACACCTTCATCGAGCTGCCAGAACATCTCGTAGCGGCGTACGAAGAGGCGCGACGGACGTTGGATGTAGCTGAGGCAGCGATCCGCCGGCACGTCGAAGACAACAACCTTCAGGAGCAGGGGGCGGACCAGTGACCTACCACGCCCCGGTCGCCCTGGCTGCCGCCGACGTGTCGCTGTTCGCGGACTGGTCGCGTCGTTGCCGCGCCGGGTCGCCGATGCTCGTTCCGGTGGTGCGGGCGTTGCAGTGGCTCCTCGACGACGACGCGACCACGGAGGCGGCACGGCAACTGTTGGAGCTGCTGCCCGACGCGGACCTGCTCCTGCCCGGCATCGACGAGGCGCTGCGGGCGCGGGTCGAGGCGTACGCGGAGGTGGGGGTGGAACAGTGAGCCCCCGTTCGTGGCCAACCCATGGCGCCCGACGGGTGCACAACGGTGAGTGGCGCTACTACCGGTTCGGCGCCGAACGTTGGCTGCGGATCACGGAGCCGAACATGAGCGTGGCACCGGTCGTGCTGGCGGAGGACCCTGCTGGCCCATATTGGGGGTGGCTCGGACCGGGCGATTCTGAGGTGCCTTCGATGGTTCAGCCGACGCGGCAGATGTTCGCCATCCAGTTCCCGTACGGGCCCGACGTCATGGAGTCTGCTGGGCACGGGCGGACGGTACGGCTGCGGGTGATCGAGGCGTAGTGCCCCGATGCGAGATGATGGCCCTGCTTCGGCGGGGCCTTCGTCGTGGCGTCTGGCCTGCAACTTTGCCGCGCTACGGTGCGCCGGGTGGGCCCGCTGCGGTTGATCACCCCGGATCAGCGGTGGCGCGTGTACGCATCGCAGCGACGGCCGGGCTTCGACCTTGTGGAGGTCTGGCCGGACCGACACATGCAGGTCCACCTCGAGGACGCGACGTTGGTCGAGGTGGTTGCGGCGATGGAACGGCTGGGCGTGGACCCGCTTACGCTGGTGAAGGCCTGAACGGCAGCGTCAGATCGGGATGGTCGGCAAAGCCCCGTAAACCTGAGCCTCGGCGGTCAGGATGTACACGCCGGGGGACCGCCTCGCCGCAACAGCGACCGCGGCGCGGCTGATCGAACCGTGCACGCGGGCCGCGGGAACGAGCAACGCCCACGACGGCAGGTCCAGCTGGGCGCAGTGCGGGTGCCCGGCGAGGACCCGCAGCACTTCCAGCTCGTCCGGCTTGCACTCGAGGGCCGCCTCGACGAGGCACAGCCCGGGCACCCCGAAGTCGGCCTGCTCGTCGACGACCTCGGCGATCGTTTCGCCGACGTTCACGGACAGCCGGGCGTAGGCGAGGACCGCGGTGGTGTCGAGGATGAGCTTGAGTGGGCGGCTCACTGGGCCGCGGCGAGGCGCCGGTCGTATTCGGCGTGGGCCTGTGCCCGGCGCTCCGGCGTCCAGTGGGCGTCCGCTTCGGCGAGCTTGCGGCGGGCGCGCTGCCGGGCCTGGTCGACCTGGTCCTGCGTTGCGTTGCTGTACGTCAGCATCTCGCGGTCGGCGTCCGTGGGCATGGGCCCATCGTAGCGGCGGGGGAGGGTGCGAAGAAGCCCCCGCGTGGATGGCGGGGGCTTCTCGGATGATCGGGCGGGACGTCCACCGCCACAACCGGGGCCGTGCTTATAGGTCACGCAATCACGCTGATCGTCGGCTAGACCGATCCTACACGACGGGCAGGTCAGATGACCGCGCCGCACGGCTTGGCTGCTGCCCGATCTTGTCGGGGCCGTTGTCACTGTCAGTCGCGGGCGGGTTCCGATGGATTCGCCCCGGGCGTTGCACCAACTTGTGCCGCGCCATGTCGGTCAACAGGGCAACCTGCCGGAGCAGGAGGTTGCGGCCCTCGTCGTCCAGGTCGTCCAGGGCGTTGAGGAGGCCGACAACCTCGAGGGGGATGGCACTTCCGGGCGGTGGCGGAGAGTGCGCCTCGGGCATCCGCACCAGCAAGGCTGCGCGACCGCTGGGCCACTCGAGCGCCCGCTCCAGCCGGGCGAGCGTCGCAGGGTTGTAGCTACCCCGCCGAGCCGTCTCGATGTCGCCCACCGTCCTCGCGCCGATCCCTGACTTACGGATGAACGCCTCCCGCGAGTGGTAGCCAAGTTCCACACGTCGGTCAATCACCGCTGCCGCTAGCTCCTGCCACCCCACGCGCCACATCGTGCCACCTTTCGCCACGTGCTTGGCACCGACCCGGGGGCAACGCGCCTGCAGGTTCAGCGCGTTGCGCTTGCAGGCTTGCCACTACTTGCCTATACTCGCCACTATGCGCCAGTCCATATTGACAGTCAACGGGGGTACCGTCCGCGCCCTGCGGATCGCCCTCGGATGGAACCTCAGCACTTTTGCGGCAGCGGTCGGCGTCAGCGAAGGCTTCATGTCTCGCATCGAACGCGACCTGCGGCAGCCCGCCCCCGAGGTTCGTCTTCGAATCGCCAGGACCCTCGGCGTGCCGCTGGGCGTGATCACTCGCGAACCGTGGACCCAGCTCACCGAGGACGCGGCCTAGCCCCGAAAAGACTGAGCCCCCAGCAGGTGCGTCCAACACCTGTAGCCGGGGGCTTCTGATCGGGAAAGGACCCCGACCATGTCTGTGGACAACTGTAGCGGCGCGTTGCCTGCCGGCGCCAGCGTCACCCCCGCAGGACTTCGCACGGCGGCGCGCCGATGAGCGACGTTGCCTACGTGGCAGTGCCAACCGCCGTCGTGAGGATGTTGGCCGACGGTCGCATCCATCACACCGCGTTCGCGCTGTACTCGGTGATGCTCTCGAAGGTGAACCGCAAGCGGGGCGACCGAGTGATCTGGCCGAGCAAAGAGACGCTTGCTGGCGAACTGAACATGAAGAAGGCAGACAACCTCGACAAGTACATCGCCCAGCTTGAGGCGGCGGGCCTCGTATTGAAGCAGCGACGCCGGGAGTCCCGGACCAAGACGACGAACCGCTACGTCCTCGCATCGACCGGCGGGCACGTATCGATACCCCCTGGCGAAGGGGTATCGATACCCCCCGACGAGGGGGTATCTCACGACGCGATACCCCCTGGACAGGACGAGATACCCCCTGTACAGGGGGTTGAGATACCCCCTGGCGAGGGGTGTGAGATACCCCCTGTACAGGGGGTGGAACCAACTGAACTAGAACCAACTGAAGTGAACCAACTGAAAGAACCAACTGCCTCTTCTTCTTCGTCGGCACCCTCGGCGCCGAAGCCGCGCACGGCGGAGGAAGACGAAGAAGCGCGCAGGTCGAAGATCGACACCAGGAAGCGGCGAGAACGAGCAGCCGCCAAACGGAAGATCCTCAACCGCACCGACGCCGACGACGAACAGGCCGAGATGCTCCTCGACTACCTCGTTGAGAACTACAACGCGCGCAACCTCGACCGCTACGTCGATGGGGTCAGCGACGACGAACTCCAGGAACGCCTCGACGAGATCACGTGGTCGGTGGCGGAAGAGCGCGACGAAAGGGATGTGCAGGCCCGGACCGTCGTGGCCCTCCGCGAGCAGATCGCGGGCCTGTACCCGCAGGCCACCGACCAGCAGCTCAACGAGTTCGACCAAGCGCACCTGCCGGCGCTGCAAGCCGGGTTCAGCAACGAGGACATTGTGGCCGCGCTCAACGCCAGCCACACCGCGCCGGGCAACGACCGCATCCGGTGCTACATCGACGCGCTGTATGCGCTGACCGAGCAGCAAGCCGCCTGAACAGCCCGGCCACTGGTCACCGCGGCCCGTGGCTGACCGCTACCCGACGGAGGTAAAGCCCATGACGCAGCACCGGCCATTTGGCGCTGCGCGCGCCGAAGGTAGGCGCGCAGCGTGCGCCCTCGACGCCCTTGCCCGAGCGGAGCGCACGGTTGTCCTGCGCCGCTACGCCCGCTTGGGGAGCAACGGGGACCCGGCGCGGTGCTTCCCAGGCTGGTCGGAGCACAACGGCATCGCGCCGCGCGTCAGTCACCCCGGCAACGACGGGAAGGTCATCTTCAACACCAAGGAGGCGGCGGAGGCCGCCGCTGGCGAGTTGGCGCGGCTCCCCGGCGGTCGGCCCGGCCATGCGTACCCGTGCGCCCGATCCAAGCGAGGACACCACCACATCGCCAGCGGACCTGCGCGGGCTACCAGGTAGCGCGCGGAGCCCACGTCTAACCCCCGACCACCAACCCAAGGAGAGCGCCGAGATGCAGAAGATCCCCACAGTGTTCGTGCGGGACGACAACGATCGCCGCTATGTCACCGACCAGGTCAACCCCGCGTGCCAGTGGGTCCTCGATGGGGAGGGCGTTGCGACGCGCAAGTACGACGGGACCTGCGTGATGTTCGACGGCCGGGAGTGGTGGGCGCGCCGCGAGGTGAAGCCCGGCAAGGTTGCTCCTGAGAACTACGTGCCACTCGGTACCGATGAGGTGACGGGCAAGACGATGGGTTGGGAACCGATCGAGCAGTCCTCGTACGCCAAGTACCACGCCGAGGCGCTGAACCACTTCGGCCCGGCCGGCTGGAACTGGACCCCGGGCACATACGAGCTCGTCGGTCCACGCGTCAACGGCAACCCCGAGCGGGTGGAGCAGCACACGATGCAACTCCACGCTTGGGCCGACGTCCTCGACCGGGGAGGCGCTGCTCGGTCCTTCGACGCGATCAAGGGGGCAGTGCTGGCAGCGGCGAGAGCCGGCGGCCTCGAGGGCATCGTCTACCACCACCCGGATGGGCGCATGGCGAAGATCAAGGCCCGCGACTTCCGGCAGACCAGTCCTGCGGCGGTGGCGCGATGAGCTTCCTCGACTTCCTCCTCGCCGGCGACAAGTCGGGCGAGCTGCAACGCATCGCCGACGAGCAGGAAGCCGACCTTGCGGCCGGCATCACCTGGGGTGTGTTCGACGGCGACCGCCTGGCGGAGACCGCGCCGGCCCGGTATGCGGCGGAGTTTGCGCGGCACGACATCGCAGACGGGCAGGACCGCGACGTGAGCGACTACGACATTCGACCGATCAGTGACGAGGGGGAAGGGCAATGATCACGAGCGACGGCACCTACTGGGTCAGCGCCATCACCGCCACCTACGACAGTCACCGCGACCACTGGGGCGCCCGGCTGGGCTTCTACGACGACGGGTTCGCCGACGATGATCCCGCCACCGGCCGGATCTCCACGGAGGGAACGCTGGGCACCCGGTACTACGTCGCTAACACCAACGGCGCCGGGTCTGGGTTGGCTGTGGCGCTGGATGTGCTCATCGCCGACGCGGAACGCCTGGGCATCAAGTTCGGCGGCGTCGGAGGGATGCCACCCTGCCTGTTCTACGACGACCAGGACGGCACGTTCCCGCCGCCCGACGACTGGGACGCCATCGGAGCGGGGCAGGCGAAGCGGTTGGGGCTTCGGTCAGACCGCGCCACATCAACCAACGAAGGAGCGGACCGGTGACTGACGAGGAGGACGTGCTCGACTACTGCCCGTCCGGTGGGTGCGCCGAGCAGGTGGACTGCGGCGCGTGCGAGGACGGCGGCGATGACGAGTGGGCCGGCTGCTACCGCTGCGGCGGCTCGGGGTGGTACGTGCCGGAGCACTGCTGCCAGTGTGGCGGGTCGCCGTACTGCACCTGCTGCGGTAAGTGCGGGGCGCTGAGCGTGACCGAGTGCAAGTGCCCGATCCAGACTGAGCGCGACGGAAAGGTCGTGACGGTATGACCGCCGACCCAACGCCTCGGGCGATCCACGGCTTCCGCGGCGCGTGGTCGTTCCTGTCGAACTTCCAGGCGGCGCCGCTGGTGTGGGAGGGCATGGCCTACCCGACGAGCGAGCACGCGTTCAATGCGGGGAAAACGTTGGACGTGGCGAAGCGCCAGTGGATCGCCGACGCTGCGACGCCGAGGGAGGCGAAGCGTCGCGGTAGGTCCGTTGACCTGCGGCGGGGCTGGGATGAGCGGGTGCGGTTCGAGGTGATGGCCGAGGTTCTGCGCGCCAAGTTCGAGGCCCATCCGGGGCTGGCGCGGGCACTGCTCGCCACCGGCGACGCCGAGCTTGTCGAGGTCAACACTTGGCACGACGACGTTTGGGGTGACTGCGTCTGCGGCCGGCCGGCGTGCGGTGAGCCCGGGACCAACCACCTGGGGCGGCTGCTCATGGAGTTGCGCGCAGACCTCGCAGCATCAACCCACGAAGGAGAAAAAAAATGATCACGTACCGCCTTGGCCGGCACCTGGACCAGACGATCTACCGCCAGTCGGGCCCCGACCCGTCTGACGAGGATGAGCTGCTCGCGTTCGGTGCGTCGCCGGAGAGGGCCGCCGAGGTGGTGGCGTTGCTCAACTCGTCGGCGGTGCTGGAGCGCCGTGCGCTCATGGGCGTCCCGGTGTCGGCTGAGCACCTGAAGGTTGACGATCTGCGCGCGGTGCTGGCCCGGACGGCGCACGCGTTGGAGGCTGTGTTGGTCGAGGCCGAGAAGTACCGGATCTACGAACTACCCGAGGAAATGGTCCGCGACGTGCGGCAGGTGCTCGACGAGGCGAAGACGGCGGGCCGATGACCCTGGACCCGTACCGCTTCGACCGTGACCCTGCCGCCCTAGCCTGGGCGGGTTCACGGGTCCGCACCCGCCTGGGCCATGCTTCGGGTGTGCGCGGACGCCTGCGAGGCCGCTGGTGACCCGCTGGAGGGTGTCGCGTGACGTCGAGCGGCGACGCTCATGGAGGTTTGGGCTGCTCGGTGTGCCGTCCGGCGGACTGCAAGGAGATCAGGCTATCTCTGGCGTTAGTAACAACGTCGTGACAGACTGAGCGTTATGGAGGACGTGGAAATCTACGTAAAAGGCCGCCGCGCTTACACCCTCAACCAAGCGGCCCGCGTCACCGGCGTAGTCCCCGCCACCATGCGTCAACGGCTCCACCGCGCCGGAACCACCGCAGCCGGCCAAGTCAACCCCCGCGAACCCGTCTACTACCCCGAAGACCTCGGCATCGAAGAGGGCAAACGGCTCAGGCGTGAGGACGAACAGTCCCTGTGGATCAACCATGCGCTTGCGGCAAAACTCGTCGTCGACCCGACGAACGTCATCGAGCGGGCGAAGGTAAGACTCCAGCGGTTGCGTGCCATCCACAGCGACGGCAGCAGCAACCTGTGGTTCGACCGCTGGCAGGTCGCACTCGACGCCGGGCCACACGCCGTCCTGGAGATCATGACGTCTCGGTCAGAGGAAGCGACGACGATGCGGTCCGCGTCGCCCATGTCCGGCCTCGGCCTGCTCAGCGACAGCGAACGGACCAGCGTCCGCGCGGCGTTCCGCGACTACTGGAACTCCACGCACCGGGTGTCGGCGTGAACCGCGAGCAACTTGAGCACGTACTGCGGTCGGCCGCGGCGATCGCCGACGACCCAGACATTCTGGTCATCGGTAGCCAGTCAGTTCTCGGGTCGATACCGGAGCACCTCCTACCCGCCGAGGCGGCAATGTCCATGGAGGTGGACTTGGTCTTCCTGAACGACCCGGATGAGCAGAAGACCACCAAGGTCGACTGGCACATTGGTGAGGAGACGCAGTTCTCGGAAACCAACGGCTACTACGCGCAAGGCGTGGGGTTGAACACGGCAACGCTGCCGTCGGGTTGGCGGGACCGGCTGGTGCTCGTTCAGAACTCCAACACCGGCTTGGCACGCGGTTGGTTGCTCGACCCGGCGGACTGCGTGGTGTCGAAGTTGGTCGCCGGCCGCGAGAAGGACTTCCGGTTCGCGTACGCCCTCATCGGCGAAGGACTGATCGACCCGGGCGTAGTCGCGGACCGGATCGAGATGCTCGACGTTCCCGCGCCCGTGCTGCGCCGACTACGCGACTGGATCGCTCAAGCGTTCTGACGGCGCAGGCTTGGTCGGTAAATGGGGCGGGTCGCTCGGATCACCTTGGGTCAGGAAGTAGTGGCAGCTAACGCAGGTGGCGATTACGCCCCAGTACTGGACGGTGTACCCGGTCGCCCGGTACGGACAGCGCCCAGTGTTGCGCTGGCACGTGCCGAGGTCGGCGAGCTGGTCCACGGGCTCAACGATACGGGGCATAGGCCCTCGCCGCTCAGCTCAGTAGCCGCGCCTTCGCCGCGTCGAACTCCTCGCGACTGAGGAGTCCTTGCCCAACGAGCGCCGCCAGCTTGGTCAGCTCATCCGCAGGCGAAGCACTGACCTGCCCGCCCTGAGCTTGGCCTGCCATGGCCTGCTCGACGGCGGCGCGTAGCTCGTCGAACGCCGGCACCATCGACTTCTTCACCATGACGGAGTTCTCGTCGGTCGACGCGTCCTTCGCCTGCTGCCCGTACTTGGAGCGGGTGCCGCCCATCCCGGCCGTTTCGAACTGCACGAAGCCGTTCGTGCCGAACGACGGCGGCTTCCACTGCACCGCCACGATCGACCCGACCGGGATGCGTTTCGTGCCGCGGCCTACTGAGGCGCGGGCAAGGAAGCCCTCGCGGTGGATGGTGAGGGTGGTGCCGTCGAACTCGACCTGCCCGTTGACGCCCTTGACCTGGATCATCAGGTCATCGTGCCGTTCGGGAACGGTGCTAGGGGGCGAATCGGACCAACCGCCCAGCGCGGAGGTCGAGCACCATCACGTCCATGCTCGGCCTGCGCGGCGGCCGAGACAACCCGACCCGAACCCAGCCCCACCGCTGGTAAATGGCCCACGCGTCGGCGTCCAGGTTGACGACGAGCGTCGCCCACGGCTCCGGCCGTCCGGCGAGCAACTCAGCCATCAGCCTGCGACCAATGCCACGTCGGCGGTGGGCGCCCAGCACGGCCCACTCACGCACCGCGAACGTGTCGGTCGCTGCGATGTGAGCCGGTGGGGGCTGCTCGGCGCTTCGCCACCACCGCCCGGCCGGCATGGTGTGCCCGCATGCGAAACCCACCAGCCGCCCAGCGTCGCGGGCCACCACCAAGTCGAAGCCCGGCGTGGCAGGTTCGCTGCTCAGCCACTCGATGAACTCGTCGGCCATGTCCGGCGACTCGTTGTACGGCGGCTCCGCGAACACCCGCACGTACACCTCGCGCAGCTCGTCCAGCACCGCGCTTGGGTTGAGGTGCTCAACGGTCGGGTGGGTCGAAGACATCACGCAAGTGCCTTGCCGGTCGCGTTACTCATCGTTTCTCCGCCCACGCATCGCTGATGACCGTCTCGATCGCGGACCGCTGCGGCTTCCACCCGAGCACTTGGCCGGCACGGCTCGGGTCGGACACGAGTACCTGCGGCTCGTTCGCCGGTGGGTTGTGCTTCACCGGGATCGGGTGGCCAGTCACCTCCCGAGCGACGTCAATGACGTCAGCCATGGACACCCCGACCCCGGTGCCGACGTTGAAGGTCCGCGCCTCGCCCACGGACGTGGACGCGAGCGCCAACCGGATGGCCTCCGCCACGTCCGCGACGTGGGTGAACTCCCTCATCGCCGAACCGTCGCCGTTGACCGTGACGTACTCGATCTCGCCGGCGGCGCAGCGCAGGCACGCGGCGATGATGCGCGTCGTGTTCGGGTCCGTGATGCCGGGCAGGGCGCCGGCCACGTTGAACAGCCGCAGCACCGTTGACCCGATCGCACCCGTCCGTGCCTGGTAGCTGAGCAGCTGCTCCGCCGCCCACTTCGACGCGGCGTAAGGGTTGTCCGGAGCGGCCGGCAAATCCTCAGACAATGCGCCGACGGCCTTCGACCCGTACACCGCAGCGGTAGACGCGAACACCACCGGCACCTGGCGGCCGGCAAGCGCGGCCAGGAGGTTGCTCGTGCCGCCGGCGTTGGTGTCGAAGTACCGCAGCGGCTCCGCCCACGACTCCCGCACGGTCGCGACCGCGGCGAGGTGCACGACTCCGTCGAGGGCGCCGCCGCCGACGAGCTTGTCTCGCACCGCGGCGGGACTACGGAGGTCGGCGGTGCGCCTCGTCCAGGCGATGACGTCGTGCCCGTGCTCAACCATCTTCCGCGCCACTGCTCGGCCGACGAACCCGCCAGCACCTGTGATGAGGACCCTCACGCCGAACCACCCAGGATGTGGTCGCGGTGCTTCCATGCCAAGGTGAGGCAGCCGGCGGCGGCCGGCGCGATCCGCCCGGAGTTGAGCACCTCCGTGATGGTGGCCTCGTCGAACGCGAGGCGCTGGTTCACGATGGTGCCCTCGTCGTTGGCCGAGACGAAGTCTGCGGCCCACACGTCGAACACCTCCGGGTCGATTACGCACACCGTCATGACCTCGGCGGCCAAGGTGAGCGCGTCGAGGGCTACGCCGAGCAGGTCGACGCGCAGCTTTCCCGCATCCCTGGCCGCGGTCATCTCCGCGAACGGGCCCGCGGCGTAGTCGATAGCGCAGCCGTCGCCGTTCGCCTCGGGCATGCCGAGCAGTTCCTCGGAGTACTCCCGCATGAGGTTGCGGAACAGGTCGAAGTCGGCGGTGGCGCAGGCTGGCTCAACGCTGGACGGCTGGAACACGCCGGACGGGATGACGTGGAGCATGCCGCCCGCGATGGCGACGTGCTTCGAGTCGCGGCGGTGGAGCAGGAACGTCGGGTCGTCGCCGCCGCGGATCGTCAGGGTGGAGATGGCGGGGATCGCGGCGCGCCTGGTCAGGTCGAACGGGTCGCCGACGAGGCGGCGCAGCGGCAGGTCGCGGAGGTTGGCGCGGCGCCCCGTGAGTTCTCCCTGGTCACCGAGGTGGACGTAGGCCATCTCGTGGGCGAGCGCCTCACAGATGTCCATGGTGGCAAAGTAGGTCGTGTCGCCGAAGTCCATGCGCGGCTGTGACCAGTCCAGCCCGGCGAGCCGCCACGTGTACCGGTTGTCGAACAGGCGCGGGGCGTCGAGGTCGCGGATGGCCGCGGTGTAGCGGTGGTAGGGGCGGGCAAGACCGGCGAGGGGGCGGACGTGCGCGGATGCCGGTTCTGACCCGTCAACCAGAGGTTGGGCGCTGGCGTCGTGGTGGAGCTGGATCGCCGCCAGCGGGATGGGCGCGTCGGGAACCCATCCGGGACCGGCGATGAGCCCGGTGTCGCCGAACTGGGCGGTGGCCGGGTAGGTCGATGCTGCGAGGTGGGTGAGCGCCTCGCGGTGGGTGTTGAGGTCGCGGCGCACGCGTCGCCATTCGTCCTGGCTGGCGACAACACGCGGGTCGTCAACGGCGGGCTCGGTGTCCTGGTCGAGATAGTGCCGGGGTCGAGCGTCGCGCCGAGCGGGTCGTGCAGTGGTTGCGGAGGCGAGAGTCACGCGGATCTCCTCCACGGTGACGTTGTAGAACGCTGCGAGCGCCCGGGTGTAGAGGGGCGTGGGGATGGACTCGCCGCGTTCCCACCGGCTGACCGTGTTCGCGCTGACACCTGCCCCGCGGTGGCCGTTCGCGTTGGCGAACTGGTTGACGTGCTGGGCGACTTCGGCCTGCGTGTAGCCGGCCGAGTTGCGTAGGTCGGCGAGGGTTCTGGTCTGCGCATTGGTCGAGGGTTGCACGCCGCGGCCTCCGGGTGTTTGGCGTCCTGTAGGCGTCGTCTCGTCAGGGTATGAGCATTCGCTCGCCGCGGCGAGCCTCTGCCGATCGGCGGCCGTCCGGACGCCTAGTCGGTGCTCTTCTACGTGGCCGGCGGTGGGCGCACCTTGGGTGTTGAGCCCGGCGGTTGCTGCCAGGGGCGTAGCCGCTGGGTTCCCAACACGAGGAGGTGTCATGGGCTCAGGTCGGCGGTTTGGCGTCGTCGGTGTTCTTGGCGACGATCTTTCGGATGTTCTCTTGCGTCCAGACGTCGTCGCTGCGGAAGTAGATCTCTCGCACAGTGGACCCAGCTTTGGCGGCCTTCGCGATTTCGGCGATGAGCCGCTCGCGGGTGCGCTTGGACTTGGCTGCTGCGGCCCGGTACGCGCGGTAGATGGGCTCCAGCTCTTCGCGGGCCTCGCGGTGGGCAACGGCCGCTTCGGTGAGCGGGTCCTTGGGCCCTTTCTTCGGCTGCCTGGGGGTCATGTCGTTGATGATCCCACGGATCGGTGTGTTTCCACCATCACGCCACCCTGCCAACATCTAGGTTTGTTGGCAACATCGTGATACGTTGTAACTGGACAAAAGAGCGGCGCTAGGTGGAGTTCCAGCTCCACCCAGCGCCTGAACCGGACGCCCATCTCTGCAAGGGACCCGATCTAATGCCGCATTCTTCCAGCACGCCTGCCCGCAGTACGTCAGCGGCATCCGTCACCCCCGCCGTGGCGGCCCTCGTCGCCCCGTACGTCGAGAAGCTCGCCGCCGGAGCCACCCCCGCCGACCTCGTTGCCAAGCTCCAGGCTGGCCGCGACTACCTCGCCGGCCTGCACCACGGCCTCGTCGCCAACGCCCCGGCCGGCAAGGTCTTCGACCCGGCCACCGACCTCAACCTCGGCCTCGTCGTCGAATTCCTCGACGCGGTCCAGCGCGCGGTCGCCACCGGCGGTGTGTGGGTCGACGACGAGCCGCGGCCCGCTGACCTCGACGCCACCCCCGTGTACGCGCTCACCGCCGACCAGCTCAACAGTCGTGACCGGGCCGCCTACGTGCGCGGCGCGAACGTCGCACTGCAGCTCACCGGGGCGGTGGCGTGATGCTCACGATCACCGACCTTGAGCGCTACTGCGCCGACGGCACCGAGGTCAGCATCGCCGACTTGGGCTCCCCGTTCGTCATCACCGACGTCCGCACCGACCCGGCGACTGACGACCCGCAGCCGCCCAACGGCGAACCGGTCCTCGCGTGGGTTACCACCACCGCGCCGTACGACGGCGACCGTGCAGCCGCGATCTACATCCTCGCCGACGACAAGCTCTTCGAGCACATCGTGGACGGGGTCTGACATGGCCAACCTGCAGCCGATGCTCCCCTCCGCCTGGTACACGCAGGCCGAGCGGGAACTCGCCTACGCCGGCCGGTGCATCGGTCAGATCCTCCTCCCGACCAGCGCGCCCATGGGCACGTTCTGCGGCAAGCGGTCCGACCCCAAGTCGAAGTTCCGGTTCTGCGCCGACTGCGACCACGCCGCCCGCACCCAGTACCCCGACGACTACGCCAACCCCGAGCAGTACGCCACCCCCCACCTGGAGCCCCGGTCATGAGCCACCTCGCACACGCCCTCGACATCCTCAGCCAGCTACCACAGGCGCCGGTCACGCCGACCCCCGACGCTGGCGAACCGCAGTCGGTCGGCATCGACACCAGCACGATCCTCGAGTGGACCGTCAGGGCCATCCTGCCGCTGTTCTTCGTGTTCATCGGCATCGTGCTACTCGGCCGGGCCAAGAGCGGACGCATGTCCGAAGTGATGAACACCGTCGCGATCGTGGTCATCGCCCTCGTATTCATCGGCGGCGCCGTGGTCCTCCCGTTCCTCGGAGGCACCCTCGTCGACATCTTCTTCGAGTAGGCACCCGTGGCCAGGGTCCGCACCGACGACGACATCTACCGGGCACGGCTGCTCTACCTCGGCCCGCCCGGGTACACCCTGCCCATCCACCTCTCGTACGCGCAGTGGTTCGTGGGAGCGGCACTCGCCGCGGCGTTCGGCGGCGCGGCGTACCTCGTCATCGGCAACCCGTGGCTGACGTGGTGGGCGACGTGCGCGTCGGGCCTCGCCACAGCGCTGATCTTCAAGTACGTCAACCCCGACCGGCACGCGTGGCACGTCATCCGTACCGCGCTCACGGACTGGCGTCGCACCAAACCGCAGCCAACAGGTCAGATGCCTAGCTACAGCGTCGCGCACATTCGCATCGGAAGAGGCCAGTGATGACTCCGTTCACGTTTGCTCCCGCTCGGGCGGCGACCGAACCGCTCGCCGTGCGCGCCGTCGGCCGCGTCGCCTCGCTCACCCCGAAGCGCCGCAACGCAAAGACCCCAAAGCCCACCGTCGACCTGCGGCTACGCGAAGTGGCCGGACACCTCACCTACACCGGTGCCACCGTCACCGCCTGGTACGCAGTGCCCGAGCAGCAGTGGGCGTTCCGCCCCGACGCCGAACGGGCCGCGCTTATGGGCCGTATCGCGAAGCAGTACGCGGGCCTCGCTGGTGCCCGGCTGCACCTGCGCCGCACCACCCGCCCATACCCGGTGTCCGCGTGGCTCACTGCCCACCACGGCAACACCGACCCGGCGGCGGCGAACACCGCCGAGTTCGCCGCGCACCTGTCCGCCGCCACGAAGCACCTCGACACGGCGCAGTACGCCGAAGGCAGCACCCTTCTGGGCGTCGAGTTCGCGCGCCGCAACCTCGGCGACACCGCCGGGGAGTGGATGATGCGGCGCCTCCGCGGGGGCGGCGTCGCCCGATCCGAGCAGCAGCGCCTCACCGAACGGGTCCACCAGTACGACACGCTCCTCGCTGCGCCAGGCATGGCCGCCCGGCCGGCCACCCCCACCGAGTTGTCGTGGCTGCTGTACCGCTCCGTCGGCCTCGGCCTGGCCCCCCTCGACGCGCAGATCACCACCCTCGGCCCCGACGACATCATGGCACTCACCGAGCGGGTCCTGCGGTTCCGCACCAGCTATGGCGCCACCACCCGCCTCGTTGATCGGCTCACCGGGCAGGAGTCGCACGTCGCGGTCCTCACCGTCGGGCGGATGGAACCCCTCGACATTCCCGAAGTTCACCAGCCGTGGCTACACCTCGCCGACGAACTGACCTTCCCCGTCGAGGTGTCGTCCCGCGTCGAGGTCGTCACGTCGTCGAAGTCGCTGGAGCAGCGCCTGCGGATCATCCGGTCGCAGCAGAAGGACTACGCCGAGCACGGCCTGGACTCCCCGCCGGAGCTTGAACGACTCGCTGCCCGCGCGCTGGACGTCACCGACCAGGTCTCCACCGGGCTCGTCGAGGACGCGGCCCGCGCCCACGGCTGGCACCGCCTCGCCGTGTCGGGTGCCACCGAAGCAGAGGTGCTCGAACGCGTTGGGAAACTCCGCGCCCACTACAGCGAAAACGCCCGCATCGATCTGCACCACCCGAAAGACCAGGACAGGCTGTGCGCCGAGTTCATCCCGGGCGAGCCGACCGCGAACACCGGCTACCTGCGGCGCATGCCCGTCGCCCTGCTCGCAGCGGCCGTTCCGCAGGCGGCGACCACCGTGGGTGACCGCCGCGGGGACCTCCTCGGCTACACCGCCGGCACGGGGCGTCGCCCGGTCATGTGGGACCCGCATTACGCCATGGAGGTTTCTGGGCGATCTGGCCTCGCAGTGCTGGTGTCCGACCCTGGCGGCGGGAAGTCCACGCTGCTCGGCGCGACGGGCTACCTCGCCGCCCTGCGTGGTGTGCAGACCACCATCCTCGACCCGTCCGGCCCCTTGGCGCGGCTGGCGGAACTGCCGTCCATGGCGGGCAAGGCCCGCGTCTTGAACTTGGCCGGGTCGAAACCCGGCACGCTTGCGCCGTTCGCGCTGATCCCGACACCCCGACGCGGCGACTACCCGTTCGGCGCGCAGGGCGACCTCGACTTCGAAGAGGCCGTCGCCGAGGCGAAGGCCGAACGGAAGATGCTCGTCCTGGACCTGTGTCGCATGCTGCTGCCGCCGTCGACCGCAGCACTGGCCACCACGGAGACGGTGCTCCGCGACGCGATCCGCAAGCTGCCGGCCGAGGAGACCACCACGCTCGACGATCTCGTCAAGGTGCTCCTCGACGGCGGCGACACCGCCCATGACGTGGCGAACCTGCTCCTCGACGCGGCCGAGATGCCGCGGGCGCGGCTGTTCTTCGGCTCACCGCCGAGCGACGTCGTGGACACCACCGCCCCGCTGACCATCATCACCATGGCCGGGTTGCACCTGCCCGACCTGTCTGTCGACCGGGCGTACTGGTCGGTGGAGGAGTCGCTGGCCGTGCCGATGCTGCACACCGCGCACCGGCTGGCGGTGCGCCGTTGCTACGGCGGGGAGATGGGGCAGCGGAAGTTCGTCGGACTGGACGAGGCGCACTTCCTCGAGGGGTGGGGTTCGGGCCGGTCGTTCCTGCGCCGGCTTGCCCGCGACTCCCGGAAGTGGAACCTCGCCGCGTTGGTGGCCTCGCAGAACCCGAAGGACATCCTGGGCTTGGACGTGCAGAACCTCGTGTCCAGTGTGTTTGTCGGCCGGATCTCCGAGGACTCCGAGATCGGGGCGGAGGCGCTTCGGCTGCTCCGCATCCCGTGCGATGTCGGCTACGAAGCCACCCTCGCCGGCCTGTCCAGCGGCGACGAGCACGCTGCCGCCCGACTGGGCTTCCGCGAATTCGTGATGCGCGACGTGGGCGGGCGGGTGCAGAAGATCCGGGTCGACGTGTCGTACGTGCCGGAGCTGCTCAGGTACCTGAACACCACGCCGGGCGGTGCCCGATGAACCGGGTCCTCCGCGCCGCCACGGCGCTGCTCTTCGTGGCCCTCATCGTGCCCGTGGCCGGCGACCCGGCTGCGGCTGCGCCGGTGGTCCCCGTGGCCGACGGGTGCTCCGTTGCTGAATGGGCCAGCCCCATCCACATCCCACGGTGCACGGCGATGAAGGCCGCCGAATTGGGCCGGAAGATGGACTGCATCAAGGCGCCGATCCCGTCTTCGCCGGATGCAGGTGTTGCCGGCTGGTTCGCGTCGCGGCCAGAGTCGAGCCTGCGCCCCGGTGTTGCCGGCAGGTACAGCCGCTACGGCGTGGGCGGCTACCGGACCGCCCTGTACGACATGGGCTGCGCCGGCGCGGTACCTGTCATCGGTGCTGCCGCCGACCCGGGCGCGAACGCTGCGAACGGCATCGCCAATGCGTCATTCGCCGGCGCTGCGGCGTTCGTGGGCACGGCCAACAGTTGGCGCGAGCAGGCGTACAAGCCGGGCGGCGCGTGGGGCTGGGCCGACCCGATGGTCGAGGCGGTGACGAAGAAGGTCCACGAGCAGGTCTTCACCCCGCTCGGCGCAATTGCCTTGGCCGGTGTTGGCATCTACCTCCTGATGCGGGCCAAGAAAGGCAACCTCGGCGACGCGGTCACCATCGGCGGATGGGCGTTGCTCGTCATGGTCGTCGTCACAGCAATTGTTCGGTGGCCGGTCACCACGACGCACATTGCGGACAAGGCCGCCGCTGAAACGTTGACCGTTGTGCACTCTGCGGTCGGGCCGTCGCCGGAGAACATCCCTGCGGACAAGTGCACCGCCCCGAGCTTGGACTGGTGCGCCGATCACCGCAGCGTCGCGGTCCGGGCGTCGGACACGGCGGCCGAGGCGATCCTGTACCGCAACTGGCTCCGTGCCGTGCTCGGCTCGGCGGACAGTGCCACGGCCCGCAAGTACGGCCCTGCCCTGTTCGACGCTGCGGCGTTGACGTGGGACGAGGCGGCGCGGATCGAACAGAACCCGGGCGAGCGGGCCGGCATTCTGCAGGCCAAAGCCGGGCAGTGGATGACGATCGCGAAGGCCGTCGAGACGGAGGACCCGGCGGCGTACGAGTACCTGCAGGGCAAGCACGGCACTGACCGTGTGATGGCCGGCGTGATGGCGGCCCTGTCCGCTGCGGTGTACGCCGTGTTCGACCTCGTGGCTTCGCTGCTGATCCTGCTGTGCTACCTGGTGTTCCGCGTCGCCGTGGTGGCTGCGCCGCTGCTCGGCACGGTCGGCTTGTTCTACCCGGCGTCGGCGGCCATCCGGAAGCTAGCGAACCGGGCCCTCACCGCGGCGGTGGGCGTGGTCGTCATCGGCGCTGGCGCCGGCCTGTACCTGAACGTCGCGGGCCGAGTGTTCGCGACGTCGATGGTCGACCCGATGAAGATCGCAGCCGTGTTCTGCGTCGGCGCCGCGATCTGCTGGCTGATCCGGTTCCCGATCCGCGCGTCAAAGATCGACGGCTGGGCGAACTCCGACAAGAAGGCCATCCCAGCGCACATCCGCGGGGACCTGAGCTACGCCGCCCGGCACATCGTCGACATGGCCGCCCCCGTCGTGGCGCCGGGCGTGCCGATCCCGAAACTCGCGAAGCCGGCCGCCCCGGTCCGGCCGGAGACAACCGCTGGGAGCCGTCAGTCATGAAGATCCCCACCCTGAGCCTGAGCCGCCGCAACCTGTCGGTCCTCGGCGCAGCCGCCGTGGTCGCCGTGGTCTTCGCATGCTCGTCGGTCTTCGGCGGCGGCGACGACACGGTGGTTGGCACGCCGCAGCCGGCGGCGCCCGCCCCGACGACGCTCTCGACCACCGCGCCGGCGCCGATCGTGGTGACACCGGCCGCCCCGCCCGCCGGGCCTGCGCCGGCCACGACGGCGCCCACGCCGGTCGTGACCGACGAGCACGGGGAGCACGGCGACGACGGGGTGTCATCGGAGACGGGCGACGAGCCGGCCGTGATCACTACGGGCGAGACCGACCCGAAGGAAGCCGCGCTCAACTTCCTGACCAAGTACCTGAACACGCAGAACCAGAGCCCCCAGGGATGGCGTGACAGCTTCATGCCGCTCGTGTCGGCCGAGTACCAGGCGACCCTCGCCGAACTGCAGCCCGAGGACGTCGGGGTGACCCGTGTAGGCACGCCCACCCGCGCCTACTCGGGCGGCGACCGGCTGTTCGTTGTTGAGGTGCCGGCCGCGACGGGCGGCACGATCACGGTCACGTTGAACGGCTCGTCCGGTCAGTGGCTGGTGTCCGACTTGTCCCGGAGCCGGCAATGAAGCGGGCACGGGTGATCGCCCTCGCCGTGTGCCTGACCGGCTCAGCAACCCTGCTGTGCGTCGGCGGGACAGCCACCGTGTCGCTGATGTCAGCGTTCGGGGTTGTGCCCCCGGCGGCGCAGGCCGCGGGCTGCGGCGCGCCGGAACCGGTCGTGTCCGCGCCGGCGCCGGCGTCCCCGGTGAAGGGCTTCACCGACGCGCAGGTCCGCAACGCGACCGCCATCGTCCAGGCCGGTCAGTCCATGGGCGTCCCGCCCCGCGGGTGGGTGGTGGCGGTGGCCACCGCCATGCAGGAGTCGACGTTGAAGAACTACGCCAACGACAACGCGGCATATCCGGAGGTCAGGCGCCTCAGCCTGGCGATCCCGCACGAGGCGGTCGGGCACGACCACGACTCGGTCGGACTGTTCCAGCAGCGCCCGGTAGAAGGCGACGGCGGCTGGGGCACCGTGAGCGAGCTGATGACGCCCTCCGTCAGCGCGAAGAAGTTCTTCGACGCGCTGCTCAAGGTCTCGAACTGGCAGGGGCTGCCCGTGACGTTGGCCGCGCAGAGGGTCCAGCGGTCCGCCTTCCCGGGCGCCTACGCCAAGCACGAATCAGCCGCGGCGGCTCTGGTCGGTGCGATCACGGGCGGGGCGGACAAGGTCGCCGCCGCGGCACCGGTGGCCGGCGTGTGCGCCGAGCCGGACGTGGTGACCGCCGGCGGCTGGGTCCGCCCGGTGGTTGCGAAGCCCGGCTCCGGGTTCCGCACCGCGAGCCGCCCCACCCATCAGGGCGTGGACCTCATGGTCAGCCGCAGCACCCCGATCAAGGCGGCCAGCGCCGGTTCGGTGATCCGCATGCGGTGCAACGCCGTGCATGCCGGTTCGGGTGGCGAGTGGGGCTGCGACCGCGACGGCCATCCCACGCTGGTCCGCGGCTGCGGCTGGTACGTAGACATCGCCCACGCCGACAACATCGTGACCCGCTACTGCCACATGGTCCGCCAGCCCGACGTGAACGTCGGCCAGAAGGTCGCGGCCGGGCAGCAGATCGGCTTGGCCGGCACGTCGGGCCACTCGAGCGGGGTGCACCTGCACTTCGAGGTTCACCTCCGCGGCGACACCTCCAGCGCGGGCGCGGTTGACCCGGTCCAGTTCATGCGCGACCACGGGGCGGCACTCGGTGGCTGACAACCAGGCGCCGAGGCGCTTCACCTCAGACGACGTCGAGAACGCCGTCAACATCGTCATCGTGCTCGCGGTCGCTGTGGCGAGCCTCGCGTCGGCGTTCACGCACATGCACGACTGGACCATGCGGGAAATGCCGGCCGGCACCGAGGGATGGTTCGGCTGGTCCAACGCGATGATCCCCGAACTGCTGGCACTGGCTGGGCTGCTGTCGCTGCGTCGGCGAATGAAGTACCGGGCGAAATACCGGATGGCCGCAGCGGTGACGCTGGGCGGTGCGGTGTTGTCCCTCGCCGCCCAGCTCGCCGCGGTCGGTTCCGGGGCGAGCGTGTCGGCGAAGTTCCTCGCGGCGCTGCCGGCGTTGGCGGTGCTGGCGCTGATCAAGATGGTGACGTCGGACCTCGACCTCGGCCGGAAGATGTCGAACGCCAAGGCTGAGGCCGCCGCGGAGGACGCTCGGCGGCGCGCGGAGCAGGCGGCAATTGTGGCCCAGGCGGAGGCGGAAATTGCCGCCGCTGAGGCGGCAAAGGAAGCGGCAACGGCGCAGGTCGGAGCGGCAAACGCCGAACGCGACGAAGCGGCAGAGCGGGCGGCAAACGCGCTGGCCGAGGTGGCGGAGTTGCGCCTGCTGCTGGAGGAGCGCGCGGCGACTCTTGAGGAAGCCGAGGCGGCAATCTCGGAGCGGCAAACCGCTCTTGACCTGCGGGCCGACGAACTCCGCACCGCCAAGGAGGCACTCGCCGAGGCGGAAATGCGGGAGGAAATCCGGGCGCGCGTTGAAGCGGAAGCCGCTGGCAGCCAGCGCATCGCCAACCGGAAATCCGCACCGGCAAAGAGGGCGCCCCGCACGTCGGAGCTCCCCGCCAACCTGCCGCTTGTCGAGGGCGTGAAGCGGGAAACGGTGGCCGCCGTACTGGCGGCAATCGAGGCGAACCCGGCGGCGACGCAGGCGGCAATTGCCGCCTCGACTCGGCTGTCCGAGCGGACCATCCGCACGGTCATCAAGGCGGCAACTTTGCCGGCGCAGACCAACGGCCACGACCACAACCTGACCCCCACTGGAGCCACCCCATGACCCACGCATTCGCCCTCGACGTGTTCGACGGCCCGGACTTGACGCTCGTCGCGCCCATCCGCGCGGAGGACGTGTCGGCCGCTAAGGCAGCCGCGCAGCTCCTCATCAACGGCCTGCCGAACACCGCCGGTCACCTGTACGAAGCACCCACCAATGCGAGGCCGGTGTACGTCGGCTTCGTCCAGCCCACCCAGCCCTGACCCCCGACGTCCACGGAAGGACACCGCATGAGCCCCGACCGTCCCGACCACATCACTGAACCGGCCACCGCGATGCAGGCCCACGTCCTGACGGACGGGTCCTTGGCCCTCGGCATCACCACGAAGAGCGTCCGCCTCGACGTGACGCTCACCCCCGAGATGACCAGCCAACTCACCGACCGACTCGTGTACGACACCGCCCACGTCAAGCCCGCGCCCGCGCCGCTCCAGCGCGCGGCATAGCACTCCAACCGAAGGAGAAGGAACCATGTCTGGAACACCCCCCGCAGAGGGCGAAGCCAAGGTCGACGGTGCGCTGACCTGGGTTTCCCTTGGTCTCGGATTCATCGGCGGATGGGCCGCCATCGCCACCTGGATCGGCGCGTTCGTCGGAGGCGCAGTTGGGATGCTCCCCGACTGGGCGCCACCCCTGCTGTTCGTGGTCGGCACGGCCATCATCGTGATCGACGTCTTGCGTGACGGCATCCCGAACCGGCCCGCCGTGTATTTCATGATCCTGTTGCCGTCGATCGGCCTCGGAGTGAACGGCAAACTCTCGGATCAGCTCGACAAGTGGGGCGACAACATCAACCGGGTCACGTCGGAGAAGGCCGGCGAGTGGCTCGGCGAGGGCTCCTTGACTGCGCTCGCCCTGATCGCCATCGCGTTGGCGGTCGTGGTCGCACAGAAGGCGATCAAGAAGACGTCGCTCAACCCGCTGGCGCAGCGCGCTGGGGCACGGGGTGGGCGATGACCAGCCAAAACGCGAACGTGGCGCAGCTCGATCGTGAGGAGGTCGGGCTGCGCCCCCGCAGGGTGTGGAGTCCCACCCGCAAGGCGGCCGAAGATGCGGCGGATCGCCGCAGGTTCCACGAGAAGCGGATCGCCGAGGCGGAGAGCGAAACGCAGGAGCGGTGGCAACTGGCGGCGTGGATCTCGGCGGAGCTGAAGTGCGCTCTGCGGCGCCTCTCATGGTCGGACCTTATGCAGGTCGCGATCGACCTCAACAAGCGCAACGCGAAGGGATCGTCATGACTGTCAGTGAGCAGACGGAGCCATGCATGCGTGCAGGCATGCACGACGAGGCCCCACCCGCTGAGCGTGCGCAAGATCGCGGCTCCGCGTATACACGCGCGATAACACATGCACGCGGACTGTGGCAAGACTTGCGGGCCACCATCTCAACGTCACGCCACGTGACTGAAACGGCGGCGGCCGTCAGCGACAGCACGGGCCGCGCGACGCTCCGCCCGGCCACCCTCCGCGAGGTCGGAGCCGGCATCGTCCCCGCGCCCGGTGCCGCTGGCAACGCCGCCGTGTGGTGCTGGCTCCTCGCGGTCGGCGCGTTCCAGTTCGCGTGCGCCGCGCTGGCCGCGCTGATCGTCAACGCCGCCGTCGACTCGAAGCCGCGAGCCGGCGCGGCCCTTGCCCTGTCCCTGTTGACCCTGCTCGGGGTCGCCGTCGCCCACCTTTTGAACTGAGGACACCGTGACTCAGCCCGACGCGTCGAACTGGCCCAAGGCGCCAGCCGCGCCCCCGCGCCCAGAGAAGCCTCGGCCCCCGACGCTGATGCAGTGGGCGACCGCGCCCATGCGCCGCGCAGCCGACGACGCCAAGGCGAAGGCCAAGGCGGCGGCGAAGGCAAAGGCCAGGAGCGTCGGGCACGCGGCATCAATCAAGGCCCGTCACGCGTCGGCCGAGACTCGCACGCACCGCCCATCCGCTGTGGTCGCCGCCGTGCTGTTCGTGTTCGGGCTGAACCTGGCAGGCAACAACCGGCTCGGCGCCGTCGCTCTCGGCATCCTGGTCGTGGCGCTCGCCGCGCCGGCTGCGTACTGCGCCACGTACCTGCGTCTCCGCAGCCAGGCCATCCGCAACGGCAAGGTCGAAGAGTTCGCGGTCCGCAAGGACGGCAAGCGGGCGCGGGACACGGCCCGCCAGGTCGCCGCCGCCGCGGTGGCGTTCGGCGGGTGGACCTTCGTCGCCGGTGTCGTTGGCGTCAACCCCGGCTCGGTGCTCGGATCGGCCGGCGCGTTGTTCGTCGTCCTGCTCGGGTTCGCCCTCGCCGGCATCGTGACCCGCCGCCACTGGGCGCACCTCTCAGAAGAGCGGGACCGGCACCGCACCAACGACCGCAAACCCACTGAGGTTGAGCTGCCGGTTGCCGAGGTTGAGCCTGCCCCCGTGCGAGTGAAGCGCGACGAGCACTGCACCTACCAGCTCCCATCCATCGACATGCTCGGCGCCGGGGAACCCCCGAAGACCCGCAGCAAAGCCAACGACGTCGTCATTGCCGCGCTTCGTGGCGTGTTCGACGAGTTCAAGGTCGACGCCGACGTCACCGGCTTCACCCGTGGACCCACCCTCACTCGATACGAGGTGGAGGTCGGGCGAGGCGTCAAGGTCGAACGGGTGACAAAGCTCGCCCGCAACATTGCCTACGCAGTAAAGAGCGGCGACGTCCGCATCCTCGACCCGATCCCGGGGAAGAGTGCCATCGGCATAGAGATCCCCAACATCGACAGAGAGAACGTTGCGCTCGGTGATGTGCTGCGGTCCGCCGCCGCCCAGGCGGACCACCACCCGCTCCTCGTCGGCCTCGGCAAGGACATCGAGGGCGGGTACGTCGTGGCAAACCTGGCCAAGGCGCCGCACATCCTGATCGCCGGCGCGACCGGTGCGGGCAAGTCGAGCTGCCTCAACACGCTGCTCTGCTCGATCCTGACCCGGGCCACACCGGACGAGGTGCGGCTGATCCTCGTCGACACGAAGCGCGTCGAGTTCACCGGGTACGAGGGCATCCCGCACCTCATCACCCCGATCGTCACCAACCCGAAGAGGGCCGCCGACGCCCTCGACTGGGTTGTCCGCGAGATGGACATGCGCTACGACGACATGGCCGCAGCCGGCGTCCGCAACATCGACGAGTACAACGCGAAGGTCCGCGCCGGGCAGATCAAGGCGCCCCTCGGCAGTGACAGGGTTATCCGCCCGTACCCGTACCTGCTCGTTGTGGTTGACGAACTGGCCGACCTGATGATGGTCGCGCCCCGCGACGTCGAGGACTCAGTGGTTCGCATCACGCAGCTCTCGCGGGCGTCCGGCATCCACTTGGTGCTGGCCACCCAGCGGCCCTCTGTGGACGTGGTCACCGGACTGATCAAGGCGAACGTGCCGTCCCGGTTGGCGTTTGCCACGTCGTCGCTGACTGACTCGCGGGTCATCCTGGACCAGCCGGGCGCCGAGAAGTTGATCGGCAAGGGCGACGCCCTGTTCCTGCCGATGGGCGCGTCGAAGCCGACCCGCGTTCAGGGAGCCTGGGTGGACGCGAAGGAGATCGCGGACGTCGTGAAGCTCTGCAAGGAGCAGCGTGAGCCGGAGTTCGTCCCGGACGTTGTGGTGCCGCTGACCGGCCCGGCTGCGGTCCCGGTTCATGTTCAGGTTCCCCCGGCTCCGCGGCCGGGCACGTCCGGCGTGACTACCGCCGATGTGTTGCTGGCGGTAGTAGCGCGCCGTCCGGGTTGCTCGTCGGCGGACATTGCGGCGCACCGGGTGTGGGCTGAGCACGGTGGTGTTCCGCACCAGACGACGTTGTCCACGCGAGTGCCGGAGCAGCTCGCCGACGCAGGCCTGCTGACCCGGGACAAGCGGGGTGGCGCGTGGGTGAACTACCGCCTCACGCCGAAGGGCGAGGCACGCGCCGAGATTGTGGTCCCGTCGGTGTTCCCGCCGGAGGACGTGGCGGCCTGAGCCCGGCCTGTTTCTGTGGCGCCCGCGTGCGGCGGGCGTCGCGGTGACCGACCGGTCAGATCAATCAACGAGAAGGAGTGTCATGGCTGTTCGATTCGAAGTGTTGAGCCCCGATGGCAGGACGATGCTCTCCGGGGTGGACCGGAGCTTCGCCGACCTGCCCGCGCAGGCGGTCGCCGACTGCCTCGCGTTGGACTGGCCCTCGGGCCACGAGGTTCGCGTGTGGGCGACGGGCGACGCGGTCGCGGTCCGCGCTGTCGCGGAATCGGTGGCGCCGGACGCTACGGCGGTGGCGCGATGACCGCGTACAACGAGGACTCGCGGGTGCGGCGGGTCACCGAGTACATGCTCTCCGTCCAGACCGGCGACAAGTACGACGTGTGCGCCTGGTCCGCCACGGACAGGTGGTTCGCCTATCCGTCACTTGGTAGCTCGGCGATGCGGGCGGCCGATTTGCGGAGCCGCGAGGATACGGAGGAGTGGTTGTTGCAGGCCAGGACGGGCCCGTTCCGGACCGCCGATGAGGCGATCGCGTCGCTGATCGGGGACCCGCGATGAGCGACTTCACCCGGCCGCAGCAGCACCTGTTGACCCACGTCGAGCCGGGCCCCGAGGTGACGCACGTGCGGGATCGTCTGAACGTTCGGTGGCACCGCGACGGCGACTATTGGTGGGCCGACATTGGCTACGGCTACGAGGTCCACCACACATGGCCCGGGGTGTTGTCACGCGAGCCACTGACCGATGCGAGTTCCGAGGCGGCCGGATGAGCCGGGCTGTGATCCGCATGTTCGACGGCATCCAGGTGATCGACCCGTTGGCAGCAGGCGACCGACCAGAGGTTCTGCTCCTGCGCGCGAACTGGTCGGCATTCCGCCGCGGTCGCGTCGACCTGCACTACACCGACGAGAGCGGCGTTCCACGCGTCGCCGAATTCGACTACGACAACATCATCGACATCGAGATCACCGGCTAGCTGCGCCGTTGGGGCGGCCCGAGCTTGCCGGCAGAGCCGCCCCTCCGACGCCCACAACCCCCGAGAGAGAAGGAGCACCAACATCATGGCGCAAGCCGACATGCTCACCCTCGACACCACCTACACAATTCAACTGCTCAACCGGGACGGCTCGTGGAGCTGGTACTCGCAGGTGGAATACACCGACGAGGTCGACGCCCACGACTTGGGTCGCCGGATGTACGGCGGCGAGGTGGCGTACCGGGTCGTAACGATCACCCGGCACGTCGGCGAACCGGTTGGTGCGCGATGACCGACGGCAAGCGCTACGCCCTCTACTATCCGCGCGGCATCGACCAGTTCGCCGACAACCTGCGTCCGCACATGAGCAGCCACCCCATCACCGTGTACGGCACCGACGACCTGAACCGCAGGCTCGCCGAAGCCGAGCAACTCGGCATTCAGGGTCAGGTCACGTGGGAGGAACTCACCGGGGAGGAAGGCCGATGAGCCACATGGCGATCGTCGATGGCCCAAGCCGCGACGACACCTATTCCTGGTTCTGCCCCGAGGCTGTCAGGAACAACTGCCCGGAGCGGCACTTCGGCTTCGCCACCTACGAGGACGCCCTGTCTGCCGCGCTCAAGTCCGACCACAAGGTAGCCACCGAGGACGAGATGCCGGGCCGCTTCTGCGGCATGCCCGGCCTGGTCTGGTACTCGGAGGTGATCAAGAAGCGAGGCGACGAGCTGGAGGTTGGTGACTGGCTGGATTCCCTCGACCACCACGGCGCCTGTTCCATCTTCGGCGTCCGGGTCACAGAGCAGGGCTCCGGGTTCCGCGAAATCTGTTTCAGCGGGGGCTGGACGGTCTACGGCGACGGATCGTCCGACACCGTAACCGTCCGCGACGACGTGATGTACGACGTCGTCAATCCGGACTCGATCTGCGACCCGATGGGAAACGCGGCATGAGTCGCTACGAGCACGATCATCGGGTTGAGACCGTCACCGCCGCCTTCTACATGGTCGGCCTAAACGGTGTTGGTGCGGCGTACGACAACAACGCTGACAGTTGGTTCGGCGACGACCGGTACGACGTCGAGGCCGTAGCCCCCCACAGGTGGTACGTCCGGCCATCGAGGAGCCGCCGGAGCCCCA
Organism: Micromonosporaceae bacterium; assembly: GCA_035296325.1. Classification (GTDB taxonomy): domain Bacteria; phylum Actinomycetota; class Actinomycetes; order Mycobacteriales; family Micromonosporaceae; genus DATHBD01. Next base: position 242,839 of record DATHBD010000070.1, on the reverse strand, counting down.
AGGAACACGCGCAGCCGACCGACACGGGCCCGTTTGCATCGGCGGACGAGGCCATCGACTGGGTCCTTGGAGGCAAGCGATGAGCGCCTTCACGATCGCCGCCGTGGTCGACGCGCTCAGCGACGGCCCGATCAGCGTGGACGAGCTGCTCGACAAGCTCGACGCCCGCACCCGCCTCGGCGAGTGGCACCCGGACTTCGGGGCGTCGCTGAACCACGCCATCCACCAGGGCAAGGTCCGGTTCGTCGCCGACGACTGCACGTTCGAGCACAACGGTCGTTGCGTACTGGAGGCGACCCGATGAGCGAATGGAGACGCGTCGAGCCGCTGGTTATGGGCGGCGGTGACTGTGGCGGCGACGCGCAGATCAGCGAAGCGTTCAACGCCCGATGGGTGCAGGAACACTCCGGCGGTGAGCACGCCGTAGTAACCCGGCAGTTCTACATCGCCGAGCACGAGGGCGGGGAGCCGTTCCTGGAGTGTCAGACGGAGTACGTCCTCTGCTCGGACCCTTCGGACCCGGGCTCGACGGAGTTGCTCTCCAGGGAGTGCTACGTCGACTGCGGCCCGTGTGACCGCGATGCGGATGCGGTTGTTGCAGCTCATCGGGCCGTGGCGCCGACGAACGAAGAGTGGGCTGCGGCGTTCAACTCCTGACCACCACCAATCAACGGGGGATTCCATGTTTCGCGAGAACCGACCGGCGTCACCGCACGGTTCGGCGCCGGCCGGGGCGCGCGACTGCCACCTGTACCGCTTCTACGTCCGCGACCCGCGCACCAACTACCAGACGAAGACGCTCGGCTACATCGGGGAGACGGTGCGGGCGCCGTTCGCCCGGTTGATGGAGCACATCAAGGCCCAGCCGTGGGCGGACACGATCGTCGGGTGGGAAGTCGACGACGCCGTGTACGCCGGGAAGGACGCCGTGCTCGAAGCGGAGCGGGCGGCGGTCGAGGCGGAACGGCCGCTCTACAACTACGAGTGGAACCTGGACAACCCGGAGCGCGTCGAGATCTGGAAAGCGAAGGAGCAGCGCGCCGCCCGGGACGCCGCCGCGGGCAAGCAGACGTGGCAGCCGGGGGAGCGGGACCGCGCGTACCGCGCGCCCGCCCCCCGGTCGGCCCCGGCCCGCCGCCCGCCCAGGGAACCGCGCCGTGAGGTGCTGCGCCCGCCGACGCTGCCGCCGAGGTGGCGGCGCAGACGCAACGAAGCCGCCGCGTGGACGGCCGCGTGGCTGGTCTTGGCTGGCACGCTGTGGTGGTTGGCTGGGGTGCTCCTGCCCGAAGCGGTCGGACCGATCGTGGTTGACGACCGGGCCCGCATCGTCGGTGCGGTGGCGGTGGCCACGCTGCTGCCCGTTGTGACGATGCGGCGCAAGAGGCACCGGAAGGCGGCGCTGGGCGTGCTCGGCGTGCTGACCGTGGCGTTGTACCTGGCGATGCCCGAACTGCTGGCCGACTTGTCGAGCAGATGAGGGCGTTCCGCGTGGCACCCCAACCACGTCACGGTAGCGTGACACAATGCGGTGGTGGAGATCAGCATCACCATCGACGGGCGACCCGCCCACACCACCGAACAAGCCGCGAAGATCCTCGGCCTCGAACCCGAAGCCCTCCGCCAACGCATAAGACGCCGAAGGGCAGCAGGCGACCCAGTCAGCCCAGCCGGCCACCTCGACGCACGAACGCCCCTCTACTGGATCGAAGACCTGCAACCCAAGGAGCCAGCCCGATGAACGTCGCCGACTTCGCCGACTGGGTCAAGAAACTCGTCGACCACGCCGACAACCCGAAGATCGCCAAGGTCCAGACCCACACAGAGGTTGGCCGGTGGGAACACCCCTGCGGCGTCGTCATCACGTTCACTGACGGGTGGCGCGTCTTCAACCAACTCGTCGCATCCGGCGGCCCGCCGCGTCCGCTCAGCCAGGAACGTACGCCCGACTGGGCGGACAGGCCCGCCTATGTGCAGGGCCGAGCGGCCGACGACAAGGCCATCAAGGCGGCGCCCACCCCGGCGGGCAAGCCGAACCTCCCCGCCATGAAGGTTCGGGAAGTGCAGCAGCTCATCGTCGACCTCATCGCCGCGGCGAACCATCCCGACATCACGTCCGCCGAGACCAAGACCAGCCAGTTCTACGCCAACCAGAGGCCCGCAATCCGCGTCAAGATGGCCGACGACACGACGTTCACCGGCTACACGGTCGGCTACGCAGCGCCCGGCAGCACCACGTTCGCCCACCAAGCCCATCAGGTCCCGAAGGAGTGGTTCTAGACATGTGCCCCGCCTGTGGTGCCCGCACGTCAGCCCAAGCCGGCCAGCCCGTTCCGCTGCACCAAGCGGAAGGCGACCGAGCGAAATGCCCGGGGTCGGGTCAGCCCGCCAAGTAGCCCCGCGACGACGAAGGACCGCCGCGCCGCCCGCGTGATGGGCTGGCGCGGCGGTCTCGTTTGGGACAATGCCCAGGTGACGAAGCGGAAGCCCCTCACCTGGGACGGCGGGTGGCCGTTGTGTGAGGAGTGCATGGAACTCCTCGTCTCGTCCGGGTTCGTGGAGGCGTGCGCGTCAGTGGCCATCGAACACGCAACCAGCGCCGGCACGTTGGCGCGGCGCACGGTGAACGAGTACCACGCCCGGCGGCACCCCGCCGAGATGGCTCCGGTCGACGCGTAGGCCCGCAACAACAAACCGCCCCACCTCCGCGATGAAGGTGGGGCGGTTCTCGTTTGGCGCGACCGGCGTGCACACCCAGGGAGATGTCCGGTCGCAGGCTGAGTGTGCGCCCCGCAAGCCCAAGAACGCCAGACACAAAACGATGCCGGCCCGCCCACCCGTGAGGGCAGACGGGCCGGCATCAGTCTCCGCGCGGGCAGGTGGGGATGCCGCTCCGCGCGGAGGGTCTACGGCTGGTCGACGGGCGTGGGAGGCTCGGTGTCGGAGATCGACGGGGCCGCGCCGGTCACGAGCACCCCGAGGGCGGCGACGATGAGGTTCACAACCTCAGCCGACGTGATCCCGTCGGTGATGTACGTGGTGACGAGGCTGAGCACGGCGAGGGTCGCAGCGACGGCAGTCTTGATCCACTTGTACTGCGGGAGGTTCGGGGCGAGGTACACGCCGACCGCTGCGGTGAACGCAACTGCGATCTGCACCGCCTCGCCCTGCGTCACACCATCGGTGATGACGGACGCGACGACGACAGCGACAGCGGCGGCGAGGGACGCGATGGACTTGCCGAACTTGCGGATCATGGTTGTGCTCCTTTGACGAGTTATGGCGTGGTTGTTTGCGGTGCCGGAGCGACGCGCAACGTCGCCATAACCGGGGTCGGTCCGTCTGCTCGGGCTATGCATCAGTCCAGATGCCGCCGCGAATCCAGCCGTGCTTGTTGCAGCAGTTCCATAGGAGGCTCGGCTCAAGGTGCAGCGGTTCAACCGCGATGAGGTCGTGCTTGCCGACGTGCGCAAGCGCCCAACAGCCCTCGCCTACGTCGCCAAAGTCGAGCGGTTGGCGGGTGCACCAGTGCCACGTGATGACCGCTTCGGCGGTCCCCGCTGGCTCGTCGGGGTCGAACCGGTAGTAGACATCGCCACCGGCCGGGATCGCGTTGTCCCAGTTGCTCGGCGGATCGTCGTGGTCCAGGTGAGTCACCTGCGCGCCTCCAGCGATCTTGGATGTAACGGGAAACGCCCGATGCGCAACATCGGGCGATAGGAATGAAGCTCAACGTTCGGTCGGAGGTGTCCGCTAGGGTGCCGCCCATGGCTGGCCGTCCGGTTCTGAGCGACGCCGAACAGCGCACCGTCGAACTGATCGCCAAACTCGGTGAGCGGCGGGCCAGCCCCGACCGCGACGACATGGAATGCCAGCGGATCGCCGAAGCGCTCGAGCAGGTACCGGTGCGGCGCCGCGGCGTCATCCTCAACGCCTGCCTCGGGCTGTACCTCGAAGACGGCCGACCCGAGACCGAGCCGATCGCCGTGATGCTCGTCGTGATGGGCGCCGACCCCGACCGGGCGTGGCAGTATCGACCACCACGGCCCAGGGTCAGCGAGGAGACAACCGATGCACGGCTGGCCGAAGTTGAGTCCCGCTGAACGCGTCGTCGTCGCGAAGGTCGGTGGGGCCGCCGAGTACGAACTCAACGCCCCCGAAGCCGAAGACCGCACCGACATCGCCGACCTGCTCGCCGAGGTGGCCGATCCGGACCGGCGACGGTTGGTGCTGGCCATGGCCGCTCAGGCGTACGTCGATGAGGAGCACGGGCACCGGGTGGCGCAGCTGATCGAGCGCGACCACGGCGCGGACCTAGCCCTTGCGCGGCAGTACCGTCAGGCCCGGCTCAAGCGGCAGGGGTTCGACTTGGCCAAGATGGTCGAGTCGAAGGACCCCAAGTAGTCGTCGGCCGCGGCCAGCACTGATACGAGCAGTACGACGGCGTAGGCGCGGGCGTGTACCCGCAGCGCCAATCCCAGCGGATCCTCGACGTGCACGGGCTCGGCGTGACACTGCGGGTGGTGCTGGGCCGAGGTGACGGCGTGACACTCGCGGACGGCGACGGCGTGACGCTCGGGGTGACGCTGGGAGTAGGACTCGGCGGCGGCGTCACCGGGGGAGTGGTCCCCGCGGTGGTGAAGAGCAGCCGATTCGGCGACCCAGCGCCGGCGCCCGTGACCTTCCCGGCAGTGGCGGCGGCGATCAGGGCGTCGTGGACCTGCCGCGCCGACGCGCCCGGGTTAGCCCCCAGGTACAGGGCGGCAGCACCCGCGACGTGCGGGCTCGACATGGACGTGCCCGACATGCTGGTCGTGCCGCCACCGTTCGCGGACGACACGATGCCAACGCCAGGGGCGAACAGGTCCACGCAGGTGCCGAAGTTGGAGAACGACGCCCGGGCATCCGACGAACTGGTCGCGCCCACGGTGATCGCCTCAGCGACCCGCGCCGGGGACTTCGTGCACGCATCCGTGTTCTCGTTGCCGGCCGACACGGCGAAGCTCACCCCGGCGGCTGTGGCGTTGCGGACCGCACTGTCGAGCGCCGCACCCGCGGACCCGCCCAGGCTCATGTTCGCCACCGACGGCCGCGACGCGTTGCCCACCACCCAGTCGATGCCGGCGATGATCTGCGAGTACGCGCCGGAGCCGCCGCAGTCCAGCACCCGCACCGACACCAGCCGCACGTCCTTGGCGACGCCGTACGTCGAACCGCCCACAGTGCCGGCCACGTGCGTGCCATGGCCCTGGCAATCAGAGGCGTCGGTGTCGTTGTCGATGAAGTCATAACCCGACCGCGCGCGGCCACCGAACTCCGGGTGGCTCAGGCGCACACCAGTGTCGAGGATGTACGCGGTGACGTTGCCGGCCGCGCCGTACGTGTACGAGCGGCTCAACGGCAGGTCGCGCTGGTCGATGCGGTCCAAGCCCCACACCGGGTTCGTCTGCGTCCCGTCGAGGGCGACCTGCCGGTCCTGCTCCACGAACGCCACCGACGGGTCCGACGCCAACTGGCGGGCACCTGCCTCAGTCAGCGACGCGGAGAACCCGCGCACCGCCCGGGTGAACTGCCGGTCGACCCTGCCGCCGACGCGGCCAGCGAACCGGGACGCCGACGCCGCGCCCGAACCGGCCGCCGCCGTCCCCTCCTTGAAGACCACGATGAACCGGCCCGGTAGCGCGCCGGCCACACCAACACCCAGGACCGCGCCGTCGCGGGGCTCGTCGTCCGCCGAACTGGCAGTGGCGGTGAACCACACAGCGGCGGCAACAGCGGACGCGGTCACCAGCACGGAAACTTTGCGACGCATGGGAGCTCCTCCCAGAACGGCTCAGCCCAAGCAGCCGAGCAGCGGCACGCACACCAACGGCTCCGGAGGGGTCGAAGGCTTCGGCACCGGCAGTGCCGGTGTAGTTGTAGGCGGACGCGGAACCGGAGCAGCCGCGGGCGGCGCAGGTGGGCGAGCCGACCCCGGACCTGTCGGACCAGGCTCGCTGCCGCCGGCCCCGCCCGGCTGGCGGACAGCACCCGGAACCTGCCGCATCTCCTTCGGGTTCGCGGTGCACCCGTACGTCGCGCGGGCCGCCTCCACGTCAGCGTCACGCGGCTGCAACCGGTCCAGCACCGTGCACACCAGCGCCGACACCTTCGCCTGCTGCGCGTCGCGCTTCGCGTTCGCCTCAGCGGCCAATTTCCGACGCTCCGCCAGGTCCTTCTCCAACGTCGCGAACCGCACGTCCGCGTCGTCCGACGCCCGGTGATAGGCGATCGCCGCGCCGACATACGCGGCAGCCGCCGAACATGTCGTGATCGCGAACACGAACGCCGCGAAAATCTGCCACATCTTCCGCTGCGGCTGGTGCAGCACCAAACCCGGCTGGTCAGTTGCCACCGGGTGCAACTCCTCGTCCACCTCGCTACCGTGACGAGCCATCGCCGCCGTCCCTCCGCATGTTGTCCGGGTCCAACCCAGCTGCGAGCACCTCAAGGCGGAGCCTCGCGTTCGTCTCCCGGTACCGGTCCCGCTCGCCCGTCATGGCCTCGAGCAGGTGCGTCAACTCCGCGACCTTCGAGTCCAACGCGTTCAGCCGGGCGTGGACGAGCTTGTCGAACTCCGTCTCATGGTTCGTCGCAGCGGTCCGGAACGTCCCGCTCAGCGCGAGCCCTCCGACGATGACCGTCGCCGCCAGTGCCAGCGCGGCGGGTAGCACGTACTGCAGGATGCTGTCGCCGCTGGTGGCTTCCGCGAGGGCTAGGACAGTTACCCACACCAGCTCATCTCCTCGACGGCGGTTTAGCGGAAGGTGTCGTGCGGGCCAAGATCACGGAAACCACGGCGATGAACAGCAGTTCCCCGACGCCCAAGTTGCCGACCTCGCCGGTCACGAACCACGAGCCGACAATCCCGAACGTCCACATCGTGTACCAAGCCGCGACCGCTCCCAGGCAGCCGCGCATCAGGATGTACGGGTTGCCCGCGCCGCCGCGATGCCTACCAAACGCGTACAGGGTCAGCATGAACAGCACAGCCAGCGGCGGGCCGTAGCCGCGCATGCCCCACGGGTTCACGTTGCGCAAGAACGTGAAGCTCACGCTGGCGTATCCAGTGTCGGGAAACGCGAGGAGCGACACCGCGTCCCAGCCCACGACCAACACGATCAGGGCGGCGACGGTGGTCCGCCACGCGTAGTAGCCGGCGGCGCGGCGCCAATGCCCCAACGCCTCACCTGGGTCGCTCATCTCGCCGGCCCGGGCATTCAGGCGGGCGGCTCGTTGTCGGCGCTGCCCAGCGCCGACAACAGTCGGTCAAGTTTTCGCTCCACTGCGGCGAGGCGTTCCGAACTGGCGGCGTCGGCGCGCTCGGCGATTGCGGCGACCTGCGCGTCAGTAAGGGTCAGCGATGGAGCGGGGCGCCCCACGAGGTCGGCCACCTTTGCCTGCACGTTCTTTTCCAAGACCAGCGCGATCCACGAGTCGCCGCCGATGCCGGACTTGCCGTCGTAGTGCTGCAGCAGCGCGCGGAGGCTCACAACGAGGTCTTCGGGCATGTCATCTCCTATGGCTTGCATGGCTGGCTTCGAGACGATAGGCGGTGCGATGCGCCACGGCCGGATGTCGTCGGCGCGGGCGTCGCCGACGACGCTCAGGTGGCCATGGTCGAAATGCTTGTCCTTGCCGCCGTACGGCCGCCACGTCCACGCCGGGTAGCCCGTGACGGGGTAGCTGGAGAACATCTGCCCGCAGGAGATCGCGTACTTCACCCGCGGGTCGCGGCTCAGCCGAATCTGCTCGAGCACCGCCCGGGGGTCCAGCCGGTCGGCGAGGGGGAAGTCCTTCGCGCACACCACCGCCGTCTTGCCCAAGGTTGGGTAGATGTGCGGGTAGTGCTCCGAGGTGGAGTTGTGCGCGAGGTCCGCGATGGTGCCGAACGACGTCGCGGGCGCTTTGGGCGCGAGCGGCCGTAGCTGGTTGTGAAGGACGATGAGGGACTTCGCGACGCGCCACGGCCCTGTGTAGCCCACGGCGAACCTCCTACTGGTTGGTTGAAGGTCGCCGGTCAGGTCGACTGGAGCGCGATGGTGCCGTTGCTGTTGTACAGAACCCAGCCGGTCGGGCCGAACGTGGCCAGCACGGCGTTCGTGTCGCGGTGGACCAGAATCAACGTGCCGCCGTCGATGGTGATCGAGCCGCTCACCGTGGCGTTGCCGAGCCGCGGCGCCCGGTCCAGCGTGCTGATGCGATCCTCGATGGCCTTCAGGCGCCGGGCCAACGCGTTCTCGTCGTGGGGTGGGGTGATCGTGCTCATGTCGCCGCCTGACCGAGCGCCAACGTGACCTGTTCAGCCCTGCCCGCCTGGCCGGGCACAACGGACCAGCCCGTGACCCGGCGCATCTCATCAATTCCGGGGCCGCCCGACACGGTGGCCGGGTGGTACGGCGACGTGATCCGCAGCCGCGCCGGCACACCCAACGGGTACTCCCCGAACGCCGGCGACGCATCGCCGAACAAAGTCACGGTCGGCACAGTCGACTCGCCCAGCCCGGCCCGCTGCACCTCGGCAGTCCGGATCACCAGCCGGTCGAAGCTGACCTCGTCCTTGGCGGAGAACACGCCCTCGAAGATCGGGAACCCGGCGGCCAGGTCGTCGTCGTCGACCACCTCGTACAGCAGCATCGCCGCCCCCTCGCCCTGCCCAATGCCAGTCAAAGCGTTCGGCGCGCCGGTGCGGTCCTCCGGGTAGTCGTACAACGAGACACTGCCCGACGGGTACTCCAGCACGATCGGGTCGATGGTGGCCGACATGTGCGGCGCGGCCAACACCATTTGGTGCGTGAACACGCCGTTGGTGTCGCGGTCCACGACGATCGTGAACTCGAACCCCGGTGGCTGCGCGGCCAGCTTCGTGATCTCCGCGAGCATGTTGGCCCGCTCCTTGCCGACCCACGCGCCCGTGTACGACTGGCCAGACATGATGTCCGGGTCGACCGTGATGCGCAGGTCCCCGTTCGTCTGCGTCGGGAGCAGGTACAGAAACGTCCTGACCACGTTGAACATGTCGTCGCCGACGAACGACCAGTCGGACTTGATGCTGCGCCGCCCCAGGTAACTTTCGAACGTGGCAGCCTCGATGCTCGCGCCCCGCCCGTTGTTGATCGGTCGGCGTTTCGTGACGATCCCGCCCCACACGAGGGTCCGCTCGTCGCGTTCCACGTACACGGCGGTGTGGTCGGGGACGGTGGCGCCCGCCGCGTCCACACCGCCCAGGTCGGTGAGGTCCAACGTGCACGACAGCGCACCCACGCCGTTGAGTCCGCTGCTGAACCGGTCGCAGTTCACCGGCAACTCCTCGATGAGCGCGCCGCTCAGTAGGTCCGCGAACAGGTACCGGTAGGTGGCCACGGGTTACGCCTCGACGAGTGCGGTGTTCGTGCCCAGCCGCAGAACCGTGAACTCGAACGGGTACCCCGTCTGAGCAAACATCGTCATCGACGACGCGGCGGCGTTGCCTCGTTGCAGCAGCACCGCGAACGTTGCGCTCGTCTGGGCTGGGCCCGTGACGTACGTGGTGTCGATGACGGCGAGGCCACAGTAGTCGTTGTCAGGCAGCGCCAACGGGGTCGTCGCCTGCAGGTCTCCGTTGGCGTACAAGCTGACCAGTGCCGTGTCGTTCGTGACCGTGGAAATGACGCGGGCGTTCACTGTGACCCGGTACGCGGTCGACACGGCCAGCGCGACGCCCTTGCTGAACTGGGTCACGGCGGTCGCGCCGGTAACGGCGGCGAAGTTGCCGCTCACGCGGCGCTTCGAGTAGATGTGCGTGACCGCGTTGGTGGCGTCCGCGAGGCGGAGGTTGGTGGTGCCGTTGAAGTGGTACGGCACCGTGGCGGTGGGCACGGTGATGTCGGCGTTCAACTGCCCAGGCGGCATCGACGTGGGCGCGGTGCCGATCCACGGGATAGACCCGCCCAGCGCGGCGGCGAACGGGCGACGGTCAGCCACGTTGCCCGACGTGATGCTCGAAACCCCAGCACCCACGTTGACCTCGGCCAGCGTCACGTACGAACCGTCAGCGGGTAGCGCCGGAGTGCCGCCTCCAGGCGTCCCAGCGATCACGACCGGCGGCGGTCCGTCCCGGTCGTTGCCGATGACGAGGGCGTCGCGGACGCGGGCAACGATCAGATCCTTACGGACCAGCGACACGTGCGACGCGGCAATCGTCAACGTCGTCACGTCGGCGAGGGCGTAGCTGTACGCGCCCTGCGCGGAGGTGCTCGACCCCTGGATCACGGCCATGCCAGGGTTGACCTTCACGGTCATGTTGGGCGTGCTCTGCGCCTGCACCAGCAGGTCCGTCTGCGCCGCGGTGCCCTTCACCCCGGACCGCACCCCGAGCGGGTTCGTCGACCCGGCGAACACGGGGCTGACCGTGCCGAGGCGAAGTTCCTGCCCCGTGTAGGCGGGGACGTTCACTGACGCGTCAAGAGCCCACGGGTCATACGTCGGCATGGGATGGCCTCTCCGTCGTCGTCAGCCGGGCACGGTGAAAGCCGCGGGCGCAAAAGACGACCGCGGGATGGGGTTGAAGAGGGCTAGCGCCAGGCTGAGCGGAACCGCACCGTCGCGGAACCCTCGCCGTCGGCCGCCGCCAACTGCAGCTCGTTCACGCCCGGGGCAAGCTCCCACCAGGCCGAACCGTGCAGGATTGTCGACGCGCGCGACGTGATGCCGTTCAGGAGGACTGAGCGGCGGTCGAAGTCGAGCACCACCCACTCGCCGCCGGCGATCACCGACGTCAACGCCATCGTTTGCCCGGTCGTCACATTGGTGATCTGAGGGTTCGACAGCGGACCCGAGAACGTGATCACCGGCCGCGTGCCGAACGTCCCGCCGTTCGTGACCGTCTCCGTCGTTGAGGATGACCCCACCGACACGATCGAGAACGGCACCGAGAACGGCACCACCAAACCGCCCACCGGGTCGGCGGGTGCGGTCATCGTCAGGACCGTCTCCGACGTGGAGTAGCGGCGCGGGTCCGGGGCGACGAGGGACATCTGCCACTCGAACGCCGTCTCGTTCAGGTCGGCAACCTTGGGGTCGCCGACGATGCGAACCATGCACTGCCGGGTTAGGCCCGACGTTTCCGTCACGACCAACGGGTACAGCGAACGAAGATCGGAGCACAGCGAAACGATCGTGTCCCGCGCCAGTAGGACCAGGTCGGTCGTTGGTGCGAGCGTGACGCCGCTGATGGTCATGGTGCGCGGCCCGAGGTACGACGGTCCGTCGAACCCGCCATGGTCTGATGGTCGCTCCGTCGCGCCGGTCCGCATGGAGGACCCGCCCCACCAGCCGTCGAACCCGGTCGCCCACCACTCCGTGCCGTTGTAGTCGACAGCGTTCGCGGCCCAGTCGTCGAGGCGCAGGTGGGCGGCGACAAGTGCTGTGGTTGGCGGCCGGTACGCGGACAGAGCAACGAACGCTTCGGGGGAGACGTATACCCCTGCGGGGATCGGCATGTGTCACCACCGCCCCGTCATCGCATTGCCCAGGCGAGTTCGCTCTTGACCTGCTGGGCGATTTCGCGTGGCGACTGGTCCGAGCCGTTGACGTTGATGTTGACGGTGGGCCCGCCACCTCCGCCTTTGCCGCCGGCGGCCATGCTCTTCAACTGGTCCTCGGTGAACACCCACTCCGTTTTGCCGGTGCCGTTGTACGCCATGGTCAGGCCTGGCGGGAGCGGCCCGCCCTGGTCGTAGGCCCAGTGGATGTGCGCGTTGGGCTCTCCGGGTAGGCCGTGGTTGGCGAGCAGCGACGCGGAGAACCGGTGGTACTGGCCGTTGTAGATGTTGTGCGCCGGGTCGAGCTTCGAGATCAGTTCCTTCGACCTCGACCCGTAGTTCGACAAGATCCAGTCGAAGACGTCCTTGCGGGGCGGGATGTCCACGGCTCGGCCTTTGCTGTGCCACGACGCGTTGCCCGAGCTGGTGACCGCGCCTGGGCGTAGGCCGGAGTACAGGGCCAGCCCGGGGAACGCCTGGCGGAGCCTGCCGATCTGCCACGCCCAGCCCGAGCCGGTCGGGCCGATCGGTGCCCCGGGCGGCGCCCCGGACGCGGCTCCAAGGGCCCGCATCGTGCCGCCGCTGCCCTCAGTGACCCGGGCGAGCATGCCTTTGACCAGGCCGAGCATGCCGTTGACGAGGTTCTCCGGCATGTTCGCGAGCATCTTGCCCAGGTCGCCGTACTGGCCCAACTTGCCGACCGCGCCCTGGTACTGGCGGCGCAGCCACGCGCCGGGGTTGGCGACCCCGTCAAGGACCGACCCGACGATGCCGCCGACCGCGAACCCCGGAATGCCCATGGCCTTCGCTGCGCCGGCCACGCCGCCTGACCGGGCCGCCGCGTTCCACTCGTGGATTGCCGATGGGCCCAGGGCGCGGGTGACCTCGGGCCGGAGGATCGCCTCGCCACCGCCCACGGCGATGAGTTGCGTGTCCCGCCCGGGCGTGTAGCCGGGGATGACGCCGCTGTACGCCGGGGCGATGCCGCCGGTGGCGAAGCCCTGGATCTCGCCGACCGTGCCGACGCCGAACTTCGTGGCCAGGCTGTTGTAGCCGCGGATCAGCGGGTTGATGACGCTGTTGACGACGAACTCGACGGGCTTGCGGGCCAGTTCCTTCACGCCCTCCCACGCCTTGCCGATCGCGTCGACCCCGGCGCGGAAGCCTGGGACGACGTGGTTGCCGATGAAGTCGGCGAGGGCGGTGAACGTGGGCTTGATGAACTTGTCCCACACGGCGGAGATGGTGTCCTTGATGCCGTTCCAGATTGGGGTGATGACCTTGTCGAGGAGGAACCGGAACACCGGGGCGAGCACGTGGTCGATCTGCCACTTGATCGCGGTCCAGATGACGAGGATGCCCTTCCAGGCCAGGTCGATTGCGGCCTTGATGCCGTTCCACACGGGGGTGATCACGCTGTTCCAGAGCCACGTGAACACGGGGGCGAGAACGGCCTTGATGTAGATCTCGACCAAGCCGAAGATGATCTTTATTGCCGTCCAGGCGATGTCGATCGCCAGCTTGATGCCGGCCCACACCGGAGTGATCACAGCGTTCCAAAGCCATGTGAACACGGGGGCCAGCACGGTCCGGACGACCGTCTCGATGACGCCGAAGATCGCCTTGATCGCGGCCCACGCGACGTCGATGGCCAGCTTGATCCCGGCCCAAACGGGCGTGATCACGTTGTTCCATAACCACATAAACACGGGCGCCAACACGTTGCGGATGTACGCCTCGGCCAGGCCGAAGATCACGTTGATCGCAGCCCATGCGACGTCGATGACCGCCTTGATCCCGGTCCACGCCGGCTGGACGATGTTGTTCCAGAGCCATGTGAAGACCGGCCCGAGCACGGTGCGGATGAACGTGTTGATGACGTCGAACACGACCTTGATCGCGGCCCATGCCACGCTGATCGCCGACTTGATGCCTTCGAACGCGGGGACGACCGCGTTGTTCCGGAGCCACATGATCGCCGGGCCCAGCACCGTGGACACGAACGTCTTGAGCGCCTCGAACGCGGGCTTGATGACGTTGTTCCACGCGGCCACCACGACCGCGCCGATCGCCACGAACGCCGGCTCGATGGCGTTGTGCCACAGCCACAGCACGGCCGGCACAACGCCGTCCATGATCGCTGTCTTCAGGCCATTGAAGGCGGGCTTGAGGACGCCCTCCCACGCGGACACCGCGGCGGACTTGATCCCCGCCCACGCCGCGTCAACGAACTCCCGGAACTTGCCGAAGTGGTTGTAGGCCGCGATCACGCCGATGACCAGCCCAGCCAGCAAGGTGACGATCAAGCCCACGGGAGTGGCGGCCATCGCCGCGCCAAAGCCCTTCGTCGCGGCAGTCGCGATGCCCGCGCCGACGCTGTACACGGCAAAGCCGGCAGCGACGGCGGCGATCCCGACTGCGATCGCAGTGATCTGCGCCGTCGAGAAGCTGCTCAGCATGTCGAAGAACCCGGTGAGGCCAGTCAGCGCGATCGATCCGATCGGCGCGAGGCCGGTGACGATCTTTCCCACTACCTCGGCGATCTTCCCGCCGAGGTCGACGACCTTCGCGCCGTTGACCGCGATGTAGTCCAGGAACTTGTTGAACGACGGGTTGTTCGACAGGCCCGCCGCCCACGCCGCGAACTTCTCCGACATGCCCACAAGGCCGCCGCCGAACTTCTCCGTTAGCGGCCCGAACGCCACCATCAGATTCGCGAACGCCAACGCCACGTTGCCGACGACATCGCCCATGCCCTTCAGCGCCGGCCCCGCCGTCGAGCTGACGAACGCGAAGAACGGCTCCCACTTCGGTGACGCCAACGCCTCACCGGCGGACTTCGCCATGTCGCCCAACACCTTGCCCACATCGGCGACAAGGGCCTTCACCATGGGCAGCTTCGGTAGGAGCGCCTCAATGCCGGCCTGCACCCCGGGCAGCACCCCCGCCTCGGCGGTGCGCCGCAAGTCGTCGAACGTGCCCTTCAGCCCGAAGATGAACGTGGCGAACTCGCGCCCGGCCGGCGACAACCCCGCCATGGCCGTAGCCAGCTTGTCCATCGACGCCGAACCGGCAGACCCAGCGTCCTGCGACGCCTGCTGCACCTGCTGCTGCGCCGAAACAACCGCCTGCTGCGCCTGAGCGATGCTGAACGCAGCCTGCCGCGCCTGGTCCGCCTGACCACGGCGGGCGTCCGCAATGGCCTGCTCCGCGGCGCCGATAGTCGCGGTCGACTTCAACGCAGACTGCGTCTCGGCCTGCCGGGCGATCCCAACCCCCGCCTCGGCCGCGGCGATCAGCTCCGCAGACCGCTGCGCCTGCGCCGCCGAGTCGCTGCGCGCGTCGCTGACGCCCGCCTCGGCCTTCCGCACCCGCTCCGACGCCGCGGCGATCGTCTCCTGGGCGGCGAGAACCTGCTTCGACCCGTCGATGCCGGCCCGGTCCGACTCGGCCTTCTGCTCAGCAAGGCGCTGCTGCTGCACGCCCAGGTCAAGCACGCGCTGCTTCGCCTCGTCGTAGTTCAGCTTCGCCTGCGCCCGCTGCTGCTGCGACTCCGCGTCGGTCTTCCCGGCGAGCTCGGTGTTCAGCTTCGCGAGGGCCGTGCGCGCCGACTCCTCGTCGAGGGCGGCTTGGCGGGTTGCGAGAGCGTGATGCGCGATCGACGTGGCCAAGTCGTCGTTCGCCTGCTTGGCGGCCTTCTTCGCGTCGGTCAGCGCCAGGATGGAGATCCGCGCCTGATTCTGCGCCGCAGTCAACGACTGCTCGGCGCTCGTGACGGCCCGTTCCGACGACAACTGCGCCGACGTGGCGGTCCGCCGCGCCACTGCGAGCGACCGCACGGCACCGGCGACCCGCTCGGCGGCGGCCACCGCAGCCTGCGCAGCGTCGCTGCGCGCCGTTTGCAATCGCTGCTCGGCCTGCGCAACTCGCTGCGACGCACTGATCTCGGCCGACGCCGCCGAAGCGCGCGTGTTCGCCAGAGACGCTGTCGCCGACTGCGCCTGGGCCACCGCCGACGCGATCTGGCTCGTCTTGGCCGCGTTCGATGCGGCGGACTTCCCAGCCTCCTCATGCGCGGCACCCATCGCCTGCACGGCCTTCGTCACGCCAGTGAAGGCGAGGACGCCCACGCCGATGCCGATGCCACCCGCGACCGCCGCAGCACCGATCGCGGCAATCGCTGCTGTGGCCGCCGCCGCGACCGGAATGATCGCGGGGCCGATCGCCAAGCCGGCGGCGATGAGGGTCCCGATAGAGCCTGATGAGCCGGACGCCGCGGCATTGACCGCCCCGAGCTGCGCGGCGGCACCGCCAGCGTCCACGTCGACCCTGACCGTGGGGTTGGACCCGGCGAGCCGGGCCACCTCAGCCTCAACGGTCGCGAGTTGTGCGCTAGCCGCTGCCGTGTCCGCCCGGACCTGGATGCTCTCCGAGCTGGACCCGAGGTCGGAAAGTTCCCGATTGATCCGGCCAATCTCAGCGAGGGCCTGCTCCGCGCTGAGGTCGACGCCGATGCGCTTCGACTGCAGCGACTCGAGGTCCCGGCGGAGCTTGGCGACCTTCGCCTCGGCCTCCGACGAGTCGGCCGACAGTTCCACATTCGGGAGGGCTTTGATGGCACCGCCGATGCGCCGGTCGATGAGCTGCTCAAGCTGGCCCATCTTGGCCGTGTCCGCCTCGACCGGCACCTTCACCGGCTTTGAGGCATCGCGCTGGAACTCCGCGACCTTGCGTTTGAGTGCGTCGACCGCGGCCAGTGCCTTGAGCGAGTCGACGTTGAGCGGGATGTTCTTGCCCGCGGCCTTCGCCGCCTCAATGTCGCGGGTCAGCGAACCGAGTTGGCGGCTCAGCGCCGCCAGCCGGGTCTGCGCCTCGCCGGCGTCGAGGTCGACGCCGATCTTCTGGTCTTTCAGGGTGGCCAGGTCGGCGCGGATCGCCGCGACCTTCCGGTCGATCTTCGACGAGTCCGCGTCGAGCTTCGCCTCGGGCAGCGCCTTCAACGCCGACTCGATGCCCTTGCGGGCTGCGTCGCCAATGTCCTTGCCGACCTTCGCGCCGCGCGTGGTGGCCGCCGCCGCGCCGGCCTCAACGCCCCGGGCGAGACCTCCCGACACCTTGTCCTGAAGCTGCCGGCCAACCGCCGCGCCGATCTCGTCGCCGGCCTTGTTCGCGCCGGGACGTGCCTGTGCGACGAACTTGTCCCAGAACGCCGTCGCACGGGGGTTGATCTCGACGTACACAGTGCCAACGGATGCGCCTTCGCCGGCCACAGCGCACCCCCGGACCTATGTCACGTCGTAGCCGTGGAGGCGTGCATGTTCGAGCGCGATCGCGCGCAGGGCGGCCTTCGCCGCGGAGTCGGCGCTGCGCTTCGGCTTCGAAGTGGAAACGCCCGGCCGTGGCCACGGCTTCGGCGGCTTCATGTCGCCGCCGTTGGCCCGGTTCAGGATGTACGCGACCTGCTGCAACGCGTCGATCTGCGCCGCCTGCAGCATCGCCGTGTGCGACCACCGGCCCCGGCCACTGCGGGCGTCGGCGGACAGCTTCGCCAGCTCGTCGTCGGCCAGCGCGTCCGTGACGGCCGTCTTATACGCCGACTCCCCGGGCAACTCGTCCAGGAGGTTCATGCAGCGGCGGTACGTCAGCTTCGACGCGCCGCCCCCCGGCCGCCACAGGTCGCGCAGGTCAATGCGGTAGTAGTGCTGGAGGTCAGCTTCTATCGGCCCCGCGTGCGCGCCGAGGCGCGCCGTGAGGCCCGTGATTCCCCCATGCCTTGACCGCTGGCTTCTCCCCAGGCTTCGAAGAACCTGTCGGACTCCTCGGTCGTCGGGTCGAGCCTTGCCCAGGCGCGGGCGTCGGCCGGCGACAGCGTCCCGGTGGCCCACAGCAGCGTGTCGCCGCGGGAGAACAGGGCGTTCTTCGCGGACGCGCGCCATCTGGCCACGGGCGGGACAGTGATGTCGGCGTCGTCCTCCTCGGTGGACAGGGTGACGACGACCGACCCGTCGTTCTCCTCCGCCTCGACCTCGGCCTCGAGCCGGTCCAGGTCCGCAGTGTCAGCAGCACCAGTGGCGCCGCGTGCCGCCGCCATCAGCCGAGCGCCGGGATAGCCGCGAACACCTGGTACGTGACGCCGACCGAGTTCGGGTACGCGGACAGCGTCACCTGGAACTCGATGCGCTCGCCGTTGGCGATGTTCAGGTCGCCCTGGTCGGTGACCTCGACCTGCGGGAAATAGAACCTCAGCCGGTTCGTGCCGTCGATCATGTCGACCACGGCCGCGTACAACTGGCGGGTGTACGTCCCGGATGTCACCTCGAACACGCCCGTGGAGGCGGCTGGGGTGATGGCGGTCAGGCCCTGGCGGAAGAACACCGCGGCCGAGTACTGGTTGAGTTCGGCGTAGGTGACCTCGATCGACGTCTTCTGCTCGGTGACGAGCGTCCGCTGGATGGCGGTCGAGCCGTAGATCTTGAAGTCCTTGGTGCTCGTCTCGTTCTTGATCGAGACGCCGGCCTCGGTGAGCCCGCCCATGTTCTTCCACGCGGCGGCCAGCGCGGTGCCGGAGTCGACGGGCGCGGTGGAGCCGGTCGGGGCCATCCACAGCAGGCCCGTCCCGTCTGCTCCGGCGGCCGATATGCCGGCGAGCTGCAATTCGTTGTCAGACACGGTGGGCCCTTTCTCGGGTACGAAAAAAGCCCCGGCCGTGGCGGCGCGGAGCTGACTGTGCGGATGTTTGGTGTGGCTGGCCCAACGTGGGGCGGTCAGGGTGGCGCGGGCGTTCTCAGCCGACGCCGGTGTACTGGTGAGTGCGGACCTGGTAGGAGCCGCCGAAGCGCCAAACGACGCTGCGCGAGTCGTACGGCAGGCGAGTGGGCGCGGACAGCGTCTCGACTCGGAGCACGACGGCGCCGCCGAACATGTGGCCGACCAGCGCCGTGCGGATCGCGGTGCGGATGGCCCCGGCGTGGAGCTTCGCCCCGGCCAGGGAGTTGGCGTAGCAGTCGATGTCGACGCGGGCCACGTCGATCGTGGGTGTCACGTCGTTGCCGCCGAACCGGTCGATCGTGATGACCGGGTCGGTGCGGAGCAGGTCGAGGAGGTTCGTGGGGAGGGTCGTCGAGTCGGCCTCGACAACGTTCGCGTAGCCGAGGACCGTCTTGTGCCAGTCGATGAGGAGGTCCGGCACGTCAACGAAGTTGCCCACGACGCCCCCGGTCCGTTGATGTCAGATGAGGGCGGCGAGCGCCTACTTCGTAGGCTGAGCGGGCCCGGCCTGCCCTGTGGCGTTGGCCGTTGCGGACGTGGTGGCCACGCCACCCTTGCCGGCTTCGGCCTGCGTCTTCGCGCGCTGCTCCTCAATGCTGGCGGCTATCACGGCCTTCGTGTCGCCCGGTGCCACCTCAACCTCCAGGGCGGCGGCCATCTCCTCCAACTCGGGCTTCTTCAACGACGCCAGGTCGCCGGCATCGAGCGCCTCGTCGGCCCTCAACTCAACCGCGTGGCGCTCCTCGAACTCCGCCACCTCAGCGTCGGTGGGCTTCCGGGCGGTGCCGTCGTTGAGCCGCATCCGCGCAACCTGCGGGTCCACGTCCACGACGCGGTTCATACGGTCCAGGTCGGGCCGCATGCGGTCCTCGGTGACGGCGTACACGCTCCAGATCAGTGCCATGGCGGCGCTCCATTTCGATGATTGGTCAGATGCCGCGTGCGGCGATGGTGTCGACCGCCCGGCCGAGGGGTCGCTGCTTCTGCATGTACTTCGTGCCGAACTCCAACGCGAACGCGTAGACGTAGTCGCCGCGCCGCACGTCGTTCGACACCCGCGCGTAGGCCACGCCGCCTCGCACCCCGGACGTCACCGTGAACCCGCCGCCGGCGACGCCCGGTTTCCCGGGCAGCCCGAACGCGTACGCGCCCGTGTCGACCGGGGCGATCCGTTCGGCCTCGATGCGGATCAACTCGGCGCGGCGGTGCAACTCCCCGACGATGAACGGCGAACCCAGCATGTCGTGAATGCCGGCGCGGTCTTCGACGAAGTCAACGGCCACTACGCGCCCCCGGCTCTACAGCAGGTGGTCGCCGTACGTGACCGCCGGGGGGAATGACCACACCGGCATGGGCTGCCCGGTGGCGTCGCCGCTATCCGGCACGCCGGGAACGGCGGGGTCGTCGCGGGTGATGGCGACGTTGGCGCGGTACAGGTCTTCGCGGGCGTCGTATGCCAGTTTGAGTAGCGTCGCCGCCGAGTTCAGGTCGTCGGCCCGGTCCGGGTAGGACTGCTCGATCATGCCCGCGGTGCGGAGCGCGGCGCACTGGGTGGCGAAGGTGTGCAGCGACGGGTCGACTGTGCCGACCCGCACCGTAACCCACGCCTCGGATTCCTCGATGAGCCGGCCGACCTGCGTCGCCGTTGGCCGCGTGGTCGTGTCGAACGTGTTGAGCGCATCGCCGGAACCGTCTGCGGCGCCGACGATGGTCCGCACCGGTACGTAGTCGGCGACCTGCGGAAGCGTCGGGGCCCAGACCGTCATTTGCCGACCCGCACCTTCCACGTCGCTGACACGGGGTCGACCGCGCCGGCCGTGGAGTTGTACAGCCTGATCGTGACGGTGTTGGCGGCTGAGACACGGGCCGTGGCGATGAGTCCGGCTTCGAGGGCCGCGGGCGGGCCGAGGTCGACCAAGTCGCCGCTCGCGGCGCCGGTAGCTGTCACGGTCAGTTCGGCGTTGCCGCCGGCAGCGATCGATGGGAAGTCCAACGTCGCCGAACCGAAGATCACCCCACCACGCACGGCCGTGGTCACGTCACCAACCGCGGTGTTGGCGGTGGCGATCACGTTGGGGCAGGAAGCGTCAGCGTCAACGAAGTGGAGCAACGTCGTCTCGGTGCTGTTGTTCCCAACGATCGACCAGTTCGCGCCCTGGCTTGTGGTGAAGGGGTCGCGGATGCGGATGTTCGAGTACGTGGCTGCGGTCAGCCCGGTGTGTACGCCGAACACGTTGCCGGCCACAACCCAGTTCTTCGCCCCGTCGGCGATGATGTCGTGGTAGTTGCCGGTGCGGATGAACGTGTTCCCGGTTATCGTGCCACCGTCGGCGCTGCCACCGGCGCCGATCTGGATGGCCCCCAACGGGCTGCGGTCAAAGTTGTTGCCGTGAATCATGGTCGAGTTGACGTTGAGCATCTTGATCACCGGCAATGTGGCGTTGGTGCTGTAGAACGTATTGCCGACGATCTTGATGCCCACCGTTGCGCCGGTTGACTGCTGGTCGATCCAGTTCAGGGGGCTTCCGGACAGCTGCTCGGCAAAATGACAGCCGATGACGCTGAGGTAGCCGCAGTCATCGCGGAGCAGCAGGCCCCGCGCAGCGTTGGCGAACGTGCAGTTCTGGAACGTGTTGTAGTTCGACACGCCGGTGAGGCTTGCGCCGGTGCTGAACGAGGATCCGAAGGTGCAGTTGGTGAAGCGCACCAACTCGGCGTTGTGCAGCGCCACGCCGGTGGCTGGGTTCGCGTTTGGGGCGAAGAACACGCCCTCGATGTCGACGTAGGTCAGGGACACGATCGAGTTCGTGATGTTCATGATCGTGTTGCCGACCGCGACGGTCCGGAGCGTCGCGCCGGGCCCGCTGATGCTCAACGGCGGGGTGCTCGTCGCGCCGCCACCGTTGATCTGGATGGTGCCGGCGATGTTGTACACCCGTGGCGGGACCAGGATGGAGCCGCGCGTCGTTGGCCACCCGGTGGCCGTGAGTGCCGCCTGGAACGCCGCCGTGTCGTCGGTGGTGCCGTTGCCGACCGCGCCGTAGTCCAGAACGTTGTGGACCTCGGAGCCCTTCGTGACCTTCAACGCGATCGCGGTCGCCTGCGCCGTGGACACCGGCTTGTTGGCGTCGCTGGTGTTGGTGACGTTGCCCAAGCCCACCATGGTCGACGTGACGCCCGAGACCGTGCCCGTGAACGTCGGGCTGACGATCGGTGCCTTGAGGTCCAGCGCCGCCTGCGCGGCGGTCGAAATCGGCTTCGCGGCGTCGGACGTGTTGTTAGCGTTGCCCAAGCCGACGTCGACCGGGTCTAGGCTGACCGTGCCGACCTTCCCCGCCACCGAGGTAACGACCACGCCGGGCGTGGGGAGCTCCCGCCAGTTCGCCAGCAGCGTGGCGTCCGCCGCGGTCAGGAACCATGCAGTGCCGGTGTCGGCGCGGATCGTCCAGTTGCCCGGCACACCGACGAGCGCCAACATCGTCGGCTCATCCGCAACCCCGCCGAGAAACGAGCTCAGCTGCAGGTCTTCATCCTCGAGCAGCGCGGCGAGCGTCGCCTCCATCACGTCGAGACGGTGGTCCCGATCGGCGCGGACCTCCGACACCGGACCGCCGGCAACCTGCACGTACAGGGTGTCCACGCCATCCGGTCCCCAAAACGGCGGGATCTGGGAGTACGAGTTCACCGTGAGCGTCGAGTTTGGGATCGCCCCACCGGGCGTGAGTGGCGTCGCACCGACGTACTCGGCGAGATCTGCCACAGCCAAAGCCTGGGAGTCTGTGTAGAACACCGCAGGCGCACCCGCGGCCGACGCGAACGTAGAACTGACCGTCCATACCGTCATTTCGACGAGGTCGGAGAACAGGTAGCGCGCCACAGCCGCCCCCCGCCGCTTGGTCTGGGCACAACAGGAACCGCGTGGCGGGAACAGCCAAGGCGGGCTTAGAAGTAGGTGACGACCAAGCAGAGGCCCGGCCCTCCGGCACCACCGGCGCCGGAGCTGTTGCCGTTCAGGGCTGCACCGCCACCACCGCCGCCAGCGCCGTACGTCCCGCCGAGCCCGCCGGTCTGTGCGTCCGTCAGGATCGACGCTGCGCCGCCCCCGCCGCCAGCACCCGGCAACCCGGACCCGACCGGCTGGGTGTTGCCGGCGCCCGGCGAGGCGCCACCGACAACACCACCTGACGCGACCAAGGTGCTGGTACTCGCCGACGTGCCGCCGTTGCCGCCGTTCGCTGGGATGTCGGCCGAGCTGATGCCGCCGCCGGCACCGCCAGCAGACGCGCCGAACACGCTCGTCGCCGAAGCGCCGGCACCGCCGCTGGCGGACGCGGCACCGCCGGCACCGCCGACGCCAGCGTTGCCGTTGCCGTTGCTTCCCGCCGTTCCGGCCGCCGCAGTTCCGCCGCCGCCGCCGGTGGCGTTCAGCGACACCAGGTGCGTGCCGAACGACGTGACGCCGCCGGTCGTGCCCGCATTGCCGCTTGTGTCGTTGGTCGTCACGGCCGCGCCGCCGACACCTGCGGCGCCAACGGCAACGGCAACCGTCGCGCCAAGGTTCGACGCTGCCAAGACGGCCCGGGTAACGCCGCCACCGCCACCGCCACCGCCACCACAGCGGACTGTGCCTGCCGCGCCGCGACGGCCAGAACCACCGCCACCGCCTGAACCGATCGTCGTCACCGTCACCGTGACGGCGCCGACTGGCTTCGTCCACGTCCCGGCAGCGGTGAAAATCTGCACGTCGGGGGAACGTGGAGCCCATCGGACGCCGTCAGACTGCGTCGAGTCCGCCACAAGGGCATACCCGTTTGCGCCGACTGCGCGGCGAGCCACCGTGTTGTCTGCCGTGCCCACTATGAGGTCGCCCTTGGCGTCGACTACGTTCGGCGACAGGACCGTGCCGGCAGTGGTGCCAGCCGGCTGGCCCAGGAACGTGAACTCGTCGGTCATAGCCCACTCACCGAAATGGTTGGGGTGCCAGCGGACCGGACCCGCACCTTCGAGACGGTCCCACTCGTGCGGTCGGCGACCACGCGGGAACACAGCACCGCTGGTAGGGCCTCGTTGCCGTCCATCGAACCGGCCACGGGCCCAATCGCCGCGTCGGCCGCGTTGAAGTAGATGATTGCGGGGTTGGCCAGCACAGTAATGCGGACCTGCCCGTAGTTCTGGTCAAGCGTGAACACCTTCTCGGTGTCCGCGACCAGCGTGAAGTGCTGGGGGTTCGCCACAGCGGGTGCGCCCCTTCCATGTCAGAGCGGCGGGGGGAGGGGTGGAGTGGCTGAGGCGCCCCGAGGCCAGCGGCCGTCGAGGCGCCCCGCGCCCGGTTGTTACTTGGTGTCCAGGAGCTTCTGAAGCTCCGCCTTGCCGGCCTTCACCGCGTCGTCGTACGAGTAGCCCCGCGCCACAGCGGCCTCAACCCACACGTCTTCGCCGTGCGTGCCCTTCGGCACCCCGCCACTCGCGGCGAGCTTCTTCTGCGCCTCGGTGCGGCGGGCGTCGAGGTCGGTGTCGACCTTGACCGGCTCGCCAACGCCCGGTTCGGCACTGGCAACGGGCTTGCCGTCCAGCCCGGCCCGAACGTCGCCGGCCGTGACCGACCCCACCTCGTGCGTGCCAAGGGGGGCGCCACCTACGGCCGTGATCGCGTTGACCGACAGGAGGTGCTTGATCTCCGCGGGGGTGGCCGACTCCGGGACGAACGCACCCTTGTACAGCAGCTGCTTCTGTGACCCGCCGATGCCTTCGACCGTCACATGGGCGCACTGCCCGGTCACCTGGTACTTCGTCATGTTGAGTCCCCTCACGTGCCGGTGATGCGGACGCCGGCGGTCGGGTCCTGAATCACCGGTACGCAGATCCGGCGAGCCCACATGTCGTGGGCGTCGCGGCGGGCGATCCGCTCGACCTGGACCTGGATGCCGTTCGGGGACACCGCGTACCCGGGGTCCACCTCGACTTCGTCGGCCATCCCGCCAAGCGTCCGCGAGTCGATCAGCCACACGTCGTTTAGACCGCCGGGCAGGTTCCCGAGCGACGTCTTCGCGATCTTCAGGCCGTTGAACGACTCGATCTCGCCGCCGTACACCGGGTTGTCGGAAGCCTCGCGCCGGCGCAGCGACGCGACCTTCTCGTCGGAGGCAAGCTCCGCGTACCGCTCGCTGGACATCAGCATCATGTCCAGCTCGTGGCCCAGCTCCAGGTCTTCGACCTGCGCCTTCGCCTTTTCCAGGTCGCGGAGCATCGTCGCGGTGGACTGGTCCCACGCCGCGGTCGCCGGGTACGTCGCCGTCACCCGCGACGCGATCGCGGCGATCGCGACACGGTCAACCTTGCGGCGAACCGTGTTCGTGACCTTCCGCAGCGCCCAGTCCACGGATCCGTACATGGGCAGAGTCCGCTTGATGCGCTCGTCGGTAAGCCGGGTCGCTTGGCCCCACTTGACCACCGCAGCGATCGCCGCAGTGCCCGTCTGCGGGTTCGCGAAGGGGTACTCGGCACCGGCTGCGATCGCCTCGACCTCGCGGTCCGTGAACAGCGGCTCGTCCTCGGTGTAGGAAACGGCGCCGCCGGTCGCCCGGAACCGCGTCGGCAGCAACAGGTCCGCAACGAACTTGATGTCAGTGAGCTCCTTCAGCCGCCGCGACAGCGCCGCCGGGGAAAGGAGCAAAGTGTGAATAGTCTGCAGCTGTCCGGAGAGACTGGCCGGAGGCAGTGGATAGGTCACGGGCGGTACACCTCAATTCGTGGGCGCCCGAAACCGGGCACGGGAAAGGCCCCACGCACGCAGCCGGAGCGTGGGGCCAGGAAATGTGCAGAGAACCTGAGGGCGGCACCGGAGCGCCTAGATCGCCATCCACTCGACGGCCGCACCGTCTGCGGCGGTCGTCAGGGCGATGCCATCGACGGCCCGGGCGTTGTTGATGTCGCCCGCTACGGCGCCTGCCGCTGCGGCAATCGTGGCGACCTTGCCGGCGTCCGCCGAGGTGATTTGGTCACCTGCGGTGATAGCGCCGGCCGCCAGGGAGATGTGAACCGCACCCCGTCCGTACATGGTGTAGTCGGCGTTCACGGCGGCGTCTGTGGCCGCGACTCCCACGTACTTGGCCTTCGTTGCTGCGGTGGCCGGGGCAGTGGTGCCCGACCCGGATACCGCCACGCGCTGGCTGCCGGTAACTGCGGCCGATGCGCGGGTGGTGATGCTGTCGCCAGGCATGTGCTTCGGCAGGTAGTCACCCATGATCAGACCCCCGCACCGAAGACAGCGGCGTACAGGGCGTCGTCAGAGGTGCTGTACGAGTCGCTGACGCTTCCGGCCACGCCAGACGGGCCAACCGGGACAGCTTCGCCCGCGGACTTGGCGTTAAGGATGTCGGCGACAACGTCGGGGGCCTTGTCGTAGCGGGCCTCCCACGCGGCGCGCTCGGCCGGCGCGATCTTGCCGCTGTTCACCACCGAGTCGAACAGGGCCGCCTTCGCGGACACCCGCTTCTCCTCGCGGATCTGGGCGAGTTCGGCCGACATCCGCTTCATCTCCGCCGCCGCTTCCGGGGGGAGTGCTGCGGCGATCGGCTCGGAACGAACGGGCTCGGTGGGCTGCGGCGCGGGCACGGGAACCGGGGTCGGCTCCGGTGCGGGAGTGGGTTCGCTGGGGCTCGGCTCGACCGGGGTGCGCTCGGCAACGGCGGCGAGGATCGCATCCTTGCCGGCGTCGTCAGGCAGGCCCAGCCCGCGAGCGATATCGCTCAGGTCGGACACGTCATCCTCCATGGGATTGGGTTCGGTGGTGATGACCGGCTCAGTGGCCGGGGAATTGGGGGCACCCTCTGCGGGTGCCGGTGAATCGGTGGCCGGATCAGCGGCGGACTCGACTGCCACGTTGGTGGCGTCTGGCAGGCGAGGCGCTGGCGCGTTGTCGCGGCCCGCGTAGTTGAAGACGCTGAAGTCCCAAGCGTTCTTCGCCGCGAGGGCCCCTTCGGCGCTCTTCCTGACCGCCTTGTCGTCGACCTGCACGCGGTGGGCAAGACCCGCGGCCACAGCCTCTTCGGCGGAGTACCACGTCTCGGCGCGCATCGCTTCACGCCACACGGACGCTTCGCCGCCAGCGCGGGAGGCGTAGATGTTCGCGAGGTTGTCGGACAACCGGGCAAGCTCGTCCTGCATCTTCGCCATCTCGGCTGCGTCGCCGATGCACATACCGCCGGCGTCGTGAATCATCACGGTCGCGTGGGGAGCAATGACCCGCTCGTCGCCAGCGACGGCGATGAACGAGCCCGCCGACGCGGCGAGGGCGTCGACATACGTGGTGATGTGCGCGGGGTGGTTCCGGAGAGCCTGGTAGATGGCCAGGCCGTCGAAGGCGCTGCCCCCGGGCGTGTTCAGGTGAACGTCGATGCGGTCGGCCTTGATTGCCATCAGGTCGCGGACGAAGTCCTGCGCCGAGACACCGAACCAGCCGATCTCGTCGTAGATCCATACCTCTGCCGCGCCGGTGCCGGCGAGATTCTGGATCTTGTACCAGTCGGTCTTGCCTTCGCGAAGACGTGCCATCGGTTGCGCCGTCTTCAGATGGGACTTATCCACGGGGCTCCTTCCGGAGTTGGTACGTAGGTCCACCGCTGCGCCCGAGGCAGTCAGAGGGATGTCGGTGCCGTCGTCGGCGAACACGACTCGCAGCCGGTCGAACGTGATGGGGCCGGTGCGGTCCACCAGGTCGGCGAGCTTGGCCAGGTCGTCGGTGTAGATGAGCGAGACGTGCGCAACCCACGGCGCGTGCTGCTCGGGCATGGCGTCGTCGGGGGCGGCTTCGACTACGGCGTTGTGGAAGTCGTCGACGGCTTGGCCGCCCACGCCGAGGACGATGCACGTGTCGCGCTCGTCGCTGGCCGGGTTGAACACCGACAGGGCGAAACCGTCGCCGTCCACCGTTCCAGTGCCACCGAGGGTCCGCATGGCGTCGAGCAGCGCGGACCGGGCGTCATCGTTCCAGTCGGCCGCGTCGCCGAGGAACAGCAGCGTCAGGTGCAACTCTTCGACCGGCAGACCCTCATCGACTGCGAGGCGCCCCGCGTCGGCGGCAGTAGGGATGAGGGCGACCATGCCCTTGGTCTTCGGTTCCGCCATGGCGACCCCCTCAGTCCCAAGATCCGATAAGTTCGCCGCGACAGCGGAGGCCGCCTTCGCAGGCCTTGAACCCTGCGACGGGGTAGTCCTTGAGGGCGTCGGCGAGCGAGTCGTAGCGGCGGCCGTCAACCTCGGAACATTGATCACACCGCGCCTTGTCGTTGCGTTCCGAAGCGAGAAGGCTCGTCGGCGGTGCGAGCTCGAACACGGCCGTGCGGCCCGCGTTTTGCGCCGCGGTTAACGCCGCGCCCAGGTTGTCGACCGCCCAGCCCGATTCCGACGACGACATGTCGTCGAGCACCGCGCGGATCTGCTCCGCGAGTTCGTCCGCCGTGGCCGACCCGCCCGACACCTGCAGCGCCCTGCGCGCCGCAGCCGACGAGTACCCGTTGGCGATCACGCCGGCCGTAGCCTCAGCGACAGTGGAGACACGCTCAGCGCCGGGCGTGTCCGGCAGGTCCACCGACACGCCAGCGGCAACGGCGACCGCGGCGGTCGCCAGGGCGGTGCTCGTCGACAGCGGCTGCATCGCAGCGCCGATAGCGGCAGCCACCCCGGCCAGCACGGCGGCGGACACCACGAGGGTGCCCAGCGCGCCCAAGTCCTCAGCATCAGCAGCCGCAACGGCCTGCTCGGTGAGATCCTCAACGACCGGCTCGGCAATGTCGGGCCACTGCTCGCGCAGCTCATCCAGGGCCGCCTGCCACTCGTCCTGCGACGAGTCCTCAGCAGCCGCGTTGAGGGGAAGTGCAAGCTGACCGGCCGTGGCGCCCTTCCTGCTCGCTCTCCGGGCGCGCAACGCCACGGCCGGGGCATCAGGACGTCGCCGGTTCGCGGCGGCGAGAGTGCCACCGGCCACGCTCGGCGCCGGCTTCACCATGTCCTCGCGTTCCGGCAGGCGGTACTCGCGGCGAATCCACGCCTCAAGCGCAGGGTCCGCCGACAGCGCACCGGAGGAAAGGAGCTGCTGCAGCGACGTGGCGGTCACCTCGCGGCGAGAACCGACCCCGGCAACCACCACGCGGGGGACGGGGACGTCGGTGCCCCAGTTCCACTCGACGATGCGGGCCGCGATCTGCCGCGTGGCCTCAGAGGCGATCTGCTCGCCCATCGATTCCAGGGCCAGCGTCCAGGAGTCGATGAACGCCTCGCCCAACGCGCGGGACCCGCCATTGCTGCCCTGCCCCAGCTCCAGGTGCGGCATGAGCATGGCTTTGCTTATCTGCGCGTCGAGCCACTTCAGGAACGACAGCGTGTCCGGGATCTGCCCGTCCAAGCCGAGGATGCGCATCCGGAACCCGGGTGGAGCGGAGGCACCGGCGGTCTCGCCGCCACGCGCCGCAGACGCCATCCGCTGCGCTTCCTGCATCTGCCCATCAGTCGGCGCTGTGCCCGGCAGCGCCTCGTTGACCGGCACACCCGACGACCAGCGCCGGTTGGCGGTGGCGTGGACGCGGATCATCTCGCGCTTGATCAGCCACGGCAGCCAAGCCGCGCGCAGCAGCGAAACGCCCGCCCAGTTCGAGCCGGCCTCACGGTCGCGGCAGTGCCACACCATGTCCCGCGCGGCGATCTGCGGGGCGCCGTCCTTGCGTGCCTTGTCCTGCGTCACGCCCAGGAACGCCCCGGTGATCGGGTCGCCGTGGATCTGCGTGATGGTCTGCGGCGGGCGCTCGGCCAGCACCGCGAGGCGAGCCAACCCCGACGACATATCCGCGCCCAGGGCAAACCCCATGTGCCCGTACCCCAGCGTCGCCGACAGAGTGACGCGGAGGTACTCGGCCCACGACACACCCCGGGTCCGGGCCGCCGTGTGAGTGTGCACGCCAACGATTGGCAGGTCCATGTCGTCCGACACCACGAGGGTGTGCGCCGGGTCGACGCCGTGCCCGTCCAACTGCCACGACGCGCGGTGCAACTGCAACGCGTACCCCGACAGGCCGGCATTGATAGCCGAATCGCGGCGCATCGCCCCGTACGTGTGCACGCTGTTCGGGTGCACCAAGTCGACCGGGGTGTCGGCGAAGTACTCGTCGAGGAGCCCGCTGAAGTCCGAGTCGCTGACCCTGCCACCAGGTGTCGTCGGCGGCCGGAACGAGGTGGGGGCGGTCACAGCTAACACCGCCCCACACCGCTAGGTCTGCTCAACGATTCGACGGGTGGCGCGGTCAGCGGTACAGCTCGTACGTCACACTCGTCGGCGACGAGTAGTTCACCACCGCTTCGGCGGTCGCGTTCGACACGAACACCGACGAGGGCTTGATTCGCTTCGTCGCACCGGCTGCCACCGTGAACAGGCCGGCGGTCTGCGGCGACACGGTGGCGTTACCTGCCGCGGTTGTGCCGGGGTCGACGATCGTGACGGTGATCGAACCGCCGGAGCCGTTGTGCACCTCGAGGATCGCGCCGTTGGCGATGTCGCCGCCGGAGATCCTGTCGCCGTTCGCAACGTTGGCGGGGGCGCTGAGCGTGGCGGTGTTGCCGAGGACAACGGCGGTGAGCAGAGCCATGAGGTGCCTCCTGCGGGCATGGTGAAGGGCCGGCGTGGGGGCCGGTGACAGTCGGTCGGGCTAGAAGGACATGTTCATGAAGTCCGGGCCGTCGTCCTCGGCCGGGCGGGGCGCGGCGGGCTTCGGGACGGGCGGAACCCACTTCGTGACGGCCACGCGCACCGCGTACGAGCCCACGTCCACCTGGTCGTCGTGGGAGCCGTTCGGGAACGACGCGTGCTCGGACACCCACTCCTCAAGCCACGACGCCCCTGCTGGTAGCCACACCCGGCCGGCTGAAGCTCGCGCCGAGTAGGGCAGGGCTCGGGAGAACTTGTCCGTCTCCGCCTTGAGCGGCGTCACGTGCAGGCCGCTACGGGTCGCCTCGGCGGTCAACGTCATCGAATGCTGCGTGGCCTCAACGAACGCGGTGTCTACGCGCCACCGCGCCGCGAGCGGGCGCACCAGGTCGAAGTGGTTGGCCTCGCCGACCTTCGCGCGGACCCGGTCCAGCAGGACAAGGTCACCGTCGAGGGTCAACGCCCACGCCGCGGCGACCGTGAAGTCAGCCGAGGTACGCGTCGAAGCGGCGAGGTCGACGGTGATGAACCGCCAACACTCGTCGACCGGCCAGACCCGGCCAGCCAAGTCGAGGCGGTCTCGGCGCCCGTCCGCCGGGGCCGGGGTCCAGTACCGGAACCACAGCCGCTTGAACAGGCCGCCCTCGGCGGGGGCGGGGCGCTGCTGGTACAGGGCGGCGAAGACGTACTCGCCGACATCGTGGCGGATCTTCGCCCAGTCCCGGTAGCCGCGGGCCGACACCATCGGCTCGCCGATCGCCCGACCAAGCGGGTCGTCGGGGGAGTCGCAGATCGCCGGGATGCGAACCACGTCCCAGTTGGCACCCTCGTTGGCGAGGATCTGCATGATCGGCTCGGACTCGTGCCACAGCGTCTGAATCCACGTGACCGTGGTGTGCGGCGCCATGCGGGGAATGAGGACACCCTGCCAGGTGCGCATGCCCCGGTCGCGGTACTTCGCCGACTGCGCTTCCTCGAGGTTCTTCAACGGGTCATCGACGAGTATCCGGTCGCCCGGTCGGCCGGTGATTTGGCCGCCGACGCCGGCGCAGTAAACGCCGCCCTTGTGCCCTTCGAGTTGCCACCTGCCGGACGCCCTCGAGTCGGCGCGGAGGCGCAGCCCGAGGTCGACGGTGCCCTCGTCGCCGTTGTACGTTTCGAGTGCCCGTTTGATTTCCGCGCCCCAGCGCAGGGCGATCTCGCCGCTGTAGCTGATGATGATGATGCGCTGCTCGGGGTCGTCGAGGAGTAGCCACACCGGGTACCAGTAGGAGCAGAGGGTCGACTTCCCCTCCTGCGGTGAGAGGAACACGGCGAGGCGCGTCCGGCCTTTGCCGTCGGCTTGGGCCACGAGCTTGCGGTTGATGAGTTCGAGCGCCGGGGTGCGGACCATCTTCGGGTCGAGTTCGCACGCCAGGTCGAGGGGTGAGTCCCAGCGGCGCGGCCCGACCGGTTTCGGTGTGAGCGCGGCGGCGAACGCCTGCCAGCCGGCGCGTTCCCATTCGGTGGGGGTTGCCGTCATGGCGACCTCCGTCAGCGTGCGCCGCCTTCGTACGGTGCGGCGTGCCCGGCTTGGATGAGGATGGTGGCGAGGTCGCGGCCGTCGGCGAGCGTGATGTCGCCAAGGGGTCGCCCGTACTTGTCGAGGCTCTTCGACGTGAACGTGACGGGGTCGCCGATGGTGAGCAGCGTGAGGACGAAGTCGCGGGCAGCGCGGCCGGCGGCCGTGTTCAGTTCGGGGGCGTTGCAGTGGCCGAGGCGGCAGTTCTCCACGCGGTACGTGTACCAACCGAGGTCGAGCTGCATCCGCAGGGAGTCGGCGTCGATGACCCGAAGGACGACGGCGGGCACGGTCCAGGTCGTCACGACCGCCGCCTTCCAGGGGGTCATCGGATCTGCCGTCTCCACATCAACGAACGCACCGCGCGCAGGCTGCTCGCCGCCGCCCGCACCGCGCGCAACAGCCCTGCCGGGACAAAGGACGAGCGCTGCCCTTTGAACCCCTAACGTCTGCTCGATCAGCCCGACTCAAATTCGATGAGACATGGGAGGCTGTCGATCGTGCTCCCCGGAGCGCAAGGGGCCCGCCGCGTCGATCTTTTGCCACGCCGAACGTGCCGACGTGGCCCGAATCTCTTCACTAGGAGGTGCCATGAAACGTCTCATCGCTGCGGTACTGACGACGGTTGCCGCGATGGCTTTGGTCGTGCTGCCAGCGAGTTCCGCTTCCGCACACCCGAACGATCACACCGTCGCGGTGTCAGGAAGTATGTACATCCACGATTCGGACTTCCAGGGCTGGGACGACGAAGACGTCTCGTTCCACAAGCTGGTGGTGGTCAGCGGCGACGCGCCGGTCGCCACTATGCGGTTCCAGGGGTGCGCCGACGAAGTACGAGTGGTGCTGGACGTGACCGTCGTCCACGAGGCTGGCGCTGGGCGGGTGAACGTCACGACCCGAACCCGCCTGTACGAGGGTGCCAGCTGCGCCACCACCGACCTGGACCAAAGCGACACGAGGCACCTCGTAAATGTGGGAATTAGCGCCCACGATAAGTGGACCACGAGGTCTGACGGGAACTACGTGACGGTGAGAATGACTGTTACTCACCGCGGCTGCCGCCCTGTCCCGTGGGATGTTTTCCCTCTCTGTTCACCGTCGCCGACGGTGCCGTGAACCTTCTCGTCGCTGCGGCACTGACGGCGCGCTTCACCGCGGCGTCCGTGTCTGCGGCAGAGGGCTGCGCGTGGACCCAGATGTGGACGGGACCCGTCGGCGTCGGCGCGATCAACGCGGCAAGCCGGGTGCGGAAGCGGCTGATCACGGGGGCCTCCTGCGGTTAGAGCGAGTCGTTCGGGTCGGCCTTGCGCATGCCGAGCGTTGACTGAATGCCAGCGGCGGCGGCGAGCCAGACGGCGACAATGGAGAGCGCGTTGAGGTTTGCCACGGAGTCCATCCAGAACGCGAACGTCAACCCGCCCCACACGATGGTGCCGGCGAAGACGACGAGCCACAGCCGCATCCACGCCTTGCCCGAGCCGAGCAGGGGACGGCAACGGTCGCGGAGCTTCACCGGACCGCCCTTCGCCCTGAGTGCTGCTGCGGAGCTTCTCACGATGGCCTGTCGGCGTTCCCTACCTCAGCGGCGGGTACTTGCGTCAAGGGTCCGAGGTCTACGCCAAGTTCGCCCAGAACCGGCCGGGCTTGGGCATCCCGCTCGGGCCGCTGGCGAAGTGCTGCAGTGACGACATGCGCTCAAGCTGCTGCCCGTACGGGTCGCGCTTGGCCGCGTCGCTGCTGACGTAGACGACGTTGATGCAGGGCGTGTAGCCGCCGTCCGTGAACGGTCCGTGGACCACGGTGACCAGCCCGACGTGCTGCTGGTAGTGCTCGTCTACGACGAGGACCGGGTCGCCGGGCGCAACGGGCTGTGGCTGTTCGCTGTACTGCCGTTCCATCGTGATACCTCCGCGTTTTCCCGGCGGCGGTGTTGCCGTCGGGCCTACCGCCGTGGGCGGTGGTCTGCGGTTGTGGTGTGTCGGGCTACCGACCGAGCGAGTTGGGCCGTGGCCGCACATGCCGCTGCTTGGTCGGCGAGATCGCCCGAAACAGAGGGAGCGGTCGTTGCGGCCACGGCGACAATGAGACGGCGCATCGAAGCACCACCCCAGACTGAGAGCGGGGGGTCGGGCGCGGCGGAAACCCCCGCCAACGCCGCGCCCGACGATCGCCCCCGCAGGCACACCCGAACAGCAAAAACGCCTCGACCCGGTGAAGGTCGAGGCTCAGGTCACCGAAGTGACACTCGTGGAACTGCCGTGAGCGTGACAGCAAAACTACCGTCTGTCAAGGTCAAGCCGCGGAACGCGCCGCGGACCCATCCCGACGGCGACGCTCATCGACCGCGCGGGTCCTCGCCGACCGCATCCTCGCGTCCGCCGACCGGTGATACCGCAGCACATGCTCCGCCAGAACGTTGACCTCGTTGGTGTCAACCCACCGACTGCCGCAGGCGATGCACGTCGCCGACGGGCCCTTCGACGGATCGACCCGCGCCAGGAGGCTCCCCATCGCGCCGCACTCCACGACCGGGCACGGGGCGTTCAAATGCCGCGACGGGGTCTGCCAGCCGGTGATGACTTCCGCTTGTCGCTGCCACGACTGGAGCTCGGCTGCGAACAGACACTGCTCGTCGTACGGGCGCGAGTTGGCCACGCCGACCGAACCGCGGATGTAGTCCTCGGCGGTTCGCCGTTCACCCTTCACGCCCCAGGCGATAGCCCGCCACCTTGAGCCGTGCTCAATGGAGGCGAGCAGGGACACTGCGTCGATGACGACGGGCACCGACTCGGGGCCACCCTCGCCGCCGGCACCACCGTCCACGCCGGGCTCGGTTGCCTGTCGCAGTTGCTCGATGAGGCCGGGGACGATGGTCCTGTGCGGGCGGAGATGCTTCCCGTCTTCGTCCACGCCGTGCCGCTGCTCGGTGTTCTCCCGGGCGTCGCAGAGCGCCTCGGCCGCCGTAGTGATGTCACCGAACAGGCCCACGGCATCCGCCCCGTTTTGTCGCTTGACCGTTTGGTGCGGATCGTACATGAGCGGTTCACGTTTTCGCTGGTCAGCGACGTGGGGCTATGTCGTGGCGGCTGAATGTGTGCATGGCCTGATGTGGGTGTGGCTACCGCGGACCGTCGTCGCGGCGTGACGCGTACATCTCGCCGAGCTTGTGCGCCGGGTCGCGGAGTAGCGAGTGTCGGCCACGGTCATAGCGGCGGGTGGTGCGCGCGTCGGCGTGGCCCATCGCGTCCTGCACGTCCTCAAGCGCGATACCGGCCTCGCGGGCGTTGGTGGCGAAGGCGTGGCGCAGCGAGTGCGGTGACAGCCGGGCGGCGGACGGAACCCCACCGGTCCGGGCGAGCCTGCGGATGAGGCGGAAGATCGACGGCTCGTCCATCCGCTTCGGTGTTCCGTTCTTGCCGCTCGTCGCGAACAAGGGGCCGGAGAGGTCGTCGATCTGCACGCCCTCGCTGGCGGCCCGCGCCACCCGGTACTCGTCAATCGCTTCGAGCGCGTGGGCGCTGATCGGCCGTTCGCGGATCTTCTTACCCTTGCCTTCATAGCGGATGGTGCGGTAACCGCGGTTGTGTCGGAGGTTATCCATGTCGAGCTTGATGGCTTCGCCGACGCGCAACCCGAGATCGGCAAGAAGCCTGAGCAGTGCCCGGTCGCGCACTGCCGACAATCGGCGGGCGGCGAGGCCAGGAGTAATGGGGCGGGGGTCGGCAAGGCGGGCTGCGGCCACGTCGTCGGCGGCGTCCAGGAGCGCCCGCACCTCGGCCTCGGTGAGGCCCACGGTGGCGGACGCGTCGCGGTCGAAGGAGGGGCGGTCGACGCCGGCGCACGGGTTGGTCGTGACTGCTCCGTTGGCGACGAGGGTCCGATACCAACTCGACACGGCGGAC
This sequence comes from Micromonosporaceae bacterium, assembly GCA_035296325.1. Classification (GTDB taxonomy): domain Bacteria; phylum Actinomycetota; class Actinomycetes; order Mycobacteriales; family Micromonosporaceae; genus DATHBD01. The sequence goes on along the minus strand of DATHBD010000070.1, from coordinate 207,355 downwards.
AGGCGTCGGGCCGCGGTGGACGACGAGCCCGTGGCCTGGATATCGGAGAGGTAGTCCGCCACGTCGGCGGTTCGGGCGAGTGCGGGCTCGAGTGGCTGCCGTCGGGCGGCGCACCAAGCTAGATACCGGCCGAGGTCGTTGAAGTACTCGCGGCGGGTGTGATCAGATTTCCGCGACTTGAGCCATGTGAACGTGAGCCGGCGGACGTTGTATGGATCGGCGGGGTCGGCGGACGCCAGCGAGGGCAGCGCGGCGACGGCTGCCATGATCTCGGCTTCCTCGCTGAGCGGTGCGCGCCGGACGGCCAGCTCGGTGCCGGTGGGGACCTCGATCGTCATGACAAAATAGTACAGGATAATGACCCTTATGCTGTATCAATTGCCGGTGGTCGCTCATGGCCGCCGCCCAGCCTGCGTCGGGTCGCCCGGCAGGTGCGGCGACTCCACCACGGCCAGCACCGTATGGGTTGGGCGGTACATCTCCCGCATTGCGCGCATTATGTCGTGGACGGAAGCAGCGCGGACGGTACGCCTGTCCCACCAGGTGCGTGGGCCCTGGGCGAGCACCTCGTCCGACTTGGTCCGCCGTCCGTGCCACCGCCGCTGGCAGTCCTCGGCAGCGAACCACGCGGACAGGCCGCCGGCCGGGATGGGCTTGCCGCACCCGCAGGCGCAGCGCTCCTCAGTGGCAACGTCGATGGTGGCCAGGATGTCGTCGGTCACCGGGGACGCCCCCTGGCATCCAGCAGGCCGAGGACTCGGTGGACCGTGGAGGAGATCGCGTCCCAGCAGCGGACCACTAGCGGACGCGTAGACGGAACAGCCGCCAGGAGCGCACCAACTGCGAAAACCGTGAGCACGACGAGAAGTTCACGCATGGGCGCCATTGTCGCAGCGAGGGCCGCCGCCGGTCATGACGGCACGCCCTCACGGTTGCGGGCGTGGAGCGCTCTCCCTCATGCCGCATTCCCTTCGATGACGAGCCCGCCTGCGTACCCCTGCAACTGCAACTCCACGGCGATCGCCTCCATCGTCTGCGCCCGCAACTCTTGCGGAACCCCGGCCCGGTCGAGGGCGCGGTGCACCATGCCGGCCATGGCCGCGCCGAACTGCTCGGCCATGCGTACCTGCCGTTCCGCCAACCCGGCGGCTATGGCGATCTTGCAGAAGTTCGCGCACCGGTCCCGTTCGCGTTCCTCCAGCTCGACCATCGCCCGCGTGTACTCGCCGGTCGGGACGGCGCCGCCGTCCTCGGTGGCGGCGAATTTCGTTGAGGTGAGCGCCTTGGTGATGTCGCCGTCGTGTTCGTCGGCGAGGCGTTGCACGGCGGCCGAGTACGACGCGACGCGGCGCGACGATTGGGCGACGAGGCGGAGGAGGACTGTGCCGGGGTCGACGGTTTCGTCGTCGAGTCCCCATCTCGTGACCTCGGCGCGAACGGCGGCCTTGGCAACGACTTGGGGGGCGTTGCCGCCGTGCTTGGGGCAGACGGTGGCGCCGCGGTTGGGGTAGCGCATGCAGGGTTCGGTGTCTCGGTGGCCCCTGCATCGCGTGTGGATCTTGGAGCATTTGGCGCAGTTATACGGTGCGGCGGCTCCTCGGGTCGCGCCGCTCATAATGTTGAGTCTCGCACGCTCAACCCGGTGCGTGACGTGCCACGCCACACCCTGACCGCCACTTCGGCGAGCACACCGATGAGCACCATCGCCCCGGCTAGGGCAAGTTCGTGCAGCAAGCCCTTCACTCGTCGCCGTCCTCTGCGCTGGTGGTGCCCCACACGTCGGAGGCGCGGCCGGGGATGAGCGTGAGCCCAACGGCGGAAGGGGCGAGGCAGTAGCCCTTGGGCCGGTGGGCGTCGAACGTGGAGACGCCGGTCGTGGTGATGTGGCAGGACCCGCAGTGGCAGGTGCGGCTCCCGGACCACCGTTCACCGCAGGCGGCGTGGCGGTGGGGCAGCGGCGCAGGGATGGCCGTTGCGACCCCCAATGCTGACCCGTGGGCGTCCTCGGAGGGCTCGGTGGTCCACAGCGGCAGGGGCACGCTCTGATCAGGCATTATGGGCTCTCCTCGCTGGTCAGGGCTTGGTCAACGTGCCGGTAGTCGCCGACGAGCGGCACACGCCCGACCAGACAGCCGATGCTTGCCGCCCGGTCGTGGGCGACCTGCTCGTTCGTCGTGGCGTAGGGCCAGCCGCCGCCGGGCTCGACCACGAGGAACAGGTCGCCGAGGATGTCCGCGCGGTGCGGGGCGCTCATGCCGCCTGCTCGCATCCGCAGTGGTCGCTGGGCGGCTTGTGCCCGTACCCGGTGTCCTGGTGCGCGTCGGGGTTCTGGTGCCGCCACGTCCACATGTCGTCGATGGCTCCCCGGGCGGCGGCGAACTCCGCCTTCCGCCCAGCCTGGAGCAGGAGCCGGGCGCGGATCGACAGTGCGTCAATGCCGATCAGGTCGTCGGCGTAGACGGTGCAGCTGGGGATCGGATCGGCGGCGGTCATCGGGGCGCCCGCTGGCGGCTGGTAGCCGCTTCGCGCTGGCACGCGCCTTGGTTGGCCTGACATAGCCACGAGAAGTGGCGGTGGCAGAACTCGCCAGGTTGGGGCGGGCGGGGGGCGCTGTCGGGAGTCTGGGTCTGATCGGTCATGTCGTTCTCCTCGCTGGTCGGGTGATGCCGGGTCATGCGGCGTTGCGCAGGTGGGGCTCGAGGCGGTCGAGGATTGGTGGAATGACGGCGCTGGTGATGCCCCCGATGTGCCACTCGGTGATCTCCTCGACCGGGGGCGCTTTCGGGCCGAGGTAGTTGCGGCCGTTGGCGTAGTTGTAGACAAAGGCGGCGCCAAGGTCGCCGAGGTCGACCTGCCACTCGGCGTCGCTCTTGAATTCGTCCCACACCTGGGACGGGCCGAACGCTGCGACGAGCGCGGCGTACGAAGCGCGGATCTGGCCGACGTACATGGTGCTGCTCATGGGGTCTCCTTCGGGCTTGGTCAGGCGGCTTGTCGGGACGCGCGTGGAACTCCGGGGCAGCCGGCCCGGGTCGGTGCGGCGCCGGGCTTGTAGTACTTGCACCACGAGCACGGCTTCGACGACGAGGCGGGCACGAACGCCCAGCCGACGTCCTCGGTCTCAAGGGCGAGGTCGGGGATCATCTGCTTCGTGGCCGCGAGCCGTTCGAGGGCCGCGGTGGCGACGCCCCGGTCGTACGGGCGGGTCCATTCGCGGGACAGACGGAAGTCGTGCGACGCCCGGGCGAGCAAGCACAGCCGGACCCAGCGGACCTCTTGGCCTGCGCGTTCGTAGCCGAGGCCGTAGATGTGCGCCTGCGTCTCGTACTCCGGGCTCATGTGCAGGGGCAGGCGGGCGAGACTTTTCTCTCCGACGACCTTCCAGTCGACTACGCACGCGTTGTCGGTGTCGTACGCGTCGCAGCTGCCCGACAGGTCGTCGGCGGGGTGGACGCGGTTTTCGACGAGCCAGCGTTGCCGGCCGAGCCTGACGTTTTCCGCCTCGAGCGCCTCGGCGATGGTGGCGTGCACGGCGGTCCCGACGAGCGGCGCCCAGGGTAGGCGCGGGTCGGGCTTGGTGGGGGTGTTGAGGAGCCGGTAGGCGAGGGCGCGTTGGCATTCGACGCCGACTTCGGACGGGCCGAGCGCGGTCTGCTTGGAGCGGGGGCTGTTCGCTTCGTGGCGGGCGAGGATCTGTTCGAGTTCGACGATGGTCGAGGGTGGCTGGTTCATGCGGCCCGCCTGCGGGTGTGCTGGCGGGTGAGGCGGTCGGACACTTCGGCGCGCATGGTGGCGCTGGCAGGGTGGATCATCTTCGCGGGGTCGACGATGACGCAGACCCGCTCAGCTCGAGACGCAGCGGTGTACAGCCACTTGGCGGCGCCGCCTCGGAAGGCGCGGGCTTCGTTGACGACGGCGACGCGGGGCCACTGGGAGCCTTGTGCGGAGTGGCAGGTGACGGCGTGGGCGAAGGTGGCGGCCACGGTGTCGCTGTCACGGTCGGCTTTGGCGGCTTCCTGCCCGTCTTGGTCGGTGAAGCCGCGCTGGTCGGTGAGCCACACGGCTTCTTCGCCGGTGTCGGTGGTAACGGTGAGGCAGTACGCGTCGTCGGCTGGGGTTACGGCGGTGATGGTGGCTTGCTGGCCGTTGATGACGTTGAAGGCGGGGTCGTTGCGGAGGCACATGATGCGGTCGCCGATGACGGGTACGCCGGCGGGGTGTCCGTGGCTGGCGCGGATGGCGTTGATGATGATCCATCGGGTGGTGCGGCGGCCGACGATGATTTGGTCGTAGCGGGCGAGGTCGGCTGGCTTCCAGGGGGCGGTGGTGGCTCCTGCGGCGCCGTTCCAGGGTGGGGTTGGGTGGCCGTTTCGGAGGGCGGTGGCGAGGTCGATGATGGGGGCGGTGTCTGCTCCGCGGTGGATGGTGGTGAGTTGGGCGTCGGGTGCGCCGGTTCGCCATCGTGCTGGTCCGTTGACGGGTGGGAGTTGGTAGGGGTCGCCGAGGGCGAGGATGGGGATTTGGTAGCTGGATAGGTCGGCGAAGGTGCGGTCGTCGACCATGCTGGCTTCGTCGAGGACGATGAGGTTGGGTTTTTTCCCGCCGAATGCTTTGTCGTGGGGGCGGGGGTTGAAGAGGGGTTGTTGGCGTACGCGGTCGATGGTTCGTTCGAGTTCGTGGGCGCGGGTGCTGCGTGGGTCGAGGGTGGCGAGTTCTTTGCGTAGGGCGGCGAGTGTGGTGGTGCGTTCGCCGGCTGGGGCGTAGATGGCGGCGTGGATTGTGGTTGCTCCGTCGCATCCTTTGGCGCGGAGGACGGCTGCTGCTTTGCCGGTGGGGGCGATGTAGGCGGTGGTGCCGGGGGCGCAGGTGTTGGCGATGTGGTGGACGAGGGTGGTTTTGCCGGAGCCTGCTGGGCCTTCGAGTCGGTAGTGGTTGCGTCGGCGGGTGCGGTACCAGGTGGTGGCGCTGGTGATGGCGTGGGCCTGGTCGGGGGCGGGGTTGTTCATCGGGTACCGCCTGCCGATGTGGCTTCCTGGTTTTTGGCGTGGTGGTAGGCGGCTGCGAGCGCCCAGGAGCCGGTTTCTGCGGGGTCTCTCCAGGTGCGGTGGTGGCGGGTCCATCCCTGGCTGAGGAGGTAGGCGGTTCGTTCGGTGTCGCGGGGTGTGGGCATGGGGGGTCCTTGTCTGCGGGGGTTGGTGAGGGCGTGGTGGGGCTGCGGGGGATGGGATTTCCTATCCCCCGCCATGATCGTTAAGTGTTTGCGCAGGTCAGGGTGGGTAAGCCATCGACCGTGCGGGTGATGCGGGGTTGCGGGGGCTGATCCCAGCCCTTCTCTACACGTAATGAAAAAAGTTGTGCATGACATATGGGCGGTATCAGGCACGAACCATACGAAACCACCAGTACAACTTTTTGCTTCTTGTATGCGTTGGACTAAAAACATCGTTCTAATACCCGCAATACCCGCAGTATCAATGGATTTATGGCCTTGACCTGGGGTTATAGAAGTTGACCTTGGCGGGGGATAGACACCAAGATCAAACCCAATACCCGCAGACTGCGGGGGATAGGCAAAACCTGCGGGGGATACGCACCCGCTAACCCCCGCGGTCACGACGACACCCCCGGCAGGGGCATCTCAGCCGGAGGCGCGGGCGTCACCGAGTACGACCAGACCTTCGTGTGCGGGTCGAAGTAGCCGTTGAGCCGGTACCCGCCACGGAACCGGCCCCGCTCGGCCGTGAGCATCTTCCCGAGGCCCTGCGCCGACGGGACCTGCCCGTCGCGTTTGCGGACCAGGAACGTGCCCTTCCAGTCGTAGTTCATGGCGTTCATGAGGTCGGGCATCGCCGAGTCCCGAAGCTCCATGGTCTTCATGACCCGGTCGCCGAACAGCTCGTACCACCGGGCGTAGAACGCCCCGTACGTGGACTCCTCGTCGTCCGCCTCGGTCAGCCCAGCCCGGTTCGACATGAACCCCGGCTCCTTGAGCCAGCCCAGGAACCCGGCCGTCGCCGACGCCCACGGCGTGAAGCTCCGCATCGGCGCTTCGATTCGCGGTGCGCCGGCAGCGATCCAGCCGCGCATGAGCACGAGCAGGTGGAACAGCAACGTCGCCCTGTTCTCCGGCTCTTTGAGCCACTCGTCGAGGTCGCCGAGGGCGTACTGCGAGGATGGGCGCAGGTCCGGGTCGGGCATGTTGGCGTCGAGGCGGATCAGGACCGCGCGGGATGGGATGTCCCCGCCGATCGAGATGGCGTTGCCCGTGACGAACCACGCCCGGTCGTTCGGGACGCGGGCGCTGACTGACCCGCCAAGGATGCGGTCCGACCACACCTTCGCGGTGAGCAGCGCCGCGAGGGTGGGCTGGTCAACCGCCTCGGCCTTGCCCACGTTGTCGAAGCACACGACGGCGCCGCCCTGGTCCACGAGGATCGACGTGATGGCCTTGCGGAGCTCCACGTCGTCCGACACCCACGAGCGGGTGTAGCCGCTGTAGATCGAGGTCATGATCTCGGTAAGGAGCGACTTGCCGGTGGATGGCGACGCCGCGTCAACGGCGAACAGTGGGAGAAGCGCACCGCCGAGGTAGCCGCGCATCAGGGGCGAGGTCAGGGCACCGATGTAGTTGGCGCGGCTTGGCCCAACCCACGGGAAGTCGCGCAGCAACGCGTCCATCAGGAACGCCTTCGCCGCTTGCAGGAGTTCCCGGCTGGGCCGTTCGGGGACGTTGGCGATTGGCAGCTTCGGGGAGTAGATGAGCGCCGTCACCGGGTCGTACCCGGGTTCCTGGACGAGCGAACCGTCGGGGCGAAACACGGGGGCGGTGACGATCCCGTTGAGGGGGCGGAGCCGTGGCCAGTGGGTCGAGGCGAGCGCCGCTGCGGCCACAGCGTCCTTCGGCATGGCCTCGACCTCGACGAGTTCCGATTCCCCATCGGGGAGTTTCCGGTTGCGCATCTCGTAGGTGAACGTGTGCTCGGCGAGGAGCCGGGCGAGGCGCTTCTGATCGACGGTGACGATGACCTGCGGCGGCACGTCCTTGTCGGTGACGTCGCCGCTGGGTGTTTCGACGGAGACGACGGCGCCGGCCCGGACGTACGTGTCGGGGAGGACGTTGTCGTTGATGGTGGCGGCGATGGTGCGGATCGATTCGGGATCGGCGCCGAGCTGGACGCGGGGCAGCCCGCGGCCGGCGGTGGCGTTGTGGACGCGGATGCGGTCCCGCGCGGCCTGGGCTTTGGATTCCTTCTCGGCTTTCTCCGCCTGCTTGGCCAGGAACCGCTCGTGGCGTTCCCGGTCTCGCTTCGCGGTCGCCGATTCGGGCGCCCCGACGGGCGGGACGAGGGTGAGCGCGGCGGCGCCGGGCTTGTCGCGGTTGGTCATGCTGCCACCGGCCGATGCGCGGTGGTGCCGTAGCCGAGCCGGCGCAGTTCGCGGGCGGCGGAGGCGTAGTCGCCGCCGAATTCGAGCAGCGCGTACGCGCCGAACTTGGAGTACGACTCGAGGCCGAACGGCACGGAGCTGGAGAAGTTGCGGAGCCGGTCGGTGCCGAGCGCGTTGGTGGTGGCTGACACGCCTTCGCGTTTCCCGGGGCGCCGCCAGTACCCGGTTTCGCCGCGCTGCCCGGCGAAGGTCCAGTCGTGGGGTTGGAGGATCTCGGACCAGTTGGCGCGGCGGTTGTAGTCGTCGCCGGGGCTGACGCTGCCGTCGTGTGGGCGTGGCCGGGCGGGGCGGATGGGTGCGATGGGTGCGGGGTCGAGAAGGTTGCGGACGGCGGGCCAGTCGATGGCCTCTTCGTGGTCGCTGGTTTCGATGACTTCGTAGACACCGTCGTAGCTGTATTCGGCGCAGACGACGTGGGATGGGGGGAGGAGGACGTAGCCGCCGACGGCTTTGAGTTCGAGGGCTTTGTCGCGGCCGACTGCTCCGCCGCGTTGGTTGGTGCCGGCGAACCACATGTGGAGGCCGCCGCTGGGGGTACGGATGGTGGCGGATGCTCCGCGGACTAGGCCGGCGCGCCAGGCGGTGCGGAACAGTTCGAGCCCGGCGCGGCCGTCTTTGGTGTCGATGTCGAGGACGTCGGGACCGGGGGTTCCGCAGGCGACGGCGATGTTGGCGGTGGGCCAGCGGTGCCACCAGCGGGTGATGGTGGCGGGGTCGACGGTGGCGTTTTTGAAGCCGTGGGGTGCGGCGGCGGCGAGGGGTTCTTTGCCGAGGGGTCGGCAGGGGAACACGGGCCAGCCGATTTCGGCGTAGGCGAGGGCTGCCTGGCCGAGTGGGGAGAGCTGGGTCACCGCGCACCGTCGCGGAGCGCGTCGAGGATGGCGGTGTGCTGCTGGTCGATGTTGCCGGCGTGGCGGTGGAGGGCGTCGAGTACGTCGGCGATGCGGGTGATGTGCCGTTGGGCGCATTCGTTGGTTGCGTCTTGCCGGCCCTGCTCGTACTCGGTGTTGTGCATTGTGGTGCCCCGTTCGCCGTCGTCGTCTTGGTGCTGGGAGGGGTGGTGCGATGCCGGTGAGTGCCAGGCGGGGAGCCGCGTCGGGGGCCTTCTAGGTCGGTGCCGTGGATATCCACGTGGATATCCACACGCTAACCGATCGCGGATATCCACGCAAGCGGGTCTGCCGGCTGATCGAAGGGTCGACGTTCTTGCGGTGTGGATATCCATCCCGTACGGTTTGGGCGTGATGATGTCCCCGCTGAAGGCGACCCACCGGCCGCACCGCCCCATCCGTATTGAGGAGGAGCTGTGGAAGCCGTTCGGGGAGCTCGCGGGGGTCCGGGACCGAGCTGAGGTCATTCGCCAGTTCGTTGCCTGGTACATCCGTAAGCCCGGAGCGAAACTGCCGCAGCGCCCTGCGGCTCGCCGTGCGGACCCGGCCGACCCCTCCGAATGAGTTACCTCGGGGCAGGCACCGGTCGTACCCGCTGAGCCTCCCGCCGCTCACGCCGACCACCTGCTGGTCTTGCGGTGCCGCGCGCTGACGAGCGCGTCAACGGGGTGCTTCGCGTGGTACCGGGCGACGGCAATCTCGACTGGCCCTTTGACGGCGACCATGAGAAAGATGCCGGCGACGGCTGCTGCGATGAGGGCCCAGTTGTTGGGCTGGTAGTTGTGCAGCAGTTCCTGGGCGATGTGCATGGCGGTGTACGCGGCGAGGAGGTCGGCTGCGGCGATGGGCAGGGGGTGGCCGAAGAGGAGCGCCCCGCCGAGGACCATGAGCGTGGTGGCGGCGAGGGCGAGCGTGGTGGCGGTCATCGCCACACCGACACGGTGGTCTTGGGGTGGTCGACGCAGGCGGCGTGTAGGTCGCGGAGGAACTGCAGGCAGCCGTTGTAATTGCCCCACCCGTTGGCGGGGTTCATGGCGAGGTAGGTGGCTGGGTCTTCTTCCATGCGCCGGATTGCGGGGGCAAGCGCTTCGGCTGCGACGGGTGCGCTGACTCGGTGGAGCGCGGCGAGGTCGGCCCCCGCGTGGCGCCACATGGGTGCGACGTTGGAGGTGCAGTTGCCTTGCCAGATGGTGGTCGGGTCGGGGACAGCTTGGCCGTTGGTGTCGATGCTGGTGCGGCCAGTGTCGATTTCCAGGTAGATGTCGTAGCTCACGCTGCCCACCTGTCCCCGCTGTGCGCGTGGACGTACTGGGCGCCGTGGTGGCTGGTGAGGTGCCACGCGTCGACCTGCGACGCCGGGAGGTACCGGAATCCTGCGGTGTCTTCCATGGCGTTGGCCTCGTCTGCTGGTTGGTTGAGGAATCTCGCGCCGTACGCGTTGGCGTACTGCTGCGCTTCGGCGGGGGTGTCGGGTCGCCACTGGTGGCCCTGGCGGTCGACCATGAGGTTGTTGAACCCGGCCGGGTACGGCTCGGTGGTGCGGTCCATCGGTTTCCCCCGTTGCTGTGGTGGGGCTGGTCAGGCTGCGATGTGGTCGAGTGATCCGCCGAACAAGTCGTCGGGCTGGCTGCCCGATCCGCACTCGGGCGTCGCGGTCCGTGTCGGCAAGGCGTTCGGTCGGGCTGACGTGATGACCCAGAGCCGCCGGTCGACGGGCTCGTATGCGGTGGTGTCGCGTCGCCTGCTCGGCACGTCCCACCCGGGTCGGGCCGGCAGTTTGGCGGCGAGGAGCCACCCGGCCGCGCGGAGGCTGGCGCCGCCTTCGTCGCTTCGGGTGTACGTGACGGCGCGGTGGTATCCGCGGTGCTTGGCCGAACGCCAGCAGGCGCGGTAGAGCATTGAGCAGGCGTTGAATTCGCCTGTGGTCGCGACGCGTGTCACTTCGATCGTCAGGCCGTCGTCGAGGTGGCGGGACACGGGCCGGCCAGCGGTGGCAACGCCGACCAGCGTGTCGTCCTGCGCTGCCCCGATGGCGAAGAGGAACCCAGGCGGCGGCTGGTGGTGGCGGTGCCAAGCGGTGATGAAGTCGAACGCCCGGTCGCGGTAAACGGGCACGACGCGCAGGCTCACGGCTGGCCGCCTGCCTCGTCGTCGCCGCTGGGCGGGTCCGCGACCTGGTCCCAGTTCCCGGCGGCTTTGAGGGTGGCGGCGATGTGGGGCCACTGCTGGCCGAATAGGGCGGCCAGGTCGGTGACCGCCGGGGCCCCGGTCATGCGGCGGCCTGCCACTGCTCTGCCCGCGCTGCCTTCGCGACTTCTTGGCATTTGCGGCTGCAGTAGTCGGACCTGACGTCGCGGCACACGATGAACCGCGGGCATTGGGTGCACCTGCGGGCGGGCTGGCCATAGTCGTCGTAGGGCACGCCGGCCTGGATCATGCCGACGGGTGTGCGGCGCAGCCGGTCCTCGTTGCATTGGGCGAGCACGGGGCACGCCTCGCATGCACGGATGGCTGTGCGGGCGCGGCGGTACTCCTCGGACGCGACGCCGTGGACGGGTCGCGCGGGTGGGGTGAGCCAGTCGTCGGGGCGCTTCGCGCATGCGGCGAGGGTGCGCCAGTCGAGGTCGGTCATGCCGCCGCTCGCAACTGCTCGGCGCGGATCGCGGCGCGGTGCCGGGTGACGGCCCGTTCGCTGATGCCCAACTCGCGGGCGATGGCGGCGGCGCCCTTGTGTTCGCGGTCGAGCGCGGCGATGCGCCGCCGGAACTCGAGGGAGCGGGGCCACGCCTTCGGCGCCTCGGGGCGGACGACCGCCCGTTGGCCGTGGCGCGCGCGCCGCTCGCCCTCGGTGGTGCCGCCCCAGATGCCGCGCTGGTCGGTGGCGACGGCGTACTCGAGGCATACCGCCTTGACGGGGCAGAATCCGCAGAGTGCAACGGCCGGCTGGTGGGTGATCTGCTCGTCTTGGTTGGGGAAGAACTCGCTGGCGGGGACGCCGAGGCAGGTTCGGTCGAGGTTGCCGTACAGCTTGTCGGCGAGCGATTTGATGTTGCTCATTGGGTGTCCTCGGTGCTTGTGGGGTGAGGGGTGAGGGGTGGGGCGCCGTCAGGTGGACGGCGCCCCGTCGAGGTCAGAAGGGGGGTTCCTCGTCGAATCCGGAGGTTGGGCGGCCGGTGGATCCGGCGGCGGACGCCCACGGGTCGTCGGCCGGTGCGCCCCCGCGGATCGAGTCGGACGTCGGCTTGCCGCCGCCGGAACGCTCGAGCTTCTGCACCTTCGCCGTGGCGAACGTCAGGCTCGGCCCGATGGAGTCGATGAGGAGGGACGGCTTGGAGCGCTTCCCGCCGCCGTTCTTGTCCTCCCAGGACTCGGTGACGAGCCGGCCGGTGACGACGATTTCGACGCCGCGCTGAACTGACTCGGCGAGGTTCTCGGCGAGCTGTTTGAACGCGACGGCTTCGACGAAGAAGACCTTGTCGTCTTCGTACTGGCCGGTCGCCTCGTTTTTCTTGCGGGAGTTGAAGGCAAGGTTGACCTTGGCGACGGCCATCCCGGACGGGGCGAAGCGCAGTTCGGGGTCGGCGGTCGCCCGGCCGACGCCGGTGAGGGTGGGCAGGCTCATGAGGGGTTCCTTCGCTTGGTGATGGGTGAGACGTTGCTGGGGGTCGGGGTGGTGGGGGTCGGCGCTGCCGGCGGCCCGCATGCCTTGCAGCGCCAGCCACGGGCGTAGAGCTGGGCGGAGGTGTCGACACACTTGGGTCCGTCCACCGCGCAGTGGCCTTTGCGGACCGGCTGGTGGGTCGGGGCGACCGGCATCGGGGCGGTCATGCCGTCACCCGCCGCTCGAGCACCCCGGCGATGTCGGGCGGGCTGTACAGGTCGGACTTCATGACCTTGCCGTCGGCCCGGTACACCGGCTGGCCGTCGGCGTCGAGCTTGCTCATGTTCGAGCGGTGAACCTCGGCGAGGACGGCGTCGAGGGGGATGCCGTAGCGGGCGGCGATGAGGTCGGCGAGCCGTGCGACCCGGGCCAGCCTGTGCGCTACCGCGGGAACGTTCCGGCTGGTCGTCGCGGCGCAGAGCCGCTGTACGGCGGCCATCATCCGGCTGATCGGCAGGTAGGCATCGGCGTAAGGGAGGGCGTAGGCCACGGCCCGGTCGAGGTCGATGCCGAACTCAAGCGCGGTGCCGTACGCGACGTACACGATGTCGGCCAGCGCATCGGCGATATCAACCAGGTTGCCAGCGAGGACCGCCTCCCCGAGTTCGTCGGACTCTTCCTCGATGAGCGCGTTGCGGAGGGCGGCCCGCTCCGCTGTGACCCCGCCGGGCGGGGGTCCGAGCGGCTGCCCGAACGCGGCGTGGAACTCGCGCACGTCGTCGGCGATGCGGTTCATGACGCCGCCTGCTCGTCATCAGTTGTCCCGGTGACGTTCCAGTCGACGTCGCTGCACCACCAGCACTGCTTGTGACCCGGGATGTCAGCGTCGCCCTCGTACTCCAGCCAGTGGTGCTCGCAGGTCCCCTTCAGGTACTCGCAGAGGTCGGCGCCCATCGCGTGATGTCCCGCGTTGGTGCCGTAGACGGCGAGGAAGCTCTCGATGCGCCAGAGCCAGCGCCTGTCGGGAGGCGTGGGGCAGGGGTTGCCCCTGGAGTCGGTGGTGGTACAAAGCGTCAGCGGGGCGCGGTCAACCCAGGTCGTGCCAGGAACAGCGCGGAAGGTCCCGTCGGCGGTCATCATGAGGCCACCGCCCGCTCAACGGGCTTGGTCCCTGCGATGATCCGCTCACCGTCGATGCCGTACTCCACGAGCCAGTCGGCGATGAACTCACCGGACCCTTCGCCGTTCATGGCGAAGTTGACCCACCGGGCGATCTCGTCGGCCTTGTCGGGGGCGTGTTCGGTGAGGGCGCGGAGACAGGCGACGTAGCCGAAGTAGCCGGACATGCGCCCGAGCAGGAACGCCCATTCGCGGGCCGCGTCCTTGTCGACCCCGGGCGGGGTCTGCAAGTAGTAGTGGCTGCTGATCCGCGCGAGGTCGGCCTGGACTTGGCAGGCGAGGTGGCGGGCCAGCGCGTCGGCGGTGACGGTGCTGTCGTCGTAGGGGGCGACCTGCTTGACGTACTCGTGGGCGGGCTGTGCGAGTTCGGCGCTGTCCATCTCGTATCCTTTCGGTGGTTGTGGCGTCCCGCTGGCTTCGCTGGCTCGGTGGGGCGCCATGGCTTTGCTTGGGGTCAGGCGATGTCTGGGAACTCGAGGAGCGCGAGGATGTCCGACTCGCGGAACCGGCGGTGCCCGCCGGGGGTGCGGATCGACGAGAGCCGCCGGGCTTGGGCCCACCGCGTTACCGTTTTCGCGTCCACGCGCAGGAGGCAGGCAACTTCGTAGGGCGTCATGAGCCGTTCGGTGGTGCGCGGTTCGGTGGTGCTCATTGCTGGTCCCCGTTCGTGGTGGTCTGGTTGGTGGAGCGGCGGTCAGGTGCCGGCGAGTTCGGTGATGGTGACGACGACTTCGCCGAACGGGCAGCGTTTCGGGTCGGTGACCTTCGCGCCGAGCCGCACGAACGGCCCGTCGAGGTATTCGGCGGTGTCGTCGGCGATCAGGCCGTGGCCCGCGGCAACGACGCGCTTCCCGGCGCGCATCTTGTCGATGGGCGGCCCGAGGGCGTCGACGCACGGCTTCACGACGTGGGTGTAGTAGTTGCCCGCGTCTTTACGTCCGTGCGTCGGGAAGCGGAGTTCGAACTCAACTCGCACACGAGGCAGGCACTGGGGGAGCCGCGCGTATCGGGCGTAGGTGAACATCGACTCGCGCCACGTCTTGTGGACGGGTCCGGTCTTGCGCCAGTGCTGGTGCCCGCTGTTGACGGAGAGCATCCGGTCGGGGGCGGGGAACCTCAGCGTCCACACCCGCATGCCGTCGGTGCCCGCCTCGACGGCGAAGCTGACGGGTGCCGTGGTGTCCACGACAGGCTTGGGCCTGCGCTTGACTGGCTTCCTTGGGCCGGCGGCGAGGACCGGGGAGCCAGTCCCCGCCGCCGGTGACACGGTGGCGGTCATGACATGCCGCCGATGATCAGGGCGGAAATGAACAGGCAGCCGACGTGTAGCGCCTGGTCGGCCAAGTACATGCCGTTCATGCCGTTGGATGTCAACTGCGCGAACTCGGCCGAACCGGTCCGTTCCAGATACCACCGCACCGGCCAGCGCCGGTCGATGAACCCGTGCGTGGCGGCGGAGAACAGGAGCGCCACGCCCACGCCGATCCACGACATGCGTACCCCCGCCACGGCGAGCGCGCCGAGGAACGCGGCGAGCGTCAGGTGGTAGCCGGCGAGGTGACCGAGCATGGGCCGCAGCCAGTTCTTCGACTGCGCTTTGCCGAGCGCTTGGGCGTGGGTTTGACCAGTGACGTGGTCCCCGACCTGGTGGCCCGCGTAGAGGGCGGCGAACGCGGCTGCGATCACGGTGGCGGTCATGCTGCACCACCCACGGATGCCCACAGCGGGCAGTTGGTCCGGATGCCGCTACTCAGGTCAATCTCTGCGCTTGCGGCGCAGCGCTCGGGGCTCACGTACCCCACGTCGGGCTCGCTCGTGTCGACAACGTGATGGACGCATGTCCTGCACGCACGGACGCCGGGGTTGCTCCAGCACCGGCCGATATGATCGAGTGCCCGCGCCCGGGTGGAGTGGGACCGGCCACAGTGGGTGCACCGGTAGCGAGTGACCCGGATCTTCTCGGGTTCGATGGTGGCGGTCATGCCGCAGCGCCCGGGCGGGTGTCGACCGGGGTGACGCCGTACGCGTTGCCGTCGAGGTCGGAGCCGGCGTTGACCAGGGCGTCCGCCATCTCGGCCTGATCGAGGCGGTAGCGCGCCTCGTCCAGGGCCATGGCCTTCTCCTGGCCGTACGTCTCGCCGGCCTGGCGGATGGCTTCTGCGGCGTCGCGGCGGTACTCGGCTGCGAGCCCGGTCAGGTTGGTGCTCATGCTGCGATCGCCTTTCCCTTGGTGGTGGTGACGTTCAGCGGCCAGTCGCCGGTGATCCCGTCCGCGCGCTTGATCAGTTCGGCCGCGTCGTCGCGGAGCACCTGCGCCCGTTCGTCGGCACTGAGCGCCTCGTCGCCGGGCGGCTCCGACTCGCCGGCCTGGTCCTGCATCTCGGCGGCCTTGCCGCGCCAGTGGACGGCCAGCGACTCGGCCTGCTCCGCGAACCAACCGACCTGCGCCGTGTGCACTTCGGCGAGGGACATGCGGCCCAGAGCCCGCCACGTGCGGGCGAGGCTGTCCGGGTACTTCCGGTCGGCGTAGAGCTGGCGCAGGTCGGCGTCGGACATCACGGACCGTTCGGCGATGCGGCGCACCACATCCACGGCGGCTAGGGCGTCAGCGGCGGCGTCGTGCGCGTCGACTAGCTCGACGTCGTAGTTCTTGGCGACGTCGGCGAGCTTGCGGGAGCCCGGCCGGTACCGGTCCGTGGCCTTGTCGAGGACGAAGCCGTCGAGGACGGGCCAGATGTCACCGCCGCAGAAGGTGGTCAGCGAACCGAGGCCGTTGCGGGCGCACTCCGCGTCGAGCATCGACAGGTCGAACGCCACGTTGAAACCGACCACGGCGGTGCCGGCGCCCAGCGCGTACCGGATGGCGCCCGCGATCTCCCTGACGCCCTGCTCGGCGGGCATGCCGTGCTCGCGGGCGTGCTCGGTCGTGATGCCGTGCACGGCGGTCGCCTCGGCCGGGATGTCCACGTCAACGGCAATCAGCCACTCCTTGCGGTACTTGACCTCACCGTTCTCCACAATCGCGGCGCAGGCCGACACGATCCTGTCGCCGGCCACGTCCGTGCCGGTCGTCTCCAGGTCGAAGGCGAGGCAGCGGGCGGGCATCCACGGGGCGGTCATGCGTCCGCCCGATCCGAAGCGGCGCGACAGGTGCACTCGCCGTCCACGTTTTCCCGCTGGGGGCACGTGGAGTAATGCCGGGCGCGATCGGCCAACTCGGCGAGGGCAGGCCCGTCAGCCGGCAAGCCCCGTGTCAGCGCCGTGTGCAACGGCGTGCGCTGAATCCATGCCTCCGGGTTCGCCGTTGCGTGGTGGGCATCGTCGAGAAGCTGGTCAGCGGTCCTTTCCGACATGTGGTCGGTGCTGATCAGCAGGTACGTCCCTCGTGCGAACTTCGCGGCGATCCCGGTCGCGTTCCGGACCAGCCAGCGGGAGGCGTTGAACCGCCACGTCTCGTCCATGTCGGCGATGGCGACCATCGGCCGTCCGTTGGGCTTCCACTTCTCGCCCTGCTCAACGTATTCGGCCCACGACATGCCGAGGTTTGCCGGCTTCGGGGTCGCCTCGGCCACCGTCCGGATCGCGCCGGACTCGATCTCGTCCAGCAGTTCCGCCATGGCGCGCCTGTCAACGACGTGACGGCATGGCCTCATGTCGACGCCCTGTGCGCAGCACCCGAACCACTCCGGGGCGGTCGGGTCCTGGCCTCGCGCGGCTTTGCAGGAGGCCAGGCTGGTGCCGCAGCCCTCGCAGGGGGCGGCGTCCCGGATCGCCTGACGGCGGGCCGCGATGACGTCCTTGTCGATGGCCATCATCACTTCACCTGCCCGGCACGCACCGCGGCGAGAAACTCGGCGTACTTGAACCCGGTCGCAACCTCGTCGTCGGACGGGTCGTGGCCCATGTGCGCCCGGTACTTCTCCTCGATGGCCGGCAGGTTCCACTTCAGCGGCTGGGCGGCCCGCATGATCGCGGTCCACACGTCGTCCTTGTTGGGCTCCTCCTCGGCGTCGATAGTCTGTGTGTCCGCGGACTTCGCCGTCGCGGATGCCTCAGCGACCTGGGCGGCCTTGGCCTTCCACGCATCCACCAACTGCGGATCGCGAACACCGGCGGAGCGCATCAGGCCCATCAGCTCGTTCACGGCATTGGTCGTTGTCGCCGCGGCGACGCGCGCCGCCCAATCGACCGTCGGGGCAGACGGCTTGACTTCCGAAGCGGATGGGGAGGGCGCGGCCGGCAGCGCGACGCGCTGCTCCTGCGGCGCCCCGATCGCGGTGCGAACCGCCGCGTCGATCGCCCCACCGAACGCCTGCGCCGGGGTGAACAGGCCGAAGAAGTCCAGCACCGGCACCACGTAGTTGCGGGACTCGACCTTCTCGCCGTCCTTGCCAAAGGTCAGTTTCTTGTCGCCTCGGGCTTCAAGCTTCAACAGCGCCGGGATCGGCTGTGTAGCGGCGGCGATCGACGCGGCCAGGGTGGGCAGCTCCGACGCGGCGTTCCACCCGTGGGCCTCCAACTTCAACGTGCCCATCGACGGGATGTCAGCCAGCATCAGCGACATGCGCGTGGTCGGCTTGCAGTCGTCCTTGGTCCGCTCGAACCGGCCATCCTCCGGGAACGGGCGCTTCGCCGCGGCGTACCGCTGCTGCGCCGCCGCCTCACACAGGCACGGCTGGCCGCGGAGCTTCTCGGCGATCCCGTCACACATCCGCGACCGGTAGCCGTTGCCCCACAGTTCGAAGTTCGGGTCGATGTTCTGCGGCGGCACGAACACCGGGATCTCGGTCGCCCGGGTCACCACCTCGAACTCAGGGCCCGACGGTGACTGCCACGGCTTCACCGTGCCGCCGTACAGGCCGGCAACGGCGTCGATGAGCGCCTTCGACGGCGACGTGATGCGGAACGAGTCGAGCGCGGCCGGGTACTCCTTGTTGTTCTTGGATAGGCGCTTCTCGCCTAGGCGGATGACACCGACCTGGGTCAGGCGACGCTGCAGGGATGCGATGGGCATGGTTGTGGCTCCTGGGGTTCCGATCAGAAGGGAATGTCGGTGGGCTGCTGGTCACGCGCGGCGACGATCAGCGCGAACGGGTCAGGCTTGAGTGGGGCAGGCTCAACATCGGCGGTGACCGGTTGGTCTTTGCGGCCCAATGTGAACGTGTGCGACGACACGGCCGCCGGCCCGCACTCGGAAAGCCAGGTGTACAAACCCAGGGCGTGGAGGAACCCTTGGAACGTCTGCTCCGTGGCCACGGCGAGCCGGGCCGTCACTCCGTCGGGGCGGAGTTGAACGATGACCGCCCCGTCGGTGTCGGGCATGGGGACGTCCACATCAGTGCCTTTGATCCGCACAAGGGGCGCCCACCGGTAGCCGGACAGTTGCAGCGCTTGGTTCGGGTAGAAGCTGGCACCTTCACCCTCACGGGACTTCCAGTCCACGAGAAGGTCGACGGTGCGCTTGTCGCGGCGTACGGCCTTCTGGATCGCCTCGGAGGTCTTGAGGCTCGAGTACTCGCCGTTAAACCGCAGCTGCCGTGCGACGAGCTTGCACGCCGAGTCGGTGGCGCAGGCGTCGAACCGGAGGAGCCCGTCGCAGGTGCCGGCGTACTTCTCGGCCGGGTTGATGACGGTTCCCTCGGCCATCAGGAACGACTCGGGTGTGATGCCGTACTCCTCGACGAATGCGAGGAACGCGGCAACGTACGGCTTGATGTCGTCGTCGTGGGGGCGGATCTCACCGTGCATGGACCACCACTCGGCGACGTCGTGAACGCGCATGCCCTCGTCGGAGCGGCGGGCGGACTCGGCGAAGTGCCGGTCGGCGAGCCACTTCGCGACGCACGCGCGGCAGTCGCCGCACGGGCAGCGCGGGCAGCGGTCTTGCCACCCGTGGGTTTTGCGGCAGCGGCTGTTCGTGTTGTCGCAGGCCTTGACCCGTGATGCGGTGATGACGGTGGGCAGTTCGATGAACGCCGCTTCGGCCGCGAGTTGCGTCTTCCAAATGTCCAGCCCGATCTTCGCGATGGCTTTGAACGCGGTGGTGACGGAGGTGAGTCGGCCGTAGGGCTCGAAGTAGTAAGTGCGGTCCCCGGTCTCCTCGTCGGTGGTGGAGTTGGCCGGGCCTAACCGGGGCGCGGGGTTGAGGTCGAGAGTCATCGCTTGGCCTCCTCGTCCCACGACCAGCGGAGGAACTCGGCGAGGCGGTTGGGTTCGCGCTTCTCAACCCGGCACGGCCGGCCTCGGCGGGCCATTTCGAAACTGGCGGTGGCCGCAGCGCCGACCGGGCCGAAGTCGATGGGGCCGGCGATCGTGTCGAACGTGACGATCAGGTGGGTGCTCATGTCGGCCACCCCGTCCCGGTGGTCTTGTCGACGGGCAGGTCCGCGCCCATGGGGGCGAGGTCGGCGAGGAGCTGGTCGGCTTCCACCTCGTCGAGGCGGTCGCGGTCGGCGAGGCGGGCGGTCGCGGCGCGGAGCAGGTCACCCAGGCCGGTGCGGCGGTGGTGCGATCGGATCTCGTGGGCGGTCACAGCGCACCTCCGGAGGCTTCCTTCAGGGCGGCCTCGGCGGCGACGGCCGTCAGGCTGAACGCGTGGGTCAATTTCGTGCCGGGCTCGTTAGCCACGAAGTCCTCGGCGGTCTTCCGCAGCCGGGCCACGTACTCGACCGCCGCGGCGGGGCTGATGGCGTGGAACTCGCGGACGAGCTCGCGTGCTGTTGCGATCTGGGCGCTGGCGACGGGGCTCATGACGCGGCTCGCAGCTGCCACTTCGACACGCGGATCGGCGTGGAGCCCTTCCGACCCACGAGGAACCACGTCCCGTCGTGGTCGCGGTCAAGGACCGTCCACTCGCCGTACGGCCCGTCGATGAACCGGACTGTCTCGGCGACCTGCGGGTCGAACACCCGCGTCGAGGCCTTCACCGCGCGTCCGAGAGGAGCCGCTCAACAACGCCGTCCACGTCGAGGTAGGTCGGCTCAGCCCCGGCCGGCACCATGTCGTACGTGGCGTCCAGGAAACGCTGCACCTCACGCGTCGGGTACCGAAGTACCGCGTCGCCCTTCTCCGTGACCAGGCGGATCGCCGTAGCCGACAGGCGCCCCTCGAGCGGGAACACCTGCATGTCGCCCAGACCCGACGGCTCCACCAAGCCAGCGCCCAGCACGCACCGCGCGCCGACCCAGATTCCCGGGATACTGCCCACCATCGCCTCGGCGGGGAACACCAGCCGAATCGCGAACGGCTCAAACTTGCAGTACATGAACGTCGCCTGCGTGGTCTTGCCGGTCGGGTTCAAGTCCTTGTCGAGAAACGCACCGGTGATGCGGTGCTCGATCGTTGCGACCCGGGCGTTCACGACTTGCCCCACAGTTCGGTGTGGACCTGCGATGCCATCCCGAGGTAGGAGATGCCGGCGGCCTCGGCGAACCGGGTTGACGCTTCGGCACCGCCCCAGGAGCTGCCCACTGTGGCGGCGATCCTCTTCGCGTCTTCGATCAGGGCGCCGAGGGTCGTGTCCGACTCGGCGATCACGTCGAAGATGCGGAGCAGGTCACCATCTGCGGCGCGGGCCGTGATTACGTGGCAGGCGTCGGGGACTGTCAGCAGGTCGGGTGCTTCGTCGCGAAGCTTCTGGGTGACTGGGACTACCGCGATCGTGGCTGCGGTGGTGTTGCTGCGTGGGGTGGGAGTAATGTGCTGAGCCATAGGTCCGGCCCTCTTTTCGGGTTGTGGGGTTGGGCTTTCGAACGGCTGCCGTTGCTGCGGCGGCCGTTCGGCGTTTCAGCTAGGCGGCGGCGTTCCGCGCCGGGTGGGGCCGACGCCGCCCAGCGCGGCGGCGGCGTTCCTCATCGAGGGCAGTGGTCGCCTTCGCGGGCCGGCTCGCCGCTTCGACGGCTGCGAACACGTGCGCCGGGGCCATGAGGACCTTCTTGCCGGGCCGCAGGTGCGCGAGCTCGCCCGCGCGGCAGCCGCGGCGGAGCCAGGTGAGGGGCAGGTTCGTGCCGGCTGCGACCTCTTCGAGAGTCATGAGTTTCGGCAGGTCGGTGACGTCCACCGGTTCGCGGTCCTTCCCTGGTGTAGCCACGGCTGTGTTGGTGAGGTAGTCGGCGAGTGCCGCCGTGGTGATCTCGAGCCGGGTGCCTGCGCGTATTGCGCCGAGGCCGCGGCCGGTGACTGCCCGGGCGACGGTGTCGCGGCTGACCCGCAGGAGCCGTGCGGCCTCTTCGGCGTTCATCGGTGATCCGTTCGTCAGCGGAGAGCGTCGCGTATGCGTCGCTCATTGCGTTTACTACGCTAACGTACGCTAACACAGAGGGCAAGACGCTAACGCGGATTGCACCCGAAGGACCACATGAGAGCGGACGTTGGCGCACGAAGTGGCCTCCAGCGCTCACAGCGAGGAATAATGCGGGGCGTGGCGACGAGAGAGCACGGCCCCGCTTACCTGTTCTGGCTCCGCGTCCAGGACGAGCTAGAGCGGCAGAACATGTCCCAGCGGGACCTCGTCGAACGGTCCGGTGTCACGGCGACCACGATCAGCCGCCTCAAAACGACCCCGCCTCGCGAGCGCCGCATCCGCCGCCAGATCGTCCTCAAGCTCGCTGACGTGCTCGCCATCCCACATGACGAGGCGTACAAACTCGCCGGCCTCGAAGCCCCGGACATCGAGCCGTCGGCGGATGTCCGCGCCGCCATCGACCGGTCAACCGACTACAGCCCCGAACAGAAGAAAGCCCTGCTGGGGCTGCTCGACGTGCTCGACGCGGCCAACGCCGACAGCGCCGGCGCCCACCGCACCGGGTAAACAGACAACCTGCGCGAAAGCCCCACGCGCGGGAACGCAGCTAGGTAACTTAGTGACCATGCTGACCGAAGTGGGGGAGCGCGACACCCACCGCCGCGCCGCCATCGCCGCATGGTTCGCCATCGCCGCCTCTGACCTGCTCGCCAGCACACGACGCGTGCCAAGGATGCCGACGAACCTGCACACCGCCGCGGTCGGCGCCGCCGTCGCACTCACCGTCGTCGCCGCGATACGCAGGCACCACGCCCCGGTCCGAGCGGCGTTCCTCGACGGGATGCTCTACGAACGGCAGAGCCGAGCCGGGACATCCCGGCCAGCGGACCCCGGCGGAACGGACGCCCGGGTCTTCAAGTTCAGCGCGCCGGACCACCGCCAGGCGCAGTAAGCGCCGACTCGAGAGCGTCCGCGATGTCGGCCTGGGTCTGCGGCAGGATCCCGGCGTAGATCAACTCCGTGATTTCGGTCGTGCGATGGCCTAGCCGGCGAGACACCGCTGCGATCGGCTGGCCAGCGGCGATCAGCCAAGCGGCGTGGCTATGCCGGAGGTCGTGGATCGTGGGCCATTGCCGAAGCCGGGTTCTGCAGTCGCAGGCGGACACCGCGAGTAGCCCTTGGTCAGCGGTTCCGTCGGCGAGAAGTGGCGGGTGGGTTGGGCAGCGGGCCGCCGCCGCGAGCGCTGGCAGCCACCGCCGGTTCCGCCAGTTCGAGTAGATGACCCGACCGCCCTCCGGGGCGGTGACGAGCAGCTCCTCCTCCTCGCGGCCGACAACGACTGGGCCGAGCGTCTCCACCAGCGGGCGCAGCAGGCCCGCAAGCGACGGGGCGATCGTCAACGTGCGACGGGTGCGGCCCTTCGTGGCGCCCAGGTACCAGCGGTCTTCGCCCTCGGCGACCTTCGCGCGGTCGTTCATCTTCCACGCCCGGTGGACCCGGATCAGCGCCGGCGACTCGTCCAGGGCGACGGCCCCGACCTTGACCGCGGTCGCCTCGCCCCAACGCACACCGGTGCCGGCAAGCAGCTCGAGCAGCGGCAGCGCGTCGGGGGCCATGTTCGCGCGGATCATTTGGTACTCGGCGGGGGACAGGTACACGTGGTCGTCGCCGTCATCGCGGGTGTCGTCGTCTGCAATGAGTCCCCGCACCCAGTCGGTGCGGGCTGCGGGGTTGTCGTCAATGATCTTTTCGCGCACGGCGGCGCCGAACAGGGAGTGCATGAGGGAGTAGTACCGGGTGGCGGTCGCGTCGGACAGGCCGGCATCGCGGATGGCTTGGAGGACTCCGACGACATCCATGCCGGTGACGCGGTCGAGGGGGATGTGCCCGATCGCGGGGAGGATCACTCGCTGTAGTTGGCTGCGGTACCGGTCACGCTGCCCGGGTGATATTCGGGTCCGCGAGCTGAGCCACTTCTCGGCCCATTCCTCAACGGTCATTAGGTCTGATTGTTCTTGGACGGAAGGTGTCCCGAGAATTATGGCTTCGACTGCCTCGGCGGTTACCTCGTGATTGTGTGCCTCAGACAGTTTCTTGCATTGAATGGCGAGGGTTTCATCCGCCCAGGTGGATGTTTGCCACGCACCGCTGCGGGTGCCGCCGTAACGCCAGCGGACACGCCAACTGCCGGAGCGTGAGTCGATCGCAGCCATGCCACACATCCTGATCTTTGGTCACACTGGACACACCGTTCAACGCGACATCTGCGCTAAACGCTACGCTACGCACGCATTGAGCGTACCGTAGCACCGGAGAGCCGCTATCAAGCGCTAACAGACGCGCCAGCGGGGGACTCATAATCCCTCGGTCGCGGGTTCGAGTCCCGCCCGCCCCACCGTATTTACCCAGGTCAGAGGCCGCAAAAGGCTATGAGCATCGCCCTACTCCACTCCGGCTGTCCGAGGCGTTGGAGGCGTACCGGGACCACCGGCTGGAGGACGCGACCGGGAAGGTTCGCATCACGGTGGGGCTGGAAGGTCGCCCGGTCAATCCGGAGGGCGGGGACAGCGAGTTCGCGGACGTGCTGATCCGCCTCCTCGACACGGTCGACATCTTCGGCATCGGCCTGGGCGCGGAGTACGAACGGAAGCTCGCCTTCAACCGGAGTAGGTCGTTCCAACACGGAGGGCGGACGCTCTCCGACGTTGGCCGCGTGCAGTCGAGCGAGGAGAACCGACCATGACCGAAACCACCAATGAGACCGCTGACGACACCTAATTGATCTGGTCAAACACTGCCGACACGTGGTGGGTTCCGAACGGTCACCGCTACACACGTGACGTGTGGGAGGCGGGGCGGCCCGAGCCGCCGTCGTCGCCGAAGCAACTCACGACGGACCGGCTACCGGCCCGCCCTGGAGGAGTGGCTGATCCGTCAGGGCGACCTCGCACCCCCGGAGCAGTAGGAGCCATCATGCGGGTACTGCGCATGAAGCCCTGATCGTCACGGGGGAAGCCTGAGTCAGGGCGTCAGATCGCGATCGTCGGCAGGCCCCCGTACGCGCCCGGGTCTGCGGTCACGATGTACGCGCGGTGCTCGGCGGCGAACAGGCCAACCATGCCGCGGGTCGCGGCGGTGCGGGTGGTTCGCGAGGAGGCTCAGAATCGCCCGCTCCTCGAGCTTGGCACCATGGCGGCCGCGGCGAGGCACAGCGCGGGGACGGAACTCCACGCCCTCGTCGGTGACCTCGGCGACGAGGGCCCCGACGGTGCCACCGTTCCCAATGGCAGACGACCATCCGCGCTACACCAGCCTAGCCACCGTACCCATTGTCGAAGCACGCCGCGACGAACTCGAACGCCTTCGTCGTCGCCGCTGCGCTCATGGCCGCCTCATCGCTGGCGCCCTTCGACGCAATCGCCCGGTTCGTGGCGAGGCTTAGGAACGCGCCGTGCTGGCGGAGCTTCTCGTTCAGCGACTGGCCGGCGAACGCGACCACGGCCTGCGCCGTTGCTTGGTCAAGGTGCTCGGACCGCCGTAACGCGCTTCTCGCGATGTCGCACGCCTGCCTGCCGTGCAGGTCCGCCGTCGGCGACGTCACCGCAGCCCGTGCCGCTGACGGCTCCGCAGTGATCCGCGCTTCGGGTTGGGCCGAGGTGCAGCCGGCGAGGGCGATGGTCAAGACGACGAGCAGCGTGCGGCGCATGGATGGAGCATTACGCATCGCTGCGGGGGATGTGAGCGGACGGGCTAGTGCCGTGACCAGTAACGTTCACCGGATCGAGCTCGGTAGCCTCGGCTGGTGAATGATCGTGACAATATCTGCAGTCTCAGGAGGACCGGACCGGACCGTACTGGCAATCGGCGCTGTTCTGGATCATCAGGCCGGCCGGATCACTGTGCGCGTGCCTCGGTAAATGGCTGAGTCGGCGGTCACTGCCTGGCATCGCGAAGAACCGGATGAGATCGGCGAGGAGATTCGTAAAGAGTACGAACGACGCCACGATGCCGCTGAGCTGGCCTTAATAGAAGACACCGAGGTCGGGTCCCCGGCGCTTACCCAGCCCCATGCGGAGACGCTCCAGAAGATCGGCGACGCCGTAAACAGGTGCCCGCTGGTTGGACCCCGCCGCCCCCGCCTGCGGCGGGCGAAAACTGGCGGGTCCCAGTGAAATCGCCTATCCGCCCGCTCTACAAGGTGTTGCGCGGGGTCAGCCCGCCGACGTTCGGCAACGTCGCCCTGCGGGGGTCAGCGCCGCCCGACAATCGGCGCCCGCGGGGGTCGTCGACTCAGGCGACTGGGACATGGACTCAGGCGACTGGGACATGCACGAGGGCCTCGGAACGGCGGCGAAGGGCCAGCGCATGCACGACAACTTCACGGCCCTAGCCTCGGCTGGCCGCCTTCGTCGCCGACCTCGGCCCGGAGGGTATGAAGAAGTTGACCCTGGGGACGGTCAGGGAGTTCGGCCGCCGGGTCGCCGAGAACTCCTCCCCGGGCGTCGACCACGGCCACGGCAAAGCGATGCTCGTGATGGGCGGCGGCGTCCGAGGCTGCGACGTCTATGCCACGTGGCCGACGCTCGCCCCGGGTGCGCCGGCCGACGGCGACCTCGCGGACATCACCGACTACCGCGGGGTCATCGGCGAGGTCCTGGAGAAGCGCTGCGGCCTCGGTTCCCTAGGCACCGTCTACCCGGTATCACCCCACCACGTACGGTCTCGCCACCGCGCTCGTGATCACCTTTCGTTGATCGAATGGCTACCCAAAGTGTCGGCGATACGACAGCTCCGGCCCTTTCTTGTCGACTCGACAAAAAGCTACGGTCGAGCGGTGCCCGATGACACCTGGGAACCACCCCGGATCCTGATCGCCGTCGACCTCGTGATCCTCACCCTTCGCGGTGGCCGTCTGCACCTGCTTCTCGTGCGGCGCGGCATCGAGCCGTTCGTCGGGCAGGCGGCGCTGCCTGGCGGGTTCCTCGCGGATGAGCGCGAGGACATCCTCAGCGCCGCCCGCCGGGAGCTGCGGGAGGAGGCGGGGCTCACCGACATCCCGCACCTGGAGCAGCTCGGCACCTACGGCGACCCCGGCCGTGACCCTCGCGGACGCGTGGTCTCCGTCGCCCACCTCGCCGTCGTGCCGCGCCTTCCCGAGCCCGTCGCCGGAACCGACGCCGCGAACGCCGAGTGGATTCCGGTCGACGACATACTCGCCGCGCGGGTACCGCTCGCCTTCGACCACCTGCGCATCGTCGCCGACGGGGTGGAGCGCGCCCGCTCCAAGCTGGAGCACACGGCGCTCGCGACCGCTTTCTGCCCCGAGGTCTTCACCCTCACAGAGCTGCAGCAGGTCTACGAGGCCGTCTGGGGCACGCCGCTCGATCCCCGCAACTTCTACCGCAAGGTCCAGGGCACGAAGGGCTTCGTGGTCCCTGCCGGTCCGCCCCGCGCCACGGGCACCGGCCGCCCGGCCCGTGTCTACCGCGCCGGCCCGCGCCGGGGCCTCTATCCACCCATGATCCGCACGGTTCCAACCGTCGCAGCCGGAGGAGACGAGAGATGACCAGACCCGTGGTCGTGCTTACCGCACTGGACCTCGAGTACAACGCCGTCCGCGAACGTCTCACGGGAGTCGAACCGCACGTGCATCCGATGGGCACGCGCTTCGAGCGTGGCACCTTGACCGGAGGCTCCTGTGAAATCGTTCTCGGCCTTGTGGGCAAGGGCAACCACCCCTCCGCCGTCATCGCCGAGCGGGCCATGACCGAGTTCGACCCGGAAGCGGTCATCTTCGCCGGCGTGGCCGGGGCGCTCTGGCCCTCCGTCGGCCTCGGCGACGTCGTCGTGGCCACCCACGTGTACGCCTATCACGGCGGCACCAGCGAAAGCGACGCGTTCCGCACCCGGCCTCGCGTATGGGAGATCCCCCATGCCTGTGATCAGCTCGCCCGGCATCTGGAGCGGGAGCAAGGCTGGGCGCGGGGCCTCGCCGGAGGAGTCCCCCGGGTACGGTTTGGCCCGATCGCCGCCGGTGAGGTCGTCCTCGACTCGGCGTCCTCGCCCGAGGCAGCGCGCATCCGTGATCACTATAACGATGCGCTGGCTGTGGAGATGGAGTCGGCCGGGGTCGCCCAGGCCGCCCACCTGAACCGGTCTCTGCCGGCCGTCGTCGTCCGCGGCATCAGTGACCGCGCCGACGGGACCAAGGTCCACACCGACGGCGACAAGTGGCAGCCGCGTGCCGCCGCCAACGCCGCGGCCTTCGCCCTCGCGCTCGCCCAGGAACTCGGGGCGCAGAACGGTTCCTCCCCTCGCCGTCCTCGGAAAGAAGCAGGTGATGCGTCGATGTCCGGCTCCGTCAGAAACGTCGCCAAGGGCAACGCTCACGTCGGATTCCAGGCGCACACCGTTCACCACGCGACCGTCTACGGCGCGCCGGGCGGTCCCCGCCGGCAGACATTCCACGACCAGCTCGCGGACTTGCGCGCCTCGCTCCGTAAGGGCCATGAGGCGGGTGACGTGGACGCGAGCACCTACCGTGCGGCGGAGCAGGAGATGGACGCCGCCGCCGCCGACGTGCCCCCGGCCGACGACGAAGCGCGCAGCCGCGTGACCACGGCCCTGCGGAAGCTGCGCGGCCTACTCCTGGACTGGACGGACCTTGCCACGCGGGTCACGGGTCTCATGGCGGCTCTGCGAGGTCTGTCATGAGCGCCGAACCGCAGCAGAAGACGTTCACCAACGTCGCGGACGGCAACGCCAACGTAGGCTTCCAGGCCCAGGAGGTCCACATCGAGGGCGTATACCACGTCAGCGACGACGACCCACCGGAGCGGCAGTTCGAGGTCGGCCTCCGCTACCTGGAGATCAGCGCCCCGCGCGAGGCGAGAGAGCTGATCATGAAAGCGGTCGCCAGGGGCTACAAGAACTCCCGCGCCTACTTCTATCTCGCGCTCGCACTGCTGAGCGGCCGCACTGTGCAGAGCCTGACGGACCAGGAACTCGCGCAGCTGGCACACGTCCGCCGCTGGGCGGCGCAGCGCTCCGAAGATCCTTGGGCCCGGGGCGTCCACGCCGTCGGCTCGCTGCTGGACTCGCTGCCGCAGACCACGGCGGAGACTCCCGACCCGGCCGCGATCGGCGTGGTGGTCAAGGAGTTCGAATCGCTCAACCCGCCCCTGCAGGAAAGCATCCTCAACCACCTCGAGGTCTTCCTGGCCGGCCCTCACCAGGACTGGACCTGGCAGAAGACGTTCGCGACCGCCCGGCGGGACAGGACGGCCAACGACCGGGCGGAGCGGGTCTGGAAGTTCTTCCAGCCCAAGCCGATCGCTCCCCGGCCGGTTCCACCGCGTCCGATCCGCAACGCCGCGGCGGACTATCTGCGCGCCTTCGGCGGCTCGGCCCTGCTCCTCGTCACGGGCGTCGTAGTGGTCCAGTACGCCTGGGCCCACTCGTGGCTTCGCTCGGCCGGCTATCTGGTGGTGGCTCTTGGAGCCGTCGTCGTGGCGGTCCG
Organism: Micromonosporaceae bacterium; assembly: GCA_035296325.1. Classification (GTDB taxonomy): domain Bacteria; phylum Actinomycetota; class Actinomycetes; order Mycobacteriales; family Micromonosporaceae; genus DATHBD01. The sequence continues at coordinate 178,478 of DATHBD010000070.1, read as the reverse complement.
GGCGGGATCCACGATCAGGCTGGCTCGGCATCGACGCCGGCTGGCCCGCGAGCGTCTCACCTTCACACCCCGGCGTGCTCCCGCGCAGTCCGACCGGTTCGCCTCGGCGATGGACTCCCTGTTCGACCGCTACTTCGGACGTTACCTTCCGCAGGGCATGGCCCGGGAGACGTGGCTGGCGGAGACGGCGGGCATCCGGCAGACCCTCCGCAACGAGCTGGTCGAGCTGTACCGGGAGCAGGCGGTCGACGCCAAGCGTATCGCCTGGCTCGTGAGATACCTCGCCAGCGACGTCAAGCGGCTGTGGCTCAGTGGCGAGCTGATGGCGGAGCCCGAGGACTCCCGGGTGCCACCCCCGACGCGGACCGCCTTCGGCGCAGCCGTGTTGGCCCTGGCGGTGGCCGGGCCGCTGCTCCTGTGGCAAGCCCTCGTTGAGGCCCCGTTCACGACCGTGATCGCGACGGCCGGCGTCGTGGCCGGGGCTCGGCTCGCCACCCGGGGTTGGCTCGCGATGCTTCTTGAGGGCCACCGCCACCGGGACGAGGTGATCCGGGTCCGGCGCGACTATGAGGACCGGCGCGCGGCGTACGACAGGTGGGTGCGCAAACTAGAGTCGAAGCCGACCGACGCGGAAATGGCGCACTGGCTCGACTGCGATCGCAAGATCCTGGTCGAGGACACGCTGCGGCACTACCGCGTGGCCGCGCAGGACGTGATAGCGCACGCCTTCATCGAGGCGCCCGTGCCCCGGTGCAAGCGGGCCCGGGTCAGCAAGGGACCCTGGCGCTACTCGCGTTACAAACTTCTCCTCTTCCTGCTCACCAAGGGCGGCGTCCGCCAGGTCACGGTCACCCTCGACTTCGAGACCATGAACTTCGGCGATCAGCAGCGTCTCACCTATCAGTACAATTCGGTCGTGGCGGCGCACGTCGTCGATGCCCGCAGCGGCGAGAAGAAGCTCTCGCTGACCTTGACGAACAATCCCCGGGACGAGCTGACGATCACCGGAGAGTGGCCGGGCATGCCTGAGCTCGGCGACGACGACCGCATCGCCTCCCAGGTCTCGCTCGACGCCTCGGGCCTCGATCGCACCCTGCACGTGCTGGAGGGCATCGCGGCCGAGGGCAAGGAATGGATCACCAACGAGAACCGCCGTGAACGCGCCGGCCTCCGGCGGCTTGTCGCGGCGATGGAGGGCTGACACATTCGGCGCTGCCCGGCTCGGGGGTCAGGGACGGGCAGCACCGTGATTTGGGGTGGTGCGGGGTGTTACTCGGTGACACGGACGTCGTCGATCTCGCCGTCGGCGTGCTGGTAGCTGTTCGTTTGCTCTGCGGGTAGATCCAGTAGGAGACCTTCGTGGTGGGCTGGACGTAGACCTCCGGCAGCACGAACGCGCCGAGGTAGGCGTACGACTTCTCCGCGATGGTGTCCTCGCCGGAGTGTCGATTGTGATTGATGATCTCTGTGTGCTGGCGGCGGTTCGGCCGCAAGCTCGCCGCTGAGCTTGCGAATGTCGATGGTGCTGTGTAATCCGTGGCGTACGCGGCTCTGCGCTGCAACTCGTACACCGACAGTGGCCAAGTTGCGCTGCGACGCAGGATCCAGAGCAACGTTTGGCCGTGGGGCTTCAGGCGCGGTGCGCCGCTGGCACCGATTCGTCTGCCTTCCGTTTTGGACGGACCATCCGGTGGCGGCGATCAATTGGACCCGCCGAGAAGAAGCTTGTGTCTAACTCCTGAACTCGACTTCAAATGGGCGCGGATCTGGGTCAAGCCCACCGGTAGAGGACGTGGGTGCTGCCGCGATGGGCTCGACGAAGCGCCGACAGCAGGGCGCCGTACGCCGCGCTGAACAGGATCCCTTCAACGACCGGGTGTCCTGGTGGTCGGGTGTGACCCGCACAGTCTGCTCGATGAGCGCCGGCGTGACGCCTCCCGGTTGTCGCGTTCGCGCAACATGATGCGGCGCGGATGGTCCTGCTCAACTTGACCTATCACCAGAGGTGTGGATCGCTCTACCGTCCACGGTGACCTGGAGGTCATACGCCATGCCCGGATGTAGGCCCGCACCCCGACGAAACCACCGACCGGCGCCGGAGAAGGTCGTCCGGCGCCGGTCGGTGGTTGGTGGTCGGGTCAGCACCAGCTGAGCGAGGTGTTCACCCGGGTGACGTTGCGGATGACGTTGTTCGTGCCACAGGGGCTCAGCCGCACGCTGTTGTTGGTGATGGTCAGGTTCTGCAGGGTGTTGTTCGACGAGGCGGCGAACTCGGTCCGCGATGCGATCCGCACTTCGCCGCCGCCGCTGATCGTGCCGGACTGGGCGGCCAGCGTGACGTTGTGGCAGTTCTCGATCAGCACCGCGTTGCCGCCGGTGTTGGTCAGGCTGACCCGGTCGATCACCGCGCCGCCGCTCTCGGAGACGCAGAAGATGCCCCGGCCGCCGCCGCGGGCGATCACCGTACCGACCCGGATGTTCGTCGGGTAGCTGTTGCCGATGCGGCCATTGCGGTTGGCCATCCGGAACGCCGCGTACCCGGTGCCGGTGCCGGCGCCGTCTCCGTCGACGGTGCCGACCGTGGCGTTGATCGTGTCATTGAGCAGCAGGCCGGAGCCGCCGGTGTTACGGGCGGTCACCGTACCGACGGTGAGCCCGTCCACCCCGTAGGTCTCCACGCCTTGGTCGCTGGTGCCGGAGACGTACACGTTGCCGATCCGGATGTTGCGGACCTTGACCGCGCGGTTGCCGCCGTGGTTGTCGATCCGCACGCCGAGTCCGCCGGAGAGCCGCAGGTCGAGCTGGCCGAGCACCAGGTTGTTCACGTTGCGCATGAACACGCCGTAGTTCGGGCGGCCGGTCAGTCGCAGGTGGGCGACCTCGATGTCGGTGGCGTCGCGGGCGTAGATCGGGGCCATATCGCCGGCGCCGGAGCCGGTGACATTCATGGTGCCGCACACGTGCAGCACGGTGTAGCTGGGCACCACCACCCTGGTGCCGGCGCTGATCGAGCCGGAGCCGCGGACCACGACCGCCTGCTTGGCCGTCCGCCGGGGGAGGTTGTCCATGGCGGACTGCATGGCCGCGCGCATGTCACCTCCTGTGTAGACGGTGCGCCCGGCGGTGCGGGCGGTCCAGGTGCTGCCGTTGAGCACGGCCTCGGCCTGGAAGGTGCCGTCGCCGCAGGAGCCTCCGGAGGGGGGCGGCGGCGGTGGGGGCGGGGGCGGCGGGGGCGGCGGGGAATTCTGGCCGGGCCCGGGCGTGGTCGGTCCGGGGGTGCCGGGTCCGGGGGTGACCGGCTGCGCCGGGCTGCCGGTGCAGGCGACGCCGTTGAGGGTGAAGCTGGACGGCGGCGGGTTGCTGCCGTTCCAGGTCCCGTTGTATCCGAAGGTGACAGCCCCGTTGGTCGGGATGGTCGCGGTGTACGCCAGGTTGGTGGCGGTCACCTGGTTGCCGGATTCGGTGTATTCGGCCTGCCACATCTGGGTGATCCGTTGCCCGGCCGGGTGCGTCCAGGCGAGCCGCCAGCCGTTGACCGGGTCGCCGAGGTTGTTGATCGTCACGTCGACGCCGAAGCCGGTCTGCCACTGGTTAGTGATCTTGTAGTCGACCCGGCAGGCGGTGGCCGCCTGGGCCGCCGTCGCGGTCAGCACCCCGGCTGCGACGAGGGCGAGGCTGGCACCGGCGAGCAGGGCTGTCGCAGGGGGTCTGAGGACCATGAGGACTCCTTGGATACTTCGAACACGATGGGTTCGTGCCCGTCGGTACCGCCACCAGGTACGGGTGCGGGGTCGCCCTTGACCGGAACGCTGGTCTGGGAGGTCGCCGGCCCAGCGGCGCACCTACCCGGACGTGTCCGGTGGTAGCCGACGGCAGCCTCCGAAGCTTTGACCGGAGTCTATGGCACAGATCACAGCCTGTCGATACGCGTTGTCCGGCCGTCGGCGATGGGGATGCCGGACCGTGCGGCGTCGGCGTGGATCCACCGTCGTCGGATGGCCAGCGCGGTGAGGATGCGGGTGATCTCGGCGATGTCGTCGACGCCTTCGGTGCCCCCGGGTGCCGACGTTGGCGATGACGCCACGACGGTGCGAGCAGACGTGCGGGTCGGGGGCAGTGCGTCATCGACGGCCCGGGCGCCGGCACGGCGCGGAGGACGAGACGCTCGTGACGTTGCATCTGGTGCCCGCCGGGGACGGGACCGAACTCACCCTCGCCCACGAGCGGTTCGGCGCCGACGCTGACCGCGACGCCCACGCTCAGGGCTGGTCGGTCTGCCTGGATCGACTGCCGGACGGGCTGCGGACGCTAGCACCATCCCGCTCCCGCGGCACCGACCCACGCCCGCGATACTTCCGTATCCCTGGCGCTCAACGGTGGAGTTGATGGCCGGAGGTTTTGGTGGACATCACCTGCCCGTTGTACTTCCGAGCGTCGGTCGGGTACTCCTACTGATTGGGCTTGGTCCTTCGAGACGGTGCGGAGAGCCGATGCATAGCGCACCGATATACACGGCGAACGGACTCAGCGCCGACGTGACCGGAGATTGGCCGCAACACCGACCACGGCCGTGATGCCCATCCCGATCGCCACGCTGAGCCCCAGGCCACGACCCATGTCATCGATGAGCCACCCGACGAGCAGGCCGACCAGCACACTCACCAGCACTCCCACGCCGAGCACCATCAGCGTTACCCAAACTGCGCCGGCCGTCCGTCGCGGATCCTGGCTCATAGCCGCCACCGTAGGTCCGCGCCGTGATACTGGCAAGCTCTCGGTCAATGCCTGGAGATGGATGGCGGGAATGGCAGGGACCGTACCGGCCTGCTCGGGGCCTATTCTGTGGATCGTGTCCGGGGGGTGGCCGTCCTCCCGTTCCAGGAGTCGTTCGGCGCTGCGCGGCGAGCCGCGAGGAGGACGCCGCGCTGCCGGTGAGCTGGCGGCGATGGACTCCGTGATTCAGTGCGCGCGGCGGTAGTGCATGGCCACCGCGCCGTTGCGGAGCGGCTTCGCCGAGAGCAACTCGAGCTGGCGTGTGCCGGGCAGCCCGCCCTGGTACAGCGTCGGGCCGTGGCCGGCGATCCTGGGGTGGACGAGCAGCCTGTACTCGTCGATCAGGTCCAGCCGGTCGAGCTCGGTCGCGAGCTTGCCACTTCCGAGGAGGACACCGGCCGGCGTCGCGTCCTTGAGCTTCTGCACGCCCTCGCGCAGATCGCCGGCGATGTGGTGGGTGTTGGTCCACGGGAATTCCTTGCGCGTCGACGACACCACGTACTTGGGTTTGGCCTCCAGCTTGACCGCCCACTCGCGCATGGCCGGCGGCGCCTGCTCGTCGCCGCGGGCGACGGCCGGCCAGTAGCTCTCCATCATCTCGTAGGTGACGCGACCCCACAGCATTGCCCCGCCCTCGTCCATGAGACGGGTGAAGAAGGCGTGCGTCTCGTCGTCGGCGATCCCCTCCCGGTGGTCGACGCAACCGTCCAGGGTGACGTTGAGGCTGAAGGTGAGGAGTCCCATGGCCGGCGAGTTTAATGCCACTTTTGGGCGGCGACGTATAGGTCGAAGATCCCCATCCGCAGGACCGGGGCAGGTGCACGAACATGCGGCCCATCCGGGCTGAGGTGTCGACGTGTTCGGTGGCGGCGCAGAACGCCACGTCGGCGGTGGCGAGCTGCTCGACCAGGGCCATCATGTCGGTCAGGCGTCGGGAGAACCGGTCGACGCGGTAGAGGATGGCCCTTTTCGATCTTGTACAGCAGCGAAGTACCGCAACGGGCGTCAGCCATCGAGGCTGTCGCCGGGACGCTTGAGGGCGTCGCGGTCCTGGGTTTCGCTTCCATACGACATGGACGCGAATGCCGCTCTGGGCGGCACCCGGCGGTGCAGTTCACATACGTAGACCATCGTCTACATACTTGACACCCGCTCGTGACGGTCTATGGTCGCCTCAGTTGCACTCCCGCAGTCGACCGGCCGTCGCCACGGCTGAGCGGGACGCCGCCCGCCGAGCCGGCTTCGCCGGCGGAAGGAGTACAGGCCATGCGACCCAGCCTTCCCCGTGCCGGTGCCATTGTGGCTCTGGTGCTGACCGTCTCTGTGGCGTCCGCATGCAACCGAGGAGACGACGGCGGTGGCGCCGGGTCGAATGATGATGCGTTCACCATCGGCTACGCCGGGTTGTCGAGCGAGTTCCCCTTCGTCGCCGACGTCAACCGAGGGCTGGCGGACGCCTCGAAGAACGCGGGCCTGACACTCATCACGCTGGACAACAAGTACGATCCTCAGCTGGCGCTGAGTAACGCGGACACGCTGGTGCTCCGCAAGTCCAATGTGATCATCGAGTTCCAGACCGACGCGAAGATCGCACCCGCGCTGTGCCAGAAATTCGAGGCCGCGGGGCTGGGCAAGAAGGTCATCGCGATCGACATTCCGCACCCCCCGTGCGCGACGTTCTTCGGCGCGAACAACCTCCTTGCCGGGCAGGTGGCCGGCGAGGAGCTGGCGAAGGCGGCGAAGGACAAGTGGGGGAGCGTCGACAAGCTAGTCCTGCTCGAGCTGCCCCAATCCGGTGAGCTGGTGAAGCAGCGCACGGACGGTTACATCGACGGCGTGAAGAAGGTGTTCCCCGACTTCACCGACGCCAAGGTGGTTAAGGTCGACGGCAAAGGCGCACTGGAGCCGTCGTTGACGGCGATGCAGAACCTGCTGCCGACGCTCGCGGCCGACAAGCACGTGCTGCTGGGCGCGGTGAACGATCCCAGCGCGGTCGGAGCGCTCCGCGCCATCCAGAGCGCCGGGAGGCAGAAGGACTTCCTCATCGGCGGCCAGAACGCCACCATCGAGGCGCGGCAGGAGATCTGCAACAACTCGGAGACCTTCATCGGCACGGTCGGGTACTTCCCCGAGCGGTACGGCGCGAAGCTGGTGGAATTGGCGCAGAAGCTCAACAAGGGTGAGTCGGTGCCGGAGAACGTTTACATCGAGCACCAGTGGATCAACAACAAGAACATCCGCGACTCCTACCCGTCCTGCTGAGACCGAAGCCATGCCGCCGGTACTGCAGTGCTTCGACGTCCGGAAGCGATTCGGGGCCACGGAGGCTCTGCGGGGCGTCAGCCTCGACGTCGCGGCCGGCGAGGTGGTGGCGCTCGTCGGCGAGAACGGCGCGGGCAAATCGACCCTGGTGCGCTGCATCAGCGGTGAGCTGGCGCCGGACGCCGGTGAGGTACGGATCAACGGCACCCTCCTCGACCAGTCGACTCCGGGTCGGGCGGCCCGCCTCGGTGTCGCCGTCGTCCATCAGGAGCTCAGTTACGTCGGTCCGACCTCGGTTGCCGAGAACCTGTTGCTGTCCCGGCTGCCGCGACGTGCGGGCATGCCGTTCCTGCTGGACCGCCGCCTCCTGTACCGGCAGGCAGCGGCGGCACTGGCCGACATCGCGCCAGACATCGACGTCCGCACGCGGATGGACGATCTGCGCGTGGGCGACCGCCAACTGGTCGAGATCGCCCGGGCGGTGGGCTCGGGGGCCGGACTCGTCCTGATGGACGAGCCGACGGCCGCGCTCACCGCCGCGGAGGTCGATGCGCTGTTCCGCGCCGTCGCGGTGCTCCGGGCGCGGGGCGTCGGCGTGCTGTACATCTCCCACCGCCTGGACGAGATCCAGCGCGTCGGAGACCGGGTGATCGTACTGCGCGACGGGGCACGGGTGGGTTCGCACGATGTCGCCGCGGTGTCCCGCGAGCAGATCGTGGCGGAGATCGTCGGCCGCCAACTCGGCGCCTTCCTGCGCGAACACGAGGCGGAGACCGCACAGACGCAGGGCCCGCCAGCCCTCACCATCACCGGCCTCGACGTTGCACAGCGTCTCCACCCACTCGACCTCACCGTGCGCCGGGGCGAAATCGTCGGGCTCTACGGTCTGGCGGGCTCCGGGGTCGAGGTGGTGGCCAAGGCGATCGTCGGCGCGATTCCGGCTGGCGGGTCGGTGCGCGTCTGGGACCACGGGATTGTGCGCCGTACGCCCGCGTCGTGCCGGAGAGCCGGACTCGCCCACGTGCCGGCCGACCGCCGCGGTGAGGGCATCTTCCCCCTGCAGTCGACCGGAACCAACATCGCTGTGTCCGCGATGGCCGCGCGTGGGATGGCCACGACGGTGACCCGCGCGTACGACCGACGAACCGGCCGGAACTGGGCGGAGCAGCTGGACATCCGCCCACGCGACCCGGACATCCAGATCGGGAAGCTCTCCGGCGGCAATCAGCAGAAGTCGGTCTTCGCCCGCTGGCTCGCCATCCGTCCGCGCGCCTTCCTCCTGGACGAGCCGACCAGGGGCGTTGACGTCGGTGCCAAATCACAGATGTACGACCTCATCGTGGACGCCGCGCAGGACGGTGCGGGGATCCTCGTGATCAGCTCGGAGCTGTCGGAGCTGATCACGCTGTGCGCCCGGATCGGCGTCATCACCCGGGGCCGGCTCGTGGGGGTCTACCCGACCACATCCGTCGACGAACAACGCATCGTCGACCTCGCCATCGGAGGCCAGGGTTGACCGACCAGTCACCGAGTATTGCGACGGCGGCGACGACGACGCCGCCGATGCGGCGGTCCACCGGCGCGGCCGCTGCGCTGGAGCGGGCGCTGCAGTCGGGTGCCGCCCTCGTGGTGATCTACGTTCTCCTGCTCGCGGTCTTCACCATCGCCTCGCCGGTGTTTCTCACCGGATCGAACCTGGCCAACATCGCTGCGTCGGTGGCCACGTTGGGCATCGTGGCGGCCGTCCAGACAGCGGTCATCATCTCCGGCGGCTTCGATCTCTCAGTCGGATCCACCGCCGCACTGACCAGTGTCGTCGTGGCCCAACTGCTCGCCGGCGGCGTCGCCACGCCGATCGCGATCGCCGGCGCGCTGGCGGTCGGCGCGTTGATCGGGCTGGCCAACGCGCTCGTGATCACCCGCCTGCACGTCAATCCGCTGATCGCGACGCTCGGCATGCTGTCGATCGTGCGCGGTGCCGCGCTCGTGTGGACCGACGCGATGACGGTGGTGTATCCAGCCGACAAGCTCGAGTACCTGGGCAGGGCACGGGTCGGCGGCGTGTCGGTGTCGGTCATTTTCATGCTGCTGACGTTTCTGTTGGTATGGGCGGTCCTTCGCCACACCGTCTTCGGCCGATTCGTCTTCGCCGTAGGCGGCAACCGCAAGGCTGCCTTCCTGGCCGGAGTACACGTCGATCGCGTCCAGGCGCTGGTGTATGTCGCCTCCGGCGTGGCTGCCGCGTTCGCCGGGCTCGTGATCGCCAGCCAGCTCATCGCCGGTTCACCGCAGGCGGCCAACACCCTGGAACTCAGCGCGGTCACCGCCGCGGTGCTCGGCGGCGCCAGCCTTTCGGGTGGGCAGGGTCGGGTGTGGATGACCCTGGTCGGGGCGCTCATCATGGGTACCTTGACGAACGGTCTGGTGCTGATGGACATTTCGTCCTTCTGGCAAATGGCCGTACTCGGCGTCGTGCTGATCCTCGCGGTCGCCCTGGACCAGTTGCGCACCAGGACTCGGCGGTGACCCCGGCCGTGCCGGCCGGAGTCACCGCCACTACGCCAACCTGCTCGCCGCCATCGCTGTGACCGTGCTTCTGGCGGCCGTCAACTTCTGCCCGTAGCGCACCGCACACCGGGCGACCGCCGTGGTGACCCCGGGCGGCCACCACGGCGGGCAGCCGGTCAGCCGCGGACCGCCGGACCCGCCGTCACCGCGGCCACCCGGGTGCCGGACAGCGTGCCCCCGGTGTACAGGCCCCCGCCGACGGCGGTACCGGAGACGCTGCCGCCGGTGTAGATGACGTAGCTGGTACCCCGGGAGATCTGGCTCGACGAGAACACGACGCCCCGGAACACCCTGGTCGACTGGAACGAGGCGATCTGCGTCCCCGAGCTGGTGGCCAGGTGCACCACCGTGCCGGCCGGTCGGTTGGCGCCGAACAGGTACGAGACCACACCCTGGCCGGCGGTGGGCAGCGGGCTGGTCGAGGCGGTCAGCCCGGTGGACAGGATCGTGCCGCCGGTGATGGTGAGTGCGCCGCTGGCATCCAGGCCGCCCTCCCCGCGCGCGCTGGTCGACGAACCAGCTACCACCACGACACCGCCGGACACCGACAACGTCCCGTTCGAGTCCAGCCCGTCGGTGCCGCCGCTGACCACGACGGTGCCGCCCGAGATGGCAATCGTGGCGTTCGGGGCGATCTGCCTGTCCGGCAGGCCCGCCTCGGCGGCGTTGACGGCGTCATCGGTCGCGGTCGCGGTGACGGAGCCGCCGCTGATCAGGACCTTGAGCCCTTCGAGTCCCTCGTACGATCTGCTCACCGTGACCGAGCCGGCCGACACGGCCAGGATGCCCTCGGCGTGCACGCCGTCGTCACCGGAGGCCACGACGGTGGTGCCGCCGTCCACGGTCACCGTGGCGTCCGAGTGCACGCCGTCGTCCGAGGCGTCGACCGTCGTCTGCCCGTCGCTGATCACCACGGCCACCCCGGCCTTGAGGCCCTTCGTCGATGTCTCACCCGGGGTCACCGTGCTCCCGCCGCCGGACCGCGTGGTCAGCGAACCACCGGAGACGATCACATCGGTCTCCGCGGTGACGGCGTCCCCGGCGGCGGTGACCGTCGCCGTGCCGCCGGCCAGCGAGATGTACCCGCGGGTCGCGTCCGTGTCGTGGTCGGACTTCAGGCCGTCGCCGGAGGCGTTCACCGTCACGGCGCCGCCCTGCATCACCAGGTAGTCCTTGCCGCGGATGCCGTCGTCGACCGCCGTCACGTTGATCGTCCCGCTGTCGACCACGAGCCCGTCCGTGCTCGCGATCCCGTCGAACGCGTTACCGGTCACCACCAGCGTGCCGTTGCCCGTGATGGTGAGATTTGCGGCGCTGTACAGGGCGGCGTTGGCCGGATCGGTCGCGGAGTGCGTTGCCGCGTCACTGACCCGGTTCGTCGTGCCGTCGGCGAGCACGATCATCACCTCGGCCGCCGCGACGACGTCGATCGGCGCCCCGGTGGTGCTCGCCAGCGTCACGCCGTTCAGAATCAGCCGCACGATCCCAGCGCCGGTGCTGTTCACCACGATCCGGCCGTTCGTCAACGAGCCGCTCAGCTGGTATGTGCCCGCGGACGTCACCGTGACCGTGCTGCCGCTGATCGCCACCCCGGGCGCGGTCGTCGTCGCACCGCTACCCGTCAACGCGACGGTGCGCACGTCGGCGCCGTTCCACACGTGGTCCGCAGGGTCGTCGTGGTCGGCGGCGTTCGCGGCCAGGGCCTGCCCCGCGGCCGGACCGGCCGCCAGTACGGCGGCGCTACCTGATGGTGCCTCTGCCGCCAGGGCGGTGCCACCCGCCCAGACCGCGAGCGACGCCGCGGTCAGTGCGGCGGGCAGGGCGAAGGTGCGTAAGCGTCGCATGGATGCGTCCTGTCTGTCGTCAGCCGGCCGTCAGCCAGCTGTTCCGGGTGGAGGCGACCGGCCGGCCCGCCACCGCGAAGTGGCGCCGCAGGGTGCGACGCCACGGCGTCGCCGGCAGGTCCGGCCGCAGCGCGGCCAGACCGGTCGCGTACTTGGAAATCCGGATCGGGCGGTGCCCGTAGGACCACAGCAGGCGATCCACCTGCGAGGGACCCGAACCGGTCTTGGTCTCGATCACAGCCAGTTCCGGCGTGCTCAGGTGGCGGCCGGCAGTTTCCCAGGCGAGATCGACGTCGATGGTGACCCGGCTCGCCGAAGCCGGCAGGTACAGGGTGGTGCGCCGGTACCGGGTCACCAGGGTCGGGACGAAGGTCAGGCCGGTGTGCCCCGGGACGCCCATCGGCGCCAGCATCGCATCGACGAACTGCCGCCCGGCGGCGATCGTGGCGCGGTGATCCACCCGGTACGGGTACCGCTGCTTGACCGTGCCACCGCGGGCGCCCTCCGTCTTGACCTCCAGCCAGCAGGCCGCCGAATCCAGATACGTCCGCGTCCTGATCTTGAACCGGCGCCGGCGCCGGAAGGCCGCCAGCCGGTAACTGATCAGCTCCGGGGTGTCGAAGTACACCGAGTCGTAGTGGAACGTCCGGTAACCGTCGATCTCCAGCACGCGGGTGTCCGGGCCTACCCCGGCCAGTAGCGCATCCACTGCGGACAACGGCAGCGCATACTTCCGGTCCACCCGTACCTGCAGCCCGGCCACGTCGGTGAGCTCGGACAGGCCGATCGGCGCCAGCCAGTCCAACACCGGACGCAGGATCGACGTCGTCACCGGGACGCACCCAGAACGCTGTGCGCCCCCGCTCGCACGTCACCGCGCTCACGGTCAGGCCGTCGGGAGTACCGTACGTCCGCGACCGTCGTGTCGTTGGCCAGATCGACCCGCTCCACCGTGACCTTGTGGACCCGGGCACCGAGGATCCGTTCCAGGTGGGCGACCAGGGCCACGTGATCCACGATTGCGGCGTCCAGCACGATCACCTGATGCTGATAGCCGCGAAACAAGCGCGGATGATCACCCAGATAGACCACGACCAGGATCAACGCCATCAACGCCGGCCCGAGCCAGAGCGACGAATCACTCAACGGCCCCAGGATGCCCAGCGCCAGCGCCGAGAAGTAGTACGCCACCTCGTGCTGATCCAGCTCTGTCGATCGCAACCGGATGATCGACAGTACGCCGAACAGGCCCAGCCCCAGCCCGGCGCCCACCGCACTGGAGCTCAACGCCGACGTCACCGCCAGCACGCCGACGTTGACTCCCAGGTAGGCAGCCACCAGGTCACGGCGACGATGACGCGGGAAGTACAGCCCGAAGACCAGGATCCCGACCGCGAGCAGATCGACACCGACCACTATGAGTCGCGGCATGATGTGCCGTCCTCCCATGCCTTTTGCGTGGCAAACCGCCAGATGGACAGCGGCCAACGCGAAGGCGTCCTGTAGATGAACATCGATATACAGGATAGGTCGGAGGGCGCCGGGATACCCTTACAGTCAGCTGTGAATCTCAACTTTTCCGGACGAACCCCGGCAGCCATTCCGTCACCGCCGCACGCGGCAGCGTCGGCCAGATGAACCTGCTCGCACTCGGCGGCCGCCCCCGTACGACCGTTTCCGGTCGGCGCGGCCCTGTTGGGCTCTTGCTGGTGGCCGGGGCTACGCGATGGTCCGGGCGCCGGACCGTCCCATCGTCAGGCCGGCGGAACTGTCCGCGGAGCTGTGCGTTCGCCGCCGTTCGGCACCGTCACCGTCACCGTCTCCGGCTCCGGAGTCGCTGGCGGTGTGCGCGCCGCGGCGGTGGCGGCCACGGCTGGGGCCTCCGCGCCACCGACGCCCATTGTGCTGGTCCGGTAGCTGAACAGCAGCACAAGCGCCGCAACCGTGGCCAGCAGCCAGTACATGATGCGTCGCATCGTCGATCCCCTCGAGGTCACCAGGCGAAACGTTCGGTGTGCAGGCGGTTGGCCGGAACGTCGGCCCCACGGGCGGCGGTCCGTACCGCCTCGGTCCAGGCGTCCGGTCCGCAGATGTACAGGTGATGCGCGGCGATGTCCGGGGCTATCTGGCGCAGTGCGTCGACGTCGGCGTGTTGTGCGCTGTCGGCCGGCTGCCACGACGGCCCATCCGCGCGGGAACCCACCAGCGCGACGACGCGGACGCCGCGACGGTTGGCCAGCCAGTTCAGTTCGGTGCGGAACGCCAGGTCGGCTTCGGTCCGCGCCCGGTAGACGAGGGTCGCCTCACCGTCGGAGTAGGGCAGGTCCCACAGCAGCGCCAGGAGCGGGGTGATGCCGACACCGCAGGCGAACATGGTCACCGGTCCGCCGTGATAGGTCTCGCCGGTAAGCCGGCCGTACGGGCCTTCGATGAGCACCCGGGTACCCGGACGCACGGTGGCCACGCGGGCACTGCCGTCGCCGAGGTTCTTGACGGTGATCCGCAGCAGCGTTGACTGGACGGGTCCGGACAGCGAGTACGGGTGGGCTCGCGACCAGCCGGAGCCGTCGAGGAAGCGCCACAGAAAGAACTGACCGGCCTGCACCGGAAGTTTCTCCAGGTGACGGCCGCGCAGGTAGATCGAGGTGAGCCCGGGACCTTCCTCGACGACCTCGCTGACCGTGAGGCGGTGCCGGTAGCTACGCCACGCCGGCATGCCGAGACGGAAGAGCAGCACGGCCCCCGCCGCCACGGCGTAGAGCGTCCACCAGTACGCGCGGGCGAGTGGGGAACTCATGAAGTCCGCGCCGGTCCACAACTGATGTGGCAGTGCCAGACCCACGCCCAGATAGGCGTAGAGGTGCAACAGGTGCCACGACTCGTACCGCAGGCGGCGCCGGGCCGCCCGGATGGAGGTGACCACCACCAGGAGCAGCAACGCGGTCCCCGCGGCGGCGAGCAGCATGCCGGGATAGGTGATCACGAGTTCCCAGAACTGGGCGAAGGCGTTGGTGCGACTCGGCCCGGCGTAGCCCACGGTGATGAGCACGATGTGCGCCAGCATCAGGTGGAACGATCCGAACCCGGTCCACCGGTGCCAGCGGACCAGCCGATCCTGGCCGATGGCACGTTCCACGAGCGGGACTCGGGCCAGCAGGAGCACCTGCAGGAGGAGGATGTCGGAGGCCAACAGGCCGGTCAAGCGGCCGACCGCCACCATCGCGGTCCATCCTCCGCCGAGGACCTCCTGTGCGCCGCCGTTCCTGACCCACAGCGCGCTCACGATCAGCAGGCTCAACGCGGCGGTGACCCCCGCGGCACCGGCCCACCACCGGGGCGTCGTCGACGGCTGGCGTACGGAACCGGACGATCCGGGAGATGCCTGCCGCGACAGGATGCTGGTCGGCGGCGCGGATGTCATCGTCATGGCCACACGATCGTCACGCCCGCTGCGTACACCCCTGGTGTGAGCTACGCGTTGGCTGTGAAGCTCCGGCGACCCCCGGGGCTGGCACGACCTCGGCGTTCCCACCGAGTCCCGCTGCTCCACCGCCGTGTACTCGTCCGGCGCACTGGCTAGCCGAGGAGGTGGATCGCGCCCCGTACCAGCCCGTAACCGAGCGCGGCCTGTCCAGCGCGTTCAGAACGGTGTAAGAGGCGGTGATGAGGAGCAGAAGCGCGCCGCCGAAGCCGACCACCCACGGGTTGAAATCGCTGGAGCGTCCCCCGAGCGCAACCGCCACGACGATGGACACGACGAAACCGGCGAACAGCACCATCGCCGGGTAACCAACCTTGGGCGGCAGCTTGTCGCGCCTCGCCATGCACCCAGTGTCCACTATGGCGTCCACGCCACAGGGCGGCTGGCCGCCCAGAGCGGTGACCGTTCCCGATCTGGCGGTGCGCGTCCGCAGCGCGCGACCGCGCGAGTACGGGTAGCGCTACATGATGCGTAGAGCGAGCGCGGTTGCAGCTTGCGGCCACACCCCTCCACCGCCTCCTGCGGTGCGCCATCGTCGAGCCCTGGGAGCGGACGACCTCATGCACATGGACACCGAGATCATGACGCAAGCGATGCATGGGCTCACCGGCGGGCCAAAAGCGGGGCAGCAGAAGCGCCGGTCGATCCCTGCAATCGGCCGCGCTCGGAGTATCCAAGGAGGACAAACGTGATCGTCGATACCCGGTCCAGCGTCGGACCGCTGGGCTACTGGACAGGCTGCTATCGCAAGTACGCCACCTTCACCGGCCGGGCGCGCCGCGCCGAGTACTGGTGGTACACCCTCTTCAACGTGATCGTCTTCGTCGTGCTGGTCGCGGTCGGCATCCTCGTGGGAGATTCCGAAACAAGCAACGGCATCTTCGGTGCGCTGGTGATGGCGTACTTTGTCATCGTGTTCGTGCCCAGCCTGGCGGTGACCTGCCGACGGCTGCACGACGCCGGTCTGACCGGGTGGTTGCAGCTGATCGGGTTCATCCCGCCCGGCGGCCTCGCGGTCTTCATCATGACGCTCCTGCCCGGCAACCCGGGTCCCAACAAGTACGGCCCGGATCCGCGCTGACCAGGCAGGGCGCGGGGGCCCGTCGTGCTGGCCGGTGGTCGCCTGCTGAGAAGGGTGCGCTGCGCCGCGAGGGGCAACGAGCGGCGCCCGGGCCCCCCGATCGGGGTGGGCCCGGGCGCCGTCGTGTTGGTCGACGTGCGTGTGGGTGTTACCGCATGCCGGCGACGACGAGCGACGCGTGGCCGTTCAGGTAGCCGTTCCAGCCGCCGGTCACCGGTGCACCGGCACGGAGCAGGTTGCTGGAGTCGGTGCCGGGAACGAGCTTCCAGGCGGTCCAGCCGACGCCGTTCGTGCGCATCCAGTTGAGCCAGGCCTGTGTCTCCGGCGCGCAGACGCGGCCATCCAGACCACCGTCAGCGTGGGTGCCGCCCCACTCCGTCACGAACAGCGCGATCCCGGACCTGATCGCCGCATCCGCCCGGTCCCGCAGCCACTGGGTGTGCGAGCACGAGTAGAAGTGCAGCGTGTACATCAGGTTCGAGCCCGACACCCGGTCGGCCGCCGCCTGGTCCACGTTCTGCGACCAGGTCGGGGTGCCCAGGATGATGATGTTGTCCGGGTCCACCGAGCGGATCGCGTTCACGACCGCCTGGTGGTAGGGCTTGATCACGCTGGCCCAGCTCACCTGGAGTGGCTCGTTGTACGGCTCCCAGATGACGTTGGGCAGGTGCCCGTAGCGCCTGGCCAGGTCGGTGAAGAACGCCACCGACTGGGCCCGATGGTTCTGCGCCTCGTGGGCGTGCCAGTCGACGATGACATACACCCCGGCGGCGACCGCGTTGTTGATGATGCGCTCGACCTGGCCACGTGCCCTGGCCGGGTCGCTCAGGTAGGCACCTGACGGCTCGACGCCCATCGCGGCGCGGATCACGGTGAGGTTCCAGTTGTCCCGCATCCACCGCAGGGCGGTGAGGTTCTCGCCGTAGCCGGCGGGGTCCCAGTTGAGCCACATGCTGCTCACGCCGCGCAGCTGAACGCCGGCGCCGGTGCGGTCACACATCCGGGTGCCGCACACCCGCAGCTGGCCGTGGCGCGCGACGGGGGTGCTGCCGGTCGCCGGTGGTGGCCCGGTGACCGTGCCGCCGCCGCCGCCACTGCTGCTACCGCTCCCGGCCGACCGGGCCCACCGCTGGTTGTCAGCGCCGGTGCAGGTCCACAGGATGACCTGCGAGCCGTTGGCGGTGCCCCCGCCGAAGACATCGAGGCACAGTCCGTTGTGCACGTTGGTGATCGTGCCGTTGCTGTTGATGTTCCACTGCTGGTTCGCGGCGCCGGTGCAGTCCCAGATGATCACCGGGGTACCCGGCGCCGTGCCGCCACCGAAGGCATCCAGGCACTTGTTGCCGTACACCTGCAGCTGCCGCGACGAGGTGTTGTTGAACGTCTGGTTGGCTGAGCCGGTGCAGTCCCAGAGGACCAGTTGAGCGCCGTTGGTGGTGGCCGCATTCGGCACGTCCAGGCAGCGGTTGGCTGCCACACCGCGGAACACCGTGGGGGCGGCGGACGCCGGCGAGAGGTTCATCGCCGCGAAGATCACTGCCGGCGCGGCCACCGCTGCGGCGAGCAGCACGCGGGCCAGTCGGCGGCGTCGCGGGGGAGCGACCTTCGCCGTTTGTGGTTCGTCCATTCGTTCTCCTCGGGTCATGCGGAAGGGGGTCGCGTGGTGGTGCGTAATTCACCCGGCGTGCCGGTGGGCGCCCTGAAGCGCACCAGCGAAAGTTCAACGGGCACATGACCAGATTCGACGGCTGCCCGACATGTGCTCGCAGCGTGCACCTTACTTATATACGTCGATTCGTACAACTCCGCATCGGAACAACTGACGATGCCGGTGACGTCGTGCTTTCGAATCGTCGCTCGCCGTTCCAGTCCACCCTGGACCCTGCGTCGCCCAACCCGAATTTCCCTCATCCTTTATCTGCCCGGCGAAAGTTTCACATGGTTGCGATTGTCCTCACCCAAGTCAGCGAGCCGCAACGCGAGCGATTTTCCGCCACTCTTGACATGATCAGTCGGTGACTCGATCCCACCCTGCCGGCCGGCCCTGCCGGACCGCCCACCAGCGCCCTCCCGCCGTCCAGCACAAGCCGGACGGCGGGGTACGTCCGTCGGTCGCGGTCCTCGACGCGCCCGCGACTGCGGGGGCCGACCATGCCTGACGCCGACGTGCCGTGGCAGCGGCTGCAGCGGCCGGTGCCGACCTGGTTCACCGAGGCTGGGCTCGGCATCTTCATCCACTGGGGGGCGTACAGCGTGCCCGCCTGGGGTGAGCCGGTCGGCGAACTCGGCACGGTGGACGACGCGACCTGGTTCCAGCACAACCCGTACGCCGAGTGGTACTGGAACACCATCCGGCTGTCCGGATCGCCGGCCAGCCAGCGCCACCGCGAGATGTACGGCGACGCGACGTACGACGACTTCCTGGACAGCTGGACAGCGTCGCAGTTCGACGCGGCGGACTGGCTGTCGTTGTTCGCCCGGGCCGGCGCGCGGTACGTCGTGCCGACCACCAAGCACCACGACGGCATCGCGCTCTGGGACGCGCCGGGCACCGGCACCCGCAACACCGTGCGGCGCGGCCCCCGCCGGGACCTGGTCGGCGAACTGGCCGCCGCCACCCGGGAGGCGGGGCTGCGGTTCGGCGTGTACTACTCCGGCGGCCTGGACTGGAGCGTGACCGACCTGCCGCCGATCCGGACGCAGCCGGACGTGGTGGGCCTACGCCCGCGGGACGCCGCCTACGCCGCGTACGCCGCGCTGCAGGTGCGGGACCTCATCGACCGGTACCGCCCGGACATGCTCTGGAACGACATCGAGTGGCCCGACGCCGGCAAGCATGACGGCGAACTCGGCCTGTTCCAGTTGTTCGAGCAGTATTACGCGACGGTGCCGGAGGGTGTGGTCAACGACCGGTGGGGCGAGACCCACTGGGACTTCCGGACCAGCGAATACCAGCACGGGCTGGCCAACGAGTCGGCGGCGGCCTGGGAGAACTGTCGCGGCATCGGGCTGTCGTTCGGCTACAACCAGGCCGAGGACGAGGCGCACTCGCTGGACGGGCCCGGCGTGGTCCGGCACCTCGTCGATGTCGTGTCCCGCGGCGGAAACCTGCTGCTCAATGTGGGGCCCACCGCGGACGGCCGGATCCCCGACGTCCAGCGCTGGGCGCTGGAAGGGCTGGCCGGCTGGATGCAGGTCAACGCGGCCGCCGTTCACGGGGTGCGGCCGGTCGAGGACGGTCTCGCCGCCGCAGGTGCAGATCCGTGGGTCCGGTGGACGACCCGAGAAGGCGAGCTGTGGGCAGCGTGCGAAGGCACCGGACGCCTGCTCCTGCCCGCCGACCCGAGCCGACTGGACCTCGGTTCCGCGCGTCTGGCGGACGGCACCCCGGTGGCCGCAGAACGCGCCGACGGCGGCGTGGTCGTCGACCTACCGGTTCCGGCCGTGCCCGGACCCGCGGTTGTCCGCTTCACCCGCGCCGGTACCTGACCAGCGCCACGCCGGTTGGGCCGCCACGATCCCTGGAACGTTGACCCAGGGCCGGGGCAGCTCAACCGGGTGGCATCGACGGCGGGTCCGGCCAGGCGATGTACTCCTCGATCACCCGCAACTGCGGGAGCGACACGAACGACGGGTTGGAACCCTGCGGCATGCGGAACACCTCGAGATCGTGCAGCCGCTCGTCAGCACGAAGCGCGTCCCGGTCGATCCGGTGGTCCTCCGCGAGGAGAGCCACCATGACCGGGACGTGCAGACGCGGATCGAGGTCATCCGGCGCCGCCGGCTGGTGGGCCGCTGGGCCGACGATCCAGCCGACTCCCCAGATGCCGGGCACGTGCCCGCGACCGCTGCCGCTGGCCCAGAAGATCATGCGCTGCCCCGGCCGCATCAGCGCGGTGCGGTAGTTCGGATGGACACACCACCGGTCGATGTGACCGGGCCGGGCGGACCGGGCCGCGATGTCGCTGCGGTCGGCGTTGCGTTTGAGCAGCCAGGCACCCAGGTTGTCGGGTGACACGACCCGGCCCGCCATGCCCGATCTCCTTGCCGTTCCGGTCAGGTGACGTCCGGCGTGCCGGCGAGACCGGCGGCGACGGCCGGCGACGAACGTTGCGGCCGGCCCGGTTCCAGGATCCTTGCCCGACCGTCCGCGAGTTGGTACGACATGCCGACCACCGTGCACCGCTGGTCCGCGATCGCCTCCGCGAGCGGGCCGGACAGCTCCGGCAGCAGGCGCACGGTGCGGTCGATGTGGACATCGACGATGCCGTTGACGTCGTGGACGCCGCCGGCGCGGGCCGCGTGCACGCTGGGAGCGATGCCGGCTACCACGGCACCGAGGTGCCCGGCCGGATGCGACCCGGCGGTGACGGCCTGGTTCGCCGCGTCCACCGCCCCGCAGAAGTCGTGACCGAGGACGACGACGAGCGGCGTATCGAGGACCGTCACTGCATACTCGATGCTGCCCAGCACCTCGGGCCCGACGACGTGTCCGGCGGTACGCACAAGGAAGAGGTCACCGAGACCCCGGTCGAAAATGATCTCGGCGGCAAGCCTGGAGTCGGAGCATCCGAAGATGACGGCGAACGGGTGCTGCCCGATCAGCAGCGCAGCCCGGCGCTCGGCATCCTGGTTGGGATGGATCCTGGTCCCGGCGACGAAGCGGTCATTCCCCGCGCACAGCTCAGCCAGCGCGTCGTGGGGGCTCATCGGTGCGCCGCCGCGGGGACGCCCTGCATGCTCCTGGGTCATCAGCCGCTCCCGGGGTGGCGCTGGGTGGGGCGGCGACTCGGTGGCCACCGCATCCGGAACGATCGCACGAAATCGAAATCACGTCAAAAAATACCAGAACCAGAAATCGCATGTTTCCGCAACGTTGCCGACGCGTGATGCGCGAGACACGAAACCGCGGTCGTACGATGAAGCCATGGCGACGGCCGCGAACTCCACTGTGTCACCGGGCGACGCTGCTCCGGCGCGAAGCTGGACCTTCCTCACCAACCACGCCCACGTGCTGCTGGTGATCGCCCGGCAGCCCAAGGTCCGGCTGCGCGATGTCGCGGACATGGTCGGTGTAACCGAGCGGGCAGCGCAGGCGATCGTCGCGGACCTGGAGGCCGCTGGTTACCTCGAGCGCACCAGGGTCGGTCGGCGCAACGAGTACACGGTCAAGCCCACCGGCCGGTTCCGTCACCCGGCAGAGTCCGACCGGGAGATCGGCGACCTCATCGCGCTCTTCCTGCCGGACCCTGCCGGCTGAGCCGGCGCCATGGCCGCGCGTGCCCCGTTCAGCCCGGGCCGACCGGGGTCGGGCAGACGACCAGCTCGCCGACCCGCTGGCTGAGCTCGTCGCAGGCTTGCGGGGGTAGCCCGGAGTCGGTGATCAGGACGTCAGCGGTCTCCAGAGCCGTGATGGTGGCGATGCCCACGATCTCCCACTTGGTGTGGTCGGCCAGCACCACCAGCCGGCGAGCCGCCGCGACGAGCAGCCGGTTCGTGCCCGCCTCGATCAGATTCGGCGTGGTGAAGCCGGCCCGCGGACTCATCCCGTGCACGCCGAGGAAGAGCACGTCGACGTTGAGGGTGCTGATCGAGGCCTCAGCGACCGCGCCGGCGAGCGCGTTCGACGGCGTGCGGACCCCGCCGGTCAGCACGACGGTCTGGTCGGTGCGCCGCGAGTGGTACATGGCCTCGGCGACCGGGATCGAGTTGGTCACCACCGTCAGGCCCGGCACGTCGGTCAGACGGGCGGCGAGGGCGGCGGTGGTGGTGCCGGCAGAGAGCGCGACCGCCGTTCCCGGCTCCACGAGCGTGGCGGCATGCGTCGCGATGGCTGCCTTCTCGGCCTGCTGCCGCACCGACTTCGCCTCGAAGCCGGGCTCCTCGGTGGAACCGGGTCCGGAGACGGTGGCTCCGCCGTGCACCTTGTCCACCAGACCGCGGTCGGCGAGCGCCTCCAGGTCCCGGCGGATGGTCATGTCCGAGACGCCGAACTGCCGGACGAGTTGACTGACCCGCACGCCCCCGTCGCGACGGACGAGGTCCAGGATCGCGATCTGGCGCTGCTGAGCAAGCATGGCGTACAGCTTCAGAACTTCGGCGGCAGAAGTCAACAAAGACCAACAGTTCGACACAGCGGCGATCATCCGGTCGAACGCCGGCCTGCAATGCCCCAACTGTTGCCGTGTGATGTCGGCCGGTGGCTCCTCGTTTCCCAATCGTTACGCGGGTTCCCTTGCTGAGCCGTCCGAAATGCAAGTTTTTTACGGTACGAACGTAGCAATGTGCCCATTTCGAGCGTTGACAAGTCGCCGGTATCGGATCAATGTCCTCGTCTTGAGGGTTCCCGTTTGTTTTTGTTCCGTCCCGTTGGCTCTTTGATCTGCGAAGCAGGAGTTACACATGGCTCGTTCGTCCGCCGGTCAGTCCCCGGCCTCCAGCCCGTTAGACGCCTCGCTCACCAGGCGTCGACTCTTCGGTGCCGCCGCTGCCGGTGCGGGCGCGCTGGCGCTGCCCACGCTTCTGGCGGGGTGTGGCGATGACGCAGATTCCCCGACGGGCGGCACGTCCTCGGCCGCCGGCGGGCAGACGGTCAGCTTCGGCTCCAACCAGTCCGACCCCAAGCCGAAGGCCGCATACCAGAGCGTCTTCGACGCCTACAAGACCAAGACGCAGAACACCGTCGAGGTCAACACGGTCGACCACAACACGTTCCAGGAGAACATCAACCGGTACCTGCAGGGTGCACCGCAGGATGTCTTCACCTGGTTCGCCGGATACCGTGCGCGGTTCTTCGCCGCCCAGGGCCTGACCGGAGACATCTCCAGTGTCTGGAAGGACATCGAGGGCGACTACACCTCGGCGTTCAAGGACGCATCCACCGGTGACGACAAGAAGCAGTACTTCGTGCCCTTCACGAACTACCCGTGGGCGATCTTCTACCGCAAGAGCGTGTGGCAGGAGAAGGGCTACGCCGTCCCGAAGACGCTGGACGAGCTCAAGGCCCTGGGCGCCAAGATGCAGAAGGACGGCCTGACCCCGATCGCGTTCGCCGACAAGGACGGCTGGCCGGCGATGGGCACGTTCGACTACCTCAACATGCGGACCAACGGCTACGACTTCCACGTCAACCTGATGGCGGGTAAGGAAGCCTGGACCGACAACAAGGTCAAGACGGTATTCGACACGTGGCGTGGCCTCATGCCGCTGCACCAGCCCGGCGCCAACGGCCGCACCTGGCAGGAGGCGGCCCAGTCGCTGCAGGCCAAGCAGAGCGGCATGTACGTGCTGGGCATGTTCGTCGGCCAGCAGTTCACCGAGGCGGCGGACCTGGCGGACCTGGACTTCTTCGCCTTCCCGGAGATCAACTCCGAGCACGGTATCGACTCCGTCGAGGCGCCGATCGACGGCTTCATGATGTCGAAGAAGGTCAAGAACGAGGCGGGCGCCAAGGACCTACTCAAGTTCCTGGCCGGCGCCGAGGCGCAGAACCTGTACCTGAAGACGGACCCGACCGTCATCGCGACCAACAAGAACGCCGACACGGCGAGCTACACCCCGCTGCAGAAGAAGGCAGTGGAACTGATCAGCGCGGCCAAGCACATCTCGCAGTTCCTGGACCGCGACACCCGGCCGGACTTCGCGTCCACCGCGGTCATCCCCGCGCTGCAGAGCTTCATCAACAACCCGAACGACATCGACGGGGTCACGAAGAACCTCGAGGCCCAGAAGAAGACCATCTTCGCCTCCTGATTGCTGAGCGTTTCGCCGGCCCGTGCCGCACGGGCCGGCGAAACGCACTGGAGCACCAACCCCGATCCTGGAAAGGGCGCATTTCGGTGGCGCTGTCCGATCTCGACCACGCCGACGCACCTCCCGCCCGGCCCGTTTCCACGGCGGCGCCGAAACCGGGCAAACGTAAACGGCTGACCCGGCTGCGTGGCCGTGATCTTGTCGTCGTATCCCTGATGCTGGGCATCCCGATCATCGTCGACCTCGTCCTGATCTGGGCGCCTGCCTTCGCGTCGATCGGGCTGTCGTTCACCTCGTGGAACGGCATCGGCGACATCAAGGTCGTCGGCTGGCTGAACTACGACAACATCATCAACAACTACCCGCAGTTCTGGCCGGCGGTCCAGAACAACCTGCTGTGGCTTGCCTTCCTGGGCGTGCTGGCCACGCCGGTCGGCCTGTTCTTCGCGGTGCTGCTGGACAAGAGCATCCGGTTGACGCGGTTCTACCAGGGCGCGATCTACATGCCGGTGGTGCTCTCCCTGGCCATCGTGGGATTCATCGCGCAGCTCGTGCTCTCCCGCGACTACGGTGCGCTCAACCGGATGCTGGGGAACACCGAGAACCCGATCGACTGGTTGGGTGATCCGGACCTCAACATCTGGGCGATCCTGGTCGCGGTGGCGTGGAAGCACGTCGGATACGTCATGGTGCTCTACCTGGCCGGGCTCAAGGCGGTCGATCCGGCGCTCAAGGAGTCGGCCGCCCTGGACGGCGCCAACGAGGTGCAGACGTTCCTGAAGGTGACCTTCCCGACCCTGACGCCGATCAACATCATCGTGCTGGTCATCACGGTGATCGAAGCCCTCCGGGCGTTCGACATCGTCTACGCCATCAACCGCGGCCGCAACGGCCTGGAGTTGTTGTCGGTGCTGGTCACCGACAATATCGTCGGCGAGGCCAGCCGGATCGGCTTCGGCTCCGCTATCGCCGTCATCCTGTTGATGATCTCCATGATCTTCGTGGTCATCTACCTGAGCCGCGTCATGCGCGAGGAGCGTTCATGAGTACCGCGACGGTGCCGGTAGCCGGACGCGCAGCCGCGCCCGCAGAGCCGATCAAGCCGAAGAAGCGCCGGGTGCGTCCGATGCGCATGGTGCTGCACGTCTTCCTGATGATCGTCGCGCTGGGCTGGCTGGCTCCGCTGCTCCTGGCCGTCTACGCGTCGTTGCGCCCATACGGCGAGACCGCCAAGCACGGGTACTTCTCGCTGCCGCGCAACCTGTCGCTGGACTACTACAGCCGGGCGTGGACCGAAGGCGGCATGCTCAAGTACTTCCTGAACTCGATGATCATCGCGGTTCCGGGCGTTCTCGTCACGCTGTTCCTCGCCTCGCTCGTCGCGTTCGTGGTGAGCCGGCTGCGGATCCGGCTGGGCGCGGCCATTCTGATCCTCTTCACCGCCGGTAACCTGATGCCGCCACAGGCGATCATCATTCCGGTGTACGAGGCGTTCCGGCACATCCCGCTGCCGGCGGCGATGTCGGACTCGTTGACCCTCTACGACTCGTACTGGGGCCTGGTGATCATCCACATCGCGTTCCAGACCGGGTTCTGCGTCTTCGTGCTGGCCAACTACATGCGCACCATCCCGCATGAGATCACCGAAGCGGCGGTCGTCGACGGCGCCGGCGTGTGGCTGCAGTACTGGCGGATCACCATGCCGCTGACCCGCCCGGCGCTGGCCGCGCTCGGCACGCTGCTGTTCACGTGGATCTACAACGACTTCCTCTTCGGGCTCGTGCTGATCTCCACGGGTGACAAGCTGCCGGTGACGACCGCGCTGAACAACCTGCGGGGCGAGTTCTTCGTCGACTACAACCTGCTGGCTGCCGGATCGGTGCTGGTGGCGCTGCCGACGATCATCGTCTTCCTGGTCCTGCAGAAGCAGTTCATTGCCGGCCTCACCCTCGGCTCCAACAAGGGCTGACCTCCACGCACCGCTCGGCCGACGATCGCAGGATTTCCCCGCCTCAACCTGGGTAGGGCACACCGGCTATCGTCTGCCGAGGTGCCGATGCGGGCACCACACGCGCTGGTCGGGGAGGATCGCTGTGGGACTGATGGACCGGCTCCGAGGCGAGCTCATCGACATCATCGAGTGGCTGGACGACAGCCGCGACACGATCGTCTGGCGCTTCCCCCGGCACGACAACGAGATCAAGATGGGCGCGAAGCTCATCGTCCGCGAGTCCCAGGTCGCGGTCTTCGTCAACGAGGGGACCATCGCCGACGCGTTCCCTCCGGGGACGTGGACGCTGCACACCCAGAACGTGCCGATCCTGTCCAGCCTGCGCGGCTGGAAGTACGGCTTCGACTCGCCGTTCAAGGCCGAGGTGTACTTCGTCAACACCCGCCAGTTCACCGACCTGAAGTGGGGCACCCAGAACCCGATCATCGTCCGGGACGCCGAGTTCGGCATGGTGCGGCTGCGGGCGTTCGGCGCCTACGCGGCCCGGGTGGTGGACCCGCAGAAGCTGCTCGGCGAACTGGTCGGCACCGATCCGCAGTTCCGCACCGACGAGGTGCAGCAGTACCTTCGGCAGTTGATCGTCGGCCGGCTGGCCAATGCGCTGGGGAGCGGCCAGGTGCCGCTGCTGGACCTCGCCGCGCATCAGGACGCGATCGGCACCCGGCTCGCCGGGGTGCTGACCGAGGAGCTGGCCGCCGTGGGCATCGCGGTGCCCACCTTCATCATCGAGAACATCTCCGTGCCGCCGGAGGTCGAGCAGGCGCTGGACAAGCGCACCCAGATGGGCATCGTCGGGGACCTCGACCAGTACGCGAAGTTCCAGACGGCCAATGCGATCGAGGACGCGGCGAAGAACCCGGGTGGCGGGGCCGGTGAAGGGCTGGGCCTGGGCCTCGGCATGGCGGTCGGTCAGCGGATGGGGGCCGCCCTGGGCGCCGGCTCCGCTCCGGCGGCCGGTGGGCAGCCCCCGGGTCCGCCACCGTTGCCGGCGCCGGAGCAGTGGTACGTCGGTGCCAACGGCCAGCAGCTCGGGCCGTTCGACGCCGCCGGTCTGGCTGGCCAGGCGCGAGCCGGGGCGCTGACCGCCACCACGCTGGTGTGGCGGGCGGGCATGGCGTCCTGGGCGCCCGCCGGCCAGGTGCCGGAGCTGGCACCGGTGCTCGCCAGCACGCCGCCTCCACTGCCCGGATGAGCGAGCCGACCTCCTCGGCCGTCCGCGCGTTCCCCTGTGCCAGCTGCGGTGCCCGGGTGGAGTACGCGCCGGGCACGGACGTGCTGCGCTGCCCGTACTGCGGGTACGAGCAGAAGGTGCCCGCGGCTGAGCGCGCGGTCCAGGAGCACTCCTACGCCGCGCTGGCGGCTCGGGCCCGCAAGCCGGTGGCCAGCCTCGCCGCGCACGTCTTCGTCTGCCGGAACTGCGGCGCGCAGACCGAGAGCGACGCGATCGCCGAGCGCTGCCAGTTCTGCGGCGCACCGTTGGTCGCCGAGATCAACGCGGCGGAACTGATCGCGCCGGAGGCGGTGCTGCCGTTCGCGGTGGATCGCGAGGGGGTCCGCACGGCGCTGCGCGGTTGGGTGGCCTCACGGTGGTTCGCCCCGTCCAGCCTCAAGAAGGTCAGTGAGGTGGAGCAGGTCAAGGGGACCTACCTGCCGCACTGGACGTACGACGCCGGGACCGAGTCCGACTACGCCGGGATGCGCGGTGAGCACTACTGGGTCACCGAGACGTACAGCGTGGTCGTGAACGGCCAGAGCGAGACCCGCACCCGCCAGGTCCAGCACACCCGGTGGTACCCGGCCAGCGGCACGGTGGCGCGCGACTTCAACGACGTCCTGGTGCCGGGCACGACGCACGTGAGCAACGAGCAACTCGGGGAGCTCACTCCCTGGCCCCTGGAGCAGGCGGTGCCGTACCGACCGGACTACCTGGCCGGGTACCACGCGCTGCGGTACGACATCGAGCCGGAGGCAGGGTTGGCTGCGGCGAAGGCCGCGATGGCGCCGGTGATCGAGTCGGACTGCGCGCGCGACATCGGCGGTGACGTGCAGCAGGTGCACTCGGTGCAGACCCGGTATTTCGAGATCATGTTCAAGTTGCTGCTGCTCCCGGTGTGGATCGCCGGCTACCTGCACGGCGGCAGGACGTACCAGGTGTTGATCAACGCGCGTACCGGCGAGGTGTACGGCGAGCGTCCGTACAGCGTGCCGAAGATCGTCGCGGCGGTGCTGGCGGCGCTCGTGGTGATCGCCGCGGTCGCGTTCCTCTATCTCCGCACCCGCCGCTGAACGGGTTTCCCCCGCGGGGGATGGGGGCACAGAGCGAGCATGGCTGACAACGAGCGGGCCGCGACCGTGACCGTCTACGAGGATGGGCCGCTACTGGTGCGCGGCGATTTCGCGCTGTTGACGCCGGACGGGGAGACCATCGATCCGCGCCGCGACACCGTCGCGCTGTGCCGCTGCGGCAAGTCCGCGATCAAGCCGTTCTGCGACGGTACGCACAAGGTGGTCAGGTTCCGCGCCGGCGCACCCGCGCCCCGCTGAGCCGCGACCAACTCCCGCTGACTGTGCGCCGCGACCCGCAGTCGCCGGCCGCTGTAGCGCACCCCGCCGTAGAGGACTCGCTGCCCGAGCGCGGCCCAGCTGCATGCGGCCCGCTCCAGGATCCACACCGGGGCCATCAGGCTGGTGGTCGCCGGGAACACCGCGGCACCGCCGGCCCGCCGCCGGCCCACCTCTGCCAGCACCACGGCGCCGGCGGCCGCGCCCAGGACCGGCCCGGGCCGCCGTCCGGCCAGCGCGCCGGCCAGCGCCGGCAGCACGGCCAGGAAGGTCATCAGCCGGACCGGCTGGGCGAAGTCGTCGTAGGCCTGCCGCACCCGCTGCGACCAGAACCGCCGCGGATCCGGTGGCAGCCGACGGACGTAGCACCCGGGCAGGTGCGCCTCGGCGCCGCCGTGGGCGCGGACCGTGCGGATCAGCTCCAGGTTCTCGAACAGGACATCGCCGTCGTAGCCGCCCATCGCGGCAAAGGTCGACCTGCGGATCCCCAGCGTGCCCGGGTAGTCGGCGCCGAAGCTGCGGTTGAGCAGGGACCGGGCGGTGTCCCAGCGGGCGTGCCAGGGCAGCGGCGCGAAGTAGTTCTGCGGGCGCACCAGATGCGCGACGGCCAGCCGCTCCGCCACGGCCCGCAGCCCCGCCTCGTCGTAGCGGACGTCGTCGTCGGCGATGAGCACGTGCTCGTGGCGCGCCAGCGCCACACCAGTCACAACGCCGTTGACCTTGCCGTTGGCGAAGCGCGCAGCCGGGTCCGGGGGAGTGTGCCGGACCAGGCCGCGCCACCTCGCGGCGTGGATGGCGTACCGGTCCGGCGGTGATCCGTCCACGACCGTGACGTCGACCAGGCAGCACAGCCAGCTCAGGTAGTCGGTCAGCTCGTCCAGCCCGTCGTCGGACGTCCACCGCAGCGGCAGGACGTACTCGAGCTCGATCAACTGGCCACCGCCGCGACGGTGCGCAGGGAACTCCCTCCGTGCTCCCACGCGCTGAGCAGGTGCACGGCGAAGAGCCGCTCCACGGCCAGGGCACACGCCGCACCGAAGAGCACGTCGACGGCGCGCTCCGGCTCGTCGGTGGCGAAGCTGCCGCACATGTCGTTCGCGGCGATCTGCTCGTGCACCGCGTCGGCCTCGACGTGCTCGTCATAGAAGTGGGTGGTGCGCTCGGTGGCCCCGAGCCGGCGCAGGCCGTTGCCGTACCGGCGGTTGGGCAGCGACGAGGTCATCTCGAGCGCGGCGAGGTGGCCGAGCACCGCGCCGCGCAGCCGCCGGTGCAGGCCGAAAAGCGACGTCACGTTGTTGGTGGCCAGCGTGATCGCCGGGACGACCTCGACATAGCGCCCGTAGGTGGTGTCCAGGTCGAGGCCGGCCATCGTGGTACGGAAGAGCTCAGCGTGCATGCGCGGGAACCGACCGCCGCCGTACTCATCCATCTGGATCTCGATCAGCGCCGCTTTGGCGCGCCCGTCCAGGCGGGGGATGGCCCAGGTGTGCGGATCGGCCTCGCGGAGGTGGTAGATCGACCGGTGGGTGACGAACTCGCGGAACTGGGCCATACTCGCCCGGGACTGCAGGTGGCGGGCCAGGGACGGGCCGTCGTCCGCGTCGACGAGCGCGCCCAGGGCACGCGGAACTTCGCTGGGGGCGACCGGCGCGATCGGGCCCACCAGGGCGCGCAACGCCGCCTCGAACCGCCGCTCCGCGACCGCCCGCAGGGCGAGGAGCGACGGCTCCCACTCCCAGTCCGGATCGACGCCGGTCCACCCGCGGTAGTGCAGTTCGTAGCAGAGGAACAGGGTGAGTTGGAGGTCCTCGTCGGTGATGGCGTCGCCGTCGACGAAGCTCTCAGCGAGATGGGTCGGCAGCTCGTGCGGGGACACCGAGAGTGCCTGCACCAGTGCGGACGAAACCGGCCCGCGCCCCGATGGCATCCACATGTGCCAGTAAATACCCATGGAAGATCGCGCCAAACGAACCGACGCGGCGCCGGGGCACCGGCGCCGCGGGCGGAGCGTCGGCGACTTCGCAGCGGAGCGTCGTCAGCGGCTCTGCAGCGCATCCAGTGCGACGGCCATCGCGATGACCAGGCGCCGGTCCAGGCCGGGCTCGGTGATCTCCACGACGTACTTGTCGCGGACCCCCCACTGCTTCACGACGGAGAACCCGGGCCGACCGTCGAACGTGAAGTCGAAGTGGTAGGGCAGCCAGGACAGCCATTCCACGAACCGGCGGCCCACCGCCACCACGATGTTTCGCTCCTGGCCGGTCGCCACGCCCAGACCGGGCTGCTCGACCACCCACGTCGAGCGCAGCAACGACCGTTTGAAGTCCTTGCGGAACAGCCCGATCGGGCTGCCACCCGCGTCCGTCACGTCGTAGGTCGCGCCGAGGTCCATCACCGAGCGGGCCTTGAAGCCCAGCACCGGCTCGCGCTTGCTGTCGTCGGTGTAGAGGGTGACCTGTTCCTTGAAGGCCATGCGCTTCTGCTGGGCGAAGGCCAGCAGCTCGCCCTCGGAGCCGTCCGGCGCGACGGCCAGAACCTCGTACTGGTTCACCATCAGGCGGAGGCGCTGCCGGACCATGAACTTCTGCTGCGCCTGGAGTCGTTCGAGAGCCAACCGGATCACCCTGCCTGTTGTGGTGGAAGTCGCGTCAGATCCGCGCGAAGTTTCGCACAGTCCGGTGGCCTCGCGCCTGCCCATCGTCCTACCGGAATTGCCTCAGGTGTGCCGGTAGCCTGCCGATGCGTCCCTCATGCGAGCGACGTCCGTCGGGACCGAGGTGGCACCCGCACGGTCGGCCGGCGGCGACTTCAGCCGCATCCTCGAGTTGCGGGACATCCAACCGGTCTTCCAACCGCTTATCGATTTCGAAACCGGACAGACGGTCGGATACGAGGCGCTGGCCCGTGGCCCGGCCGGCACCCGGTGGGAGAGCCCGGCGGCGCTGTTCGAGGAGGCGTACCGCACCGGTCGGGTCCCCGAACTTGACTGGATCTGCCGGGTGGCGGCGTTCCGGGCGGCACTGCTCGCCGGCCTGCACCCCTCGATGTCGCTGTTCGTCAACAGCGAGCCGATCACCGCCGGAACGCCGTGCCCACCGGACCTGCGTGACGTGATGGCGGCTGCTGGCCGGGATCTGCGCGTGGTGCTCGAGGTGACGGAGCGTGCCGTCGCGCGGGATCCGGCCGGGCTGCTGGCCGCCGTGGCCGACGCCCGGCGGGCCGGCTGGGGGATCGCCCTCGACGACGTGGGTGCCGAACCCGGGAGTCTCGCCGTGATGCCGTTCGTCGCACCCGACGTGATCAAGCTGGATCTCGGGCTGATCCAGCGCCGGACGACCGGCGAGGTGGCCAGCATCGTCAACGCCGTGCTCGCGCAGGCCGAGCGGACCGGTGCCACGATCCTCGCCGAAGGAGTGGAAACCGCGCGGCATGCCCGCGTGGCGACGGCGATGGGCGCCACCCTTGCCCAGGGCTGGTACTACGGCCGACCCGGGCCGCTTCCCGGCGACGGCCTGCAGACGTCGCGCTCGCTGCGGGCACCCGGTGCGGTGCCACCGGTGGGCGCGACGCCGTACCAGATCGTGTCCGCTCACCGGAGCACGGCGCGGGCAACGAAGGAACTGCTGCTGCCGATGAGCATGCATCTGGAGCGCAAGGGCCTGGACGCCGCGGAGCCGATCGTGCTGCTCGCCTGCTTCCAGCAGGCCGGCAATTTCGGTGCGGGCACTCAGCGCAGGTTCGCCCGGCTCGCCTCCCAGGCGGCGTTTGTCGGCGCCCTCGGCACCGGGATGGCGAAGCTTCCGGTACCGGGCGTTCTGGGCGGCCTGCTTCACGACGACGATCCCATTCGCGGTGAATGGGACGTGGTCGCCATCGGACCCCACTTCGCCGGCGCACTGGTGGCGCTGGACTGCGGAGACGCCGGGCCGGACCGGGAGCGGCGCTTCGATTTCGCCATCACCCACGACCGTGCGCTGGTGACCGAGGCGGCCCGGGCGATGTTGACCCGGTTGGTGCCGGCCGTCGCGGACGGACAGCCGGCGGGCTGAGGGCTCGCAGGCCCGTTGCGGCGCTGCCAGGGACAGGTGTGCGACACCACTCGGTATCAATCGGCTGGCACGTATTGACGCGGCCTTGAAACGTTTACATCCTTGTCAGGCAATGCGGCGTGTCATGCCTTCGTAGGTAACGCCGAAGCGCAGGCGCGCGTCATCCGAGACGACCGCAATGCCCCGATAAGTAGAGTGCAGAAGGCGGCACGCCGCAGACCGGGCCGCCTCGTGAAGGGAAGTCCCATGCGTTTGTCCCGTCCCGCGCGCAGATCCGCAGCCGCACCGGCTGCCGCTCTGCTCGCCGCCGTCCTGGCCCTCACGGCCGCGTGTGGTGCGCCGGAACCCGAGGGCGGCAGCGGCAACGCCAGCGCGCCGCCGTCGGTCGTACCGGACAAGCCGTCCGCGCCGGTCACCCTGAACGTGTTCGATGTCGCGGGCAACCTCCAGCTCACCCAGCCGATGATCGATGCCTTCGTCGCGGCGAACCCGGACACGATCAGCAAGGTTACCTACAGCAAGGGCACCGCGCCCGAGCTCGCCGGCAAGGTCAAGGCGCAGCAGGACGCCGGACAGCTCCAGATCGACCTCGTGCTCACCGGCACCGACGGTCTGGCCGCGGGCATCTCGCAGAACCTCTGGACCAAGCTCTTCCCGGACTACGAGGCCAACTTCCCGAAGTTCCGCGACAACTACCTCGAGCCGGCTGCGAAGATGCAGGACCTCGCACAGGACCAGGGCGTCGTGGTGACCTACTACCCGTCCGGGCCACTGATCGAGTACAACCCGAAGACCGTGCCGAACCCGCCGAAGACCGCGCAGGAACTCCTCGACTGGGCCAAGGCGCACCCCGGCAAGTTCCAGTACGCCGTGCCGAAGAACTCCGGCCCGGGCCGTACGTTCCTGATGGGCCTGCCGTACATCCTCAAGGACTCCGACCCCAAGGACCCCGACAAGGGCTGGGACAAGACCTGGGCGTACCTCAAGGAGATGGCGAAGTACTCGGCCAACTACCCCTCGGGCACCACCGAGACGATGAAGAACCTCGCCAACGGAACGACGGACATCATCGTCTCGACGACCGGCTGGGACATCAACCCGCGTGCGCTGGGCACGGTGCCGAAGGACATGAAGGTCGGCACGCTCGAGGGCTTCACCTGGGTGACCGACGCGCACTACGCCGTCATCCCCAAGGGCCAGTCGGCTGACAAGATCGCGGCAACCTTCGCGCTGGTCAAGTTCATGCTCACCCCGCAGCAGCAGGCCGTCGCGTACGACTCCGGCTACTTCTACCCGGGCCCGGCGGTCAAGGGCGTGACGCTGGACATGGCGCCGCAGAAGAGCCAGCAGATCATCAAGGACTTCGGCCGTCCGGAGTACGACAAGCTGATCGAGGACAACCCGAAGGCGACGTCGCTGCCGGCCGACAAGCAGGTCGCGGCGTTCGACAAGTGGGACCGTGAGGTCGCCACGGTGAAGAAGTGACGCAGGCGAAGGCGGGTGACCGATTCTCCGAGCTTCAACTCGACGGGGTCACCCGTGCCTTCGGCGAGGCGGTCGCCCTGGATCGGATGGACCTCACCATCTCCGGCGGCGAGTTCGTGGCGCTGCTCGGGCCGTCAGGCTGTGGCAAGTCGACGGCGCTGAACTGTCTGGCCGGTCTCCTTCCGCTGACCGCGGGGGAGATCCGGCTGGACGGCCGGCGCATCGACACGCTGCCGCCGGAGAAGCGCGGCTTCGGCATGGTGTTCCAGAACTACGCGCTGTTCCCGCACATGTCGGTGCGGCGCAACGTCGGCTTCGGCCTGATGATGCGCAAGGTGAGCAAGGCGGAGACCCGCCGGCGGGTCGACGAGGCGCTGCGCCTGGTGCAGTTGGAGCGCTTCGCCGACAAGCTGCCGGGCCAGCTCTCCGGCGGTCAGCAGCAGCGGGTCGCGATTGGCCGGGCCATCGTCGTGGAACCGGCGCTGGTCCTGATGGACGAGCCGCTGTCCAACCTGGACGCCACCCTGCGGCTGCAGATGCGCACCGAGATCCGGCGGCTGCACCAGTCGCTCGGGCTCACCACGGTGTACGTGACGCACGACCAGGAGGAGGCGCTGTCGCTGGCCGACCGGCTGGTCGTGCTGCGTGACGGCAGGGTGCAGCAGGTCGGCTCACCGGAGCAGGTGTACGAGATGCCGGCGACGGCGTACGTGGCGGGCTTCATGGGGTACCGCAACCTGCTGCCGGTGCGGATCACCTCCGCCACCGCGGAGCAGGCGACCGTCGTGGGCCCGGGTGGGGTCCGGTTGATCGGCGTCAACCGGGACGCGCTGCATGCCGGCGACGCGGTCGCCGCGATCCGTCCGGAGGACTTCACGGTCGCTTCGGCGTCTGCGGACAACGTGCTGCCGGCCGTCGTGGAGGTTGTGGAGTACTCGGGTCGGGACCAGGCGGTGCTCGCCCGGCTCAGTGACGGTCAACCGCTGCGGTTCCGCACCACCGAGCGACTGGCTCCGGGTTCCGAAGTGATGCTGCAGGTGGCGGTCGATCGCCTGCTGATCTTCGCGCCCGACGCCGACGTGCCGACCGACGGTTCGGCTGCCGCGGTGGCCGTGGCCACCGAGCCGGTGGAGGACGCGCGGGTCGGCGAACCGGTCCGGGCGGCGCAGCCGTGACCGTACTGCAGGATCGTGCGGCGCCGTCGGGCATGCCCGAGCGTGGGCATGCCCGGCCGGCGCTGCGCCACCGGCTCGCCGCCCGCGGCCTCGACCGCACGGCACTGCTCGTGCTGCCTGGCGTGGTCCTGATCGGGCTGCTCTTCGTGTACCCGTTCGCGTACGGGTTCGGGCTGTCGTTCCAACCGCGGCCGGTCAAGGGGGTCCCGCAGGACTTCCTCGCCAACTACCGGACGTTCTTCAGCGACCCGTACCTGCGCGAGACGATCTCGATCACGATGTGGCTCGCCGTGCCGGCGGCACTGATCAACGTGCTGGCATCGGTACCGGTCGCATTCGGCCTGCGCCAGCGTGCCCGCGGCCGTCGGCTGCTTGCCACGCTCCTGGTCATCCCGATCACGCTCGGCACGGTGCTGACCGCACAGGGCCTGATCCAGTACCTGGGCCCGGCCGGCTGGCTCAACCGGACGCTCATGGCGTTGAACATCGTGGACGAGCCGGTCAGCCTGGTCCACAACTACTGGGGCGTCTTCTTCTCGCTGATCATCAGCGGGTTCCCGTTCGCGTTCCTGCTCACCCTGTCGTACCTGACGGGTATCGATCCGAACCTGGAGCGGGCCGCGTCGACGCTGGGCGCCGGCTGGTGGCAGCGGTTCCGGTACATCAGCCTGCCGCTGTTGTCTCCGGGGTTGGCGATCACGTTCTGCCTGACCTTCGTGCTCGCCTTCTCGGTCTTCCCGTCCGCGATCCTCGTCGGTGACCCACAGAACGAAACGCACGTCATCTCGATCGCGGCGTACGAAGCGGCGCTGTTGCGCTACGACTACTCGATGGGCTCGGCGATTGCAATGATCATGGCGGCGATCATGCTGGCCGTGATCACGCTCGTGCTGGTCTGGCGAGCGCGGCTCTACCGCGGCGCGACCGGAGGGAAGGGCTGATGGCCGCGCAGGCATCACTCGGGGCGGCCGCGCCGACCCGGCGTCGCATCGTCGCGAAGCCGGGCACCTGGCTGCTGTGGACGATCGTGGTGTTCTTCTTCATCAACCTGCTGGGCGTCGTCGGCGTCGTGATCGTCAACTCGGTGGGCGAGCAGTGGTTCGGCAGTTGGTTGCCGAAGTCGTACTCGATGCAGTACTACGCCCAGGCCTGGCGGGAGTTCGGCCTGTTCCAGGTGCTGACAGTCACCGTGCAGGTGGCGCTGCTCGTGGTGATCATCTCCGTGCTGGTCGGTGCGCCGGCGGCGTACGCCCTTGCCCGGCGGAACTTCCCGGGCAAGAAGCTGGTACTGCTGCTCTTCCTGCTGCCGATCATGGTGCCGCCGATCACGTACGGCATCCCGTTGGCGACGGTGCTCTACAAGTTCCACCTCGCCGGCACGCTGACCGGCGTGGTGCTGGCGAACCTGGTTCCGTCGGCACCATTCGTGGTGCTCACGATGACGCCGTTCATCGAGCAGATCGATCCCAAGATCGAGGCGGCCGCCCGGATGTCCGGAGCCAACACCCTCGCGGTCTTCCGGCGCATCCTGCTGCCGCTGCTGGTGCCGGGCATGCTCGCGGCGTCGGTGCTGGTTCTGGTACGGACGGTCGGCATGTTCGAGTTGACCTTCCTCACCGCCGGGCCGGAGAGCCAGACACTGGTCACGGCGTTGTACTTCTCCATGTCGGCGGCGGGCATCAGGGCACAGCAGTCGGTGGACGCCATGGCGGTGGTGTACATGCTCTCGATGTTGGTGCTGCTGCTGATCGCGCTGCGCTTCGTCAACCCGACCCAGCTCGTCACCCGGGTGGCCGACGACGTCGAGAAGTAACGCCGGCGTCAGGTCACCGCGCCGAGAGGCCGTCGACGGACCTGACCTCCTCCTCCGTGAGTGAGAAGGAGGTCAGGTCCAGGTTTGTCGCCATCCGTTCGGGCTGCGCCGACTTCGGGATCACCGCAATGCCGTGCTCGAGGTGCCACCGCAGCACCACCTGTGCCGGCGTGACGTGGTGGGCGGCGGCGATCCGGGCCAGCACCGGGTCGCGTAGATCTGTACCTTTCAGCGGGCTGTACCCCTCGACGACCACCCCGCGCCGCCTGTTTTCGGCCAGCACCCGGGCGTCGTACCGCGTCGGACTCCACGGGATCTGGTTCACCGCCGGCGCCTCGCCGGTGGCGTCGATCAGCTCGTCGAGTTGGGCGACGCTGTAGTTGCTCACGCCCACCGCCCGGGCCAGCCCGGCGTCCCGGGCGCCGAGCAGTTCCCGCCACGTCTGCGGGCGGGCCGACCGACCGGGCGGCCAGTGCACCAACCAGAGATCCACCCGGTCCAGACCCAACGCGCGCAGGCTCTCCGCCAGCGTTTCGCGCTCCCGGCCGGCGTTCTACGGTGGGAGCTTGGTGGTGACGAACACCTCATCGCGGGGCACCCCACTGTCGCGCAGGGCGCGCCCGATGGCGGCCTCGTTGCGGTACATCGTCGCGGTGTCCAGGTGGCGGTAACCGATGTCCAGAGCGGTGCGCGCCGCGCTGTAGGCCTGCTCTCCGGTCAACGGCCAGGTGCCGAAACCGATCAGCGGCATGGCCACGCCAGCGGGAAGGTCAACCGTGGGAATGGCGGAGGCTGGGGTCATGGCAGCATGCTTTCCGCCTGCCGGTCGTTGAAACGGTGAACCAACCTATCGATGTGCCGCAATATAGCCGTAACACCGGGGCCTTACCCTGCCGCTCGGAAGGCCGATGTGGGCACCGGAGCGACTTCGGCGCAGGTCAGACACCTGGTCGACGCCCCCGGGAGGAACCGGTCGGCGGCGCATGGCAACGTCCGACGGGCGGTGACGCCCGGCTTCGGGCGGTGGGGGAGATTCGCAATGGCTCAGCCGGTCCTGGTCGTGGATTTCGGCACGTGGGGAACATCGGCGGCGGTCGTCGCGGGCGGACGGGCGAGCCTGCTCGGCGAGCCGACAACCGGGGCATTGCGGTGGCCGTCCGTGGCCTTCCTGGACCGGGCGGAGTTGCTGGTCGGTGCGGCGGCGCAGCGCCGCCGCGATGCGATGCCGCTGCACTACGTCGACGGCGTCCGGGCAGCCGTGGACACCGGCGAGCCGGTATGGCTGGGCGAGCGGCAGGTCAGCGGACCGCAGATGCTCACGGCGTACCTCGAGACGATCGTCGCGGAGAGCGAGCGGACCCAGGACGTGCGGATCGAGCGGTTGGTGTTGACCGTGCCCTCCAGCTACCGCATCGGCGACCCGCGGCGGGACGCGATGGTCACCGCCGCAGCGGCAGCCGGCTTCCCCGACGTGGAGCTGGTCAGCGATTCGGCGGCGGCCGTGCTGGATCCGCAGATCGGGGCGGACTTCCCGGACGGCTCGCTGGTCCTGGTCTGCGACCTCGGGGCCACCTGGACCGTCACGCTGGTGCGGGCGCACGCCAACGCTGTGGTGCAGATATCCGAGGACTCGTCGCGGGGCGGGCGCGACTTCGACCTCATGCTGATGAGCGACCTTCGTGCGGAACTGCGGGAGTGGATCGAGCCCATCCTCGCCACCGGAGGCGATGACGGCTCACGGCTGTACTACGCGGCCGGGGACTTCGTCCGCCGGCTCAAGCACGAACTCGACGACGCCGACGAGGTACTCGATCGGATCGCCCCCGGCGCGCCGCCGTACCGGCTGGACCGGGCCGGGCTGGAGCGCTTCGCCGAGCCGGGACTGCGCTGGCTGCTGGGCAGCTGCCGCGCGCAGCTGGCCCGTGCCGGCGAGAGTGTCAGCCAGGTTTCGGCGGTGGTGCTGCTGGGGGGCGGTTCACGGCTCCCGCTGGCCCGGTCGATCCTGCAGAGCGGCCTGGGTCGACCGGTCCGGCACGCCCCGGACCCGGAGCTGGCGGTGATCCGGGGGGCCGCTCGGTGGGCCACCGGAGGGGCCGACCGCCGGGTATCGGCACAGCGGCCGGCATGGCGGGTCGAGCCGTTGTGCTGGGATCTGCCCGAAGCCGGGGGCCGGCTGCTGCGCTGGTTGGTCGCAGAGCATGAGTCGTACCCCGCCGAGGCGGTGCTGGCTCAGGTGCGCACCGCCGACGACCGGGTGTACGACCTGACCGCCCCGCGGAAGGGTGTCCTGCTGGAACGGCGGGTGGCCCCCGGTGCCCCGGTGCCGCCCGGCGCGGTGCTGGGCACCAGCCGGTTCCACACCGCGATGGCCACCAGTCCGGTCAAGCGTTATGAGCTGCATGTACCGGGGGAGTGGCTGCTCACCCCGGACCGTCGTACGTTGATCGAGGCAGCTGACAATGGCAGCCACGTCCGGATCCGGTCGGTGTCCAACGGCGCGGTGCTGAACGAGCTGCGGCCCGTGCACGACGCGACTGCCGGGTGGGCGAGAGTGTTCCGCAGCCCCGCCGGGAACCTGTCCCAGGTCACCTGTGACGCGTCGGGCCGGTTCGATGTGATGGATGTCGTGACCGGGCGGCGGACGGCGACGTTCCGGGAGTCGGGCCCGGTCCGGCTCGCGCTTGTCGACGAGGCCCGGTGGCGGCTGGTCGCGGAGAGCGGAAGGCAGGTGCAGGCCGGCCGGTACCGCCGGGACGTGGCGACGGTGTGGGATCTCGCCACCGGTGCCCGGGTCGAGGAGCTGGTCGGGGAGGACCTCCACCGGTTGTACTCCGGGTACGCCGATCGCACCGTGGCGAACGGGTTCGCCGCGCAGATGTACAGCCCGGACGGATGCCTTCTGACGGTGGCGGAGGTCGGGTCGGCATCCAGTGCCGCGAATGTTTCATTGCAGGAGGCCGAGACCGGACAGGAACTTTTCCGGGTCGAGCGCCCCGAGGCGGATTGGGTCCGTGCTGCCATCGACGCGGATGGTCGTTGTCTGTTGGCGTATTGGCGCTCGGGGGACACCGGCTCGGTGGAGGTCTGGGAAATCTGAGGTTTAAGTGAGCCTTAGAAATCTGTCAGCGTGATTGCCTTGTTAACCGCTCCGTGACAATCTGGTGATGTCGATGGCACGCCAAGCCGACGTGCCGAGACATGTACCGGGTGCGTCTGTAACGGACGCCCGAGTCAGCACGCCCTCCCGCCCTTGGTGCGTGCCCGCCAGCATGGATGACCGGGTTGGGTCCTCGTCGTCTCTGCGCTTCGGCCTAGAGAGGATATCAAGTGAAGCTTGTCCGCAAAATGATGGTGTACTCCACCATCACGGTATTGGCCGCCGGGCTGGCGGCCATCGTGAACCCGGGCGCCGCCTCCGCGCACGGCGCCATGATGAGGCCTGGAAGCCGCACATATCTGTGCTGGCAGGACGGCTTGTCCGGCTCGAGTGGCAACATCGTTCCGAAGAACCCCGCCTGTGCCGCGGCGGTGGCCCAGAGCGGCGCCGGCGCGCTCTACAACTGGTTCGCGGTGCTGCGCTCGGACGGCGCGGGTCGGCGGGCCGGATTCATCCCGGACGGCCAGCTGTGCAGCGGCGGTACCGGTGGACCGTACAACTTCTCCGGGTTCAACCTGGCCCGTGCCGACTGGCCGGTCACCCACCTGACCTCGGGCGCCACCATGACGTTCGACTACAACAACTGGGCGAAGCACCCGGGCACCTTCTACCTCTACATCACCAAGGACAGCTGGAGCCCGACCCGTCCGCTGGCCTGGAGCGACCTCGAGGCGACGCCGTTCTCGCAGGCCACCGACCCCACGTCGATCGGCGGCCCGGGCACCAACGACGGCCGCTACACCTGGTCGGCGCGGCTCCCGGCGGGCAAGACCGGTCGGCACATCATCTACTCGGTCTGGTCCCGCTCGGACAGCACCGAGACGTTCTACAACTGCTCGGACGTGGTGTTCGACGGTGGCAACGGCCAGGTCACCGGTGTCGGTACCACCGGGGGCACCAACAACCCGCCGATCACCCGGCCGCCGGTCACCGAGCCGCCGGTTACCGAGCCGCCAGGGACGTCCCCGGTGGTCACCACGCCGCCGGTGGAGCCTCCGCCGCTCACCTCGTCGGCGCCGGCCCCGGGGGGCACGGGTGGCTGCACCGCCACCTACACGCCGCCGAGAAACTGGCCGGGCGGCTTCCAGGGTGGGATCGTCGTCACCAACACCGGGTCCGCATCGATCTCCGGATGGACGGTCAACCTGACCTACGGCGACGGCCAGGACGTCGCGCAGGTGTGGAGCGCCGCAATGACCAGGAACGGCGCGGGTAACCTCACGTTCCGCAACCACACCTGGAACGGCAGCATCGCCCCAGGTGCCACGCGCGACTTCGGTTTCATCGGCTCAGGAAGTGGTGGAGCGCCCACCCTCACCTGCACCGTCGCCTAACCGCCGAGGTACGTCGCAACACGCGCACTCCGACGTCGGGGGAGTCGCTCCGGCCGGCCACCGTGCCGGGGGATGACTTCCCCGACGTCGCTGTGTAGGGTTCCTCCGACTTCGAACCGACTCGCTGCCAGGCGGGCCGGAGCGGCCACGGGGAGGTCGAGTGGGACCCACGCACGTTTCGCTGCCAAGAGCCGCAGCAGTCGCCGTCGGCGTGGGGCTGCTCGTTGCCGGCCTGGTGGGCCGCGGCTTGTTCGCATCCTCCGCCTCGGCTGCCACATTGCGGGCCGGCGACCCAGCGGCCGTGGCCACCGCGTCGACGCTCGCCCGCCTGCTGGACGCCCGGAGCGCCGGCTCCTACATCGACCGGGCCACCGGCGAACTCGTGGTGACGGTCACCGATGCCGCGGGCGCGAGGACCGCCCGCAGTGCCGGCGCCGTGGCGAAACCGGTTGCCCGCAGTGGCGCACAACTTCGCTCGGTCACGTCGGCCCTGGCAGCGGCACCGCAGATTCCCGGCACCGGGTGGGCGGTCAACCCGGAGACAAACCAGGTTGAAGTCTGGGCCGACAGTACGGTCTCCGCTGACCGGTTTGCCGCTCTCACCGCTGTGACGTCAAGCTTCGGCGCCGCGGTTCGGGTGGAGCGGGTAACCGGCGCATTCACGACCCGGGTCATGGGTGGCTCCGCGATCTACGGCGGGGTGAACCGGTGCACGCTCGGGTTCAACGTGCGCCGGGGCGCCCAGTACGGATTCCTGACCGCCGGGCACTGCGGTAACGCGGCACCCACCTGGTACGCGGCTCCGACTCTGCGCAGGTCGCTGCTGGGCAGCGTCGGTGGCAGCAGCTTCCCGGACAACGACTACGCCATCGTGTACTACAGCGACGACTCGAGCGCCGCGCACCCGGGCGCGGCGGGCACCCAGGACATCACCTCAGCGGCGACCCCGGTCGTCCATCAGGACGTCACCGCGCTCGGGGCCACCAGCGGATCCGGCAGCGGCCGGGTGCTCGCCCTCAACGCGGTGGTGAACTATCAGAACGGCACCAGGGTCAGCGGCCTGATCGTCACCGACATCTGCGTGTTGCCCGGCGACAGCGGTGGCCCGCTGTTCTCGGGGACGGTCGCCTTCGGGCTCAACTCGGGTGGCAGCGACGACTGCGCGGCCCAGAGCAGATCGTTCTTCCAGCCGGTGGTCGAAGCGCTCACCGCCTACGGCGTCAGTGTGTACTAACCGGTGGGGACCGGTGCCGCGGGCCGGTTAACGCGGTGCGGTGGCCAACACCGGGTTTCGCGCGGTCCCGGGATCGAGCGTGGGGCCAGCAGGGAGCAGCGATACCAACTCCGCCGGCATGTGCTGGATCGCGACCTTGCCGTACCCAAGGTTGGCCAGCACCTCGCGGCTGGCGACCGCGTACCGTAGGCCGGAATCCGTGATGACACTGACCGTGCCGGTTCCCCGGTCGGCATCGGGTGACGCTGCGGATTCCACCAGGACCCCGCGCCCGCGAGGCACCGACACCCGATCCGCCAGAGCGTTGACGGCGCCGGTTTCGCCGGTAGGCGGCCCGTCGGGCGCAGTCCCGTCCACCCGTACCGCGGCAACGCCATCGGCGGCCTGAGCGATCGTCAGGCACACCGACCGTTCCGCGTTCACGAGTTGGGGGACCTCGGTCGGGAGTGCCCGGCCACCCGTGGCCGGGTCCAGGCGGTTCCTCGATCGGGGGAGGCTCGCGTACTGCGCCGCGTCGAGCGTGATCGGCACCGTGGTGGTCGCCGGATCGGTGTTGAGCAGTCTCGCCTGAACGTCGGAGATGTCGACCACGCCGTCGGCGAGAGCGACCGCGGACTGGAACACTCCGGGCCGGGCCTGCGACCGGTACATCTGTCCAATCTTGACGTTCAGCACCCCGGAGCGCGTTCCCCGGTCCGGAACCGCCGAGGGCTTGAGGTCGGGCCCGGCCGGGACGGCGTTGATGACAGCCGTCGCCAACGGTGCCGGCTGTCGGCCGCTCCAGCCGAATGCCACCAGGACCGGTTGCGGCTGGGGGATGCGGAAGCGGTGGTTGTCGTACACCAGGTACGAGGTGCCGTCAGCTGAGGAGATCAGCAGGGCGTCGGCGGTGCTGCCGGGTTTCGGAACGCTCAGGACGTATCCGCCGCTGGCCTCCGTGCCAACCGCCAGAACACTTCGCGTACCCGACGACGTGTGGGTCGTGGTCGAGCACAGGGTCCACGGCTTGACGATCATATCCGAAGTGGACGGCAGCGAGTTCGGTGCTGATGGAATACCCCACGTGGCCCCGAGCGGTGCCTTGGCCAGGGCTGAGCGGCGTGCCGTCACGGTGCGCGCCTGAGGCGAATTGACGATCAGCATGGCGGAGGCGTAATTGAGCACCGGGTGCAGCTTCCGGTCGGCCTCGGAGTACACGTACTGAGCGCCGGTTTCCTTCTCCACGAAGACTTTTGTCGCGTCCTGCCAGTTCACCTTGCGTCTGTCGGCGACCGCGGCGTACGCGGCGGTCCCGCCCAGCGCCAGGGCGGCCACCAGCACGCTGGCGATGGCCGCGCCGCTCGCCTGGCGCAGCGGCGACCGTGCCGAGTCGGGCTGGTGCGTGATCAGCGCCGCGACCACGCGCTGCATCAGGAACTGGTGCGAGTGCAGTTGATCCTGCCGTGACGGCATCGACCCTCCCTGTACCGGCTACCGTGCCGGCCCGCGACAGACACCATAGGCGCTGACGCCCCGGCTCGGCTGGCCGGACGACAACAGCGGGTGTGAACAACGTGCGGGGCGCGACATCGGCCTTTTACAAATAGTTACTGAACGATCACGCTAATCGATTAATCCGGTGGGACGATGAATACTCGCTCCTCATCCCCGGAGGTTGGTGTGAGACTCACAAGGTCTTCAATTCCCCGTACAGCGACCATCGTCGCTTCCATCGTTCTGCTCGGCACCGGATCCCTCGGACTCGGGCTCCTCGCATCCCCCGCTTCCGCCGCCCCACTCGCCGGTGACAGTGTCGCCACCGCGACCGCCGGGTCGGCGCTGACCGAACGCCTGGGCGCACGTACCGCGGGCGCCTACATCGACGGCGGCACCGGGCGGCTCGTCGTCACGGTGACCGACGCGGCGACCGCACAGACCGTCCGGTCCGCCGGCGCCGTCCCCAAGCTTGTGACCCGCACCGCCGCGCAGCTTCAGCAGACCGTGT
The DNA here is from genome assembly GCA_035296325.1 of Micromonosporaceae bacterium. Taxonomy (GTDB): domain Bacteria; phylum Actinomycetota; class Actinomycetes; order Mycobacteriales; family Micromonosporaceae; genus DATHBD01. Next base: position 133,913 of record DATHBD010000070.1, on the reverse strand, counting down.
CCACCTTGGACGAGGCGGCCCGGATCCCCGGCACGGCATGGGCGGTGGATCCGGCGACCAACCAGGTCCAGGTCTCGGTCGACGCGACGGTCTCCGCCGAGCGGCTCGCCGCGCTGACCGCCGTCACCTCGAGTCTCGGCTCCGCGGTCCGGGTGGAGCGCGTCAACGGCGCCTTCAGCACCCTGATCTCGGGCGGGGACGCCATCTACCGTGGCAGCAGCCGCTGCTCGTTGGGCTTCAACGTGCGGCGTGGCGAAGCGTACGCGTTCCTGACCGCCGGGCACTGCGGCAGTGTCAACTCGGTCTGGTATGCCACCTCCCGCCAGACCAGCCTGCTGGGGACCATGTCGGGCAGCAGCTTCCCCGGTAACGACTACGCGATCGTGAACTACAGCGCGAATTCCACCGTCCCCCGGTCCGGCACGGTGGGCAGCCAGGAGATCACCGGGGCGGGCAACCCGACGGTCGGGATGACGGTCTCCCGTCGGGGCAGCACCACCGGGACGCACAGCGGTCGGGTCACTGCACTCAACGCGACCGTGAACTACGCCCAGGGCACGGTGCGAGGGCTCATCCGGACCACCGTGTGCGCCGAGCCCGGGGACAGCGGTGGTTCGCTGTACGCCGGCACGACGGCCTACGGACTGACCTCGGGTGGCAGCGGCAACTGCCGAACCGGCGGCACGACGTTCTTCCAGCCGGTGACGGAAGCGCTCGCCGCCTACGGCGCAAGCGTGTACTAGGCCAGGCACCACGACGGGAGCCGCCGGCAGGCCGGCGGCTCCCGTCGCGCATGTCGGGTTCGGGTACGCGTTGTTGATGTGGACGAAACCCGGCCGGAACGCCGACGCCGGTAACCTGGCAGATGTGGATCTTTCAATCTCCACGCTCGGGAACTGCCGCATCGACTCGCCGTTCACCTCGCTCCTGCAGTCGCGGCGGACCAGCCTGCACTACGTGGACGAGGATGACCGGGTCCTCTTCGACGACACCGCAGGCATGCTCTCCGCGCGTGGTCTGCCCCTCGACGAGGTGCCCGGCTTCGAGCCGGCCGGCCCGCGTAAGAAGATCTTTTTCGACCCGTCCAAGACGCGGGCCGGGATCGTCACCTGCGGCGGGCTCTGCCCCGGCCTCAACGACGTCATCCGCGGGCTGGTGCTTGAGCTGACGTCGCACTACGGCGTGCACCGCATCATCGGGTTCCGCAACGGGTACCAGGGTTTCATTCCGCGCTACGCGCATCAGGTGGTGGACCTGACCCCGGAGAGCGTCGGACACATCAACGAGTACGGCGGCACGATCCTCGGCACGTCGCGGGGCAGCCAGGATCCCGACGCCATCGTGGACTGCCTGGAGCAGATGGGCGTCAGCGTGCTCTTCGTCATCGGCGGTGACGGGTCGCTGCGTGGCGCGCTCGGTATCGCCGCGGCGGTCGCCGAGCGGGGGAGCCGGATCGGGGTCGTCGGCGTGCCGAAGACGATCGACAACGACATTCCCTACATCGACCAGAGCTTCGGGTTCCAGACGGCGTTCGCGAAGGCGACCGAGTCGATCCGGGCGGCGCACGTGGAGGCGCGTGCCGTGCCGAACGGGGTGGGGCTGGTGCAGTTGATGGGCCGGCACTCCGGTTTCATCGCCTGCTACGCGGCGTTGGCGACAAACGATGTGGACTATGTGCTCATCCCCGAGGTGCCGTTCCAACTCGACGGCGACAACGGTTTCCTGCAGCAGTTGCGCCGGCGGACCGGCAAGCGCGGGCACGCGGTGGTGGTGGTCGCGGAGGGCGCCGGGCAGGAGTACCTGGCGCCGGCCGGCACCGGGCACGGTGCGACGGACGCGTCCGGCAACGCCAAGCTGCGCGACTTCGGGCTGTACCTGCGCGGGCGCATCGCCGACGACTTCGCCGCCGCGGACACCGAGGTCAACCTGAAGTACATCGACCCGAGTTACATCATCCGAAGCGTGCCGGCCAACCCGTACGACAGCGTGTACTGCACCCGGCTGGCGCACGCCGCCGTGCACGCCGGGATGGCGGGGCGGACCGAGATGGTGGTCGGCCGGTGGCACGGTCGGTTCGTGCACGTGCCGATGTCGCTGGCGATCAGCCGACGCAACCTGGTCGACCCGCACGGGGATCTGTGGCTGTCCGTGCTGGAGGCCACCGGTCAACCGGTGCGGTTCGGGTGACCGGCACCCCGGGGTCGACAGCCCGCGTCGGGTGGGCGGCGGCGGAGCCCCGGCGGGCCGGGAGGCCAGAAGTCAAGATACCTTAACCTTTCTGAAATACGTCTGGAACCAGGGCTGGCAACGCTCGTCTCTGCCTCAGACGCGACAAACCGGGCGGTGGACGGTGACCGACGCATTACGCAGGACCCCCCAGACTCCGGGAGCCGATGCGCCGGGAGGTGGCCGAGAACCAGGAGTCGATGTGCCGGCGCACCGGCCCGGTGCCGTCACGGTCGGTGTCGAGGAGGAGTTCCACGTCGTCGACCGGGACACCCGCGAACTCGTGCCGCGGGCCGCCGAACTGCTGGACCGGCTGCCGGCGGAGTGGTACACGCCGGAGATGCACCGTTCAGTGGTGGAGACCAACACCAAGGTCTGCCACACCCTGGACGAGCTACGCGCCGACCTGGTGCGGCTGCGCCAGCGGGCGGTCGCCGTGGCGGACACGGCCGGCCTCGGGCTGGTGGCGGCGGGCACGGTGCCGCTGGTGGATCTGGACGGCCTGTCCATCACGCCGACCACGCGCTACCGGCGGATGTTGCACGACTACCAGATGCTCGTCCGCGAGCAGCTGATCTGCGGCACGCACATCCACGTCGGGGTGGCCGATCGCGATGTCGCCGTCGCGGTGGCTCAGCGGGTCTGGCCGTGGCTGCACATCCTCCTCGCACTCTCCTCCAGTTCGCCGTACTGGATGGGCGAGGACAGCGGCTACGCGAGCGTCCGGTCGCTGGTCTGGCAGCGCTGGCCGACCGCCGGGGACAGCGGGGTGGTGACCTCGGCCGCCGATCACGACGCGTTGGTGAAGGATCTCATCGCGTCCGGGACGATCACCGATCCAGCGATGATCTACTTCGACGTCCGACCCTCCGCGCACGCGCCGACGGTCGAACTCCGGGTGGCCGACGCCTGCCCTGAGGTGGACGACTCGGTGCTGATCGCCGGGTTGTTCCGGGCCATGGTGCGCCGGGAGAAGGCGGCGGTCCTGGCCGGCCTCGCCAGTGGCGACGCCGATCCGGTGCCGGTCCGCCCCCCGCTGCTGCGCGCCGCGATGTGGCGGGCCGCCCGCTCCGGTCTGGAGGGCGATCTGCTCGACGTGCCCCGCTCGCCCCGGCCGCTGCCGGCCGCCGTGGCCGTCGAGCACCTGGTCGCGGACCTGCGGCCGCATCTCGAGGCGGAGGGTGACTGGGAAACCGTCAACGATCTGGTCGGACGGGCGTTGAGCCGGGGCAGCTCGGCGACCCGGCAGCGTCGCGCGTACGCCCGTCGAGGCCGTCTCGCGGACGTCGTCGATCTTCTCCTCACCCAGACCCGTGGCGAGCAGCCGGTGCCCAGTTGGGTCGGCCCGCTCCGCTCCCCGCTGGGCAGCTACGCGGGCAAGGCCGACGAGGTGTTCGTGGACGGCGAGGTCGGCACCGCGTACCGGGGCATCGTGGAGGTTCTCGACCGTCTGGGCCCGGTCGGGCTCCGGCAGCGGGAGAACGCCCGCGACGACGAACAGCGCTCCCGCGGCGTCACCTTCAGCGTCGCGGGGGAGGCCAGTACCCGACTGTTTCCGTTCGACCTGGTGCCCCGGGTGGTGCCGAAGGACGAGTGGGCCAACCTGCAGGTCGGCCTCACCCAGCGGGCGCGGGCACTCGACGCCTTCCTGCGTGACGTCTACGACGATCGGGAGATCGTCGCGGACGGCATCCTGCCGAGCTGGGTGGTGGACGCCGCGCCGGGTCTGCGCCCGACCGGTGCGCTCATGCCGCGGCGCGGGGTGCGGGCCCACGTGGCGGGGATGGACCTGGTCCGCGACACGGCCGGGTGGTACGTGCTGGAGGACAACCTGCGGGTGCCCTCGGGCATCGGGTACGCGGTGCAGAACCGCCGACTGACCCACACCGTGCTCCCCGAGCTGCCACTGCCCGAGGGGCTGTTGTCGGTCGACGACGTCCCGACCATGCTTCGCGAGACGCTCCGCGCCGCCGCACCGCCCACGGCGTCGGACGAGCCGCAGATCGTGCTGCTCAGCGCCGGGCCGACCGACTCGGCATGGTTCGAGCACAAGTTGCTCGCCGGCGAGATGGGCGTCCCGCTGGTACGCAGCACCGAACTGCTCGTCGACGACCGGATCGTGTACCTGCACCGCGACGGCGGCCGCCGCCGGGTCGACGTGATCTACCTGCGCCTGGACGAGGACGGGCTGCTGCACTCGCCCGGGGCGGACGGCGTCCCGCTGGGCACCTCCCTGCTCGGCGCGATCTACGCGGGCACGGTGACATTGGCCAACGCGCTCGGCAATGGGGTGGGCGACGACAAGGCGATCTACGCCTACGTCGGGCAGTTCGTGCAGTACTACCTCGGTGAGAAGCCGCTGCTGCAGTCCGTGCCGACCTACCTGTGCGGCGTGCCGGAGCAACTGGACGAGGTGCTGCGCCGCCTGCCCGAGCTGGTGTGCAAGCCGGTGGACGGGTACGGCGGCGACCGCGTGGTGATCGGGCCGGTGGCGACCGAGGAGGAGCTGCGCGCGATGCGCCGGCAGGTCCAGGCGGCGCCGCACCGGTGGATCGCGCAGGAGATGGTCGCCCTCTCCACCCACCCCGTGTTCGACGGCACCCGGCTGGCGCCGCGCCACGTGGACCTGCGGGCCTTCGTCTTCCTGGGCGAACAGGCGACCGTGGCTCCCGTCGCGCTGACCCGGGTGGCGCCGGAAGCCAGCATGATCGTCAACTCGTCGCGCGGCGGTGGTTCCAAGGACACCTGGCTGATCGGCTGAGTACCCTTTTCACGCGCCTCCACGATCGTTACGGTGCCGTCACACGCCTGAAACGGACAGCACCGACGCTGAACCATCCCGACGGGTGTCGTTCCGGTCGAGCGCCCAGATACGGGAGGTTGCGGGATGTGTGGGTTCGGCGGTGAGGTTCGGTTCGACGGCGGTACGGCTGATCTTGACGCGGTCCGGAAGATGGGGCCGTGTCTGACTCCGCGCGGGCCGGACGGGAACGGTGAGTGGACCGACGGGCGGACCGCGTTCGTGCACCACCGGCTCAAGATCATTGACCTGTCCGAGTCGGGCTCGCAGCCGATGGTCGACGCCCAGCTGGGCATCACGCTGGTCTTCAACGGCTGCATCTACAACTACAAGCAGCTGCGCGACGAGCTGCGGGCGGCCGGGTACCGGTTCTTCTCCACCTCCGACACCGAGGTGATCATCAAGGCGTACCACCGCTGGGGTGCCGACTGCGTCAACCGCTTCCTCGGAATGTTCGCCTTCGCCCTGCTGGAGCACGCCAGCGGCACCGTCGTCCTGGCCCGTGACCGGCTCGGCATCAAGCCGCTCTACCTGGCCGAGTCGCCGGGGGGCCTGCGGTTCTGCTCCACCCTGCCGGGTCTGCTCGCCGCGGGCGGGGTGAACACCGACATCGACCCGGTCGCGCTGCACCACTACATGTCGTTCCACTCGGTGGTCCCGCCGCCGCGCACGATTCTGACCGGTGTGCGGAAGCTCCCCCCGGCCACCGTGCGCACCATCGCCCGCGACGGCGTCGCCACCGACACGGTGTACTGGCGTCCGGAGTTCTCCCGGACGGCGGCGCGCGGCGCTGCCACGATGGCCGCCGCCCGCGGCTCCGCCGCGATGACCGCCGCGGACTGGAAGGACGCGGTCCTGTCCGGGCTGCGGACGGCGGTGGACCGGCGTACGGTCGCCGACGTTCCGGTCGGGGTGCTGCTCTCCGGCGGGCTGGACTCCAGCCTGATCGTGGCGTTGCTGGCGGAGCTGGGGCAGCCCGGCCTGACCACGTTCAGCATCGGCTTCGAGGCCAAGGCCGGTGAGACCGGCGACGAGTTCTCCTACTCCGACCTGGTGGCGAAGCACTTCGGCACCGAACACCACCAGATCCGGATCGGCGCCAGCCGGTTCCTGCCGGGCGTGCACCGGGCCATCTCGGCGATGAGTGAGCCGATGGTCAGCCACGACTGCGTGGCCTTCTACCTGCTGTCGGAGGAGGTCTCCAAGCACGTCAAGGTGGTGCAGTCCGGCCAGGGCGCCGATGAGGTCTTCGCCGGGTACGACTGGTACCCCCCGCTCGAAGGCGTGCCGCGGGCGCAGGCCGTCGACGCGTACGCGAGCGTCTTCTTCGACCGGCCGCACGCCGCGCTCGGCGACCAGCTGGCCGCGGAGTGGATGCTGCAGACCGACGCGAGCCGGGAGTTCGTCGTGGAGCACTTCGGCCGCCCGGGGGCCGACACCACGCTCGATGCCGCGCTGCGGCTGGACAGCACCGTGATGCTGGTTGACGACCCGGTCAAGCGGGTGGACAACATGACCATGGCGTTCGGGCTCGAGGCCCGGGTGCCGTTCCTGGATCACGAGCTGGTCGAACTCGCCGCCGCGTGCCCGCCCGAGCTGAAGCTGGCCGAGGGCGGCAAGGGCGTCCTCAAGGCCGCCTCCCGGGGCGTGGTGCCGGATCAGGTCATCGACCGGCCCAAGGGGTACTTTCCGGTGCCCGCCATCCGCCACCTGTCCGGGCAGCTGCTCGACGAGGTCCGCCACGCGCTCGCCGCTCCGGAAGCGCGGGCGCGTGGCCTGTTCAGCAAGGAGTACGTCGAGGATCTCCTCGCCGACCCGAATGCCGCACGTACCACGCTGGGCTCCAACGCGCTCTGGCAGCTCGGTCTACTCGAACTTTGGCTGCAGGACAGGGGGATCAGATGACGGGTCAGCTCAGCCGGGCGGATGCCACGCTCGCACCCGCGGCGGTTGCCGCGCTCATCGGTGCGGGCGCGGAGGACCGCGTCTGGGGAAGTTGGTCACCGTCGCCGTCCCCGGACGGCGCAGCGGTGACCTTCATCTCGGATCGGGGCGGCGCCCCGGCCGCCTGGCTGCAGTACGGCCGTCGCAGCGCGAGCGCGCTGGAGACCGGCCCGCACCCGGTTGTGGGCACCGCCTGGTCGCCGGACGGCGAGTGGATCGCCTGCGAGATCGCACCCGGTGGGGCACCCCGGTGCGAGCTATGGCTGATCCGCCCGGACGGCACGGACCTGCGCCAGGTGGCCGGTTTCGGCACCACCAACGCCGTCTTCGGCCGCTGGGTGGTGGTGCACGGCGAGGCGCAGGTGGCGGTGACGGAGAGCTCGACGTTGCTGCTGATCGACCCGGTCACCGGCGTGCGGAGCACCCTGGCCGCCGGTGACCTGCTCACCCTGCTCGACGTGAGCCGCGACGGCAGCCTCGCGCTGCTGCGCCGGGGGCCGCGCGGGCAGCGCCAGTTGGCGGTGCTGACCGTGTCCACAGGGGAGTGCCGCGAGCTGGTCGCCGGCCCCGGCGAGGGCTCGACGGACCGCGGGCAGTTCGCCGCGGACGGGATGGCGGTGCTGGCCCGCACGGAGGCGGGCGCCGACCTGGCGCGCCTGGTTTCGATCCCGCTCGACGGTGGTTCCGTGACAGTGGTGGCCGCCCGCGCCGACGCCGAGCTGGAGGACTTCGCGGCGCCACTCGACGGGAACACCGTCGCTCTGCTGTGGAACAACTTCGGCGGACGCGGCGAGCTGACCCTGCTGGACACCGCGACGGCCACCGAGCGTTGGGTCACGCCGGCGCCGGGGCAGGTGCTTTCCGGCGCGGGCTTCTCCACCGACGGTCAGACCCTGACCGTCTGCGCCGAGGACCCCGCGTCGCCACGGGCGGTCTACCGGATCGGCGTGGACACCGCCGAGGCGGTCCCGGTCACCGCCGTCCACATCTCCGGCGCGCTCGTCATCGAGCCGCAGCTGCACCGGCTCACCGCCGCGGACGGGCTCACCATCACCGGGTGGCTCTACCGGCCGCACGACCCCGGTCCGCACCCCACCATGATCAGCCTCCACGCCGGCCCGGAGGCACAGGAGCGGCCCGGCTACAACCCGCTGTTCCAGGATCTGGCGGGCCGTGGCATTGCCGTCTTCGCGCCCAACGTGCGGGGCTCGTCCGGGTTCGGCCGCGCGTTTGTCAACGCGGACAATGGCGCTGGCCGGCACGCTGCCATCGATGACGTGGCCGCCTGCGTGTCCTACCTGGTCACCACCGGCGTCTCGGAGGCGGGCCGGATCGGCTGCATGGGCCGGTCCTACGGCGGCTACCTGACTCTCGCCGCGATGGTCACCTATCCGGAACTCTTCGCCGTCGGCGTGGACGTGTGCGGGATCGCCGACTTCGCGACGTTCTTCGCCCGCACCGAGCCGTGGATCGCCGCCGCCGCGGTCAGCAAGTACGGCCACCCGGAGCGCGACGCCGACCTGCTGCACGCACTGTCGCCGCTGCACCGGCTGGACCGGCTCGCCGCCCCGCTGCTGGTGGTGCACGGTGGCAACGACTCCAACGTTCCCGTGTACGAGGCGGACCAGGTGGTGTGGGCGCTGCACGACCGCGGTGCGCCGTACCGGTACGTGCTCTTCCCCGACGAGGGCCACGAGTTCCTGTTGCACGCCAACCGCCGCGCGTACGTCCGGGAGACGGTCGACTGGGTGGTGGAGCATCTCGCCGTGGACTCCTCCCCGCGATCTTGCAGTTGTGCCCGCCGTTGCGAGGCTTCTACGGCGATTTGTCCGTGACACAAGTGCAAGATCGCGGGGGTGGGGCGATTCGTACGTTCCACCCGCGGCGGGGGCGGATGAGTCGTCGGCACGCCGACGCCCTGGACCGGCTGTGGCCGGTGTTCGGGGTGCCGGTCGCGACCGGGCCGACGGTTCCGCTCGACGCCGAACTGCTGTTCGGGCGGCGTACCGCTGTGGTGTTGGAGATCGGGTCCGGCATGGGCGAGGCGACCGCGGCCATGGCCGCCGCGGACCCCGCCCGGGGCTACCTCGCCGTCGAGGTGCACACGCCGGGGATCGGGAACCTGCTGGCGCTGGTGGCCGAGCGCGGCCTGAGCAACGTGCGGGTCGCTCTGGGCGACGCCATGGACCTGGTGCGGTACCAGCTCGCGCCGGGCAGTCTGGACGCCCTCCACATCTTCTTCCCCGATCCCTGGCCGAAGGCACGCCACCACAAGCGGCGGCTGATCCAGCCGGCCCATCTGCGGCTGCTCGGATCCCGCCTGGTCAGCGGCGGCACGCTGCACTGCGCCACCGACTGGCCGGAGTACGCGGAGGAGATGCTGGCCACGCTGAACGCCGATCCGGCTCTGCGGAACACCCACGACGGATTCGCGCCACGGCCGGCGGATCGGCCGGAGACGAAGTTCGAACGACGGGCCGTGGCGGCGGGCCGACCGATCGCCGACCTGATCTTCCACCGACGCTGATCATCAGGCGTTAGGGCCGGTGCTGCCGCGGGTACCGGGTCAGGTATGGCGGAACTGGAGTGGCTCGGCGTCGTACGGCATGGAGAGAGCACCGGCAACGTTGCCGCCACGGCGGCGGAAACCACCGGGGTGGAGTTGATCGACATCCCGGAGCGGGACGCCGACGTACCGCTGTCGGAGACCGGCCGCGAGCAGGCGGGTGCGGTCGGGCGGTGGCTGGCCGCCCAGCCCGGGTCCCGGCGCCCGGACGTGGTGGTCGTCTCGCCCTACCTGCGCACCGCCCAGACCGCGGAGCTCGCCGTGGGCGAGGCCGGCATCGCGACGGTACGCGACGAGCGGCTGCGCGATCGTGAGCTGGGCATCCTCGACCTGCTGACCGGCCACGGGGTGCGCACCCGGCTGCCCGAGGAGGCGGCGCGGCGCCAGCGGCTCGGCAAGTTCTACTACCGGCCGCCGGGCGGCGAGTCGTGGGCGGATGTGGCCCTACGCCTGCGGAGCCTGCTCGGGGACCTCCGCCGCGACCACGCCGACGGCCGGGTGCTGCTCGTCGGCCACGAGGCGATCGTGTTCCTGCTGCGGTACCTCATCGAAGGGCTGACCGAAGGTGATCTGATGACCATCGCCCGGGAAAACGCCATCGCGAACTGCTCGATCACGACGTGGCAGCGGGGTCCGGACGGCCAGCTCGCCAACGTCGACTTCAACCGCATCGACCACCTGCAGGCGCAGGGTGCCGAGCCCACCCAGGAAGGCGAAGTCGATGCCGAGCCGGTCTGAACCTCAGGTCATCACGCCCCGGCTGCTGCGCGAGTGGCCACTGCCGGTCCCGGAGGGCGGCAAGGACTCCCGCGGCACTGTCCTGGTGGTCGGCGGGTCCCGGTCCACGCCGGGCGCCGTGCTCCTGGCGGGTGTCGCCGCGCTGCGTGCCGGGGCCGGCGTCCTGCAGCTCGCCGTGGCCGAGTCCACCGCCGCTGTGCTCAGCATCCAGGTGCCGGAGGCGCTGGTCTTCGGGCTGCCGGAGACGCCGGAGGGCTCCATCGTCGGAACGCCGCCGAAGCGGCTGCTCGATCTCGTCGCGGACGCCCGGGTGGTGAGCGTGGGCCCGGGACTGGACAACGTCGAGGAGACCGGCAGGTTGCTGCGCGCGGTCCTGGACGCGGCCGGGCCGGACACCGCGTTCGTCCTGGACGCGTACGCCCTCGGCGCGCTCAGCCGGGAGCCCGACCTGCTCGCCGACCGGCCGCAGCAGGTGGTGCTGACCCCGAACTTCACCGAGGCCGGGTACCTGCTCGATGGCGCCGACCCGGGTGAAGGCGCCGCCGCCACCGCGATCGCCCTGGCCGAGCGGTACGGCGCCGTCGTGTCGCTGTACGGCCAGATCGCCGCGCCGGACGGGCGCACCTGGCGGGAGGAGAGCGGCGACGCCGGTCTCGGTACCTCCGGCAGCGGTGACGTCCTGGCCGGGATCGTGGCCGGCCTGCTCTCCCGCGGCATCGAGCCGGCCCAGGCCGCATGCTGGGGCGCCTACGCCCACGCGGCGAGCGGGCAGCGGTTGATCCCCCGGTTCGGCCGGATCGGCTTCCTCGCCCGGGAGCTCCTCGACGAGGTGCCCCGCACGTTGGCCACCGTCTGAACGGTGCAGCTACGCGATCCGGCCGAGCTCCTCGGCGCGGACCTGTCCGAGCAGCGTCTCGCCGCGCACCAGTCGCTCCACCTCGTCGGCGGCGAACTCGCCAAGCCGGCGCAACTCGCGCCCCTGCGCGCCGGCAATGTGCGGAGTGACCAGCACGTTGGGCAGGCTCAGCAGGGCGTGCCCGGTGGGGAGCGGCTCGGGATCGGTCACGTCCAGCACAGCGGTGAGCCGGCCCGCCGCACAGTGCTCGGTCAGCGCCTCAGTGTCCACCAGCGAACCGCGGGCGGTGTTGATCAGCGCCGCGCCGTCGCGGAGCAGCGCAAGCCGCCGGCCGTCGATCAGGTGGTAGGTCTCGGGCAGTTCGGGCGCGTGGATGCTGACCACGTCGCTGCGCCGGCAGAGTTCATCCACGTCGACCAGTTCGACCCGCAGCGAGCGGGCCTCCTCCGGGGTGACGTAGGGGTCCGCCAGCAGGAGCTGCACATCGAAGCCCATCAGCCGATCGAGGACCAGGCGGCCGATCCGGGATGCCCCGACGATGCCGACCGTGGACCCGTACAGCCCGGTCCCCGCACCGGGGCGCCACAATTCGGCGTCCCGGTCGTCGGCGAACCAGCGGGCCCGGGTGAACGCGCGCTTCGCGGCGAAAATCACCGCCGCCGCGGTGTACTCGGCCACCGGCACCGCGTTCGCCGCGGCGGCGGACGAAACCGCGACACCCTTGTCGAAGACGAGCGGGTCGACGTGGTGCTTCACCGTCCCGGCCGAGTGGATGACGGCGCGAAGCCCGGGTGCCGCGGCGAGCACATCGAGGTCGACGGCCGGGCAGCCCCAGCCGGTGATCAGCACCTCGGCATCGGCCAGCGCCACCCTCGCGGCGTCCGTGTCGAACGCATCCAACACCACGCCGGGGTCGAGCTGGATGACCCGGTGCAGCCGCTCCATCACGCTGGCCGGAAACAGGTCTCCGACGAACTGCGGATCCATGGCGAACACTCCAACGGGCCGCTTCGACACGGGCCGGGCTCCCTTCATGTGACCGGGCATCGCGCACCCGGATCGCCGTAAGCGGTTCCTAGCGCCGCGACTCTATGGGCCACTGCGGGCCGAAGGCAAACAAGCCGGGCGTCGATCGGGCCACTCGCCACCTGGCCAGAACGACGCAATTCAGTGAAGTCCGTGAGTACGGATACCGCTGTGCGTCTTGACCGCGCTAGGTAACCGTTTTATCTTCGTGCCAGCTTTGTTCCGGCCCGGTAGATGCGGATCCAACACAGACAAGGGGCACCGTGAGCGCGAGGAGCGAGCTTGCGAGCCCCGCAGCGCGAGCTGAGGTTGCACCGTGAGCGCGAGGAGCGAGCTTGCGAGCCCCGCAGCGCGAGCTGAGGCGGGACCGTGAGCGCGAGGAGCGAGCTTGCGAGCCCGGCGGCGCCGGTCGGGCCGCTCCAGGTCCCGCCGCCGGTCGGTGGCGGAGATGAGCCGTCGCCGCGTCGACCCGGGCTGAGCCACCTGGGCCGCCTGCGCCGGGACTGGCTGCTCCTGCTGCTGATGGTGCCCGGCCTCGCGTACTTCCTGGTGTTCCACTACGGGGCCCTGGCCGGCAACGTGTTGGCGTTCAAGCGGTACGTGCCGTTCCTGGGCATCGCCGGCAGTCAATGGGTTGGCCTGGCCAACTTCGAGCACATGTTCAGCGATCCGCGCTTCCTCCACGCGGTGACGAACACGCTGATCATCGCCGCGCTGCAGCTCTGCTTCTTCTTTCCCGCGCCGCTGGCGTTGGCCCTCTTGCTGCACAGCATCGTCGGGCCCACGCTCAAACGGTTTGTGCAGAGCGTGGTCTACCTCCCGCACTTCCTCTCCTGGGTGATCATCGTCGCGCTGTTCCAGCAGGTGCTGGGCGGTCAGGGCGTGCTCAACGGGGCGCTGTCCGATCTGGGGCTGAGCCCGGTGCACATTATCGGCAACCCGGACGCGTACAAGCCACTGGTGGTCGGGCAGCTGATCTGGAAGGAGTGCGGCTGGGCAACGATCATCTTCCTGGCCGCGCTGACCCAGGTCGACGAGCAACTGTACGAGGCGTCGGCGATCGACGGGGCCGGTTGGTGGCGCCGCCTGTGGCACGTGACCCTGCCGGCGATCCGCCCGGTGATCGTGCTCCTGCTGGTGCTGCGGCTCGGTGAGTTCCTCTCGGTCGGCTTCGAGCAGTTCTTCCTGCAGCGCCAGTCGGTCGGTCCGGAGGCGGGGGAGGTGCTGGACACCTTCGTGTACATCACCGGCTTCGCCAGCGGCGACCTTGGCTACGCGGCGGCGGCCGGCCTGTTCAAGGGCGCGATCGGCCTGGTGCTGATCTTCACCGCGAACAAGGTGGCGCACCGCCTGGGCGAGCAGGGGGTGTACCGGACATGAGTTCGGCGAACTATCCGCCGTGGATGGGCCGGCCGACACCCGGGGTACGTCTGGCCAAGGGTGTGGCGTTGACCGTTGTCGTGCTGCTGGTGGTCTTTCCACTCTGGACAGTGGTGGCGACGAGCCTCGCCCACCCGCAAGAGGTGATCACCAACGGCGGCTGGGTGGTCTGGCCCAGCCGACCCACCTTCGACGCGTACTCCGAGGTGCTGGCCGGCGGCATCGTCACCAAGGCCCTGATGGTCAGTGCCGGGGTCACCATCATCGGCACGGCGGTGAGCCTGCTGTGCACCATCTGCCTGGCCTACGCCCTGAGTCGACCCAAGGTGTACGGCGGTCGGCCGGTGCTGCTGCTGATCCTGTTCACCTTCCTCTTCCCGCCGGGGATGGTGCCGCTGTTCCTGGTGGTACGTACTGCCGGACTCTTCGACACCTATGCGGCGCTGGTGCTGCCGTTCGTGGTGAACGTGTTCAATCTCGTGGTCATGCGCGGCTTCTTCCAGTCGCTGCCGGCGGAGCTGATCGAGGCCGCGCGCATCGACGGCGCGGGAGAGCTGTCCATCCTGCTCCGCATCGTGCTCCCGCTGTCCAAGGCGGTCATCGCGGTGATCGGGCTCTTCTACGCGGTCGCGTACTGGAACCGGTTCTTCGAGGCGATCATCTACTTCAACGACCAGACCAAGTGGCCGATCGGCACGGTGCTGCGCCAGTACGTCACCGGAGGCGCGTCGATCACCGCGTCCACCGGCGAGGCGGCCACCGCCACCGCGCCCCAGTCCACCCAGATGGCGGTGGTCGTACTCGCCACGTTGCCCATCATCTGCATCTACCCGTTCGTCCAGCGCTACTTCGTGAAGGGCGTGCTCACCGGCGCGCTCAAGGCATAGCCAACTTTTCGATTCTCGACCTGAGGGGGCACCGCCATGACCCAACCCATCGACCGGCGGTCGCTGTTGAAGTTGTTCGGCGCCGGCGCGTTGACCGCCGCGGCAGGCCCGGCCCTGGCCGGGTGCGGCGACGGCGGCCCGGCCACTGGCGGCGACGTCGGCAATGCCGGCAAGAACCTGGCCGCCTTCCCGGCATACCTGCCGTTCGCCGGGCCGAAGCCGGACGGGCCCGGTGACGAGAAGGGCGTCCAGCCGCTGTACCTGAACTACCCCCAGCAGGTGACCGAGTCGGTAACCGACACCGTCGGCGACGGCTCGGACGTCAGCGTGCTGGTGACCTCCTTCGGCGCACCGCCGAAGCCGGTGGAGGGCAACAAGCTGTGGCAGGCGGTGAACGCGGCGCTCAAGGTCAACCTGAAGATCGTCGCGGTGCCGGATGCCGAGTACGTGCAGAAGATGACCACGCTGATGGCCTCCGGCGGCAGCGACCTGCCGGACGTCATCATGTTCACCAACCACGCCCTGCCCAACGCGCACGAGTTCATCCAGGCGACCTGCGCCGACCTTTCCGAACTGATCGGCGGGGACGCGGTCAAGGAGTACCCCAACCTGGCGAACATCCCCAAGCACGCCTGGCAGGGGATGGGCCGGATCGGCGGCAAGATCTACGGCATTCCGTTGGAGCGGCCCGCGCCGGCCAACAGCATGTTCGTCAACCGCACCGCGATGGATGCCGCCGGCATCCCGAAGGACTGGAACACCGAGCAGTTCCTGGCCGGGATGAAGCAGCTCAGCGGCAACAAGAAGTGGGGCACCGGTGCCGCCAAGACGCAGTTCGTCGGCGTCGGTGCGGCGACCTACTACGCCGGGTCGATGGGCGCGCCGAACGTGTGGCAGGAGAAGGACGGCAAGTTCTCCACCGCGTACGACACGCCGCAGTTCGAGGAGGCGATCGGCGTGATGCGTAAGCTCGCCGAGTCCGGTTCATTCCACCCGGACAGCCTCACCACCAGCGCCACGGACATGAAGACCCTGTGGTGGAACGGCACGGTGGCCTCGACCACCGACGGCTTCGGGGCGGTCGCCCCGCAGACGCTGACGTCGATCAACGGCCGGTTCGCGCTCGACCTCGCCCGGCCGTTCGGGCCGAACCCCACGCCGTGGCGCGGCAAGGGGATCTTCGGCTTCGTCGTGTTCAAGAAGGCGAGTCCGGATCGGATCAAGCTCCTGCTGCGTGTGGTGAACTACCTCGCCGCGCCGTTCGGCTCCAAGGAGTACGAGCTGACGAACTACGGCGTGGAGGGCCTGCACTTCACCAAGGACGCCAACGGGATCAAGACCACGGACCTGTTCAAGACGGAGAACACCACGAACCTGCCGATCAAGTACGTCGGCCAGGCCCCGACCGTGCTCTACCTGCCCGGGTACCCGGACGTGGCGCGCGCGGTCTACGAGTGGGAGAAGGTCGTGGTGCCCAAGAGCGTGTCGAACCCCGCGGACGGCCTGGTGTCGCCGACGGACACGGCAAAGCGCACGCAACTCGACCAGCTGATCGGCGACGCGGTCGCGGGCATCACGTTCGGCCGCAAGCCGCTGTCGGCGTGGAAAGAGGCGGTCACGCAGTGGCGCCAGGCCGGTGGCGACCAGATCGCCGACGAACTGGCGAAGGAGCACGCCGCGGCGAAGTGACCGCCGACACGACCGTCACGACGTCGGGGAAGTTGGTGCCGTCCGGGCCGCCGGAGGCATCAACTTCCCCGACGTCGCGCTGCTTCAGTGGTTGGTGCGGCGCGGGCGAACCGAGTCGCGGACCACCAGGTGGGTGCCGAGCACAACACGGCGGTCGCTGCTGCGGTCGGCGTCGCGGTGCAGCGCCAGCCGGACGGCGGTGCGGCCCAGTTCCTCGTGCGGCACGTGCACCGTGGTGAGGCTGATGTCCGCGGCCGGGGACAGGTCGTCGAACCCGATCAGCGAGATGTCATCGGGCACCCGGAGCCCGCTCTCCATCAGCGCCATCCGGGCGCCACTGGCGATGAGGTCGTTGGCGCAGAACGCGGCGGTGAAGTCCGGCCGGCCGGCCGCCAGCCGCTGCTTCATCATCCGGTACCCCTCGTGGCGCTCCATCCGACCGTCCACCTCGAGGCCGGGGTCGTGCGTCACCCCGTAGGCGGCAAGCGCCAGCCGATAGCCGTCCCGGCGACCGTCGTTCGTGCTGTACCCGTCGCGCCGGCCCAGGTACAGAATGCGCTCGTGGCCGGCGGAGAGCAGGTGGCTCGTCGCCGCGTACGCGCCACCGGTGTTGTCGTACTCCACCACGACCGCCGGCACATCCGGGCCGAGCGGGGGACGCCCGCACAGCACGAGCTGCGAGCCGCCGGTGCTCAGCGCATGCGCGTACTGGCTCATCCGGGCCAGGTACTCCTCGTTGGCAACCACGTTGCCGACCAGGATCACCGCCTCGGCGTGCTGTTCGCGCATCAGGTTGACGGTGGCCAGTTCGCGCTCCTGGTCGCCACCGGTCGTGCCGATCAGACAGAGCCGGCCCTCCTGTGCCGCCTGCGCCTGTACGCCCTGTGCGACGTGCCCGTAGTGCGGGGAGATCACCGAGTTCACGATGATGGCGACACTTCCCGTACTGACGCCGGCCAGGGCGCGGGCGTGGGCATTGGCGACGTAGTCCAGCTCACGAACGGCGCGCATCACCCGGCTCCGGGTGGTCGGCGTCGTGGCGTAGTTGCCGGCCAGCACGCGGGACACGGTCGCCACGGACACGCCCGCGTGCTGAGCGACCTCGCGGATGGTGGAACGACGGGCTGCGTCGGGAGCCTCGGCCGATCGGCGCGCCATGGCATCCCCCGCGAGGTGAGTAAACGGTTGCGAAACATGGTCCATGCGCCGGTTCAACGGCGTCAAGCGCACACCATACGCCATTGAAACACGTCAATCATGCCATGAGATGCGTGCGCCGCCGGGCGGTTGGCGCTCATATCCGGGGGAGGCGCCGAGCGTGACCACGACCCGCTCTCCGTCCGGGAAGGTCAGCACCGTGCGGTCGGGGGTGGACTCCACCGATACGCACTCCCGGATCGCGGCCGGAGCGACCCGGTCACCACTGAGCACGGCCATCGAGACGTACGTGCTTGTGCCACCCGGGTGTGCCGGATCCACCAGGTATGGCGTCGCCGAGCAGGGGCCGTAGGCGTTCGCGTCGACGGCCCGCGCGACGCCGACCCCGGTGAAGCCGAGAAGCGCGATCACGGTACTGCTCAACCCATCGTCCCGACTGACCCGTACCCACCCGGCGGCCGGGTCGTCAGTGGCCGGCTCGGCGACCGGCGGGCGGGTGTCGGCGAGGGCGTATCCGCCGTCGCGCACCAGGTGCCCGGCAGGCGCGGTCACCCGGTGTATCCGTACCTCCCACGCGCCGCGCACCACGGCGGCCGTCTCCACCCGCACCGGCCCACCGGGCAGGTCATCGGTGTACGCCGACGCGGCGAACCGGTCGAACACGGCGATCCGTTCGATGCGCAGCCGGCGCGACACCGTGCCGTCCGGCGCCACCACCGCCAGGTGCCCGTCCACGCCGGCGACAACGGTGTCCTCGGCGGTCTGCGGCGCGGTGTGCGTCGCATACCCCAGCTTGGCGTAGTGCGGGTCGGCCAGCCCGTTCGCCGGGAGCCGGCGGGCCCGGTCGCTGCCGTGGTTGAGGACCCGGACCACGCCGTCGTGGCGGGTGCCGTGCAGCAACCAGCCCGGTGCCGGCAGGGCCACCACCTGATCCGCGACATCGATCGGCGCGGCGCGCTCCGGTTCTGTCCACACCGGATGGTCGGCCGGAAGCAGGAGACCCAGCATCCCTTTGCTGGCCCAGTACGGTGAGGCCGGACCGGAGTAATCCTGGGTGCACGGCAGGAAGGTGTCGTACCAACCCAGGGTGAGCAGCCCGCGACCGTCCGGCACCCCGTGCTCCACGAAGTGGCGCAGCACGCCGCTGGCGATGCGCCTGGTCCGCCCCGGAGTGAGGGCGTCGGTGCCGGCCAGTGCGCCCAGCCACAGCGGGGCCACGGTGGCGAAGCGGTAGCACAGCGACCGGCCCTGGTGCAGCGGTGCGCCGTCCGCGGCGAAGCAGTGCTGGTACTGCTCGAGGAAGGCGCCCAGTCGGTCGCGGTAGCGCTCGGCGCGCCCGGTGTCGGCGGCCATCCGCGCCCACAGCACCGGGTAGAGGTGCATCGCCCAACCGGTGTAGTAGTCGAAGTTCTGCCCCGCGCCGTCGCTGTACCAGCCGTCCCCGGCGTACCACTGCTCGATCAGATCGAGCCCGCGCTCGATCTCAGCGGGCTCGTGCGGCCCGCCCACGTTGGCCAGGAACTGCTCCACGACCACCTGGAAGAGCACCCAGTTGCTCTGCGGGGTGCGCCTGCCGACGAAGCCGGCCAGCCAGTCCACGACCCGTGCCTGCACGGGCGCGGCCAACCGGTCGAAGAGCCATGGCCGGGTCTCCTGCAACGCCAGCGCGATCGACGCGGCCTCCACCAACTGCTGGGAGTGGTCCGCCAGCGGCGGCCAGGCGTACGGGTGGTCGGGGTCGGTGCCCGCGGCGAGGCCCTCGGCGTACCGCTCCAGCAGCGCCGGCGCCACGGCACCCTGCTCGCCGGCGATCCGGAACGCGGCCAGCAGCAACGTCCGGGCGTACCCCTCCAGACCGTCACTGCCCGGGCCCGACCGGCTTGCCCGGCCGGGGAGCCGGATCTGGGCGAAACCCGGTGTGGCGTACGGGAGCACCGAGTCCAGCAGGTGGTCCGCCACCGCCACCCAGTGCGCGCGGGTCCACCCGGTGTGGGGCGAGCGCGTCCGGTCCACCGGGGGAAGGATCAGTCCGCGCGCCAACCCGCGCCTCCCCGAGGTCGCCGGCCATCAGGTCCGGCCCAGAGGTCCACGGCATGGTTTGCCGCGACGACACCCTATCGCGGTGCTGCTCACGGGTCAGGTTGCCGGCTGGTGCGATGATCCCGGTGTGCGGGGGATAACCGGTTCCGTGCTGAGCCTGCTGGTGGTGCCGCTGCTCGGCATCGCGGTCACCGTCGCGATCGCGGCCGTGCCCGCGCGGCGACGGCGGGCGGCCGGGGTGCCCTCGGGCTGGGCATGGCGGTCGGCCATCGCCGAGGTGGGCCTGGTGGCGGGGACGCTGCCCTCGCTCCTGCTGATTCTCTTCCCGGTGGGTGAGGGCCGTTCGCTGCGCCTGATGCCGATGCAGGACATGCTCCGGCTGCTCAACGCCGATGTTGCCCACGCGGTACTGCAGATCGGTGGCAACCTGCTGGTGTTCGCGGCGTTCGGCGCGCTCGCGCCGGTCCGGTGGCGGATCGGCCTGCCGGCGATGCTCGGGCTGTCCTGCCTCAGCTCGACGTCCCTGGAGATCGTGCAGTACGCCCTGGGCACCGGGCAGGTCACCACGGTGGATGACGTTCTGCTGAACACGGCGGGCGCCGGTATCGCGGCGTTGGTGACGCGGCGATGGTGGCGCACCCGGCTCAGCGCCGCAGCCGGACCACCTGGGGATCGTGATCCGATGCCTGGTCTGCGAACTCCGCGTTGAGGTGGACGATGTCGTAGGAGTAGCCGGCGTGGACCAGCGACTTCGACACCAGGATGTGGTCGAGCACCTGGGCGTTGCCGTAGTACACGTACGTGTAGCGCTCCGGCTCCGGCAGCGTGCGCGGCAGATCGGTGAGCCACCCGTCGGCGACGAGGATGTCGGCGGTGGTTGAGAACTCGAAGTCGTTGATGTCGCCGAGCACCACCACGGCGGCCCGGCCGTCGACGGCGCGGATCTGATCGACGAAGTCCCGCACGACCGCCGCCTGTGCGTGTCGACGGACTTCGCTGGGCCGCACCGGCGGTTGAAACCGGCCGAACAGCGGCTGGTCGCCGCCTTTGGAGTTGAAGTGGTTCGCGATGACGAAGATCGTCCTCCCGCGGAACCGGAACTCCCCCGCCAGCGGCTTGCGGGAGTCGACGAACGCGGGGTTCGTCGGGTCGATCCGGCCGGGGGAGCGGCTCAGCGCCGGGGCCCGGCCGTGCCGCGCCACCGTGGTGGCAGGCGTATCGCCGCTGCCGGTCCGATCCACGAAGCGCAGGCCACGATCGGTCCGGAAGAGGAAGCCGACCCGGATGTTCCCGCCCGGCTCGCCGCCGTCCGCGCCGTCGGTCGGATCGACCTGCCGGTAGTCGTACGCCGGACCGCCGGCGCGCCGGATCGCCTCGATCAGCAGGCGGTACGTGACGTCAGCGGCCACCGTGGCGTCGTTGGTCGGGCCGGTGTTGTCCTGTACCTCCTCGAGCGCCACGATGTCGGGCGCCGCCAGGTTGCGGACCACGCCGGCGGCGAGCCGGTCGAACTTCGCCACCGGGTCACCCGGATCCAGGTTCTCCACGTTGTAGGTCGCGATCGCCAGCTCGTCCCGGCGCTGCGCCCGGGTGACCTCCGGGGTCAGCCCACCGGCGACGAGCGTCGGGGTGGCGAGCACCTGGAGCTTGTAGTTGCCGAACGAGTAGTCGAACACCCCGTCGACCGGCCCGGGGAGCCGGTCGCCGACATTGGCCGCCGGCACCGGAGCGAGCACGTCATCCAGGATCACCCGTTCGGTGTTCGGATCGCCGTAGCCGTACCGGATGCCGCCCCGGGCGGTCCGCGGGGAACCGCTGCCACCCGGCAGTACGGCCAGCTCTCCGAACCTGCCGGTGGGCCCCACCGCGACGGCGTCGACGACGCGGACCAGCATGCCCTCCATCGACTCGGCGAAGTCCATCGCGTTCCCATCCGGATCGAAGCCACCGGCCGTCTCAACGTCGCCCGGCGCGTCGGCGCGGACCCGCGCCGGCGCCACCCGGCCGCCCGGCCCGACCCGCGTCGCCTCCGGCAGTGGTTGGCCGCGGCCGGTCACGGCGACGGCCGGCGCGGTGAGCTGGGTGATGCTGAGGTTGGTGGCATCGTTGCCGGGGCGGAACTCCGTGACGGTGCCGGTCACCTCCACCGCGTCGCCGGGCCCGACGGTCGGGGCGGTGGACGTGAAGACGTACAGCCCGTCGCTGGTGGCCGTATCCGGGTCGGGCTGCGGGTCCTGGATCCAGAACCCGCGGGGGCCGGCGGCGGTCACCACGCCGGGCACGCCCGTCACCAGCCGCCCGAGCAGCGGTGAGCGGTGGCCGGCGCCCTGGATCTCGGCGATCCGGGCGGGTTGGCCGGGTTCGGGCGGGGTGCCGCCGCCGGCACCGCGCGGGTCGGGCGGACCGGCGGTGAAGTCGGCCGCGTTGTTGTCGGTGTCCGGGCCGGCGGAGCGCACCGCCGCCGTGGTGTTGCTCAGCGCCGGGGCGGGCGCGGTTTCGGCGTCGTTTGCGGTGCCGTACCCGAGAAGGTCCCGGACCCCCGCCGCGGCATCGCAGTCGGCGCCGCAGCCCAGCGGCGTCACCGAGGTCACCAGGGCGACCTTGCCGCTGCCGGCGGCCATCGCGATGGTGCCGACCACGTCCGGCGAGGGCAGGGCCACCGTGCCGCCCGCGCCGGCCGCCTCCTGCACCAGGAATCGGCCACCCGCGGCGATGCTGCCGACCAGCGTGGTGACCTGCCACGAGGTGCCGGCCGCCGAGGCGTACTGCACGCTCCAGCCGGTGAGGCTCACCGGTGCCGCGCCGCGGTTGTGGAGCTCGATGAAGTCGTGGGTCAGCGTGGCGCCCGTGTTCCCGCCGCCGCCGTACACGGCCGCGAGCACGACATCTGGGGAGGCGGCCCTGGCCGGCGTGGCGACCAGGGCCGCCGCACCCGAGCCGACGACCGTGCAGACCGTGGCGAGCGTGACGACCCGGGTACGCAGCGACATGGTCTGTGCCTACCAGGTCCGCGCAGGCCGCACCAGTACCCGTTGGTCGCCCAACCTGGGTCGAGGCTGACGCTACGGGTTGGTGGGCATCGGGGTGGTGTCGTCGCCGGATGTGTCACGTTCCCGCCAGCGGTCGTCCTCGGTGGGGCCGTCCGGCTCCTGGTCGCTTCCCGGGAGCAGGTCCTGCCCGGCCTCGCCGATACCGGTGATGGTCTCCGAGCCCAGGTCGAAGGTGGGTACAGCCTGCCGTTCAGCCTTGGAGTGTTCGCTCATCACCTGGTGCTACCCGGTTCACTCCGGGCGTAACGGCCCGGCCCGGTCCGCGATCAGGCCGTCAACCCTTGACCCGGACCAGCATGGCGCACATGTCCTCCTCGGGCTTGGCGCCGAGCTTGCTGGTGATGTGGTCGACCAGGGCCTCGATGTTGGTCAGGTCGCTCTCCACCCCGGCCCGCAGCAGCACGTCCAGCGCGCCGGAGCGCCGCCGGTCGGCCCGGACGATGCCGTCGGTGTAGAAGAGCACCCGGTCACCCTCGGCCAGGGTGACCGTGGCTTCGTGGTACTTCACCTCGGGGGCGGACCCGAGCGGCAGCCCGAGCGGGCCGGAGAGCACCGAACCGCGCCGGTCGGCGTCGTACCGGATGGGGGCGATCTGACCCGCGGCGGCCCAGCGCAGCTCACGGGTGGCCGGCTCGTACCGGCCGATCATGAGCATGGCGGTGTGCTCCACCTCCATGGTCCACAGCATGGAGTTCACCGCGGTCAGGATGTCGCCGGGCGCCATGTCCAGCGACGCGTACGCCCGCACGGCGTAGCGGAGCCGGGCGGCGATGGTCATCGACGACAGCCCGGTGTCCGCGACGTCGCCCAGCATGAGCGCCGTGGCCGAACCGCCGGCCAGCGGCATCGCGTCGTACCAGTCACCGTCGACGTCGCCGGTCTTGGCCGTGGCGCGACACCGGCCGCAGATCTCCACGCCCTCGGCGATGCCCAGTTCCGGGTCGGTGGGCAGCAGGGCCTGCTGCAGCGCCTCCGCGGCCCTGCGCTCGGTCTCCATCTGGCGGCGCTGTGCCGCGAGCGCCTCTTCGGCCACCCGCAGCCGCCCCTCCCGGGCCCGCTGCTCGGTCACGTCCTGGACCGTGCCGCGCACCAGCCGGACGGTGCCGTCGCTGTCGGCCACCGGCTCGGCGGTGACCCGCAGCCTGCGCCCCGACATCCGACCGCCGCCCCGGAACTCGGTGGCCAGCGACTGGCCGGCGGCGATGCTGCGGTCCACCGTCTCCCGCACCGTCACCATGTCGTCGGGGTGCACGCACTCGGTCAGGTCGTCCGGCCGGATCGCTTCGGTCCGGGCGTCACCGTGGTACATCCAGTAGAGCTGTGGCGAGCAGCGCAGCTCGTCGGTCTGCCGGTCCCAGGCGAACGAGCCGATGTGCGCGATGCGCTCGGCTTCGAGCAGCTGATCGTGCAGCAGGTCCGCGTCGGTGTGGATGCGGAAGACCATCAGTACCCGGTCCCACAGTCGGACCGCGTGCACGGCCAATCGCTGTGAGCGGGGGATGCCCTCACTGCTGGCGGCGACATGCAGGTCCGCCATCCGCAGCGGGTCACCGCCGTGCAGCATCCGGGTGAATGCCGGCAGGAGCGTGCCGCTGCCCACGCCCGGGTACACGGCCAGCAGCGTGGCCTCCCCGGCATCCACCCCGGCCGCCGCGATGACCCGACGGGCCAGACCGTTGGCGTACTCGATGCGGAAGTCGACGACCTGCCCTTCGTCGCGGACCGGCGAGAGCAGCAGGGCCGGCGTGTGGAGGGAGTCGAGCACCGCCGGGAGCCAGACCTCCGCCTGGCCCCCGCCGACCCCGCCCGGGGCGGCCGCTCCGGGCAGGTAGTGCGACCAGGCGGTGGCGATGTCGTCGCCCTGCAGATCGACCACACGGCGGGCGACCGGTGCCAGCAGCGCGGTGAGGTACCGCCCGGTCGTTTCCGCCTCGACGACCGGGGCGTTCCAGCTGACGCCGATGCCGCCGACCACGCGTCCGGAGGCCACCAGTGGCGCGGCGTAGTAGGCGGCGTTGGGGAACGGGAGCTCGAAGAGGGCCGGAAACCGGCGCGCGGCCACGTCGGGATCGGGGAGCCACACCACGTCGGTGTCGCGCACCGCGACCACCAGCGGGAGCGCCGGGTCCGGTGGGATGCGCGCCCACTGACTGCGGGTTTCCGGTGACATCCCATAGCCGCCGACCATCCGCAGCGCGCCATCCGGCTCCATCAGGACGAGCACCACGACGTCGGGCTCGGGCCACGCCGCATCGGCCGTCCCGATCGCCTCGGCCATCTCGTCATAGCTGCGTGCGGCGGACACCCGGGCGCTGATCAGCTGGTGCTTCGCCTGCAGCGCTTCGATGGCCGGCGGGCGCGGTTGCCGGCGGCGCAGCGTCGGGGTCCGCGGGGACTCGCTGGGCCGCCGAGCGCGGGTGCGGGCCAGATGCTCCCGGTACTCAGCGTCGACGGGATCGGCACCGCCGGTGGAGGTGCCGTCCGGCGAGGTCCCCATCGGATCCGGCGCGGTGGTGCCGACGATGGCCGCGGCGACCTCGATGAGCTTGATGTTGGCGCTCTGCGACAGCCGGACGAGGTGGTCGAAGCCTTGGTCAGGAGTGATCCCGAGGCGTTCCACAAGCACGCCCTTGGCCTGTTCGATGACCGCCCGATTGCGCATGGCGGTGCGTACGCCGGCGAGCTCGGTGCGCAGCCGGGTCACCAGGGCGGCGAGTGCCTCGGCTGGCTCAGCGCTCCCACCGGGAGCGTCTGCGGGCACGGCCCGGCCCGCGGGCGGCTCGGCGCGCTGGGCCATGGCACGTCCTCCGGTCTCTGCTCTGCTGCCCCCACCATGCCACCACGAGGCGGATCGCACCCTAGCCGAGCCGGGCACATCTCGTCACGCGGCCTTGTGGCGGGCCCTGCGGGCGCTCGTTGATGTTTACCATCTGTGATGTCGGGTAGGTCTGGCGGCACGGGCACCCCTGGCGCTAGGCGCCGGGGGCTGTTGCGCCGGGCCTGGTCGGGAAGGGGGGTAGCGGTGACGCAGAGCGGCAGGTTCGCGGCAGTGCTCCTCGACCGCGACGGCACTCTGGTGGAGAACGTCCCCTACAACCCCGACCCGTCGGCCGTCCGCCCGCTCCCCGGTGTTCCCGAGGCACTTCGCCGGCTCCGAGCCGCCGGACTCCGCCTGGGCGTGGTGAGCAACCAGTCCGGCATTGCCCGCGGGTTGCTGACCGCCGAGGACGTGGCGCGGGTCAACGCCCGGGTGGACGAGCTGCTCGGCCCGTTCGATACCTGGCAGGTGTGCCCACATGACGACGCTGCTCGATGCCAGTGTCGCAAGCCCCAGCCGGGCATGGTCCTGGCCGCGGCGCGCGAGCTGGGTCTGCCTCCGGAGCGTTGCGTCATGGTGGGCGATATCGGGGCAGATGTCCGTGCCGGGCTGAGTGCGGGCGCCGCCGCCGTGCTGGTGCCCACACCGGTCACCCGTCCGGAGGAGGTTGCCGACGCGCCGGTGGTGACCGCCGACTTCGCTGCTGCCGTCGACTGGATTCTCGGGTGCCCGCCAACGCGCGCGGACCCGCCCAGGGTGCTTGCCGTGCGGAGCGACTCGGTGGGCGATGTGCTGGTGACCGGGCCTGCGATCCGGGCGTTGCGGGCCGGAGCGGCGAACCTGACCCTGCTCTGCGGCCCGCGGGGCCGAGCCGCCGCGCAGTTGCTGCCCGGCGTCGACGAGCTGATCGAATGGTGCGTCCCGTGGATCGATCCGCAGCCGGAGCCGGTGGCCAGGCCCGAGGTCGAGGCGTTGGTCAAGCAGATCGAGGACGGCCGGTACGACGAAGCGGTGATATTCACGTCGTACCATCAGTCGCCGCTGCCGCTCGCGCTGCTGCTGCGGTTGGCCGGCGTGCCGCGGGTGAGCGCCATCTCCGAGGACTACCCGGGCTCGCTGCTGGACCTGCGGCATCGGCTCGACGACGACCTCCCCGAGCCGGAACGGGCCCTGTCGCTCGCCACCGCGGCCGGTTTCGCACTGCCGGCGTGGGACGACGGCCGGCTCCGGCTGCGCCCGGACCTGCCGTCCGTCGCTGAGTTCCTTCCTGACGGGCCTTACGTCGTGGTCCACCCCGGCGCCAGCGTGCCTGCGCGGGCCTGCCCGCCGGACGTGTGCCGGGACATCGTGGCCGCGCTCGTGGCGGCCGGGCGCCGGGTGGTGGTGACCGGCAGCGCCGGGGAGCGGGAGTTGACCGGCTACGTCGCCGCCGACGTGGCCCTGGACCTCGGCGGCCGCACCGACCTGGCCGGACTGGCCGGGGTGCTGCGCCACGCCGACGCGGTGGTGGTGGGCAACACCGGCCCCGCCCATGTCGCCGCGGCGGTGGGCACACCGGTGGTGAGCCTGTTCGCGCCGACAGTGCCGTACCAGCGTTGGGGCCCGTACCGGGTGCCGGCGGTGCGGCTCGGCAACCCCGGTGCGCCGTGCCGGGACACCCGGGCCTCGGTGTGCCCGGTGCCCGGGCACCCCTGCCTATCCACAGTGGACCCTGCTGAAGTGGTGACCGCGGTGCAGACTCTGGAGTCTGCGTGCGCATCCTGATCTGGCATGTCCACGGAGCCTGGGCGACCGCATTCCTCCACGGGGGACACACCTACCTGATCCCGGTCACCCCGGATCGCGACGCCTACGGTCTGGGCCGGGCGCGTACCTACGAATGGCCGGCCGACGCCGTCGAGGTGACCCCGGAGAGCCTAGCCGGCGCCGACATCGACCTGGTCGTGCTGCAACGGCCGGAGGAGTGGGAGATGGCCGAGCGCTGGCTCGGCCGCCGGCTGGGCCGCGACGTCCCGGTGGTGTACGTGGAGCACAACACGCCCAAGGGCGACGTGCCGAACACGCGTCACCCGATGGCCGACCGCGACGACGTCACGCTGGTGCACGTCACCCACTTCAACGCGCTCTGCTGGGACGCCGGCGCCACCCGGACCCGCGTCATCGAGCACGGCATCCCCGACCCCGGGTACCGCTACACGGGCGAGCTTCCCCGCATCGCCACCGCGATCAACGAACCGATCCGGCGTTGGCGGGTCACCGGCACCGACCTGCTGCCAAGGTTCGCGTCGGTGGCGCCGATCGACGTGTACGGCATGAAGGTCGCCGGTCTGCCGGCCCGCCTCGGCCTCGCGGAGGACCGGATCGCGGCCTACGACGACCCGCCACAGGCGCAGATGCACGCGCAGATCGCGCTGCGCCGGGTCTACCTGCACCCGATGCGGTGGACCTCACTGGGCCTGTCGCTGCTGGAGGCGATGTTCTGCGGCCTGCCGGTGGTTGCGTTGGGCACCACCGAGGCGCTGATGGCCGTGCCACCCGCCGCCGGAGCGATCTCCACCGACCTCGACGTGCTCGTCGACGCGGCCCGGTGGCTGGTGGCCGACGAGGCCGCCGCACGCCGGTGCGGGCAGGCGGCCCGGGACGCGGTACGGACGCGGTACGGGCTGCCCAGATTCCTCGCCGACTGGGACGCGCTGGTGAAGGAGGTGGGGACGTGAGCTGGTGCTGTCCCGTACGCAACCGAGTGTCCGCGCGAAGGGGAGGGGCCTGGTGACACGACTACGGATCGCGATGATCTCCGAGCATGCGAGCCCGCTCGCGACACCGGGGGGCGTCGACTCGGGCGGACAGAACACGCACGTCGGCGAGTTGTCGCGCGCGCTGGCGCGGCGGGGACACGACGTGCGGGTGTACACCCGCCGGGACCGTGCGGACACTCCGGCTCAGGTGCCGTTCCACGACGGCGTGACCGTCGTGCCGGTGCCGGCCGGGCCGGCCGTCTCGCTCGGCAAGGACGAGTTGCTGCCGTTCATGGGCGACTTCGGCCGTTGGCTGGCCGCCGAGTGGGGCGGTGGGGACTTCACCCCGGACGTGGTCCACGCGCACTTCTGGATGAGTGGACTGGCTGCGCTGACCGCCACCGCGGACAGTCGCATCCCGGTCGTCGTCACGTTCCACGCGCTCGGTGCGGTGAAGCGGCGCTACCAGGGCGGCCGGGACACCAGCCCGGACACCCGGATGGGCCTGGAGCGCACGCTCGGCACGCTCGCCGACCGGGTCATCGCCCAGTGCGCCGACGAGGTCGCGGAACTGGGTCGGCTCGGTGTGCGGCGCGCGGACACCGTGGTCGTGCCGTCCGGTGTGGACATCGAGCGGTTCACGCCGGTCGGGCCGGTGGCGCCCCGGCCGACGGATGGGCGGCTGCGGATTCTCAGTGTCGGCCGGATGGTGGAGCGCAAAGGCTTCGGTGACCTGATCCAGGCGCTACGCCGGGTCCCCGACGCGGAGCTGGTGCTGGCCGGCGGTCCACCGGCGGAGGAGTTGTCGAACGATCCCGAGGCGATGCGCCTGATGGCCCTGGCCGAGCAGGCCAAGGTGGCCGACCGGGTGCGCATGGTCGGGGCAGTCGATTCGCAGGACATGCCGGCGCTGTACCGGTCCGCCGACGTGGTGGCCTGCACGCCGTGGTACGAGCCGTTCGGGCTGACGCCACTGGAGGCGATGGCCTGCGGGGTGCCGGTGGTGGCGTACGCCGTCGGCGGGCTCGCCGAGAGCGTCATCGACGGGGTGACCGGCACCCTCGTCCAGCCACGCGACGTGCGCGCCCTGGGTGCCGCGTTGCGCACGCTGCTCGCCGACGACGTGCGGCGGATCAGCTACGCGAGTGCGGCGGCGGACCGGGTCCGCTCCCGGTACACCTGGGACCGCACCGCCTTCGACGTCGAGCGTGTGTACGCGGCGGTCACGGGTGTGCCGCTGGTCACCGACGACGCGTTGACGGAGGTCTCCTCGTGACGTTGCTGTCGCGCGATCCGTCGCCGGACACCGGTACCGAGCGGCCGCGGGGAACGGTCTGGCACCGGTGCGTCGCCGACACCCACCTCGACCGGCTGGCCGAGGCGATCGAGCTGTTCCGCGACGAGGCGTCGCGGGTGGCGCGCTGGGGTGAGGAACTGGCCGGGGTGCTCGCCGGTGGTGGGCGGCTCCTGGTGGCCGGCAACGGCGGCAGCGCCGCGGAGGCACAGCACCTGACGGCGGAACTCGTCGGCAAGCTGCGGGACGACCGTCCGGCGTACTCTGCCATCGCCCTGCACGCGGAGACCTCGAGCTTCACCGCGATCGGCAACGACTACGGCTACGAGCGGGTCTTCGCCCGCCAGGTCGAGGCGCACGGCCGCAGCGGTGACATCCTCATTTTGCTCTCCACCAGCGGTCGCAGCCCGAACCTGCTGGCCGCCGCGGATACCGCGCGCGAGCGGGGGCTCACATCCTGGGCGATGACCGGCCCGCTGCCCAACCCGCTCGCCATGCGCACCGATGACGCGATCTGCGTCGCGGCGGAGAGTCAGACGGTGCAGGAACTCCATCTCGTCGCGGTGCACCTGCTCTGCCAGCACGTGGAGTACGCACTGGGCCACGACCGTCCGGCGGTGCGACGGTGACTGCGGGCACCGGCCCGTTGGTGGTCGTCGGAGACCTGCTCCTTGACCGGGAGATCCTCGGCACGGTGGATCGGCTCTGCCCGGAGGCGCCGGTTCCGGTGCTGGTCGAACAGTCCACCGTGGACCGGCCGGGGGGCGCCGGTCTGGCGGCGCACTTCGCCGTGGGGGACGAGGGTGACGTGCCGCAGCCGTGGCCGGAGGTGGTGCTGGTCGCGGCGGTGAGCCGGGACGCCGCCGGTCAGCGGCTGCTGGAGCTGCTCACCGCGGCCGGCATCCGGGTGGTCGAACTGCCGCTCCTCGGGCCGACGCCGGAGAAGATCCGGCTGCGCGCCGGCGCCCACCTCCTGCTGCGGCTGGACCGGGGCGACGGGCGCAGCGAGATCGGCCCGGTGCCGGACGAGGCGCTCGACGCCATCCACTCCGCCGGTGCGCTGCTGGTCAGCGACTACGGCCGGGGGGTGCTGGCACAGCCCCGGGTCTACGGCGCGCTGGCCGACCGGGCACCGCACACCGCACTGGTCTGGGACCCGCACCCGCGTGGCGGCGCCCCGGTCGCCGGAGCCGCGCTGGTCACGCCGAACCGTGCCGAGGCGGCGCACTTCAGCGACGCCGCACCCGCGCTCGGCGTCCGGACGAACAGCACGCCGCGCAACGCCGACCCGCTTGTCGCCGCGGCAGCCGGGCAGGCCACCCGGCTGCGCCAGGGTTGGTCCGCCGCTGCGGTGTCGGTCACCCTCGGCGAGCGCGGCGCGGTGGTCTGCGACGGCCGGGGCGTACCGACGGTGGTGCCGTCGCCGTTCACCGCCCACGGCGACCCGTGTGGCGCCGGGGACCGCTTCGCCAGTGCCGCTGCAGCCGCGCTCGCGGCCGGCTCCTCCACCGTCGAGGCGGTCCGCGCCGCCGTCGCCGCGGCCACCGCCTATGTCTCCGCGGGCGGTGCGCTCGGCCTGCTCGCCGGTGCGCAGACGCCCGGTCCGATCACAGAGAGGGTCACCAGATGAGTACGGATTCCGCCGGGTCGCGACCCGGTGCGGTGCTGGTCAGCGGCGGTGCCAGCGGCCTGGGCGCCGCTGTCGTCCAGGCGGTGCTCGCGGCGGGCGGTCGGCCGTATGTGCTCGACCTCAAGCCGCCAGCCGCCGACGTGCCGTATGTCGCGGTCGACCTGGCCGACACGCGTGCCGCCGAGGCGGCCACCCGGGAACTCGCCGAACAGGCCGGTGAGGTGCACGGCGTGGTGACGGCGGCCGGGATGGACATTCCGGCGCCGTTGAGCGGCATCGCCGGCGCGGACTGGGAACGCATCATCGGGGTGAACCTGCTCGGCACCGCGGCGGTCATCCGGGCGGCGCTGCCCTGGCTGGAGCGGTCCCACGGCAACGTGGTCACGGTGGCGTCCACGCTGGGCATCAAGGCGGTCGGCGACGCGACGGCGTACTGCGCGGCGAAGTTCGGCGTGGTCGGCTTCACCCGCGCCCTGGCCGCGGAGCTGTCCGGGCGGGTGGGCGTCACGCTGCTGATCCCGGGTGGCATGAAGACCGCGTTCTTCGACGCCCGCGACGAGCAGTACAAGCCCGCTCCGGACGCTCCGCTCAACGACCCGGCCAACGTCGCGGCGGCGATCCTGTTCGCGCTCGGCCAGCCGGCCGGCTGTGCGGTACGGGAACTGCTCATCTGCTCCGATGTCGAGTCGTCCTACCCCTGACATGCGCCCGCTCGTGCTTGTGCTGCGCGCGCTCGGACTCGGCGACTTCGCCACCGGGGTGCCGGCGCTGCGCGGGCTGCGCCGGGCCTATCCGGCGCACGAGATCGTGCTCGCCGCACCGGCGGCCCTCGCGCCGCTGGTGCGGGCGACCGGCGCGGTGGACCGGCACCTCGAGACGCCGGCGTATGTCCGGGAGCCGATGCGCGAGGTGCCCTGGCCGCACCGGGAACCGCCCGCGGTAGCGGTGAACCTGCACGGCCGTGGACCGCAGAGTCACCGGGCGCTGCTCGCGCTGCAACCCGATCGGCTGCTGGCATTCGCCAACCCGCAGGCCGGTTTCCTCGATGGTCCGATGTGGACGGCCGACGAGCACGAGGTGCCGCGGTGGTGCCGGATGCTCTCGGCGTACGACATCGCGGCCGACCCGGCCGATCTCGCACTCGCGCCGCCGCCCGCGCCGGCGGCGCCCGGCGCCGTGCTGGTGCACCCCGGTGCGAGCGGTCCGGAGCGGTGCTGGCCGGTGGACCGGTACGCCGCCGTCGCGGCGGCGGTGCGGGCCGCGGGTCATCCGGTGCTGGTCACCGGTTCCGCCGCGGAAGTGCGGTTGGCCAGGGCGGTGGCCGCGGCCGCCGACCTGCCCGAGGATGCGGTCGTGGCCGGGCGTACCGACCTGGCCGCGCTCGCCGGCATGGTGGCGCACGCCCGGTTGGTGGTCTGCGGCGACACCGGCGTGGCACATCTCGCCACGGCGTACGGCACGCCATCGGTGGTCCTTTTTGGACCGATGACGCCGGCCAGATGGGGTCCGCCGCCCGGTCGCAGCCGGCACGTCGCACTCTGGCGTGGCCCGGCGGGCCTCGCCGGGATCACCGTGGCACAGGTGCTCGCCGCGGCGGAACAGGCGGTCGGCCATGCGGCTGCGACGGTCTGACCTCAACCGGCCGGGATACACCAGGCGTCGTCGGGGCAAGGGTTTCAGCTACGCCGACGAGCACGGTGCGCCGCTGACCGACCCGGGCCAGCTGCGCCGCCTCAAGGACCTGGTGATCCCGCCGGCGTGGACCGACGTGTGGATCTGCAACGATCCGCGCGGCCACATCCAGGCCGTCGGCACCGACCAGGCCGGGCGCCGCCAGTACCGGTATCACGACGTGTGGCGGGCCAAGCGGGACGCCGCCAAGTTCGAGCACATGCTCGGCGTGGCGGAACGGCTGCCGACGCTACGGGCGCGGGTGGCGGAGGATCTGGGCCGACGCGGGTACCCGAAGCGACGGGTACTCGCCGCGGCGGTCCGGCTGCTCGACGAGGGCGTGTTCCGGATCGGCGGTGAGGCGTACGCCTCCGAGGAGAGCGGCTCCGGTGAGGCGACCTTCGGGCTGGCGACGCTGCGCCGCGAGCACGTCAGCGTGCGCGGCGCCGCGATGGAGTTCCGGTACCCGGCCAAGGGCGGCATCGAACGGGTGCAGCGCATCGTGGATCCGGCCGTCGCGCCGGTGGTGCGCGGACTGCTGCGCCGCGATGACGACGCGGCGGAGCTGCTGGCCTACCGCGACCGGGTACGGGGATGGCGCGACGTGCGCAGCGCCGACATCAACGGGTACCTCCGGGAGGCCACCGGCTGCCAGATCAGCGCCAAGGACTTCCGTACCTGGCACGCCACGGTCCTCGCGGCGGTGACCCTGGCGGACCCGGCCCTGCCGGCGACCTCCCCGTCGGCGCGCAAGCGAGCCAGAAGCCGCGCGATGCGCGAGGTCTCGACGTACCTGGGAAACACGCCTGCGGTGGCGCGGGCGTCCTACGTCGATCCCCGGGTCACCGACCTTTACGACGAGGGCGTCACGGTCGACACCACGCTGGCCGGCACACCAACCGTCGGTGCCGTGGCGGAGCGCTACGCGCAGGAGCGCGACGTTGCCGAGCAGGCCGTGCTGCGGTTGCTTCGGGATTCCTGACAGGGTGCTCGATCCGGGGAACGGTGCTTGCCTCCGCCAGCCCCACCTAGTACCTTCAGATCGTCCACGTCAGGCCAACGGTTCGTCCGTTGGCCACCACCGTCAAAACAGTGCGGTGGGTGATGATGGTGACGATTGCGGTTTGCGCCGGCGCTCAAGCAATGGGTGCTGAGGCATGTTGACCTGGCCCGATGGCCGCCCCGGTGATCCGGGTGGCGGCTCGGTGGGGAACCGATGACATTTTCAGCGCTGAGGCGCTCCCCCCGCCGTATTCAGGCCGCAGCAAGCAAGGGATGGATCCCCAATGACCGTACTGGTGCATCGCAGCGCCGACACGCACGACCTGAACCCTGAGGCACCCGAGCTGCTCGTCGACCCGTTCGTCGAGCCGATCGAGGAGCCGACCGCCCCGGCCGGCACCCCACGCAGCCGTGGGCTGACGCCGGCCCGCTCCGGCAAAGAGGCGGACGCGGCCGCCAAGGCGCTGTTGACACTCCTCGCCGACCTGCCCGCGGGCAGCCCTGACCGGGCCCGGGTGCGGGAGCGGCTGATCGAGCTGTACGTTCCGCTCGCCGAGTACCTGGCCCGGCGGTTCCGCAACCGCGGCGAGCAGTATGACGACCTGGTGCAGGTCGCCAACCTCGGTCTGATCAAGTCCGTCGACGGGTTCGACCCGACCCGCGGCGCGGCCTTCACCAGCTACGCCATTCCGATGATCGTGGGGGAGCTGAAGCGGCACTTCCGCGACAAGGGTTGGGACGTGCGGGTGCCGCGTCGCCTCCAGGAGCTTCGCCTGGAGATCACAAAGGCCAGCGGCAACCTGGCTCAGCAGTTGGGCCGGTCACCCACGGTGGCCGACCTCGCCGCCCACCTGCACGTGAGTGAAGAGGACATCATCGAGGGCATCGACTCGGCGCATGCGTACCGGGCGCTGTCCCTGCACGCGCCGGTCTCCGGCGACGAGGCCTCGACCGAGTTGGGTGACCTGCTCGGCGACATCGACCACGATATGGAAAACGTCGAGGACCGTGAGGCGCTGCGCCCGCTCATCGCGAAGCTGCCGCACCGTGAGCAGAAGATCATCGCTATGCGGTTCTTCGGGAACATGACGCAGTCGCAGATCGCGGCGGAGCTGGGCATCTCGCAGATGCACGTGTCGCGGCTGCTTTCGCACGCGCTCGGCATCCTGCGCGAAGGCCTGCTGAACGCCTGACCGCCGGTCGACCCAGGTTCAGACGCAGTCGGACGACGTCGGGGACGTTGTGGCCGCCCGGTTCCCCGGAGCCACGACGTCCCCGACGCTCGTCTCGATCAATCGCGGTGCTCAGGGGAAATCTGGTAAATGCTGTACGCCTGGCGGATCACCGGGTGTGCCACGTTGCGGACCTTGACGCCGCCCGGGGTGGCGCCCCGCTCGGTCCCCGCGTGCGCGTGCCCGTGAACCGCCAGCGCCGTGCCGGGGGCGGAGTCCACCGCCTGGGCGAGGAGGTACGACCCCAGGAACGGGTAGATCTCCAGCGGCTCCCCGACCAGGGTGTCCGGCACCGGGGAGTAGTGGGTGAGGGCGACCCGGACATCGCAGTCCAGCGCCCGCAGCGCCTCCCCGAAACCCTCGGCGAGGTAGCGCGAGTGCCGGGTGAACGCCTTCATCTCGGGCTCGCCGAACTCGCTGGCACACCGCCCGGCGAAGCCGCCGCCGAAGCCCTTGGTCCCGGCCACACCCAGCCGGACGCCGGCGCAGTCGATGACCGTACCGGAGCGCTCCAGCACCGTGATGCCGGCGTCTTCGAGGATCTTCGTGACGACGTCCGGCTGGTCGGACTGATGATCGTGGTTGCCGAGTACGGCCACGACCGGTACGGCCAGGTCGCGGAACTCCTCCGCCACGCACTGGGCTTCCTCGGCGGTGCCGTGCCGGGTCAGGTCGCCCGCCAGCAGCAGCACGTCCGCCTTCTCGCCCAGGTGTTCCAGCGCCGGACGGTACCGGCCTACCACGTCGCAGTCGATGTGTACGTCGCCCACGGCGGCGACCCGGACACAGCGCTCTGGTGCTTGGGAGGTCACAGTTCAGCCTTTCGTTCCGCTCACAGTTTCTCCGCCTCGTTGGGCTCCTGCATCCGGGTCAAGCCGATGTCCAGGCGGACATCAACGCCGGGGAACGCCTCGGTCACGATCTTTCCGATGAGTTCCCGACGGGCATCGCTCTCCACCTCGCCGCACAACGCGAGGCCGTTGTCCAGCCGAACCACCCGGATGCCCTGCTCGGCCACCCGGGGATCCTCGGTGAGCAGGCGTTGGAGCTCGCTCTCGGCGTACTGGTCGACGTTCATCGCGCCGCCACCTCCTGCAGTCGACCCCGGCGCGGTCCAGCGTCGGCGTCGGCCGCCGCCGCGTCGGCCTGCGTGTCGGCGGGGCGCGCCAGGTCGGTGAGCGGGACGACGCCGAGCCGATCGAGCAGCACCAGGAACGCCTGCGCGAACGGCGAGTGCGCCGTCTCCCGCGCGACGATGGCCCAGTCGATCTGCTCCCGCAGCGAGCGCGCGAGGGGCAGGCCGCGGGCGAAGTCACAATGGTGTGCCGACCAGGTCAGCATCTTGTGGATCATCAACTGGGTCGCGGAGAGCACCGGCATGTGGCACGCGTTCACGGCGATCACGTCGGTGTCGGCCAACGTCTCGTCAGTGACCGGGCGCTGCACCGGGCTGTAGATGAGGTCGATCAACCGGTCCTCGTCGTACACCTTGACGAGCCACCCCTCGGGCGGGACCTCGGTGCGGAACCCGACCTCGGCCAGCGCGGACAGCGCTGCGTCGGCGTCCGCCTCCTTGATCAGGAAGTCGACGTCGTGATCGACCGACTCGCCGCCGCGGGCGTACACCGCGAAGCTGCCGGCGAGGCAGAACGGGATGCCGGACTCCTTCAGGTGGTACGCCGCGAGCTTCAGCGAGGCGATCAGCGGCTGGTTGTCTTCCGGTATCGGCATGTGTGGGCTCCTGTCGGTGACGACGGGCGCGAAGGCGTGTGACATTTACGCTTACCCCGCTATTGCGAGGTCCACACGACCACTTCACGGGCGATTAGCCGGCTGAAGATCGGGTACTGCACGCGCATGCGGGTACTCGGCATCAACGCGATCTTCCACGACCCCTCCGCGGCCCTGATCGTGGACGGCAAGGTCGTGGCCGCCGCGGAGGAGGAGCGGTTCAGTCGGCGCAAGCATGGCAAGCGGCCCGTGCCGTTCTCCGCCTGGGAACTGCCCGAGCAGGCCGCCGCCTGGTGCCTGCGGGAGGGCGGCATCGACGCCGCACAGCTCGACGCGGTGGCGTACTCGTTCGACCCGACCATCTGCCGGCCGGCCGACGAGATCGGCCTGAAGGATCCGTGGGACTGGTTGCGTCAGGAGTACGCCCAGCGGGCACCCAATTTCCTCGCCGAGGTGCTCCCCGGGCTGGACCCGGCGGCGGTGCGCTTCGTGCCGCACCACGTGGCGCACGCCGCCTCAGCGGGACTCGCCGCACCATCGGACTACGGGCATGGCGACTGCGCGGTACTCGTCCTCGACGGCCGCGGTGAGGTCGCCAGCCACCTGGCCGGACGCTACCGCGACGGGGTGCTGGAGCCGCTCGCCGCGCAGTCGCTGCCGCACTCGTTGGGGCTGCTCTACGAGGACCTGACGGTCCACCTCGGCTTTATGCG
Organism: Micromonosporaceae bacterium; assembly: GCA_035296325.1. Lineage (GTDB taxonomy): Bacteria > Actinomycetota > Actinomycetes > Mycobacteriales > Micromonosporaceae > DATHBD01. The sequence goes on along the minus strand of DATHBD010000070.1, from coordinate 96,724 downwards.
CTCGAGCGACGAGTACAAGGTGATGGCCCTCGCCTCCTACGGCGAGCCGCGTTTCCTCGCCGAGCTGCGCGAGTCGATCCGGGTGACCGAGGACGGCGGCTTCACCATCACGCCGATCGACCTGGCAACGTTGGCCAAGCCGATGCGCCCGGGTGACGAGTTCGCGCCGGAGCATGCCGATCTCGCATCGAGCATCCAGACCCGCCTCGAAGAGGTGATCGGCGAGCTGGCCCGGTGGGTGTACGACGCGTCCGGCGGACCGCGCTACCTCACCATGGCGGGCGGGGTGGCGCTGAACTGCGTGGCCAACGCCCGGCTCGCCGCCGAGGGGCCGTACGAACGGATCTGGGTGCAGCCCGCGGCCGGGGACGCCGGCACCGCACTGGGTGCCGCACTCCATGTGGCACAGGCGCTCGGCGACGGGACCAGCCCGATGCCGGGTGCCGCCCTGGGTCGGGGCTTCACCGACGCCGAGATCGAGGCGGAGCTGCGCCGGGCGCGGCTGCCGTACACCCGCCCGGACTCCATCGCGGAGGCGGTCGCCGAAGCGCTGGCCAACGACGGGATCGTCGCGTGGTTCCAGGGGCGCAGCGAGTTCGGGCCGCGCGCGCTCGGGCACCGGTCGCTGCTGGCGCATCCCGGCGCGGCGGCCAACACCGAGCGGCTCAACGACGTGAAGGGGCGTGAACAGTTCCGCCCGGTGGCGCCGATGGTGCTGGCGGAACGCGCCGGCGAGGTGTTCTCCGGTGTCCTGCCCAGCCCGTACATGCTCTTTGTGCACACGGTGAAGCCCGGCTGGAAGGAGCGCATCCCGGCGGTGATCCATATCGACGACACCGCCCGGGTGCAGACCGTCTCGGCCGACACCGAGCCGCTGGTGGCCGAGATGCTGCGCGGGTTCGAGCGGCGTACCGGCCTGCCGGTCGTGGTGAACACGTCGCTCAACACGGCCGGGCGTCCGATGGTGGACACCCCGCACGACGTGATGGAACTCTTCGGGTCAGCCCCGATCGACCTGCTCGCGATCGGCCCGTTCGCGGTGTACCGGGCGAACGCCTTCGGCTCCACCGGCTGACGGTGTGAGCGCGCGGAACGAGCGCAGCGAGGCCCGCGGTCGCGAACGAACGGCGGCGCGGGGCGGGGTCAGTGTCGTGGTGCCCACGCTCGGCCGGCCGAGCCTGGCTGCGCTGCTGGACGCGCTGACGCGTTCCATCGACCCCGGTGACGCGGTCGAGGTGATCCTGGTCGACGACCGGCCGGCAGGTCGTCGCACGTTGCCGCTGGCCGTTCCGGCGCTCCTCACGGCGGTGACGAAGGTCGTCAGCGGTGCCGCCGCCGGGCCCGCCGCCGCCCGCAACGCGGGCTGGCGTGCCGCGACGTACCCCTGGGTGGCGTTCCTCGACGACGACGTCGTGCCGGCCGTGGACTGGTATGTGCGGCTGCGTGACGACCTCGCCGTCCCGGATGACGTGGTGGGGGTGCAGGGGGTCATCGTCGTGCCGCTTCCCGCCGACCGCCGCCCGACCGACTGGGAGCGCGTCACGGCCGGCCTCGCGCACGGGCGGTGGATCACCGCCGACATGGCATACCGTCGCGCCTCACTCGCCGCCGTCGGCGGCTTCGACGAGCGATTTCCACGCGCGTTCCGCGAGGACGCCGATGTCGCGTGGCGGCTGCGCCGCGCCGGTGGGGTACTCCGGTCCGGCTCGCGCCAGGTGACCCACCCGGTCCGGCCGGAGAGCGCATTCGTCAGTGTGCGGACCCAGCGGGGCAATGCCGACGACGCGCTCCTGCGGAGGCTGTACGGGCCGGACTGGCGGGTGCTGCTGGAGGTGCCACCCGGCCGGCGTTCCCGGCACGCGCTGGTGACCGGTGCCGGGCTGGTGGGCGTCAGCGCCCTGGTGGGCCGGGTGGTATCCCGCCGTGCGGGCGGGACGGCGTCCCGTCGTCAGTACGCGGCAGCCGGTCTGGCCGCCGGTGCCGGCGCATGCTGGCTCGCCGGTACCGCCGAGTTCGCGGTCGCTCGGATCGCGCCCGGGCCCCGGACGCCGGCCGAGGTGACCACGATGATCGTCACCAGTGCGCTCATTCCACCGCTGGCGGTCGGGCACTGGATTCGTGGGTGGTGGCGCCACCGGTCCGCCCAGGAGTGGGTGCCGGACCGGTAGCCACCATCGGTCCGTCTATCGGAACCGGGGGTCCTCTCCCTCGCCGGTGGCCAGTTCGCCCACGTCAGCACCCACGGTCGGCCCGGTCAGACCCGGACCGGCGGCGTTCGCGGCACCGGCGCCGGCGAGTGCGTTCATTCCCGGGTGGTCGAGGAACGGAAGGTCGTCGCCGAATCCGCCGCCACTGGCCGGCTCGGGCTCGGGCTCGACGGCTCCGGCATCCGCCTCGCGCTGGTCCGCGGACGAGACCTGCTGGTACGTGTCGGCGCGGTCCGGCGCGGCGTCGGCACCGTCGCCGTGCGTCGTCGGAGGTGGGTTCGGCGTCATCGCCGTCTCCCTTCTCGGGGGTGGTTGCTGCCGACTCTGCGCATACCCGCACCGGCCCCGGCACAACCATGATCAGGTCGTGAACTGGTTGCGCTGACCGCCGGTTCGCTCCCCGATCATGGATCCGGGTACCGGCGAGCGCGGTCCATGACGCAGGGGCGCGGTCCGGGTGCTCCCCGTCGATATGTGTCAATACCCCTTCCGCGCACCTCGTACATGTGTTCGAATACCTCGTCATGGAGCGACGAAAGCACTGGTGGAACGGCACTTGGGGGCGGCTCGCCCGCCGCGACGTGTACCTGTACGAGGACGGCGGTCGGTGGTGGGTCGAGTCGCGGCAGGGCGGCGCCGAGGGACGCAGCCGTTGGTTCGAGCACCCCGACGAAGATGCGGCGCTGGAGCAGGTGCGGCTGCTGCTGGATGGGCCGGGCTCGTGGCGGCAGTTGCCGTGAGACTGCGCTGCCCCACGTCCGGCCGCCATACGCTGGTAGCTCAGACCTGGAGCGTCGGCGGTGCGCGGCCCGCCGGCCGGTTAACGTACAAAGGGTGCAAACCAATACCTGGAGCGCACGGACCGGGAGGTTCGCCGATGACCGCCGTCTCGCACGAGCGCACCGCAGCCGCGGTGGCCGACGCCGAGCGCTTCACCGCGCACAACTACTCCCCGCTGCCCGTGGTGGTCGCCGCCGCCGAGGGCGCCTGGGTCACCGACGTGGACGGCCGCCGCTACCTCGACTGCCTGGCGGGCTACTCGGCACTCAACTTCGGCCACCGCCATCCGGCCCTGATCGCGGCCGCGCACGAGCAGTTGGACCGGGTCACGTTGACAAGTCGGGCGTTCCTGCACGACCAGTTCGGCCCGTTCTGCCAAGAGCTGGCACGGCTGTGCCGCACCGACCTCGTGCTGCCGATGAACACGGGAGCCGAGGCGGTCGAGACGGCCATCAAGGTGGCTCGCAAGTGGGGCTACCGGGTGAAGGGCGTCCCGGACGGGCAGGCATCGATCGTGGTGATGGAGAACAACTTCCATGGGCGCACCACCACGATCGTCAGCTTCTCCACCGACCCCGACGCACACGACGACTTCGGCCCGTACACGCCGGGGTTCCGGATCGTGCCGTACGGCGACGCCGCGGCGGTCGCGGCCGCCATCGATGACACCACCGTCGCGGTCCTGGTCGAGCCGATCCAGGGCGAGGCGGGGGTGCTGGTGCCGCCGCCCGGCTATCTGACCGCGATCCGCCGGCTCTGCACCGAGCGCAATGTGCTGATGATCGCCGACGAGATCCAGTCCGGCCTCGGCCGGACCGGGGAGACGTTCGCCTGTGACGTGGAAGGCGTGGCGCCGGACATGCTGGTGCTGGGCAAGGCGCTCGGCGGGGGCGTGGTGCCGGTCTCGGCGGTGGCGGCGAGCCGGGAGATCCTCGGAGTGCTGCGGCCCGGCGAGCACGGCTCGACCTTCGGCGGGAACCCGCTCGCCTGCGCGGTGGCGCGTGCGGTGATCGGGCTGCTGGAGACCGGTGAGTACCAGCATCGGGCACAGGTGCTGGGGGAGCGGTTGCACCACCGTCTGCGCGAGCTGGTCGGGCACGGGCTGACCGGGGTACGCGGTCGGGGACTGTGGGCGGGCATCGACATTGATCCCGCGATGATGACCGGTCGGCAGGCGTGCGAGCGGCTCGCCCGTCTCGGCGTGCTGGCCAAGGACACCCACGGGTCGACGATCCGGCTGGCGCCGCCGCTGGTGGTGACGGATACCGAGGTGGACTGGGCGGTGGACCGCCTCATCGAGGTGCTCGACGTCAGGAGCGTAGGAAGCTGGCGGCCTTGAGCAGGCGACGTAGCCGGCTGGAGCCGCGCTGCCGGGGGATCGAACGCTCCGGGCGGTGGGCCGGCGGAGCGGGTACGGGGACGGCGAGCGGCCGCCCGTACCGGCTCAGGTCGCGCGCCTCGTCGTCGAGGTAGAAGTTCGGGCGCAGGTCGGCCTCGTGGTAGTACCGGTGGAAGACCGGTGTCGCGCCGCCGGACATCGGCGGCACGATCCAGCTCCAGTCCGCCGGCACCGGCCGGCCCGCCTTCTCCTCAGCCGCGATATGGGCGAGGAACCGCCGCGCCTCGGTGTGGTGGTCGGCGATCCGGGCGCCGGCCCGGTCGAACGAGTCGAGCACCGCGCGGTTCAGTTCCACCAGGGCCCGGTCACGCCACAGGCTGCGCTCCGTGGACATGTCCATGCCGAGGCGGGCGGCGATCAGGGGGAGCAGGTTGTAGCGGTCCGCGTCGGCCAGGTTCCGGGCGCCGATCTCCGTTCCGAGGTACCAGCCGTTGAACGGTGCGAGCGGGTAGTCCACGCCACCGATGGTCAGGCGCATGTTGGAGATTGCCGGCACGGCATGCCAGCGCAGCCCCAGCTCACCGAACCACGGGAATTCGGGATGGGTCAGCGGCACTTCCCATACCGCCGCGTCGGGGAGGTCGTAGAGGCGCACGTCGGATCCGGGTGCCTCGATGGCCAGGGGCAGTACGTCGAACGCCTCGCCCTTGCCTTGCCACCCGCGGCTGCTCACCGCGGCGGTGAAGTCCACGTACCGGGGGTCACCCACGATCCGGCCGCCCGGCCGACGGTACCCGGCGTACCGGATGAGCTGGTCGTTCCATAACCGCGGCACCGGCCGGCCGGGTGCCGCCGGCGCGAACACCGAGATCACCGGGCGGATCACCTGACGCTCGCGCTGCCCGGCGACGCGCAGGTGGGTGACCAGCTCGGCGAAGATGTCATCCGGCCGGCGCACGTGTCGCAGGTCGCGGACCACCAGGCTGCGCCAGTACAGCCGGCCGATGCAGCGGCTCGCGTTGCGCCATGCCACCCGCGCCCCGAACTCCAGCTCCCCGGCGGTGTGGGTATAGGTGCCGGTCGCATCGATCTCCGCCCGGACCTGGGCCAGGCGGGATTCGAGTGGGCCGAAGTCAGCGCGCTCCGCCCGGCACAGCCGCAGGAAGTCCTCAGCCTCGGCCGGGTCGACCGGCGCCCGGGGGTCCCATTGCGATGCGGGCGTGTCCCGGTAGCCTGGCACACCCATGAGGCCCCCTACGTCGGCCGGGTTTCAGCCCAGGCGCGGTGGAATGTACGGAGGTCATTGTGGGGGAGCAGTTCCGATGCGTTGTCGCACAAGCTGTGCGTCGAGCGACGCTCAGTGCGGGTAATCAGGTATGGGAATAGTCATAATTGTGACATCGACGGCACCCACGAGGGTTCGGTGCCCACGGTGACCAGGCGCTGGGTCGCCCGGGACAGCGCGACGTACAGCGTCCGTACGCCGGAGGCCGATTCGCCCTGGATCCGCGCCGGCTCGACGACCAGCACACCGTCGTACTCCATGCCCTTGGCCTGCAGGCTGCCCACGGTCTGCAGCCGCTGCGGCTCCAGGCCGGCCAGCCATCCGGCCACCTCATCGCGCTGGGCCATCGGTGTGATCACGCCGACGGTGCCCTCGACCTCGTCCAGCAGCGCGGTGGCGGCGGCGGTGACCGCCTTCGCCAGCTCGCTCACCGGCACGTGCCGCAGCTCGGGCTCCACGCCCCCGCGCCGTACCGCCGTGGGCAGCTCGATCCCCGGCTCGGCCCGGCGGATCACCCGCGCCGCGAGGTCGAAGATTTCCGCGGAGTTGCGGTAGTTGGTGGTGAGCGCGTACTCCGACCGGCGCCGGCCGCCCAGGGCGGCGTCCATGGCGCGGGTGGCCTCCGCCGGATCTGCCCAGGCCGCCTGTGCCGGATCACCGACGATGGTCCAGCTCGCGTGCGGGCCGCGCCGGCCGATCATGCGCCACTGCATCGGTGACACGTCCTGCGCCTCGTCCACCACGATGTGCGCGTAGTCGCGGTAGTCGTCCGGCCGCTCGGTGGCCGCGCTCCGGGCCGCCGCCATCCGGTCGGCGTACGTGGTGACCTCGCTGATGCCGTCCCGGACATGGAACGGGTCGCGCTTGGCCTTTGACCTGACGGACGGCTCCCCGAGCAGCTCACCGAGCTCGTCGAGCAGCGCCACGTCGGCCACGGTCGGGCCGTCATCGACAAGCCGCGCGTACGAGGCCGCAAGGGTCGCGATCTCGGAGCGGCTGAGCACCCCACCGGCGTAGCGGCCGAGGACCCGGGGATCGGCGAACCAGCCCAGCACGTCCAACGGGCGTAGCACCGGCCACCACCCGCGCATGAAGGCGATGAATTCCCGCCGCTCCGCGATCTCGGTGGCGAAGTCGGTGCGCTCCTGCCGCGCGGAGTTCCCGAGCAGCTCAACCGACTGACGCCAGAGTGCGTCGAGGACGTACCCGGCCGCCTTGGCCCGCACGGCGTTGCGTTTGGGGCCGGGCCCGAGGATGGCGCGTCGCGCCTCGTCCAGCGCCGGGCGTTCCAGGCTGAGCAACTGCCCGCGGTAGAGGATCCGCAGCCGGTCCGGCGAGTCCGGCGCCGTGTCCCGGGCGGCGCGGGCGAGCACGCGCTGCATCCGTGCGGAGCCCTTGACGGCGGCGGTACGGGCGTTGTCATGCCGGGTCGCCTGTACGCCAACCACCAGTTGGCCGAGCGAGCGGAGGCTGACCGCGTCCTCCCCGAGCGAGGGCAGAACCCGCGACACGTACGACACGAAGACCTCGGAGGGCCCTACGACGAGGACGCCGCCGCTCTCGAACCGGTTGCGGTCGGCGTAGAGCAGGTACGCGGCGCGGTGCAGCGCCACGGCGGTCTTGCCGGTGCCGGGGCCGCCACGCACGCTTGTCACGCCGGACGCGGGGGAGCGGATCGCCTCGTCCTGCTCGCGCTGGATGGTCGCCACGATGTCGCGCATGCCGCGTCCGGTGGTCCGCGCGATCGAGGCGAGCAGGGCGCCTTCGCCGACGACGGCCATGGACTCCGGAGCGCCGGTGGGATCGAGCAGGTCGTCCTCGATCCCGACGACCTTCTCGCCGGCACTGCGAATGGTGCGCCGCCGCACCACGCCCATCCGGTCGGCCGGGGTGGCCCGGTAGAACGGTGCCGCCGCCGGGGCGCGCCAGTCCACCACCAGCGACTCGTGGGCCTCGTCGCGCAGCCCGAGCCGGCCGATGTAGCGCACCTCGCCGCCGGGTACGGCCGGCGAGGCGTCCGCGGCGTCGGTGCCGGTGCGCGCCTCGGGGCCGAGGTCCAGCCGGCCGAAGACCAGCCCTTCGTACTCGGCGTCGAGCGCGCGTCGGCGTCGCGCCGCGTGGTAGACCATGGCGTCCCGCTCGACCAGCGCGCCGAAGTTGCCGACCCGGGCGATGCTGTAGCCCGCCTTCTCGGCTTCTCCTGCCGAGATCCGCAGGGTCTGGAGCCGGGCGTACACGCGGTCCAGGTAGCGCTGTTCCAGAGCGATCTCGGACTCGCGGACAGCGTCGCTCACGTACTCACTCCGTGCGGTCGGGTACTGCCTGAACAGGCGGTCGGTGGGACGGTCAGCCGACCGTGGGCCCGTCCGGGGGGACGGTCACCGTCCGGCCGTCGGGCAGGAGGTCCGCATCCGCCTCCGTGCCCTCCTCCTCCTCGATCTCCGCCAGGTGCTTGCGGGCCCGCAGCCGGAGCACCAGCGTGGTGGTGATGCCGGCGAGGATTGCCAGCCCGAGCGCCATCCAGGCGAAATCCTTGAGCCACCGCTCGGCGGCCCGACCAGCGTAGTAGATGGCGAACGTGGTGCCGAAGGCCCACACGAATCCACCGCTGGCGTTGGCCAGCAGGAATTTGCGGTACGGCACGTGCAGCGCGCCGGCGAGTGGCCCGGCCAGAATCCGCAGCAGGGCCATGAACCGCCCGAAGAACACTGCCCACACGCCCCACCGCTGGAACGCGTGCTCGGCTCGGCGCAGGTGGTGCGGGCCGAAGTGCTTGGGGAACCGACGCCCGAACCGTTCCAGGAGCGGCCGGCCGCCCCGCCGGCCGATGGCGTAGCCGATGGAGTCGCCGACGATGGCGCCGATGGTGGCGCCGATCGCGACGCCCCACGGGCTGACCGGCCCGCTGATCGACAGCAGGGATGCCGTGACCAGGGCAATCTCGCCGGGAAGCGGAATGCCCATGCTCTCCAGGCCGATGATGATCATCACGACCAGGTAGACGAGGATCGGAGGGAGCGTGGCGAGCCACGTCTCGATCAAATGCACCCGACACCCCTTTACTGTCCCGCCGACGATACATCCGTCGGTTTGCGCGGGGCGACACCCCCACGGCGGCATGCAGATGGTGGGCGGGGACGCCCGTTCACCGCCGCGGTCGGGCCTGCGGTTGACCGCGTCGCCCCGCGCCTGCGGTCCGCCGGCGACCGCTGGCTAAACGACCTGGCTCGCCTGGCGGCAGACCTGCACGATGGCGTCGGTCACGTCGTCGGGGCACTCCAGCGGCAGCATGTGACCGGCGCCCGCACAGATCTGGTGCACAGCGTGCGGCAGTTCGGCGGCGATGGTCTCACTGCACCGTACCGGGGTGAGCCGGTCCCGACTGCCGACCAGGATCGCGACCGGCACCTCGCTCATCGCGGCCAGCGCGTCGACGCGGTGGTGCACCGCCACGGACGGCCGGAAACCGCCGATGGCACGAAGCGATGCCGAGCCGACCATCGAGATGGTGAGCCGCACCCAGTCATCCTGCGCTTCCTGGCCGAAGACGAGCCAGCGCACGCCCGGCCCGAGGACCGGCATCAGCGGCCGGTGCATCCGCCACGGCCCGAACCGGGCCAGCACGCCGGCGCTGCTCACCTCCACCATGCGTACCACCCGGGCCAGATTCGGGTTCAACCCGTACATCGTGTGGGCGGCGCCCTCGGCCGACGTCGACACGAGCACCACGCCCGCCACCCGTTGGGTGAACGTCTCGTGGTGGCGATGGGCATACTCCAGGATCGCCATCCCGCCGAGGGAGTGCCCCACCAGGATGATGGGCCCGGTCGGCACCTTCTTCCGGATCACGGCGGCGAGATCGTCGGCAAGCTGCGTCAGGGTCGCGGTGCCGAGCGGGGTGGGGGTCGAGCGGCCGTGCCCGCGCAGGTCGAACGCGACGAGTCGGACCGGGCCGCCGATCCGCTTCGGGATGTCGACGATCTGCTGGTGCCACAGTCGGTGGTCGAGCGTCCAGCCGTGGAGCAGCACGATGGTGGGTGTCTGGGCCTCTGCGCGCCCGCCGTGGATCTCGGTGTGCAGGCGTACGCCGTCGGGCAGGCGCACCGATGCCACCGTCGAGGCACCGAGCGCGAGATCACCCATTAGGTAACCGTACCGAGGAGTAACCAAAGCCGCCATCGGTGGCGGCGCGGGTGTCGGAAATCGATCGATTCCGCGTCGCTGACCCGGCCAACAGCCTGATTGACAAGATCGCGATGGCCGGCTCGGGACCCTCCAGCGGCATGTTCAACGGCTGCACGGCCCCCGCCGGGTCGCCTCCGCCGGGTTGGCCCGCGCGTCGTGGGCCCGCGCCTCGGGGCCCGCGTCGTGGCCGCGTCGTGGCCCGCGTCGTGCCCGGCGCCGTGCCTGTGAACCAGGGCCCCGGCCGCGCCGAGCGTGTCGCGGGCACCCGCCGGACACAGCGATGCCCCGCCCGCCCGGTGTCGGGCGAGCGGAGCACCGATGAGAGTTCAGCCGTCGCCGGCGGCGACCCAGGTGTGCCGGCTCGCGGCGGTCAGGCGGTCGGCGGTCAGGCGGCGAAGACGCCGGCGTCGACGAGGCGCTTCTCCGTGCTGTCCCAACCGTGCGAGGGGTTCGCCGTGGCGAGGGACTGCAGCTCCGCGCGGACCTTGGCGGCGTGGCCCGCGCCGGCGAGCACCCGGATCTCCTCGACGAAGGCGTCGGAGTCTGTGCGCAGGTGCAGCGTCTTGCCGTTGGTCAGGTTCCGCACGTAGGCGTGCTTGCCGTGGTTGAGCGGGATCAGGTACTTGAATTCACCCAGGACGCTGAGGGCGCCAGCAGCAGCGCCGGCCTGGCCGGCGCGGACGGACGCGCGCGCGGTCTTGGAGGTGTTGCTAGCCACGGTGAAACTCCTTGTGGGCAAAACGAGGGATTGCGACACGGAAACTGTACACGAACACGGTCAGTCGCCACCTCGGCGTGTGCAGTGACGGTTGCCCGCTTTGCGCCCCAATGGAGGAATTTTGGGCGCGTGGGGTAGGCAGTTTCTCTGGCGCACCTGGCGTAACACCGTCATCATGGTCGAGTAGACCGGAGATCGCTTCCGGCGGCACGAGGTCGTAGGGGAAGACGCACCTCGGATCACCGGGAGGTCTGCCGTGCCTACGCGTGGCGTTGTATACGTCCACTCGACCCCGCTCGCCGTGTGTCCGCACGTCGAGTGGGCGATCGCGCGGGTACTCACCGCGCCGATCCGCCTCGAGTGGTCGGCTCAGCCCGTCGAGCCAGGTGCTCGTCGGGCCGAATGCGTGTGGTCCGGCCGCACCGGGACCGGCGGTGAGCTCGCCGCCGCCCTGAAGCAGTGGCCGATGCTGCGCTTCGAGGTCACCGAGGAGCCCAGTCCAGGCGTGGACGGCGAGCGCTTCATGCATGTGCCGGGGCGCGGTCTGTTCCGCTCCACCACGAGCGCCAACGGCGACATCCTGCTCTCCGAGGACCGGCTGCGGACCCTGGTCGCGAGCGCGCGCGGGTACGAAGGCCTGACCCACGCGCTGGACCGCGCCCTCGGCACGCCCTGGGACGCGGAACTGGAGCCCTACCGCCACGCCCGCGACGGCACCCCGGTGACCCTTCTGACCCGCGTCGGCTGACCCCCCGAAACAACACCGCGATCTTGCAGTCTTGCCCCGGGTAAAACGGGGAAATGCACCCGTAAAGGCGTGCACGACTGCAAGATCGCGGGGGGGTGGGTTAGAGGGGGATGTTGCCGTGGGCGCCGCGGGCGGCGGGGGCGGCGGCGAGCGCCTCGGCGATCCGGCGGCGGGTGTCCGACGGCTGCACGACGTCGTCGACGACGCCGATCTCCAGGGCGCGGTTGACGCCACCGGCCAGGCGCATCTGGTCCTCGACGAGCTGGGCCCGCAGCGCCTCCCGCTGCTCGGGCGGGGCGGCCGCCAGCTTCTTGCGGTGCAGGATGTTCACCGCGGCACCGGCGCCCATCACGGCGACCTCCGCGTTCGGCCACGCAAACACGGCGGTCGCACCCAGGGAACGGGAGTTCATCGCGATGTACGCGCCGCCGTAGGCCTTGCGGGTGACCAGGGTGACCCGCGGCACCACTGCCTCGGCGAAGGCGTGCAGCAGCTTCGCGCCGCGTCGGACGACGCCGTCCCACTCCTGACCCAGACCGGGCAGGTATCCCGGCACGTCGACCAGCACGATCAGCGGCACGCCGAGCGAGTCGCACATCCGCACGAAGCGGGCCGCCTTCTCGGCGCTGATCGAGTCCAGGCAGCCACCCAGGCGCATCGGGTTGTTCGCGATGACCCCGACGGTACGGCCGGCGAAGCGCCCCAGGGAGGTCACCACGTTCGGCGCCCACTTGGCGTGCAGCTCCACGCCCTTTGCGTCAAGCACCGCGTTGACCAGGGGCTTGACGTCGTAGGCCCGGTTGGTTTCCGCTGGCAGCAGGGCACCGAGGTCGACCGGCGCGGCCACGTCCGCGGGGGAGAGGCGCCCTTGCCGGCCGAGCAGTGCGGTCAGCGACCGGGCGGCTGCCAGCGCGGACGGGTCGTCCTTGGTGGTGATGTGCACGACGCCGGAGCGGCGCCCGTGCGGCTCCGGGCCGCCGAGGCGCTCCATGTCGACCTGCTCGCCGGTCACGCTGCGGACCACCTCGGGGCCGGTGACGAAGATCCGCCCGGCGCCGCTCATGATCACGATGTCGGTGAGCGCCGGGCCGTACGCGGCACCGCCGGCCGCCGGGCCCAGCACCACGGAGATCTGCGGCACCCGACCGGATGCCCGCACCATCGCCGCGAAGACCTGGCCCACCGCGTCCAGGGCCACGACGCCCTCGGCCAACCGGGCACCGCCGGAGTGCCAGAGCGCGATCACCGGCACCCGCTCGCGTACCGCGGTGTCGATGGCGTCGACGATGTGGCGGCAGCCCTCGTCGCCCATCGCGCCACCCATCCTGGTGGCGTCGGTCGCGTACGCGATGACCGGCGCACCGTCGATCTGCCCGCGCGCCCCCAGCACCCCGGAGTCGTCGTGAGCGTGCAGCAGGCGCAGCGTTCCACGGTCGAAGAGGTCACGCAGGCGTACCTCGGGGTCGCGCTGGTCGACGGTGTCGGTGTCCGGCGGTACGGAGGTGAGCGTCACGGGTGATCTCCTGGGTGATGTGGTCAGGCGCGGGCGAAGACGAGTGCCGCGTTGTGGCCGCCGAAGCCGAACGAGTTGTTCAGCGCCGCGGGGATCTCGAGGTGGCGCGCCTTGTGGATGGCCACGTCGAGGTCGAGTCCGTCGTCCGGGTCGTCGAGGTTGATCGTCGGCGGGATCACGCCGTGGTGGATCGCGAGGATGGTGGCGATCGACTCCACCGCACCCGCCGCACCGAGCAGGTGCCCGGTCATCGACTTGGTGGAGGTGAGGACCGGGTGGTCGCCGAGCGCGCGGTGCAGGGACTTGATCTCGGCAAGGTCGCCGACCGGGGTCGACGTGGCGTGCGCGTTGACGTGCACCACGTCGCGGGCGTCGAGCCGGGAGTCGCGCAGCGCGGCGGCGATGGCCCGGACCGCGCCGTCGCCCTCCGGGTGCGGCTGGACGATGTCGTACCCGTCGGAGGTCATCGCGGCGCCGGCCAGCCTGGCGTAGATCCGGGCACCGCGCGCCTGGGCGTACTCCGCGCGCTCCAGCACGATGATGCCTGAGCCCTCACCGAGGATGAAGCCGTCGCGACCCTTGTCCCACGGTCGGGACGCCCGTTCCGGGTCGTCGTTGCGGGTGGACATGGCCCGCATGGATGCGAAGGCAGCGATCGGCAGCGGGTGGATGACGGCCTCGGTGCCACCGGCGACGACGACGTCGGCCCGGCCGGAGCGGATGATCTCGAGTGCCCAGTAGATCGCCTCCGCGCCGGTGGCGCAGGCGCTGGCCGGGGCGTGTACCCCCGCCTGGGCGCCCAGCTCGAGGCCGACCCAGGCGGCCGGCCCGTTGGGCATCAGCATCGGGATGGTGTGCGGCGAGACCCGGCGGGGCCCGCTGGCCTCCAGGATGTCGTCCTGGGCGAGCAGGGTCATGGCGCCGCCGATCCCGCTGCCGACCACGACCGCGAGCCGGTCCTTGTCGACCTCCGGCCGCCCCGCGTCGGCCCACGCCTCGCGGGCGGCGACGATGGCCACCTGCTCGGACCGGTCCAGGCGGCGGGCGTGCACCCGGTCGATGACCGCGGTCGGCTCGACGGCCAGCTGCGCGGCGATGCGTACCGGCAGTTGTGCCGCCCAGTCCTGCGTCAGCGGCCCGACGCCGGAGCGCCCCGCGACCATGGCTTCCCAGGTTGACGGGGCGTCCCCGCCCAGCGGGGTCGTCGCGCCCAAACCGGTCACTACGACTTCAGTCACTGCCGTACTTCCTTCCATTCGCGGGTGCGGGGCTCGCCTCGCGCTCCGCTGTACTTCCCTTGTTCACGGTTGCGGGGCTCGCTTGGTGGACTCGGCGCGCCCCGCAACCGCACTCGTGCGAGCCGATCAGCCCTGTGCAGTCGCGATGTACGAGACGGCATCGCCGACGGTCCTGAGGTTCTGAACCTCGTCGTCTGGAATCTTCACGCCGAACTTCTCCTCGGCCGCCACGACGACCTCGACCATCGACAGTGAGTCGACATCCAGGTCCTCGGTGAACGACTTGCCCTCGGCGACGTCGTCGGGGCTGACCCCGGCGACCTCCTCGAGGATCTCGGCGAGGCCGCTGGTGATCTCGTCACGGGTCGTCATCTGTTGTCCCTTTCGTTGTGTGGTGCAGAACGCTTACGGGCAGCGAACTACCTGCCCGGCATAGGTGAGGCCGCCGCCGAACCCGAACAGCAGGACCGGCGCTCCGGACGGCACTTCGCGCCGCTCGACCAGCTTGGACAGGGCGAGTGGCACGCTCGCCGCCGAGGTGTTGCCGGACTCGACGATGTCGTGCGCGATCACCGCCTGCGGCATGCCCAGCCGCTTCGCGATGCCGTCGATGATCCGCACGTTGGCCTGGTGCGAGACGAACGCGGCGATCTCCTCCGGCGCGACGCCGGCCCGCTCGCAGGCCTGCAGCGCCACCGGGGCGAGCGCGGTGGTGGCCCAGCGGAAGACCGACTGGCCCTCCTGCTTGATGTATGGGCGCCAGCCTTCGATCCGGACGGCGTCGCCCTTCTCCGGGGCGGAGCCCCAGACCACCGGCCCGATGCCGTCGGGCTCGCCGTCGGCGGTGGCTGTGACGACCGCCGCGGCGGCGCCGTCACCGAAGATCACGCAGGTGGAGCGGTCGGTCCAGTCGATCACGTCCGAGAGCTTCTCCGAGCCGACCACGATCGCGTTGCGGCTGGCGCCGGCACGGATCGCGTGGTCCACCGTGGCGAGTGCATAGGAGAAGCCCGAGCAGGCGGTGTTCACGTCGTACGCGCCCGGGGCCGCGATGCCGAGCTTCGCAGCGACCCGGGTGGCGACGTTCGGGCACCGGTCCATCGAGCTGCACGTCGCCACGACGACCAGGTCGATCTCCGCCGCGGTGAGACCGGAGGCGGCCAGTGCCTTGCTCGAGGCGGATGCCGCCATGTCGGCGACGCTCTCGTCCTCGGCCACCCGGCGCTCCGCGACGCCCACCCGGCTGCGGATCCATTCGTCGTTCGTGTCCACGATCCGGGCCATGTCGTCATTGGTGAGGACGCGGGCCGGCTGGTAGTGGCCGAGTGCCGCGATGCGGGAGCCGGTCATCAATTGCCTCCAATGCGGGCGAGCGGTTGGCCCGGTGCCACCGGGTCGTCATGGCTCGCGAGCCACTCCACCAGGACACCCGCGTGCGCCGTGCTGACGTCGACGCCGCCCTGCCGGGTGATCACGCTCCCGATCACCTGCCCCGCCTTGACGTCGGTCGCCTCAAGCAGGTCGGGGGCTGGTTCGAAGGTGCCGGCCGCGGGCGCCACGACCACCCGGAATTCCGGGTGCGGCTCGTGGGTCGGCGCCGAGCCGTACCGGGCGATCGCGTCCCGTGCGGCGGCCAGGTCCTCCGGCGTGTTCACGGTCAGAACCTCGACGCCCTTCATGCCGCGCTTGGCGAGTCCGGCCAGCGTGCCGGCCGGCGGCAGTTCGATCACCGCGGTCACACCGAGGTCGAGCAGGCTGTCCATGCACAGGTCCCACCGAACCGACGAGGTCACCTGCCGGACCAGTCGCTGGAGCATGGCGCCGCCGTGGTCGATCGACGTGCCGTCCCGGTTGGAGAGCAGGATCTTCGTGGGGGCGCCGGCGGTGATGCCGGACGCGACGGCGGCGAGCGCCTGCTCGGCCGGTGCCATGTACGGCGTGTGGAACGCGCCCGCCACCTGCAGGGCGATGATGCGCGCCTTGGCCGGCGGCTCTGCGGCAAGCTTCTCGAGGCTGGCCGATGCGCCGGCGGCCACGACCTGGCCGGCGCCGTTGCGGTTCGCCGGGTACAGCCCGGCGGCCTCGATCGCGGCGAGCACCTCATCGGGGTCGCCGCCGAGGATGGCGCTCATTCCGGTCGGCTCGAGCGCGCAGGCGGCTGCCATCTCGCGGCCGCGGACGGCGGCGAGGGTGATGGCGGCCTCCGGGGTCAGGACCCCGGACATCGCCGCGGCAGCCAGTTCGCCGACGCTGTGCCCCGCGACGGCGGTCACGTCGTACATCGGGAGTTGCTCCGCGGCGAGCAGCGCGGCGGCAACCAGCAGCGGTTGGGTCTTCGCGGTGTCGCGGATCTCGTCGGCGTCCGCCTCGGTCCCGAGGCGGACCAGGTCGACGCCGGCCAGCGCCGACCACCAGCGCAGCCGGGCCTCGGCGCCGGCGATGGAGAGCCAGGGCGTGAGGAAGCCTGGTTTCTGGGAGCCCTGTCCCGGGGCGAGTACGGCCAGCACGTATCCGACTGTCCTGGATACCCGCGGGTCGCGCGGTGGCGACAGGTACCAAACTCCACGACAACTTTTAGAGGATCCCTCCAACAAGCGTTGTACGGTTGCCCGGCAACAGCCGAAAGCCACCACACGTAATGTGTCGGTTACACCCCGTTCACCACATCGACCGCTGGTACTGCAGGGAGTGTTGCCGCAGGGGTGTGTGCGGCAGCCGGGGCCGGTGCGGAGGGGTCCAGCCGGCCGATGGTCAACGCGATCCGCAACGCGAAGGCGTCCCGGGGCACCAGCGGTGCCAGGCCGGTGACGTCGGTGACCCGCTTCAGCCGGTACCGCACGGTGTTGGGGTGCACATACAGGCTCCGAGCCGCGCTCTCCAACACGCCGCCGGCAGCGAAGAACGCGTCCAGCGTCTCCAGCAGTTCACCGCCGGCCCGGATCAACGAGCCGTACACCTCGTGGCGCAGGATCCGCCGGGCGTCCGCGTCCCCGGCCAGGGCCCGCTCCGGGAGCAGGTCCGCCGCCGCGACCGGCCTCGGCGCCGCCGGCCAGGCCGGTGCCGCGCGGAAGCCGGCGAGCGCCGCCCGCGCGGACTCGGTCGCCTCATCGAGGCTGGACACCGCCGGGCCGACCACCACCGGGCCCTCGCCGAAGCCGGCGAGCAGGCCGGCCGTGGCCCGCAGCGGATCTGGGCCGCCCCCCAGCACCACCACCAGGCGGTCGCCGTGTACGCCACCGAGGATCTCGACGCCCAGCCGCCGGGCCGACCGGTACACCGTGTGCAGCACGGCGGTCGCGTCGCCGCCGGGCGAGCGCCCCACCGCCACCGCGACCGGAGGGGCGTCCACCCAGCCGAGCGCGGCCGCCCGGCTGGCCAGGACGTCGGAGGAGTCCCCGCGTAGGAGCGCGTCCACCAGCAGGGCCTGAAGCCTGGCGTCCCAGGAGCCGCGCGACTCCGCCGCCCGCGCGTACACCCGGGCCGCGGCGAACGCGACCTCGCGGCTGAACCGCAGAACGGCTTCGGTGATCGCCGCTTCCTCGCCCCGCGCGGCGAGGTGCGGGATCTGCTCCTCGGCCACCTCGATGGTGATCTTGACAAGTTGGACGGTCTGCTGCAGGTTGATCGACCGCGCCAGCGCGCGGGGTGCGGCGTCGAACACCTCGTCCGACACTTCCTGCGGCCCGTCCCGGTCCGGTGAACCACGCTGCCGCAGCCACTCCACAAGCGAGCGCACACCGGCCTGTGCCACGAGCATGACCCAGGCCCGCTGATCGGCCGGCAACTCCCGGAACCACGGCAGGGTCTCGTCCATCCGGGCCACGCTCGCGGTGGCGAGCGCACCGCCCGCACGTTCGATCGCGCGTACGCTCGCCTCCAGCGCGGGCTCGGTGCGCTCGGCGCCCAGCTCAGCGGTCATGGTCAGAGCTTTGCACAGGCTTCCCCGCGCCCCGGCTGTGCCGGGGTCAGAGCCGCTGTTCCGCCGCTCGGATCCTGGCCAGGGTGCGGTCGCGGCCGAGCACCTCCAGGGACTCGAACAACGGCAGGCCGACCGAGCGGCCGGTCACCGCGACCCGTACCGGTGCCTGGGCCTTGCCGAGCTTCAGCCCGCGCTCCGCGCCGACCGCCTCGAGCGCCGCCTTGATCGCGTCGCTCTCCCAGGACACGGTCCGGAAGGCGTCCAGCGTCGCGCGGAGCAGGTCGGCGGCGCCCTCCTTCATCGCCTTGGCCCACGCGGCCTCGTCGACGAGCGGGGCGTCGAGGAAGAGGAAGTCCACGTTCGCGACGATTTCCGACAGCAGCGCGATGCGGGTCTGCGCCAGCGGCGCCACCGTCCCGAAGGTCTTCGCGTCGAAGTGCTCCGGCCGCCACGGCGGCGCCGGGATGGTCGCGGTCCCGGTCAGCCATGGCTGGCAGGCAGCCACGAACTCCTCATCGGACAACGCCCGGATGTAGTCGCCGTTGAACGCGCGCAGCTTCTTCTCGTCGAAGAACGCGGGGGAGGGGTTGACGTCGGAGATCCGGAACTCGTCCTCGATCACCGACCACGGCACGATCTCCCGGTCGCCGCTCGGCGCCCAGCCCAGCAGCATCAGGTAGTTGCGCATGGCGTCGGCGAGGTACCCCTCGTCGCGGAAGGCCTCCAGCGCCACCTTGTCGCGGCGCTTGGAGAGCTTCTGGCGCTTCTCGTTCACCACCACCGGCACGTGCGCCCAGATCGGCGGCCGGTGGCCCAGCGCTTCCCAGAGCAACTGCTGCTTCGGTGTGTTGGGCAGGTGCTCCTCGGCCCGGATCACGTGGGTGATCCCCATCGTGACGTCGTCGACGACGTTGGCCAGCAGGAAGACCGCACTCCCGTCGGCGCGCGCGATGACGAAGTCCTCGAGGTTGGCATTCTCGAACGTCGGCTCACCGCGGACCAGGTCGACAACGACCGTCTGACCCTCGTCCGGGGTACGGAAGCGCAGCGCCCGCCCCGGCCCCGGCTCCAGACCGCGCTCGCGGCAGAAGCCGTCATATCCGGTGTACGAGTTGCCGGTGCGCGCCTGCATGGCGTCCCGGGTGCAGTCGCAGTAGTACGCCTGGCCGGCCTTGTGCAGTGTGCCGGCGGCGGCGGTGTGTGCCTGCGCGTAGTGCGACTGGAAGTACGGGCCCTCGTAGGTGCCCCGGCTGATGCCGATCCAGTCCAGCGCGTCGAGGATGCCCTCGGTCCACTCCGGGGAGTTGCGCGCGGCGTCGGTGTCCTCGATCCGCAGCACGAACACCCCGCCCTGCTGCTTGGCGAAAATCGCGTTCTGCAGGGCGGATCGAGCACCGCCGACATGGAACATTCCGGTCGGGGAGGGGGCAAAGCGTACGCGTACCGTCACGCCTTCAGCCTATGGCTGCTGTCGCCGCAGTTTCCGCCGGGTCGGTGTGTCGCCGGCTGACGCCTACTCCGGGCGCTCCTCACCAGCGGCCAGCGAGTGCAGCGCGTGCCGGCGCTGTTCGTGCCTGTGCTGCCGGTGGCGGGCCGTCCCGGCCGCGCCGCGCAGGTGGGCCGCACCCGTCGGTGGCGTCGCTGCCGCCGGCCGGTGGGCTTCCACCGGGTGCGGCAGCGGGGAGTAAGGCGCGTTCCAGCCGCGATAGCCGGCCGGCGTGGCGTGGTGCCGGACCCCTCGCGGCAACCCGACGTCGGTCGGCTTGTCCCCGGCCAGCCGGAACGAGCGGACCATGATCAGGCCGCTCTGCACGAGTACCGCCACCAGCGCGGCCCACAGCAACCACCGCAGCGGCAACCCGGTCAGCGACCACCCGCCGAGCACCCACGCGCCGGCATGCCAGGCGGCCAGCGCGTACCCGGCCACCGCGCAGCCGAGTCGACCGCGGCCGGTCCGCGACGCGCACAGTCCGACGGTGCCGAAGACAAGCCCCACCGCGATGGAGAGGCTGAGCGCGATCGGATCCTGGGCCACGGGGTAAAGCTATGCAGCGCTGATATCTGCCGCTGTCATCCCGAATGGTGTCGGTGGCGCCCGTCCGGAGCGTATTCCGACGACTGGTTACCCTCCGTGATCGCCTCCGTCCCCGGCGCAATCAAGCCGGCGCCCCGCTCCCCGATGTACGGGAAGCGGGGCGCCGAAACGCCACCCGGTGGGAACGTCGTCAGGAGTCGCCGCCGGTCTCCCCGACCGGTGCCGCCGTCACGTCGTCCAGGGCGTACTTCTTCGCCGCCTCCGCCGCCGCCGAGGCCGGCACCTCGCCCCGCCGGGCGAGCTGGCGCAGCGTGGCCACCACGATCGACTCCGCGTCGACGTGGAAGTGCCGGCGCAGCGCATGCCGGGTGTCCGACATGCCGAACCCGTCGGTACCGAGGCTGGTGTAGTCGTTGGGCACCCACCGCGAGATCAGGTCCGGTACCGCCCGCATGAAGTCGCTGACCGCGATCACCGGCCCGGCCGTCTCAGCCAGCGCCTTGGTGACGTACGGGATGCGCGGCTCGTCCGTGGGGTGCAGCAGGTTGTGCTCCTCGCACTGCACCGCGTCCCGGCGCAGCTCCGTCCACGAGGTCGCCGACCATACGTCGGCCGCCACGCCCCACTCCTCGGCGAGCAGGCCCTGCGCCTTGAGCGCCCACTGCATGCCGGTGCCCGCCGCGAGGATCTGCGCCCGCGGACGCCGGTGATCCTCCGAGGAATCCGGCCCGGCCGGCGCCTCGGCGTAGCGGTAGAGCCCGCGCAGCATGCCGTCCACGTCGACGTGCTCCGGCTCGCGCGGCATGAAGATCGGCTCGTTGTAGACGGTCAGGTAGTAGTAGATGTTCTCCGGGTCCGGGCCGTACATCCGGCGCAGCGCGTCCTCGACGATGTACGAGATCTCGAAGGCGAACGCGGGGTCGTACGCCACCACGGCCGGGTTGGTCGCGGCGAGCAGGATCGAGTGCCCGTCCTCGTGCTGCAGGCCCTCGCCGTTGAGCGTGGTGCGCCCGGCGGTGGCGCCGAGCAGGAAGCCGCGGGTCATCTGGTCCGACGCCGCCCACAGCGCGTCGCCGGTGCGCTGGAAGCCGAACATCGAGTAGAAGATGTAGACCGGAATCATCGGCTCGCCGTGGGTGGCGTACGAGGTGCCGGCGGCGGTGAAGGACGCCACCGAGCCGGCCTCGTTGATCCCCTCGTGCAGGATCTGCCCGCTCGTCGACTCCTTGTACGACAGCAGCAGTTCCCGGTCCACGGCGGTGTAGTTCTGCCCGTGCGGGGAGTAGATCTTCATCGTCGGGAAGAGGGAGTCCATCCCGAAGGTGCGCGCCTCGTCCGGGATGATCGGCACCCATCGCTTGCCGATGCTCTTGTCCCGCATCAGGTCCTTGAGCAGCCGGACGAACGCCATCGTGGTGGCGATCTTCTGCTTGCCGGAGCCCTTCTTCAGGTCGCCGTAGAGGCTGCTCGCCGGCAGGTCCAGCGGGATCGTGGTGGTGCGCCGGCTGGGCACCGCGCCACCCAGGGCCTTGCGCCGCTCCCGCATGTACTCCATCTCGTCGGAGTCCTCGGCCGGGCGGTAGTACGGCGGGAGGTACGGGTCGGCCAGGTCCGAGTCCGGGATGTCGAGGTAGAGCCGGTCCCGGAAGCCCTTGATGTCGTCCTTGGTGAGCTTCTTCATCTGGTGCGTGGCGTTGCGGCCCTCGAAGTGCGAGCCGAGCGTCCAGCCCTTGATGGTCTTGGCGAGGATCACGGTCGGCTGGCCGGTGTGCTCGGTCGCCGCCTTGTACGCCGCGTAGAGCTTGCGGTAGTCGTGCCCGCCCCGCTTGAGGTTCCAGATCTCGTCGTCGGAGAGCTTCTCGACCATCCGGCGGGTACGCGGGTCCCGGCCGAAGAAGTGCTCCCGCACGTACGCCCCGGACTCGGCCTTGTACGTCTGGTAGTCCCCGTCGGGCGTGGCGTTCATCAGGTTGACCAGCGCGCCGTCGGCGTCGGCGGCGAGCAGCTTGTCCCACTCCCGACCCCAGATGACCTTGATGACGTTCCAGCCGGCGCCCCGGAAGAACGACTCCAGTTCCTGGATCACCTTGCCGTTGCCGCGCACCGGCCCGTCCAGGCGCTGCAGGTTGCAGTTGATCACAAAGGTGAGATTGTCGAGCTCCTCGCGGGCGGCCACGCCGATCGCACCGAGCGACTCCACCTCGTCCATTTCGCCGTCGCCCAGGAACGCCCACACGTGCTGGTCGCTGGTGTCCTTGATTCCGCGGTTGTGCAGATAGCGGTTGAACCGGGCCTGGTAGATGGCGTTGATCCCGCCGATGCCCATCGACACCGTGGGGAACTCCCAGAAGTCCGGCATCAACCGCGGGTGCGGGTAGGAGGGCAGCGAGCCGGCCCGGTGCGAGAGCTCCTGGCGGAAGCCGTCGAGCTGGTCCTCCGAGAGCCGGCCCTCGAGGAACGCGCGGGCGTACATGCCGGGGGAGGCGTGCCCCTGGAAGAAGATGTGATCGCCGCCGCCGGGGTGGTCCTTGCCGCGGAAGAAGTGGTTGAAGCCCACCTCGTACAGGCTGGCGGCGCTGGCGTACGTCGAAATGTGCCCGCCGACGCCGATCTCCGGCCGCTGGGCGCGGTGCACCATGATCGCGGCGTTCCACCGGATGTACGCCCGGATCCGGCGCTCGGTGGCCTCGTCGCCGGGGAACCACGGCTCCCGTTCCGGCGCGATGGTGTTGATGTAGTCCGTGGTGGTCAGCGGCGGTACGCCCACCTGGCGCTCGCGGGCGCGCTCCAACAGGCGGAGCATCACGTACCGGGCCCGCTTGGGCCCACGCTCGTCAATCACCCCGTCGAGCGACTCGACCCATTCATTGGTCTCTTCCGGATCCGTGTCGGGGATCTGGCTCGGCATGCCGTCGCTGATCACCGGGCGCTTGCGTTCGGTGGACACAGGCGTTCCTTCGCAGTTGGGTGGCTCGTAGCCATTGGGTGGCGAAACCGCTACCTCCATCCTGCCTGTCCCGACCATCGGTCGTCACCTCGGCATCGGGCCTACTGCGACGACCGACACAGATACCGGCCGGTAACGGAGCGATTTCGGGGTATCACGGCGGTTTCGCGCGCCGGACCACCGGCTCGCGGCGCCGGCGCGCGCCCTACGATGCTCGGCATGCAGAGCACCGTGATCACCGTCCGCACCGGCTCCCGACCGGCCGTCGCCGACCTCACCGAGGAGGCGGCGGGCTTCGTCGCCGACCTGGGCGACGGGCTGCTGCACGTGTTCGTCCCGCACGCCACGGCCGGGGTGGCGATCATCGAGACCGGCGCCGGCTCGGATGACGACCTGCTCCGGGCACTCGACGACGTCCTGCCCACCGATGATCGCTGGCGGCACCGGCACGGGTCGCCGGGGCACGGCCGGGATCACGTGATGCCGGCGTTCGTCGCCCCGTACGCCACCGTGCCGGTGCTGGGCGGCCGCCTCGCGCTCGGCACCTGGCAGTCGATCTGCCTGGTCGATCCGAACGGCGACAACCCGACCCGTCAGGTGCGCCTGTCCTTCCTGGCCGGCTGAGCGGCAGGTCAGTCCTGGCCGGTCAGTCCTGGCCGGCCGAGCCGACCAGCGCGGCCGGGCCGGGCGCAGCCGGGCCCGGCGCCACCGGCGCGGCCGGCTCCGCGTCCCCGGCGGCGCGGCCGGGCCACCAGAAGCGCGGGCCGAGCAGCGTGACGATGGCCGGCACCAGGATCGTACGGACCAGCAGCGTGTCGAGCAGGACGCCGAAGCCGACGATGATCCCGATCTCCGTCAGCGTGATGATCGGAAGCACCCCCAGCACCGCGAACACGGCTGCGAGCAGCACGCCGGCACTTGTGATCACCCCGCCGGTCACCGCCAGGGCCGTGACCACCGCCTGCCGGGTGGGCGCGGTCTGTGCCTCCTCCCGGGCCCGGCTGACCAGGAAGATGTTGTAGTCCACCCCCAGTGCGACCAGGAACAGGAACGACAGCAGCGGCACGTTCAGATCGAGTGCCGGGAAGCCGAACCAGTGCGTGAACGCGTACACGCTGGCGCCCAGCGCGGCGAAGTAGCTCACCACCACGGTCCCGACCAGCAGCAGTGGGCCGAGGAACGCGCGCAGCAGCACCATGAGCACGGCCAGCACAACGATCAGTACCAGCGGGATGATCGTCCGCAGATCCCGCTCAGACGCGGCCCGTGCGTCCAGGTTCGCCGCGACGGCGCCGCCGACCAGAGCGTCCCCGCCGGCGACGGCATCGACGCGGATCCGCAGCTCCCGGATGGCGGCGTAACTCTGCGCGGTGTCCGGTGCCGCGGTCAGGGTGGCGTTGATCCCGACCAGCGTGTCGGTGCGGTCCGCGATCTCCGCCTCGGCGACTCCCGGCGTGGCCTGCACGGCGGCGAGGACATCGGCGGCGGCGGTGACGTTGGCGATCACGACGGTGGGCTGCGCGGCGCCGGCCGGAAAGTGCCGGCCCAGCGTCTGCAGACCATCGATCGACTCGGCCTTGGCCCGGAACTGCTCGGTCTGGCTCAGGCCCAGCTTGGCGCCGGTCAGCCCCACCGAGAGCAGGGCCAGGACGGCGAGCGACGCGGCGAGCACCAGGCGCGGTCGTCCCGCCACGGCCCGCCCGATCCGACCCCAGATCCCGTCCCGGCCCTGGTCCGTCTGCCCGGGTCGGGGAACGAACGGCCAGAACAGGCCGCGACTGAAGACGGTCAGGGCGGCGGGCAGCACGAACAGGCCGAAGATCAACGCGCAGGCGACGCCGACCGCGCAGGCGTAGCCGAGCGAGCGGTTGCCGGGCAGTACGGCGAAGCTGAGCGTCAGCACGCTGAGCACGACCGTGCCGGCGCTGCCCAGGATGGCCGGACCGGCGCCGGTCAGCGCCCGGGCCATCGCTTCGTGCCGGTCCGGCACCTGACGCAGCTCCTCGCGGTAGCGGGAGATCAGCAGCAGGGCGTAGTCCGTCCCCGCGCCGAAGACCAGCACGCCCACGATGCCGGTGACGGACTCGTCCACGGTGAGCGGGGTGACGCGGGTGAGCAACCCGATCAACCCGATGGACACCCGCTCGGCGACCCCGATCACGATCAGCGGCACAAGCCAGAGCCACGGGCTGCGGTACGTGATCAGCAACAGCACCGCCACCACCACGACGGTGGTGAGCAGGAGCTTGATGTCGGCACCGTCGAAGACCGAGGCCAGATCCGCCTGGAACCCGGCGCCGCCGGTCACCTGCGCGGTCAGGCCGGGCGGCAGGCCGTCCCGGACCACGGCCCGGATCGCGGCCACGGCCTCGGTGAGGCGTTCCGCGTTCAGGTCGGCCGGCAGGCTCACCGAGACGAGTGCGGCGGCGCCGTCCTGTGCCGGGATAGGGGGTGACACCTGCCCATCCGCGGCCAGGGGAGCCAACGCGGTGACGTCGGCCCGCATCGTCTCCCGGTCGGTCGGCAGGAGGGCCTGACCGTCCCGGCTGTAGACCACGAGGGCGGCGATGCGCTGGCCACTGGGCAGCTGACGCTGCAGCTCGGCGACCCTGGCCGCCTCCGCCGACGCCGGCAACTCGGCGGTGCGGCTGGCGATCGGCGTACCGCCGACGGTGATCGCCAGGCCGGCCGCCACGGCCGTGATGGCCAGCACCAGCCATTTGCCTCTCCGGCCGGACAGCGTGGCGTACAGCTTTGTCACGATGGTCATGGTTCTCCCTCCCGGAGGCCTACGATAGCTTAATCATTGACATAACCAACCCTTGAGGGAGTTTCTGTTGTCCGACGTCCCGGCCCCGCGCCGTCAGCTCATGGACGACGTGGTCGCGGTGCTGCGCCGGTACGGCGTCGAGGCCGGTCGGCTGGGGCACCACTTCGCCGGGCTGCACGGGCTGCACCAGACGGATCTGCAGGCCCTGATCCTGATCATGGACTCCGAGCGCAGCGGCACCCCGGCCACACCGGGGGACCTGCGCCGGCACCTCGGCCTGACCTCCGGGGCGGTGACCGCCGCGCTGGACCGGTTGGAGCACCTCGGGCACGTGCGTCGGGAACGCGACACCACCGACCGGCGCCGGGTCCACGTGTACTACGGCGAGGCGGCCCGCGCCGTCGCGGGTGAGTTCTTCGGTGGGCTCGGCCGCCGCGGGGACGCCGTCATGGCCGGGTACACCGACGATGAGCTGCGGGTGGTGCAGCGGTTCCTCGCCGAGATGACCATCGCTGTGGTCGCGCACGGGCGCGACGTCAGTGGTCTCCAGGAACACACGCGACCGGGCGGAATCCGCCCCGAGTAATCCTGACCTGGTACTTATACGCAAAGATGGCGCGTATGAGTGAAGCTCAGCCGGTGGTCGAGCGACGCGTCGCCGTGGTCTTTCTGGTGGACCGCCGGGGCCGGATCCTGATGCAGCAGCGCACCGCCGATGCAGCGGTGTCGCCGAACCAGTGGACGATGCCGGGCGGCAAGATCGAGGCGGGGGAGCAGCCGCTCGAGGCGGCCCACCGCGAGTTGTACGAGGAGACCGGGCTGCGCACCGACGTGCTGGAACCATTCTGGTTCGGCACCCGCCCGTCGGTCTCCAACCCCGAGCACGGTGTGGTCGAGGTGTATGCCTACGTCGGCACCACCGACGCCGGCCAGGACGATGTCGTGCTCGGCGAGGGCCAAGCGATGATCTTCCTCGACCCGGAGGAGGCGCTGGCCAAGGATCTGGGGGCCACCGCGGTTCGGCTGCTGCCGAGGTTTCTCGCGTCACTCGAGTACGCCGGGCTTCGGGCCCGGAGTGGCACACAGTGACCGGTTTCGGCCATGCTGTCGGGCGTGACGACCCCTCAGGATCTCGACGAGCGCTTCCGGGCTGAGTTGAGCGGGCTGACCGCCACCACGGAGGCCCGCGATCCCGCCACGCCGGTACGCGAAGGCACCTGGCTCATCGGCGAGCAGGCCAGCCGGCTCCTGGACGCCCAACTGGCGAGCCGCCACCTGGACCTGGCCGCCCGATGGCTGCACAGCTTCGACGCCGGCTACCACACCGTCGCGTCCTCCGGCCATGAGGGGAACGCCGCGGTCGCCGCCGCGCTCAACCTCACCGACCCTGCGCTGCTGCACTACCGGTCCGGCGCTTTCTACTGCGCCCGCGCCGCCCAGTCGCCCCAGAGCGATCCGCTCCGCGACGTCCTGCGCGGCCTGGTCGCCTCCGCCCGGGAACCGCTCGCCGGCGGGCGCGGCAAGATTTTCGGCAACGCCGACCTCAATGTCGTCCCGACCACCGGCATGCTCGGCTCGCACCTGCCCCGCGCGGTTGGCCTGGCCTGGGCGCTCGGTCAGGGCCGCCGACTGAACGCGCCGAGCGGGTACGGCCACGGCTGGCCACCGGACGCCATCGCGGTGGCCTCGTTCGGGGACGCGTCGATCAACCACGCGGCGGCCACGGCGGCGTTCAACACCGCCGGCTGGTACGTCCGCACC
Organism: Micromonosporaceae bacterium; assembly: GCA_035296325.1. Taxonomy (GTDB): domain Bacteria; phylum Actinomycetota; class Actinomycetes; order Mycobacteriales; family Micromonosporaceae; genus DATHBD01. Next base: position 69,279 of record DATHBD010000070.1, on the reverse strand, counting down.
GATCAGGACCTGCCGCTGCTGCTGGTCTGCGAGGACAACGCCGTCGAGGGCAGTGCCGCGTCACCGCCCGGCTGGGTCGAGGCGGCACTGACGGCGCGGCCGGGCGTTCGGTACTTCACCGCCGACGGCTGCGACCTGCCGGCCACCTACGACGCGGCGACCGAGGCCGCTGCCTGGGTTCGCCGCCTGCGCCGCCCCGCTGTGCTGCACCTGTCGATGGTGCGCCTGCTGACGCGCGCGGGCCTCGACGCCGACGCCGACGCCGACGCCGACGTGGGCCGGGACCCGGTGCTCGCCACCGCCCGCCTTCTGGTCGAGGCAGGTGTGCTGAGCGTCGAGGAGGTGCTCGCCCGCTACGACGAGACCGGATGGGAGGTCCGGCGGATCGCGGAGGAGGTGCTGGCCGAGCCGAAACTGGCATCCCCGACGGACATCATCGCGCCGCTCGCGCCGCGCCGACCTGGCCGGGTGTCCCGGGCGATCGCCGACGCGGCCGCCCGCGCGGCCGACTCTGCGGACCGGGCCAGCGCCTTCGGCGGGACCCTTCCGGAGGCCGGCGGCCCGCTCACCCTGGCCGATTCCATCAACGCGGCCCTCACTGACGCCATGATCGCATTTCCGCAGGCCGCCGTGTTCGGCTCGGACGTGGTGACCGGTGGCGGGTCCGGGGTGACGCACGGGCTCCGCGGCCGGTTCGGTGACGCCCGCGTCTTCGACACGGTGCCCGACCAGACCTCCATCCTCGGTCTGGCGCTCGGCGGCGGCCTGGCGGGGCTGCTGCCGCTGCCCGAGTTCGCCCACCTGGCGCACCTGCACAGCGCCGAGGACCAGTTGCGCGGCGAAGCGGCCACGATCCAGTACTTCTCGCAGGGGGCGTACCGCAATCCGCTGGTCCTCCGGCTGGCGGGCATGGCCACCCGCTCCGGTGCCGGCGGGCACTTCGCCAACGACAACGCCCTCGCGGTGTTGCGCGACGTCCCGGGCGTGGTCGTGGCCGTCCCGGCCCGTGGTGACGATGCCGCCGCGATGCTGCGTACCTGCCTGGCCTCCGCCCTGGTCGACGGCAGCGTCTGCGTCTTCGTCGAGCCGGCCGCGCTCTACCACGCCCGCGACCTGCACATCGAGGGCGACGGTGGCTGCCTCACCGGCTACGCCGGACCTGGCGACTGGGTGGACTCCGCCGTGCCGATCGGCCGGGCGCGGGTCTACCCCGGCGGCCCCGACGACGACCTCACCATCATCACGTTCGGCAGTGGCGTCCTACTGTCCCGGCGTGCCGCGACCCGGCTGGCCGAGGAGGACATCAGCTGCCGGGTGGTGGACCTGCGATGGCTCTCGCCGCTGCCGGTGGCGGACATCGTCCGCGAGTCCGCCGCTACCGGTCGTGTCCTGGTCGTCGATGAGACCCGCCGATCCGGCGGCGTCGGCGAGGGCGTGCTCGCCGCGCTGGTGGACGCCGGCTACGTGGGGGTGGCCCGGCGGGTCGCCGCCGTCGATTCGTTCATCCCGCTGGGCCCCGCCGCGGAGCAGGTGCTGATCTCGGAGGACCAGATCCTGCAGGGCGCACGGTCGCTGCTCGGGCGCTGATCCGGTCGTCGGTTCACCCCGTTGTGGTCGCCGGTTCAGTGCTCCGGGGGAAGATTCTTTCCCCCGCTTTCGGTGCGCCACTTGCGTACCGGCCCCGTACTGTGTGGACTACGCGTCAACGGCGCCGTAGATGAGGGCGTCCGCGGGCAGGACAGGGAGGCATTCGACAGTGAACGCGACCGCGGGCCAGGCCGACGTACGAAGCCTGGCGGACCGGTTCAGCATCGAACCGGGCATGGTCGTTATGGAGATGGGGTACGACCAGGATGTCGACGAAGATCTCCGCGACTCGCTGATCGACCGCTGCGGGGAGCTGGTCGACGAGGAAACCGACGAGGTTGTCGATGTGGTGCTGCTGTGGTGGCGCGATGACGACGGCGACCTGGTCGAGACATTGATCGACGCGCTCGGCCCGCTGGCCGACAACGGCGTCATCTGGTTGCTGACCCCCAAGGCGGGCCGATCGGGCCACGTTGAGCCGAGTGAGATCAACGAGTCCTCGCAGACCGCCGGCCTCCAGCAGACCTCAACCGTCAACGCCGGCAAGGACTGGTCGGCGTCCCGGTTGGTCGCCCCCCGGGCGGCGCGATCGAAGCGCTGACCTCTTGCTGAGTCGCGTCGAACAGTCCGACCCCGTCCCGCACCCGTGGTGTCCCGTGATGGCATGCTTGGCACCATGCCGATCGAGGTTGGGGCCGAGGCGCCGGATTTCGCCCTCCGCGACCAGAACAACCAGCTGGTACGGCTGTCGGACTTCCGCGGTCGGCAAAGTGTGCTGCTCGTGTTCTACCCCCTTGCCTTCACCGGCACCTGCCAGGGGGAGCTGTGCCAGGTGCGGGACAGCCTCAAGGAGTACCGTGACGCCGACGTGCAGGTCCTGACGATCAGCGTCGATTCGATCTACAGCCACAAGGTGTGGGCGGAGCGGGAAGGATTCGACTTCCCGCTCCTGTCCGACTTCTGGCCGCACGGCGCCGTGGCGCAGCAGTACGGGGTCTTCAACGAGAAGGCCGGGTTCGCGAACCGGGGAACCTTTCTGGTTGATCCGGCAGGGCTGGTCCGGTTCGCGGAGATGAACGGACCGGGGCAGGCCCGGGACCAGTCGGCCTGGCGGTCAGTGCTGGCTTCCCTCGACCGATCCTGAGCCGGTCTCGCCACGTCGCTGCGGCCGTGGGGATAGTCGCGGGCGGTACCGGTACGATTGGCCAGTCTCCGGGCGCGTAGCTCAGTGGAAGAGCACCCGCCTTACAAGCGTGCCGGTCTGAGCGCTTAGCTAGATATCAAGGGATATGTACCCTGAGCTGCGAAAACTCTTCACGTTGGGCTGCACGCTGTTTGACCGTAATCCTGATAAGCGGGTGCTCGGAAAATTCACAGTAGCGACTTCGTTGGTGGGGCACGTCACCTAGATCGTCAAAGTCAGGTCCGCCAAAGGGGCCGTGCGCGCGTCAGTCGTGCCCGGTGGCCCCGCCTTCCTCGCGTAGTCGTTCGATGAAGCGATCCAGTGCGGCTGCCGGGATGAGGCGGGCGCGGCCGATCTTGATCGTCTCCAGCTCGCCGCTCGACATGAGGCTGTACAGAGTCGTCCGGCCGATGTCGAGCATCTTCGCCGCGGTTTCGGGCCGGTACGCCAGCTTTGGTGGCGCCTCAACTGGTGGTCGACTGACGCTCTCGGCGGCGGCTAGGAGAGCCGCAATGAGTTTCTCGCGATCACGTTGGTGTCGCTCTTCCATCGACGCTAATGCGACGGCGATGCGACTGACAGTAGCTTCGTAAGGGACGCTCATAATTTGTCTCTGCCTGAGTAGCTGATGTTGACCTGCACGGCATTGGCCTTGAACCGGGCCGGGTCCTCAGTCTTGTTCCAGGTGAGCACCTGGCAGGCGTCGTTTCCGCAGAACGCTTGGCGCTCGAAAGCGAGCAGCGGCGGTTGGTCGCAGCCCGGGCAGCGCGGCGCCCGGACGTCAGCCATGGTCGGGCCGCGGTCGGTTTTCATAGACCAGTCGGTCAGCGCGGGTGGCGGGCACCTGGTCGAAGAGCTGGTACCCATTGCGCATCTTCGTGGCCACGTCTGCCGGCACGAGGCCCGCTTCCTCCAGGGCCGTGACCATCCGCTCCTCCGTCTCGCCGGCGAAGAGATTCACGATGACGCCGTCCATGCCGATGTCGCCGCCGTTGACCGTGATCGGCTTCCCGGCTAACAGCCTCTCGCAGTTGGCGCGGGAGAGGCCGATGAACATCGTCGGTCGCCCGAATACGTCGATGATCTGGGCCTTGATCATGGGGGTTCTCCTGATCCTTCCGTCGCGTCCGTAAGCAGGTCGGCGACAAAGGGCTCCACTGAGCCGAACCCGGACATCGTCACTTAGTACACGAACTTCCACAACATCAACCACTCCACAGGGGGACACCCAATGACGATCGATCCGAATACTGCCGAGCAGATGTATTCGCTGAGCACACCGCCACCCGCGCCGACACCGGACATCAACTACGACGACCCGGGGGATCTACGCGAGGACGTGGCCGGCGAGGAAACCGACCCGCCCGAGGACCCGGGCCCCGACCTCGCCGGCGTCGACGGCGCAACGGTGGCGTTGTGAGTTTGCGCGCGGGGTGGGTAACCGCCGGCCAGTCGTTCACGCTGGCGCAGCCCGTCGCGGACCTGGCCTCGGTGCTGCGCCGCTACGGGTACACGGTGGGCACCATCGGCAACGGAGCGCACCTGGACGCGCGGACGCCGGAGGACCACACGCCGTATTCGGCTACGGGGTGGCCGGTACTGTCGCCGCGATGGTTCGTCCACGCCCTCGACATCATGCCGCCGCCCGGCGGCCGGAACCTGCCCACCCTCGCTCAGCTCGGCTCGCAGCTCGTCCTCGACCGGAACACCGGCGTGCCGGGCGCGGCGCCGATCAAGTACCTGAACTGGCAGCCAGCTGGGGGGAACATCCGGCACGAGGCGTGGGACCCGAAGCACCGGGTGAGCACCTCCAACGACGGTGGGCACATCCACCTGTCCATCCGGTCGGACTGCACCCGGTCCACCGCGATGACGGGCTACGACCCCGTTGCGCGGCTGCGCGGCAGTGCTGTCCTCGCCCCGCCGATTGGGCCGGTTGCGGTTGCGACGGCGCCGCCGTTCCCTGGGCGTGTCCTGCGCCTGGCGTCGCCGGTGCTGCACGGTGACGACGTCAGGTCGTGGCAGGCTCGCATGCTCGGGCGCGGGTGGGGGATTGGCGTGGACGGCTGGTACGGGCAGAAGAGCGATCGGGTGTGCCGCCAGTTCCAGGCCGAGAAGCGTCTTACGGTGGATGGTCGGGTGGGGCCGGACACGTGGGCGGCGGCCTGGTCCACGCCGGTCACCTGAAACCGGGCGTGATCAGTCCTGGGTGCGGCACAGTTCAACGATTACCGCGCTGGGTGGTACACGGCGGCGTGGCGAAGCGCGATGTGGTGCGCGGCCGCCCAGGACCGCTGGTTGAAGGCCAGGCTCTGGTTGCAGCACGGGCATCCAGCGCACCAACCGACGCCGTTGTGCCACACATGGACTCGTCTCGTGCGGCCGATGCTGATGTGGACGGTCATGATCCGGCATGCGCCCCGTGTGCAGGCGGCCCGCCGATGGTGGTGGCCGCCTCAATGGTGGGGGCGATGCCGGTCGGGGCCCACCACAGCCTGTGCATGGCCAGGGCCGACCCGGCGATGACGACGGCGGCGTTGCGCCAGTCCGCCCATGTCAGGTCACCGCGGAACACCTCCACCACCACCGCGGCCGCGGCGCACACCCCCAGGGCGACAAGGCCGCGGACCTTCGCCGGCCACCTGGTCTGGTTGATCGCGGCGATGAGAGCGGGCATGGCCGCGCCGATGAGGGCGTAAACCGCGACGGTGTTGTCCACACCATCCATGGTCCACCAGCGGCACTCTTTCGGGGGCCGGCTCGTCATCCTCGTCGGATGATGGGCCGGCCCCCATCCGTCGTTGAACGGACCGGCGCGGGTGTTGTGTCGATGTATTCCGCCCGCGCCGTGGTGTGGGAGCAACGTCACGTGATCGACGTGTGATGCTGCCGTCGCCGTGGAACATGGCGGTGCAGTGAGGACGGTCGCGCCGTGCGTGTATGTGGAGCTCGGCGGCCGTGGGAACTCCCAAGCCGTGCCTGTACAGGGGAACCGGCCGCCGAGCCTGGATAGCGATGTGCTCCTTTAGCGCTAACCGGAGGAGGTATGTCGCTATCCACCGTGGAAGTTAGTACACAAACTTTGCCCTGGCAATGGCAGACCCTAAAGGGTGCGTCGCAATTTGGTGCAACAAACCCGATCGTGATGTGCTACGCGGGCTAACCGGAGGAGGGTGCACCATGCCCGACGTTCCCGCGTACCTACGCATCGCGGGCGATATAAGAGCGCGCATCGCGTCAGGAGAGTTCCCTCCGGGCGCGAAGTTGCCGACTGAGTCGCGCATCATGGCCGACTACGACGTGTCCAGCACCGTGGCCAAGTGGGCGATGGAAATGCTCAAAGGGGAAGGGCTGATCGAGGGCCGACGGGGTTCCGGCACCTACGTCCGCACCGTCACTCGCTTGGTACGCGACTGTCCAGGCCGGGACCAGCGCACCCCATCAGGAGTGACGGCGCCATTCGCCCGTGATTCCTCCCGGGCCGGGCACCGTGGCAGCTGGGAACACCACAGCAAGCACGAAGCGGCCGATCTGGAGACCGCGCGTCGACTGGCGCTCGAGCCGGGCGCTCCGGTCATGGCCACCCGCTACGTCTTCCGCGCCGACGACGAGCCAGTCCAGATCTCGCACAGCCGAGAGCCGCTCGCCATCACCGGAGGTACACCGATCGAGTGGCCGGAGAACGGGCCGGTCGTCGGCGTGGTCGCGCGGATGGACAGCATCGGCGTTCGCATTGACTCGGTCGTGGAGCGGGTCACGTCCCGCGCCGCCCGCCCCAACGAGATGGAAGCCCTGGCCATCGGCAACCGAAGCACGCAGCTGCTCATCATCGAACGGACCTACTACGCCGACGACGCCCCGGTGGAGACCGCGGACATCGCGGTCCCCGGACACCGGTACGAGCTGGTGTACCGACTACCGATCGAGTGACGCCCGAAGGTCAGCGGCCGGGGTCGAGCCGTTGCGACGGAGTCGGCGGCGGCGGCGATGTGGGAGGTGCGGGGCGCCGCAGCCGCTCGATGCGCCGAGCGAAGCTGAACAGCCGGTCGATGTAGGCGGCGACCAAGCCGTAGACGACGCCGATGACGGTCAGCGCGAGAAGCCACGAGTGCAGCGCTGGCGTGACCGGCGGCCAGCGGTGCATGGCGCTGCCGATGTCGAAGACCATGAGGGTGACGCCGAGGGTTCCTGCCGCGTACAGGACGGTGTGCGGTGACACGCGCATGTTGCGGGTGCTCCGATTCTGCGAGCTGGCGGGGCCTTTTCCCGAGGCCCTTCCGCCGCTGGCACGTACCTGACCATCGGACCGCATGGGCGGTGGGTTTCGTAGCGTCGGGTGGTTTCTTTCACCCCTTAGCTGTTTGACGTGTGCGTTTGGCTGTTTCCTGCATCCTCGTTGTGTATGCCGCGTCGGCGTCATCGACGATGTCGCGGATCATGCTGATCTTCGTGGCGTCACCGAACCGGGATCCCAGCACCTCGCGAAGCATCCGGATGAGTTCGTCGAGGTCGGGCGAGGCGCCGCCGTTGTGCTCGACCTCGAGCACATTCGGTTGCCCGCTACGGATGTTGTCGATGGTGCCCGAGGACCAGCCGAGCACCTGCTCGATCCGCCCATGGATGTAGGTCTCTGTGTCGCGGGCAGCCTGCTCCAGCGCCGACCAGGTCGCACGGTTGATGGTGGCCGCCCTGGCGGCCGCGGCCACGCTGAGGCCCAGTTCAGTGCGTCGTCGCCTGACCGCTAGGCCCAACCGAATCCGCTCGCCTGCTACATCCTGCATAACGCAGACGGTATCAGCTACGACACGCTTGGCCAGCACGCGACACAACCGCCGAATGCGGTCATCTTTCGGGTACCGGGCGCGGTTTCCTGATGGAAGATGCTGAAAGCGGCTACGGTCCTGACGCATGAAGACATGCACTGCCGACCCGTCCGGCGTTGAAATTGACGGTGCAAAGGTCCGCCAACTTCGGAAACTCGCCGGTGCGACGATCACCACCTTCGCCCAGCAGGCCGCACTCTCCACCCAGTACGTGAGCCAGCTCGAGCGCGGCGTACGCCAGAACGTCAGCCCGCCAGCATTCGCCCGGATCTGCAACGCCCTCGGCGTTCCCCCCGAGCAGCGCGCCGCCATGGTGCGTCCCACCACGACGCCTGCCAGCTGACCGGACGCCCGCCGGCGCGCCACTCGCAGGAAGCGCCGACAGGCGTCCCCGTCACCAATCAATCAACTTCCATCAGGAGGCGGCTCATGCTGCATTCTCGCCTCGCCGTTGCCTCATCACGGCGATCGCGCCACACCCCGACGTCCAGGCGCTGCCCGCGTTGCCGCACCACCACGCCGGCGTCGGCGCCCGTGTCGGAGCACGGCTGGTGCGCGCAGTGCTCCACCGGCTACCGCCGCCTCTACGCCGCGATCCTCGCCACCCGCCCAGCGGGCAGGGAATCCGTCGAGGTCAGCATCGCCCACAACCACGATGAGGCGTCATGGCCGAGCTGACCCCACAGCAACGCTCCATGCGCGCCCGGGCCGCCGCGCACACCCGCTGGTCCAAGGAATCCCCGGATCTGCATCTCCCGAAAGCACGGGCCGCGTTCATGGACCGCTTCGCCAAACAGGTCGACCCCGACGGTGTCCTCCCAGAGGCCGAGCGTCAACGCCGCGCCGGGCAGGCCCGTACCGCCTACTTCACTGCTCTCGCGTACCAGAGCAGCCGGGCCCGCGCCGCCCGCACTCCGAAACGCGTACGCCCGGCCGCGCCATCGAGTGGCCGAGAGGGGACCACCCGATGATCACGATTCCGACGGCTGATCTGACCGGCGTGCTGGCCGACGTGTTGCCGTTCGCGTCGACGGACAAGGACTTGCCGGACCTGAACTGCGTGTTCCTGCGCTGGGACGGCCAGCAACTGCACGCGACGGCCACGGACCGGCAGCGGATCGCGATCGCGTCGTGGCACCCGGACGACGACACGTGGGGTCTGGTCGGCGACGTCCAGGACGACCTGCTCTCTGAGTTCGGCGGCGCCGAGTACGCGTGGCAGGCGGTGCTCGACCTGGCCGACACGACGCAACTGGTGAAGGTGTTCAAACTGCCAGCGAAAGCCGGGCGTACCCCGGTCACCGTGGACGTCGACCAGGCACGTGGCCGGGTGACCGTGTCCAGGTCACGCGACACCGGCTATTCGGCGTTGAGGGCCACAGTGGACTCCCAGACGGTGATCTTCCCGGACGTGCGGAGCGCGATGACCGAGGCCGGGGCGGCGGTGCTGAAGACCGACCGGGTCGGGCACTCGGCGAAGGCCCTTGCCGACTTCGGGAAGGTCCGCCCGCAGGGGCCGCTGGTGATGACCTTCACGCCGACCATGACGCTGGTCGCGATCGGTGAGCGGTTCGCCGGCGCGATCGTCCCAGCGAAGCTCGGGTGAGTGGCGTGTTCGTCGCCCCGGCGCCCACCGCGTCGTTCGTCGCACCGGCCGCCGTCACGGACGCACCGACCACCGCGGTCCGACTCACCGCGCCCAGCCGCAGCACCAGCACGGCGAGCGGACCCACGTTCCAGCCGACCGGCGAGCAGCACACCATCATCGACGCGTTCCGCACCGGCGCGAACCTCGTCGTGGAGGCCGGGGCCGGCACCGGCAAATCGAGCACGATGCTGCTGCTGGCCAACGTCGACCCGGGCAGGCGCGGCCTGTACGTGGCGTACAACAAGGTCATCGCCGACGCGGCCGCGCGCAAGTTCCCCGCCGGCGTGGACTGCCGCACCGCGCACAGCCTCGCCTACCGCGCCGTGGGGCAGCGGTACGCGCACCGCATCGCCCGCATGGGTGGCGGCGGGTCGCGGTTGCCGGCCCGCGACGTCGCCGACCTCATCGGTGTGCGCTCCAACGTCATCGGGTCGAGCTACTTCACCGCCACCGCGCTGGCCAGGGTCGCCGAGACCACGGTGGCCACATTCTGCGCCTCAGCGGACGACACCATCACCGCCAAGCACGTCGCGGCCCCGATCACCGTTGACGAGACGCACCTCGAGGAGTTCGCCGCCACGGTCGTGCCCGCCGCCAAAGCAATGTGGGACGACCTGCGCGACCCTGCCGGGCGCCTGTACTTCACCGACGACCACTACCTGAAGCTGTGGCAGCTGCAACGGCCGCGGCTGAGCGTGGACTACATCATGCTCGACGAGGCGCAGGACGCCTCCCCGGTCATTGAAGCGGTCATCGCCGCCCAGGGCCACGCGCAGCTCGCCTACGTCGGTGACCGGTCCCAGGCTATCTACCGGTGGCGCGGCGCGGTCGACGCCATGTCGAACTTCGCCGGCGAACGGCACCAGCTCACGCGCTCGTTCCGGTTCGGCCCGCCCATCGCCGCCGAGGCGAACCGGTGGCTGGAACTGCTCGGCGCCGACCTGCGGATCACCGGCCACGACCCGATCACCTCCACCCTCGGCCCGGACCCGGCCGCCACTGCCATCCTGTGCCGCACCAACGGCGGCGCGTTCAGCCAGGTGATGGCTGAGCTCGGCCGCGGCCGCCGCGTCGCGCTGGTCGGTGGCGGTGTGGAGGTGCGCCGGTTCGCGTACGCCGCGAGGTCACTGATGAACGGACAGGGCTGTGACCTGCCCGACTTGGCCGCGTTCCGGACCTGGTCGCAGCTGCGCGCGTACGTCAACGAGGAACACTCCGGCGCAGACCTGAAGATGCTCGTGAACCTGGTCGACCGGTACGGCGCGGGCACGCTGATCGACACGGTGAAGCGGCTCAGCCCGGCCGAAGCGGCCCAGGTCACGATCTCCACCGCGCACCGCGCGAAGGGCACCGAATTTCCCAGCGTCCGCATCGGCGACGACTTCACCGCACCCGACGACGGCGACCCGGCCGCGCCGGACGAACTGATGCTCAGCTACGTCGCCGTGACCCGCGCGCAGCACCGCCTCGACGTCGGATCCCTGTCCTGGCCACGCACCGGCAGTTTCGACGCCGACGGCGCCTGGTCCACCAACACCGCACTCATCACCTCCCCGAAGGAGTACCTGTGACCATCACGCCGACCGACACCAAGCCACCGGTCCTCACCCTGCAGGAGCGGCTGCTCCTGGCCGAGATCTCCCAGCACCTACGCGAAAGCGGCTGGCTGCGCCCAGAGGAACCCCAGCGTCTCCGCGATGTTGGCTGGCCCGGAGCGCCGGGTTGGCGTTGGTGCCCGGACAAGAACCTCGCCGTGGAGTGGCGGCTCCCGTCGCACGCCGACCCGGGGGAGATCCGCGTGCTCGGTGATCTGGTGTGCACCGCCCAGGTCGGCACCGTCGCCCAGGCCGTGGACGTGGCCGTCGCGATGGGCGTGCTCCCGCCGCCGTTCTGCTCGGCGTACGGGAGCGGCGTCGAGTGGGGGCAGGACCTCGTCGACGGCTACGCCCTCGAAGGTGAGGGCTACATCCGCGAGGCCGACGAGGAGGAGCGGTGAACGCGGTTGCGCTGGACCACCTGGTCTACCTGTGGCGGGCGTACGAGTCGACCCAGGCCGAGGCCGACAAGTGGGCACAGGCCGCGGACCTGCTGAAGCGGCGTATCCAAGCCGAGATGGACCAGTACGAGGAAGCCACCATCGGTGGGCAGACGGTGGCCACCTACCGGCACACCGGGCAGTTCTCGACTCGCAGGTTCACCCTCGAACAGCCGGACCTCGCCACGAAGTACACCCGCACCGTGACCCGCGAGGAACTCGACCTCGAGGCGGTCAAGGCCGAGCAGCCGGACCTGTTCGCCGTGTACCGCGCGCGGCGCTTCGAACGCAAGCACCCGTCACCGTGACCGCCCCGCCACCCGGGCCGGCTGCGATCCTCGACGCGGCGCCCGTCACCAAGCCGAAACCGAGGTGCCGCGGCGTCGGGTGCCGCGAACTGCGCCTCGACCCGATCCTCGTCGACCAGCCGGACGGGTCCGGGCTGCACATCGGCTGCATCGAACCCGAACCGTTGCCACCGCCCACGCCGGCAGGCGCCGCGGCGTCGCCGTTCCGCTCACCAGTCGGGCCGCCCGCCCCGCACCCGCTCAAAGTCGAACTGATCGAGGTGGTGCGCTGGTTCGACGCCAACTCCCCACGGTCGTTGCAGACGACCATCGGACCGTCGGAGATCGGCGTGGCGTGCCTGCGCCGCCTCGCGTACCGCACCGCCAACACCCCGGCGGTGAACACCGGTTCGGACCCGTGGTTCGCGATCATCGGCACCGCCGTGCACGACTGGCTCGCCGGCGCGCTCGACGCCTACCAGACCGTCGTGTTGGGCCGCACCGGCACCAACCGGCGGTGGCTCATCGAGCAGAACGTCAGCTTGCCCTCACCTGGCGGGGACGTCCTGGGCCACTGCGACCTGTACGACGTCGACGCGCACCGCGTCACCGACCACAAGATCGTCGGCGCGGCCAGCCTGAAGAAGTACCGCGACACCGGCCCGAGCGCCCAGTACCGCACCCAGGTTCACCTCTACGCCTACGGGCTGGTCCAGGCCGGGCACCGCGTCGCCGAGGTCAGCATCGCCTACTACCCGCGATCGTCGTGGCTGTCGGACCTGCACGTGTGGGCCGAACCGTACGACGAGCAAGTCGCCGTCGACGCCCTCACCCGCCTCGCCAGCGTCGCGCAGCTCGCCGCGGCGCTGCCGATGCACCTGATCCCGGCCGCGCCGGACCCGGTCGGCTGCACCTGGTGCGACTGGTACCGGCCCGGCCGCCCGGCCGACGGCACCGGATGCCCCGGACCGCTGAAAGGACCTGAACGATGACCAGCGCCACCACCCCCGCCATCACGCTCCCGACGGCGACGGCACCGCTCAACCTCGACCAGCTGCACCTCGCCTCAGGCTCCCACGACAGCCGCGGAGACGGCATGTGCCTGCTCGAAGCCGTCGCCTGGTACGCCGGCAACGACCACACGGACATGCCGCGCTGCGTCTCCCCGGTGCTCCGCGACTTCGGGATGCGCCTCAACGACGTCCTCGGCGATGAGCGCCGTCAACAGCTCAAGCCGCTCATCCCGGTCCTGATCGGCACCGCGGGTGACGGTCACGACCGGGCACGTCCCTACCTCGCCCTCGATTGGCTGATCCGCACGTACACCCCGGCGTGGCTCGACCTGGCCGGCCTCGTCGACGAGGCCCGGCACCTGCGGGGCCTGCGCCACATTACCGACGAGCCTGCGGCGCGACAGGCGGGTGGGGCCGTCCGCCACGCGAAGGAAAGCGCGGTTGCCGCTCAAGCCGCCGCCTGGTCCACCGCGTGGACAGGCGCATGGGCCGCAGCTGAAAAAGCAATCTGGGAAGCGGCTTTGGCCGCCGCTCGGGCTGGAGCCGCTGGGGCCGCCGCTGGAGCCGCTGGGGCCGCCGCTGGAGCCGCTGGAGCCGCTGGGGCCGCCGCTAGGGCCGCGGCTGGGGCCGCCGCTCAGACCGCCGCTAGACACAGCATCCGGGCCGCCGCCTGGGACCTGCTGTCACCCACCGTCGACACGCTGCAGATCTCCGCGATCCAGCTGTACCGCACCATGATCCGCCCCGCCGACATCACCTGACCAACCCGAACCGACCACGTAACCCACCAGCCAGAAAAGGAACCTCAATGACCGCCACGTTCACCGCGCCAGCCGCCGGCGACATCCTCCAGCCGAAAGACATCGTCGGGCATCTCCTCATCGTCAGACCCACCGAACACGCCACCGGCATCAGCACCACCTTCGGCGAAAAGGACGGCATCCGCGCCGACGTGTGCGTCCTCACCGAACTCGACCCCACAACCCAGCAGCCCGGCCGCGTCTACCAGAGCGTCCTCTGGCTGCAGGGCAAACTCGTCGGCTCCCTGAAGAAGAGCATCGGCGACCTCGTCCTCGCCCGCATGAGCGTCGGCACCGGCAAACCTGGGCAGCAGCCGCCGTTCGAACTCGACGACGCCACCGGGGACCAGGCCGCCGTCAACGCCGCCCAAACCTGGCTCGACGCGCACCCCGGATTCGTCAACACCGCCACCGCCGCGCCGGCCGCGGCCGGCACACCCACACCGGCCCAGCCGGTGCCGCCGCCCGCACCGACCACCCAGCCCGTACCGCTCCCCGCAGCCGCCACACAACCCATTGCGCTGCCCAACATTCCACCCGCACCCATCGGCGCACCACCAGCGCCCATCGCCGTCGCAGCGCCACCCGTGCCCATCGCGGTCGCGGCCCCGCCGGTACCGGCACCGGTGGCGGCCGCGCCAACGCCGGCGATCGACCCGGCCATCCTCGCCCAGCTCACCCCCGAAGCGCTCCAACAGTTCCTCGCCATCCAAGCCCAGACGCAACGCACCGCCTGACCAGCCGGCCCGAACCTCCCGCACCACAGCCGACGCGGGAGGTTCGGGCCGGGCCGCCACCGACCGGAGGACGCCACCCACATGAGCAGCGCCACCATCGCCCCACCACCGGCGGTCACCACCACCAGCGCAGCCCACGCCTGGCACGCCGCCGGATACGCCGTCGTCCCCGCCCGCACCGACGGCACCAAAGCGCCCCTCACCACGTGGAAGCAGTACCAGAGCACGCCACCCACCCTCGACGAAGTCACCGCCTGGTTCAGGGACGCCCACCCCGGCCTCGGCCTCATCTGCGGCGCCGTCTCCGGCAACCTCGAAATGCTCGAGCTCGAAGGCCGCGCCGTCACCGGCGGGCACCTCACCGACCTGCAGCAGCTCATGGCCGACGCCGAACTCGACCACGTCTGGCACCGCCTCACCGCCGGCTACGCCGAACGCACCCCCTCCGGCGGGCTGCACCTGCTCTACCGCGTCGACGGCGCCCCCGTGCCCGGCAACCTCAAACTCGCCAGCACCGCCACCAACGACGTCCTCGCCGAAACCCGCGGCGAAGGCGGCTACGTCGTCGTCGCCCCATCGCACGGCCCGGTACACCCCACCGGTGGCGCGTGGACCCTGCACGGCAACAGCCGACCCGGGCGCGTGCCCACCATCACCGCCGACGAACGCGCCCAACTCCACGACGTGGTCCGCGCCCTCAACCACCACCCCCAGCCGGCCGCGCCCGCCAACCCCGGGCCGTTCACCCCACCCGCCCCGCCGCAGCCCGCCGACGGGCACCTCTCACCCGGCGACCACTACGCCCAGCACACCGACTGGGCCCACATCCTCACCCCCCACGGGTGGCGCCTCGTCTACACCCGCGGGCAACTCCGCGCCTGGTGCCGCCCCGGCAAAGCGGTCGGCGTGTCCGCCACCACCGACGCGCTCGGCACCGACCGACTCCGCGTCTTCACCACCAGCACCGACTTCGACACCACCTCCTACAGCAAACTCGGCGCGTACGCCGTCCTCAACCACCACGGCGACCTGGCCGCCGCCGCCAAAGCCCTCCACGACGCCGGCTACGGCACCCGCCCGCGGCCCACGCCGGCCCTCGCCCCGTTCACCACCGGCCCCCCAGCCGCCGCGGCGAGCAACGGCAACGGCACCCACCCACCCAACGCCGCACCGGCCGCCACCACCTTCAACGGGTTCGCCGCCACGCTGCTGCGACGCTCCAAACTGCGCGACCTCCCACCCGTCGCGCCCCTCATCGACGGCGTCATGTCGCTGCGCTCCAGCGTCGTCCTCGTCGGCGGCACCGGCCTCGGCAAGACCTTCCTCGCCCTGTCCTGGGCCTGCTCCGTCACCACCGGCCTGCACTGGCTCGGACAACCCGTCCACCGCGTCAAAGGACTCTTCGTCGTCGGCGAAGGCGCCACCGGACTCGACGCGCGGGTCTCCGCGTGGGAGCAGACCTGGCACACCAGCGTCGACGACGACGACCTCATCTTCTCCGTCAAACCCGACTCCCTCGCCAACCCGAACACCTGGGCCCAGATGCGCGAACAATGCCTCGACCTCCACATCAGATTCGTCATCCTCGACACCTTCTCCTCACTCGCCCCCGACGCCGACGAAACAAAAGACGCCGCATCAATCACCCGCCGACTCTCCGACTTCACCGCCGACATCGACGGCACCGGCGCGCTGATCCACCACCCAGGGTGGGGCGATGCCGGCCGCACCCGGGGCGGATCCCAACTCGAAGCCAACGTTGACGAAGTGATCGTCCTCAAAGGCGATAAGGACTCCGAACTTGTGGAAATGACCCGCAAGAAAGTAAAGGAAGGGTCCAGCGGGGAAAGTCGCTGGCTCGGCCGCAGGGCAGCGTTCGACTCCATCGTCATCGAATCAGCGAACAGCGGCGACGTGGACGCGCCGCTGACCTCGCGGATCGTGCGGATCCTGGGAGATTGCGGCGGCCGGTTCATGTCCGTTCCGCAGCTCCAGGCCGAACTCGGCAACGTGCACCGATCGTCGCTGTACCGGGCGCTCGACCGGCTGGTGTCAGCCGGGACCGTCCGGGAGCACGCAGCCGGGGATCGACGATCGTTCGCCGCCACCGAAGGCGACCAGGATCCCGCGCCGTTCACCGCACCGGCATCGGCGAGCCGATGAAGGCCAAAACCGCCTTGTCGCGTTCCGTGTCGCGTGCGACAACAACGCGACAAAACCGCGACACGGCGCCTGCCCGATACCGCGCTGTCGCGTGCCACGAGAGCGACGCGACAGCGCTGACCTGCACAAACACCATCGGGTGTCGCGTCGTGTCGCGTTTCGTGTCGCGCGACAGGACCCGAATCCACGCGACAACACGCCATCGGCGTGCATCGCTGACGGCTATCCACAGTGGATGGCGCTCGAAAGTGCCTCTGACCTGCGGCGATGAAGATCATCTGCTTCGTGTTGCGTCGAACCAGGGCCTAGCCGGGAGGACCCCCACTTCAGCCCTCCCCGTAGGGGAGGGGAGGGCTGGTGGGGGCCCGGAGACCGCGACGGAATTCGCAACAGCATCCGCCTCGTCAAGATCACGCCGGACGGCACTCCCGTGGAGGTCACCTGATGAGCGAGCACCTCGCCACCGACCCGGTCACCGTGCAACGCTGCCGCCGCTGCCAGGCGCCCATCCTCGTCGGCCTGGCCGAAGGGCTGCCCTGCCGCGTCGACCCCGTCGCGGTGAACCAGCTCGGCGAACTGATCGCCATTCTCGGCATCCTCGCCACGTTCACGTTGACGAAATCAGGTCTCGTGCAGCGCGACGCGTCGCGCGTCCGCGGCACATTTCTACGCGGCCCGGTCCTGGTGCAACACCAATGCGGCCGGCACATCCCGGCCGATCACCGCGCAACCCCGGCGGCGCCTGCACTTGTCCCGGCGCATTCGGGTCCCTTCCCATTCTGAGCAAAGGAACCATGAAATGAGCGCAGCGCGAAAGAAAGGCACGGCGACTTTGTCTGAACGTTTATGGTCGCGTGTGGTTGAGCGGCCAAACGGGTGCCGCGAGTGGACTGGTTACATCAACACCACCGGGTATGGGCAAATTGGCCGGGGACCGGGCCTCGGTTTGATCGGCACCCACCGTGCCGCTTGGGAAGTCACGCACGGGCCGATACCGCTCGGCGTATCGGTTTGTCACAGCTGCGACAACCGCTGCTGCTGCAATCCGTGTCACCTGTTCCTCGGCACCGCGGCTGACAACGCCGCCGACATGGCGGCGAAGGGGCGTGGCCGAGGCGTCGAAGGCGTCCGCAACCACAACGCGAAGCTGACCGCCGAGGAGGTCGCACAGATCCGGGACCAGTACCGGCCAGCCGCCGGCGGTGTCCGCGGGCACGGCAACAACACCAAGCAGCTCGCGGCCGCCTTCGGCATCACGCCGCAGTACGTCTGCCAGCTGGTCCGCGGGCTGTGGAGGCAACACTCATGAACCGGAACAAGAAGGCCGGCACCGCATGGGAGTCAGCGATTGTGGCGTTTCTGCGAACCAACGGTGCGCCGCATTGTGAACGCCGCGCATCCAACGGCGCGTTCGACCGCGGCGACATTACCGGCATCCCCGGTGTGGTGATCGAGGCGAAAAGCGGCGCGTTCCACATGGCCGCGTGGGACGCCGAGGTCCGCGCGGAGATGACCAACGACGCCGCTTCAATCGGCGTGGTGTGGGCGAAGCGGGCAGGGAAGACCTCGCCCGCTGACGGGTACCTGATCATGCCGCCGGTGGTGGGGCTGCGGCTGCTCACCGCGGCCGGCTACCTCGGCCAGCCAGACAACGGGGGACAGTGATGACCGCGAGCGAGGCTACGGCGCGGGGCAGGCGCCTACCGGGGCACGACTGCCCGCTGTGCGAAATTCCGGGGGTGCCGCACGGGTTCGTGACGTGCCGCGTGTGCTGGGCGCAGGTGCCCGCCCGGTTGCGGCTGGCGTTGAACCACGCCTACCAGAGCCGCCGCGACAACCCACAGGCGCACCGTGCGGCCTTGGCCGCGGTGCTGGAGTGGTGCCGCGACCAGCGCAGGGGGCGGGAGCTCGCCGATGTGTAAGCAGATCGCCGCCGACGACGTCGAGGAGGCGAAGGCGGCGCGTGCGGTGGCCAGAGCGTTGATGCGGCGCATCTCCACAGCCGCGCACATGATCGACGTCAGCCTCATCGAGCACAGTCAGCCCGGCCCGCTCGTCGACGCGATGCTGGACATCCGCAACGTGCTCCGCGACCCGGGCCCGCGACAGTGACCGCCTGCGTCCTCGCCGGCGCGTGCGTGCTGTTCGACCGACGGACCCGCACGGTCGGCGACGCGGCCCGCGGCGGCCCGCTGTGCCGGGACTGCCTGCTCGTGGCCGAGCGGGACGTGCGCGGCCTGGTGCTGGACTACCGCGACCTGGCGCAGCGACTGGGCCGCGACGGCAGCACAGCGATGGGCACCAGGGTGTCCGGCAACTCCGACCCGTCCTCGATGCTCGCCCTCGACGTCGACGAGCTGCAGCGCGACATCCTGTGGACGCTGACGGTGTGGGAACCGGCGGTGCGCGAAGCTGCCCGGCTTCCACCCGAACCGGTCGGCGCGGTGCGCCCAGGGTGGGCGGTCGCCGCGGCGGCAGCGGTGATCGCGCCCCGGGTGGATGTGCTCGCCGCGTTGCCGTTGACGTGGGGCTACGCCGATGGTTTCGCCGAGGGGCCGGTGCTGCGCTCCGGCGTCGACGCGATCGTCTCCATGTCGGTGCTTCGCCGGCGGGCCCGGTCGAAGCTGGGCCTGACCCGCCTGGTGCACGCCCTGCCCGGGGAGTGCTCCAGGTGCGGGATGTGGGCGTTGCGCCGCGACGACGGGTCGGACACGGTGCGGTGCGAGCAGTGCGATCAGCGCTGGACCACCGACGACTACCTCCGCTACGTCGGCATGATCCTGTCCACCCAGGCCGTCCGGTGACCGCCACCACGGGCCCGGACGAGCCCGTGCGCCCGCCACAACGGCGCTGGGCGGGCCTGGACGATCTGCCCGCACCCGGGTTCACCCTCGGGCCTGCACCGCAGCCCAGACCAAAGCCAAACCCCGAGCCGAGGGCCGAGCCGGCACCTGCAGCCGCGCCGACGCCCCGGCCCCGCACCACCACCCGCAGGAGAGCGCCCATGCACCAAGACGACACCATCGACCGGGCCGTCACCTACGCCCACGCCGCCCTGTCCAGGGCCCGGCTAGGGAACTGGGACGCGGCCGCGGACACGGTCCGCCGGATTCACGTCGACCTGGGCGGACGCGGCGGCATGGCGTACGCCCTGGTCGCGTGGTGCGACGCGTACCGCGACCACAGCGGCGGGCAGGACGCGGTGGTGACGACGAGCCTGCGGTTCGTCAGCGCCCTCACGGGTGGGGTGTGCGACGCGTCGGACGTCGCGCCGCAGGTGGCGTGGGCCGGCAGGCTGATCGCCGCCAGGTGCGCCCACGACGCCGCCACGTTCAACGCCCTGATCAAGGCGGTACCGTCCGACCCGCGGCTGCACCGCCTGCGCGTGTTCGCGGTGCTGCGCCTGGTCGTGGCGGCGCTCGGGAGCCCGCCGCGCGGGCCGGGCTACATCCTGGTCGAGTGTTGATAGCGGCGCCCGGGGCTGGCTGGCCGTACCCGGGGGACAGCCCCGTCGCCCGGGCCCGCCGCGTCGCCCACGCCTACCGGGCCAGGCTGCACCTCGCCGACCCGCAGCAGTGCGCCGACCTCGACGCCACGATGCGCGGATGGGGCCAAACCTGGGCGGTGCCCACCGTGGTCACGTACGACCTCGACGACTGGCTCAGCGTCGCCCAGGCCGCCGAGGTCGGGGCGGTCAGCCCGGCGATGCTGAGGGTATGGCGCCACCGCGGCCGCATCATCGGGCGCCAACAGGGGCGGGTGTGGTTTTACCAGGCCCGCGACGTGGTCGCCCTCGCCGCGGAGCCCCGTCACCGCCAACCCCGGAACGAATGACCTGGGTTGCTATGGGCCGCGGCGGATCCACCCGAGGAACCGATCCCACACCGCACCTGGCCGCAGGTCCTGGAGGTCGTCGACGGCCTGCACGAACTCGGGCGCCATCGCGATGTGCAACAGGACCCGATCTCCCCCGTACAGCTCGCGCAGCTGCTCACGGCGGGTCTGGCACGGCCAGTCGGCGGCGCACTCCCGGCACGTCCACCTGGGTGGATCCGGCAGGTGCCGGCTCACCGTCGCCGGCCGTGCCGGCGGTAGTTGTCGGCCCAGATTGCCAGATACACAAGGATCACCGTGCCGACCACGATTGCGATACACAGCATCGACCTCCTCCGTGCGATGGGGAGGCGCGGCGGCCGGGTTGGACGTCACCGACCGCCGCGCCTTGCACGACCGTAAGGAGGCCGATGGGTGATGAGGGGTACGGTTTGTACCCCCTGTCAGGCCGGGATGCCGAGCAGCCCAGCCATCTCGCGGGCCTGCGGACGAACGTCGGGCGCGTTGGCGAGGAGTTCCGTCGTGATCGCGCGAGCGTAGGCGTTGTACCGGATCGTCTCCGGCGCCGCTGTGTGCGCTTCGTTGAGGACGCCCAGCGCTGCGGCGGCTTGGCGGCGGCCGTGGTGTGCCCGAGCTACCTCGATGAGGTGACGGGCGCGCCGCGGCCGCGACGGGATCGCAGCGGGATCGGTGCGCCGAGCCTGCCGCAGCGCCTCCGTTGGTTGGCGTAGCTCGACGGCGATGGTGACCGCGTGAGCCCCCATGATTGCCTGCGAGAACGACGTCCAGGGTTGGTAGTGCCCGGTGGAAAGACGCGCGGCGACGCGGTTGGCGTCGTCCCAGTACCGCCACGCTTCGCCGCTGTGCCCGGTCCGCGCAGCCGTGAACCCAGCCTCGAACAGCAGCGCGCCGTACAACGACAGCAGCTCGTCGTCGGCGCCATCCAGTCGCGCCTCGACGAACGCGAGGCCATCGAGGTTGATCGCCATTGCCGCGTCCCATGCCCCGGAGTCGCGGTGTGCCTGGGCGTGGGCCCAGGTCGCGCCTGCGATGGCCCGGGGATCTTCGGATTCCTGCGCCGCGAGCATCGCGCGGTCCGCGGAGCGCCACAGCAGGTTCGCTGCGGGCAGCTGGTAGGCGAGGTACATCTGAGCCAGCACGTGCACCTCGGTCAACAGCGCGAGGCCTTGCCGCCGCTCGTCGCCCTGGTGTTGGCGTACCAGGACCTGCGCGTCGCGGATCAGGTCAGGGAGGAGCCCGGCGAGCACGGTGCGGTGATTGGGGGAGCCGTGACGTGCCCGCCATGCGGCACGCAGCCGCGACCGGAGGTGTCCGACCGGCTCCGGTGGGCCGTCGGCCTGGGGAAAGCGGTCCAAGGCGTCCCGGACGGCGGCGAGACTGGCGTGGCCAGGGCCGGCGAGGGCCTCGCCGGGTGCGTCGTGCTCATCGATCAGATCACCCACGGTCACGTTGACCGCTGCGGCGAGCAGGTTCAACATCGGCAGGCGGGGCGGGAGGAGCCGGCCGGTCTCGACGGCCTTCACCCACTCGGTGGATCGACCGATCAAGCCGGCTACGACCGGGCGGGACTTTCCAGCGCGCTGCCGGTAGAACTTGATGCGCTCGCCCACGGTCAGATCGGGTAATGCATGCATAAGACACCTGTCCCAGGTAGAGAGCTGGGTCGGCGGGTGGGCGCCGTCTCTACTCGACGCCACCCGCCGACATCCAGTTTACGGCGGGTCCAACGGAGCGGCAGTGCGCAAGTCGCGGGTTTTGAAAGCACCTCGCCACGCCGAACATGCACCCATTGCGGCGCCTGCTGGTGGCGTTGCGTTTACGCTGCTTGCCGTGGGGGGCACTGTGCCCAGCGCTACACCAGCCGCTCTCCCGCGATCCCAACCCTCCGGTCGTGGCAACGCATGGCGCCTTGCCGCACCCGGTGACGTTGGGACAACCCCGGTGATCACCGCACCAGACGCGGGCGTCCGGCCCCGCCTTCCGGCACGGTGATCACCAACCTCCGGTGACCCGCCTGTCGTTGCTGCTGCGTGTCGGGGAGGGCACCAGCACGCTGACCGGCGGGTCACCGGTCGAAGCGCGGTAGAGGAGCCCGGTCACCTCGCCAGGTTCAGTGACCTGGAGCACGTCGGTTCGAATCCGACCCGCGCCACAGACGCCCCACCGTGGCTCAACCCACGGCACCCTCACGCAGGTGGAGCGTCAACCCCGCCCCCGGGCCCGCCTATGTGGAAGCGGATCCGGGGGCGGGTCCCAGTGCCCAACCGGCCGCGCGTCCCATGCACCACCCCCGGCTGCACCGGCACCGCCCCCGGGGGCCGGTGCGACCGGTGCCTCACCCGGCAGGCCCGCGGCTCAAGCGCCGCCCGCGGCTACGGACGCACCTGGCGGGCCCGACGCATCCCGTACCTCGTCGCCCACCCGTGGTGCGTGCTGTGCGGCCGGCCCGCCACCGTCCCGGACCACCACCCCGCCAGCCGCCGCCAGCTCGAGGCGCGCGGCGTGGCCGACCCCGACGCTGACGAGCACCTCCGGGCGCTGTGCGACCCGTGCCACCGCACCCAGACCGCCCTGCGCCAACCGGGCGGGTTCAACCCCGGGAGGTGACCCAAATGAGCGCACCGATCGAAGACCTGCAGGCAGCCGACGACGACCGGATGCGCGGTGAGCCGCTCACCATGACGCTGCAAGTCGCCGTGCCGCTGTGGGTCCAGCAGGCCGGCCCGCCCGGCGACGCCCGCGACCAGCTCCTCAGCCGGTGGGCCGCCGACGCCGAACCGATCCTCTGCCAACACGGCGACGTCATCCTCTACCGCAGCAAGCCACGCGAGTTCCGATCAGCCGACGCGTTCAACCACCTCGCCCGAGGCCTGGCCGCCCTCGCCCACCACTGCGGCGGCGTCCGCGTGTTCGGCCTGCACTGGTGCGCCACGCACTCACCCGGCGGCACCATGCCCACCACCGCAGCGGCCTGCGCCCAGTGTCTCGCCGCCGACCTGCGCCGGCGAAACCTCCCCGAGGAGCCACCATGATCCACGCCACCAAGACCCCTACCCGATCCGCGCTGCGGGCCGTCGCTCACGCCGCCGCCACCGCCGCATGGGCCACGGCCGGAGCCATCCTCGGCACTGCCGTCGCCCTCGGCGGCTGGGCACTGATCTGGCACCTCACCACATGAGTACCGGCCGCACCCTCGCCGCCCTGGCGCTGCCGTTGATCGTGGCCTCCGTCTGGGTGGTGGTGCGGGTGTACCGCTGCCTTGACCGCGTCGCCAGCTCGCCGCACTGAGCGCCGGGGTCAGCCGGCCTTCCTCGGTGCGACCTGGGAGATCCGCTGCGGCGACACGGCGAGCA
Source organism: Micromonosporaceae bacterium (assembly GCA_035296325.1). Classification (GTDB taxonomy): domain Bacteria; phylum Actinomycetota; class Actinomycetes; order Mycobacteriales; family Micromonosporaceae; genus DATHBD01. The sequence continues at coordinate 45,795 of DATHBD010000070.1, read as the reverse complement.
GCGTCGCCGCGTCGCGCACCGACAGCCTCTCGACGAGCTTCTTTGCAGCGGCCGCGGTGCGTTCGGTCAGGTCCCGCTCGGCCGCGTTCAGTCTGGCCCGCTCGGCGCGCAGCTCGGCAGTCACGACGTCCATCTCCGCGTCGCCGATGTGGTACTCGTACGCCAGGTCGAGGCCGGCCTCCGCACCGTCGGGGAGGTCCTCGCCGAGGGCGATCGCCTCCCTGATGTAGTCGTCCAGCTTAGGCAGGCTCTTGGCGAACGTGTGGGTGCCCTCCACATCGGGAGCGTCGGCGAGCCACTGGTCACCTTCGCGTGTGACGATCACGCGGTACGTGCGCTGCTGCTTCACTTGATCAACCATCCTTTCCCGAAGACCGGTTCCATGTCCCGCTGGATCGAGCGCAACGTGCCGATCGCGATGTCGCCGCCATGCTGCGCGACGGTCGTGCGTGCGGTCACGCCTTCCGGCGAGGTCGCGATGTACCTGCGGTGCGACCCACGCTGACGGATCTCCACGCCGCCGAGGCGTTCGATTCGCCGGTTGACCTCACGCGCTCGCATACCCTAAGTCTAGTCAATAGACACAGCGTCGTCTAGGCACTAGATGGGCATCGGCCTTGCCTGATCGGATGACGCGGCGGGGGCGCGGGGGGTGTCCGGATCGCTGGCCGCGGCCCCCTCCAGGTGACCGCCGGTGGCCCGAATTATCCGCGGACAGGTTTCACGGATCCTGTCCCGGATGCCAACCGTTCGTCAGTGATCGATGTCTTGGGGGTGGTGGCCATGGGTAAGCGTGGGCCTGCCCCGAAGCCGACGACGCTGCGGCTGCTGCACGGTGACCGCAAGGACCGAACGAACCTCGACGAGCCGAAGCCCGAGCCTGGCGACCCGGTCTGCCCGCCGCACGTGACGCCCGAGGTCCGGGAGATTTGGGATTACACCCTCGGGCACCTGATCGCGATGGGCGTCGCGACAGGCGCCGACCGTGACGCGCTGCTGTGCTACTGCGAGGCGGTCGCTGGGCATCGGGCTGCTTCGGCTCTACTGGCCGGATCCTCAGTGCTCGTTGAAGGCGTGCACGGCGGGCAGATCCGCAACCCGGCGGTGCAGATCCAGCGCGACGCGGCCGCCGTGATCCGCGCGTTCGCCCGTGAGTTCGGGTTGACCCCGTCTGCGCGGTCGGAGATCCGAACGGGAACGGGGCCCGACCGTGGTTCGGCGGAACGCTACCTCACCGGCTGACCCAGTCTGCGGCTTCTCCTTCGACGGCAAGGCGTGCCGCAGGCGCGGGGAGCACCGGTGCGCACCCCGCGTGGTGAAGGTGGTCGGGTTCTTCTCCGAAGTGCTCGTGCACACGAAGGGTCGGTGGGCGCGGCAGGCGTTTGTTCTTGCCGTGTGGCAGGTCACCGGCATCATGGCCCCGCTGTTCGGGACGGTGGTGTTCTCGGCCGAGTCGGGTCGCTACGTGCGCCGGTACCGGATCGCGTGGCTGGAGCTGGCCCGCAAGAACGGCAAGTCGGAGCTCCTGGCCGGGATCGTGCTGTACCTTCTCGTCGCTGACGACGAGGAGGGCGCCGAGATCTATGGCTGCGCCCGCGACCGGGACCAGGCGCGGAAGGTGTTCGACGTCGCCGAGCGGATGGTGAAGTTGTCGCCGGTGCTGTCGCGGCGGTTGAAGATCTACGCGCAGGCCAAGCGGATCGTCGACGAGCGGACCGGGTCGTTCTACGAGATCGTGCCGGCCGACGCGGCGGGCAACCTCGGGCATAACCCGCACGGCGTGAGCATGGACGAGATCATCACCCAGCGGGACTCGTCGTTGTGGACGGCGATGCGGACCGCGATGGGCACCCGTGACCAGGCGCTGATGGTGGCGGCGACGACGGCCGGCGACGATGAGCAGTCCTTCGCCTACGCCGAGCACGTGGAGATGCAGAAGATCAGCGAGGACCCTGCCCGTGCGCCGCACGTGTTCGTGTACATGCGCAACACCCCGGCGGACGCCGACCCATGGGACGAGCGGAACTGGAAGCACGCCAGCCCGGCGCTCGGGTCGTTCCTGTCGCTGCAGGCGCTGCGCGACGAGGCCCTCGAGGCCCGCAACGACCCGGCGAAGGAGAACGCGTTCCGGCAGTTCCGCCTCAACCAGTGGGTGTCCCAGACCAGCCGGTGGATGCCGATGCACCTGTGGGACGCGAGCAGCGGCGACCTGTGGCTCACCCCCGGGTGGGGCCGCGACCAGCTGGGCGGGCGGGTCGGGTACGGCGGCCTGGACCTGGCGGCGAAGTTCGACCTGACCGCGTGGTGCCTGTTCCTACCGGGCGCCGACGACGGGCCGGTGGATGTGCTGTGGCGGTTCTGGCTCCCCGAGGCCGGAGTGGATCGCCTCGACAAGCTCAACGACGGGAAGTTCACCCGGTGGGCGAAGGCCGGCTGGCTCACGGTCACCGAGGGTTCCGTCATCGACTACGACCGGGTCGTCGCCGACATCGCCGCCGACGCCGCCCACTTCACCATCCGCGGGGTCGACTGCGACGAGTGGTCGATGTGGCCGATCATCAACCGCGTCGCCGACGCGTGCGGCCTGGACGCCGAGTCCGGTGAGGTCACCGCGTACCGCAACACGTTCGACCGCATGTCGGCCGGCCTCGACGACGTGATGGGCCTGGTCAACGACGAGCGCCTCGAGCACCACGGCAACCCGGTCGCCCGGTTCTGCTTTGACGCCTGCACGGTGCGCCGCGCCGCGTACGACCCGAACCTGATCCGCCCGTCCAAGCCTGAGCGCGGCGTCGACCGGGCCCGCATTGACGCCGTGCCGACCGCGGCGATGGCCGCGAACTCGTGGCGCACCAATGCCACCACCACGCCGCGGCGCTCCGTGTATGAGGACGACGGCCTGATGGTCGTGTGAAGGAGGCTGACCGTGGGGCTGTCCCGCTGGCCGGTACGTGCCCGTGTCCTGGTCAACCTCGTCGACGGGCGCGCGTTCGACGCGGTCCTGCTCGCCAAGCGCGGCCCGCTGCTCGTCCTGGCCGACGCGCGGCTGCTCGAGCCGGGCGCCGATCCGACGGCGGTGGACGGCGAAGTGATTGTGGAACGGTCCAGGGTCGCGTTCATCCAGGTGCGGGCGGGCGGGTGATGGCGTGGCGTTCGTCGTGACCGCCGGGCAGCTGCAGCAGGTGCAGCGCACCCCGAACTGGTGGGGTGCGTCCACCCCGCACGTGCAACTGTCACCGGCCCTGACCATGACGTACCAGGCGCTGTGGCGGGCACAGCCGGCGCTGCGCACTGTGGTGTCGTTCCTGGCCCGCAACGTCGCCTCGCTCGGCCTGGACCCCTACCGCCGCGGCGCGAACAACGACCGGTCCAAACTCACCGACCACCCCCTCGCCCAGCTGCTCGAGCGGCCGGTGCCCGGCACGAAGTGGACGAAGTACCGGCTGCTCAACACGCTGATGCAGGACCTGTGCATCTTCGACGACGCGTATCTGCTGAAGATGCGCCTCGAGGGCGGTGTACGCGCGATCCAGCCGATGCCCAACCGTTTCATCACCCCGATCGGGGACAACCCGTTCGCCCCCGACGGCTACCGCATCGTCGGCAACCGAGGCACCCGCGAGGTCAGCCCGGACCAGGTCGTCCACATCCACGGGTACAACCCCGACGACCCGCGCCGCGGCACCTCGCCGATCGAGACGCTGCGGCAGATCCTCGCCGAGGAGTACGCCGCGTCGGTGTACCGCGAGCAGATGTGGCGCAACGGCGCCCGCGTCGCCGGGTACATCAAACGCCCCTTGGATGCGCCGAAATGGTCTGACGCCACCAGGGACCGCTTCCGCAACGACTGGCAGGCGCAGTACGCCGGCAGCGGCCCGGAAACCGGCGGCACACCCGTCCTCGAAGAGGGCATGGAATTCCTCAACGCCGGCGTCACCCCCCGCGACGCGCAGTACGTGGAGGCCCGCAAGCTCACCCGCGAAGAGGTCGCCGTCGCCTACCACGTCTCCCCGGTGATGATCGGGCTGATGGACGGGGCCACGTTCTCCAACGTCACCGAGCTGCACAAGATGCTCTACCAGGACACCCTCGCCCCGTACCTGGTGCAGCTCGCCCAGGACCTGGAGTGCCAGCTGCTGGCCGACCTCGACCCGGTCGCCGCCAAGAGCGGCAGCGTGTACGTCGAGTTCAACCTGGCCGAGAAGCTCCGCGGCTCGTTCGCCGAGCAGAGCAGCGCGATGCAGTCCGCGGTCGGTGGGCCGTGGATGAGCCGCGCCGAGGCCCGCGCCATGTACAACCTGCCCCACGTCGACGGGTCGGACGAGCTGATCGTGCCGCTCAACGTGCTCACCGGCGCGCTCGCCTCACCCAACGACACCGCCCCGGACAACCCCAGCAACGAGGCATCCAACGGCCAGCCGCCGAAGGCCCGCGACGTGCTCCGCGCCCTGTACGAGCGGCAGCAGAACTCGATCCTGTCCCGCCTCGGCGGCAGCAACCACCCCCCGGCGGCCGACGTGTTCGACGTGGACCGGTGGGCCTGCGACATGGTCAAAAACCTCGGCCCGTTCAGCACCGAACCGGCCGACCTCGCCGCCATGGCCGCCCGGGTCAACACCGACATCCTGGCGGCGCTGCACCGGGCATTGCAGGCCGACAACCCGAAACTGGCGGTGCGCGAGATCTTCGCGACCCTGACCCAAGGTCTGGAGAGCTGATGAGGATCAAGTCGTGTCCCGCGCAGATCAAGGCGGCACCCGCCGCCGACGGCAACGCCGGCGAGTTCACCGCCCTGGTGAGCGTCTTCGGCAACGTCGACAGCTACGGCGACGTCGTCGTGCACGGCGCGTTCACCGACACCATCGCCGAATGGAAAGCCTCCGGCGACCGCTTGCCGGTGCTGTGGTCGCACCGCATGGACGACCCGAACTTCAACATCGGCGCCGTCCTCGACATCGCCGAACTCGAACCGGGCGACCCGCGCCTCGCCGGTGCTGCCGACCCGCACGTCGCGGCCAACGGCGGCCTGTGGGTCCACGGCGTCATCGACACCGGCCCCGACGCCAGCCCCATCGCGGTCCAGGCGCAGCGCCTCCTCAAGGCCCGCCGGGTCACCCAGTTCTCCTACGCCTACGACATCGTCGACGCGGGCCCGGCGACCGTGGACGGCGTCGACGCGTACGAGCTTCGCAAGCTGAAGCTCTACGAGGTGTCCCCGACCCAGGTCGGGGCCAACGAACTCACCGAACTCCTCGCCGCCAAGGCGGCCGGGGTGAACGGCGACAGCAACATCCGCGGGGTGGTTGACCTTCTGACCACGTACCTCGCATCTCTCGACAGGGGCACATCCGGCAGCGCGCCGGCCAAGCAGCGCGACGAGCCCACCGGGGCCAAGCGCGGCGACGAGCCGGCAATGCCAAGCGCGACGTCGCTCCGTCTGCTCCACGACCGGACAGCGCTCGAGCTGTCGGTCACCGACTAGACGGCAAAGGACTCACATCATGCGTGCATCAATCAAAGAAGCCATCCTCGCCGAGCTCAAGGCGGCCCGTGACATCGCGGAAGGTGCGGAGACGGCCAACCGCGACCTCAACACCGACGAACGCGGCAAGGTCACCGAACACCTGAGCAAGGCCGCCGACCTCAAGAAGACCGCCGACGACCAGGACGCCCTGCGCAAGCAGCTGACCGACCTGTCCGACGGCATCGGCCTGGTGGCCGACGAGGCCGCCGCGAAGCAGGCCCCGGCGCAGTACGCGCCGCCGGCGAAGCAGCGCGGCGGCATCGGCGCCCAGTTCACCGGGTCCGCCGAGTTCAAGGCGCTGATCGCGTCGGCGCCGAGTGGGCGCTTCGGGGAGAAGACCCGCGTGCAGTCGGCGCCGTTCGGCGTGAAGTCCCTGATCACCGGCGCGGACAGCGGCGCGTCGGCAGGCACGCTGGTCGTCCCCGATCAGCGGGGGCTGCTCGATCCGTTCTACGCGCGGCCGCTGACCCTGCGTGACCTGGTAGCGCCGGGCCAGACCACCAGCGACGTCATTGAGTACGTGCGGGTGCTGGACACCACGAACAACGCCGCCCCGGTCCCGGAAGCCACCTCGGCCGGCACCATCGGCGCCGGCGACCCGGTCGTCACCGCGGCCGCTGGCGGTCTCAAGCCCGAGTCGGGGCTGACCCTGGAGCGCGACTCGACCACGGTGAAGACGATCGCGACGTGGATCCCGGCGACGAAGCGGGCGTTGAGCGACGCGGCGCAGATCCGCACGCTGATCGACACGTTCCTCGTGACTGGCCTCGAGGAGGCACTCGAGGACCAGATGCTCACGGGCAACGGGGTGGGGGAGAACTTCCTCGGCCTCAACGCCACCTCGGGCATTCAGACCGCCACGCCGGAGGTCGGCGACGTCGACGTGTTCCAGGTGACGCGCCGGGCGCGGACGAAGGTGGAGATTGGCGGCCGCGCGGTCCCCACCGCGTACGTGATGAACCCGCTGGACTGGCAGGACATCGAGTTGATGCGCGACAACGACGGCCGGTTCTACGGGGCCGGGCCGTTCGCGATGACCCCGACCGGGCTGTGGGGCCTGCCGGTGGTCAAGTCCGAGGCTGTGCCGGCCGGCACCGCGTGGTGTGCGGCGTGGCGGCACGCGGTCCTCTACGACCGGGAGCAGGCCACCATCCAGGTGACCGACTCACATGCGGACTTCTTCATCCGCAACCTGGTCGTCATCCTGGCCGAGCTGCGCGCCGCGTTCGTGGTGCTCCGCCCGCCGGCCTTCGTCAAGATCACGCTGTAGGGCTGGGGGTTGTGGTGCGCTGTCCGCTCTGCGGGGTCGCTGGCCACGCCTGCGGGCCGCGCACCACACCCACCCCGGTCGACATTCCAACCAAGCGAAAGGGGCCGGCCGTGGCCGAGCAGCTGCACGAGTACACCGTGATCCTCAACGGCGCCCGGACCACGGTGATGCTGTCGGAGTCCGACGCGGCGAAGGTTGGTGGGGTCCGCGTCGTGCGAGCCAAGCCGATGCCGGTGGAGGTGCCACCGGTGGCGACCGCGACGCAGGCAGCCGTGGCGACCACCACCCGCGCGCCCAGCGACAAGGCCAGACGTCCTCGCCAGTAGTTCGAACTGCGCAGGCCCGCCGCGTAGCCCGGTCGATCGACCCAATGGGGAGGGACACGGATGGACAGCCTCGTTGCGGTCGCAGACCTCACCGCATACCTGCAACGCCCTCTCGACCAGCCGGCCGCCGAGCTCGCGTTGGCCGGCGCGTCCGGCATCGTGCGCGAGTACTGCGGCTGGACCATCTCCGCGGAGGCGGCCACGTTCGTCGTCGACGGGTCCGGCACCACCCTCATCGGCCTGCCCACCCTGCACCTGACCGCGGTCACCGAGGTCCGCATCGACGGCCTCGCCCTAGAACCGGCCGGCTACGCCTGGTCAGAGAACGGGCTGCTCCAGCGCCGCGCCGGTTGGCCACGCCGGTTCCGCTGCGTCGCCGTGGACTGCGCGCACGGATACGGCCAGGTCCCTGACGTTGTCCGTGCCGTGGTCCTCGCCCTCGCCGGGCGGCTGCACACCAACCCCGACCGCCTCGTGTCCAAGACCGTCGGCGGGATCAGCCGCACCTACGCCACCGGCTCCGGCGACATGTCCGAACTCGAACTGGCCATGCTCGCCGGGCTGCGCCTGCCATGACCGCCAGCATCGGCGCCGACACGATCACCGTGCTCCGCGCCGAACTCACCGTCACCGAGCGGTACGGCAGCAAGCGGCACCGCGACTGGTCGACCGCCACCAGCACCACCGTCAGCGGCGTGTCCGTACAGCCCTTCACCGCCGTGGAGCAGACCGCCGACCGCGAGCACGCCGCGACCCGGCTGCGGCTGTTCGCCCCACCCACACTCGACCTCGCCGCCACCGACCGCGTCGTGTGGCGCGGCACCACGTTCGAGGTCGACGGGGAACCGGCCCGCTGGTTCGACACCGACACCGGGGCCGCCGAGCACGTCGAAGCGGTCCTCAAACGAATGTCGGGGTGAGCCGGGATGGCGTACGTCGTGTTCGGTGACGCTGAAGCCGCCGTCGTCGACATCCTCCGCGACAGCACCCAGGTCGACGCGTTCAACCCCGTGATCTCCACCGACCTGATCGGCTACACCGCCGGCGACAAGTGGGTGCAGGTCCGCCGCACCGGCGGCATCCCCACCCTGTGGATGCACGTCGACAACCCGCTCATCGCCTTCGACGTGCACGCCGACGACAAGGGCGTGGCGCTGGACCTGGCCGACGCCGCCCGCGGCGCGGTGTTCGCCGCCCGCGGCTACTCCGGTCGCGGGCTGCAGCTGTACGACATCACCGACACCACCGGCCTGACCTGGGCGCCGGATGAGGCACAACCCGACGTGCCGCGCTACCAGTTCACCTTGTCTCTGGTCACCCGACCGGCCAACTGAAACGGGGCACGCTTGTGGCTGCGATCAAGGTGCTCCGTGAAACGCTCGCCGGCGAGCTGGCCGACGCGCTTGGCGTGCCGGTGGACCCGGCGTGGCCGGTGCAGATCAACCCGCCGTGCGCGTTCCTCACCCCCTCGGCCGGGTCCAGCTACGTCGTGGCCGGGAAGAACTTCGGCGAGTACACGGTGGCGGTCGACGTCGTCCTCATGGTCGAGCACGGGGCGGTCGAGGACGCGCTCGTCGCCCTGGAGGCCCTCGTCGAGGTGGCGCTGGTCAACAGCGCCGACTGGGTCCTCGACGGTGTCGACTCGCCTGCGCCGACGTCGGTCACCGAGAGCGGCGCGGAGTACCTGGCGTCCGTGATGCACCTCCGCAAGTTCGTCCAACTCACCTGACCCGACCCGAGCGCGAATAGAGGACACCGGCCATGGCTGCTCTTGGCACCCGCAAACTGACCGCCACCATCGACGGCGACGAGGTCGCCCCTGAAGTGTCCAGCCTCACGATCAACTCCGAAGAGTCCGACAGCGACTTCATCTCCTTCGAAGCGGCCGCGTCCGGGGGTGGGCGCACCTACAAGCTGGCCATGACGATGGTGCAGGACCCGGTCGCGGCGTCGCTGTGGGACAAGATCTGGTCCGCCGCCGGCACCGACATCCCCGTGGTGGTTCGCCCTTACGGCAACGCCCTACCGACAGCGACGCAGCCGCACTTCACGGGCACCGTCACCATCACCGAACCCGACGGCGCGCTGCTCGGCGGCGACGCCGACCCGTCCACGTCGGCGCGGTTCACCACCGAGGTGGAGTGGACGTTCACCGCGAAGCCCACCCGCGTCGTCGCCTGACCCACGGTGACCAGGCGGGACAGCTCCACCACCATCCGGGTTGAAGGGCTGTCGAAGCTCACCGCTGACCTGCTGCGCCTCGGCGTCGACGTCAACGACCTCAAAGGCGCGTTCGCCGACATCGCCGACGCCGCCGCCCGCGAGGCGCGGCGGTTCGCCCCGCGCAGGTCCGGCGCGCTCGTCGCCAGCATCCGCGGGAACCGGGCCAAGAACAAGGCCACCGTCACGGCCGGTAACGGCCGGGTCCGCTACGCCGCCCCGATCAACTACGGGTGGCGCAAACGCGGCATCGAGGCGAGCAACTACATGCAACGGGCGTCCGACGCTGTGAAACCCCGCGTGGTGCCAATGCTGGACGCGGCGCTGTCCAAACTGATCGCGGAACGAGGACTGAAATAGTGGACCGACCCGACATCACCCCCACCGTCGACTTCACGATCCAGGAGGCGATGGAGGAGCTGACCGGCTTCGAGACGATCGCCATCCAGAAGCGCTTCGGGAACGAGATCGAGAAGCTCGGCGGGGTCATCACCATGATCGCCCTGGTGTGGGCGTTCGAGAACCGCCGCGCCAAGGTCGACTGGGGCACGGTGGAACGCAAGACCCTGCGCGAGCTCAACGGCTACTTCGCCAAGGCGGACGATCCGGATGTGGTTGAGGGAAAAGACGAGCCGCCCGCGAGCTAGCCGAATGGTGCATCGCGACCCGTCACCCACCCGCCGTGTACTACGCCCTGACCATGCGGGAACGCAACGCCTTCGTGCAGGCAGTGAACCGACGCAACCGGAGGTAGGTGTCCCGTGCCCGCAGCTGTCAAGATCGCCATTCTGGCCAACGCGTCCAACGCTGTGCAGGCGTTCAAAGACACCGGCGCGGCCGGCGCCAGCATGTCGAGCAAGCTCGAGAAGGTCAGCGGCGCGGCGCAGCGGGCGTTCGCCCCGGCCGTGGGCGTGCTGGGCGGCCTGGGCGCGGGCCTGTTCACCGCCGGGCAGGCCGCCTCCGAGCTGGGCGACTCGATCGACGCGAGTAAAATCATCCTGGGCGACGCGCAGCAGGCCGTCGAAAAGTTCGCCGGCTCGGCAGGGAAGAACTTCGGCATCAGCAAGCAGTCCGCGATCGACGCCGCCAACTCGTTCGGCAACATTGGCAGCAAAGCGGGCCTGGCCGGCAAGGACCTGGAGAAGTTCACCACCGACATGCTCGGCCGGGCCGGCGACGCCGCGTCGATGTTCGGCGGGACCTCGACCGAGGCGGTCGAGGCGTTCGGGTCGGCGCTGCGCGGGGAGTTCGAGCCCATCCGCCGATACGGCGTCCTCCTCGACGACGCCAGCCTCAAGGCGTCCGCGATGAAGCTCGGCCTCATCGCCACCACCAAGCAGGCCCTGACCCCGCAGCAGAAGGCCCTCGCCGCCCAGGCCGCGATCCTGGAGCAGACCGCCAAAGCCGCAGGGAACTTCGCCGACACCGCCGGCTCGGCGAAGAACCAGCAGGAGGCGTTGAAAGCCGAACTCGCCAACACCTCAGCCGAGCTCGGCAAGCAGCTGCTGCCGGCCATGAGCAAGGCCGCGACGATCCTGTCCGACGTGCTGACGTGGGTGAAGGAGAACGACACCGCGTTCAAGGCGATGGTCATCAGCGTCGGCGCGCTCGCCGCCGCGGTCGTGGTGGTCAACGCGGGCATCAAGGTGTTCGCCGCCGTCGAGGCCGTGGTGAAGGGAATCAAGCTGCTGACCGGCGCGAACTGGGCGCTCAACGCGTCGTTCCTCGCCAACCCGATCACCTGGGTCATCATCGGCATCGTCGCGCTCATCGCGATCATCGTGCTCATCGCCACGAAGACGACCTGGTTCCAGGACCTCTGGCATGGGGCGATGAAAGGCATGTCCGCCGCCGTCGGCTGGATCAAAGATGCCGCCGCCACGGCCTTCAACTGGGTGAAGACGAACTGGCCGCTCATCCTGGCGATCCTCGCCGGGCCTATCGGCCTGGCCGTGCTGCTCGTCGTCAAGCACTGGGACAAGATCAAGGAAACGTTCAACCGGGGCGTCATCGCCATCGTCGGATTCTTCACCGGCCTGCCCGGCAAGCTGCTAGAGATCGGCCGCAACCTCATGGCCGGCCTGGGCGACGGCATCCAGGCCGGCATCCAATGGGTCAAGGACAAGGTGCAGGGACTCGGCGCGCTCATCCCCGGCTGGCTCAAATCCGTGCTCGGGATCAGGTCGCCGTCGAAGGTCATGGCGGGCCTCGGCGGCAACATCGTCGCCGGGCTCGCCGACGGCATCACCAGCGCCGTACCCACGCTGCGGAAGACCCTCGGCGCCGTCAACGACGCCATCCAGGGCGGGCTCGGCAACCCGAGCGTCAACGTCTCTGCTGCCGCCCATCGCGTGCCGGTTCAATTTGACCCGGCCTCGACGTCGGCGGGGAACACCTACAACATCGCGCTGACGTACCCGGTGGGCACCGACCTGGCCGAGGCCGGCCGCCAGGTCGTCAAGGCCATCCACGCCCACGAGCGACTCACCGGCCGGCACTTCCTCGCCGCGACACCGACGTGAGTGTGCGTGTTGCGTTCGACCCGGCGCTGTTCGCCGTGCAGCGCGCCGAGTCGCTCTCCGGCGGGCTCGACGGGTTCATCATCGGCGGGTCCCAACTCGGCGCGGCACTCAGCGCATGGGTCACCGTCCCGCTGGCCAGCTTCACCTACACCAACGGATACCAGCCCAACGCCGACAACACGCTCATCATCGACGCCGAAACAGCCAGAGTCAGCCTCTCGTTCTGGGAGAACGCCGGCGACGTGCTCTACCCCTCGGACCGCGTCCGCGTCGTGTACGCCGGCAAGGTCCTCTTCCTCGGCACCGTCGATTCGACCAGCATCACCTACGCCACCGACCCCGACGCCAAAGCGCACGGCGCGACCCGCCGGGTCGACTTCTCCGCGACCGTCGTCGGCACGTACGCCGCCGCGATGAGCAAGACCGTGGAGTTCGTGGAGCTGCCCGAGGAAACACCGATCACGCGCATCAGTCGATGGGTCACCGTCGACAACTGGGAAGGGTGACGCCGTGGCGTACAGCGACGTGAGCTACGTCCAGGTGTCGGGCGACGGGTACGAGTCCGGGTACGCCGACCCGACCCCGATCAGCCTCAACGAGCCGCACACCGGCGCGTACACGTACACCTGGTGGTGGTGGTACCGGCCCGTGGCCAACGGCACGGCGACGATCACCGCGTCGACCAACACCGGGACCAACGTCGGATGCCGGGCCTACACGGGCGACACCATCGACGCGCTGACCAGCAGCGGCGCGTTCGGACTGTCGTCGTCGTTCCCGGTGACGGCCGGCACCGTCTACAAGATTCAAGGCGCGTTGGATAACGCCAGCGGCAACGTCAAGCTTGTCGTTGTCGGACCGGAAGCTCTGGCAACCGCACCTGCCGCCGCACCCGCAGACAACCGTGACGACGTCGTCGACATATACCTCCCGTACAACGGGAGTGCGTACCTATCACCGCCCGTCGACTTGACGCGCGGCAATTACACCTGGGAGCCGGATGAGCAGCACCCGTCCGACGCCAGCCAGTCGCCCGGCCACGAGCCGCTGACCTACGTGCCGGTGGGCGACTACAACCCGAACGGCCTGACGCGCGGCCAACGAATGGACCACGGGACGGCCTGGTTCCGGTACACCCCGGCAACGTCCGGTACATGTACGTTCGCCTTCCCGTCGCGACCGTACGGTGTCGACTCCGACAACCCGTACTTCTTCGGCATGATGTACGTCAGCGATGGACCGCACACCCACCCCGGCTACCCGCCGGCCGTTGCCCCGCCGTACGACGGCACCTTCATGAGCCTGACCGCGACGTACTTCCTGGTCGATCAAGGGCTGACGATCGGTGTCACGGGCGGCACGACGTACTGGTTCCAGATGGCCATGTCCGGGTGGAGTATCGATCGCCAGCACCCCGACGACTGGTACATCCCGCAGACGTACGCGATGTGGTTCAGCCTGACCGGACCGTCCACAAACGCGCTGCCCGCCGGCTCTGTGCATCCGTACCTGTCCACGCTGACCGACACGTTCGACTCGTTCGTTGCCGGCAGATGGGTCACGTTCCTGCCGGCGTCGCTGCCGTACAACGCCACGGTGTCCGGCGGTCAGGCCGTCGTCGGCGCGGCCGGCCAGGACGGCGAACTCCGCACGCAGGGCATCTACCGCTTCGATGAGGTCCGCGCCAAGGTCAGCCCGGCCGCCGGTGCGACCGCGACGCTGCGCGTTGACGGCGTGCTCGGCGACGCGCCACCGACCGCCGTATTCCAGATCGACCGCAACGCCGCCACCATCACCGCTACGTGGTACGACGGAACGACCAGCGGCTCACATGTCGAGGATTACGACCCCGAGGCGCACGCCTGGCTGATGATCGTGTGGTACGACGGGCACCTGTCATTCAGCGCCGGACCGAACGGCTACGACTGGTCGGACTTCCAGACCTTCGAAGACGTCGCCGCGTTCGGCGATGTGACGTTGGCGCTCGGCAGCTACGGCGTGACGCACTTCGACAACGTCAACGTGGCCGGCGCGACGCCCGGCACTGGCGACCCGGACAACCCCGACCCCGACCCGCCGCCATGGGTCGACCCTGACCCGCCGTGGGTGGACACGCCCGGCGGCGACGGCGACTGGCCCGAACCCGGCGACCCGGACACCATCGTCCCGGCCGTACCCGCGGACCCGGGCGGCGACACACGGTCGGCGACCGTGCTCGACCTGATCCGGGCATTCAGCGCGCAGATCCGGCGGCCCGTCCGGCTGACCGGCACCACCTCGATCGAGATCGTCGACATCAACGCGCCGCTGCCCGCCGGCTGGGCGCAGGGCGACGCCGACGACCTGTACCACTCCACCACCCGTACCGCGCTGGCCGGCGCTCCGGTGCTCAGCGTGTCAGCCGGCGACCTTGCGTTGACCGCCGACGCCGACCTCGCGGCCGACGACGTTCGCCTGCCCGCGTCGACGTGGCGGCTACCAGACCAGCTCCCCGTGTTCGGGCTGCGGCCCGCCCCGGTGCAGCGCGTCACGTACACGTTCACGCCGACCAAGTTTGTCGCCTCGGTGGAGTTCCACTTCCCCGCCGTCCCGCTCGTCGTACGGAGGACATAGTGGCCGGCTACAAAACCTGGACCGACGCCGAAACGCTGACCGCCGCCGACCTCAACGGCTACCTCATGGGCCAGGCAGTGCCCCGGTTCGCCAGCGCTGCCGATCGGTCGGCGCAGATGGGCGTACCCGTCAACGGGCAGCTCTCGTACGTGACCGGTATTGGCTTACAGGTCAGGATGGCTGGGGTATGGGTCAATCTCGGCGGCGAGTCCGGTGCACCCGGCCCACCCGGAGCCACCGGCGCTACCGGCAACAACGGCCCGGTCGGTCCCCCCGGCCCAACCGGACCAGCCGGCGCGACTGGTCCCGCCGGTGCAGACAGCACCGTACCGGGACCAGCCGGCCCGATAGGTCCAACCGGACCGCCCGGACCGCCCGGACCGCCCGGACCGCCCGGACCGGCGGGCGCGGACAGCACGGTACCCGGACCGACAGGCGCGACGGGGGCAACCGGGCCGGCCGGCGCAACGGGCGCAATAGGCGCGACCGGCCCGGCCGGAGCGGCGGCCGCCGCGCCCACCGTCTTCTACTCAACAACGCAGCCGCTGGCGCTCGCCGTTGGCGACATCTGGATTCACGTCTAAGTGAGGACACACCGACGATGCCCGCACCTTCGTACCACCTGACCTCCATGACCGGCTCCGCGGACCCCGCGGCCGGGATCATCGCGCTCATCGAGGTCGACCTGCTCGCGGCCGGCTGGACGTTCGTGGAGGAGACGGCGCCGTTCACGCAGGCCGCCGTGGCGCGGCTCATGCGGGTGTGGAAGTGCCCAGCCTCGCTCAACGTCGCCGTGGCCGACTTCTACGTCGGGCTGGTCCGCAACACCGCCGCCGGTGCCTACTTCGCGGTACGCGCGTTCGAAGGCTGGGACGCGGTCGCCAAGACGATGCAGCGCCCGTGCATCCAGGGCAACGTCACCGGGTACACCCCGGCCGTGTCGCCGTGGTCTGCGGTGGCGCAGGGCGGCGGCACCTGGGTCGCGTTGCAGAACGGCACCGCGATCTCGGCCACGTCCACCGACGGGATCACCTGGACCCAACGGGCCATGCCGTCAAGCCAGGCGTGGGCGTGGCTCACCTACGCCAACGGGATGTTCTTCGCATCGAACAGCAGCAACAACATCTACGCCACGTCCGCCGACGGGATCACCTGGACCCAACGGACGGGGCCGAGTTACTTCGGCGGGCCCGTGGCGTACGGCAACGGCCGATGGATCGCTACGCCCGGCGACGGATACCTGTGGATGTCGACCGACGCGATCACCTGGGGCAGCACCGACACCCCGGGTGACTACATCCAGCACTACGGCATCGGCTACGGCAACTCCACGTTCGTCGCCACCACAGGCAGCGGTTACATCGAAACGTCACCGACCGGGCTCACCGGCACCTGGACCAACCGGACCCCGCCCGCGGGCACCGACTACCGCCGCCGCGTGCTCTACGGCGGCGGAACCTGGGTAATCCTCGGCAACCAGTCCGGTACCGCATTCGCGGCGACCAGCACCGTGGCCACGTCTGCCGATGCGATCACCTGGACCGCGCGAACCCTGCCGGCGTCCGTGAACTGGTCCGGCCTGGCGTACGGCAACGGCGTGTTCGTCGCGGTGGCCGAGAACTCCACCATCGCCGCGACCTCGACTGACGGCATCACCTGGACCCAGCGGGCCATGCCCGCCGGCGGCGGGTGGTTCTCGGTGGGCTTCGGCGACGGGCTGTTCGTCGCGCTCGGCAAGGGCATGGCGTCGATCGCCACGTCAACCGACGGGATCACCTGGACCCTGCGCACGCCGGCCCCGCCCAACTCCTACGCCGGCAGTGCCACGCAGAACTGGACCCTGGCCGCGGCCGAAAATCCGCTGCTGGTCGACACGGTGCCGACCACGGCGCTGGTGGCCAGCCAGAGCTACGACGTGGCCGTTCTTGCGTCGAAGTCGTACCTGGCCATCGGGTGCTGCCTCAACAGCACGTCGACGTGGGTCTTCTCCATCGTGGCCGGCCTGTTCGCGCCGGTGTACACCGACGATCAGGCCACGACGCCGCCGCTGATGGTGCTCCGGCTCAACAGCACGGTCGTCGGCACAGCGCACAGCGGCACGAGCCGCGCCGTCCGCCACGCCGGGTCCACAACCCCGTGGGCGGTTGGCGCGGGGCCGGAATCGATCCTGCTCGGGCAGGTGTCCGGCGGCGGCGTCAAGGAGCCGGCCAGCGCCAGCATCCGCGCGTCGCGGGTCGCGCTCGGTGGTGACGCGCCGTGGACCGGGTTCGCGCCGAGCAGCGGCGGCTACAAGGGCACCATGCACGACGCGCTGGTCGCCAGCGGCAGCGGCTTGAAGGTCGGAGATCAGCTCGTGGTCGGCGCGGCCACCTACACCGTGTTCGCGTCGGTCGCCACGTCCAACTTCGGCAGCAACCCCGTTACGTACGCGATCAACGCGGCGGCAGGCACCTGATGGCAACTGTCGACGTCACCGCGCTTCATGTCCCCACATACGCGACGCTGACCAACGTACTGACCCCGCCGCGTCCGGCTATGCCGATCGGCGCGCCGACGGTTGTGGCTGTGACGTTGCCGGCATCGGGCGTCGTCATGCAACTACCGCCGATGCTGCGCTGGAACGGCACGACGTGGGTCACGCTGTACCCGCCGCCGTGAGCTGACCAGGGTCAATGACAAATCCCAGCCCAGCGAAGGAGCCCGCCTGTGACGCCCGCCCGCTGCGACCCGAGGATCTGATGGTGTGGGTTCCCTCGAAACTGTGCTCCCGGCAACCGGCGTTGGCGGCACCCTCGTCCTCGTCATCCTCTACCTGCTGCGCGCCAACGCCACCGACCGCAAGGACTACCAGGAGGCCGTCGACAAGGCCCAACTCCGCGCCGACGACATGGGCCGCCGCCTCACCGCCGCCGAAGCCGCCCTCGACGCTGAACGCACCGCCCGCCGCAACGTCGAGGACCGCCTCGACGCCGCCACCCGCGAGCTCGCCGGCATGAAAATCGACCTCGGGTATCAAGGCCGCCGTCTCGACGGGATCCAACACCAACTCGGCGCCGGCACCACCACGACGGCGGCCGCTGCGGAGCGGGAGGTGCGGCCATGAGGGTAGACGAGAGCATCGCGACCACCATGCGGCGCCGCACCCATCACCGGCTCCTCACCGTCGTCATCGTCACCGCACTCGCGTTCCTGGTCGGCGGGTGGACCCTCGCCCGGGTCACCGGCCGCGCCGAACGGCAGGAGACCCGCGCCGACCAGGCCGTCACCACCGCCGAGCAACTCTGCAAGCAGGTCGAGCAGCTCGGCTCCCGCTGCATCGCCGACCCCGCGGCCCTACCGCGCGGCGAGGCCGGGGCCGCGGGGGAGCAGGGCCCACCCGGCGGGCAGGGACCAGACGGGCCACCTGGGATGCCAGGACCTGCCGGGGCAGCTGGTGCGCCAGGACCTGCCGGGCCTGTGGGGCCACCCGGACCCGTCGGCTCCGCGGGACCGGCCGGCGCGGACGGCGCAGCAGGCGCCGACGGGGCACCCGGAACGCCAGGAGCTCCCGGCGTCGACGGGGCAACCGGCCAGGCCGGCGCAGCCGGAGCACCAGGCGCGCCAGGAGCACCACCGGCCGGGTGGACCTTCACCACACCCGACGGCACCCGCTACGACTGCACCCGCGACCCCGGCTCACCACCGGACGCGCCGACCTACACCTGCACTGTCACGCCGATGGTGCCGCCACCGAGCGACCCACCGCCGGAACCGGAGCCCAGCCTGTCTGTGTAGCCAAGGAGTGCCTCGCCGGCTGACCGAGGCTATGGGTGGTGCGGCCCAGGTCAGATGCCGCCCATCACGTCGAGCCGGTCGTAGGCTCGCTGCGCTCGAGCAGACCTGGCGGATGCGCCGTAGCGCCGAAGCATCTGCGGCGACGTCCAGCCGTTGAGTTCCATCAGGTCACCCTCGGCGCCGCCGGCATCGAGGAACCGGTGGGAGAAGTTGTGCCGGAACATGTGCGGATTGATCTTCAAACCGACCATGCTGGCTCGCCGGGTGATGATCTGCCGCACGCCGTTCGGTGTGAGAGGCCCCCGGTGGTTGGTGGCGAGCCACAGGTTCGGAAGGGTCGTCAGCTTGTGCGCGGTCCGGATCCGCAGGTACTGGTTGAGCGCCGAGGCGGTCTTGTAGTCGAACTTCACCGTCCGCTGCTTGCGTCCCTTTCCGAACACCGCTGCGCGGGCATTCTTCAGGTCGAGGTGCTCCACCTCCATGGAGGTCAGCTCGGCCAGCCGCATGCCGCTGCACAGGAACAGTCGGAGAATGGCGTGGTCGCGCCGTTCGTCGAAGTACCTGCCCTTCTCCACGCTCTTGAGGATCGCCGTCATCTCCTCGTCGGTGAGGACCGGCACCATCTTCAGGTCGGTGGACGGCGGCTTCATCTTGGCCATCGGGTTGGTGATGTTCTCGGTCTCACACATCCAGGCGAAGAACTGCTGAACCGACCGGTACAGGTTGTTGATGTAGCCGGGGGAGTAGGGCGTGCCCCGTCGGGTCCGCACGTCGTCGCGTAGCCAGACCAGCCAACCGTCGAGGTCGGCGCGGCTCAGCCCGTCCAGGCCAGCACGGTTGGTGTACGTCGCCCACCGAGCGAGGAGGGTGGCGGCGTTGAGGTAGCAGTCCAGGGTCTTGTCGGACAGGCGGCGGCCGCGCAGGTGCAGCTCGAACCCGTCGATGAAGGTCTGGTCGTAGGGAGTCGGGGAGGGGATGCCGGGGAGGGCCGGTAGGATGTTGCCGGTCATGGTAAGCGGGTGCTCCTCAAGCGCTTTGCTGGAGTACTCTCAGTGCACAGAATGTCACGCGCTCAGAGTTTTCCCAGCTCAGAGCCGTGATCCCGGGCAGAAATACCCGGGCGCGTAGCTCAGTGGAAGAGCACCCGCCTTACAAGCGGGGGGTCGTTGGTTCGAACCCAACCGTGCCCACAACCGGTGACGCGGTATTACCGCAGGTCACCGATGTGTAGGGCGATCCTGGGCGGGTGAATTACCTGACCCGCGAATCGCCCTGGTTCACCGTCGATCCCCGGCCGTTGGGGCACGCGGGGGGGCACGAGCAGCCCGATAAGGAGGCCGCGCGTGGGATCCGGGGAAGTCAACGAGCCAAGCGCCAGCGATCGTCTCGGCATGGGTGTCACGTTCTCGTTGGTGGGCGTCACGCTGGTCTTGATCGTGGTCACTGCGCCCCTCCGGTCGGGCCTGGAGGCACTACTGCTCGCCGTGGCGGCTGTGCTCGCCGGAATCGGTGGCAACGGCGTCTTGAGCTTCTTCAATCACCGCAGAGGCGGTCGCTCCTTCGGTGACTGGGGAGTTGCTGCCGTGCTGGCCGGGCTGGTGGCATGTGTAGCGGTGATCTGGCAGGCTCTACGGCCGTCTGGGTTCTGGCTTTTCGTGCTGCTGGTCATAGGCGCAGTCATGGCCTTCTTTGTCCTCGTTGCCATCGGGATAGGCGCCGGGAATTTCATGACCGAGTCAGCCGAGCGTCGCAAGGCGACGACGGCTGCTGGGAAATCGCGGCGCGGTGGGAAGGGGCCTAGAGCGGGCCGACCCAAGAATCCTCAAATCACGAGGTACGAGCGCCTAACCCTTGGCGTCGCAATCTTCTCTTCCATCAGTACGACCGTTACCGCGATCCTCGTTGCCGTGTTGGATGACAAGTAGCCTCGTCGCCATGTCCTGCCCTCCCGTCTGCCGTCGACCCACCCTGCGGGGAGCGGGCCACCACCGGGGCCGCCGTCGGCCTATCCTGGCTACCTGGTGAGGCTGGCGACGACATACCTGGTGGCCTCGGCGAGCAGAGCCTCGGTTTTGTCGGCCTTCCGGGTTTTCCTGGACATGATCGCGATGACCAAAGGATCGGAGTTCGGGGGCCATGCGATGCCGATGTCGTTGCATGTGCCGTAGCTGGCGCCGGTTCCGGTCTTGTGGGCCAGTCGCCAGCCCTGCGGCAGACCGGCGCGGATGCGCCCTCTACCGGTCACGCTGCTGGTGAGAAGCTCGACGAGGAACGTGCGCTTGTCGAGCGGCAGGGTCTCGTCGAGCACGATCTTGCGGTAGTCGGTGCCGATCGCCCGGGGAGTGGTGGTGTCGCGCAGGTTCCCCGGGGTGTCGTCGGCGAGGTCCGGTTCCATCCGATCCACCCGCGTCACCGTGTCGTCCAGGCGGCGTAGGTACTCGGTGAGCTTGTTCGGCCCGCCGACTTCGCGGAGCAGGAGGTTGCCGGCCGTGCCGTCGCTGTCCAGGATCGCCTGCCGGCACGCCTCACGAAGGGTCATCCCGGTGGACACGTGCTGCCTGGTGAACGGCGTCGAGCTGTCCATCAGGTCCGCCCTGGTGTACTGAAACCGCTTGCTGTCCAGTGACGAGAGCGGGTTGCTGTCCAGGGCTGCCGCTGCCGCCAGACCCTTGAACGTCGAACAGAATGCGAAGCGCTCGTCCGCGCGGTGGGCAATCGTGGCACCCGTGCCGATGGCCAGGGCGTACACCCCCAGGATGGCGTCGAACCTGGCCTCGAGCTTGACCAACTCCGGAAGAACGGCCGGCGCTGTGACAGTCGGGGGCACCGAAGCGATGGGCGAAGCAGCCGGGGTGGTGGCGGCAGCGGTGTCGGTCGGTGAACGGGTTCCGGTTGGCTCGTCCCGCGTGCATCCGGCCGCCGGCAGCACCGCTGCCGCCGCCACGAGGACGGCGCGGCGGGTTGTGGTCGGTGGCGTTGACGCCATGGGAGTCCCTCCGTCGGTGCAAGCTGCGGTCGGTGACACGTCAGTTGTCGGCCCACAAAGTTACCGGGTCGTCGGGGGATCGGGCGATCACTTGACATCGGGGTTCGTTGTATCGATTATCAATATATCGAATCTCGATATGCGGAGGTCCCATGCAACCGAACCGACGGCGGTCGTGGCTTGGCCCGATCCAGACGCTGCTGACGATTCTGTTGGTCCTGAACGTGCTCAGCCTGCCGGTTTCGGTCTTTCAATGGATCACCGGCCGCTATGTGATCGGTGCGGTGGACCTGCATGCGGTATTCCCGCAGGGAGTCCCGGATCTGGACGACCGCCACGCCAGCCTCGGCCGCGTCGAGTTGTTCTGGGAGCCGGGCGGGGCACTCCAGATTCTGTTGTTCGCGATCAGCCAGGGGTTCGGGGCCGTGCTGGCCACCCTGGCAATGCTTGTCTACGCCAGGCGGACGGTCCGGGAGGCGCGCGAGCACGACCCGTTCACGCCGGCCATGGTGCGCCGGTTGCGGACCCTCGGGCTTCTGGTGCTTGCCGGCGGCCTGGTGTACGAGCTCGCCGAACTGATCGCGGGGTGGGCCCTGCTCCATATCGCCCTCGACCGCACCGGGATCGCAAGCCTGGGCGCCCAACCCGACACGTTGCCGACGTTCTGGTGGCTGCTGCCAGGACTGCTCGTGTTCGCCTTTGCTGAGGTGATCCGCCATGGCTGCGCGCTGCGGGCCGAGCTGGATGAAGTAATCTGACATGCCGCCGCAGGTAGACCATCGTATCGAGGTCCACCTCGATCGGCTGCTCGCGGAGCGGGGCCTGACGCTGACCGACCTGGCGCACCGGGTGGGGCTCACACTGGCCAATCTGTCGATTCTCAAAAACGGACGGGCCCGGGCGATCAGGTTCAGCACCCTCACCGCGCTGTGCGAGGTGCTCGACTGTCAGCCGGGGGACCTGTTCACCATCCGGCCGCACGCTGATGAGCGGCGGTAGGGTCGTGGCCCGCCACGGTCAGCCGGTGTCGAAGACGAAGACGTACCGTCCGATCCTGAGGTCGTCACCCGGAACGAGGATCGCCGTCTTGACGCGTTCCGCGTTGACGTATGTTCCGTTGAGGCTGCCGAGGTCGGCCACCACGTACGCCGATCCCTGTCGGTAGAACTCCGCGTGCTTGCGCGACACGGACACGTCGTCCAGAACGATCTGGTTGCCGGGGTCACGGCCGCAACTGACCACGTCGCCGCTGAGTGGAAACACGGCGCCGGCCTCGCTTCCCTGACGGATCTGCAGTGTCGCGATCCCGGTGAGCGCTTCCGGGAGACCCGCGCCGGCTTCCTCGGGGCGTACCGACGGGACGACGAGCTCGAGCTGAGCGGTCACGTCCATCGGGTGCGTGGCATCGATTGCCATCGCCTCGGTGCCCGCGGCGGGGCGCCACAACCGGTCGGCGTCGTCATCGGTCATCACGACGCCCTCGGCGTCGAGTACGGCCTCGGGGCATCGGATCGGTATGTCGAGCTGGAGCGCGAGCGTGACAGCGTCCAACGGCGGTACGGCAACCCGCACATCGTCGCCCACCACGAAGGTGAATCGGCCGGCGCCGGCGGGTCCTCCGGCTACCTCCACGCAGCGCGCCGGCGCGCCGACAGCGGAAAGCACATCGTCCAGCAGGCCCGCGCTGACCGGCGCGACCGGGTGGGAATCGGCGGCGGGTCGGTCGGTGCCGACCGGGATCGGCAGGTACCGGCTGCCGGCCCGCTCCCGCAACAGCACCATCGGCCGCCGGTTGGCGCTCTCGGGTCGCACGCCCACAACGACAAGCTCTCGCATCTGTCGCCTCCGCTCCTGCTGCGGCCCGGCCGGTCAGGCACTCTGTCGAGCGTACCCACAACCGGCAGGTGATGTGCCTGGCCAGCGCAGACAGGTCAGCCGGCGGCGCAGCGCACCTGGTTCACCGAGAAGGCCGCCGGCGGAGTGTTGCTCGCTGTCCAGGATCCCTGCATGCCGACCGTTGCGCTGCCGCCCGCTGGGATGACGCTGTTCCAGTCCAGGTTCTTCAGCTTCACGACGCCACCCGTCTGGGTGAACGTGGTGTTCCATGACGACCGGATCTGCTGGTCCCCGCCGAAGGGGAAGGCCAGGGTCCAGCCATTGATCGGTTGCGTCCCGGTGTTGGTGACCGTCACAGCGGCGACGAAGCCACCGTCCCACTGCGCCGACATGGTGTACGCCACGCGACATGTCAGCGGAGTGGGGGACGGGGTGCTCGGGTCCGGGTTCGTGGTCGTCGCGCTTACCGTCGCGGAGGTGACCGAGATGTTGCCCGCCGCATCCGTCGCCCGTACGAAGAGCTGGTAGCGCGGAGGATACGAGCGAGCCGTGAAACTGGTGCCGGTCACCGTGCCGACGTGGGTCACGATGTACGCGCCGTCGAAGGTGTACACGTTGTATCCGGTCACGCCGACGTTGTCGGTGGACGGCGACCACGTCAGCTGGGCACCTCCGGCGGCCAGCGGAGTGATGGCCAGGTCTTTCGGGCCGGTGGGTGGCGTGGTGTCCGGGCCGGTGTCCGACCGCGGGGTGACCAGCCGGACAGAATTCGAGGACCAGGACGAGCGGCCGGCACTGTCCTTGGCGGCCATCCAGAACGTGTACTCCATCGTTGGCTGGATGTCCTGCCTGATCGTGACGGTGGTGACGTTGCCGACTGGTGTCACCCAGATGACGTCGTAGAACCTCCGGCCGTGCCAGATCTCGTACCCGGTGATGTCGCAGCAGCCCGAGGTTGATGCCGTCCAGGTCAGCGTGACGGAGTACGTCGTGACGCTCGTGGCGACGAGGTTGGTCGGCGCGGTCGGCCGGAGCGTCGACGGGTCCGGGGTCGCGCCAGTCGGGCTCGGCGGGAGCGGGTCCGACGACCCGATTGACTGCGACGGCGGCACGTCGCCCGGAGACGGCGCGGCGGTGACGGGTGCGCTCACCGGCGTCGGCGGCACAGTGTTCGCCTGGGCACCGGTCAGGGCAACCAGGCCGGTCGCCGTCACTGCCGTCGTCAGCGCGAAGGCGGCAGCAAACCGCAGCACACGCGACACCGTGGGGGAGTGCACACCAGACATGGCTCGACGGTCGCCTCTGCGCTGACAACCGTCAAGCACTTACGGGCACCGCCTGGGGCAGCCTGGGAACTCACCGGCACGGCTCGGCAAGGCGGAACGCGGCGGGCTCGGGATCCGGCATGACCGACCATGCGGCGGCGAGCTGCAGATCCTGTTCGGAGATCGCGTCCGCGTCGCGGGAGAACACCAGGGCTCGACCGTCCAGCTCCCGGGCCAGGTCGACCTGGTGATCGTCCACCTGTTCGCGGTAGGACCGCAGCCGAGGGACACAGATCGGCCGGTGTCCGGCGCGCATGGAACCGAGGGCCGAGCCGACCCCGGCGTGCGTGATGACAACGTCGGCCTCTCGCATCGCCTCGTGCAGTTCGGCCAACGGCACCATCCGTCGAGCCCCCGGCGGCATGGGGTCGATCTGGGTGTCGCCGACCTGCCATAGCACCTGCGCCGACGGGGGAATGATCGCCACGAGGCGGTTGAGGAGCCGGGGAAAGGCGTACTTCGGCTGGATGCCCAGTGTCACCACGACACGCCGTACCGGTCGGGGATGTGGGCGCCGCTCCGCGAGGAACGCGTCGAAGATCGACCCGCCGTACTGCCACCGCCCATCGGCCCACGACCTGTGCTGGGTGTAGAGGTGGGTGCGGGGGAGGCGGGCGACCAACCGGCCGGTGAGCGACGGTCCACCGGTCCGGGTGGCGCTCTCGATGTAGTAGCACTCGATCCCTGCCGCAGTGGCCGGGACGAAGAACGCCATCGCGACACTGGAACCGGTGCTGATCACGCGGCTGAACCGACGTTGCCGGAATAGTCCCCGGGCGACCAGGTAGTCGCGAAACGTGCTGACCGGGTCGCGGCTCGTCGCCGGGGGAACGAAGACGACGTCCTCGTCGGCCAGCAGCGACCGGCTCTGCGGCGCGTCGAACGTGGCCCAGCACCGGTCCGTCACGTCGAGCCGGGGGAGCAGGTGGTGCAGCTCGGTGAGGTGTCCGCCGGTCGATGCGACCAGAAGGGTGGTCACGTCACACGCTCCGACCGGCCTGACCGACGGGCATGCACAACGATCAGCACCACTGCGCCGTTGAGCTGCGGACCAGTCGGCTGGTCGCCCCAGGGTCGGTCACTCCGCAAGGGTGCCGTCAACCCGGAGGAAGGTCAATACGCGCGGTGGCTGAACTCTCGGGTCGAGAGCCTATGCCCGCTCCGGCAAGCGCGCGTCCTGGGCCGCGGCGCCGTCCA
Source organism: Micromonosporaceae bacterium (assembly GCA_035296325.1). Lineage (GTDB taxonomy): Bacteria > Actinomycetota > Actinomycetes > Mycobacteriales > Micromonosporaceae > DATHBD01. The sequence continues at coordinate 20,202 of DATHBD010000070.1, read as the reverse complement.
CATGCAGGTCGTCGAGCTGCGTATGGGTCAGCGACCGTTCGCCACCGTCCAGGAGCTCCTTGAACGTGATGACCTCGACGCGGGAGAGGTGAGAGTTGTACGTCCGGATCGTCTCGCAGATCACCGCCTCCGGTATCGCCGGTTGGAACATTGGATGCCCTATCACGACGGAGGCCGAGGCCCTCCGGACGTCGATCGCGAGGTTGCTCCGAATCCAATCCCGCTGTTCGTCGAGCGAGCGGAGATAGTTGATGACCTGACATACGGCTTCGTGGATCTCGTCCCCCACGATGTAGTGACTGCGGTAAGGCACCACAAGCCTCGGAATTGTGGCCTGCTTCAACTCGACCACGTGCAGCGAGCCGTCGCCGCGGACCAGTGGAATGTCGAGCTGGTCGATCGTGACGAGCTGGCGACGTGCCAGCGCCCGGACGTATTTGCCGCCGAAGAGCCACACCTCTTTCTCCAGTACCTTCTGGATGTGCCGTTCGGTGCTGGCCGGGTCCTCGACCACGGCCTGCAGGCGGGACAGGCCGGCGCGTTGGCGGGACTGCTGGACCAGGCCCGCGATTGCCGCGGCCTCGTCCATCCCGGCGAGCGCGCGGGCCACCTCGGGTGAGCGGGCCGGCGCTGCCATGATCCGTCGTACCACGTCCGAACCGACCTGGCCGCTCTCGATCTGCTCCAGGACCACTTCGGTCGGCGCCGCCAGGAACCGCGCGTCCGGTGGAAACTGATCGTTGAGCAATGTCTGGAGCGCTCGGATCTCGGCGCGGTCGCAGGACCATCGGGTCACCGGACGTTCGCAGTCCCAGCCGGCGCCATCGGGGTGCCGTCGGCAACTCCGCACCACCAGACTCCGTCGTGCCGCTGTGCCGTGGTGGGAGCCGATGACGAAAACGGCCGCAGTCGTATGCCGCCGGGGGCCGGACTTGAGCACCACCTCCTGCAGCTTGCGGTAGCGACCGGCGGGGTGCCTCGACCTGGAGCTATAACGCACAGTGTCCCCGTGATCGCTCATAGCTCCCACGGTAGAGATACGGGTGAGGGAGCAACATCACCCGTTCGCGTTCATCCGTTCTGCGGCGTGGCGGCGCAGGCCGTCAACCCGACGTCACTGTGTGTCACGGAGTTTCGGGCGTATCCGCCGCGGTTCGCCACGGCCTGACCGGTTCCCTGTGACCCTTTCCACAACACACGCCACCGACCGGGCCGCCGGTGGGTCGCCAGCGATCACCGAGCTGGCCAACACCGCCCGTCCCAGTCGACCATGGGGCTAACGTGGCTGATGTGGGCGACCCGTACCGGGGTCTGTCGGAGCAGGTCGTGGGCTGCTGTGCCATTCGGGGTGAGGTTGGTGAACGGGAAATCGCCGGAGGCTCCACGTTGGCGCCTCCTGACGCCAGACAACGTTCATGAACTGACCGAGCGGTACCAGTTCGGTGATGGGTGTGTCCGTGAGGTCAGGCGCCGGCAAACCTACGGCAGCGACGCAGCAGCCGCCACCGCGTCCGTGGCCATTGAGTTGATAAGGAATCGGCCGCCTCGGGCGTGGACCGGCCTGCACTTTGAACTGAGCGATGTGCGCGACTTCCGGGTCGTCGATATCAATACCGAGTCCTGGGTCCTTTTTGACGATCCGCTCGTGGTCAGAGATGCTGCTGGACGACTGCACCTTGCCTTCGACCACGCAATCACGTCTGCCATCGAGCCGATCACCGACATGGCCGAGCGGTCCCACCTGTACTTCTCCGCGCGGGAGATCAGGTGGGCCGAGATGCCGCTGAGCTGATCTTGAGCTGGGCGACGCCCGGACATCTGGACCTGTAGTCGCTCCGCGGGCTGCCAACGGATCCGCGACGCGGGGCTGCGGGGCGGTGGCTCAGCGTGGAGCCGGGCCTCAGCCTCGCCACGGTCCCGCCTGCGGGGCGACCGACGAATCGATCCAGGTAAACGCTTTCTTGACACTGCGGGAACGGGCAACGCAGACTGGTGCGGCTGTTCAATACATGACCCGGCGTCGATGGATCGCACACCGGTCGCCTGCCTTGCCGCCCGCTTCCACCGGGGGCACATCGGCGGCGTCGGCGCTGCGTACCGTTTCACCGACGGCTCGGTCTGCCAACGAGCAAGGGGGATCGCCGTCCATGGAGGACACGAACGAATCCATGCCCGCAGGGGTCCGCAGAAGGACGGTGCTGATCGGCGCGGCGACCGGCGTGCTGGCCACCGGCTCGGCCGCGCTCGGCGGCACGGCGGCACACGCTGCTCCGGACAGCGCGGACGACGCGGACGGCTCCCGCTCGCGGGCCGGTCAGCGGGTGGTCTACAACCTCAACGTCGACTGGAAGTTCATCCAGCAGGACCTCGCCGGCGCGCAGGCTGAGTCGTTCGACGAGTCGGCGTGGACCACGGTGAGCGTGCCGCACACGTTCAATGACGTGGATTCCTTCGACGAGTTCATCACCCGCAACGGCGAGGCCAGCATCGCCCGGCAGAGCGTCTGGTACCGCAAGCACTTCACGCTGCCGGAGCGCTTCGCCGACCGCAAGGTGCTGATCGAGTTCGAGGGCATCCGCCAGTCCGCCACGGTGTACCTGAACGGCACCGAGATCGGCCTCTACGAGTACGGGGTCACCCCGTTCGGCTACGACATCACGGCTGCGGTCAAGTTCGGCGCGGACAACGTGATCGCCGTGCGGGCCGACAACAGCTACGCCTACCAGGAGAAGGCCACCGGCGCGAACTTCCAGTGGGAGTCGAAGGACTTCAACCCGAACTTCGGCGGCCTCACCCGCAACGTGCGCCTCTATGTGCTGCCCCGGACGTACTTCACCCTGCCGCTCTTCACCAACCTCGGCACCACCGGTACGTACGTGTACCCGAGCGACATCTCCGTGGCGGACCGGACCGCGACGGTCACCGCCGAGGCACAGGTCCGCAACGAGCACACCGACATCCGGGTGATCACCGTGTCGGCCAACATCCGCAACGCCAGAGGGCGGATCGTGCGCACCCTGCGCGGGCAGCCGGTCACCCTGGGGCCGGGGCAGACCCAGACCATCCCGGTCAGCGGCCAGGTGCGCGACCTGCGCTTCTGGGAGCCGGGCAACCCCCACCTCTACACGGTGGAGATGGTGCTGTCCGACGGGGGCCGGGTGCGCGACGTGTACCCGATCCGGACCGGCTTCCGAAAGGCGGAGTTCCGTGGCGGCACGGTCGACGGCGGCGTGTACATCAACGAGAAGTTCACCTGGCTGACCGGGTACGCCCACCGCGCGGTCAACGAGTGGGCGGTGATCGGCGGGGCCGTGCCCGAGTGGATGCGCGACTTCGACGGCGAGCTGATCCGGGCCAGCGAGGCCAACCTCATGCGCTGGATGCACATCTCAGCGAGCCCGGCCAACATCCGGATGACCGACAAGCACGGCATCGTGTCGATCCAGCCGGCCGGCGACAAGGAGAAGGACGCCGTCGGGCGGCAGTGGGAGCACCGGGTCGAGGTGATGCGGGACTCGATGATCTACTTCCGCAACAGCCCGAGCATCCTGTTCTGGGAGGCCGGCAACAACGCGATCAGCGCCGAGCACATGCAGCAGATGACCGAGCTGCGCAAGACCTGGGATCCGCACGGCATGCGGGCGATGGGCTGTCGGGCGCTAAGCGCCGATCCGGCCGCCGGGGACACCGCAGCCGTCGACGCGGCGGAGTACGTCGGCACGATGCTGAACCGGCACTACACCGACTACGCGCGGGACCGGGTGCCGATCATCGAGAGTGAGTACACCCGCGACGAGGCGCCACGCCGGGTCTGGGACGAGCACTCGCCGCCGGACTTCGGCTACAAGGTCGGGCCCGAGGTCACCTGGAACTGGGACTCCGAGGAGTTCGCCGGCCAGGTCGCCGCCTCCACGCGGTACGAGTTCTGGGGTCAGCGCATTCACGGGCCCGGCGAGCGGCGCTACTCCGGCGCGGCCGCGCTGATCTGGGCCGACTCCAACCAGCACGGTCGCCAGTACGGCTGGGAGTGTGCCCGGCTCTCGGGTCGGGTCGACGCGGTACGCATCCCGAAGGAGAGCTTCTACACCTACCGGGTCATGCAGAACCCCAGGCCGGACATCCACATCATCGGGCACTGGACCTACCCGGCGGACACCCGCAAGACGATGTACGTCATGGCGTCCCACGTCACCCGCGTGCAACTGCTGGTCAACGATGTGCCGGTGGGAGACAACCGCGGCCCGGAGTACGACTTCCTCTTCGCGTTCCCGGACGTCGCCTGGGAGGCGGGCACCATCACCGCCGTCGGCTACGACGCCACCGGTGCGGAGGTCGTCCGCACCGCCAAGCAGACCACCGGCCCGGCCGCCGCGCTGAAGCTGACCCCGCACACCGCCCCCGGTGGCCTGCGCGCGGACGGCGCCGACATCCTGATGATCGATGTCGAGGTGGTCGACGCTCAGGGGCGCCGGGTGCCGACCGACCAGGCCCGGGTGGACTTCACCCTGACCGGGCCGGGCCGGTTCCTGGGCGGCTTCAACCCGGGCCGGGAGCACAGCGTCCACCAGTCATACGTGGACACCGAGTGCGGGATCAACCGGGTGTTCGTCCGGGCCGCCCGGGTCGCCGGCGCGATCACGGTCCAGGCCACCCGCGAGGGCCTGACCGCCGGCTCGGTCACGGTCGCCGCGAGCCCGTTCGCGGTCACCGACGGCATGACCACCCGACCGCCGGACTAGCGCAGCGATCGGCTGCCCCGCTGAGCGCCGCGCCGCTCAGCGGGGCAGCCGGTCCTGTTCCAACGCCCTGATCAGGTGGCGCATCGCGGCGACGGTGTCGGACAGGGACGCGTACACCTGCAGTTCCGGACGGACATGGCCCAGTTGCAGGACCACGTCGTCTCGACGCAGGTACCCGGGGTCGGCACCGACCGTCATCGGTTTGCCGGTGGCGGCATGGGCGCCAAGTTCGTACAGGGCGATCGGCTGGACGGCCTCGCCGCTGGCCGGGAACCAGAACAGCACCGTGTCGGCACGCCTCAGGTGCTCGAACTCCCACGCGACCTGGCCTGCGGCCGCGTCCGGGTCACGGATCGGAAAGCGCGCCCGGCGAGGGCTGAGGATGGCGATGGGAAGGTCCGCCAGGCTGGCGCGCGCCTCGGCCTGCCAGTCTGGGCAGTTGGTGATCCCACCGGCGAGAAACACGGCGGTGCGCCCGCCAGCGTAGGTCTCCAGCGCCTCGACGTACACGGCGTGCGGCAGATCGGGGGTCACCTGCTGGATTGTCGCACCGCAGGCGGCCGGTCAGCTCCGCGGTCACCGGGTCGGTACCCGGACTCGGCGCATGCGCGGCGTAACAAATAACCCAGCCTGCCGTAAACGCCGCGAGCGGCTCCTGACTTGGTTACGGATTGAACGTATGATCCATCAATGGGTCACAACGGCCGGAGGAGCGAGCTGCGTGATTCGTGGTGAGGTTTGGCGGTACGCCCCGAAGGGCTCGCCCCGGGATCGCACCGTGGTGATCGTGTCTGCCGATGGCATCAACAACTCCGCCCGTCAGTGGGTGTACGGCCTTGACGTGGTGGATCACGATCCCCAGGACATCCTGGCGGTGCAACTGCCTCAGGGGGTGTGGGTCAACGGCACCTCGCTGACCCGGTTGTGGCGGGACTGGCTGACCGATCCGCTGGGCACCATCGACGTCGAGACGCTGGACGCCATCGACGCCATGCTGCGCACCGCGCAGGACCTGTGATCAGACCGGGGTGGCGGTCGAGGAGTTCGATTCGATCTTCATGAGCAGCTCCCGGCGGGTCTCCTCGAGTTCGCACCGCAGCAGCGCGATCTCCTCAACCGCGGTGCGGACCTCCTCCTCCAGATGCCCGACCTCGCTGCTCAGGTGCAGGGTCACCACCAGCAGCACGACGCCGGCCAGGAGGAACACGAGGTTGGCCGGGGTCTGGATGCCGGCAATCCGGGCGAGCGCCGCGGCGACGGCCGGGAAGACCCCGAAGATGATCACGCCGGCGCCGACGATCAGCCACGCCCCCGCGTACTTCTCGCGCAGCTTCCGGCGGCGCATCATCTCCACGACGATGAGCAGAGCGGCCACCGCGACGATGATGCTCGACAGGCGCCAACCGGACACGGCGTTTCTCCTCTGGCTCTTGCGACCCGGCTACGCCGAGTCCGACGATCCGAGCGACGGCCTGCGACGGACCAACGCGAGCAGCAACGCCAGCGCGGCACGCAGCAGATAGACGGTGAGGCGGACCGGACTCTGGCTGGCGGTGCCCGCCTGACGCTCACGCATCTCGACCGGTACCTGGTGCACCGTCAGCCCGGCGCGGATGGCGATCACCAGGGACTCCACCGTGTCGCCCAGGTACTCCGCGGGGTAATGCTGCGCGAACAGCCGGACCGCACGCGGACCAGCCGCCTTGAAGCCCGACGTGACATCGGTCAGCTTGGTGCCTGCGACCAGCGACAACGAGAATGCGAGCAGCCGCATCGCCCACCGCCGAGGGCCCTTCGCCACGTAGGCGCCCCGGCCGGCGAACCGGGCCCCGATCACCAGGTCTGCGTGCTCCAGCTCGGCGATCAGGCTGGCCACCTCGCGCGGGTCGTGCTGCCCGTCGGCGTCCACCTGCACCACGATGTCGTAGCCGCGCCGCTCGGCGTAGCGGAAGCCGGTCCGCATGGCGCCACCGACGCCCAGGTTGACCGCGAGTCGGGCCACTTCGGCACCGGCCGCGCGGGCCCGGATGGACGTCGCATCGACCGAGCCGTCGTCCACGACGAGGATGCCGGCGTGCGGCAGGTGCTCGCGGACCTCCGCGACGACCTTCTCGACGTTGTGCTCTTCGTTGAACGCAGGCAGCACGACGAGCAGGCGCCGGCTACCGGCCGTGATGGGGGGCACGAGCGACACTGTATCGGCCGGCACCGGTCGGGTCATCGGCCACTCGCATCATTGCGCGGTACGGGCCCCGCATGGGTCGACGTGAGGCGGTTATCGCCACTACCTTGTGCATTAGCATGAATGCGGTAAGTGATCTGGCACGCGCGCCGGTCAGGCGGCGCGCTGCACCATGTCCCCGGCGGGCCGGGCCCGCGCTGGCCTCGATCCCAGCTGCATCCGCACCGCACGGGACAGCAGCAGCTGCACCACAGCGGGATCGCCGAGTCGCCACCCCGGCTCCTTCGGGGCGATCCGCCAGACCGCGGACCCGCCGACGCCCGGCTGACGACCGGGCGGAGCCGGAACCCAGGAACCTGGGCCGTGCAGCACCAGGCCCGGTCGGCCGGCCAGTTCCGGACGGAGCGGGTGCCCAGGTCGTACCAGGAACATCCACCGTCCGTCACCGCCCACCGCCACCGGTCCGCGCAGCGAGGCCTCCAACTGACCGAGCATGGTCAGGCGACCCAGCTCGGCGGAGACCTCGATCACATCGAACATGCGGCCGGTGGGCAGCAGGATCGAGTACGGCAGATCGCTCCACCAGCGCCGGACCCGCCCGGGGTCACTGGAAGCCTGGGACTCCCACTCGGGCAGTGCCGGGTGGCAGCTCTCGGTCAGGCACGACGGCCGGCCACAGTGGAAGCGTCGTCCGACCTGGCACGCGCCCGGGACGACGTCCCAGCCCTGCTCGGCGTAGCGCACCGCGGCGCGGCGGAGAACCGCCCGCAGGAGCGGCCGGCCGGGGATGCCGTTGGTGTGGTCCGGTCCGTGTTGCCGCCGCAGCCAGCTCATCTGCCCTCCATCGGGTTCCGTGCCCGTGCCCGCCGGGTCACCCGTTAGACGTAACCCGGACGCGATCGACTCGTTTGAGTCGACATACGAGTTGTGCAACTTGCACGTTGGAACCTACGAGCGAGCAACCGTCGGGCGCCGCACCGTCAGTGCGACATCCCCGCAGGAGTGACATCAGGCCCCGGTTCTTCCGGTAAGTACCCGATCGGTGGGCTGGCGCGTTACCTGTTGAGTCATGGTGACGACAGGAAGGAGCGACATGGACGAGCTGCCGATCGGGCGCCGCGTCGCCTACTGGCGCAACCGGCGCAAGATGTCCCAGCAGGTCTTCGCGGACCGGCTGGGAAAGTCGAAGAGCTGGGTCGACAAGGTCGAGCGGGGGGTCCGCCGGCTCGACAAGTTCTCGGTCCTCCACGACATCGCCGACGTGCTGCAGCTCGACGTACAGCTCCTGCTGGGCAAGGACCCCGACCGCCGCCCGGACAGCGTGAACTGCATCGACCAGGTGGAGGTCGAGGAGATCCGCTCCGCCCTCGAGCGGTACGACCAGATCAGCGCCTTCTTCTACACCGCGCCGGAGTCACCGCCGCTCACCGAGATGCGCAAATCGGTCAACCACGCCTGGGCGAGCTACCAGCACGCGAAGTACGGCATGCTCGCCAGGGCGCTGCCCCGCCTGCTGCGCGACGCGCAGGCCGCGGACTCCGTGTACTCGTCGACCGACGGCGGCCGGGAGGCGGCCCACCTGCTCGGACAGGTGTACCAGATCGCCTCGTCGGCGCTGCGCAAGCTCGGCGAGCATGAGCTCTCCTGGTTGGCCGCCGACCGGTCGATCGCCGTGTCACAGCGCGCCGGCGATCAGCTTCTGGCCGGCATCGCCACCTACCGCGTCGCGCTCGCGCTGCTCGCGCTGGGCCGGGCCCGTCCGGCACTGGAAGTCAATGTCAACATCGCGAACCGACTGGCGCCGGGCACCAACGGCGGCGAGGCCACGCCGGAACGGCTTTCCGTCTACGGCATGCTGCTGCTGCAGGGCGCCATGTCGGCGGCCCGGATCGGTGACAGCGCCACCGTGCGGGACCTGCTCACCGCCGCCGAGGACGCGGCTCGGGCGCTCGGCAGCGACCAGAACCACTACTGGACCTCCTTCGGCCCCACCAACGTCCAGCTGCACCGTGCCGCGGCAATGGTGGAACTCGGTGAGGGCCGGGCCGCCATCGACACCCACCAGCAGATCGACATGGACGGATTCGCCGCCCTGCTGCCGGAGCGACGCGCGCACCACTTCCTCGACATCGCGCGGGGGTACGCTCAGGTCGGTGACGTCGACCGAGCCAGCGAGATGCTGCTGGAGGGGGACCGATTGGCACCGTCTGAGATCAGGTGCCGGCCGATCGCCCGCGAGGTGCTCAGCGACGTGCTGCGGCGCTCCGCGGGCACGCCCTCCGCAGCCGTCGCGGAGCTCGCGGAACACATGAGCGTCGGCATCTGACGAACCTCCGGCATGACGGGGCAGCGGTGGACGATACGAAGCGCGTGCTCTACCTGATCGTGTGCGGCTCGCCGGCCGCCCGCAACGTCGGCGCGCTCGTGGCGCTGGGCCGGGACGAGGGCTGGGACGTCTGCGTGATCAGTACGCCGGATGGCCTGAAGTGGCTCGACATCCCCGCACTGGCCGCGCAGACCGGGCATCCGGTCCGGCACCGGTACAAGTACCCGGGTGACCCGGACGTGCTGCCCGACCCGGATGCCATGATCGTCGCCCCGATGACGGTGAACACCACGAACAAGTGGGTCGCCGGGATCGCCGACACCCTGGCGCTGGGCATCCTGGTCGAAGGGCTCGGAAAAGGGCTGCCGATCGTGGCCATGCCGTACACGAACGCCGCGATGGCCGGGCACCCGGCCTTCGGCGAGAGCGTCGCCCGGCTACGCGCCTGGGGCGTCACGGTGCTCTACGGCGACGACGTTGTGCGCCTGCACCAGCCGGGGGCGGGGGAGTCCCGGGTCGACTCGGTCCCGTGGCACCTGACGTTGGAGGCGCTCGCCTGCCACCCGCGCCTGGAGGCGGCACGCACCCCGGTGGTGGGCAACAGCCGTCAGCCCCGGGCCGGTCGCGGCGGTGGCGCCAGCGGCGGATCCGATCCCGTGTAGCCTTCCGCCGTGGGGACCGTCGCTGATCTGCAGGATCTGCTCGAGCGGCGGTACCCGCCGGCCTGGGCGGAGGACTGGGACCGCGTGGGCCTCGTCCTCGGCGAACCGAGTGCGGCCGTGTCGCGCGTGCTGTTCGCAGTGGACTGTGTGCCGGCCACGGTCGCCGAGGCGGAACGGGCCGGCGCGGAGCTCATGGTGGTCCACCATCCGCTGCTGCTGCGCGGCGTGTCCAGCCTTGCCCCGACGACGTACCGCGGACGCATCGTGCACCGGCTGATCCGCGCCGGCATCGCGCTCTACACCGCACACACCAACGCCGACGTCGCGGCGCCGGGCGTCTCGGACGCCCTGGCCGTCCGGCTCGGACTGCGCGACCTGACCCCGCTGCGCCCGGTCAGCCACCCTGCCGACCACCCGGCGGCTGGCCCGAACATCGGCACCGGGCGGGTCGGCACGCTGCCGGAGCCGATGGACCTGGCCTCGTTCACCCGTCTGGTGGCGCGGAGCCTGCCGCCGACCGCATGGGGCGTCCGCGGCGCCGGTCCGGTGGACCGCGTCGTGCGCCGGGTCGCGGTCTGTGGCGGGTCCGGCGACGCGTTCCTGGCCGACGCGGTACGGGCCGGCGTCGACGCCTACCTGACGGCTGACCTTCGCCACCATCCGGCCACCGACCACCTCGCCGACGGCGGCCCCGCCCTGGTCGACGCCGCACACTGGGCCACCGAACGTCCCTGGCTCGACGACGTCGCCACGTACCTGCGGGAATCGGCCGGGGTTGAGACGATCGTCTCCGACCTCGACACCGATCCGTGGACGGTGCACGCCACGTCGTCGCAACCCGCTCGCCTCAACTGAGAAGGAGCCTCGCTCGTGAAGGCCGATCCCGAAGCCCAACGCCGCCTGCTGGACCTGCAGTCCATCGACACCACCCTGGCGCAGCTCGCCCACAAGCGGCGGACCCTCCCGGAACATGCCGAGATCGACCGGCTCTCCCGCGAGGTCTCCCAGTTGGCCGACCAGCGGGTGAACGCGCAGGTGGCGGTCGACGACTTCGACCGGGACATCGCCCGGATGGAGCGCGACGTCGAACAGGTGCGCGCCCGCAAGGCCAAGGACGAGGCCCGGCTCGATGCGGGCACCGGCCCGGCCCGCGAACTCGAGGCGTTGCAGCACGAACTCGCCACGCTCACCCGTCGGCAGAGCGAACTGGAGGACGTGGAACTCGAACTCATGGAGCAACGCGAGCAGGCCGAGGCGGTGGTCACCGACATCGACCGCCGCCTGACCGCGGCGCGCGACGCGCGGGCGAGTGCGGAGCAGCGACGGGATCAGGCGCTGACCGACATCGCCAAAGAGGAGGAGTTCCGGTCGTCGGGTCGCAAACCGCTCGCCGCCGACCTCCCAGCCGACCTGGTGGCACTCTACGAGCGCATCCGTGAGCAGTCCGGCGGCATCGGCGCGGCGTTGCTGCGCTCCGGGCGGTGCGGCGGCTGCCGACTCGAACTCTCCGGCGGCGAGCGGGCCGCCATCCGGGCTGCCGCGCCCGACGATGTTCTGCGCCACGAGGAGTGCCGCCGGATCCTGGTGCGCACCGAGGAGTCCGGGCTGTGACTGCCGCCGGGCGATCGGTGATCGTCGAGGCCGATGGCGGCGCGCGGGGCAACCCCGGACCGGCCGGGTACGGCGCGGTGGTACTCGACCCGGCGACCGGCGCCGTCCTCGCCGAGCGCTTCGCCGCCCTCGGTGTGGCGACGAACAATGTCGCCGAGTACTCCGGTCTGATCGCCGGCCTGCAGGCGGCCGCCGAACTCGGCGCCGCCGAGGTCGAGGTGCGGATGGACTCCAAGCTCGTGGTCGAGCAGATGGAGGGCCGGTGGAAGATCAAGCACCCCGGCCTTCGGCCGCTGGCCGCCGAGGCGGCGACGTTGGTACGGCGATTCGCGGTGGTCCGGTTCACCTGGATCCCCCGGGACCGCAACAAGCGGGCCGACGCGTTGGCCAACGCCGCGATGGACGGCAAGATCCAGGACCCGTCGGCACCGCCCGCGCAGCCTTTCCCGAGCGGGTCGGACGCGATCTCCGCGCCGCCGGCACTCACCGCGTGGGAGCCGGTCAAGGCCGACCCGCCGCTGCGGGTGCTCCTGGCCCGGCACGGCGAGACCGCGATGACGGCGGAGCGCCGGTACTCCGGCCGCGGTGACGTGCCACTCTCGCCGCGCGGGCTCGACCAGGCCGAGGCGGTGGCCCGGCGGATCGCGGCGCTCGCCGGCCCGGTCGACGCGGTGCTCACTTCGCCACTGGCGCGCTGTGTCCGGACCGCCGAAGCGATCGCCGCGGCGGCCGGCCCGGTGGGCGTGACCGTGGAGCCCGATCTCGTGGAGTGCGACTTCGGCGAGTGGGAGGGGCTCACCTTCGCCGAGGTGCGGGAGCGTTATCCGGACGAGTTGACCACCTGGCTCGGGTCCACGTCCGTCGCGCCGCCGGGCGGGGAGTCGTTCGAGACGGTGTCGCTGCGGGTCCGGCGGTTGGTTGCCCGGTTGCGGGCCGAGCGCGCCGGGGAGCGGGTGGTCGTGGTGAGCCACGTTTCACCGATCAAACTCATCCTCCGCGACGCGTTGGCCGCGAGCGACACGTTCCTGCACCGGTGCTACCTCGACCCCGCGGGCCTGTCCATCGTGGACTCCTGGCCGGACGGCGGTCTCGCGGTGCGCTCGGTCAACGACACCGCCCACCTCCCGCTGCCGGCTACCGCAGCGCCCGCCACAGCAGGATCAGGCCGACCAGCACCCCGAAGCCGACGATGACCGGGCGCAGGACCCGAGCCGGCATCCGGCGGGCGGCGCGCGCGCCGAGGTAGCCGCCGGTGACCGTGGCGGGCGCCAGCACCGCCACATCGGCCCAGTTCACCGGCCCGAACGCGGCAAACGCCAGCACCGTCACCAGGCCCTCCAGCGCGGAGACGGCGTTCTTCAGCGCACTGATCCGGGCCAGCGTCTCGTGCAGCACCAACCCGAGCGCGGCGACCAGCATGACGCCCAGGGCGGCGCCGAAGTATCCGCCGTACACGCAACCGAGGCCGACCATCGCATGCAGCGAGAGCGCCCGGCGACGGGGCGTCATGTCGTGCGGGTGACCCACCACGCGGCGTAGCCGGTCCTGGAAGGCCAGTACGCCGGCCGCGGTCAGCACCAGAAACGGCACGACCAGCTCAAACGCGCGCTCCGGCGTCGCCAGCAGCAGCGCGCACCCCAGCGCGGTGCCCAGCACCGCCGTGGGGGTCAGCGAGACCAGCAGCCGGCGCCGGTTCACCGCCAGCTCGGCGAGGTCGGCGCGGCTGCCGACCACGCTCGCCGCGTACCCCGGAAAGACCGCGACGGAGTTTGTCACGTTGGCCGACACCGGCGACAGCCCGGTGGCGACCAGCGCCGGGAACGTGATCAGCGACCCGCCGCCGGCGATCGCGTTCACCGTCCCGGCCGCGAGCCCGGCCCCGAGCAGCAGCGCAATGTCTGTGGTGTCCATGCTCCGGCCAGGCTAGCCGCTGTACCGCGCCCCGGCGCGGCACGCCTGCGGCGAGCCGGGCGTCGCCACGTACCATGGCAGCTGCGACGGACGAGTCGACCGGGCGGCCGCGTCGGTGCTGCAGAGCACCGCCGAGGAACGTCCGGGCTCCACAGGGCAGGGTGGTTGCTAACGGCAACCCGGGGCGACCCGCGGGACAGTGCCACAGAAAACAGACCGCCCCGTGGCCGACGGCCGCGAGGTAAGGGTGAAACGGTGGGGTAAGAGCCCACCAGCACCCCGGGTGACCGGGGTGGCTCGGTAAACCCCACCCGGAGCAAGGCCAGGACGGTCGCCGCTTCGGCGGTGGCCTGCGCAGGCGATTGAGGGCGGCCCGCCCGATGTCTGCGGGTAGGCCGCACGAGCCTGCCGGCGACGGCAGGCCTAGATGGATGGCCGCCACCGCGTGTACTGCGCGGGACAGAACCCGGCGTACAGGTCGACTCGTCCGTCGTACCGCCGGTCAGGCTCAACGTTGCTGGCCAACGGCGACGATGGACATTGTCACGGAAGTCGCACGCATGTCTTTGCCTCACACTCGAAGTGGCTTGTCATGAGGTGGGATGCGGCCACCCCCACTTCAGTTCTTGAACTTTGGTCACAGCTGGGTCACGGCTTGGATCTCCGGCTAGCGGGCCGACCAGCCGCCATCGGAGGCGATGGTCTGGCCGGTGATCCATTCGGCATCATCGCTGACGATCCAGCCGACGAGCCGTGCGGTGTCCCGAGGGGTGCTCCACCGCCCACCGGGAATCCGGTCGGCGGACTCCGCGATCACCTCGGGTGGGGCCCACCCCGAGTCGTTGGGGCCGGGGTTGACGCAGTTGACGGTGATGGACCGGCGGGCCAGATGTACGGCGAGGCTGGGCGTCAGCTCATGCAGTGCCGCTTTCGCCGCGATGTAGGGCAGCTCGTCGGGCATCGCGCCGTGGTACTGACCGGACGTGAACAGCACCACGCGGCCACCCGGCCGGGTGTCGTCATGCTGGGCGGCGTACGCCTGGATCAGGAGCAACGTGGCGCGCGTGTTCACCGCGAAGCTGAGGTCGATCTCGGTTGCGGTGAGCTCTTCCAGCCCCTGCCGATGGCTGCGGGCGTGGTTGGCGACCAGGATGTCGACATGTCCGAAGGCATCCCGGGCGGCTGCGATGACCTCGGCCGGCGCTCCCGGATCGGCGAAATCCGCGCCATGATGGACGGCCTTCGCGCCGCCCGCCCGGAGTTCCTCGACCAGACCCTCGGGGCCGCCGTCGTCGGCTCCCCAGGTCGTTTCAGCGTCGTAGGCGGGCCACGACGGCAGGAACACGCTCGCCCCATCGGCGGCCAGCCGACGGGCGACCGCGGCGCCGATCGCCTGTCGACGGCTTGCTCCGGTGACCACCGCTACCCGCCCGGTCAGCGCATCAGCCATGGGTGCTCCTTCCAAACCCGCCGGGCCACCGTGGACCCGCGCGGCTCCTCATGCGTACCAGCGTGTCAGCCTGCCAGGTGTCGGCGAGCGTGGCTGCCCTGTGGATACCGGACGGCCGTGTCCCAGGCTGCCGCATTTCGGCTACCTCGTGGTGTGGATGATTCTCGCCATGATGGGGCTTCTGGCGGCCGGGAGAACGTGATTTCGTACCCTCGGTCGGGCGCGGGATTTCCCACATGGCCCGCCCTCAGGACGCAGCCAACAATGGCATCGCTTCCAACGAAAGGACGGGCAGATGAACGGTGGAACGGGCGCGGACACGGCCGTTACGATCCGCGCCGTCCGCGTGGGCGACGGAGCCGGATGTGCTGAGGTGTGGCTCGATGCGGCGCGGTACTACGCCGATCTGGATCCGCAGAACTACCAGGTGCCGGTGAAGGAGGGCCTGGTTGCCTGGTTCGAGCAGATCAATGCCGAACAACAAGTCGGGCACCTACGCCTGGTCGCCTCGCGCGGCGACGAGCTGCTTGGTCTGGTGTGGGCGACATTGCGGCCGGCGGCCGATGACGCCGGCCGCAGCATGGTCCGCACGCGCGGATTCCCGCAGGTCTACGTCGCCGCTCTGGCCGTGCGCGCAGGGCACCGGCGCACCGGCGTCGGCACCGCCCTCATGGGTGAGGTCGAGCGCTGGGGACGCACCCACGGTGCGGCCCTGGTGTCGCTCGACACGAACCTTCACAGCACGATGTCCGTACCGGTCTACGAGGACCGGCTGGGATACCAGCGGCACGCGGTGATCCTTCAGAAATGGCTGCCCTGATACCGGTGCGCCCTCGGATCGGCCTCCGCGCCGACGTCCCTGTGGGCAAGATTGGGCACCATGTCCGCTTTGAGGGTCCTCGATCAGATTACCCGGGCGCGACCAGGCCAAGAAAGTTCCCGGCGCCCGCCGGATGCAGCCATTGATGACCGTGATTGTCAAGAAGTTCTGCCCTCGGTTCCTCGCCGGGCTCCGATCTGGTCCTGGATAGGCGGTTGGGCGTTGATTCGGCATCCTTGCGGCAGCGCCGGGGGCCGGCCGGATGCAACGTAGCGGGGTTCAACCGGACGCAGATGTTGTGGACCGACTACGTCTACTGTGGATTTGTGGGCGATATTTGGTTGTTTCGGTGGCGCGCGATTAGTTTGCGGTGCACAGTTACCTCATGAGCAGCAGCGGTGTTGAGCACTACTACTGGTGCCTTTCACATCATCGGGTCGAGACGGACGCCAACGCATGCGCTGCGGTGAACCGGCTGGGGCCCTTCGGCTCTGCCAACGAGGCGGAGCGGGCACTCGAACGCGTGCAGGAGCGCAACGATGCTTGGGACACCGAAAATGCTCGCTGGGAAGGCGAGCGCTGATGCTCACCGGTGGCTGATCAGCCATCACCAACCACAGTCCAGACAGCAACGAATAGCTCCGATGAGGGGGAGAACACGATGGCCGTAGCGAAGCAGGCCACCACGAAGCCGGCCGCCAGACGCGCGGCCGCAACTCCGGCGACGAAGTCGGCGGGCGCGGCACGGGGGGCCGGTGCCGCAGCCAAGTCCGGTGCCGCGACCAGGTCAGGTACAGCGAAATCCAGTACTGCGAAGGAAACCATGACGAAGACCGCGGCGGCGACGTCGAGCCCGGCCAAGAAGGTCAGTGCGGCGGCCAAGTCCACCGCCACTCCGACGGCGACCAGCAAGGCGGCGGCCGCCACCCGCGTATCCCAGATGCGCAAGGCGAATGCCAACGCCACAATCTCGCGGAGCACTCCGGCGACGAAGACCACCAAGGCGAGCGGCGCCGGTGCGGCGAAGGCCACGGTGACCAAGGCGGCCACCGCGGCGAAGAAGGCTGCCGAAAAGGTCACGTCGGCGGCGAAGAAGGCCGTCGCCAAGGCGACTCCGGCCAAGACCGCCACCAAGTCGCCAGCCAGGGCGACGACGAAGGCGACCGGCAGGACGTCGACGGCGGCCGCCACGAAGGCCACGACGAAGCCCACGACCAAGGCAACCACCACGAAGGCCACCACGAAGGCCGCCGCCAAGACGGCCACCACGAAGGTCGCGACCAAGACGGCCAGCACGAGGGCCGCCGCGAAGAGCGTCGCGCCGACGAAGGCTGGCGCGACCAAGCGGACGACGGCGGCAAAGACCACTGGGTCGGCCACGCCGGCGAAGACCGCGGCAAAGAAGACCACCGCAGCGACGCCGGCGAAGAAGGCGTCGAAGACCGCTGCGGCCGTCAAGAAGACCACCGCGAAGTCGGCGCCGGCCAAGAAGACCGCTGTCGCACCACGGTCCACCGCGACCAAGTCCGCGGCCACCAAGCGGGCAGCCAAGGCGGTGCCGGCGACGTCGACTTCGAGTCGGTCGGCGACGGCGAAGGGCACCACCGCCAAGGCGGCCGGTAGCCGGGCGACGGGGGCGAAGAGGATCGCCGCCGCGACCCGTACCGCCGGCAACCGCGGCGTGTCGGCGGCCGCGCCCAGTCGCGCGACGGCGACCAAACCAGCCACGCCGAAGGCGTCGGCCGGTCGCTCGACGGCCGGGTCGTCCGGAAACGCCCGCGCCAACGGATCCCGCATCACCTGGGATTCGCCAGCCGGCCAGCCGGTCGCGACCCGCGCTGCGCGTCCCAGGGCGACGAAGGGCGAGGCCAAGGCCACGGCGAAGCCGGCCGCCAAGGCGGGGTCGAAGTCGTCGACCAAGGTCAGCCAGTCGAGCAACGGCAATGTCAGCGCGAACGGCAGTGCCGTGCCGTCCGCATCGTTCGTCGCCGGCACGATGGGCAACGGAAGCGGTCAGAACTAGCTGGTACATCCGGGCACGAACGTGCTGTCGCTGGTATGACTAGCGGGTGAGCATCCGACGCGTCCGGGCGCCGCAGATCGACTTCGCGCCACTGCGCCGCGAGTTGGGACTCCCCACGGAGTTCCCGCTCGCGGCGCGGCGTGAGGCCGAGGAGGCGGCCCGATCGGTCGTGGCACCTGCCATCGACCACACCGCAATTCCCTTCGTCACGATCGACCCGCCGACGTCGCGCGACCTCGACCAGGCCGTGTGCCTGGCCCGACGGACCGGCGGCGGGTACCGCGTCTGGTACGCCATTGCCGACGTGGCGTGGTTCGTCCGACCCGGTGGTGACGTCGACCGCGAGAGCTGGGTGCGCGGGCAGACCGTCTACCTGCCCGATGCCAAGGTGCCGCTGCACCCGCCCGAGCTCAGCGAAGGCGCCGCCAGCCTGCTGCCGGACCAGATCCGCCCGGCGGTGGTGTGGTGCATCGACCTCGACGCCGACGGCGCCACTTCGGCTGTACGGCTGGAACGGGCGGCGGTACGCAGCCGGGCCAAGCTGAACTATGCCGGCGTGCAGGCCGATGTGGACGCCGATCGGTTGGCGGAGCCGATCGCCCTGCTGCCCGAGATCGGCCGGCTGCTCATCGCGCGAGGGCTGGCCCGGGGTGCGATCGATCTGCCCACCATCGAGCAGGAGATCGAGCCGGACGGCGAGAGCAACGGCGCCGGGTGGCGACTGACGCTGCGGCCGCCGGTGCCGGTCGAGGAGTACAACGCGCAGATCTCGCTGCTGACCGGGGCGTCCGCGGCGAAGCTCATGCTCGACGGCGGCCTCGGGCTGCTGCGAACCATGCCACCACCCCGGCCGGAATCGCTGGATCGACTACGCGCCGCGGCCGGCGCGCTCGGCATCGCGTGGCCGGATGGTGCGGCGGTCGGCTCGGTCATCGCCGGGCTCGACCCGGCGAGCCCGCGGGCGGCCGCATTCCTCGACCAGGTGCCGGAGATCCTGCGCGGCGCGGGGTACACCGCATTCGACGGTGCGCTCCCAGCGGTGCGGGAGCACTCCGCCGTCGCAGGCCCGTACGCCCATGTCACGGCCCCGCTGCGGCGCTTGGCCGACCGGTACGCCACCGAGGTGTGCCTGAGCCTGCACAACGCCGTGGCGGTGCCCGAGTGGGTCCGGGAGGCACTGCCGAAGCTGCCGGAGGTGATGAGCAACACCGACCGTGTCGCCAGTGCCGCCGAGCGGGGTGCCGTTGAGCTGGTTGAGGCCGCGTTGCTCAGTGGGCGGATCGGCGAGACCTTCGATGCCGCCGTGACCGACGTCGCAGAGCCGGGCGGGCGTGGTGGGGTGGCCGGGGGTACGGTCGCGATAGATGATCCGCCGGTGCGGGCGCGCTGCGACGGCGCCGACCTGCCGCTCGGTGAACGGATCCGGGTCCGCCTGGTGGAGGCGGATCCGACACGACGCCGGGTCCGCTTCGAGCGGGCCGACGAGGGGGAGCGCTGACGTGCCCAGTGCCGACGTGCCCAGTACTGCCGTGCCCGTTGCTGCCGTGGCCATTGGTGACCTGCCTGACGTGTCCGGCCTGACGGTCGGCATTCTCGGCGGCACCGGCGATCAGGGTAAGGGGCTGGCCTACCGGCTCGGGCGCGCCGGGCAGCGGGTACGGCTGGGATCCCGCGCCGCGGAGCGGGGTGCGCAGGCGGCGGCCGAACTCGCTGCGATGCCGGGATGCGTGCCGGACACCGTGACCGGCGGCGACAACGCGTACGCCTGCTCAGCCGACATCGTGATCGTGGCGGTGCCCTGGGAGGGGCACGCCGAACTGCTGGCCGGCCTGGCGGGGCCGCTCGCCGGCACCATCGTGGTCGATTGTGTGAACCCGCTGGGCTTCGACAAGCAGGGGCCGTACGCGCTGCCGGTGGCGGAGGGCAGCGCCGCCCAGCAGGCCGCCGCGCTGCTGCCGGACTCGATCGTCTGCGCCGCGTTCCACCACGTGAGCGCTACGTTGCTGGCCGATCCCGAGGTGGACCGGATCGACCTGGACGTCCTGGTCCTGGGCGACGACCGGGCGGCCGTCGGGAAGGTGCAGGCGCTCGCCGGTCTGATCGAAGGGATGCGGGGCATCTACGCCGGCCGACTCCGCAACGCCGGGCAGGTCGAGGCGTTCACCGCCAACCTGATCGCGATCAACCGGCGGTACAAGGCCCACGCGGGCATCCGGGTCACCGACCTCTGAGTCGGTCGTAACCCTTGCCCCCGCGATCTTGCAGTTGTGCTCGCCGTTTCGTCCGACTTGCCGGGGTTTGCCCGAGGCACAACTGCAAGATCGCCGAGGGGGGGTGGGCTAGAGCTTGTCTCGAAGTGCGTTACAGCCATTCGTTGATCGCGGTGATGTGGAGGGTGGCTTCGTATCGGACGGCGAGCTTGTCGTATCGGGTGGCTACGGCGCGGTGGCGTTTGAGTCGGTTGATGCCGCACTCCAC
>DATHBD010000069.1:0-24198 GCA_035296325.1 Micromonosporaceae bacterium | reverse complement strand
CAACCGGCGTGCTCGGCTCGACTGGCGTGGTGGGCTCGACCGGCGTGGTGGGCTCGACCGGCGTGGTGGGCTCGACCGGCGTGGTGGGCTCGACCGGCGTGGTGGGCTCGACCGGCGTGGTCGGCTCGACCGGCGTGGTGGGCTCGACCGGCGTGGTCGGCTCAACGGGGGTGGTGGGCTCGACGGGGGTGGTGGGCTCGGCGGGGGTGGTGGGCTCGGCGGGGGTGGTGGGCTCGACCGGGGTGCAGGTGGTGGTGGGGCCGGTGTGGGTGGCGATGGGGCCGGTGGAGCGGTTTCCGGGTGTGGTGGGGGCGCCGAGGATGGTGTTGGTGTAGGCGTTGTCGGTGGTGATGGTGGGGTGGGTGGTGGTGCCCCAGAGGAGGTAGACCGTGGTGTGGCAGGGGGGTAGGTCGACGGTCAGGGTCGCGGTGGGGTTGGTGTGGTCGATGGTGGTGGTGGCGGTGTCGAAGCGTTCCTGGGGGGCGGTGGGGGGGTTGGTGTATGAGGTGAGGGTGAAGGGCTGGGTTTGTCCGGCGCACAGGGGCAGGCCGGTGGTGGTGATGGTGGCGGTGCCGGCGGCGCCGTTGAAGGTGTGGGTGTAGGCGGCGTCGGTGGCGTTGACGCAGACCGGGGCGGGTGGGGTGCAGGTCCCGGCGAGGGTGATGGTTTTGGCGGCGCGGCTGGTGTAGCCGTCGTTCCATTTCGCGGCGATGTCGAGTTTCGCGGTGGTGGCGGTGCCGGGGACCCTCTGTACGCCGGTGAGTTTGCCGTTGCCCGCGGTGGTGCGGGGCGGGACGACCGCGCCGGTGGTGATCCCGGCGATGGTGGTCGGGGTGGCGGTCACGGCGGTGAGGGTGATGATGCCGGCCCAGTCGTTGGCGACGGTCCAGGTGATGGCGTACTCCCCGGTGGGCTCGCAGACCGGGGTGGCGCTGATCAGGGCGGCGTGGGCGCTGGCGGGGGTGGCGAACCCGGCCAGGGCGGTGGCGGCGATCGCGGTGCTCGCGGCGATGGCCAGGGCCCGCCCGATCGGGGAGTTCGCGCGGTGCAGGCCGGTGATGCGGCGGTGTGAAACGGTCATGATGAGGTGCCCCCACGGCAATTTAGGAAAGCGTTGGAGGGGGCGGTCTCACCTCTGACTCCCCGTGCCGCAATGGTGACCGGTATTGCGCGGCGCGGATCATTGTCTTCCCCGTGTGTAGCGCCTCGGCGGCGGCTACATCCCAAGCGTAAGCACCCAACCACGCAGTGAATAGTCCGTTTTGCGTGGCACTTCGTGGGGTCAACCCTGCGTCACTGTGTGTCACGGAGTTTCGATGTATCCGCCACGGTTCCCCACCGGTTGACCGGTTCCCTGTGACCCTTTCCACAACACACAGCGACGGTGTGCCGGGCTGCGACCCAGCGGCGAACCAGCGTCGGGGTCGGCCGACAGCCACGCCGACCGCCTCGGGCGCCGTCGTCAGCCGTCCCGCCGCCAACTGCCCGGCGTACGCGACCGGTCGTGTCCCAGTCCATAGCCGGCGTGGATCTCCACTGCGCTCACTCCAAGTTTGTCGAGACCTCGGTTGAGTTCGCGCTCCGCCCTGAACTCGGCCGTCACGTACTGCTCGCCCTCGACCGCGGTCACCGGAGCCCAGCCGGCGCGACCAAGCGCTGTCATGGCCAGATGCACCGCCACCCACGGACGGTGCCCGGTGACTCCGACCAGCGCGTACACCCGGGCGAACGACACCGGCCGGCTCACCTCGACAGGACCGGTCCCGTCACAGGTCCGCCTGCCGACCCGGTCGGCGAGTGTCCTGGCCACGACAATGGCGTGGTCCGGGTCGCTGTCCGGCACGTCGACGACGAGTGCCACGCGTACCGTCGCCTGCTCTCGGATCATGGTCTCCAGGATTTCGGGCAACTCCTCCGCCGGGGCGTCGGTGACACCGCCGCCATCGGAATCCGCGTCGGTATCTTCGGCATCGATGTCACCGGGCGCCTCAGCGTCGGCGGCGTCGGGGTCGGGGTCGGGGTGCCAGTAGCCGGTGTCCCGGAAGCGAGCGGCCGCGTCGCTCCAGGCGAGATATGCCGGATCGATGCCGCTGTCGGACTCCGGCGGGGCCGGCTCGTTGCCGGACAGGAACCCGCGGACGAAGTACCGCGTCTGCTCGGAGCAGTCGCTGATCTCACCCTTCGACACCCGGGTATGGATGCCACGCTCGGCGCAGTAGGCGAGCATGCGCCCGCGGAACGTGTGCGAATTGCCGTCAAGAAGGTAGTGCCGTCCGCAATGCTCGGTGTCGAACCACAGATCGGGGTCGACGTCGGGCGGCACCGGCGGGCGGGTGGGAAAGGTCATCCGAGGACGGTAGGCCGTACCGGCGACACCGATCAACACCATTGCGGCGGCGCGATCCCCACAGCGTCGATGAGCTCGGCCGCGACCGGGGCCCACTGCCCGGCCGGCGGCTGTCACCACTTTGCGCGCGGATGACGTCGAGTGGATGACGAAGCGATGGCGGCTGTAACAAGGCAGAAACGTCGCTGATCCTGCCCGGAAACGCGCCGGCGGCAGGCTGCGTGCCGGGCAGCGCGGCCCCCGACCCGACCTTGACCCGAGGAGGCCGTATGCCTGCCGAGTTCAGCGCCGCCGATACCGCCTGGCTCCTGGTGAGCGCCGCGCTGGTGCTTCTCATGGTGCCCGGCCTCGCGCTTTTCTACGGCGGGATGGTGCGGGTCAAGAGCTCCCTCAACATCATGATGATGAGCTTCGGCTGCCTGGCGGCGGTGACGGTGGTGTGGGTGCTCTACGGGTACTCGCTGGCCTTCGGACCCGACACCGGGCTCGGCCTGATCGGCAATCTCGAGTACGCCGGAATGGCGGGTATCGGGCCGGAGACGCTGACCGGGTCGGTACCGACCATGGTGTTCGCGTCATTCCAGCTGATGTTCGCGATCATCACCGCCGCGCTGATCAGTGGCGCGATCGCCGACCGGGCGCGATTCGGCAGCTGGATCATTTTCGTGGTCATCTGGGTCAGCGTCGTGTACATCCCGATCGCGCACTGGGTGTTCACGCCGGACGGGTGGATCGCGACGCACCTGCCGGTCCTGGACCTCGCCGGTGGCACCGTCGTCGAGATCAACTCGGGTGCTTCCGGGCTCGCCCTTGCCGTTGTGCTGGGGCGTCGACTGGGCTTCCGGGCCGATCCGATGCGCCCGCACAATCTGCCCCTGGTGATCCTCGGCGCAGGCCTGCTGTGGTTCGGCTGGTTCGGCTTCAACGCCGGTTCCGCGCTCGCGGCCGACGGCTCCGCCGCCATGGCGTTCTTCAACACCCAGGTGGCCGGTGCCGCCGGGGTGGCCGGCTGGCTCCTCGTCGAGCGCCGCCGCGACGGCCGCGCCACCACGCTGGGTGCCGCGTCCGGAGCGGTCGCCGGCCTGGTCGCCATCACACCCGCGTGCGGCTCGGTCAACCCGCTGGGCGCCCTGGTGGTCGGCCTGCTCGCGGGCATCGCGTGCTGCTACGCGGTAGCGCTGAAATACCGGCTCGGGTACGACGATTCGCTCGATGTGGCCGGCATTCACGGCGTCGGTGGCCTCGTCGGGATGCTCCTGATCGGGTTCCTGGCGACCGCCGTGGTGACCGGCGACGAGCGCGGCCTGCTCTACGGCGGCGGTGCCGACCTGCTGGGTCGGCAGGCGCTCGCGTCGCTCGCGGTCGCCGTCTACGCCTTCGGCGTGACCTGGCTGATCGCCACCGCGGTCCAGCGCACGATCGGCTTCCGGGCGGACCCGCAGCACGAGACGTCAGGGCTGGACCTCGCGATGCACGGCGAGACCGCGTACGAGTGGGGCGGCAGCCACGCCGGACACCTGCCCGGTGCGATGGCCCGACCCTCGGTCGTCCCGACCGACGACGCGGACCTGGCCGGGGCCGAGTCCGGTGGCCGGCAGGAAACGGCGCGTCCGACCCCGCCCGCAGTGTCATGAGCCGCCTCCGACTCAGCTGAGCGGCCCGCGCCTACCGCCGTCAACCCTCGGGCTGGTCCGCCTCGACCGGGGACGGTTGCTGCCCGGGGCTGGGCGGGGCGCTGCGCTGCAGCGGCGTGCCGGCGGTCCGCAGGGTGGACCAGCCGCGGGAGCGGGCCTGCGCGGTCGCCAGTACACCCACCAGGCACGACGCGTTGGTGATCTCCCCGCTCAGGGCCATTCCGACCGCGTCGTCGAGGTCCATCCATCGGGTGGTGAGCCCGGCCTCCTCGTGGGTGCGCGTGTGGCGGCGGTCGCGCGGCACGGCGCCGAGGCGGCGGGCGAGGAAGAGCCGGATCACCTCGTTGGAGCAGCCGGGTGAGGTGTGCACGTCACCCAGGAGATCCCACTGCTCCGCGGTCAGGTCCGCCTCTTCGGCCAACTCGCGGGCGGCGGCGTCGACCAGATCCTCGCCGGGCTGGTCGATCAGCCCCGCGGGCAGTTCCCACAGGGGCGCGCCGACGGCGTGGCGGTACTGCCGGATGAGGATCACCCGTTCCGACTCGTCCAACGCCACCACCCCGACCGCGCCCACGTGCACGAGGTAGTCCCGGTTGGCCACGTCACCATCGGGCATCTCGACCTCGTCGGTGACCAGGGAGAAGATCCGGTTGGTGAAGCGCTCGACGCGCTGGCGGACCCGGTACTCGGGTTCACTCATGCGCCGACCCGCGCCCGTACGGTGGCGGGTGCGCGCACCTCACCATCGTCGTCGTACTCCACCAACTCGACCGGCAACCGGTCGGCGTCGGCGTAGCTCAACGCGGCGCCGACCAGGCCGGTGAAGAGCGGGTGGGGACGGGTCGGACGGCTCTTCAGCTCCGGGTGGGCCTGGGTTCCGACGAAGTACGGGTGCACGGCCGCGTCCAGCTCAACGAACTCCACCAGGCGCCCGTCCGGTGACGTACCGGAGACGCGCAGTCCGGCGGCGGTCATCGCCTCGCGGTAGGCGTTGTTCACCTCGTACCGGTGCCGGTGGCGCTCGGAGACGGTGGTGGTGCCGTACGCCTTGGCCACGACCGACCCCTCGACGAGGCGCGCCGGGTAGGCACCGAGCCGCATGCTCCCGCCCAGGTCGCCCTTGCCGGCGATGATGTCGGCCTGGTCGGCCATGGTGGAGATGACCGGGTGCTTCGCTTCGGCGTCGAACTCCAGCGAGTCGGCACCGTCCAGGCCGGCCACGTCGCGCAGCACCTCGATGGTCATGCACTGCAGCCCGAGGCAGAGGCCCAGGGTCGGCACGCCGTGCTCGCGGGCGTGCCGGACGGCGCCGATCTTGCCTTCGATGCCGCGCACGCCGAAGCCGCCCGGGATGACGATCCCGTGCGCGCCGGCCAGCGCCGCGGCCGCGCCCTCCGGGGTGATGCAGTCGTCACTGCCCACCCAGCGGATCTGCACCCGCGCGCGGTGCGCGAAGCCGGCGGCCCGCACCGCCTCCGCCACGGAGAGGTACGCGTCCGGCAGGTCGACGTACTTGCCGACGATCGCCACGGTGGCGGTGTGCCGGGGATGGTGCACGCGGGCCAGCAGATCGTTCCACTTCTTCCAGTCCACGTCGCGGAAGGACAGCCCGAGCCGGCGCACCACGTAGGCGTCGAGGCCCTCGTCGTGCAGGACCTTGGGAATGTCATAGATGCTCGGCGCATCGGGCGCGGAGACGACGGCCTCGCTGTCGACGTCGCAGTACAGGGCGAGCTTTTCCTTGGTCTTGTCCGGGATGACCCGGTCGGAGCGGCACACGATGGCGTCGGGCTGGATGCCGATGCTGCGCAGCGCGGCGACCGAGTGCTGGGTCGGCTTCGTCTTCAGTTCGCCGCTGGGCACCAGGTACGGCACCAGCGAGACGTGCAGGAAGAAGCAGTTGTCCCGGCCGATGTCGTGGCGGATCTGGCGGATCGCCTCCAGGAACGGCAGCGACTCGATGTCGCCGACGGTGCCGCCGACCTCGGTGATCACCACATCGGGCGCCCGACCGCTCTCGTCGGGGGCGGCCATCGCCCGGATCCGGGCCTTGATCTCGTTGGTGACGTGCGGGATGACCTGCACGGTGTCGCCGAGGTACTCCCCACGCCGCTCCTTGGCGATGACGGCCGAGTAGATCTGGCCGGTGGTCACGTTGGAGTGCCGGGACAGGTCCCGGTCGAGGAAGCGCTCGTAATGGCCGATGTCGAGATCGGTCTCTGCGCCGTCCTCGGTGACGAAGACCTCGCCGTGCTGGAACGGGTTCATCGTTCCGGGGTCGACGTTGAGGTACGGGTCGAGCTTCTGCATCACCACGCGCAGCCCGCGCGCACTGAGCAGACTGCCGAGGCTGGAGCCGGTGAGCCCTTTGCCGAGTGAGGAGGCGACGCCCCCAGTGACGAAGATGTGCCTGGTCGTCCTAGCCGTTGCGGCCAACGCCTGCTCCCGTGGTCGTCGCGATCGGTACCCGCGCAGGCATGAAAACCCCTGCACGATCCACGGGTCTCCACAGTAACACCACTCCCCCGGCGCGCCTCCCGGGGCCTTTGATCTCAGCAGGCAACCGGGATCAGACCGGCTCCCGGGCGCGCCGGTCCATGGTCAACTCCGCGGCGCCGCCGTTCCCCGATGGACGGGCGGTGGCCCCGGGTCGGGCGGTCGGTGCCGGGACGCTGTCCACCGGTGCCGGAGCCGGCTGCGGCGGGGCCGCGGGGTGGTGTGGCGGGGGCTCGGTCAGCGCCGCCGGCTCCAGGCGTACCGGCTGGGTCCGGTCGTCGGCCGACTCGAGCGCACGGCGCGCGGCCAGTGCCGCGAGCGGCACCGCGGTGGCCATCGCCGCGCCGACGACGTTGAGACCGGCGCCCTGGATCAGCCCGGCGATCAGCGTGGCGACGGCGATGCCGGCCAGGGCGGCCCGCACCGACGGGTACAGCCCGAACAGGCGCCGCAACCCTCCCCAGTAGCGGAGCAGCACGAACCCGGTGAACAGCGTCGCCCCGAACACCAGCGCGGTGAGCGGGCTGCTGACCGTGGTCACCACGTTGGACTCGGCGATGCGCTGCACCGCGAGGCCGCCGGTGCCGTCGCCGAAGTCGATCAGGAATCGACCGATGTTGCCGCGCTGCTGGAGCGGGCGGGACAGGTCTACCAGCGCGAAGCCGACCGTCACCCCGACCGCGGTCACCCCGGCCCAGGCGAGCCGGCCGAAGGTCAACCACCCGCCGGCCGCCATCGCGGCGGCCACGCACACGCCCGCGGAGAAACCGACCGCGCCGGCCTCGTCGGCACCGAGGTACGGGCTGCCCACGACCGCGATGCCGAGCGCGCCGGTCGCCGCCATGACGCCGGGCCGCAGCGGCCGGCCGAACCGCTGCGCGAGCGTTCCGGCCACCAGCAGCACACCGGCTACCAGCACGCCGAGCGCGATGGTACCGACGCCCGCGTAGCGACCGCTCGTCGCGGCGGAGTAGCCGGCGACACCGTTGAGCTGCAGCCGACTGCCGGTCAGCACATCGACCATCACCGCTATCGCGGCGGCCGCCGCGACGCCGGCGAGCGCGCCGAGCGTACGGTGGCGGCGGCCGATGGCGACCATCAGCGCAGTGCCGAGTGCGAGTACCGCGACGGTCACGCCGGTGAACACCAGGCCCGCGTGTGCCCAGCGCCACCACGGTACGAGGTCGGCGATCAGCGCGGCCGGCACCGCCAGCGCCGCGGCGATGAGCAGGACCTCGGCCGTCGCGGGCAGCCACGACGGCAACGGCGGCGGCGCGGCCGGTCCGCCCCGCCGACGGGCCCGCCGCAGCACCGGGATGACCGCAAGGAAGAGCAGCAGTTGGCCGACCACCAGGAACTGGAAGAACGCTTCGCCGACGTCGCGCTGCACACTGGCCTCACGGTCGGCATCGGCGAGACGGATGATCGCCGCGTCCGGATCGACCGGGCGGGTGCCGGTCCGGGTGGCGGCCTCGCCGGCGAAGAGGTTGGTCGGGATGGGCCGGTCCAGCGCGGCCAGTGCCGTCGGGGCCAGATCGACCAGCTCCAGGTAACCCTGCCGCCCGGTCGTGGTGGAGGTCAGCCAGTCGCCGCCGTACCCGGGGCCGTTGGCGATGGCGACGTGCAGCCGCCCGGTGTCGGCGGTGTCGGCGAGGCCGGCGACGAGGATGAGCGCCCGCTCGGGCCGGGCCGCGAGCACCGCGGCCACCTGGGCGTCCACCCGCCGGGCGGTCGCCCGTCGGGAGATGCCCTCGCCATCGACCGTACCGGCGTCCACAATAGACAGAGCGCACGCCGCGAGCACCGGGGCCAGGTTGGCGTCGACGCCGGCCCGGTACCGGTCGATCCTGCCGTACGGGCGCGCGGCGGCAACGGCCGCGCCCGACCCGACGGCCGATGTGCAGCGCACCGACTCGGCGAGGGCCCCGGGCTGGGCGCCCCAGCGCGACGCGCGATTGTCCCGGACCACCTCGCGCTGATCGGCCAGGCTGGCACCGACCTCGTTGGACTGCTCGACCGCCACGGACAGCGGCGGACACTGGGCGGTCACCGGTCCGGTCATCCGGCGGGCGTAGTTGCCGGCTCCAAGGGTGACCCAGCCGTCGGCGGGGCAGGTGATCCGGCGGGCCGAGCGCGCCGACAACGCGGCCACCGAGCCGCGTTGGGCCAGCAGCCAGAGCGTTGGTGTGTCCGTCACGGTCACGTCATCCCAGCGCAGTCCTGCCGCGCCGATCATCGTGACGTAGTCCGCGCGGGGCGGTGGTGCGCCGGCCGGCGGGCTCGGCACGAGCGCGCCGATGCTGGCCAGCGCCGCACCGATGACCAGGAGATACGGCGCGAAAAGCCGCAGCGTGGCGTGCCGACCCACACGGCCCCGGCCGAGGCCGCCAAGGCTGCGGCGGAGCCGGGCTCCCGCGCCGGGTCGGGCCGGTGCGGGACCGCTACGTCGGGTCGCGCTGCCTCCCGGCGTCATCGCCGCTCCGGCGTACGGGTGCGGGTCAACTCCGTGTAGAGGGCCTCGACTGAGGCGACCGCATCGGCCTCGGTCGGCCAGGTGGCGGCCCGGGCCCGGCCGCGGCGGGCGTACTCCTCGCGCAGGCCGGGGTCGTCCAGCAGGCGGCTCACGGCCACATCCACGGCGTCCGCGTCGCGCGGCGGCACCAGGATGGCGGCGTCGCCGACCAGGTCCGGCACGCCGCCCACCGCGGTGGCCACGAGCGGCGCACCGGCCCGGATCGCCTCCTGCAGGAAGAGCGGATTGCCCTCCCAGATGCTGGTGCTGACCACGACGTCGGCGGCGGCGAGCAGGTCCGGGATGTCCTCACGGTGTCCGAGCAGGCGCACCGGGGCCTCGCTCACTGATACCAGGCTGGCCAGTCGCAGGTACTCCGGTCCGCTGCCGGCGACCACGACGGCCGGCGGCGGCACCCGGTGCCGCCAGGACGCCGCCGCGGCGATCAGGGTGTCGTGGCCCTTCTGCGGGTGCAGCCGCCCCACCGCAAGCACGAGCGGCTGGCCGGGCTCCACGCCGAACTCCTCGCGCACCTCGTCCGGGCGGCGCACCGGCGGCTGGCGCGCAGGGGCCGGCACGACCGCGAGGCGCGCGTCGCGGGCCCCGTAGTGCCGAGCCCGCTGCACCAGGTCCGGCGACACACCGAGGGTGACGTCGGCGGCGCGGGCGGTGTAGCGCTCCAGGTGCCGGTACACCTCGCCACGCAGCCCGGCGGCGAGGCTGAGGTTGTGCCAGGTGACCACGAGCGGCCGGCCGGGCGGACGGGCGAGCGACGCGACCAGCCCGGCGCGCAGGCCGTGGGCGTGCACAACATCGACCGCGCCGTCGACGCGCAGCACCGAGCGCAGCGCCCGCACCGACCCCGCGTCGGCCAGACCAGGCGCCGCGGGGATCTCGACGGCGACGAATCGCGCGCCGACCCGTTCGAACCCGAACTGCGACTCGGTAGCCGCGGGGCCACAGACCGTGACGGCGACGCCGTCGGCGACGAGGCCGGCCGCGAGCGACGCGACGTGGCGTCCCACCCCGCCGGTACTCGAGCCGAGTACCAGCGCGACGCGCCTGCCGGCGCCGGCGACCCGGTTCACCGCACCGTCTCCCTCCGCTGTGCCGGCCGTGGCCCGCCCCGCTCACCGCCCGGCCCGTCACCCGCCGGTCCAGGCTGGTCGTCGTCCCGATCGTCGGCGGACCCGCCGCGCGCCTCACCCCTGCGTCCGGGCAGCCGACGCGCCGCGCCGGCGAGCATCGGGCGGACGTCGCGGCGGTCAAGCGCCGCGGCGACGGCGAGGTACACCACGCCCACGACTCCCCCGCACAGCATGCCGGAAACCACGGCGTCGGCCATACCGGGGGTCTGCGCGCCGGGCGTGAACCCCCACGTCCAGTCCGGCGAGGTGTGCCAGCCCAGCCACCGCACGCCTATCCCGGCTGCCGTTGCGACCGTGGCCGCGACCAGGCCGACGAGCATGGCGCGACCGGCGCCGGCCAGGGCCGAACGCCCGGCGCGGCGCGCCACGGCGAGCAGCAGCGCGATGCCGAGCACGCTCATCCCGACGGCGTTGGCGAGGGTCAGGGCGACGACCCGCTGGCCGGCGGGCAGGGCCGCGGCCAGGGCCACCGAGCATCCCGCCACGCCGGCCCAGCCCAGCGCCGTGGCGAGTGCCGCCGTGCCGGCGGCGCCGCGCGCGTACAGCGCCCTGGACAGGAGCGCGAACAGGCCGTACCCCAGCAGGCCGGGGGCGAAGCCGGCGATGCCCGCCGCGAGCACCCAGGGCGGCGGATGGCCATTGGTCATGGCGGACAGGATCTGGGCCAGCGGTGCGGCGAGTGTCACCAGCGCGGCGACGCCGAGGAAGCACAGCAGCACCAGCGCGCGGACGGCCGGTGCCAGGGTGCGTCGGTACGCGTCCTCGTCGCCGTCCGCGCCGGCCTCCGCCAGGGCCGGGTACGCCGACGTCGCCACCGGCAGGGCGAGCACCGCCCACGGCAGCAGGAAGATCGTCTGTGCCAGGGTGTACAGCACCACACTGCCGGTCGGGCCACCGTAGGCCAGGGCCAGGGCGAGCGCGACCGCCAACTGCTGGGCGCCCACCGTCACCGTACCGGCCAGGGCGAGGCGGCGGACGGTGCCGGCCGCGGCGAACCGCCATCGCAGCCGCGGGCGCAGCCCGCTGCCGCGCAGCGGGATGAGCATCGACAGGGACAGCACGGCCACCGCAGCCGTGGTGCCGGCGGACAGGATCAGCACCTCGCCCCGGCTAACCTGGCCGATCTGGCTGGCCCGGCCGGTGACCAGCGCGAACCCCGCGTACGCCAGGACCACGGTGGCGCTGGACAGCAGCGGCGCGATCACCGGCCAGGCGAAGCGGCGGTAGGTCTGCAGCACGCCGGCGAGCACGATGCCGACCCCGTAGAGCGGCAGTTGCGGCGCGAAGACGCGCAGCATGTCGGTGCCGACCTCGACCGCGGCGGGACTGGCGCCGGGGGCGATGAGGCGTACCAGCGGCCCGGCGGCGAGCGCAACGCCGACCGCCACCGGCACCAGCAGCGCGAGCACCCAGGTGAGCAGCGCCGACACGGCGTCGGCGACGGCGCCGCGGTCACCGCGCGCCGCGGGCTGGACCAGCAGCGGCACCACGAGGCTGGCGATGGCGCCGCCGGCGACCACCTCGAAGATCACGTTGGGGAGGAAGTTCGCCAGCTGGTAGACGTCGCCGAGATCGTCGGCGCCGACGGCCCAGTTGAAGACGAGCAGCCGGCCGAATCCGGCCAGTCGACTGGCCACCGTGAGGACGGCGATCAGCGCCGCCGCCCCGGCGATCCGACCGGCGGTGCCCCGACTCAGCATCGCCGGCTCAGCATCGCCGGCTCAGCCGGCCCGCCGACCCAGCGCGTCGAGTTCGCGCAGGACCGGCGTACCGGCGATCACCCTGGTGAAGCTCACCCGCTCGCTGGCCGCTGTCAGCGCCACGATGCCGGCCAGCAGCGCAGCACGGCCGGACCGGCCGGTGCGGGGCAGCGCCGCGGTGCCGATCAGGGCGCCCAGCGCGTTGGCCCCGGCGTCACCGAGCATGATGCGTTCGTCCAGGTCAGCCGGAAGCACGCCGACGGCGGCGCCCAGGGCGCCCGCGGCCAGGCCCGAGCCCGGCCCGCCCCCGCCGACGAGCGGCCCGGCGAGCACCAGGCCGACCTTCAACGCGCGGCCCGGGCGCAGATCGAAGAGATTGATCAGGTTCGCGGTGCCGGCGACCACGCCGGCGCCGAGGAGCACGTCCACGACCCGGTGCCGCGACCGGCCACCGTGGCCGCCGTCGATGATCGCGGCCGCGGCCAGCCCGGCCGCGCCGACCCCGGCGATCTTGACCAGGCCACTCGTGATCCGGCCGGACCGCAGCGCCCGCAGATGCCCCCGGAAGCCTTTGGCCGCCCGTTGGTGCGGACGGGCGCCGACGATGTCGTCGTACCCCCCGACCAGCCCGCACGCCAGCCCGGCAACGGCGGCCGCCGCCGCGACCCGGCCGCCGGAGGGGTCGCCGGCGCGCAGGGCCCCGGCGACCGCCGCGACACTGCCGGTGAGCGCGAGGACTGGGCCGCCGACGAGACTGACCTGGGCGCCGCGGAAGTTGGTCCGGCGTAGGGCCGAGGCGCCCGGTGCCGCGACGGCGGCCGACAGCGCCGCCCGGGCGGCGACCCCCGCGGCGACCGCAACCGCCACCCGTGCGCCGCCGCGCATCGCCCGACCGCGCATCGCCACGCCGCGCATCGCCACGCCGCTATGAGCCATCGCGGGCGGAAGTCGGCTTCGGCAGCAGCGCGGTCGCTCCGGCCCCGTTGCCGTAGTGCCCGACCTTGCCCTCGATCTGGTCGACCAGCGCCAGCACGGTCGAGACCCGACCCTGCGCGGTGGTCAGATTGTCCATTGTGGAGACGGTCCGGGTCAGCGCCGGATCATCGCGGACCGCCCGGACAGCGTTGCCGTCGCTCCCGTCGCCCAAGCCGGCCACCACGATCTTGCCGGCCTGGTCGAACCGGTCGACCACGGTCAGCATCGCCGCATTGCGCTTGGTCGCCTCGTCGCCGACGTAGGCCTGACCGGAGAGGAAGACCACCGCCTCGGCGGGGCCGGTGATGTCACCGCTCACCGCGATGTACCCCTGCGATCCGTACGCGGTCAGCACGGTACGCATGCCGTCGACCGCCGCACCGCCGACCAGCACCGCCGCGAGCAGCGCGGCGGAGGTCTCCGGGCCGTTGCTCTTGCTCGGCAGGGTGCCCCGCACGCCGGGCGGGGCGGCGTTCAGCGCGAGGTCGAGCAGTTGGTCGTTGTTCGCCGGGTCGGCGAATTTGTCCTCCAGCTGGACCCGGCCGGTGACCTTGGCGCCAGCGACATCGAGCATCTTGACCAGGTCATCGACGTACTTGCCCGCCGACGGCGTGCTCACCACGAGCACCCGCCTGTCGGGGAGCTTGCCGGTCAGCAGCAGCGGTGCCGCTTCGACGGCGAACTGCTCCTGCCGGTTGACCTCGGTGGTGAGGCTGTCGACCTGGCCGCGCAACTGCTGGGCGCGCGCGCTCGCCTGGCCGTACTGGTCGGCGAGGTTGTCGGCGACCGGGCCGTTGAGCGCGGCGGTGCCAACCACCAGGCCGATCGCGAGCGCCAGGAAGACCGCGGTGAGGGACACGATGTGGTACCGAAAGTTGATCATTGAAACAGCCTCATGACTACGAGAACAGGGTGAACATCAGGTTGTCCCACCACTCGGCGATCACTCCGAGGTACGCCTTGCCGACGGTGGAGACGGCGATGGCGGCTGCCATCGCGGCGATCGCCGACACGACCAGCAGGAGCAGCGAGGAGGTGGAGAGGTTCTGGCGGTACAGCCGGCTCACGCCTTTCGCGTCGACGACCTTGCCGCCCACCTTGAGCCGGGTCAGGAACGTCGACGCCATGCCGCCACGGCCCTTGTCGAGAAACTCGACAAGCGTGCTGTGCGTGCCGACGGCGACGATCAACGACGCGCCCTTCTCATCGGCGAGCAGCATCGCGATGTCCTCGCTGGTGGCCGCCGCCGGGAAGGTGATCGCCTCCACGTTGAGCCGGTGCGCCCGGGCCAGACCCGGCGCGCGCCCGTCCGGGTAGGCGTGGACCACCACCTCGGCGCCGCAGCGCAGCACGTCGTCGGAGACCGAGTCCATGTCACCGATGATCATGTCTGGGGTGTACCCCGCCTCGACAAGCGCGTCGGCACCCCCGTCGACCCCGATCAGCACCGGCTTGAACTCGCGGATGTACGGGCGCAGCACGTCCAGGTCGGCCTTGTAGTCGTAGCCGCGCACCACGATCAGGCAGTGCCGCCCAGCGATCGAGGTCTTCACCTCCGGCACCCCGACGCCGTCGAGCAGCAGCTCGCGCTCCTGCTTGAGGTAGTCCATGGTGTTGGCGGCGAATGCCTCCAGCTGGACCGACAGGCCGTCCCGGGCGTCGGCCATCGCCGCGGCCACGGATTCGGTGTCCTGCCGGCGGCCCTTGGCGATCGCCTCCTCGCCGATATACACGGCGTCACCGTCGATGCGGATCTGGTCACCGTCGCGCAGCCGGTCGAACAGGTCCTCGCCAAGGTCGTCGATCAACGGAATGCCCGCCTCGACGAGCAGCTGCGGACCCAGGTTCGGGTAGCGGCCGGACACCGACGGCTTGGCGTTGAGGACCGCCACCACCCCGGCCGCGACCAGCGAGTCCGCGGCGAGCCGGTCCAGATCGACGTGATCGATCACGGCGACCTCGCCGGGGCGCAGTCGCCCGGCCAGCCGCTTGGTACGCCGATCGAGCCGCACGGCGCCCGATATCAGTCCCGGCTCGGCAGCCCGGGTCCGGCGCAAGGTTGGTAGACGCATCGTCACCCATCCTGGCACGGCCATGTGATCAACGTGTGTCGCGACATGCACGCCACCCCTGGCGTGCGGTATCACCCGAACGTGCGATCCTACTCAGCGCAACCGCTTTTCCCGACTGGCGACCGCGAGCAGTTCCTCCGCATGCGCAATGCCCAGATCGGAGTCGGGTAAACCGGCCAGCATGCGGGCCAGCTCGCGGGCGCGTTCGGTGTCGGAGACCTCGCTCACCCCGCTCGTGGTGACCGCGCCCCCGGTGTCTTTGGCGACCACCAGGTGATGATCGGCGAACGCCGCCACCTGTGGCAGGTGCGTCACCACCAGTACCTGGTGCTCGCGGGCCAGCCGCGCCAGGCGACGACCGATCTCCACCGCCGCTTTGCCGCCGACACCGGCGTCCACCTCGTCGAAGACCAGCGTCGGCGGGCCGCCGGCGCCGGCGAAAACCACCTCGATCGCGAGCATCACCCGGGACAGCTCACCGCCAGAGGCGCCCTTCTGCAACGGCGCGGGCGGCGCACCTGGGTGCGGCAGCAGCCTGATCTCGATCTCGTCGGCGCCGTCCGGTCCGACCGCCGTCTCTCCGCCGGCGAGGGCAAGCGTCGGTTCGTTGCGACCGGCCGGCCGTGGCCCGACGACCACGTCGATCCGCGCGTGCGGCATGGCCAGGCCGGCGAGTTCGACGGTCACCTGCTCGGCGAAGCGCCCGGCGGCGTCGCGACGCGCGGCCGAGAGCACCCCGGCAAGCTCGGCCACCTCACCGGCAAGCCGGGCCCGCTCGCGGTCCAGCTCGTCCAGCAGCTCATCGGAGGTGTTCAGGTCGGCCAGGCGGGACCGCGCGTCCACCGCCCAGGCGATGACCCCATCCACGTCCTCGGCGTACTTGCGGGTCAATCCGCGCAGCGCGGCACGACGTTCGTACACCGCGGCCAGGCGCGTCGGGTCCGCGTCCAACGCGTCGAGGTAGCCGCCAAGGTCGGCCGCAACGTCGCTGAGCAGGGCGGCGACCTCGGTCAGCCGCTCCGAGAGCTCACCGAGCACGCGGTCCACTCCGGCCTGCGCCTCGAGCGTGCGCCGGGCGGTGCCGACCAGACCGGCCGCGTCCGGTGTGTCGTCGGCCGCGTCCGGGCTGCCGGCCACCAGCACGTGGGCGAGCTGCGCCGCGGTGCGTAGGCCCTCCACGTGCTCCAGGCGCTGGCCCTCCTCGCGAAGTGCCTCATCCTCGCCGGGCTGGGGATCGACCCGGGTGATCTCGTCCAGCCCCAGCCGCAGCAGGTCGGCCTCCTGGCTGCGCTGGCGTGCGTTGGCGCGACGGTCGGCGAGGTCGTCACAGATCGCGCGCCACTGGCCGTACAGCTCGCGGAACCGCCCGAGCAGCTTCTCGTGCTCCGGCCCGGCGAATCGGTCCAACGCGGCGCGCTGCTCGCCCGGGCGCAGCAAGCGCAGCTGGTCGGACTGACCGTGCACAGCCAGCACGTACTCGCCGACGTCGCTGAGCACGGCGGCCGGCACGGAACGCCCACCGACGTGCCCGCGCGACCTGCCCTCAGCGGTCACCGTGCGGCTGAGCAGCAGCGTCCCGTCGTCGTCGGGCTCACCGCCGGCCTCCACGACGCGGCTCTGCACCGCCGTGGCGATCGGCCCGCGTAGCCGCAGCCGCCCCTCCACCACGGCACGACCCGGATCGGCACGTACCCGACCCGGATCGGCGCGCCCGCCGAACAGCAGGCCCAGGCCGGCCACGACCATCGTCTTGCCGGCCCCGGTCTCGCCGGTGATGACCGTCAGACCGGGGCCAAGCGGCAGGGTGGCGTCGGAGATGACGCCGAGACCGGTAATGCGGAGCTCTTCGAGCACAGCACCAGACACTAGCCCCGGAGGGTGACGCTCTTCCACCCGAGGCGCGACCCGGGCGCGGTTCACCCGCCGATCAGCGGGGGTCGCGCCGCCAACCGTCCACCGGCAGGCCGAACTTCGCCACCAGCCGATCGGTGAACTGACTCGGCCGCAGGCGCACCACCCGCACCGGCAGGCTGCCCCTGCGCACCGTCACGCATGTGCCGGGCGCGACATCGAAAACCCGTCGCCCGTCACAGCTGAGCAGCGCCGACGTGGTGTGCGGATCGACCGTGATGCTGATCGTCGAGGACGGCGCCGTGACCAGCGCCCGGCTGAACAGGGCGTGCGCGCTGATCGGCACCAGCAGCAGCGCCTCCACCTCGGGCCACACCACCGGACCCCCGGCCGAGAACGCGTACGCCGTCGAACCGGTGGGGGTGGCGCACACCACGCCATCGCAGCCGTACCGCGACAGCGGGCGGCCGTCCACCTCGATGAGCAGCTCGATCATCCGTTCGCGGGCGCCCTTCTCCACCGTGATCTCGTTCAGCGCCCAGGACGATGCGACCGGCTGCCCGTCGCGCTCCACGGTCACATCGACGGTCAGCCGCTCGTCCACCGCGTAGGTGCGGTTCACCGCGTCGCGTACGGCCTGGTCCAGATCGTCGACCTCGGCCTCGGCGAGGAAACCGACCCGGCCCAGATTGATGCCGAGCAGCGGCGCCTTCGCCGGCCGGGCGAGCTCGGCGGCGCGTAGCAGCGTGCCGTCGCCGCCGAGCGCGAAGACGATCTCGACGCCCTCCGCCGCCTGGTCGCCGCCCACCGCGACCACGCCGGGCAGGTCGAGTGCACTCATCTCGTCGGTCAGCACGCGGACGATGAAGCCGGCGTCCACCAGATCGGCGGTGACCGACCGCGCGTGGTCCACCGCCCCGGGGCGACCGAGATGGGCGACCAGCAGTGCCTCACGGCTCATGCCGCACCTCCGAGGGATCGGGCGTGGAACCCGCGGCCGCATGGACCACGGCGGGGTCGACTGGCGGGGCGTCCCGGCGCAGCCAGAGGAAGAACTCGACGTTGCCCGAGGGGCCGGGCAACGGGCTCGCCGTCACGCCCGCCACTCCCAGGCCCAACTCCGCTGCGCACGCGGCCACCGCGAGGACCGACTCGGCCCGCAGCGCCGGGTCGCGAACCACGCCGCCCTCACCGATGCGCTCCCGGCCGACCTCGAACTGCGGCTTCACCATCGGTACCAGGTCGCCGTCGGTAGTGGTGCACGCCACCAGCGCCGGCAACACCAGCCTTAGCGAGATGAAGGACAGGTCGGCGACCGTGACGGTGGCCGGACCGCCGATCGTCTCGGGCAGCAGGCTGCGAACATTGCACCGTTCGTGCACCCTGACCCGCGGATCGTTGCGCAGCCGCCAGGCCAGCTGGCCGTACCCCACGTCGACCGCGATCACCTCGGCCGCACCGCCGCGCAGCAGCACGTCGGTGAAGCCACCGGTGGAGGCGCCGGCGTCCAGGCACCGGCGGCCGGAGACGCCCAGCCCGCCGGGTGCGAAGGCCGCCAGCGCACCGGCGAGCTTGTGCCCGCCGCGCGAGACGTACGCGTCCTCGACCCGCTCGCCGAGCACCCGCACCGGGTCGGCCGGGTCCACCATCGCCGCGGCCTTGTGCGCCGCGCAGCCGCGCACCTCGACCCGACCGGCCGCCACGAGCTCGGCCGCCTGCTCCCTGGACCGGGCCAGGCCGCG
Organism: Micromonosporaceae bacterium; assembly: GCA_035296325.1. GTDB lineage: Bacteria > Actinomycetota > Actinomycetes > Mycobacteriales > Micromonosporaceae > DATHBD01. Next base: position 5,721 of record DATHBD010000069.1, on the reverse strand, counting down.
CCGGACCAACTCGGCGTCGAGTCGGCTGCGCCGCGCCATCCGAGTCCTACCTTTGTGTCGCGATCAGCCTGTGGCGATCAGTTGGCGTCGATTTCCTGGAGCGTCTGGTGCAGGGTCCGATGCACTTCGGCGTACCACTCGACCTGCTCCCTCGGATCCAGCCGGGCCACCTGCGCCAGGCCGGCCAATGCGGTGTCCACGGCCGGGTGCCCGGTCGGCGTCGGCGCTGAAGCCGGCCCGGGGCCCGCGTCGGCCAGGCTCTGGTCACCGGACACGGGGCGGCCCCGCTGTCGGTGCCACGGCCCGCGACGGCACCCGTCCGGTCACGATCCGCACCGGTCGAGCGGCGCTGGCCGCCTTCGTCGCCTTCGCGGCCTTCGTCGCCTTGTCGGGCCGTTTCGCCTTTGCGGGCTTCGTCGCCTTGTCCGGCTTCGTGGTCGGCGTCGACCCGGTGGGGTCGGGCGTCGTCGCCGGGTCGGCCGGCTTGCCGGACCGCGTCGACTTCGCGGGCTTGGCGGCATCCGGGGTCTTCGTGGCCTTGGTCGCTTTGGCCACCTTCGCCGTTGCGGCACCGGCGCCTGGCGTGGCCGCCGGAGCCTTCCTGGCGGCCTTGGCCGCCTTGGTTGCCGCGCTCGCCTTCGCTGGCGCCGCCTTCGGCGGACCGTCGGCGGCCACCGCCGACACCGGCGACGGCGTCACCTTCGAACGCCTCGCGGCACCCGCCGGGTCGGCCGCCTGCACCGGAGCCAACGGCTCGGCGGCGCCTGCCCCGTCCGCCGGCGTCGGCGTCGGCGCGGCGGCCTGCTTCACCGCCTTCTTCACGGCCTTCTTGCCCACCATCGTGCCGGCCGTCGACGCCGAGGTGGCCGCGGACGATGCTGCTTCGACGCCCACCGGACCCGGGCCGTTGTCTGCGGTGGTGCTCACCACAGAGCCCACCGGGCCGGTCGGCACGCCGCCGCCGGTGGAGCGCAGCTGATCCTCGAGTTCCCGGACCCGCGCGGTCAACACCGCGACCTCCTCGGCCGTGGCGAGGCCGACCCGCCCCAACGTGCGGTCGAGTTCGTAACGCACCAGCGTCGTGATCGCCTCACGATTCTGGGTGCCGGCCCGGACCAGATCCTCCGCGAGCGCCTGCACCTGCTCTGCGGTGGCGCCCCCTTTGCCGACCAGGCGCTTGACCGCCATGGTCGCCTGCTTGGTGGACGCCTCGGTCATCCCGAGCGCCAGTTCCAGATAGGCTCGCCAAGCTTCCTGCGCCATGCTGTGCTTCTCCTCCGCCGTGAAACCCGCACCGTTTCAACCGGTTCTACGGTTGACACGCTACCGGGCTCGGCGCGACGCCGTACGCTAGCGTGCGGAACTGCGTGTCCGACGTGGACTGACAAACTTCGGCAGGGACGGTGGGGTATGGCGACGGTGGAGGAATGTCGGCAGGCGCTGAGCCGGATGGTCGCCAACCTGTCGGCCAACGCCGCCGGCGCGCGTCAGAAGCTCGACCTGGATCGCTCGCTCGCCTATCAGATCACCGATCTCGGCGTGGCATTCCACGGTCGCCTCACCGACGGTCAGCTGGTCGATCTGACTGACGGAGACGACCCCAAGGCGAAAATCCGGTTCGCCAGCACGAGCGACGACCTGATCGCCCTCGTCGAGGGCAGGCTCAGTGCGGCCTCCGCCTGGGCCAGCGGCCGGGTGAAGATCTCCGCCAGCATGTTCGACCTGATCAAGCTCCGGAAGCTGATGTAGGCCGTCGGGTCAGCCCGAACTCCCGCAGTACGGCCGATGCCGCGTCGCCGTCCGCGTCGACGGCGACGGCCGGCTGCGCTGTGGCCCACTGGGCCCGATACAGCTCCGCCAGCGCGTCGAGCGGTTCGCCGTCGCCGCTCAGCACCCAACGCTCGCCGTCCCGGCGGACCTGCCACCCCGTCGCCGTGCTGGCCGGAACCGCCACGACCGCCGCCGGATCGAACAGGCCGGCCAGGTCAGCGGCGAGAAAGTCCGGCCGCTGCTGCGGCACCGCGGTGAGCACGTCACGGGGCTGGCTGACGCCGGTCAGTACCAGAATGCTGTCCATCCCGGCGCGGCGGGCGCCTTCCACGTCGGTGTCCAGCCGGTCGCCCACGACCAGCGGGCGGCGCGCCCCGCGGGCCTTCGCGGCCTCGACGAAGAGCCCCGGATCAGGCTTGCCGACGATCGCGTCCGGCTCCCGCCCGAGCGCCGTGCGCAGGGCAGCCACCAACGATCCGTTCCCAGGCAGCGGACCGCGGGGCGAAGGAAGCGTCCGATCCGCGTTGGTCGCGTACCAGGCCGCTCCCGCCCGGATCGCAACCGACGCTTCGGCGAGGTCAGCCCAGCCGACCTCCGGCCCGTACCCCTGCACCACGACGTCGGGCTTGTCCGCGGCGCCGTCGACCGGGCGGAGTCCAGCGCCCACCACCTCGGCCCGCAGCGCCGGCGCACCGATCACCAGCACCGAGGCGCCCGGACCGAACCGCTCGGCCAACGTGGCGGCGGTGGCACCGCCCGACGTCACGACGTCCTCCGGAGCCGCCGCGATGCCCATCGAGGTCAGCAGTTCCGCGACAGACTGCGCAGACCGGGAGGCGTTGTTGGTGGCGTAGGCCACCGCGATGCCGGCGCGGCGCAACTCACTGACCGCCGCGACGGCGCCCGGGATCACCTGGTCGACCAGGTAGAGCACGCCGTCGAGATCGAAAATCACGATGTCGTACGCCGTCGCGAGCGGACCCTGCGTCACGCTGATCCGCCAGCGGGCGAACGATCTGCCCCGGAATCATCGGACGCCGCGTGCGGCGCCGGCCCTGCGTTGTCCGGCCGGTCGTCGTCGCCATCGGAGTCAACTGCGTCGATGTCGACGTACGCGGCATCGGCGTGAGGGCCGTCGTCGTCCGGGTCGTCGTCACCGTCCGGGTCGTCGTCGGCGTGGGGTCCATCGTCATCGTCATCGTCATCGTCATCGTCGATCACGATGCCGTCGAGTTCCAGCATCCGCTCCGCGGCATCGGTGCCGAGATTTTCGTCCAGCTCCGCCGCGCGGGCGAACCACTCACGCGCCTCGTCGCGCCGCCCCGCGGCGAGCAGGGCATCGGCGTAGGCGTAGCGCAGTCGCGCCGCCCACGGCTCCACGGTCCCCGCGGCCAGTTCACGCACCTGCAGCATGGCGACCGCGGCGTCGGCCTGTCCAAGATCCATTCGGGCGCCTGCGGCAACGATCAGCAGCTCGACGATCTGCTCAGCGTCGAGCTGGTCACGGTCCGCACTTCGGTACAGGTCGATCGCGCGCTCGGGCCGGCCCAGGGCGCGCTCACAATCGGCTACCACCGACAGGTGGCTCAGATTCCCCGCCATCCGGTGGTAGGCCCGCAGTTCACTGAGCGCCGTCTGCCACTCCCCCGCCTGGTACGCAGCGAGCCCGACCGCCTCGCGTACCGAGGAGATACGGGGAGCGAGCCGACGCGCCACGAACGCGTGCGCCAACGCCTGATCGGCATCCATGTCGAGGAGCTGCCCGGTCGCGACAAGTCGCCCCGCCACTGCGGCGGCGACCGGACGGGAGAGGGAGGTCAACTCGGCGCGCACCTCCGGTGCCAGCTCCAGCGGATCGATCTCTTCCGACAGCGGCGGGTCGGCGACGCCAGCGCCGACTTCGGTAATGCCAGCCTGGGCCACGCGCTCCTCGTCGCGGCGTACCCGGTCGCGGCGGTCGTCGTGCTCCCGGCCGGCGAATCGGGCAGCACCGTCCGTGCCGTCGGGCCGATCGTGGCTTGGCCGGTCGTGGCTTGGCCGATCGTGGCTTGGCCGGTCGGGACGCCCGCTACCGGAGCGCCCGCCGTACGATCGATCGATCCGTGGCCCGCTTGACCCGCGGGCGGCTCCCCGATCGCTGGAGTCCTCACGGCGGGAAAAGCGGTCGTCACGGTCACGGCGTTCGTGCGGCGCACCGGGCCGCTGCTCCCGGTCCCCGACCGACCTGCTCGGACGCGAGTCAGCACCGGAGCGGCCCTGATACCCCCGGCCGGCATCGCTCCGGCCGCCATCGGGCCGGCCACCACTGCGGTAGCCGTCATGCTCCTCCTGCGGCCGGAACCCACCGCCGCCACGATCGTCCCGGGGCCGGAACCCACCGCTGGTGCCACCGCTGCGGGCTGGACGATCCGAACCTGGTCGTGCGCCACCACCGCTGTATCCGCCACGAGCATCGCGCGGCCGGAACCCACCGCCGCGATCCGGGCGGTCGCCACCACCGCTGTATCCGCCACGATCGTCACGCGGACGGAACCCGGCGCCGCCACGGTCGTCCCTGGGCTGGAACCCGCTGCCACCGCGGTCGTCACGCGGACGGAATCCGACGCCGCCACCATCCGGCCGATCAGACCCGGGGCGAGGTGCGCCACGGTCCGGCCGGTCACCACCGCCGCGATACCCACCACGGTCGTCACGGGGACGGAACCCGCTCCCAGCACGGTCCGACCCGGGGCGAACCGCTCCACGGTCCGGCCGATCGCTACCACCGCTGCGTCCGCCGCGATCGTCACGCGGCCGGAAGCTACTGCCAGCGCTGTCGTCATGCGGGCGGAACCCGCCGTTGTCACGATCCTCACGTGGGCGGAATCCGCTGCCACCACGATCCGGGCCCGAACGACCCGCGCCGCGGTCCGGCCGGGCACTGCCACCGCTGTGTCCGCTGCGATCGTCACGCGCACGAAACCCGCCACCGCGCTCATCACGACTTTGGAACCCGGTGCCACCGCGATCGTCGCGCGGACGGAACCCGCTACCACCGCGATCATCGCGCGGACGGAACCCGCTACCACCGCGATCGTCGCGCGGACGGAGCCCGCCGTCGCCACGGTCCGGCCGGTCCGGGCCCGATCGTTGAGGGCCGCCCCGATCATCCCGCGGACGGAAACCACCACGCTCGGGCCGATCCGAATTCGGTCGCGGTGCGCCACCGCCGTATCCGCCACGGTCGTCACGCGGCCGGAAGCCGCCGGAGCCACGGTCATCGCGACCGCGGAACCCCGAACCGCGGTCCTGCGGAGCGCCACCGCTGGCAGGCCGCTGCCCCCGGCTGTCGCCACGGTCGTCACGCCGCGGGTATCCGCCCTGCCCGCCGCCACCAGAACCGGTGGCACGCGGCGCGCCACCGCGCGCGCCCGCGTCACGGGGCCCGGCATCCCGGTGACCGTCCCGACGAGGCGCGGCGGCACCGCCACTGGCACGGTCACGATCGTCCGTGCCTCGATAACCTCCCCCAGCGGCGGCCGCACCGGGGCGGTACGCCGGTCGAGCGCCGCCACCACCCGACGGGGCCGGGCGGTCATCCCGACCTCGATACCCGCCGACGGAGCCCCCACTCCGGTCGCTGGAGCCACCACGGGCGCCCCGAGCGTGCGCGCCCCGGGACCCTTCGCCTCGGCGGTCGGGTCGGTCGCGGCCTCCACGGTCGTACGGCGTCGAAGCACTCACAGTCTCATCCTTCCCGACGACCCCCGCTCATGCGCGCGAGTCGTAAACACAAGTAGAGGGCCACCCACCTGGGGCGGCCCTCTACTTGTAAGGAGTCCGGCGGCGTCCTACTCTCCCACACTCTCTCGGGTGCAGTACCATCGGCGCTGGAGGGCTTAGCTTCCGGGTTCGGAATGGGACCGGGCGTTTCCCCTCCGCCATGACCGCCGTAACACAGTGAACACACAC
>DATHBD010000068.1:0-85596 GCA_035296325.1 Micromonosporaceae bacterium | reverse complement strand
TGTGGAGTGCGGCATCAACCGACTCAAACGCCACCGCGCCGTAGCCACCCGATACGACAAGCTCGCCGTCCGATACGAAGCCACCCTCCACATCACCGCGATCAACGAATGGCTGTAACGCACTTCGAGACAAGCTCTAGCTGCGGAGGGTGCTCGTCGACCGGTCGGCGGCGACATCGCGACCTCGCGGTGCGGAGATCGCGTGCCGGTGGACGTACGCTGGCCCGCGGGCGCCACCCGGCACGTGCCCTCAGTCCGGGGGAGCGGACGGAAGGAGACGACCGAGCGTGAACGCGAGCCGTACCGCCGCCCGAAGCCTGGCCTGTATCGCCGTGGCCGTGTCACTCGCGGCGTGCGGTTCTTCCCCGCCGGTTGCCGGCACCTGGGCACTGCCAGCGCCGTCGGCAGTGCCGGAGAGCGCGGATGCCGGCGCGTCCGCACCACCGTCCGCGACACCGTCAGCGACGCCCTCCCCGCCGGCCCCCTCGACGGCGGCGCCCGGCCCCGCCGGGCTCTCCCGGCCGGGTGAGCACACACTGGCCACCGGCACGGTGACCGTCACCTACGACGTCACCCAGGCCGCCACCACGTCTTTGAAGGCAAAGCTGCAGGAAGTCCGCCCCTCCCTCGCCGGCGGCACCGGGCTCGCGCTCTACCTCACCGGCGGCACCGCGCTCAACGCAGCCGACCTGACCGCGCTGCAGACACTCGGCAGGTCCGCCGCCGAGGGCGGCCTGGGCCTGAAGAACCTGACCAGGTTGTACGTCTACAACCTCAGGTCGCTGCCCGCCGGCCGGGAATGCACGAAGGACTCCGGGCTCGCGTGCGCCGGGCAGTACGCCACCGGCGGATATCCACTGCTGTACTTCAACGGCTGGTGGGAATCGTGGGTCAAGCACCTCGTGCTGGACGATCTCCCGGACATTCCGCTCGGCGCATTCAGCAACACCGACTTCGCCACGGTCAGCTTCCGATCGGCGCGCTCCGTGGGCCCGATGGCCTTCGGGCACGGTCCGCACTCCGACCTCACCGAGCTCCACCTGCCGAACGTGACGAAGATCGGCCACGACGCCTTTCGCCGCAACCAGTACCTCGTCAAGGTCAGCCTGCCGAAGGTCGTGACGATCGACGACTTCGCGTTCGACGACGCCTCGCGCCTCGCGGTGTTCGACGCACCGAATCTGGTCTCCATCGGCCGCAACGCGCTCAACGACGCCCACGTGCTGCACACGGTGAACATGCCGAAGGTCGAATACATCGGCATCAACTGCTTCGACCTCAACGGCGACGTACGGGCCGGGACCGGTGTCAAGGAACTGCGGCTGCCGAAGCTCAAGACCCTGGACAAGAACGCCATCACCGGGTTCGCCTCGCTCCGGCTGCTGCACGCGCCCGAGCTGACCGTCGCCTGGCAGGAGGCGGTCACCGACAACCCAAGCCTCGAGGAGGTCTACGCGCCGAAGCTCAGCAAGATCGCCGCCCGGGCCTTCGCCAACAATCCGAAGTTGACCAGGCTCGTCGTAGCCAAGTGAGCAGCCGGCCGCCGACATGTCGCCGGCATCGGGGTGGCGTACCGCCGCACCCGCCCGCCGAGGCAATAATGTCCAGGCGTGACGATGGACGTGGACGTTGCCGGCGCCCGGGTCAAGACCTGCGGCTACACCCGGTGCGATGCCGAACTGCCCTACGACGGGCGGGGCCGGCCACCGGAGTACTGCGCGGACCGGCGGTGGGACGGCGGGCGGACGTGCAAGCAGATGGCCGCAGCGGAACGTGCGGGCGAACGCGCGGCCGGCCTCGATGTGCCCCTGGAGGCGTTCCGCACCGCGGGTGACCGGGTGCTGCCCACGGTGCAGACCCTGGCACGGCAGTTGGTCGACGTGGTGGACGCCGTGCGGGCCGTCCAGGACGGGGCGCTGGCCAGGGTGGGGGAGTCGGAGCTGGCGGCGGCAGCGGCGGTGGACCGCGCCCGCGCCGCTGAGACCGACGCCGCGACGGCGCTACGCGCGACGCGGGCCGCGCAGACCGAACGGGACGCCGCGCATGTTGCCGCGCGGGAGGCCGAGCAGCGGGCCGACGCCGCCCGGCGCGACGCCGACGAGCAGCTGGACCGGGCCTGGGCCAAGGCAACCGCCGCGGACCACGCCCGGGGGCGCGCCGAAGCCGACGCCGCATCCGCCGCGCTCGCCGCGGCCCAGGACCGCCGGCGGCGCGAGCAGGCGGAGCAGCGGGCTGCGGTACTCGAGGCCGACCTGCGGGCCGAGCGGGAGCAGGTAGCGGCCGCCCGGGCCGCCCTGGCCGACGCACGCGCCGACCTCGCTGGGGCGACCCAGCGTGCCGACCTCGCCGAGGCGGAGGTGGCCGCGCAGCAACGGTGGGCCGAGGACACCACTGCCGAGCTGGAGCAGCTCCGGGTGCGGCTGGCCGACGCGGTGGCAGCCACCGCCGCGGCCCAGTCGCGGGCCGAGACGCTGCAGGCCGAGGTGCACTCCGCCCACGCCGACCGCGCCGCGGCGGTGGCGGAGGGGACCCGCTGCGCCTCGGCCACCGCCGCGCTGCGCAAGGAGCTGGCCGGGGTCGCCGCGCAGGCAGCGGCAGCGGGGGAGCGGGCCGACCGGGCCGAGACCCGCCTGGACCGGATCATCGACGCGCTTCCGTCTGCCCTTCCCGGCGCGGCCGGGTGACCGGTAGATGCCGCGCTCATTGAAGGCGGCCCGGTGTCGTGGAGCATGAGCTGGGTCGAGGCACCGGGTGTTGGCGCGGTATGACGGCGTCGAGGTCGGGCCGGTTGCGCCGGATGGGTCGGAGGGTGAACGTGTTCGGGTGGGTGACGAGGCACAGGCGGGCCAGGAACCTGATGGCGTCGATGTCGGCGCAGGAGAAGATCGAGGTCCGCGCCTTGATCGTTTTCCATCTGAGCTTGGCCGCACAGGTTCATATGATGACGACCAGCCAGGTGAGTGCGAGCGAACATGCCGACGTCTTCGAGGTCATTGGTCGAGAGCAGGGTGTCTCGGTCGGCCGACTGTCGTCGGCGGACTCGGCGGAGGCCAGGTCCGCAGCCGGCCAGGCCACGATCGTCGTGGGTCCGCTGAGCGAGTTCCTCGCAGACTTCACGCGCGGGGACGGTCGGGAGCGCTCGGTTCGGGACACGTTCGCGGTCGTCGAAGGAGAAGCGGCGCCGACGGCGCTGGCGATGCTCGCTCAATATCGAGAGATTCGGGTCACCTGATCGGGGACCTAGATTGACATAATATCCATTATCGAACATCGCGATGGCACGGCAGGAGAGGGGTTGCGGTACTCCTTTCAGCCGCGCGCGCAGCTCACGGGTCAGGCGGCAGGTAGGCGAGCTGGACCATTCGCACCCCGTCGTTACGGTTGACCAGCCGCCCTCGCCCCGCCGGCAACGGCGCGGGCCGCACCGAGCCCAGCAACACCCCTTCGGACGGGTCGCCGGTCATCACCATGCCCGGTGAGCCCAACTCGCGCAGCCGCTGCAGCACCGGCTCGTACAGCGCCCGAGCTGCGCCGCCTGAGCGCCGCGTGATCACCAGGTGCAGGCCGACATCGCGAGCCTGCGGCAGGTAGTCGGCCAGCGCGGCCAGCGGGTTGACCGGCCCGTTGGCAACCAGGTCATAGTCGTCGACCAGGACGAACAGCTCAGGCCCGCTCCACCAGGACCGCTCGCGCAACTGCTGCGGCGTCACGTCGGCGCCCGGCAGGCGGCCCTTCATCGCCTGGGCCACGGACTTGACGATGTCGGTTGTGCCGGCCGTCGACGTACCGTAGCCGGCGAGGTGGGCATTCTGCACCGCGCCGAGCAGGCTGCGCCGGTAGTCCACGATGACCAGCTGTGCCTGGGCGGGCGTGAACCGGCCAGCCACCGTTGTGGCAAGCGCCCGCAGGAACGAGGACTTGCCACACCCGACGTCGCCGAAGAGCAGGAAGTGCGGCTCGCTCGCGAAGTCGACGGCCACCGTTTCCAGGTCCGCCTCCGCGATGCCGATCGGCAGCCGCAGGCCGGTGGTCGTGCGGCGATTCAGATCCGCGTACGGCAGCACCGGTGGCAGCAGCCGTACGGCCGGGGCATGGTCACCGCCCCACCCGGCCGCGACCATCCGCACCAGTTCTGCCGTCTCTGCACCGGCGAGGCCGGGAACTGCCGTCAACAGGTGCAGTCCGTCGCCGGTCAGGCCTCGGCCAGGGACCTGGCTCGGCACGGTGGCCGCGACCCGGCGGGACACCATCGAGTCAGCCGGATCGGCGAGCCGCAGCTCGATGCGGGAGCGGAACAGGTCGCGCACCGACGGGCGGAAGTCGATCCATCTCGGCGCCGATGCGACCACGTGCACGCCGTACGCCAGCCCGAGCGCGGCGAGGTCCGTCACGACCGGTTCCAGGTCCTCGTACTCGGCCCGCAACGTGGGCCAGCCGTCGATGACCAGAAAGACGTCGCCGTACGCGTCGTCGTCCGGCCGGCGTTTGCGGTAGGTGCTCATCGAGTCGGCACCCAGGTCGGCGAACCGGCGCTGCCGCGCGGCGAGCAGCGTGGAGACCTGGCCGACGGTCCGGTGTACCGCGGCCGCGTCCGCCCGCCCGGCCACCCCGCCGACGTGCGGCAGGTCCCGCAGCCCCGCCAGCGTGCCGCCCCCGAAGTCGAGGCAGTAGACCTGCACCTCCCCCGGCGTGTGGTTCAGAGCAAGCGCGCAGATCAGTGAGCGGATGGCGGTCGACTTGCCGCTGCGGGCGCTCCCGACCACCGCCACGTGACCGTCCGGACCGTCCAGCGCCAGCCACATTGGATCCCGGCGCCTGTCGTGCGGCCGGTCTACCAGGGCGACCGGCACCCGCAGCGTGGTCCCCCGGGTGCGGCTCAGGGCCGCCGGCTCCCGGGTGGACTCACCGCTTCGAGCGCTTCCCCGGGGTGGCGACGTACGACGCGAGGTGCTCGCCGGTGAGGGTGGAGCGACCCGCGACCAGGTCGGCGGGCGTGCCCTCGAAGACGATCCGGCCGCCGTCGTGGCCGGCGCCCGGCCCCAGGTCGATGATCCAGTCGGCGTGCGCCATGACCGCCTGGTGGTGCTCCACGACGATGACCGACTTACCGGAGTCGACGAGCCGGTCGAGCAGACCGAGCAGTTGCTCGACATCGGCGAGGTGCAGGCCGGTGGTCGGTTCGTCGAGAATGTAGACGCGGCCCTTCTCGGCCATCTGGGTGGCCAGCTTGAGCCGCTGCCGCTCGCCGCCGGACAGCGTCGTGAGTGGCTGGCCGAGGCTGAGGTAACCCAGTCCGACGTCGGCGAGCCGGACGAGGATGGCATGCGCCGCCGGTGTCTTCGCCGCACCGGCACCGAAGAACTTCTCGGCCTCGGTCACCGACATCGCGAGCACCTCGCTGATGTCGCGGCCGCCGAGGTGGTACTCCAGCACCGAGGCTCCGAACCGCCGTCCCTCGCACTCCTCGCAGGTGGTGGCGACGCCGGCCATCATCGCCAGGTCGGTGTAGATCACACCGGCGCCGTTGCAGGTCGGGCAGGCACCCTCGGAGTTGGCGCTGAACAGGGCCGGCTTCACGCCGTTGGTCTTCGCGAACGCCTTGCGGATCGGGTCGAGCAGACCGGTGTACGTCGCCGGGTTGCTCCGCCGCGAGCCGCGGATCGCGCTCTGGTCGACCGTCACCACCCCGTCCCGCCCGGACACCGAACCGTGGATCAACGAGCTCTTGCCGGACCCGGCGACGCCGGTGAGGACGCAGAGCACCCCGAGCGGGATGTCGACGTCGACATTGCGCAGGTTGTGCTTTGTCGCGCCGCGGATCTCCAGTACGCCGGTGGGCTTGCGTACGGTCTGCTTGAGGGCGGCCCGGTCATCGAGGTGGCGGCCGGTCAGGGTGCCGCTGGCCCGGAGTCCTTCGACGGTGCCCTGGAACACCACCTCGCCGCCGGCGGTGCCGGCGCCGGGGCCGAGGTCGACGGCGTGGTCGGCGATCGCGATCATCTCGGGCTTGTGTTCGACGACGAGCACGGTGTTGCCCTTGTCACGCAGTTGCAGCAGCAGTTCGTTCATCCGCTGGATGTCGTGCGGGTGCAGCCCGATCGACGGCTCGTCGAAGACGTAGGTGACGTCGGTGAGTGAGGACCCCAGGTGGCGGATCATCTTGACGCGCTGCGACTCGCCGCCGGACAGCGTCCCCGAGGGCCGGTCGAGGCTGAGGTAGCCCAGCCCGATGTCCACGAAGGAGTTGAGGGTGTGTTGCAGCGCCGCCAACAGGGGCGCCACCGACGGTTCGGCCAGGCCACTCACCCACGTGGCGAGGTCGCTGATCTGCATCGCGCTGGCCTCGGCGATGTTGATGCCCGCGATCTTCGACGACCGGGCCGCCTCGCTGAGCCGGGTGCCGCCGCACTCGGGGCAGGTCGTGAACGTCACCGCACGGTCCACGAACGCCCGGATGTGCGGCTGCATCGCCTCCCGGTCCTTGGCCAGGAACGACTTCTGGATCTTCGGGATCAGGCCTTCGTAGGTCAGATTGATGTTGTCGACCTTGATCTTGGTCGGCTCCTTGTACAGCAGGTCGTTGAGTTCCCGCTTGGTGAACTTGCGGATCGGCTTGTCCGGGTCCAGGAAGCCGGAGCCGCTGAAGATGCGGCCGTACCAGCCATCCACGCTGTAGCCGGGAATGGTGAGCGCGCCCTCGTTGAGCGACTTGCTGTCGTCGTACAGCGCGGACAGGTCGAAGTCGGTGACCGAGCCCATCCCCTCGCAACGCGGGCACATGCCGCCGGTGATGCTGAAGCTGCGCCGTTCCTTCACGGTCGTCCCGGCGCGCTCGATCGTCACCGCGCCCGCTCCGCTGATCGAGGCGACGTTGAAGGAGAACGCCTGGGCCGATCCGATGTACGGCTTGCCGAGGCGGCTGAAGACGATGCGGAGCATCGCGTTGACGTCGGTGGCCGTGCCGACCGTGGACCGCGGGTTGGCCCCCATCCGTTCCTGGTTGACGATGATCGCCGTGGTCAGCCCTTCCAGGACGTCGACTTCCGGCCGTGCCAGGGTCGGCATGAAGCCCTGCAGGAAGGCACTGTAGGTCTCGTTGATCAGTCGCTGGGATTCCGCGGCGATCGTGTCGAACACCAGCGAGCTCTTGCCCGAGCCGGAGACGCCGGTGAACACGGTCAACCGGCGTTTCGGCAGCTCGACGCTGATGTCCTTGAGGTTGTTGGCGCGCGCGCCCTGCACGCGGATCAGGTCGTGGCTGTCGGCGGTGTGCGGGTCAGGCGACTGCCGGTCCGTGCTGGGGCCCATGGGTATCGTCTCTCCATCTGTCACGCGGGCCGCGTCCGCGGCCTCCGTCGGCGTCGCCTTACTCGGATCTAACCAGCTTCTGGCCGGGCGTCCCGGTCTCCCCGCTCGCATTGCGGGGCGAGCGTCAGACCAACCAGCGGCCGTCGCGCATCAGGTCCCGCCCGGGCAGTTCGTTCACCTCGCGCCACGCCTGGATGCGGCGCGGGGAGATGCGGAACCAGCGGTACGGCGTGGCCAGCGCCCGGGGGTCGAACCCGGTGCGTACCGCGAACCGGTCCCCCAGCTCCGGCGGCAGCACGTCGATCTCGATGACCTCGACATCGCCATCAATCATGCACACGTCGCGGGTATGGCCAAGCCCGAGCCGGACGGTCCCGGTGGCGGCCAGGTTCCGACCGGTCGGGCTGTCCGTCGGCGTGGCGACCAGCAATGCCGCGCCGTCCCAGTCGAAGGAGAGCGGCACCAGGTACGGCACCGCGTCGATCGAGGCGGTGGCCACCCACAGGTCGACGTCGTGGGTGAGCCGATCCTCGGTGTCCCGACGGCGCTGCGGGCGGGAGCGGGGGTCGGCGCTCATCGTCCCTCCTCGGGGCCTGGTGTGATGGCGGTCAGCGCAGTTGCTGGATGCGGATCAGGTTGCCCGCGTCGTCGCGGACGGCGAGGTCGCGCACGCCGTACGGCTGCTCGATCGGCTCCTGGACGATCTCGGCGCCGGCGGCCTCGAGCCGCTTGAAGGTGTCGTCGAGGTCGGCGGTGGCCATCAGGATGGCGGCGTAGGTGCCCTTGGCCATCATCTCCCCGATGGTGCGGCGCTCGTCGTCGGTGACGCCGGGGTCGGCGGCCGGCGGATGCAGGACGATTGACGTGCCGGGCTGGCCGACCGGGCCGACGGTGATCCAGCGCATTCCGCCGTATCCGACGTCGTTGCGGACCTCGAAGCCGAGCAGGTCGCGGTAGAAGGCGAGGGATGCGTCCGGGTCGTTGTGCGGGAGGAAGCTCGCGAAAATGGTGATGTCCATGGCAGTCACGCTAGGCGTGGCCGGGGGCCGGCGCTTCTCGATTCCTGATCGGTCTGGTCACCTGTTTCGCCACGCACGACGGCATCCCGGCCGTCGCGCGGGCCGCCTCGCGTCGATAGACGCTGGGTGGCACACCGACCAGCTCGGTGAACCGCGTACTGAAGGTGCCCAGCGAGGAGCAGCCGACCGCGAAACAGACATCGGTGACGCTCAGGTCACCGCGGCGCAGCAGCGCCATCGCGCGCTCGATGCGGCGGGTCATCAGGTACCCGTACGGCGACTCGCCGTAGGCCAGGCGGAACTCGCGGCTGAGGTGCCCGGCCGACATGTGCACGCCCCGGGCGAGTGCCTCGACGTCGAGCGGTTGAGCGTACTCCCGGTCGATCCGGTCGCGGACGCGTCGCAGCCGCGCGAGGTCGCGCAGGTGCTGCGCGGTGGCAGGAGGGCTGGTCACCTGTGAAATCGTGCCACAGGCGGGTTGCTCCGCCGCCGCTGCGTTGCCGCTCATCCTCCGGCTCCCCCACCGCCGGCGCCCGTCGGTCGCCTCGGCGAGCCGGTCCGCGCCGGGCCCGACGACGCATTCGAACGTATGATCGGGGTGTCGCGCGGAAAGTGTCGGGCATGCCTGGTAGGAAGACTGCGTCGGATCGATGCCGGCGTTGGGAGAGGTGTCATGGTGGGTGTGCGCGCCAGAGGGCTGTCCGCGGTTGACCTGGAGCAGATCAGGGGCACGGTGGCCGCCGGACGCCGGCCCAAGGTCGTGTTCACCGAGGCTGCCGGGCAGATCGCCGGTCAGGTCGGCCAGGTGGTGGCGCTGACCGACCCGGACCTGTCCGACGAGTGGCTCGTGGTGCGGTTCGGCCGTGACGAGTTGCCCTTCTCCCCCGCCGATCTGACCATCGCGCCGCGGGCCTCCCGGCGTACCAGTGCCGTCGAGGTCCCCACCGTGCCCGCCCGTCGTGAGGAGACACCCGTGCCCGCCGCCGCATCGTCCAAGGCCGCCGGAAAGGCCGGTGCCCCAGCGCCCCCGGCCCGGGCTGCGGCACCGGTGAACGGCCGCACCGCGGCGGCGCAGCCGTCAGCGCCCGCTGCGCCGCCGACCGTGGCCCCGGCCGCTGCGCCGTCGCCGCCGGCTGCCACCACGCCGCCTCCGCCCGGTGCGGCCACGTCCGGCGCCGGCCGCACCGACCAGGCCCGTGCCGACCACGGGCCGGGTGACGCGGCGCAGGGCGAGCGCAAGCCGTCGGCGCGCAAGCCGGCCAAGGCCAAGCCACCGGCGGCGTTGACGGTCACCCTTGCCTACGCCGCCGGGGAGTGGACCGTCGGCGCGACCCAGGGGTCGAAGTCGCTCGCGAAGCCCTACGTGATCAAGGCGAGTGAGGCCTTGAAAATGGTGTCGATGCTCGACGTTCCGGGCGTGCAGGAGGCTGTGGAGGACATCGTCGTGGCCGCCCGTAGCCAGGCCGAGCAGCAGGCCGAGCGGCTCCGCGCCGAACTGGCCGAGCTCGAGGCCCGGCTGGCCGAGCTGCGCGACGTCGGCTAGTCCGCTGGGCTCTCGCACTACCGCGCCACCGCGGTAGTGCCCCAGGGCCGTGGCCTGGCAGGATGCAGCACCTATGGAGCTTCCCATCGATGCCTGGCGCCCGCCGCTGCTGTGGCGGGTGCTGCTTGTCGCAGCCCGGGTCGCCGCCGGCGCGGTGTGTCGGCTGCGGGTCACCGGCAATGTGGCGCCGACGCTGCGGCGCGGGCCGGTGATCCTGGCGGTCAACCATGTGGGGGTGTTCGATCCGGTCGCCTTGGCGGCGGCGTGCCGGTCGATCGGTGTGGCGCCCCGGTTGATGGCGACGGCCGGGCTGTTCCGCGCGCCGGTGGTGGGCTCGGTGCTGCGGGCCAGCGGGCATATCCGGGTGGACCGGCAAGAGGCGACCGCCGGCAACGCCCTGGACGCGGCGGCGCAGGCGCTGGCGGAGCGGTCAGTGGTCGCGGCGTACCCGGAGGGTCGGATCACCCTGGACCCCGGGCTGTGGCCGGAGCGCGGCAAGACCGGTGTGGCGCGCCTGGCGCTGCGCACGGGCGTACCGGTGATTCCGGTCGCCCAGTGGGGCGCGCACGAGGTCATGGCCTGGCACGGGTGGGGCGCGATGGCGCTGACCCTGCTGCGCTCGGTGCTGCGTCGGCCGGTGGTGCGGGTGCACTTCGCCGCTCCGCTGGACCTGTCCGGGTTCGACCCGGACACCCCGGGGGCCGCCCAGCGGGTCACCGAGCGGGTGATGCTGGCCCTGACCGAGGAGCTGGCGCCGCTGCGGCGGGACGAGCCGGGCCTGCCCCGCTACGTCGACCCGACCCGTCCGGTGTCAACGGCACGGCGGCTGCGCCACACCGAGGGTCGGACCGGGACACCGCCCGCCGCAGGGCGCGACGGCTGACTGTTGCTCGACGTCGCCTGCGGTAGATCCCGGCGTCAGCCGGGTTCGCTAAGGCCCGTCACGGGGAAGCCGCAGGTACGCCAGGACCGCCTCGCGGGTGGTGCGCACGCCGAGGATCTCTCTCGCCTCGGCGATGCGGCGATTGGCCGTACGCAACGACAGGAACTCGGCGGTCGCTGATGCGGCGATGGTCTCTCCGTTGGCGAGTCGGTCCAGCAGTGCCCGGTGCTCGACGGCGAGGCGGCGCTGCGGCCCCGCCGCCGCGGACTGCTCGGTGCGGTCCGGTTCGGTGCGCACCGCGCCGATCCGGCTCAGGTCCGCCAGCAGCGCGCGGCCCAGTTCCGTACTGATGTCGGCGACCGCGACGATGCCGGCGCCGCGGGCTGCCGCCAGGACCGCGAGTTCGGCCGTGTCGGGGGCGCTGACCCTGCCGAAGAGCGCCAGCCGGGCGGGGGCGACATCCCAGGTCGACTCCGGCAGGGCGAAGCCGTCGCGGGTGGTCCAGCCGCCGCGAGTCAGATGGCGCAGCACCACGGTCGCTGCGGCGGTCGAGTCGAGCACGTAGCGGGGAGCGTCGGTCACGCTTGCGCTCCGAGAGTGAGCGCGGCGGCCTCGGTACGGGTCCGGGCGCCCAACTTCCGCATACCGGCACGGATGTGGGTCTCCACGGTCTCGCGCGAGATGCCGAGCTGGCCGGCGATACGTCGGGTCGGTTCACCGGTGGCGACGAGGCGCAGCACCTCCCGCTCGCGGTCGGTGAGGTCATCCCCGGTACGGCGTCCCCGGACGTCGCGGCGCACCGCGTGGCGGCGCAGGGCCCGGTGCGTACGGCCCAGCAGGACGACCAGGCCGGCTGCTGTCGCGAGACGTTCCGCGGCGAGCAGCACCGGCACGGCGCTGGCCGGATCCGGGTCGAACAGCGCATGCGCCAGCAGGCACCGCACCTGCTCGCGGGGCGCCACGCCGTGCCAGGCCGCGGCGGCGCGCTGGAACCGGTCCCCGGGTGTCCCGTCGCGGTGGCCGGCCGCCCAGGCGTCGAGCGTCTGCGCGACCGGTCCGGCGTGCGGGGCGTCCGGCGGGGACGGGGCGTTCAGCGGCGGCGGCCCGTCCCCGGCCCGGGCGGTAGCGGCGAGGTCGTGGCCGGACCAGTACCCCGTGATGATGAGCAGGGCGTCAGTCAGCGCCCGGGTCGCCGGGCGGGGCGCTCCTGCCGCGGCCAGGTCCGGCTGACCGTCCAGCCAGGCCGCCTCGCGGGCAACCCAGTCCAGGATCGCGGCTGGTGCCGGCCGATCGGACCCGGCGGGCAGCCCGCGCAGCCGATCGCGGGCCGGGCGGAGCAGACCGCTGTCGGCCTCGGCCAGGCTGAGCGCGGCGACGGCGTACCCACGGGCCGAGGCCGGCAGCGTACGTCCGAGGAGGTCACCGGCGCGGCTCAGCACCGGGTCGAGGTCGCCACCCAACGCGGTGCACCACAGCGCCGCGGCAACGAAGCGGGTCTGCCAGCTGTAGCCGAGATCATCGGCGCAGGCCTGGGCGGCTGAGGTGGCCGCGGCTGCGGCCTCCCGCAGCCGGCCATCGTCGGCGAGGCTCTCCACCAGCGCCCAGGCGCTCCATCGGGCGGCCAGCACGTCCCCCGCGGCGCCCGCGGTGGCTGCCGCGCTGGCCAGACCGTACTCCCAACCGGGCCGGCGCGCGGCAGCGCGGGCGACGGCGACGGCCGCCCGCAATCCGGGATGGGGTGGCGGGTCACCGTGCGCGGCGACGATCCGCGCCAGCATCGCGCCGGTCCGGTCGGAGCCGGTGGCAAGGGCTGCCAGCAGGCGGATCCGGTCCCTGCCGAGCCTGGCCTCCTCGGCCGCGTGTTCCCCGACCACAGCGACGGCGCTGGCCGCCGCCGCCGGCTGCTGGCGCTGCAGCAGGGCCTCCCCGCGCAGCACAGCCACCGCGGCGGCCCGCGACGGGTCGGCTGCGCCCGGGTCGGCAGCGCCGGGCTCGGCTGCGAGGAGCCGCAGGCAGGTGCCCGGCCGGCCGGTGTCCAGCGCGGCGCGGGCCGCCGCGAGCCGTACCGATGGGTCCACGACGACGTCGGGCAAGGTGCACGCCAGCAGCAGCAGCTCGGCGCGCTCACCCGTGGTTGGCGCGGCCCGGGCCGCGGCGACCGCCACCTGGTAGGCGGCCGCGGTGTCGTCGGCCGCGGCGAGGTGGCGCGCGGCCTCTGCCGCCGGTACCAGCTCGGCGAGGCGGCGGTGCACCGCCCGGCGTTCCGCCGGATCCAGCAGGCCGGCCGCGACCTCGGCGGTGTAGGGCGACGCCGGGGTGACGAGCCCGTCCGCGACGTCCACCAGGCCGGCGCCGGCCAGCTCGGCAACGCCGTCCCCGAGCACCCCGGTCGCGGTCGGCCGCCCGAGCAGGCCGAGCGCCGCCAGCGCCGTGCGTGCCGGTCGGGTCAGGTCGGCCAGGGCCACCGCGATGGCGTACTGGGGCCCACCGCCCTCGGGGGGCGCGCTGGGCGTGCCTTCCTGCGCCAGATGCTGGGCCAGCGCGGTGACCGCGAGCGGGACGCCACCGGC
This sequence comes from Micromonosporaceae bacterium, assembly GCA_035296325.1. Classification (GTDB taxonomy): domain Bacteria; phylum Actinomycetota; class Actinomycetes; order Mycobacteriales; family Micromonosporaceae; genus DATHBD01. The sequence goes on along the minus strand of DATHBD010000068.1, from coordinate 72,273 downwards.
GCGGCGTACCACCTCGGCCACGGCTGTGCTCCCCGCCGCCGGCGCGAGCCGGCGCACCAGCGCGGCGGCCTCAGGCGCGCCCAGCGGCGGCACGCTCAGCCAGGCCGCGGCAGCGCCCCGCAGTGCCTGCTCCACGGGCGCCGACAGCGGGTGCGGCGTCCGCAGGGCCACCGCGACGCGGCAGTGCGCTGCGATCGCGGGCAGGGCGGCGAGGGTGGCCGGATCGGCCCACTGCACGTCGTCGAGCAGGAGCAGGCCGTGCCGGACGCGGCTGCGCACCGCCTCGGCGAGCAGGTTGGGGTCGTGCGGCGGCAGGCGGACCCGGACCGCCCGCGACAGCGCCAACCCCGGCACGGTGCGCAGCATGGCGAGGGCCCCGCCCGCGAAGGTCGGGCCGCGAAACGCCGCACCCAGGTGGCGCAGGGCGGTGGAGCGACCGGCGCCCGGGCCACCGGTGAGAACCACGAGGCCTGGCGTGGCCAACGCGGTCACGGCCGCCGCTACCAGGTTGGACCGACCTGCGGTCCCACCACGAGGCGGAGTCGCGGTGTGCATGCGACCTCCCGGACAAGTGGCACGAACATGGGATCGTGCGGCGGCAGGATATTCGTAGGGTAGGGGCCGACGGCAGGCTCACCCCCCATTCGACGGCTTGGAGGCATTGTGACCGAGTGGTGCGACGGATCCCACCAAGTGTCGTGAGCCGGATGGAAGCCGGACCGCTCAGCGCACGCGTCGGCGAACTGTGCGACGAGGTGGCACACCAGCTCGGGGCCGGGTCGCGGGCGCGGGTGCGCGATGTGCGTGCGCGCCTGGGCGAACCGCTGCGGGTGGCCATCGCGGGTCGCCTCAAGGCCGGCAAGTCCACCCTGGTCAATGCGCTGATCGGCCGGCGGGTCGCGCCCACCGAGGTGGGCGAGTGCACGCGGGTGGTGACCCGGTTCCGGTACGGCAGCTCGGACTGCGTCGACGTGGTACGCCGCGGTGGCGCCCGGATCAGCCTGCCGCTGGACGAGGCGGGCATGGTCCCGCAGCGTCTGGGTGTTCCCCGCGACGAGATCGCGTACGTCGACGTGACGCTGACCAGCGACCGGCTCCGGGACCTGACGGTGCTCGACACGCCAGGGCTGTCCTCGGTCAACGCGGCAGTCAGCGCGCGGGCCAGAGGCGTGTTGACCAGTGCCGCGCCGATCGACGAGCTGCTGGATCCGGACTCGGCCGGCGCGCTGTCCGGGGCGGAGGCGGTGCTCTACGTGTTCACCCAGGTGGTGCGCGCGGACGACGTCGCCGCGCTGGAGTCGTTTCAGCAGACGTCGGCCCGGCTGTCCAGTAGTCCGATCAACTCGCTGGGCGTGCTCACCAAGGTCGACAAGCTGGTGCCCGGCGGGGTCGACCCGTGGCCGATCGCTGAGCGCATCGCGCACGACCAGGCCGGGGTGCTGCGCCGGGTGGTCTCCGAGGTGGTGCCGGTCGTGGGTCTGCTCGCCGAGACCACCCGCGCCGGGCTGCTGACCGTGGCGGACTGCGCGGCGCTCGGCCGCCTGGCCGGTCTGCCACCGGCCGAGCGCGCGATCCTGCTGGCCTCGGCGGACCTGTTCACCACCCGGGACTGCCCGGTCCCCCCCGAGGTGCGGGCCCGGTTGCTGCGGCTGCTCGACCTGTACGGGGTGAGCTTCGCGATCGCCGCGTTGATCGAACGGCCGCAACTGGCCAGCGGGGAGCTGATCCGCGGGCTGTTGCAGGCATCCGGCCTTGATGCGCTGCGCCAACTGCTCGACACGACGCTGCGGCGGCGCACCGACGCGCTCAAGGCCGGCTGGGCGCTGTCCAGCCTGGCTCGCATCGCCGGACACACCGACCAGGCGCAGGACCGCGAGACGCTGCGCGACGCCCTGGACCGCGCGCTGCGCCAGCCGGAGTACCACCGGCTGCGGCTGCTGCAGGCGGCGCAGCTGGTCGGGTCCGGCACGGTGGACCTGCCGACGCCGATGGTGGGTGAGCTCAACCGGCTGGCCATCTCCGACGACCCCGGCTGGATCCTGGACCTGCCCGCCACGGACCCGGATCACCTGGCCCGCGCCGCACTGGCCGCGGCGGCGCGGTGGCGGGCGTACGCGGTCGGCGAGGCCAGCCCGGCGCAGTCGCGGGTGGCGCTGGTCGGGCACCGCGGTCTGTACCTGCTCGCCCAGCGGCTGCGCGCCCGACCGGAGGTGCCATAGCCATGGCGAGCACCCAGCCGCTGGACGCGGCGCTACGTACCGGGATCGACGACGCGCTGGCCTATCTGCGCACCGTGGACAGCGACGCGGCGGCCGACCTCGACCACATCCGGGTTCGGGAGGTGACCCGCCCGCGCATCGTGGTGGTGGGCGAGACGAAACGCGGCAAGAGCAGCCTGGTGAACATGCTGCTGGGGGTGCCCGGCCTGTCCCCGGTGGACGCCGTGGTCGCCACCGCCGCATACCTGGAGTTCAGCCACGGGGAGGTCGCCGGCGCCCGCGCCTACGTGCCCGGCCAGGTGGGACCGGTTCCGCTGGCCCTGGCCGACCTGCCCGACTGGTCGACGCTGACCGGGCGGCGGGCCGCGGATACCCGCCCACCTCGACGCATCGAGGTCACCTACCCGGCGCCGCTGCTGCGCTACCTGACGGTGATCGACACCCCGGGAACCGGCGGGCTGGAACCGGTGCACGCCGAGATCGCGCTGGACGCGGTGAGTCGGGCCACCGCGCTGCTGTACGTGGTCGACGCGTCGGCGCCGTTCACCGAGCCGGAGCTGCGGTTCCTGGTCGAGGCGAGCAAGACGGTCAACGTCGTCGTCTTCGTCCTCGCCAAGATCGATGCGTATCCCGGCTGGCGCACCGTCCTGGCTGCCAACCGGGCCCAACTGCGCGCCTACGCGCCCCGGTTCGGCTCCGCCGCGTGGTTTCCGGTCTCGGCCCGCCTGGCCGAGCTGGCGCTCACCGCGGCGGCCACGGACCCGACCGGTGCGGCCGCCGAGGAGCTGCTGCACCAGTCCGGCGTTGCGCAGTTGCAGCACGCCCTGATCCACCTGGCCGGCCGCGGACACCTGCTGGCGCAGGCCAACCTGCTGCGGTCGATCCGCAGTGAGCTGGTCGGCCTGGACCAACGTGCCGGTGACCGGATCCGGGCGACCGACCCGGACCCCGCCGAAGTCGCCCGCCTGCTGCAGGAGCGCAGCCGCGTCGCCGCACGCAAACGCAGCGAGTCCAGGCAGTGGTCACTGTCACTCAACATCGAGACACAGCGCGCCCGGGTCGAGGCGACCGCGCGGCTGCGCACCTCGGTGGCGGCGGTGCAGGAGCACTTCACCGACCGTATCGACACGACCGGCGGCGAGCAGCTCCGGCAGCTGCCGCAGCAGGTGGACGACGCGCTGCACGCGCTGTCCATCCAGCTCTCCGCCGACCTGGAGGCCCGGTTCCGCGCCGTCGGCGAGCGGGTACTGGCGGAGGTGTTCAACGCCGACGAACTGCACCAGGTACTGCGCCAACTCAACGCCCGGCTGCGCCACACCCTGGCCACCAAGCCCCGCCGCGACGGCCCGGCCGGCGACAACGGCCTGGTCGTGCTCTCCTCGGCCGGGGTCGCGATGATGGCCGGACGGGGCGCGGCGCTCGGCGCGTCCGCCCTGGGCCTGGGCGCCGGGCTAATCGTGCCGGTGGTCGGCGTCGGCCTGGGGCTGGCAGCGGCGGCGTTCCTGGTGTGGAAACGCAAGGTCATGACCGATCGGCAGCAGGCCCGCATCTGGCTGCGCGAGGTTCTCGCCGAGGCCCGCGCCGCGCTCGGCGACGAGATCATGCACCGCTTCACCGACCTGCAGTACGCCCTCACCCTGGCCCTGGACGAGGCGATCGAGCGGCGGGTGCAGCAGTTGGACGCCCAACTCGCCGCCATTGAACAGGCGATGGCGCAGGACAAGGCTGAGCGGGGTCGGCGCCGCGCCGACCTGGTCGCGCAGCGCGACGCGCTACGGGCCCGCGTCAGGCAGGTTGACGACATTCTGGTCCGGGTACGACAGCTGGAACCGGCCGAACCCGCGCAGGGGCAGGGATGAGCATGGAGCAGCACGACTGGGATCGCGACGACTGGCCCGTCGCGGACGACGCCGACCTCGGCCCGCTCGTCCCGCCGGACGGCGCGGAACCGGTCGACGCCGCGGCGTCGACCGATACGCAGTACCCCGAGGCGGACACCGGCGAAGCGCCGGTGCCGCCGGATGCCGAGCCCGACTGGGCGGCGGCGCACCAGCCGGACCTCGGCTACGCCGACGGCGTGCCCGACGGCGGCGTGACCGGCGACGGCGTAACCGGCGACGACGTAACCGGCGACGACCCGGCCGGGGTTGGGCCGGTCGCCGAGGACCGGGCCGCCGCCGGCATCGGCGTGGTCGTCGGCACGGACCCTGACCTGGTTCCACACGCCGACGACGGCCGGTGGGCCGAGGATCTGTTCCCGCCGGAGGTGGTGGGCCTGGACCGTCCGGAGCCGGTGGACGGGTACCCGTGGGCCGACCCGACCCTGCTCGGCCGACCGGACCTCGACCAGGCCGCAGGCGTCGCCGCCGCAGGCGTCGCCGCCGCAGGCGTTTCCGGGCCCGACGCCGGGGCCGACCCCGGCGTCGCGGGCAGCGGCCGGCAGCCGGGCGACGCGGCCCTCGTCGATCCGGACCCCGCCGACCTCGCCGCGTACGACGGCACGGACCTGCCGGCCGGCGCCGACGCGTGGGCGGCACTGCGGGCCTCGCAGGATCCGGCTACCAACGCGCTGGCGCACTGGTGGGCGCCGGGGACGAGCCGTGCCCTACCTTGATGCGCCGCTCCCGCTGGCGTTCGCGCACCGCGGCGGGGCCGGCGACGGGGACGAGAACACCGCAGAGGCGTTCGGGCGGGCGGTCGCGCTGGGGTACCGCTATCTGGAGACCGACACGCACGCCACCGCCGACGGTGTGGCGGTGGTGTTCCACGACCGCACGGTGGACCGGCTGCTCGGCCGGCCCGGCCGCATCGCCGACCTGCGCTGGGCTGACCTGCGGACGCTGCGTGTCGGCGGGGCCGCCGCTGTGCCGCGGCTCGACGATGTACTCGGCACGTGGCCGCAGATCCGGTTCAACATCGACGTCAAGGCCGACGCGGCGCTGGTACCCGCGCTCACCGCCATCGCCCGCACCGACGCCAGCGACCGGGTACTGCTGGCCTCGTTCTCCGACGCCCGGCTCGCCGCGATCCGCCGCCTGGTCGGTCCGGCGGTGCCCACGTCGATGGGCATGCGGGAGGTGGCCGCGCTGTGGGCCGCGGCACGGCTTGGCCGGCGGGCGTACCGGCCACCGTCCGGTGTGGTCGCGGCGCAGGTCCCGGCGCGGTTCGGCCCCGTGCGGGTGGTCGACGCACGCTTCGTCGACTACGCGCACCGGCTCGGGCTGCACGTACACGTATGGACGATCGACGCACCGGAGCAGATGCGGTACTTCCTGGACGTCGGTGTGGATGGCATCATGACCGATCGCGTCGAGGTCCTCCGCGACGTGTACTCCGAGCGCGGCCTCTGGGCCGCCTGACGCCGTCCGAGGACCGCCGCTATGGCCACCGACGCACCCGCTCCGCCCGCACCCGGTCACCCCGACCCCGCCGACGGTGAACTCAGCACCCGCCGCGAACGGGTCGGCTGGTACTTCTACGACTTCGCCAACTCCGCGTTCCCCACCACGGTGGTCACCGTCTTCCTCGGCCCGTACCTGACCTCCATCGCCCAGCGCGCGGCCGGCTGCGACTCGACCGAGACCTGCCGCGACGCCGTCATCCACCCGCTGGGTCTGTCCATCGCCCCGGGCTCGCTGTTCCCGTACGCCGTGTCGCTGTCGGTGTTCCTGACGGTGTTCGTGCTGCCGCTGGTCGGGGCGATCGCCGACCGCTCCTCGCGCAAGAAGGAGCTGATGGCGCTCTTCGCCTACGTCGGCGCGGCGGCCACGATCGGGTTCCTGTTCCTGACCGGGGACCGGTACATGCTCGGCACCGGCCTGTTCCTGGTCGCGAACATCGCCTTCGGCGCCAGCATCGTCGTGTACTACTCGTTCCTGCCGCAGCTCGCCGGGCCGGACCAGCGCGACAGCGTCTCCAGCATCGGCTGGGCGATCGGCTACCTCGGCGGCGGGACCCTGCTGCTGCTCAACGTGGCCGCCGTGCTCGGCAAGGGCGCGCTCGGCCTGTCCACCGGGGACGTGGCCCGCTACAGCCTGGTCTCGGCCGGGGTGTGGTGGGCGGCATTCACCACCATCCCGTTGCTGCGGCTGCGCAACCGGCCGGCCACCGCGGCGCCGGTGGGTCCGGGTCGCAGCACCCTCACCGAGGGCTTCGTGCAGCTCTGGCACACGCTGCGCAGCCTGCGGGCGTACCCGTTGACGCTGCTCTTCCTGGCCGCGTACCTGATCTACAACGACGGTATCCAGACGGTGATCGCGCTGGCCGGCACGTACGGCACGGAGGAGCTCGGGCTCCCCGACACGGTCCTGGTCCCGACGATCCTGATGGTGCAGTTCCTCGCGTTCGCCGGTGCGCTCGGCCTGGGTGCCGTCGCCCGGCGCATCGGCGCCTGGAAGACCGTGATCGGCACGCTCGTGCTCTGGATCGTCGTGTTGATCGCGGCGTACCTGCTGCCGGCTCAGCGGACCGTGCCGTTCGTGCTGCTGGGCGGCGCCATCGGCATCGTGCTCGGCGGTAGCCAGGCGCTGAGCCGGTCGCTGTTCAGCCAGCTCATCCCGAAGGGCAAGGAGGGCGAGTACTTCGGGCTGTACGAGATCTCGGACAAGGGCACCAGTTGGCTCGGGCCGCTGCTGTTCGGCCTGGCCTACGACATCACCCGCAGCTACCGGGTGGCGATCATCTCGCTGCTGGTGTTCTTCGTGGTCGGGTTGGCCATCCTGGTGCTGGTGCCGATGCGCCGGGCGATCGTGGCGGCCGGCAACACTCCGCCGCGGGTGCTGTAGGTCTGTCGAACGTGGAAGGTCCGGCCCGCGGCACGGGGGTGCCGCGGACCGGACTGGGCGTGCAGCGCGGATGGTTACGGGGCCGTCGGGCCGACCCACGGGGCGGCGGAAACGTTGACGATAGCGAACATTCGGTCACCTCCTGAGTCGTCGAAATGGGCCCCGGACGCGAAAAAGCCGCCCGATACCGGTGGGTGGAACCGGCGGGCGGCGCGCAAGGCGATGCGCTAGGTGTGCCACCTGCCGGGGGTGCGGTCGAACTCGGTGCTGCGTGCCATGTGCTGCGCTCCGATCGGGGAACGGGTTACGGGGCGGTCGGGCCGACCCACGGCGTGGCGGCGACGACGTTGACGAGCGTGAACATTCGGTCACCTCCGAGGTCGTGGCATCGGCCCCGGACGCGAAAAAGCCGCCCGTGACCGGTGGAAACAACCGGCGGGCGGCGAACGCGTGGGCGTCCTAGGTGTGCCACCTGCCAGGTGTGGGGTCGTGCTCGTTGTGGCGCGCCATGTGGAGCTCCTCGATGTGCACTGGTGGTTGGTGATGACCACGGTAGGGACTGCGCCGCCGCGTGGCAATCGATTATCCGACTCGGGTTAGGGTGGTCCACCATGGACGCGACGCTGCCGGCGGACTTCGTCCTGGCCAACACCCGGTTGGCACCCACGCCGCATGTGCCGGAAATTCTGCTGCACCTGGCCGACGAGGCCATCGAGTTGTGGGAACGCACCGAGTCGCACCGTGGGCGTACCGGCCTGGCGCCTCCGTTCTGGGCGTTCGCCTGGGCCGGCGGCCAGGCGCTGGCCCGCTACGTGCTGGACCATCCGGACCTGGTCGCCGGTCGTCGGGTCCTGGACTTCGCCGCCGGCTCCGGACTCGTCGCGATCGCCGCGGCCAGGGCCGGCGCCGCTGCCGTGACGGCCACCGACCCGCTCGCCGTGGCCGCCACCGAACTCAACGCCGCCGCCAACGGCGTCGTGGTGAAGGCCGTGCTCGATGACGTGTGCGAGGGACCCGGCGGCGGCGGGGCGCGGTTCGACGTGGTGCTCGCCGGCGACGTCTGCTACAGCCGGCCGATGACCGAGCGGGTGCTGCCGTTCCTGGACCGGGCCCGGGCCGGCGGCGCACGCGTGCTCGTCGGGGATCCCGGCCGGGCGTACCTGCCCGCCGGTCGCCTGCGCGAGCTGGCCCGTTATGAGGTCGCGGTGCTCCGGTCGTTGGAGGATGCGCAGATCAAGACCACCACGGTGTGGGAGTTGGGCGGGTCCGCCGGGGACTGACCGCCCGGCCCGGCCACCGTTCGACTTGAGGCGAAATCGGATGGCCGGCCACAACCGAGTCGAAAGCGGCAGCAATAACCGTCTTCCTTCAACTTGGGTTGGTCGTGTACCCTGCCGCCCGCTACGCTCGGTACCAACTCACGGGCACGGTTCGGGAATCGTCAGACAGTCCCGTGTCGTTGCACCACGTGAAGCACCACGATGCGAAGGGGAAGATCCGACCATGGGCGAGCGCATGCTGCGCGGGAGTCGTCTCGGAGCGGTCAGCTACGAGTCCGACCGCAACACCGAGCTGGCCCCGCGGCAGACCCGCGAGTACCTCTGCGCCAAGGGACATCAGTTTGAGGTCCCCTTCGCCGTCGACGCCGAGGTCCCGATCAGCTGGGAATGCAAGTTCGACGGCAGTGTGGCGCGGTTGGTGGACGGCACCGAGCCGGAGCAGAAGAAGGCCAAGCCGCCACGTACGCACTGGGACATGCTGCTCGAGCGACGCTCCATCGCCGAGCTGGAAGACATCCTTGCGGAACGTCTGGAGGAGGTCCGCGCCCGTCGCGGCCGCTCCGCCTGACGTCCGCCCGACCCGCATCGTCGCCGCCCAGGTCCTCCCCAGGGACCTGGGCGGCGACGTGTCCCGCGCCCGGCTCAGGCCTCCACCACGGCGGGATGGCGCAGATCGTCGGCGCGCACCACGACATCGGCCAGCTCGGCTGGCCGCACCTCCTCGGCGTAGCGGGCGAACGCCGGCAGCGTCCAGGCCAGCTCAGCTGCGGTGCGGCGGCCCAGCGCCGCGGCGGACACCGCGAGGTGCACGGTGAGGTCGAAGTCCAGGCCGGCGCCGAGCAGCAGTGCGCCGCTGACCACCACCGCGCCGCCCGGCGGCAGCGTCAGGTAGCCGGCGCGGCTGGCCCGGTCGGTGAGCGGGTCGCGCAGCGACGGCAGCACCCGCCCCGTGCCGCCGGCGCCGAGCGGGCGCACCACCTCCCGCTGCAACGCGCCGAGGTCGAGCCAGTCCTCGTAGTAGGCGTCCGGGTTGGTCCGGCCGCGCTCCAGACGCAGCGAGGCCGGGCGGTGAAACCCCGCCGCGGCGACGTGCAGCGCGGGGTGCCCACGCCGGTGCAGCGCTTCGACCAGGTCAGCGGCCAGGCGGTCCGGTTCCCCGGCGGGCGCTGAGTCCACCGCGACGCGGACCCAGCCACGCCGCTGGACCGACACCGCCGCGACCCGCTCGGCCAACTCCTCGACCAGCCGGGCCGGTGCCACCGGGCGGACCCGCAACGGGCTCAGGCCCGGTGGTCCGGGTCGACGATCTCACCCTCGATCGCTGCGGGCAGACGACCCGGCCCGCCCGGGGGCGGCACGGGGTCGGCGCTGGGCGGCGGTGTGGCGGCGGTGCCGGGCGGCGCGCCCGGGCTCGACGGGCCGCGGTACGCCCGCACCCGGCGAGCGCCGAACACTCCGCCGGCCACGGCCGAGGTGACCCGCCGCTCGGCCGCGTGGCGCAGCGCACGCCGCGACAGCGCCCGCACCGGGGGAAGCAGCAGGACCAGACCGATCACGCTGCCGACGAAGCCGGGCAGCACCAGCAGGAGGGCCCCGACGAGCCCGAGGAGACCGTTGCTCGCTTCATCGCCCGGCGCCCGGCCCTCGTCGAGCGCGGCCCGGAACCGTCGCCAGCCCCGTACGCCCTCCCGACGCAGCAGCCACCCGCCGAGCAGCGTGGTGAGGAACCCGATGGCCAGTGCCCAGCCCACCCCGATCGCCTTCGCGACCAGCACGAACGCCGCGATCTCGGCCACCACCAGGATGGCGGCGGCGACGGCGGCGTAGCCGAGCCAGCGCATCAGCGCTCCGGTCGCCCGCGCCGAGCCAGCTGCCGCACCGACTGCGCCCTGGCCCGCACGCCCCACACGGTCACCTGAAGGAGTGCCTCGCGCACGATCGACGAGCTCATCTTGCTCGCTCCGCGTTCCCGCTCAGCGAAGGTGATCGGGACCTCCACGACCCGGAAGCCGTTGCGGTACGCCCGCCAGGCGAGCTCCACCTGGAAGCAGTACCCCTGCGACGTCACCGAGTCGACGTCGACCTTTTCCAGCACCTCCATCCGGTACGCCCGGTATCCGCCGGTGGCGTCCCTGAACGGCATGCCGAGGGCGATCCGGGTGTACAGGTTGCCGCCCCGCGACAGCACCAGCCGGTGCACCGGCCAGTTGACCACCGTGCCGCCGCGCACCCACCGCGAACCGAGCACGGCGTCGGCCTGCCGCAACGCGCCCAACAGCCGAGGGAGCTGCTCCGGCGCGTGGGAGCCGTCGGCGTCCATCTCCACCGCGGCGTCGTAGCCCCGCTCGCCCGCCCAGGCGAACCCGGCAGCGTAGGCGGCGCCGAGACCCTGCTTGCCGGGCCGGTGCAGCACGTGGATCTGCCCGTCCGCCGCGGCCAGCTCATCGGCGATCGCGCCGGTGCCGTCGGGGCTGTTGTCGTCGGCGATCAGGATGTCGACCGCCGGCACGGCGGAGCGCAGCCGGTCCACGATGATGCGGACATTGTCGGCCTCGTTGTACGTCGGGATGATCACCAGCACCCGGCCCACGCCTGGATAACCCTGGTCGGCGGCGGCCTGCGGCTCGTCGTTCACGGGTGTCTCACTCCTGTCGTCGACGGCGCAGCCACCCGGCGCCCGCCAGCGCCGCGAGGGCCGCGCCGACCAGCGTCCACTCCGGGCCGACACCGATCCTGGTTGCAAGGGTACGGCCGTCGGCAAGTTGGACCGTCCGCACCACCACCGCTGGAGTGTTGAACCGGGTGGCCCCGGACACCCTGCCGGCACTATCGACAAAGGAAGATATCCCAACGGTCGACGCCATCAGCGCGGGGCGTCCGTGCTCCACCGCGCGCAGCCGGACCATGTCGCCCTGCTGCGCCGCCTCGGCCGCGTTGAACGTGGCGTTGTTGGTCTGCACCACGATGAGCTGCGCCCCGCCGGTCACCGTGTCCCTGACGATGTTGTCATAGGCCACCTCGAAGCAGATCACGTCGCCGAACGTCATCGGACCGACGGTCAGCACGCCCGGGCGGTCGCCGGCCTGGAAGTCCACCCGGACCAGATCGACCTTGTCGCTGACCAGCCGGGCGATCCGGCGCATCGGGACGTACTCGGCGAACGGCACCGGGTGGCGCTTGACGTAACGCTGGGTCTCCCCCTGCCCGGCCACCCAGAGCAGGCCGGCGTTGAGCAGCCCGGTGCCGGAGCCCTGCAACAGCGCGCCGACCAGGATCGGCGCGCCGATCGCCGCGGCGGCACGGTCGATCGCGGCGGCGGCGTCGGCGTTGGCCAGCGGATCGATGTCGCTGGCGTTCTCCGGCCACACCACCAGGTCCGGCTGGGTTTCCGTGCCGGCCGCGACCCGGTCGGCGAGCTCTACGGTCCCCCGGACGTGGTTGTCCAGCACCGCCCGGCGTTGGGCGTTGAAGTCCAACCCGAGTCGCGGCACGTTGCCCTGCACGATCGCGACCGTCACGGCCGGGCCGTTCGGCTGCGCCGCTGGCACCAGCGCCGCGGTGGCCGGAACGACAGCGAGGACACCGAGGGCGACCAGCCCCGCGGTGAACCGCGATCCCGGCCGCGATCCACCCCGGCGCACCGGGCCGCCCCACGACCGCGTCACCGCCAGGGCGAGCAGGCCGCCGCACAGGGCCACGACGAACGTCACCAGCGGCGCCCCGCCCCACGCGGCGAACGCCAGCAGCGGCGAGTGGCCCTGACTGAACGCCAGGCGGCCCCACGGGAACCCGCCGAACGGGGTACGGCCCCGCATCGCCTCCTGCGCCACCCAGAGCGCGCCGACGACCGGCGGTGCGGTCCACGGCCACCGCGTCAGCAGCGGCCCGACATAGGCCAGGGCGCCACCGACGGCGGCGACATAGGCGGCGCAGGCGGCGGAGAGCAGCAGCCAGGGCAGCACACCGGTGTGCAGATTGGTCCAGTCCAGTAACGGCACGAACAGCGCCGCGCCGCACAGCGCACCCAACCCGAGGCCGGCCCGCACCCGGCGGCCGTGCACCGCGACAGCGAGCAGGGCGACCCCGATCGGCGCGAGCCACCACAGCCCGTACGGCGGGAACGCCAGCAGCAGCAGCAGCCCGGCCGTCACCGCTGCCAGCGGCGGCGCCCACCGGCGCAGCGGGTGCCAGCGTGGCCGCCCGGACGCCGGTTGGGCGTGCGGCACCGCGGAACGTGCCACCTCAGCCACCGCCACGCGCGCAACCCGTCTGCCGGAACCACCGGCCTCTATTGTGCTGGGCGTTGGGCCCATCGGCGAATGGCCCGCACCATCTGCCGGCGAATCGCCCGCAAACGGGAATCGGGGCGCGGCGATTGCCGCGCCCCGCGCTCCCAGGCCCTTCCCGACCGGCGTGCAGGCGACGTGTGAGCGACCTTCGTTCCAACCCGATGCGTGCTGGCTGCCCGCACGGGGCCGTTGTCTACTGACCGCGTGACCCCCCTGCCCGTACGCCGGAGGACGACCGACCTTCGACACCCGCCCCGACCGTCCGCGGGACCTGCCGCCGACGAGTCAGGAGGACCCGCCGCTGGAACCGGGGACGAAAGGGTGAAACGAACCGTTGGTCGCCCTTACCGAGGTAGGACCCACGGACGGTACGTCCAGGACCGGGGGGTCTGTCAACCACCCCCCGGAGTGGTTGACGGAATCGTCGGCGTGTCGCAACCAAGCCTCATTCCGGCCTCACCGACTGTCCAGATCACGTCGCAGCAGGGCACCGGCGGCCCTATGATGGCCGTCCGCGAGCAGGCCCACCGCGGCGAGAACGTAGTCGCCATCGACGATGCATGCCGGGCTGCGCGGCAGCGCCCAGCCGCCCCCGGTGTCCGCCACAGCCCGGGCGAGCACGCCGAGTGCCGCGTCGCGCGGTGCGTGCCGCAGCACACCGCCGGAGCCCACCACCAGCCGCACCCCGCGCAGGTCGCGTCCGGTCCGGGCATGCCGCCGCAGCGCGACCACCACCGCGAGCGCGGCAAGCTGAAGATCGACGTGCGCGAGGGCGCCGGGTGGGCGCGCCGCGAGGTCCGGCAGCGCCGACCCCAGCGCATCGGCCTGCGCCGGGTCGATCAGGCGTTCACTGAGGGCCGCGGCGACCACACCGCCCGCGCCGCCGCGCACGCCGAGGTCCCCCTCGACGGTGCGGGCGCACCACAGCTGTCCGGCCACGGCCGCGGCGTCGGGTCGAGCCCCGCCGGCGTCGTCGTCGGCACCGACCGCGGAGTACACATCGGTGGTGGCACCGCCCACGTCCACCACGAGCAGGTCGTGACCGGTCTGCGCGGCCAGTAACCGCACCGCCGTCAGCACCGTGTCCGGAGTGGCCGCACGCACGAGGGAGCGGAGCCGCGGGCCGCTGGAGAGCCGCTCGCCGCCAATGACGTGGCGGAGGAACCCGTCGCGGATCGCCGTGCGGGCCGGTTCCGGACACAGCGCACCGATCCGGGGCAGGACGTTGGCCACGCCGACTCCCCGCCCACCCAGAGCCGCCACGGCGTCGCCGCGGGCGTCGACGTTGCCGGCCACCACGACGGGCACCGCCGGCCCGGCGGCCAGCGCGGCGGCGTTGTGTCGCAGCACGTCGGCGTCGCCGCCGTCGGTGCCGCCCACCAGCAGCACCATGTCCGGCCTCGCGGCGGCCAACGCGGCGAGGTCGGCCGCACCCAACCGCCCGGCGACGACGTGCACCACCTGCGCCCCGGCGGTCAACGCCACCCGCCGCCCGGCCAGGGCGCTGACCAGCGTTTCGTACCCGACGACGGCCAGCCGCAGCCCGCCGCCCGCCGACGAGCAGGCCCGCACCGCCGACAGGTCGACGCCGGGCAGGCGAACCGCCAGGGCCGCCAGCGCCGCGTCGAGGCCGTGCAGCACGTCGCTGCCGGTCGTCGTCGGGGAACTCGCCGCAGCCAGGAGCACGCCGGCCCGGACGTCCACCGCAGCCACCTTGGTGTCGGTCGAGCCGAGGTCGGCGCACACCACGACCTCGGCGTTCGCTGCGACGCCGGCGCTGACCACCACATCGGCGCTCACCGGGATGGCACCACCACTGTGCCGGTCGCCACGACCGCGACCAGCGGCGGGTCCACAACCGCTGCGGCCGAGGGCGAAACGTCGGGCCGGCCCCGGCACACCACCGCGCAGGTGAACTCCAGCGTGCGGCTGCGGTTGCCGACCGCCGACACCCGGGCGCGCACCTCGACGACGTCCCCGGCGCGCACCGGGGCGACGAAGCGCACCTGCGCGTACCCGGCGAACAGGCCCTCGTCGCCGTCGGTGCGGATGCACACCTCGGTGGCGACGTCGCCGAACAGGCCGAGCACGTACGCGCCGTCGACCAGGTTGCCGGCGTAGTGGGCGTGGGCGTAGGGCACGTACCGGCGGTGTGTCACGGTGACGCCGAGGTGCTCGCTTCGCTGATCCTCGGTCATCGGGGCACCATCGCATCGACGAGGTAGCTGGCGACCTCGCGGGGCGTCGTGCCGCGGCCGAAGATCCGGTCCACGCCCAGGTCGGCGGCCATCAGCTCGTCGAAGCGGGGCCCGCCCACCACGAGCAGGGGGCGGCGCCCGGCCGGGAACGCCTCACGGAACGCGGCGCTCATCTCCCGGGTGTTGTGCAGGTGCGCGTCGCGCTGCGTGACGACCTGGCTGACCAGCACGGCGTCCGCGCGCTCGGCGGTGGCCCGGGCCACCAGCTCGGGCACGGTGACCTGCGCGCCGAGGTTCACCACCCGCAGCTCGCGGTAGTACTCCAGGCCTTTCTCGCCGGCCACGCCCTTGACGTTGAGGATGGCGTCGATACCGACGGTGTGCGCGTCGGAGCCGATGCACGCGCCGACCACGACGAGTTTGCGGCGCAGCCGCCGGCGCACCTCCGCGTTGACCTCGGTCGGCGTGAGCAGCGCGAAGTCGCGCTCCATCACCCGGACCTGGGACAGGTCGACCAGGTGGCTGACCTTGCCGTACACCACGAAAAACGTGTACGCCGCCCCGATGGCCCGGGTGTGCACCACCATCGCCGGCTCCAGCCCCATCTTCGCGGCGAGTTGCAGCGCCGCCCCCTCGGCCCGCTTGTCGGCCGCCACCGGCAGGGTGAACGACACCTGGACCATGCCGTCGCCGGTGGTGTCGCCGTAGGGCCGCACGACCGTGCCCGTCGTCATCGCGCCGTCCCCTCGAGGATCTCGGTGGCAGGGTTGTAGTAGCCGGGCTCATGCCGGGCGACCCCGTCGCGTCCCTTGCCGCGGTCCGCGGGCCGCTTCATGATCCCGAACGTGCCGGCGCCGATCGCGTCGAGCAGCCCACCGTCCACGATGCGCTCCAGCAGCCCGACCGCCTCGTCGAGGACCAGGTGGGCGCGGCGCTGGATGAACCCACCCGGCGCCGGTGCGAAGTCCTCGGCCAGCCCACCCGCCGCGCCCAGCACGTACCGCACGTTCTGCAGCGCGATGTCCCGGTCGGACAGCCACGGCGTGGCCACCGCCTCGGTCATCATGCCGACCAGCAGGATGCTCTGTCCGGTGAGGACGCCGGCCAGGTTGAAGAACCCGTCGAGGAGGTTGCCGCGGAACACGTCGCCGGTCATGTGCTTGGTGGGCGGCATCCACTTCAGCGGCGCGTCCGGGAACAGCTCGCGGGCCAGCAGGGCGTGCGCCAACTCCAGGCGGAACGACTCCGGCAGGTCCGGGTTGATCTCGAAGGCGTGCCCGATGCCGAGCTGCCAGTCGGCCAGGCCCGCCTCGTGCGCGAAGTACTCGTTGAGCAGTTGCGACACCGTGACGGTGTGCGCGGCCTCCACCGCGTCGGCGGTGGTCAGGTAGTTGTCCTCGCCGGTGTTGATGATGATTCCGGCGCGGGCGTGGATCTGCCGGGAGAACCGCTGGTCGACGAAGGTGCGGACCGGGTTGATGTCGCGGAACAGGATGCCGTACATCGAGTCGTTGAGCATCATGTCCAGGCGCTCCAGCCCGGCCAGTGTGGCGATCTCCGGCATGCACAGCCCGGAGGCGTAGTTGGTCAGCCGCACGTAGCGCCCCAGCTCGCGCGAGGACTCGTCCAGCGCCGCGCGCATCAGCCGGAAGTTCTCCTGCGTGGCGTACGTGCCGGCGAAGCCTTCCCGGGTCGCGCCCTCGGGCACGTAGTCCAGCAGCGACTGGCCGGTGGATCGGATCACCGCGATCACGTCCGCGCCGGCCCGCGCCGCCGCCTGGGCCTGCGGGATGTCCTCCTGGATGTCGCCGGTCGCGACGATCAGGTAGATCCAGGGCCGCCGCCCCGGGTCCCCGTGCCGGCTGACCAGGCGCTCGCGCTCGGCCCGACGGGCGTCGATGCGACCGATCCCGGCACCGACGACCTCCCGGGCGGCCCGCCGGGCGGCGACGGCATCCGGCCCGGTGGGCACCGCGAAGCGTACTGAACCGGCGGCGGCACGCTGGGCCAGCCGGGTCAGGTCCGGGTCGCCGTCGGCGGCGAGTGCGGCGAACACCGGCAGGGCCACGCCGGCGCCCAGGCCGACATCGGCGGCGACGGCGTCGACGAGGCGGTTCACCCACGGGATGCCGTCCGGGTCGGCACCGCCCACCCCGGCCAGGCGCAGCACCGCCCGCTCAACCGACACCGTGGTGTGCCCGCGCGCCAGCTCCACCACCGGCTGCCCGGCCCGCGCGGCCAGGGTCCGGGCGTGCGCCACCGTCGCCGGGTCGAGCCTCAGCCGACCCACCGGGTCCCCTGACTCATCGCCCTCACCCGCTCGCATAGATCACCTCGCCACGCCGCACGGTGCGCCGGCAGATCGGCGCACCGTACGGGTCGGGGCCGGTGGGCCCGGCCGCGGCGGGCTCGGGTGGCGCGGGCAGACCGCCGCGGAACGTCCCGGGCCAGTGCCACACCGCGAAGGTCGCCGGCGACCCGGGCAGCAGCAGCCCTTCGTCGTCCACGCCGGCTGCCCGCCAACCCCCGACGGTGTGCGCGGCGAAGGCCGCCGGCAGGTCGATGCGCTGCGCCGGGTTGTGGTGGCGGGTCGCGGCGAGCACGGTGCCCCAGGGGTCCAGCGGCGTGACCGGGGAGTCCGAGCCGAACGCCAGGGCAACGCCGGCGGCGGCGAGGGCGCCGACCGGGTTTGACGCCAACGACCGCGCCACGCCCAGACGCTGCGCGTACATGCCGTGGGTGCCGCCCCAGAGCCGGTCGAACGCCGGCTGCATGCTGGCCACGACGCCGAAGTCGGCCAGCCCCGCGATGAGCGCCTCGTCCAGGATCTCGACATGCTCGACGCGGTGCCGGCCGGCCCGCACGCGCCCCCCACCGAGCGCGGTGTCGGCGAGGGCCAGGCCGTCCAGGACGGTCGCGATGGCGGCGTCGCCGATGGCGTGGAAGCCGCCCTGCATGGTGTGCCGCGCGCAGTCCACCAGGTGCCCGCTCACCTGCGCCGCGGTGAGGTAGCGGTGGCCACGGGCGTCGGCGTGGCCGGGGTTGCGGTCATGGTAGGGCTCGCGCAGGCAGGCGGTGTGCGCGCCGATCGCCCCGTCGGCGTACAGGTCGCCGCCGGCGCCGACCGCGCCGAGATCGCGGGCCTTCGCGGCACCGCCGAGCTCACCCCAGTACCCGTACACCGCCGGCACCCCACCGGCCCGCGACAGCGCCAGCAGGCCGGTGAAGTCGTCCTCGCTGGAGGTGCCCGGACCGCCGCACTCGTGTACCGCGGCGATGCCCAGCGACGCCGCCCGCTCCAGCGTGGCGCGCTGCGCCGCCCGGCGCTGCGCCGGGGAGATCGAACCCAACGCCACCGCCCGTACCGCGTGGTGGGCCGCCAGGCGCAGCCAACCGCCGGCGTGGTAGCCCGGCACGTCGCGCGGCGCGACGGCCAGCAGCGCACTGGACACGACCGCCGAGTGCACCGAGGCCTGGGCGAGGTACACCCGCCGCCCGCCACCGGCCCGGTCCAACGTCACCGCGTCCGGCGGGGCCTGCTCCGGCCAGCCGGACTCGTCCCAGCCGTGGCCGACCACGACCGCGTCGCCGGGCAGCGTCGCCGCGTGCGCCGCCACCCGCGCGGTGACCTCGGCTGCCGAGCGGGTGCCGGCCAGGTCCAGACCGAGCAGCGTGACGCCGGTGTCGGTGGCGTGCACGTGGGCGTCCACAAAGGCCGGTGCGAGCAGCGCACCGGCCAGGTCCACCACGGTGTCCGCGCGCGGCGCGTCGGCGTCCACCCCTACCCAGCCGATCCGGTCGCCCTCGACCAGCACGGCGGTAGTGCCCGGCCCGGCCGGGCTGTAGACCCGACCACCGCGGTACAGGGTCCGTGCGGAGTTGCGTGCAGGTGGGGTCATGACGGTCAGTCTGCCGCCAATCGCGCCTCGAACAGCCGACGCACGCCGGGCTGCGACCTGATCAGATCCAACGCCAACGCCGCGTGCCCCGGCACATAGCCGTTGCCGATCAGCATCGTGACGTCGGCGACGAGCCCTTCCGCGCCCAGGGCAGCGGCCGCGAACGAGGTCGCCATCGAAAAGAAGATCACCGTGCCACCGGGCGCGGTGGCCAGGATCGCGCCGTGCTCGCACCCGGGCACGTCCACGCAGACCACGACGATGTCGGCCGGCCCGTCGAGGGCCGCCGTGACGGCCCGGGCGAGCCGGACCGGGTCGCGGGCGTCGGCGACCGCGACCGCGTCGCACACGCCGGCCGCGGCGAGCCGCACGGCCTCCGCCCGGTGCGGGACGATCCCGACGGTACGGCTCGCGCCAGCCGACCGCGCCGCCGCCAGCGCCAGCGAGCCGCTCTTGCCGGCGCCGCCCAGCACCGCCACCCGGGGCGCCGGGTAGCGCCGCACCAGCCGCGCGGTGAGCGCCGGCGCTCCGCACACGTCGAGGACGCCGAGCGCGAGATCCGCCGGCAGGTCGTCGGGGACCACCACCGCCGCCGAACGGCCGAACAGGATGGCGTGCCCGGTGCAGGGCACCTGCTCGCTGCGCCCGTCCCAACCGGCCAACCCGTCCGTGATGAGCAGCGGGGTCAGGGTGAGCGACACCAGGGTGGCGATCCGGTCGCCGGGGCGCAGCCCCAGCGGCGACGCCGCACCGACCTCGGCGACGGTGCCGAGCAGCATGCCGCCGGAGCCGGTGTCCGGGTTCTGCATCTTCCCGCGGGCCGCGATGATCGCGAGCACCTCGGTCCGGATGGCATCGCCGTCCCCGCCGAAGCGGGCCTGCAACTGCCGGAAGCTTGCCGCGTCGAGGTTGAGCCGATCCACCGAGACCCGCACCTCGTCGGCCGCCACCTCGGCGCGGGTGTCCAGGCGCTGAGCCGCCTGCGGCAGGACGCCGGGCGGCGCGATCACCCGACGCAAACCAACCGACGAATCCACCGCGTCATCCTCTCAGCTCCGTAAATCATCCTGCACGATACTGTTATCGCGAGAAATCCTCCAGTACGTTGCTGATATGACCGGTCAGCCGTACGTCTACCGCCGCCGTGAACTCGTCGAACCGGACTGGACCCGGCTGCCCGGATGGCGCGATGTGACCCCCGCCGAGTGGGAGTCCGCCCAGTGGCAGCGGGCGCACTGCCTGAAGAACATCGGGCAACTACGCGCCGTCTACGGCGACCTCGTCGACGAGCGGTTCTATGACGACCTCGCCGCCGACCAGCGCGACCTGGCCACGATGTCAATGCTGATCCCGCCGCAGATGGTCAACACCATGGTGCCCGACGCGGTGCCCACAACAGACGCCCTTTACGCCGACCCGATCCGGCGGTACATGCTGCCGGTCGCCTCCGACCGGCAGCAGACGTGGCCGAGCCACCCGCACGCCAGCCGCGACTCGCTGCACGAACACGACATGTGGGTCGCCGAAGGGCTCACCCACCGGTACCCGACCAAGGTCCTCGCCGAGCTGCTCTCCACCTGCCCGCAGTACTGCGGGCACTGCACCCGGATGGACCTCGTCGGCAACTCGACCCCGGCCGTGACCAAGCTCAAGCTGACGCTCAAGCCGGTCGACCGGTACGACGGCATGATCGCCTATCTGCGCGAGCACCCCGGCGTACGCGACGTCGTGGTCTCCGGCGGCGACGTGGCAAACGTGCCGTGGCGCTCGCTGGAGGCGTTCCTGCTGCGCCTGCTCGACCTCGACACGATCCGCGACATCCGGCTCGCCACGAAGGCCCTCGCCGGGCTGCCCCAGCACTGGCTACAGCCCGACGTGGTGGCCGGCGTCGCCCGGGTCGCCGCGACCGCCGCCACCCGCGGGGTCAACCTCGCCATCCACACCCACGTCAACCACGCCCACTCGGTGACCCCGCTGGTGGCACGCGCCGCACAGACCATGCTCGACGTCGGCGTACGCGACGTGCGCAACCAGGGCGTCCTGCTGCGCGGCGTGAACGCGACCACCCCAGACCTGCTCGACCTGTGCTTCAAGCTGCAGGGCGAGGCCAGCATCCTGCCGTACTACTTCTACCTGTGCGACATGATCCCCGGCGCGGAGCACTGGCGGGTCGCCGTCTGGCAGGCGCAGCAGCTGCAGCACGACATCATGGGCTACCTGCCCGGGTACGCCACCCCGCGGATCGTGTGCGACGTGCCATACGTCGGCAAGCGCTGGGTGCACATGGTCACCGAGTACGACCGGGAACGCGGCGTCACGTACTGGACGAAGAACTACCGCACCTCGCTCGAGTCCGGTGACGCCGATGCGCTCGCCCGCACCTACCCGTACCACGACCCGATCGACACGCTGCCGCAGTCCGGCCAGGACTGGTGGCGCAAGCAGGCCGACGCGGCCTGACCGGCGGTCACGGCGGGTCAGGCGGGAACACCACCGCAATCGCCACCACGTTGCGACGCGCCCCGTCCTCCGCCGACACCTCGTACACCTCGACCAGCCCCGGCCCGCCCGGCGTGGCGCGGAACGGCACCGCCACGCTGTACCCGCCCCGACAGCCGCCCCCGCAGCTCGCCGTGGTGAACGCGGTCGCGACCTCCCGGCCCGCGGCGTCGAGCAGCCGCACGTTCACGGTGGCCTCGACCACGTCGGCGGTACCCACCACCATGACCGGACTGGCGACCGTCTCGCCGATCACCGGGCTGGTCACCACGATCGGCGCCAGCAGATCGGCGTACTCCGCCCGCCCGGCCGGCCCGCCAACCGCACCGCCCAGCGACTGCCCGCGGGAGGCGAATGCGACCCGGTTGACCGTCGGGAACTGGGTCAGGCTGTAGACCACCTGCGCCCGGCGCAGCCGCGCCGTCTCCGGCGCACCCGCGTAGAACGCCGCGTCGAAGCTCACCGTCGCCACACCGTCCGCGATCCCGGCAACGTGGAATTCGACACCGGCCGGGATGGCGCCGACCAGGCCCGCGGCGGCCTCGGCCGACGACGGCCCGGCGAGCAGCTCCGTCAGCACCAGCCGCGAGGTCGCCGGCGTGGCCGGCCGGGTCCGCCGGGTGGGCACGACCACCCCGTTGCGGACGAACCACAGCGCCACCGTCACGGTGCCCTGCGGTGCTGTCGGCGTGCCGCCGCGCGGGGGCGGCACCACCACCCCGCCGGACGGGCCCGGCGCCCGGCTGCCGGGGCCACCGGGCACGCCCGTCCCGCTGGGCGATGCGGCCTCGCCGGACGGTGCGGCGACGCTGGACGGTGCGGCACCGGACGGCGGGGGACCCGTCGGGGCCGGCCCCAACGTTCCCGACCGGGCACCCGCACACCCGGCACACACCGCCAGCACGACGACGAGAACGCTGCAGCGTCGGATCACCCTGCCACCTCCGGTCCCGCCGGATCGGCCGGGTCCGGCCGCGGCGGCGGCGGGAATGGCGGGACCTCGACCCGGTACGTCGTGCCGGCGCCCACCTCGCTGAACACCTCGAGCCCGGCACCGAGCAGCCGGGCATTCTCCCGCGCGATGGCCAGCCCCAGGCCGCTGCCGCGACCGCTGCGCGACGCGTCGATCTTGTAGAACCGGTCGAAGAGGTGCGGCAGATGCTCGGCCGGAATACCCGGACCGTCGTCGCTCACGCTGATCACCACGCCCGGCCCCACCCTGCCCACGGCGACCGAGACCCGGCCCCCACCGTGCTCGACCGCATTCGCGATCAGATTCGACAGCACCCGCTCCAGACGCCGCGGGTCGGTCTGCAGCACCACTGGGTCGCCGGTCACCCCGACGCGATCCAGCCAGCCCCGGGCGTCGAGCAGGGCGCGCAGCAGCGGCGTGAGCTCCACCGGCTGCACCACCACCGCCTCCTGCCCGGCGTCGAGCCGGGAAATCTCCATCAGCTCCTCAAGCAGACGCCGGAGCCGCACGACGTCGGTCACCAGCAACTCCGCCAACCGCCTGGTCTCCGGCGGCAGTTGCGCGACCTGCTCACCGAGCAGGGACGCCTCCGCCACCAGGGCGGTCACCGGCGTGCGCAGCTCGTGCGCGACATCCGCGGTGAACCGCCGCTCCCGCGCCTGCGCCGCCGACAACGCGGTGATCTTCGCCTGCAACGCCTCGGCCATCTGATTGAACGACGCCGCCCACGCGCCGAACTCGTCGCGCCCCTGCACCGGCAGTCGGGTGGCCAGCAGACCCTCCGCGACCGCCCGGGCGGCCCGGCTGGCCCGGTCCACCGGGTCCAGGGTGCGCCGCGCGAGGCGGTGCCCGACACCGGCCGCGAACAGCGCCACCGCCACCCAGCCGGCCAGCAGCGCCACCCGCAGCTGAACCAGGTCGGCGTGGATCCGGTCCTCCACGTGCACCAGGTACAGCTCCGCCGTCGAACCCGGGATCCGCCCACCCACCAGCAGCAACGCACGCCGGCCCGGCGGACGCTCGTACCCCAGTTGCCCCGCCGCCACCGCCGCGCGCAACCGCGGCCCGGGGGACGGGTGGAACGACTCGTTGGAGGCCGTGGTGGCGTCGGCGGTCCGCAGCACCACATGCCGACCGCTGCTTTCGAAGCTGGCCAGCAGGCTCCCGCCCCGCTCCTCGTCCAACGGCAGGAACTGCCGCGCCACGACCAGCTGGTAGCGGGCATCGTCCGCGGCCCGCTGGAGCGAGTCGTCCAGGCGGGCCTGCCGGACCATCAGATACGACCCGACCGCCAACGCGGCCGCCGAGACGCCGGCGACGAGGACGAACGCCACCGTCAGCCGGCGCCGGAACCGACCTGGCGCGATCGCCCGCGTCGCCGCCGCACGCGTTGTCGTCGCCCGGGCCGCCACGGCACCGCTCACGGCTCCGCGAGGCGGTACCCGACACCGCGCACGGTCTGGATCAACCTCGGCTGGGCCGGATCGTCCTCGACCTTCGCCCGCAACCGCTGGATTGCCACGTCCACCAGGCGCGAGTCACCGAGGAACGGATAACTCCAGACCCGATCGAGCAGCACGTCCCGGGTGAACACCTGCCCCGGGCGACGAGCCAGCTCCAGGAGCAGACGGAACTCCGTCGCCGTCAGGACCAGCTCGCGCCCGTCCTTGCGGGCGAGAAACCGAACCGGGTCGACCTCCAACGCCCCCACGGCGATGGCCGACTGCGGTGCCGGCGCCGACCGGCGCCGCAACAGCGCCCGCACCCGCGCGGTCAGCTCCACGACGTCGAACGGCTTCTTGACGTAGTCGTCGGCCCCGCACTCCAGCCCCACCACGACGTCGATCGTGTCGGTTCGCGCGGTCAGCATGAGGATCGGCACCTGACTGGACCGGCGGATCTCGCGGCACACCTCAAGGCCGTCCAGGCCGGGCAGCATCACGTCCAGCACGACCAGGTCCAGATCGGCGGAGCGCCAGACCGCCAACGCCTCACGTCCGTCGACCGCCGTGCTGACCCGGAAGCCGGCCCGTGCCAATGCGAGGGCGGTGACCTCGCGAATCGAGGCATCGTCCTCAACGACGAGCAGCCTGCCCTCCATCGCCCGCCAGGGTAGCCCCGCAACGCCACAGCGGCCGGCAACGCCACAGCGGCCCGCGGCGCCGGGCCACCGTGGTGCTGGTGCGACGGCTACCCGCTCACGCCTGCCAGGCATGGGCCACGTCGACGACGATCCGGGAGTGCGTACCCGGCCCGGCAAGCACACTCACCTGGAACGGCAGGCGGGCCCGGACACCGACCGCGAACGTGGAGTAGCCCTCGTAACTGCCGGCGTAGACGACATCGCGCAGCGTCTGGTACCGCACCACGTTTGCGACGTGGTCGCCCAGCCGGTGCGGATAGGTCGCGCCCGACTCGGCGTACGCCGGGTTCAGTAGCTCGACATGCAGCAGAGCGCCACCGGCCGTGTACGGCGACATCGCCATGCCCTCGCCGCCGGTGTACACCTCGCCGTAGAACACCCGGTAGCCGGTCGCCGGCCCGTCAAACTCGAACACCACCCGGTCGAAGCAGGCGTGCTGCCCGGTACGGGTGGCGATTAGCGGCCCGCTGCCGAACGCGTCCACCGCCTTCTCCGCGCTACCCCAGGTGAGGCCGCAGTACGGTGCCGCCGCGGCGGTACGCGTGCCACCCACCGCCGGGCCGGCGACGGCGACGCCGGCGGTCAGTACGCCGCACAGGGCGACCGCGACCGCTCCCAGAACTCTGTTGATCCCCATTGCGCTCTCCTCGATCCACTGGTCGTCAGGGACATGACCCCCCCAGCGTGGATCCGCCGTGCCACCGCCGGTTCGCAGCCGGGTAACCAGGTCGTAACAGAGCGCCGCTCAGTACCGGCCGACGAAGATCGCCGGCTCCCGGTCCCGCCACGGCACCGCCTCCTCCAACTGGGCCGCCACCCGCAGCAGCAGATCCTCGCGGCCCTGCGCCGCGACCAACTGCACGCCGATCGGCAACCCGTCCCGGCTCAGCCCGAGCGGCAGGCTGATCGCCGGGTGCCCGGAGACGTTGAACGGCGCGGTGAACGGCCCGTACTCGAACAGCCGCCGCAGCCACGACCGCACGGTGTGCTCGGGGTTGTCGTAGTCCAACGTGCCGTGCGCCGCCGGGAGCTGCCCGAGCGTCGGCGTGAGGAGCAGATCGTGGCGGGCGAAGAACCGCCCGATCGGGCGGGTCACCCGGTGCTGCGCATCGATGCCGGCCATGACGTCAAGTGCCGTCGCCGCCTCGGTCTCCGCGATCACCCGCCGGGACACCGCCTCCAGCAGGAACGGATCCGGCCGGCGCGGTCCGGCCAGCATCGCGGCACCGGTGGCTATCGCCGCCAACATCGCCGCCTCGATCACCGCCTCCGGATCCACCTCGGGGCTCGCCTCGGTCACCGCGTGCCCGAGCCACTCCAGCGCCTTGCCGACGGTGACGGTGACCGCGGCGACCTGGGGATCGACCGGCGTCCCGGACCAGGCCTGCGTGGTCACCGCGACCCGCAGCCGCCCCGGGTCGGCACCGACCTCCGCCGGGTACGCCCGCGCCGGCGCGGGCGCCACGTACTTCTCGCCCAACATCGGCGCGGCCACCGCATCCAGCAGCAGCGCCGCGTCGCGGACGGTCCGGGCGAGGCCGAACTCGACGATCAGCCCAAAACCCACCTCGCCGAAGTTCGGCCCGCTCGGCGTGCGGCCGCGGCTCGGCTTCAGCCCGACCAGCCCGCAGCACGACGCCGGTACGCGCACCGACCCGCCCCCGTCATTGCCGTGGGCAAGGGGCACCGCACCGGCGGCCACCAGCGCCGCCGACCCCCCACTCGACCCGCCCACCCCCCGGTCGGGCGCCCAGGGGTTGCGGGTGACCCCGTACCGGGCCGACTCGGTCGCGAAGCTGAGCCCAAGTTCCGGCGCGGTCGTCTGGCCGAGCGTCACCAGCCCGGCGGCCCGGAACCGGGCCATCAGTTCGTGGTCCACCATCGCCACCGCCCCGCGCACGCTGCGACTGCCGAGCGCGAAGGGCACCCCGCGGGCGAACGGCCCACTGTCCTTGATCACGAACGGCACGCCCGCCAGCGGCCCGCCCGGCTCAGCATCGAGCGCTGGCGAGAACAGCGGCAACGTCAGCGCATTGAGCTCGGCGTGAGCCAGGTCGAGCGCATCACGGGCCACGTCGGCGACCTCGGCCGCAGTCACCTGACCCGACTCGATCAACTGCCGCAGGCCGACCGCGTCCAGGCTGGCGTACTCCGACAGGTCCACCGGCACCCCCTCTGATCATTCCGGCGGCGGGCCACCCGGCCGGCGCATCACCGCCGGCCGGTCGTCGTTCACCATGGCGTACCGCACGGTGTCGCGCCACGTGTCCCCGGTGGACGCGCCGGATACGCCGGGACGGCGGCGTCCTACCGTGCACGGGAACAACAACCAGCGGCAACCAGGAGCGGTGATGCCCGAACAGCGACAGCGGGAACGGTCGGCCATGCCGGCATCCATGGCCACCGGGCTGCTGACCACGGCCTGGCGACGGCTCCTGGACACGGTCATACCGCAGGCGGAGCCGGTGCCGGCCGAAATCCTGCGCCACGACGCCGTGGTCGACTGCGCGGTATACGTCAACGGACAGCGCCAGGCCGGTCAGGTGCACCACACCGACGCGTTCGCCCGGGCCCGTGGGCGGCGGCACGCCTTCGTGTGGCTCGGGCTGCACCAGCCCGACGCCGCGCTGATGGCGTCGGTGGCCCGGACGTTCAGCCTGCACGAACTAACCGTCGAGCAGACCCTGAGCGACGGTCACCGTCCCGCGGTGGAGAAGCACGGTGACGTGACGCTGCTCGTACTGCGTACCGCCCGCTACGTGGAACACCCCGAACTCACCGCCAGCTCCGAGGTGGTCGACACCGGCGACGTGATGGTCCTGGTGGGCCGCGACTTCGTCATCACCGTGCGGCACGGCCCGGCGGGCGCACTGGGAGCCGTGCGGGCCGACCTGGAACAGCGGCGCTCCGTGCTCGCGCAGGGCCCCTGGGCGGTGGCGCACGCGGTCTGCGCCCGGATGGTGGGCCTCTACCACGACGTCGCCGGGCACGTGGAGAAGGACCTCGAGAAGCTTGAGGAGACGGCCTTCGCGCGCGACGGCGGCACTGACGTGCAGCAGGTGTACCAGCTCAAACGCGAGCTGGTGGAGTTCAAACGTGCGGTCTTTCCGCTCCAGGCGCCGCTGCAGGCGCTCCTCGCGCAGCACCGCGGCGACCTCCCCACCGGCCTGCACCGCTACTTCGCCGACGCATCCGGGCAGCTGGCCCGCGCAGTCGACCGGGTGGCCGCACTCGACGACCTGCTCAACTCGATCCTGCAGGCCAGGCTGGCGCAGGTCACGGTGGAGCAGAACAACGACATGCGGAAGATCGCATCCTGGGCGGCCATCGCCGCTGCGCAGACCGCCATCGCCGGCATCTACGGCATGAACTTCGACGCCATGCCGGAACTGCACTGGACCTACGGCTACCCGTACGCGCTGGGGTTGATGGGCCTGGCCTTCCTGACCCTGTACCGCCTCTTCCGCCGCTCGGGCTGGTTGTAGCCCACTCCCCCGGGAAAGCCGCCGCTCCTTGGAGCGGATTTGTGCAGCGTGGCGGTAGCCACGCCTGCTAAGGCATCCTAGGAAGCTAGTTTACTGTCTGCCGACGGCGCAGAGGCCTCCGCGGGGCCGCGCCCACGACCGGGCCAGAATGGGGCCATGGGAGTCCTCACGCTGGTGCGACACGGGCAGACCGAGTGGAGCGCCACACGTCGGCACACGTCCTACACCGATCTCGACCTGACCGCCCACGGTGAGACCGAGGCCCGGGGCCTGGCGTCACGCCTGGCCGCGCGGTCCTTCGCCGCGGTGCTGTGCAGCCCGCGCCGCCGGGCCCGGCGCACCGCCGACCTCGCCGGGCTGACCGTATCGGCGGTCGATGAAGACCTGGTCGAGTGGGACTACGGCGAGTACGAGGGCATCACCACGGCCGACATCCGAACCCGGCGCCCGGACTGGGACCTCTGGTCCGACGGCTGCCCGGGCGGCGAGCAGCCGGAGCAGGTAGCGGCGCGGCTGGACCGGGTACTGGCGCGGGCCCGGCCCCTGCTCGCCGACGGCGACGTGGCCCTGGTGGCACACGGCCACGCGTTGCGGGTCGCCGGGGCCCGGTGGATCGGCGCGCCCCCCGCCCTCGGTGGCCGGCTGCGGCTCGACACCGGCACGACCAGCACCCTCGGCCACGAGCACGACCGGCAGGTGATCCTGGAGTGGAACCGCCCGGTCAGGTGATCCGGGGCACCCTCGACTCGTACGGCGTGGAGAGCACCACCGTGGTCCGGGTGATCACGTTGGCGCAGGTGCGGATCTCCTGGAGCAGCCGCTCCAGGCCGGCCGGGTTGGCCACCCGCACCAGCAGCAGGTAGAAATCCTCCCCCGCCACCGAGTAGCAGGCCTCGATCTCCGGGAGCACGGTGAGGCGGTCCGGTGCGTCGTCGGGCTGCGACGGATCGATCGGGCGGATCGCGACGAAGGCGGTCAGCGGCAGCCCGATCGCGTCGTAGTCCACCCGGGCGACGTACCCCTTGATCACACCGCGCTGCTCCAGCCGGCGAACCCGCTGGTGCACCGCGGACACCGACAGCCCGACCCGCTCGGCCAGGTCGGTGTATGACAGCCGACCATCCTCGGCAAGGGCGGCCACGATGGCGCGATCGGTGTCCTCCACCGCCCCACCCTAGATGATCGATGGAGCGGGGATGCCGGACGGGATGATGGGCCCGCGTCGATGTGATCTCCTGAGGGCATGACCATGCCGGACGCGAACCGCCCGAGCCGGCACCACCGGCTGTCGCTCTGGCTGCTGGTGCGCGGCCTGCCCCGTGACCCGCACGCCGCCCCGCACCTCGTCGCCATGCTGGTCGCGACGGTGGCCACGGTGCTGCTGGTGCGGGCGTTCCTGGCCGCCGCCGGGTACCCCCAGATCGGTGGCGCAACGCTGCACATCGCCCACGTGCTGTGGGGCGGCCTGCTCATGGTGGCCGGGCTGGTCCTGCTGCTCTCCTTCATCGGTCCGGTGATCCGGCCGATCGCGGCGGTGGTTTCCGGCGTCGGCATCGGCCTGTTCATCGACGAGATCGGCAAGTTCGTCACCCACGACAACGACTACTTCTACCGGCCGGCCGCCGCGGTGATGTACGTGATCGTGGTGTCGCTGCTGCTCACCGTGCACCTGGTGCACCGGCGTCATCCGCACCACCCGGCGGAGCACCTCGCGGCCGCGGTGGACCAGACCGTCGCCGGCGTGGCCGGCGGATTCACCCCGCGACGGCGCGCCGAGGTCCACGCCCAGCTGCGCCGGGCCGCCGGGGCGCCCGGCGTCGACGCGGCCCGCGCGCTGGTCCGCAGCGTGCCGGACGACCAGGTCGAACTCGTCGATCCGATCCGGCTGCTCCGCACCAGGCGGCTGCGGTACCGGCTGCGGCGCTTCGTCGGTTCACCACGCACGGCAGGCCGCCTGCCGGCTCTCACCGCCGTCGTGCTGGTCGCCCAGATCGGGTACGCGGTCTGGCGGTTCCTGCCGCCGGTGCTGGCCTACCTGGCCGATCCCGCCGCCCACCGACCACCGCCCGGCGCGGTGCCGCTGCTGCTCGGGCTGGCCAGCACCGTGGTGTGTACGGTCCTGGTGACGGTCGGCATCGTCCGGTTACCCCGCGACGCCACCGCGGCATACCGGTGGTTCTACCGGGCCTTGCTGGTCAACCTGCTGTTCACCCGCGTCTTCGAGTTCAACCTCGAGCAGTTCCTGGCCGCCGGCTCGGTCCTCGTGGACCTGGCCACGCTCGGCGTGGTGACCGCCGCCCTGGCACTGCGCGGGGCCGACCCGGTCAGCGGGACCGGTGCAGCGCCCGAGCAATCACCATCCGCTGAATCTGGTTCGTCCCCTCCACGATCTGCAGTACCTTCGCCTCCCGGAAGTACCGCTCCACCGGATAGTCGCTGACGTAGCCGTACCCGCCGAGTACCTGCACCGCATCGGTGGTGACCCGCATCGCGGCGTCGGTGGCGAAGAGCTTCGCCTTCGCCGCCTCGATGCCGTACGGGCGGCCGGCGTCGCGCAGCCGCGCTGCCGCCAGGGTGAGCGCACGCGCCGCCGAGACCTGCGTCGCCATGTCGGCGAGCAGGAAGCCGATGCCCTGGAACTCGATGATCGGGGTGCCGAACTGCTCCCGCTCTCGCGCGTACCCGACCGCGGTGTCCAGCGCTGCCTGGCTCAGCCCCACGGCGCACGCCGCGATGCCGAGGCGACCGCTGTCCAGGGCGCTCATGGCGATCCGGAAACCGGCGCCCTCCGCACCGACCAGCCGGTCCGCCGGCACCCGGGCGCCGTCGAACACCACCTGTGCCACCGGCGACGAGTGCAGCCCCATGGTCCGCTCCCGGGGCTGCGGCTCGATCCCCGGCGTGTCCGCGTCGATGAGCAGGTTGGAGATGCCGGACGGGCCCGGGCCGCCGGTCCGGCAGAACACCGTGAAGAAGTCGGCACTGTGCGCGTGGGTGATCCAGGCCTTGGTGCCGTGCACCGTGTACGTGTCGTCGGTGCGCTCCGCCCGCGTGGTCAGCGCGGCGGCGTCGGATCCGCCGTGCGGCTCGGACAGGCAGTACCCACCGAGCAGGTCGCCCCCGATCAGATCGGGGAGCAGGCGCTTGCGCTGCGCGTCGGAGCCGTACGTGGCCAGGGGGTAGCAGGCGAGGGTGTGCACCGACACCGCCTCCGCGACGGCGAGCCAGCGACCGGCCAGCTCCTCGAGCACCTGCAGGTACACCTCGTACGGCTGCCCGCCGCCGCCGTACTCCTCGGGATAGGGCAGGCCCAGCAGGCCGGCCCGCCCCAGGGCCCGGAGCAGTTCCCGGGGGAACTCGCCGCGAGCCTCGAAGTCGACGACCCGTGGTGCCAGCTCGCGGTCGGCGATCTCGGCGGTCAACTCCAGCAGCGCCACGGCCTCGTCGGAAAGGCCGACCCGATCCACGACCACGGCAGCACCACCTCGGCTCGGCTGAATCTCGAGCCTAACGCTCGTTCGGGCCGTCGTGGAGTCCCCGCGCTCCACCTTCACCATGGTGGCCTTCGGCGCCGCGGCGGTTCAGGGCCTCACGGTGATCCGGTTGTCCACGAGGCGGCCGCCCGGAAGCGCTGCGGATTGGTCAGCACGTCCGTCGAGTCGACGTACTGGTCGATCGCGCCGACCGGCGGCAGGTCCCGGATGGCGGGGTCGGCGACGGCGGCGCGCAACGCGGTGGCGAACCGGCCGGCGTCGAGCACCCGGAACGGGCGGTCGTGGAACTGTCGAGGAGCCGGGTCGACCGGTTCGGCGAGCCCGAGCGCGTTGCAGCGCCGGCCGACCTCCTCGTAGGCCAGGCACAGCGCGGCTTCCCGGGCCGGCCAGTCGACCGCGCGCAGCGCGGCACCCAGCGCCGTGCCGATCCCGCCGGAGTCCGGCAACCGCGCGAATGCGCTGCCCAGCCACTTGCTGTACGGCGGGTACCGGCGGGCCAGCAGCAGGCAGAGCCGGATCAGGTCACGGGCCAGCCGGGCGCCGACCACCGCGCTGCCCAACTCGTCACCCACCTCGCCGCAACGCCCGACGAAACCCTCCTCCTGCCCGACGCGGGCGAACTGTCCGGCCAGCACAGCCCGCCACACGTCGTCCGGGTACCAGGCCAGCCGCTCCCGGGCCGTGGCCAGCGAGCCCGACGCGTCGGCGAAGACGGCGCCGGCGGTCACCTCCGCCAGCCGCTGCGTCGGGGTGGCCATCCAGTCGGCAACCCGCACGCCGTCCAGCGGGTCGAAGCCGAGCCGGCCCCGCATCCACCCCGACACCGTGGTCACGACGACGGCGCCCTTGGTCGGTACGTCATGGAACCGCGACGGGAGCAGCTCCGCCAGCACCGGCGCGAGCGTGCCCGCGACATCGTCGTCCGCGACGAAGATCTGCAGATGGGGCGCCCAGTCGTGGTCGGTGGACCGATCGGTGTCGAAGCCGAGCACCTCGGAGCCGGGCCCGAGCCGCGCGGCGGCGTGCGGCACCACGCTGAGGTGCGCGGTCAGCACAGGGCCGACGACCTCGGCGTAGTACGCGCGACTCAGTTCGAGGCCGGAGGGAGGTGCGCCGCTGGGCATCGGGTCAGCCTGCCCCGCACCGGGCGGACCGTCCACCACATTCCGGCACCGCCATGGCAGGCTGGAGCGCGTGAACCGACCGCTGCTGCTCGTCGACGCCGCGAGCATGTACTTCCGGGCGTACTTCGGCATTCCGGAGTCCGCCGCGATGGCACCCGACGGCACGCCGGTCAACGCGGTGCGCGGGTTCCTGGACATGCTGGCCACGCTGGTGCGCACCCGCCGTCCGGACCGGGTCGTGTGCGCCCTCGACGAGGACTGGCGACCGGCCTGGCGGGTGGCCCTGGTGCCGTCGTACAAGTCGCACCGGCTCACCCCGGCGGGCGGCGAGGAGGTGCCGGACGCGCTGAGCCCGCAGGTGCCGAAGATCCTCGATCTGCTGGCGGCGCTCGGCATCACCGCCGTCGGGGCGAAGGACTACGAGGCTGACGACGTGATCGGCACGCTGGCCACCCGGGAGCCCGGCCCGATCGAGGTGGCCACCGGCGACCGGGACCTGTTCCAGCTGATCGACGACGCCCGCGGCGTGGTCGTGCTCTACACCGGCCGCGGCGTGGCGAAGCTGGAGGTGCTCGACGACGCGGCCGTCCGTGCCCGGTACGGCGTCGCGGCGGCCGGGTACGCCGACTACGCCGCGCTGCGCGGTGACCCGAGCGACGGCCTGCCGGGCGTGGCCGGGGTCGGCGAGAAGACCGCGGCCCGGCTGGTCGACCGGTACGGCGGGCTGGACGCGATCCTGGAAGCTCTGGACGACCCGGCAGCCGCGTTCGCCCCCGGCGTGCGGGCCAAGCTGCTGGCCGGGCGGGACTACCTGGGCGTCGCCCGGCCGGTGGTCGCGGTGGCGCGCGACGTACCGCTGCCGGCGCTGTCCACGGCGCTGCCGGCCGGTCCGGTGGATCCGGACCGGCTCCTCGACCTGGCCGAGCAGTGGAACGTCGCGGGCTCGGCACGGCGGCTGGTCGACGCCATGGCCGCCGCCGGTGACGCAGGGGGTCAGGCGCCCGCGCTGTAGGCCAGGACGCCGTGGTTGAGGGCCTGCATCGCCTGCCGCGCGGTGGTGCGCACCCCGGCGGCGGCGCCGGACGCGTCGGCGATCTGCCCGAGCAGGTCGACGACCTGACGCGCCCACCGGACGAAGTCACCGGCCGGCATGTCCCCGTCCAGCCCATGTGTCGCGGAGAGCACCTTGGTCAGCGACTCGCCCCGGGCCCACCGGTAGATCGGCCACACGAACCCGGCGTCCGGCTCGCGGGTCAGCTTCAGTCCCCGGCTGGCCTCGTCCGCGTCGAGTTCCATCCAGAGCTTTGCGGTGGCGTCCACGGCGTCGCTGATCGGGCCGCTGGGCACGGATGCCCGGTCGTCGACCTCGCGCCGCGCCTCGTACAGCACCACGGAGACCGCGGCGGCGAGTTCCGCCGGGGCGAGCCGGTCCCAGACGCCGCGGCGCAGGCACTCCGCCACGAGCAGGTCGGCTTCGGTCCAGATCCGCGCCAGCATCCGCCCGGCGTCGGTCACCTCGCCGCGCCCGGTCAGGTAGCCGCGGTCGCTGAGCAGGGAACAGACCCGGTCGAACGTGCGCACCAGCGAACCGGTCCGGCTGGCGACCCGGCCGCGCAGCTCCTCGGTGTTGCGCTCCAGGCGGCGGGCACGCTCCGCCCACCGCGCGTGCTCCTCGCGTTCCGGGCAGGCGTGGCACGGGTGTGCCCGCATCCGCGCGCGCAACTGCGTGATGGCGTCGTCAACCGACGTCGCGTTGCGGGAGCGGCTGGGCCGTCGGCCCGGGCCGCGCTCCAGGTCGGTGTTGCGCAGCACCATCGCGAGATCACGCCGCTCCTGCGGGGAGCGCGGGTTGAAGTGCTTGGGCACCCTGACCCGGCCCAGCGCCTCGACCGGCCCGCCGAAATCGCCGGCCGGGATCCGGCCGGCCCACCGGTCCTCGGTCAGGACGAGCGGGCGCGGCTCCCCGAAGCCGTCGGTCCCCGGGTCGAGCACCACGGCGAGCCCGGACCGCCGCCCGGACGGCACCCGGATCACATCGCCCACCCGCAGCTGCTGCAGCGCGGTCGCGGCGGCCGCCCGACGCTGCGCGGCGCCGCTGCGCGACTGCGCCTTCTCCTGCTCGTCGATGGCGACCCGGAAGGCGAAGTACTCCGCGAAATCCCCCAGGTGGCACTCCACCTCGGCGGCGTAGGTGGCCAGCGTCTCGGCGTTGCGCTGCACCTGCTTGGCCAGCCCGACCACCGACCGGTCCGCCTGGAACTGCGCGAACGAACTCTCCAGCAGCTCGCGTGCCGCCGCCGACCCGACGCTGCCGACCAGATTGACCGCCATGTTGTACGACGGCCGGAAGCTCGACTTGAGCGGGTACGTCCGAGTGGAGGCGAGCCCGGCGACGTGCCGCGGATCGAGCTCCGGCGACCACACCACCACGGCGTGGCCCTCCACGTCGATGCCGCGCCGACCCGCGCGGCCGGTCAGCTGGGTGTACTCCCCCGGCGTCAGATCGACGTGCGCCTCACCGTTGTACTTGACCAGCCGCTCCAGCACGACACACCGGGCCGGCATGTTGATCCCCAGGGCCAGGGTCTCGGTGGCGAACACCGCCTTGACCAGCCCTCGGACGAACAGTTCCTCGACCACCTCCTTGAAGGCGGGCAGCATCCCGGCGTGGTGCGCGGCGAGCCCGCGCTCCAGGCCGTCGAGCCACTCCCAATACCCCAGCACCTGGAGGTCCTCGCTGGCGAGGTGGCCGGTGCGGCTCTCCACGATGGCCCGGATCTCGGTGCGTTCGTCCGGGCCGGTCAGCCGCAGCCCGGCGTGCAGGCACTGCTGCACCGCCGCGGCGCAGCCGGCGCGGCTGAAGATGAACAGGATGGCCGGGAGCAGCCCTTCCCGGTCGAGGCGCTCCACGATCTCCGGGCGGGTCGGCCCGCTCCCCTTACGACCCCGCCCGGCCGGCCCGCGCCGGCTCAACTCGCCGGATGCCTCCAGTCGGCGCAGCTGGTCGCGGTGGTAGCGCAGCAGCTCGGGATGGACGTCGTGCTTCTGTGCCGCGTCGGCGTCGTGGAACAGGTCGAACATCCGCCGGCCGATGAGCATGTGCTGCCAGAGCGGCACCGGACGGTGCTCGCTGACCACGACGGTGGTCTCGCCGCGTACCGTCACCAGCCAGTCGGCGAACTCCTCGGCGTTGGACACGGTGGCCGAGAGCGACACCAGCGTGACCGATTCGGGCAGGTGGATAATCACTTCCTCCCACACCGCGCCGCGGAACCGGTCGGCCAGGTAGTGCACCTCGTCCATCACCACGTAGGCCAGGCCGACCAGCGCCGGCGAGCCCGCGTAGAGCATGTTGCGCAGCACCTCGGTGGTCATCACGATCACCGGCGCGTCGCCGTTGATGGCGTTGTCGCCGGTGAGCAGGCCTACCCGCTCCTCGCCGTACCGGTCGACAAGATCGTGGTACTTCTGGTTGGACAGTGCCTTGATCGGCGTCGTGTAGAAGCACTTGCGCCTGGTGGCCTGCGGATCGGCCCGGCGCAGCGCGAGGTGCACGGCGAACTCGCCGACCACGGTCTTGCCGGCCCCGGTCGGGGCGCAGACCAGGACGCCGCTACCGCCCTCGAGCGCCTCGCACGCCTCCCGCTGGAACGGGTCGAGCTCGAAGCCGAGATCGGCGGCGAACTCCTCGAGTTCCGGGAACGACGCGGCGCGGGCCGCCCGCCGGGAGGACGCCGCGTACCGCTCGGCCGGAGTGCTCATGACATCAAGGCTAGGCGAGGCGTGCCCGGTTGCGCCGGTCGGTATCGTGCACGGCGTGCCGGACAGTATCGAACCGTCTACCCCGAACCCGCGGTTCGACGCGGTGCTCTTCGATTTCCACGGGACCCTGGCCCAGGTCGAGGACCCGATCGCCTGGGTCACCGCGGCCGCCGCCTCGTGCGGCGCGCGCCTGGACCGGGGCCGGGCGACGGTGCTGGCGGACCGCCTGGTCACCGCCGGTCGCGCCGGTGGTCCGCTGCCGTACCGGATCCCGCCCTCGCTCGCCGAGGACTGGGCGAACCGCGATCTCTGTCAGGACGCCCACCGCAGCGCCTTCACCGGCCTGGCGCGGACCGTGCAGAGCGACATCGACGGGCTGGCCGACGCGCTGTACCAGCGATGTGTGGAGTCGGTGGGCTGGCGCGTCTACGCCGACACCGTCGCGACCCTGCGGGCCCTGCGCGCCGCCGGCCGGCAGGTGGCCGTGGTGAGCAACATCGGCTTTGACATCCGCGGGATCTCCGCCGACCTCGGCTTCGCCGACCTGGTCGACACGTTCGCCCTGTCGTACGAGGTGGGCCGGTGCAAGCCCGACCCGATGATCTTCACGACGGCATGCGCGGCGCTGCGGGTGGACCCGGAGCGCGTCCTCGTCGTGGGTGACACGCTGGCCGACGCCGGAGCCGTCCGGGCCGGCTGCGTGGCGTTGATCCTGCCGGAGACCGGTCCGGGTACGGTGCACGGCCTCGGCGCGGTACTCGACCTGGCGACCTGAAGCCCGCACGGTGCTGCCGATCGAACTCGGAATCATGATCCGGTAACTTCGTGGTGGCTCCGACGCCCCCACAGCGACCACAACGCTTCCGGATCAAGCAGGGTCATGGCACTCGGCCGCCCTGGGCCGCTCCGTCCCAGGTAAACGGATCGGTCAGGCCAGCAGCGTCAGCACGCCGGGATGGCTGGTGATCGTGATCGGTAGGGCGAGGCTGCGCTCCCCGTCGGCGTAGGCCACCAGCCCGGCCGAGGCGATCTCCACGCGACGGGCGCGGTACTGCGTGACCGCCGGGTGCTCGACGTGCCGGCCGGTGTAGAGGCGGGGCTTGATCCGGAGCAGCGTGGCCCGGCTGACCGCGCCGACCACCACGACATCGAGCATCCCATCGGTGGGGTCGGCTGCCGGGCAGATCCGCATGCCGCCGCCGTAGCTCGCCGTGTTGCCCACCGCCACCAGCACCGCATCGACCTCCACGACGTCGTCGTCCAGCCCAAGCGTGTAGCGCCGGGCCCGCAGTCCGGCCAGCTCAGCGAGGATCGCAACGTCGTACCGGCGCGGTCCACGCGGAAAGCGCATCCGGTTGGCGCGCTCGTTGACCAGTCCGTCGAACCCGGCGCCCAACACCGCGCCGTACCAGTGGGCTCCGCCGGCCGGGCCGGCAATCCGGGCTCCGCCGGCCGGGCCGGTCACCCTGGCCAGGTCGATGGCCCGCGTGATCCCGGTGCCCAGCGCGAGTGCGGCGACGTCGGCCGCGGCCACCGGGTCCGTCGGCAGGCCAAGTTCGGTGGCGAAGTCGTTGCCCGTCCCGGCGGCCACCACCGCCAGCGGCACTCCGCGGCCGGCCACCGCCTGCAGGGCGACGTGCACGGTCCCGTCCCCGCCCACGGCGACCAGCGCCGCCGCGCCGCCAGCGACCGCGCGCTGACACGCCTGCCGTGCCGCCGCCGCGGTCGTCGCCTCGAGGACCTCCACCGGGCCGCCGCGACGGCCCAGTCGAGCCACGACGGCCGGCAGGATGGCGCGGTACCGGCCCCGGGCCGCGTCCGGGTTGACCAGCACCGCCACCGGTCCGGCACCCAGCGCGACGGGTGGCACCGGAAGCTTTCCCGGCTCCGGTTGTGGAGCAGTCACTCTCAGGTCGTGTCGTCGTAACGCCGGTCGAGCGGCAACGGCCCGGCGACCGGCGCCAGCCGCTCCGACTGGCTCGGCCCCACGGCGGGGACCGCGTTGCCTTCCTCGTCGTACTCCAGCGGCGACACCTCGTCGTCGGCGAGCCCGGCATACGGGCTGCTACGAGCCCGGCGTCGATCGTTGAGGAACGCGACACCGACCGCGGCGAAGTACAGCAGGCACATCGATCCCGCGAGCGCGGACATGCCGAACGGGTCGGGCGTGGGTGTGACGATGGCCCCGAACAGGAACATCACGAACACGGCGACCCGCCACATGCTCAGCATCTTGCGCGCCGACACCAGACCGGCGAAGTTGAGCATCATCAGTACAAGTGGGAACTCGAACCCGGCGCCGAAGAGCAGCATCATGCCGGTGACGAAGTCGAAGTACCCGGAGAGCTCCAGCGTGATCTGGAACCGGGACCCTCTCAGGAAGAAGGGCAGGCTCTTCGCCACGACAAAGTGGGCCAGGACGGCACCCGCAATGAAGAGCGGCGTCGCGATGGCGACGAATGCGTAGGTGTAGCGACGTTCCCGACGGTGCAGCCCGGGCGCGATGAAGGCCCAGAGTTGGTACAGCCAGAAGGGCGCGGCGATGAGCAGGCCGAGGTAGAGCGCCACCCGCAGTTCCAGCAGGAACTCGTCGACCGGCGACTTCGTGTTGAAGTCGCACTGCGTGGCAGCACGATTGAGGTCGCAGTACGGGTCGGTCAGGAAGTACAGCACCGACTCCGCGAAGAAGTACCCCGCGATCAGCCCGAGCACGACGGCGATCGAGGCTTTGAGCAGGCGGCTGCGCAGCTCACGCAGATGCTCCATGAGCGACATGGAGCCGTCGGCGGCGCGCTCGAACTGCGGCTTGCCCCGCCGCAGAGCAGGCATCTTCAGCGCAGGAAGGTTCACAGCCGGGCCGGTATCGTCCTACTTGTCGCGGACGCGCTCGATGGGCTCGACCACCGGGCTCGGCGACGGCTGGTTGTCCGGGACCGACGGCGTGATCGGCTGCCGGGCGGACTGCGCCTCGGCCTTGCCGTCCACGTCGTCATCGGCCAGACCGCGGGTTTCCGCCTTGATGATCCGCAGGGATCGGCCGAGCGACCGGGCCGTGTCCGGCAGGCGCTTCGCGCCGAAGAGCAGGATCAGCACGACCACCAGCACGATGATGTGCCAAGGCTTCAATACGCTAGCACCCATTTGAAGTCACCTCGTCGTCTCGTTGCTTCCGCACCCCATGGTACCGGCGCGGCTGCGGCGAACCCTCGCCGCTGGCAGTCTGCGTCGGGCGGGCCGGGAACGTCAACCGCTGGCTAGGAAATCCGTGCGAAATAATCGACAAATATCCGATTCCGGGCGCAATCAAGCACTTAACGCTCCGCAGCGCCGCGGCGTGCCTGGATCAGCGCGACGCGCTCCTGGGCGTCGAGCAGCGGCTCGCGCAACGCCTCGGCCCGTCGACCCAGCTCGGCCAGGCTCTCCTGGACCGCCTGCGCGTCGGTCACCCGGCGCTGCAGCGCCCGCTCGACATGGCTCAACTCACGCACCCCCCCGAGCAGCCTGAGCACGACGACGACGAGAAACAGCAGGGCGGCCGCCACGACGCCGCCGACGATCCACCAGATCACCGGGCCACCCTAGTGGACCGCCGCGGCCGCCGCAGCGTAGGCCGCCAGCGCGGCGCGCGCCTCGTTTCCCACGTCGGCCACCAGCTCCGGCGGTGCCACCACCACCACGTCGGCGCCCAGCCCGAGCACCAGGCGCCGGGCCCAGGCCAGGTCGGAGGCGCGCAGCGACACCAGCCAGTGCTCGCCCGGCTCCTGCCGGACCTCCTCGCACGGGTAGTACTCGGTGATCCAGCGGGCGCGGCGGCCCACCCGCAGGGTCACCAGTGGCAGGTCCCGGGTGGGCCGGAAGATGCCTTCCCGTACATCGGTCGCCCGCGCCTGCGCCGGAATCACCGCCGGCTCGTCCAACTCGACGCACCCGTCGATCCGGTCGACCCGGAACAGCCGCACCGCACCGGCCCGGCGGCACCAGGCCTCCAGGTACGCCTGGCCGCCGACCATCAGGACCCGCATCGGATCGACGACGCGCTCACTCGTCTCGTCCCGGGCCGGTGTGTAGTACGTGATCCGCAGCGCGCGCCGCCGCGCGACCGCCCCCCGGAACTCCTCCACCCGGTCGGCGTTGCCCGGCAGGCGGACCGCCACCGGGGCGGCGCCGAGGTCGCCGGCGGCGTGTTCGATCTTCGACATCGCCCGGCTGATCGCGTCCCGGTCGGCCAGCGCCGGCGTCTCGGCCAGCATCCGCAGCGCGACCACCAGGGCCAGCGCCTCGTCCGGCGTCAGCCGCAACGGCCGATCCATCCCGGCGTCGTAGGTGATCGTCACCCGGTCGCCGTCGAACGCCATGTCGATCAGGTCACCCGGGCCGTAGCCGGGCAACCCGCAGAGCCACAGCAGCTCCAGGTCCTCGCGCAGCTGGCGCTCGCGCACCCCCAGGTCGGCCGCCGCGTCGGCGATCTCAATGCCGGGTCGGGCCAGCAGGTAGGGCACCAGGTTGAGCAGCCGGCCCAGCCGGTCCGCCGATGCCGTCATGGTGCCGCCACCTCCTCCAGGGCCCGCACGCCGCCGTGCGCCTGCGCCACCTCACGCAGCCGGGCGATCACCACGTCGCGCACCTCCGGCGGGTCCAGCACCACGGCGTCGGCGCCGTAGGCGAGCAGCCAGCCGGCCAGCCAGTCCGCGTCGGCGTAGCGCAGCACCACCCGGTCTCCCTCCGGCGTGGCGGTGGTCTCCTCGGCCCACCGCCGGATGCCGGCCCCACGCCCCGGGCGGACCAGCACGGTGGCCCGCTGCGTGCGCTCCATCGGGCCCCACCAGCGGGCCACGTAGCCGATCAGGTCCAGCCCTTCCGGCGGCGTGTAGCCGCCCGGCTGTCCGACCGGGCGGACCTCCGTGACGATCCGGGAGAGCCGGAAGCAGCGAGCGGCATCGCGGTCGAGGTCGTGGCCGACCACGTACCACCGGCCCCGCCAGCAGACCACGCCCCAGGCCTGCACCCGGCGGGTCACCGGCGCGTCGTCGGAGGGTGTGCGGTACCCGAAGCTGACCGCCTGCCGGGCCCGCACCGCGGCGGTGAGCGGCTCGAACGCCGCGTCGACGGTCACCACCGGCTCGACGCCGAGTGTCGCGTGCGGGTCCACGTCGATGCCGGCGGCCCGCAGCTTCGCCAGCCCCGAGGAGGCCGCCGCGGCGAGGCCGGCGTGCTGCCACAGCCGGGCCGCGATGCCGACCGCCGTCGCCTCGTCCGGATCGAGGTGGACATCCGGCAGCGCATACTCCCGCCGGGCGATCCGGTAGCCGGGCTCGGTGTCGAACGCGCTCGCCGTGCCGGTCTCCAGCGGCACGCCCAGCTCGCGCAGCTCGGCCTTGTCCCGTTCGAACTTGCGCTGGAACGCCTCGTGGTCGCGCACGTCCAGCGGATCATGCTCGTACCCGGGCACGGTCGCGGCGATCTGCGCCGCGGTCAGGAACCGCCGCGTGGACAACAGACAGATGACCAGATTGACGAGGCGCTCGGTCCGGCTGCGCGACACGCGTCCGAACCTAGCAGCACGAACGCCTGTTCGCCCTCGCCCACGCGGGGGGCACGGCGGCAGGTCCGTTACGGTGAGGGCCGTGATCCGCTGGCGCTGGGGTACCGTGTCCGCGCCGCGCCGGGCCTGGCGGGGCGCGATCGAGCTTGAGGTGAGCGTCGAGCCACGCCGGCCGGAGGACCCGTCCACGGTGCGCGCGCTGGCCTACCCCGCGCTGGTGGGCGAGCCGCAGGTGGGTGACCGGGTGCTGCTCAACTGCAACGCGCTCGCGCTGGGCCTGGGCACCGGCGGGTACGCGCTGGTGGTGGCGGTGCCGGACCGGCTCCCGCCGGACTCCGCCGCCGCGGGGCACGTGGTGAAGGCGCGGTACACGCCGCTGCAGGCGGTCGTGCTCGCCGCCGACGAGGAGGATTCGCCGCACCGGGACGTCCTGGCCGGCGCCGACGACCTCGGTGGCATGCCGGTGGTCGTCGCCGACCTGCACTCGGCCCTGCCGGCGATCCTCGCCGGCGTGCCGGCGGGAGTCCGGGTGGCCCATGTGATGACCGACGGCGGCGCGCTGCCGGCGTGGTTCTCCCGCACCCTCGACGCGCTGGCGTCCCGGCTGGCCGGCGTCATCACGGTGGGTCAGGCCTTCGGTGGCGACCTGGAGGCGACGAACGTGCACGCCGGCCTGCTCGCCGCCCGGCACGCCCTGGGCGCCGACGTCACCGTGGTCTGCCAGGGGCCGGGAAACCTCGGCACCGGCACGCCGTGGGGCTTCTCCGGCGTCGGCGCGGGCGAGGCGGTCAACGCGGCCGCCGTGCTCGGCGGGCGGCCGGTCGCCGCGCTGCGGATCTCCGACGCCGACCCGCGCCCACGGCACTTCGGTGTGTCGCATCACAGTTTGACCGCCTACGGCCGGGTCGCGCTCGCCCCGGCCGACCTGGTCGTCCCGCACGGGCTGCCGACGGCGCTGGGGGCCGCCGTCGATGCCGCGCTGGCGCCGCTGGCGCCGCCGCACCGCCTGGTCCGGGTCGATCCCGCCGGGCTCGACGCGGCGCTGCGGGCATCGCCCGCGACGCTGTCCACCATGGGTCGGAGCCTGCCTCAGGACCCCTGGTACTTCGTCGCGGCGGCCGCCGCCGGCCGGCACGCCGCCTCGCTGCTGTCCACCTGATCCGCCGGCAGCGTGAGGCTGGCCGCGACGGCCCGGTGCAGCGCAGCCCGGACCTGTGCGGGCGTGCCTGAGCCGTCGACGACGACGAAGCGGCCCGCCTCGGGCAGGCCACGGTAGGCGACGTCCAGCGCGGCGAGGTGCGCGATGCTCTCGTGGTCGGTGCCCCGGGCCTCGATCCGGCGGTACGCCTCACCGGCCGGCACCGCCAGGTAACAGACGAGGTCGGGCGCGGGGAAGACGGAGTACAGCAGTCGGGCCCAGCGTTCACTGCGGCCCCCGTGTGCCCGGATGCTGGCGTACTGGCAGTACGCGTACCGGTCCATCACCGCGATCCGGCCACCCAGCCGGGACCGAAGCAGCGCCTGGGCGATCGCCAGCCAGCGCAGCGCCGCCTCGAGCACCAGCACGCCGTCGGCGCCGAGCAGGTCGACGGCGTCACGACGGCCGAGGCGCTGGGCGAGCCGGCCCAGCCAGCGCCGGCCACCCGCGTTGCGCCAGTAGGCGGCGGGGAGGCCCTGCCCGGTGAGCCAGTCGGCGAGCCACCGTGCCTGCGTCGTCTTGCCGGCGCCGTCGGTGCCGATCAGCGCCACGATGGTCCGGTTCACAAGACCCAACGGTACTCCCGCCGCGCACTGACGATCTTGCCCCTTCGGGTGCCCCGGGCAGCGCGGCGCACCGACGCCCGTCACCGCGGCGCGACCACTGCCTCGGCCGACGTCAGGGCGATCCGCGCCGACGTTCCTGCATCGCTCAGGGTGACCGTCACCGGATACGTGCCGGCGGCCCGGTAGCGGTGCTCCCCCTCGATCCGCACGGTGGCGGTGAGCGCGCCGGTCCCGGCCCGCTCGGGGACCGCCGAGCCCCGGGTGACGCGGCCGTCGCCCCAGTCGATCGAGACGGCCAGCGGCACGCCGGACTTCATCGCCGGCACCGACGCGACCGCGACCGCCCCGCTGAACCGGGCGCCGGCCCGCGCCGTGATCTGCGCCGGTGCCAGGGCGACCGCCTGGTCCGGACCGGGGATGCC
The DNA here is from genome assembly GCA_035296325.1 of Micromonosporaceae bacterium. GTDB lineage: Bacteria > Actinomycetota > Actinomycetes > Mycobacteriales > Micromonosporaceae > DATHBD01. The sequence goes on along the minus strand of DATHBD010000068.1, from coordinate 28,396 downwards.
GATGTGCCGGGTCCGCACCCGGGAGTTCAGCGGCGGCAGGGCGTCCAGGGTGGCCGCCGCGGTGGCCGCGACGCCGGTGAGCGGCTGGAACGGCATCGCCCGCACCGGTGTGTCCACCCGCTGCACGAGGTAGGAGTGCCGGGCCCGGGCCGGGACGGTGAAGGTCGCGTCGGTGGTCGGAGCCACCACGCGGCGCCCGGTACGGCCGTCGACCACCTCGACCCGCTGCCCGGGCCACGGGTTGCGCACCCGGATCGGCGCGGTCGATCCGGCCTCGATGGCGACCGTGCCTACCACCCCGCCGTGGACCTGGACGTGCACCTTGCCGGCGCCCTGGATGAACACCGTGCCGGCGCCGTTCCACCCCGCCGGCCAGGCCGGCGCGATCCGCAGCAGCCCGTCGTAGTGCTGGACCAGCGCCTCCTGCATGCCGGCCACCACCGTGCCGGACTGCTCGTAGAACGCCGGGCTACCGCCGCCAAGCGAGGACGGGCTGCTGGAGAAGCCCTCGGTCAGCCAGATCGCCGCCGTCTCGAACTCCTTCGCCAGGCCCAGCCGCGCCGCGGCGATCGGATCGGTGCTCCACCCCTTCACCTGCCCGGAGGCCGGAATGACGGTGCACCCGGCGCAGTCCACCGCCGGCCGGTTGGGCCGCAGCGCGTAGGTGCGCCGGGCCAGCGCGGTGAGGTCGCCGCCCTCCGGGCTCACCGTGTCGTCGCCGATCAGCCCGTACGGCCAGACCGGCTCGAGCCCGATGTTCTCCCAGTTGCGCAGCGTCGCCTCGACGTCGTAGGAGAGCCAGAGGATCGTGTTGCCGGCGTTGTCACAGGCCGCGGCGGCGGCACGCTGCTCAGCCGCGGGAACGGTGTCCGTGGGCGGGTTGCACAGCGTCGCGGTGGGTGGTGGCTTGGCGCGGTCGCCGTTGGCGGTGTCGAAGACCCTGGCGTACGGCGGGATCTGGTCCTGGGCCTGGCGCAGCCGGGCGGCCAGGTCGGCGTCGCGCCCCAGCGTGGTGGCGGCGGCCACCACGGCCGGGAAGAGGGCGCCCATCGCGGCGAGGTCGGTGGTCGGATCGTGCACGTCCCACTGCGTCTCGTGCGCGTTGGACGGGAACGTGTGCAGGTTGCCGTCCACCGCACCGACGGTGGCGTAGGACAGCAGGAACCGCGCGGACTCGGCCATCAGCGGGTAGTTGCGCTCCAGGAACGCCCGGTCGCCGGTGTAGAGGTACTGCTGCCAGACCCGTAGCCCCACCTCGGCGCCGGTACTGATGGTGCGGGCGTTGTACCAGGCCCGCCCGGTGGTCTTGGAGCAGATCGAGGTCTCGTTCCCGGCGCCGTTGTAGAGCATGGTCTCCGGAATGCAGATCCCCTCCAGGCCCGGGTTCATCCGCTGGGTGTAGTCGCGCAGGTTCGCCAGGTTGTCCCGGTACAGGCTGAAGTACGCCTCGTTGAGCGCGAAGGCGCCCGCGCCCACGTTGGCCTCGATCTGCATCCGGTTGTTCCAGTGCCACCACGCGCCCGGCCCGTACTGGTTGTGGTCCTGCCGGCTGCGGTAGAGCACGGACACGCCGGCCGAGTCCCCCGGCATGCTGTCGCGGTTCGCGCCGGCCTCGGCGTACAGGTCGATCAGGCGCAACTTCTCCAGGTACTGCGCGGCGCCGTCGGCCGACTCCAGCTTCATCAGCGCGATCGAGTGCCAGAAGCGGTGCCACCACCCGGTGTGCTCGCGTTCCAACGCGGCGGCGCCCGCCGTCGCGGCGTCCCCGAGCAACGACGTGGCGGTGGCCTGCGCGTCCCCGCCGGTCCACTGTGGCGAGACCACCACGACCCGGAACGACCCGTCCGGGTGCGGGCGGAAGTCGACCTGCGCGCCGTACGCCGCGCCGGGCGCCGAACCGGCCGGGAAGTCGCCGGTCGGGCTGCTCACCCGGACGTCGCGACCACCGGCGGTGATGCCGGAGAGCAGGCCGAAGGTGGACTCCCCGACGCCGGCGGGACCGGGCCCGGCCCAGGTGGCGGAGAGGGTGGCGACGGTGCCGTCGGCGGTGGCCGTGACGACCGGGCGGGCCGCCGACTCCCAGAGCTGCAGCGACGCGATCTGCGGGGTGTCCGGGTCGGCGCCGGTGACGTCGATGACGAGCTGGTCGGTGCCGGACCGCGCGTACGCGGTGAGCGTCATACCGCCACCGGTCTGGATCAGCCGGCCGTTGTAGAGGTCGAGCCGGGCCGAGAAGTCCGGCGCCGTGGTCATGGCGGACAGGCCGGGCAGCATCAGCCAGCCCGGGGACAACCAGTTCGGCAGGGTGTCCACCCGGTTGAGCTGCGCGGTGAAGCCGGTCGGCGGGTTCCAGGTGGCGACGCCGAGCGTTCCGCTGCCCAGCGGCATCATCTGCGCGGGCAGGGCGTTCGCCGCGGCCAGCACGATGTCGGAGCGGCTCACCACACTGCGTGGGTCGAGATGCCAGCGACCGCCCCGCCATGCGGTGGACGCCCCGTCGCCAGGCGCGGCCACGGCCGGCGACGCCACGACGCCGGCCAGCGCGGCGACCACCACGACCGCGAGCACGGCCGACACCGTCGCCGTTCTGCGCCGCCTGTGCAACCCAGCCATGAAATGCCCCTCCCCGGACGACATGCCGGGCGGAGTCCGGAATGCCACGAGCTGTGTATCAGCTCGGGGCGGGCTGTGTCGATAGCTGGCAATCGATGCTTACATGCTCGCGATGAGCCGGTCCACCCGCTCGTCGTACGCCCGGAACGGGTCCTTGCACAGGACGGTGCGCTGGGCCTGGTCGTTCAGCTTGAGGTGCACCCAGTCCACGGTGAAGTCGCGCCGCTTCTCCTGGGCGTGCCGGATGAACTCGCCGCGCAGCCGCGCCCGGGTGGTCTGCGGCGGCGTCTCCTTCGCCTCGAAGATCTCCACATCGCTGGCGACCCGGTCGACCGACCCGCGCCGCTCCATCAGCGCGTACAGCCCCCGGCCGCGCCGCACGTCGTGGTAGGCGAGGTCGAGCTGCGCCACCCGGGGGTGCGACATGGGCATGTCGTGCTTGCGCTGGTACCCCTCAATCAGCCGCAGCTTGCTCACCCAGTCGATCTCGCGCTCCACGTCGGCGAGGTTGTCGGACTCCACCGCCGCGAGCACCCGGCCCCACAGGTCGAGGACCCGCTTGGTCCCGGCGTCCATCCCCCGGCGCTCCAGGAACTCGGTCGCCTTGGCGTAGTACTCCTGCTGGATGTCGAGTGCGCTGCACTCCTTGCCGTTGGCGAGGCGCACCTTGCGCCGCCCGGTGATGTCGTGGCTGACCTCGCGGATGGCCCGGATCGGGTTCTCCAGGCTGAGGTCACGCATCGCCACCCCGGCCTCGATCATGCGCAGCACGATGTCGGCGCTGCCCACCTTGAGCAGTGTGGTGACCTCGTTCATGTTGGAGTCCCCGACGATGACGTGCAGCCGCCGGTACCGCTCGGCGTCGGCGTGCGGCTCGTCGCGGGTGTTGATGATCGGCCGGCTCCGGGTGGTGGCGCTCGACACGCCCTCCCAGATGTGCTCGGCGCGCTGTGACAGGCAGTACACCGCGCCGCGGGGGGTCTGCAGCACCTTGCCCGCCCCGCAGATGAGCTGCCGCGTGACCAGGAACGGGATCAGGATGTCGGCCAGCCGGCCGAACTCGCCGTGCCGGCTCACCAGGAAGTTCTCGTGGCAGCCGTATGAGTTGCCGGCGGAGTCGGTGTTGTTCTTGAAGAGGTAGATCTCGCCGGCGATGCCCTCGTCGTGCAGCCGCTTCTCCGCGTCGATCAGCAGGCCCTCGAGGATCCGCTCGCCGGCGCGGTCGTGCATGACGAGGTCGGGCACCGAGTCGCACTCCGGCGTGGCGTACTCCGGGTGCGAGCCCACATCCAGATAGAGCCGGGCGCCGTTACGCAGGAAGACGTTGCTGGAACGTCCCCACGACACGACCCGGCGGAAGAGGTAGCGCGCCACCTCGTCCGGGCTCAGCCGCCGCTGACCACGGTAGGTGCACGTGACGCCGTACTCCGTCTCGAGCCCGAAAATGCGACGGTCCATGCACCGACATTAGCCGTCGTAGGCGGCGATCGCCTTCATTGGGTGCGTAGAGATTCCGTGTACTCGCGGCACGTGACCGTGGCCCACCGCCCGGCCGACGCGGCGCTACCCGGCCGGGGCTCAGGGAAGTCGGGCCACCGTGAGGAATTCGTTGTGCGTGAACACCTTGCCGGCGACCCGGGGCAGCGGGAAGGAGTACTGCCGAGTGACGGTCATCCCGAGATCGCGGCACACCTGGCGCGCTTCGTCGAATCCGACGAACCGCACGTGGGTGGCGTCGCTGGCGTACCCGCGCTCCTGCGGCGTGATGAACACGACGGTGCCGCCGCTCTTGACATAGGGCAGGTACATCTGGATGACCTCGACCGCCTGCTCCGCCGGGAGGTGCTCCAGCAGGTGCGCGGCGAGGAGCGAATCGAAGGTCTCCGGTTTGGCCCGGTTGGAGTTCAGGAACTCCTCCGTGGTGTACGCCTCCAGCCCGCGGGCCCGCGCCGAGGCGATCGAACTCGGGTTGTGGTCAACGCCGACACCATTGCCGCCCAGGTGGCCGAGGTTGCGGCCCAGGCCGCATCCGACGTCGAGGGTGAGGCCCAGACCGAGCCGGCGGATGTTCCAGGCATACGGCGCCTGGACATTGAGGACGCGCTTCCACCGGGCGCCGCCAAGGCGATGGAGACGTTCGGTGTAGTCGACCCCATGGGTGCCTGGCTTCGAATGCGGCTGCGTCACGGCGGCAAGCCTTGCAGACGCTAAGACCAACCGCAATGCCCCGGAACTGCACGATCCGACATACCGCATCGCGCAGCGCGACTGTCGGCTTCGCACCGCGGCCGGGGAGATATAGCTGTTATTTCCGGTTTGGGATTTGATCCAAGACTGCCATTGTCGGGCTGCGCCGCGGGTGCGGCGCAGCACTCCGAGCGCATCGGGATACACCTGTATCGAATGGAACGACGTACGGTGACAATCGCAATTCGCAACGTAACTCTTCGTCTGGGCCAGGTCTGCGCGGCAACACACGGTAGGGTGGCTCGCGTCGTGGCGTCTCTCACCAATCGGTCCACGGCCATTTCCTGCGCTGGATCGACTTCTGAGGACCCGACTCGATGGTGTTTCTGGTGTTGCTTGTGGTACTGGCATTCTGGGTGCCCGGCACCGCTGTTGGTCTCGCTCTGCGATTGCGGGGATGGACCCTGCTCGCGTGCGGGCCACTGCTGACGTTCGGCGCCGTCGCTGCCGGCACATTCGTCATCGGCACCCTCGGCGCGAAATGGAGTGCGTGGAGCTTCACCGCGTGGGTGTTGACCGTGGTCCTGATCATCGGCGGCGCCTCATGGCTGCTGCGGCGACGCGCACGCACCCGGCCCGCGGCCACCGCTGACGAGACCGCGCAACCCGTCGGGGGCGAGGATGGCGCCGCGGCGTCGGCGCGCTCCGATCGGCCCGTCGACGAGCCGCGACGCCTGCGGGAGCATTTCGTGGTGGCGGTCGGTGTGCTGCTCGGTCTGGTGGTCGGAGCGCGGACGTTCCAACGTGGCGTGGACAACGTCGCGAAAACGGTGAACCAGGACTTCGACTCCCCGTTCCACGCAAACGCCGTGCGATGGATCGCCGAGCATGGCAACCCGTTACCGGCGGACCTGGCGCCGATCGCGAACTCCGCGGGGGCCACCGACTTCTTCTACCCCAACACCTACCATGCCCTGCTGGCACTGCTGCTGGACCACGGCGGGCTGGCGATGCCGGCGCTGCTGAACCTGGCGGCGCTGATGACCATCCTTGTGGTGCCGATCGGCATCGCCGCGATGGGCATGGCCTGGCGGATGCCGCCGGTTGCCGTGGCGGTTGCCGCCGCCGCGTCCACCTGGTTCAACGCCTTCCCGTACGACCAGCTGTGGCGGGGACCGCTGTGGCCATACTCCGCGGCGTTGGCCCTCATTCCCGCGTTGCTGGCCCTCGCCCGGCACCTTGTGGTGCCGAGAGGGCTCGCCGGGCCCGTCGGCGTGGCGCTCGGGCTCACGGGCATGATCGGCCTGCATCCGAGTCTCATCTTCGTGGTGGGGATCTACGCCGTCGCGCTGCTCTGTGCGATGCTCCTGCGGGTCGAGGCCGTCCGCTGGCGGACCACCGTACCGGCCGTCGTCCTGACCGGCGCAGTCCTGCTCCTGCTCGCAGCGCCGACCCTGCTGCCGGCGTTCCGCCGCAAGGGGGCCACCCTTGGCTACCGGTGGCCCGAGATCGCATCGCCCATCGAGGCGTTCGGTCAGGCGCTCGCGTTCTCCCCCACGCTGTACGTGCCGCGATGGCTCCTCGGGCTGGCGGCGCTGGTCGGCATCGGCCTGATGCTGGCACATCGCAGGCTGGTGTGGGTCGCGATCGCCTACGTGGGATTCGCCGCCCTCTACATCGGCGACGCCGCGTACGACACGGATCTGGTCAATCTCGTCACCGGGCCCTTCTACAACGACGCGTGGCGGCTCGCCGCGCTGCTGCCGGTCGCCGGTGCATTGGCGGTCGGCGAATTGTTCTACACCGTCGCGAAACGGTCGGAGTCGCTGGTCGCCCGACGCATCGGTGGCCGGCACGACACCTGGCCGGTGCTCCCGGCGGTCTGTGCCGCCCTCATGGTCGCGGTCCTCGCCATCCAGCAGGACCGGGCCTACATCAGGGCGAATGCCGAGCGGCTCAATTGGCACAACCGGGACGGTCCGGTGGTCAGCCACCATGAGATCGCCGGCTACGCGTGGCTGGCTGACCGGGTGGGTCCGAACGAGCGGGTCGCGAACGCGGTTCGCGACGGCTCGGTCTGGATGTACGCGCTCAGCAAGGTACAGCCGGTGCAATGGACGTACTTCGGAACGATCGAGGGCAGCGATGAGTACTACCTGGCCAAGCATCTCAATGAAATGGACCACAACCCGCGGATCCGCCCACTGATCGCCAAATTCCGGGTGCGTTATGTTATCGCCGGCAAAGGAATGGTGCAGGGTGCCGGCCAGCTCGACGCGGGGCTGGAAAACCTGGATGACGTGGCCGGTCTGCGCCGGGTCTACGCGAACCCCGATGTGTCGATTTACGAGGTCAGCAGCGCGACGCCGTAATGGCGCCCGCGGGCCCTGCCGCTTCGACGTACGGATAGGATCACGGGCGTGCGGGCACGGAGGTTCACGACCGGCGGCACGTTGCCGATGGTGGGCAGCTCAATCGGGATCGGCCTGGTCGCGCTCTCCGGATATGTGTTCATCGCCGTCGTCGGCCGACTCTATGACCGCCCGGGCGCCCTCGCTCCGACTGCGTTCTACTTCCTGGTGACGACCGTCGTGCTCGGGGTCTGCCTCGGCCTGGAGCAGGCGACGAACCGACGGACCGCGTTCGCGCTGGCCTCGGGTGCGGACATCCGCCGGGTCGTCCTGCTGGCCATCGGCGACGGGGTGCGGCTGGTCGTCGTGACGGCAGCGCTGCTGTGCGCGGCCATCCCGGTCCTCGTGCCGCGGACCCTGCGCGGCGACGTGGGCCTGTTCGTCGCGCTCGTGGCGGGCCTGGTCGCATCGGCAGCCGCGACGCTCGTGCGGGGCATGCTCGCCGGGGCGCAGCGGTTCGGCGCCTACGCGGTCGCCTGGTGCGTCGAGGGCCTGTCCCGCATCGCGATGCTGGTGGGGATCGCGTTCGTCGGGCATCCGCCCGCGTGGGGCCTCGGTTGGATCTACGTGCTTCCCTTCGGGCTCGCCGCCATTGCCGGTGCGGTGGCGCTGCTGCGTGGCGGGCTGCGGGGCGGGCGGCGCGGCGCACCCACCGCCACGGCCCCGCCCAGCACCGCGGCCGGCACCGCGACCGGGTCCGGGGTGGCCGCGCTCGCTGCTGCCGGCGTGCTCACCTTCGCGGTCGCCAACCTGCCGCAGCTGATCCTGACCTCCCGGGATCTCGCCAACGCGCCCGTGGTGTTCGCCTTCACCAGCACCTTCATGCTCGCGCGCATGGTGATGACCGCGATGGGTCCGCTGCCCTCCCTGCTGCTGCCCGGCATGACCGCCGCGGTGGCGGCGGCCGACATGGGTTACCTGCGTCGCCGCCTGCGGTTGTTCACGCTGGGCTGTGTCGGCGTGGGGCTGGCGTGGGCGGCCTTCATCACAGTGACCGGTCCCCCGCTCGCGGAAGTCATGTTCGCCGGGCCGCCGACATCGCGTCGGCTCTTCCTGCTCCTCAGCCTCGGCACCATCGCCCTGGCCACCAGCTTCCCGGTGCAGGTCGCGTTGATCGCGCTCGGCCGGTACCGCTGGGTCACCGTGAGCTGGGTCGCTGGGGTCGTGACCATCGCGGTCATCGCGTTGTGGCCGTCGGTCACACCGATCACCGCCGCGACGCTCGCCTCGATCGGCGGCCCCGGCGCGGTGCTGCTCGCCATGGCGCTCTCGGTGCGCCGGGCGATGCGGTCGCCGAACCCACCGGCCCAGTCAGGACCGGCCGGGTCAGGACCGGCCGGGTCAGGACCGGTCCGGTCAGGAGCGGCCGAGCCGGGACCGGCCGACCGACCCGCGGCGCAGGCGAGCCCGGCACCGCGCGCCTGACCGCCGCACGTCCGCCGCCCGCGCTACTCCGCGGGCCGCTCCTCCGCGGGCCGCCACTCCGCGGCGCGGAGCGACCCGGTGTACTCCCGGCAGCCCGCCGCGTCCGGCAGCACCCCGCCGGCGAGGGCGTCGGCCAGACTCGGTGCGGCGGCATCGCGCGCCGACAGCTGCGGCGCCGACGCCGGCCACTCGATCGCCAACTGCGGGTCCAACGGGTGCACGGCCCGTTCCCGCTGGGGGTTGAACGTCTCCGAACACAGGTACGACAGCGTGGCGTCGTCGGTCAGGGCGCAGAAGCCGTGCCCGAGCCCTTCGCCGATGTACACCGCCCGCCGGTCGACGTCGTCCAGCCGTACACCCTCCCAGCGGCCGAACGTCGGCGAGCCAACCCGGATGTCCACGATGACGTCGAGGACCGCACCGCGCACGCAGGTGACGTACTTCGCCTGTCCCGGCGGCACATCGGCGTAGTGGATCCCGCGCACCACGCCGCGCGCGGAGACCGAGAGGTTGCCCTGTGCCAGGCGCAACGGGTGGCCGACCGCCGCCGCCAGGTGGTCGAACCGGTACCACTCCAGGAACAACCCGCGTGGGTCGCCGTGCTGCACCGGGGTGATCTCCCAGGCACCGGCGATGGACAGCTCCCGGATCTTCACGCGCCCCACTCCAGCAGGTCGAGCAGGTAGTCGCCGTAGCCGCTCTTGCGCAGCGGTCCGGCGAGCGCCCGCAGGTCGTCGTCGCTGAGGTGGCCGGCCCGCCAGGCCGCCTCCTCGATACATCCGATCTTGAGGCCCTGCCGCTCCTCGATCACCCGGACGAACTCGGCGGCCTGCACGAGTGAGCCGAAGGTGCCGGTGTCCAGCCAGGCGGTACCCCGATCGAGCACCGTGACGTGCAACTCATCACGCTGCAGGTACGCGTCGTTGACGCCGGTGATCTCCAACTCGCCGCGGGCGCTGGGGCGCAGCCCGCGGGCGATGTCGACCACCCGGTTGTCGTAGAAGTACAACCCCGGCACCGCGTACTTGGAGCGGGGCTTCGCCGGCTTCTCCTCGATCGAGAGCACCCGGCCGTCCGGGCCGAACTCCACGACGCCGTAGTCGGACGGGTTCGCGACCGGGTAGGCGAAGATGCGCCCGCCGCGCAGATCGCTGTGCTCGCGCAACTGCCGGCCCAGGCCGACCCCGTGGAAGATGTTGTCGCCCAGCACGAGAGCCACCGGCTGATCGCCGATGAAGTCCGCGGCGAGGAGGAAGGCCTGGGCGATCCCCTCCGGACGCGGCTGCACCGCGTACTCCAGCCGCAGGCCCCACTGCGTGCCGTCGCTGAGCAGGCGACGGAAGGCGTCCTGGTCCTCCGGGGTGGTGATCACCAACATCTCCCGCACCCCGGCGGCGACCAGCGTGGTCATCGGGTAGTAGATCATCGGCTTGTCGAACACCGGCATGAGCTGCTTGGAGACCGCTTTGGTGATCGGCCACAGCCGGGAACCGGTCCCGCCGGCCAGGAGGATGCCACGCACCGGGGCAGCATAGTCGCCGGCTTCGTCGCCGGTGCGGTGCACTAGACTCCGGTCCTCGTGAGAGTCCTCGTCACGGGCGGTGCCGGCTTCATCGGCTCGCACTACGTCCGCGCCCTGCTCGGCGGCACCTATCCAGCGTTCGCCGGGGCGTCGGTGACCGTGCTGGACAAGCTCACCTACTCCGGCAACCTGGAGAACCTCGCCCCGGTGGCGGCGGACCCCAGGTTGACCGTCGTCGAGGGTGACATCTGTGACACCGGGTTGGTCGCCGAGGTGATCGCCGGGCACGACGTGGTGGTCCACTTCGCGGCCGAGTCGCACGTCGACCGGTCCATCCTCGGCGCCGGGCCGTTCGTCACCACAAACGTCCTGGGCACGCAGGTCCTGCTGGACGCGGCGCTCCGCGCGACGGTGGGGCGCTTCCTGCACGTCTCCACCGACGAGGTGTACGGGTCGATCGAGTCCGGCTCGTGGACCGAGGAGTGGCCGCTCGCCCCCAACTCGCCGTACTCCGCGTCGAAGGCCGGTTCGGACCTGCTGGCGCTGGCCTACCACCGGACCCACCGGATGGACGTGGTGGTGACCCGGTGCTCCAACAACTACGGGCCGTACCAGTTCCCGGAGAAGGTCATCCCGCTCTTCGTGACGAACCTGCTGGACGGCGGGAAGGTCCCGCTGTACGGCGACGGCGGCAACATCCGCGACTGGCTGCACGTCGCCGACCACTGCGCCGGGATCCAGCTCGCCGTGGAGAAGGGGCGCGCCGGCGAGGTGTACAACATCGGCGGCGGCGAGGAACTGACCAACAAGGAGCTCACCGACCGGCTGCTGCGCGCATGCGGCCGGGACTGGGACAGCGTCACCTATGTCGAGGATCGCAAGGCCCACGACCGCCGGTACTCGCTGAGCATCGAGAAGATCAGCAACGAGCTGGGCTACGCCCCGTCGGTGACGTTCGACGAAGGGCTGGCCGGCACGGTGGCCTGGTACCGCGACAACCGCGCGTGGTGGGAGCCACTCAAGGCCCGCGCGGCGCTGGGCTGATCGGGATGAGGACCCGTTGGCTCGTCACCGGCGCGGCCGGGATGCTGGGTCGTGACGTGCAGGCCGCGCTGGCGGCACCGGGACGGCGCGACGCGGTGACCCCGGTCACCCGCGCGGACCTGGACATCACCGACCCCGGCGCGGTGCGGGCCGCGGTCGAAGACGCCGACGTGGTGGTCAACGCGGCGGCCTGGACCGATGTGGACGCCGCCGAGCGGGACGAGGCCGCCGCCAACGCCGTCAACGGCCACGCCGTCACGGCGCTCGCCCGGGCCTGTGCCGCGACGGGCGCGCGGCTGCTCCAGATCTCCACCGACTACGTTTTCGCCGGCGACGCGGGCAGCCCCTACCCGGAGGACGCCCCGACCGCGCCGATCAACGCCTACGGCCGGGGCAAACTGATCGGTGAGGTCGGCGTGCTCGGCGGGCTTCCCGACACCGGGTACGTCGTGCGCACCGCGTGGCTGTACGGGGAGCACGGCGGCAACTTCGTCACCACCATGCTCCGCCTGGCGCAGCAGCGGGAGTTCGTCGACGTCGTCGATGACCAGCGTGGGCAGCCCACCTGGTCGCGGGCCCTCGCGGACCAGCTGGTCGCGCTCGGCGACGCCGCCGTTGCGGGTACCGCACCGGCCGGGGTGTACCACGGCACCGCCTCCGGCGATACGACCTGGTACGGGCTGGCCCGCGCCGTTTTCGCCGCCGCCGGCCACGACCCCGACCGGGTACGCCCCACCACAAGCCACCGGTTCCCGCGCCCGGCCCGTCGCCCGGCCTACAGCGTGCTTGGCCACGACCGGTGGGCCGCCGCCGGGATGGCCCCGATGGCCGGCTGGGAGTCCATGCTGGCCAGTGCGATGGCCTCGGCGTTCCCGGTGCACACAGCCTCCCCGGTGGCCACGGCCGGTCCGGCGCTTGACCGGCCGGTCGGATGAGCGACGTGCCGGCGCCCACCGTCACCGCGGTCATCGTCGCCTACGGCGCGGAGCCGTACCTGGAGGACGCCGTCCGCGCCGTGCTCGCCTCCACCGGCGTGCGCCCCGACGTCGTCGTGGTGGACAACGGGTGCACCGGCGACGCCGTGCAGCGGGTCAAGGACCACGACGGCGTGCGGGTGATCACGCCGGCCGGCAACACCGGGTTCACCGGCGGATGTCGCCTGGGCGCCGCGGATGCCACCACCGACGTGGTCGTCTTCGTCAACTCGGACGCGATCGTCGCGCCGACCGCGCTGGGCCGCCTTGCCGAGGTGGTGTGCGAGCCGGCGGTGGGTGCGGCGATGGGCGGAATCCGCCTCGCCGACTCCCCCGAGCTGATGAACAGCGCCGGCAACCCGATCCACTACCTCGGTCTGGTCTGGGCCGGCGCGTTCGGCGAACCGGCCGGGAGCCACGCCGAGCGGCGCACCGTGCCGTGCATGAGTGGCGCCACGTTCGCGATCCGCACGGCGCTGTGGCGTGAGCTCGACGGTTTCCCGCTGGAGTACTTCGCCTACCACGAGGACACCGAGCTCAGCCTGCGGCTGTGGCAGCGGGGTCGCACGGTGGAGTTCGTCCCCGACGCCGTGGTGCTGCACCACTACGAGTTCGCCCGCAATCCGCGGAAGAACTACCTGCTGGAACGCAACCGGCTGGCGCTGGTGCTCACCACGTACCAGGGCCGCACGCTCGCGGTGCTGGCGCCGATGCTGATCCTGGCCGAGGGCGCGCTGGTGGCCGCCTCGATCCTCGGCGGCTGGGCCGGACCCAAGCTGCGGGGGTACGGCTGGCTGTGGCGCAACCGGGCCTGGGTGCGGGCGCGGCGGGCGCAGCTGCAGCGCGAGCGCACGGTCGACGACGCCGCCCTGGCCTGGCTGTATGCGGGAAAGATCGACCCGGCCAACACCGAGGCTCCACCCGGCACGTCGATCTTCAACGCGATCGCCGGCCCGTACTGGCGAATGGCGCGCCGCCTGCTCTGACCTTCAGGCGGCGCCGCGACGGCCGTCGTGGAAGTCCCGGCACGGGTCAGACGAAGATCCACCTGCGCGACACCAGATAATTGATCACGCTGAGCAGCCCCGTGGTGGCGACCTTCGCGCCGAGATACGGAATCCCCGCCCAGACCAGCCCCTGCACCAGCACCACCGTCACCGCCAGGTTCGCCAGCACCAGCCACACGTAGCGCCACACCTGCCGGCCCACCTGCCCGGACGTCCGGAACGACCAGAGCCGGTTCAGTCCGAAATTCACCACGAACGCCGCCGCGAAGGCGAGCGTCGTGGCGGCCGGCAGCCACACGTGCAGCAGGCCGTGCAGCACAAATAGTGCACCGGCGTCTGCGGCGAAGCTCAGCATCCCGACGGCGAGGAAGCGCACGCCGCTCCCCGCGGCCAGCCGCGCGAAGCCGGCGGTGACCAGCGATGCCACGACCCTCCTTCCACCCGGTTGGGTCCGGTGCGATCGCCCGGCCGGCGACACGCGCCCACCACATTAGGTCACGCGATGGGTACGGAGTGACGCACCGCCGGGCCGGTCGTCACGCCGTTTGGCAGAAATGCGGCTATTGTCGCTCCCGGCGGAGTGACGGCAACCGAGAAGCGGGGACGCGGGTGGACAACCACACCGGATCGATCGTTGTACAGGCGAGCGCCGAGGTGGAGGACGGCGCCGCCGTCGGCCCCGGTACGAAGATCTGGCATCTCGCGCATATCCGCTCGTCGGCACGGATCGGCGCCGGCTGCACCATCGGCCGCAATGTCTACGTCGATGCCGGGGTGACCATCGGCGATTTCGTCAAGATCCAGAACAACGTCTCGGTGTACCGGGGGGTGTGCATCGGAGATGAGGTGTTCGTGGGCCCGAGCGTGGTGTTCACCAACGACCTGCGGCCGCGCGCCCACGCCGTGACATGGCAGGTGGTGCCCACGTCGGTCGAGCACGGAGCGTCGATCGGAGCGAACGCCACGATCGTCTGCGGCGTCACGGTCGGCAGGCACGCGATGGTCGCCGCCGGCGCCGTGGTGACCCGCGACGTGCTGCCGCATCAACTCGTCGCCGGAAATCCGGCGCGACACGTGGGGTGGGTCGACCGGTCCGGCGAGGTCGTCGCCCGCGGCGCCGCCTCGCCACCGCCCGATCTGCACGAGGCCGTCCCACCGGGAAGGAGGTGAGTACCCGATGACGCAACGGACGATCGTCCCGATCACGAAAGTGGTGGTCGGGCCCGAGCAGGAGGCCGGCGTCCTGCAGGTGCTCCGATCCGGCGGGCTGGCGCAGGGTCCGGTCGTCGCCGAACTGGAACGGCGCTTCGCCGACCTCTGCGGGGTGCCGCACGCCGTCGCGGTGTCCAACGGCACGGTGGCCCTCGTCGCCGCGCTCAAGGCGCTCGGGATCGGGCCGGGCGACGAGGTCATCACCACCGCCTTCAGCTTCGGCGCGACCCTCAACGCCATCCTGGAATCCGGGGCGCGGGTGCGCTTCGCCGACATCACCGACGACTTCACCATCGACCCCGCGGCGGTCGCCGCGCTGGTCAACCCACGCACCCGCGCGGTGCTCCCGGTGCACCTGTACGGGCTGCCGGCCGATCTGCCGGCGCTCGGCGCGCTCGCGGCGCGGTCCGGCCTCACCCTGATCGAGGACGCCGCCCAGGCGCACGGCGCGCGGATCGGCGACCGGGTCGTCGGCTCGTACGGCGTCGGCTGCTTCTCCCTGTACGCGACGAAGAACGTGTCCGCCGGCGAGGGCGGGCTGATCACGACCTCGGACGCCGTGCTGGCCGATCGGCTGCGGGTGCTCCGCAACCAGGGCATGCGGGTCCGCTACCAGTACGAGATGCAGGGGTACAACTGGCGGCTGACCGATGTGCTCGCGGCCATCGCGCTCCCCCAGTTGGACACGCTGACGGCCACCAACCGCACGCGCGCGGCCAATGCCGCGGTGCTGACCGCCGGCCTGGGCGACCTGCCGGGCCTGCGCACGCCTTCGGTGCCGGCCGGACGCAGCTCCGTCTGGCATCAGTACACGGTGCGGATCACCGATGACGCCCCGGTCAACCGGGACGACCTGACCAAGACCCTTGACCAGGACGGCATCGGCTTCGGCGTGTACTACCCGAGGTTGATGCACGACTACGAGTGCTACCGCGACCACCCCGGCATCGCCGGGGACCCGACGCCGCTGGCCCGGCGGAACGCGGCCCAGGTGCTCTCCCTCCCGGTACACCAACACCTCTCCCCCGGCGACCTGGAGCGGATCGTCGCGTCCGTACGGGGAGCGTTCGGTGCCTAATCTCGCCATCGTCGGTGCCGGCGTCATGGGCGCGAACCACGGCCGGGTCGCCCAGGCGGTCCGCGAGCTCACCGTCACCGCCATCTGCGACCCCGACCTGGACCGGGCGGCGGCCTCGGCCAGGCCGCACGGCGCCCGGTACACCCGCGACCTCGACGAGGCGATGGCGGACGCGGACGCGGTCGTCCTGGCCACGCCCAGCGACACCCACGCCGAACTCGGCGTTCGGGTCCTCAAGGCGGGCCGCGACCTGCTCGTCGAAAAACCCATCGCCACCAGCGCGGACGACGGCCAGACCCTGATCGACGCGGCGCAGGCCAATGACCGCGTGCTCATGATCGGGCATGTTGAGCGGTTCAACCCGGCCATCGCCGAACTGGCGAACCTGGTCGACCGGCCGGTGGCGTTGGAGATCACCCGGGCCAGCCCGTACCCCGGTCGCATCCTCGCCGACGTGGTCCTGGACCTGATGATCCATGACATCGATCTCGCCCGCGCGATCATCGGCGGCGAGATTGTGGAGGTCACCGCCATGGGCCGCTCGGTGCGCTCGGGCGACCCGGATCTCGCGTGTGCGCTGCTCCGGTTCGACAACGGCGTGGTGGCCAACCTGACCGCGAGCCGGGTCAGCCAGAACAAGGTCCGCCGGCTCACGCTCACCCAGCGGGAGAACACCGTGGTGGTGGACCTGGTCCGCCAGCAGGTGGAGGTGCACCGCATCGAGCACTCCGAGTACCTGTCCGAGGGCGGCGCGCGGTACCGGCAGAGCGGCGTGGTGGAGATTCCCTACCTCTCGCAGTACGGAGAACCGCTGGTGCACGAGCTGCGACACTTCGCCGCCCGGATCTCCGACCGTGGCCAGCCGCTCACCACCGCCCAGGACGCATTGATCGCGCTGCGGGTGGCCCTCGGCGTCGCCGACTCGGTCGCCGGGAGATAGCCGTGTACAAGGGCCTCAGCATCGCCGCGGTGGTACCGGCGTACAACGAGAGCAAACTGATCGGCAAAACGATTCTGACCATGCCCGATCTGGTCGACCACATCATCGTGATCAACGACAGCTCCACGGACGACACTTCGGCACAGGCCAGGGCGGTGGGCGACAACCGCGTCGTGGTGATCGACCACCGGGTCAACACCGGCGTCGGCGGGGCGATCATCGACGGCCACATCCGGGCGCTGGAGTTGGGCGCGGACGTCAACGTGGTGATGGCCGGCGACGCCCAGATGGACCCCGCCTA
This sequence comes from Micromonosporaceae bacterium, assembly GCA_035296325.1. GTDB lineage: Bacteria > Actinomycetota > Actinomycetes > Mycobacteriales > Micromonosporaceae > DATHBD01. The sequence goes on along the minus strand of DATHBD010000068.1, from coordinate 11,682 downwards.
CCTGCCGGACCTGCTCGACCCGCTGTGCGATCAGGGGTACGAGTTCACCAAGGCGAACCGGTTCTACTCGGCCACGTCGTACTCGGGCATGCCGCTCGTACGAATGGTCGGCAGCATCCTGCTCTCCTTCGCGACCAAGGCGGCCAGCGGCTACTGGAACCTGTTCGACCCGCAGAACGGCTACACCGCCACCCGCCGTTCGGCGCTGCATCGCCTGCCACTGCGCCGGATCGCCCTGGGGTACCCGTTCGAGAACGACTTCCTCATCTGGCTGAACATCGCCAACGTGCGCGCCAAGGACGTGCCGATTCCCGCGCTGTACGGCGACGCGGTGTCGTCCATGCGGATCGGCCGGGTGATCTGGCCGATCGGTCGGCTCCTGTTCACCGGATTCTGGCGCCGGATGCTGCTCAAGCACGTGCTCCAGTCGTTCTCCGCCGTCGCGCTGCTCTTCTTCACCGGGCTGGCGCTGTTCACGCTCGGCGTGGCGGTCGGCGTCTGGGTTCTGGCGGAGAGCGTCGGCCCGGCGTCGGCGACGACCGGCACGGTGCTGCTCTCCGCCGGCCCCATGCTCACCGGCATCCACATGCTGGTCAACGCCATGCTCCTCGACATCCAGTCGACCCCCGGTTGACCGGCCCGGCCAGAAGGGACCTGCGGTGACCAGCCGCCCGATCGTGGCGTGGGCCCTCGCCTTCAGCGCGTTCTTCCTCGTCATCGGCGGGTGGGCCGTCGCCGCGCCCTTCGTCGCGTCCGCCGACGAGACCGACCACATCTACCGGGCCGTCGGCGTGGTCTCCGGCGAGGTGGCGCCGACGCCGGCCGCCGCCGCCCGAGGCAGCGGGGCCTACCAGACCGTCCCGGCCGGCCTGGTGCCCGACGCCGCCACCCCGCACTGCTGGATCACATCCGTCCAGTCCTCCGCGGCGTGCGCGCGGCCACCGGACGGCGACCGCACGCCGGTGCGGGTGGGCTCCGGTGCCGGTCGCTACAACCCGGTGTACTACGCGGCGGTGGGCCTGCCGCTGCGGTGGTGGCCGGACTGGGGGGGTGTCCTGCTCGCCCGCCTGATCAGCGCCGCCATGGCGGCAGCGCTGCTGGCCGGCGCGGCGGTGGCGGTCCTGCGCCATTCGCGGCACGGCCTGATGATGGCCGGCCTGCTGACCGCGACCACGCCGATGACCATGCACTTCGCCGGCGCGGTCAACCCGAACGGCACGGAGATCGCCGCTGGCGTGGCCCTTTTCGCCGGCGCCGTTCCACTCCTGCTGCACCGGGACCGCGAGCGCAGCACCGGCCTGCTGGTGCTGGTCACCGTGAGCGCGGTGCTGCTCGCGGTCCTTCGACCCACCGGCCTGGTGTACCTGGCCGCCGCGGCCGCCGCCCTCCTGCTTCCGCCCGGGGCGGGCTACGCCCGCGCGCTGCTACGCAGGCAGGCAGCCTGGTGGTGCATGCTCGCCGTCGTCGCCAGCGCCATCGCGGCGGTGGTCTGGATCGTGCGGATGAAGTCCACGTACCTGGGCGACGCGTTCGTCCCGCAGCGCACCTACACCGCCAGCGAGGCCACCTATCAGGTGGCTGCGCAGTGGCGGGAGTACCTGGACCAGATGGTGGGGGTCTTCGGCTGGCTGGACATCCGGCTGCCCGCACCGGCGTACGCCGCCTGGCAGGGCATCGCGGCCACCCTGCTCGTACTCGCGTTGGTCGTCGGCGGCCGGACCGACCGGTGGCGCCTTGCCGTCGTGACGCTCGGCGGCGTGGTGTTCCCCAGCGCCATGCAGGCGTACCACCTCAACACCACGGGCTTCGTCACCCAGGGCAGGTACATGCTGCCGATGCTGGTCGGCGTGCCGCTGCTGGCCGCCTTCGTAATCGAGGAACGGGTCCTGGACCGCGGCCGGTGCCGCGCGTTGACCCGACTTGTCGCCGGGGTGCTGCTGACCGTTCAGTGGTTCGCGCTGATCTTCTGCATGGCGCGGTGGCAGCGAGGGCTGCCGGAAGGTTTCGGCCTCGGCTGGCTGAATCCGCTGAGCGGTGACTGGCATCCGATCGTTGGATCAGTGGTGCCGGTCGCCAGCGTGACCTGCGGGCTCGCGCTGCTCGGCTGGCTGGCCTGGCGCACACCGGCGTCGGCACCCGGGCGTCCCGACGCCGGGCACGCCCATGACGGCGCTCACCGCAGAACCGCCGGTTCCCGGCTCGCGCTGGCGCAGCGTTCCTGATGGGCGGCACCGCCGACGACCGACGCACCGCCCGCAACCGACGGGCGAGGCCGCGGACGGTACCCCTATCCGGAAGGCGCACGAGTCGATGACCTGGCTGGACGCGGCACCCGTCGCGCTGACCGGTGCGGCGTGGTTGTTCCTGCCCGGGTTGCTGATCGCCGGTCTGCTCGGACTGCGCGGCATCGCGGCCTGGAGCACCGCACCGCTGCTGTCGCTCGCGGTCATCCTCACCACGGCGGTCCTCAGCACCGCGCTGGGCATCGCGTGGTCGGCCTACCTGCCCCCGGCGGTCGCCCTGGTCGGGTCCGCCTTCGCGGCGCTGCTCGCCGCGGTGCTGCGCCGTTGGTTGCGGGCGGATCCGGTCACCGATCCCCCAGCGGTGACGGCGGCGGCCGCGCTCGGCATGCTCCCCGTCCTGGTGCTCGGCACGCTGACCGTGGTCCTGGGGTTCCGGCATCCGGCCGCGCTCTCGCAGACCTTCGACGCGGTCTTCCACTACAGCGCGATCGCGCACATCCTGGACAGTCGCGATGCGTCCCCGTTGACCGTCGGCAGCCTCGGCAACGCTGTCCTGCCGCCGAGCTTCTACCCGGCGACCTGGCACGACGTGGCGTCCCTGGTGGTGATGGCGACCGGGACCACCATTCCGGTCGCGGCGAACGTCGTTGCCGGCGCCACGGCGGTGCTGGTCTGGCCGGCAGCCTGCGTGCTGCTGGTCCGCCAGATCGTCGGGCGATCGGTGGCGGCGATGGCGATCACCGGGGTACTGAGCATCGCCTTCGCCTCGTTCCCGTGGGGGCTGCTCTGGTTCGGTGTGCTCTGGCCCAACGCGCTGGGCCTGAGCCTGGTGCCGATTGCGTTGGCGATCCTGCTGTCCATCACCGGCCTCGCCGAGGACGACGTGATCGGTCGAGCCCGCGCCTGGATCCTGTGGCCGGTGGCGCTCGGCACGGTCGCCGTGACGCACCCCAACGCCCTGTTCAGCCTCGGCGCGGTCGCCGCGTTCCTGGTCGGTGCCGGCGTACTGCGGCGGGCCCGGCGGCTGCGCCGAGTCCGGCGGGCGAACCGCGCCGCCGCGGAGATGGCCGGCTTCCTGGCCACCTGCGGTCTGCTGTGGTGGTGGGCCGCCACCACGCCGGTGTTCGCCGGTGTCCGACAGTTCTACTGGGCGCCGTTCGAGACCCCCGCGCAAGCCATCGGCGAGGTACTCCTGCACGCACCGAACCATCGCAGCCCACTGTGGGCGCTGTCCGCGGTGGTGCTCGTTGGCTCTGTGGCCGCCTGGATGGTGCCGCGCCGGCGCTGGCTGGTCGCGGGATTCGTGCTCGCCGGTGCGCTCTACACCATGACCGCATCGGTGAACGAGCCGTCCACCCAGAAGTTCACCGGTTACTGGTACAACGACTCGTACCGGCTGGCCGCGATGCTGCCGATCGTCACCGTGCCGGTCGCGGTGTGCGGGGTCCTGCTGATCGCGGGTTGGGTCCAGACCGGGCTGCGCCGTCGAAGGTTCGCCGCCGAGCCGGGCACCGAGGCGGCCGCCGCCACCGGGGCGGCGGCCAGCCACCGGCGCGTCGGCCTCAGCGTGGTGGGCTCCGGCACCGGCGTGACCGTCGCCCTCACCCTGCTGCTCATGCTCTGCACCGGCGCCTTCCACCTCGATCAGCACGCTGCGATGGTCGCCTCCACCTACACCATCGAGGCGGATCCGGACGCCGACGTGCTGGTGGATCCCGGCGAGCGACAGTTCCTGACCCGGATCAGGGACGAGGTGCCCCGCGGTGCCGTAATCGCCAACAACCCGTGGGACGGCAGCGCCCTGGTCTGGGCGCTGGCCGGCCGGAAACCGCTGTTCCCGCATCTGTTCCTGGTCACCAGCCGCCAGCAGGCGTACCTCGCGGACCACCTGGTCAACGCGGCCAGCGACCCGGAGGTGTGCCGGGCCGCCGATCAGCTCGGCGTCCGTTACCTGATGGTCGGCCGGCTGCAGTTCTGGCGTGGGGACCGGCGGATCAGACACTACCCCGGCATCGTCGATCCAGGTGACCGGCGAGGCTTCGAGCTGGTCGCCTCCCAGGACGACATGAAGTTGTATCGGATCACCGCCTGTGTCGACTGAGCAACGAAGCCCGGGCGGCGACGGTTCCGCCCCGAGGCACGTCACCGCCATCGCCACCGCGTTCCATCCGCAGCCCGAGGTGTTGCGGGTCCTGGAGGCGGCCGGCTCCGCGTGCGCCGCCGTTCTGGTCGTGGACAACACTCCCGGCGGCGCGGACCTGCTTCGTGGCCAGCTCCCCGACCGGGTCAGGGTGCTCCGACCCGGCCACAATCTCGGTCTCGCCGGCGCGCTCAACCTGGGTCTTCGCGAGCTGAGCAGCCAGACCGACGCGGTGCTGCTGCTCGACCAGGACTCGGTCCTGGTGGACGACGCCGTCCACCGGCTGACCGCCCACCTCGCCGATCCCACCATTGGCGCGGTCGGCCCGGCGCCCTGGGACGAGGCGCACGGCAGCTTCATCGATCCGCGGACCACGTTCCGGCGTGAGGTCGCTGATCGGGACGCCATCATCGCGTCCGGCATGGTGGTCCGCCGCGCTCTGCTCGACCAGCTCGGCGGGTTCCGCGAGGACTTCTTCGTGGACTGCGTCGACCTCGACTTCTGCCTGCGGCTGCGCCGCACCGGCAGCCGCATCGTGCAGGACAGGCGCGTCCGGCTGCCGCACACCCTGGGCAACACCCGGGCCCACCGGTTCCTCACCGGATCGGTGCGGGTCACCCACCACCCCACCTGGCGGCTGTACTGGGTGGCGCGCAACAGCGTGCTCCTGGTCCGGGAGAACTTCCGGTTCACGCCGGCCTGGTGCATGATCTGGATGATGATCATCTTCCGGTGGGTCCTGTTGACCGCGCTGTACGAGCGTCCCAGGCGGCCGCGCCTCGACGCGATGTGGTCGGGTGTCCGGGACGGCATCCGCGGTCGCACCGACCGGCGGTTTCTGCCCGCGCCGGACGCCCGACGGTTCCGCCGGCGCGGCACGCACGGCCCCGACTGAGACCGGCGCACCCGGCCAGGGCGGGCCGCCGGCCGGTCAGGCCATAGCGGTGGCCGGCTCGCCGGGCTGCATCGTCCCGGACCGCAGCGGACCGGCCAGCCCGACCGCCAGGATGGCGAGCACCACTGCCGGGCTGGCCACCGAGGCCAGCAGGGCAGCGTGCACCGGGTACGTCGGCAAGGCCAGCAGCCCGACCATGCTCACCACGCCGGCGAGCCAGGCGATCGTGATGTATCGATGTCGTTCGAACGCGAGCAGTGCGGGCTGCACAGAGTTGACAGCCATCATGACCATCGTGCCGAGCCCGAGCACCGCCAGCATCCAGCGGGGCAGCGACACCGGGGCGTTCATCAGGCGGAGCACCTCCGGGCCGGCGGCGAGGAAGAACAGCGTGCCGGCCGTGCCGACGCCCGCCACCAGGGCCAGGATCAACCCGACCCGGCGCCGGACGAATGCGAAGTCCCGGCGGGTCACCGCGGCGGTGAGCGCCGGCAACAGCATCGCCTGCACCGGAGCGAAGACCAGCACCGGCGACCGGACCAGGATGAACGCCTGCCCGAACGCCAGCGCCACCGCCTTGTCCCCCACCATCCGCGCGTTGACAGCCATCGGAATCAAATTCTGGACAAGTTGAATGAGCAGGCTGGCAAGGACCAGGAGCAGGACCCCGCGGACCAGGAGACCGCTGGCCGCACCCCCCGGCGCGGCCGCTGGCCGGACCGGCCCGCCGGCGCGCGGGCGCCGGCGCAGGAAGAGCGCTCCGGCGGCCGCGGCGAACAGCTGTGCGCCGGCGTAGACGAGGCCGTAGAGCCAGGCGCTGGCCACGCCGCTCGTCGCGATCACCACGCACGGAACCAGCCGGACCAGACCCTCCACGGCGAGCGAGATGCCGTAGCCGGTGAACGCCTGCGCGCCGGCGAGCAGGCCGCGAACCAGGTTCGATCCCAGCGCCGCGACTGCGCTCAGGGCCACCGCGCCGAGGAGTGCCCAGTGCCCGTACAGCACCCGGGTGACCAGCACCGGCCCGACCGCGACGATCATCAGCAGCAGGCCGACGAGCAGGACCAGGCCGGTCCGCAGTGCCCGGCGGATCACCGGCCCCAGCGCCTCGCCGAGCGCCCGGGCGGCGCTGCTCGCCCGGCTCGTTTCCTGCTCGAGGCCGTTGAACACGCCGGGGCCCACGGTGTTCACCAGGAAGTAGAGCGCGGTCAGTGCCGCCGCGTCGGCCACCGGCAGCGTCCGTGCGGTGAGCGCCACGAAGGCGTACCCGGCCAGACCCACGACCACGAGACCGGCACCCATCAGCACCGACGGGCCGTACCGTTCCCGTACGTTCGGCGGCGGTGGCATCGGGCCACAGTAGCCAGCGCGCCCGCTCCGCTCCGGCGTCGCGCGGCGGAGCCGCCGCCCTACCGGCTACCCGTCACTCTTGGGGGTGACCTCACCGTCGGATGGGGCTTGCGCCGGTGCGTCCTCGGCAGCCGGTGCGGGGTGGGGCGTCGTCGGCGGCGGTCGCAGGCCGGGTGAGTGCGTCGTGCCTTCGGCGCTCGGCGGGGCGGGGCGGCGCGGCGTGGCCTCCTTCTCCTCCGCCGCGGCGTCCTCGTCCGGTGACGTCGTGTCCGGCACGGCCAGTCCGCTCCCGTTGAGCAGTGTGGTCAGCGCCAACCCGGTGATCCGACGGAACTTGCGTCCCGGCCGAACCCGGTCCAGCACCGCCACCTCGAGTTGGCTGGCCGCGATCTGGCGCGGCTTACCCGCGTCGCCACCCACGCTCGCCAACGCGTCCACCGCGAGCTTCAGCACCTCGGAGAGGGTCATGTCGGCCCGGTGCGCGGTGCGCAGCCCTCCGGAGATCGACTCGGCCTGGCCGCCCATCGCCACCACCCCGGGTTCCTCCTGGACCGACCCGTCGTAGCTCAGCCGGTACAACTCGTCCGCCGGCGGGGTGGCGCCGACCTCGGCGACGCAGACCTCCACCTCGTACGGCTTCGGGGACTCCGTGAAGATGGCGCCGAGCGTACGGGCGTACGCGTTGGCGATCTGGCGGCCGGTGACGTCGCGGCGGTCGTAGGAGTACCCGTGCATGTCCGCGAGCCGCACCCCGCCGGTGCGCAGGTTGTCGAACTCGTTGTACCGGCCGACCGCGGCGAATCCGATCCGGTCGTAGATCTCGCTGACCTTGTGCAGCGCGGTAGACGCGTTCTCCGCCACGAACAGCACGCCGCCGTCGTAGGTCAGCACCACCACGCTGCGCCCGCGCCCGATGCCCTTCCGGGCGTACTCGGAGCGGTCCCGCATGATCTGCTCGGGTGAGGCGTAGAACTGCATGGCCACGGCGGTGCGTTCCCTTCGTTGGTCGGCGTGTGGGCGGGTGCGCGGGTTCAGCCGCCCGGGTTCTCCATCCGCCGGGCCACCACGTCCTGAGCGACCGCGGCGGTCTCCTCGTCGGTCAGCTTGCGGGTGCCCTCCGGGCCAGCGGTCATCACCACCGGAAAGATCCCCCGGGTGAGGTCCGGGCCACCGGTGGCCGTGTCGTCGTCGGCCGCGTCGTACAGCGCCTCCACGGCGAGACGCACGATCTCGTCGGTCGGCTGGCCGGGCCGGAACCGCTTCTTGAGGGCGGACTTGGCGAACAGCGAGCCCGACCCGATGGCGTCGTATCCGGTCTCCTCGTAGAGGCCGCCGGCGACGTCGAAACTGAAGATCCGTCCGGCCCCGGCCGACTGCGCCGCGTCCAGGTCGAAGCCGGCGAACAACGGAATCACGGCCAGACCCTGCATCGCCGCACCGAGATTGTTGCGGATCATCGTCGCCAGGCGGTTGGCCTTGCCGTCCAGCGAGAGCATGGTGCCCTCGATCTTCTCGTAGTGCTCGAGCTCCACCTGGAACAGGCGCATCAGCTCGATGCCGACGCCTGCGGTGCCGGCGATGCCCACGAGGGAGTAGGCGTCCGCGGCGAACACCTTCTCGATGTCCCGACTGGCGATGAGGTTGCCCATGGTCGCCCGCCGGTCGCCCGCCATGACCACGCCCTCGGCGCTTGCGATCGCGACGATGGTGGTGGCGTGCGGCGCGAGATCGGCCGCGACACCCGGCGGCAGCGGTCGGCGGCCGGGGAGCAGGTCGGGGGCGGCCAACTTCAGGAAGTCCGTGAAGGACGAATTCCCGGCCATGGTGAACACGGCGGGGAGGCGTCCGGAGGAGTCGAGACCCGCTGCCACGTGGTTCCCTTCTGGTAGCCGATCACGGAACTGATCGAATGCATGCAGTTGACCGGTTGGAACACAATACGCCCCACGCCCGATGCTCGCGGTGCAAGGTCATGCCGCCGGTTACGGCCGGTCCGCCCGGCGGCACCGCAGTGCGCGGCAGTGAAGCCCGCGCCTACTGCCCGCCCTTCTGAACGTAGCCCCGCACGAACTCCTCCGCGTTCTCTTCCAGGACCGAGTCGATCTCGTCCAGAAGATCGTCGACTTCCTCGGTGAGCTGCTCGTGGCGCTCAGCGGTCTCGGCACTGGCCTCGGGGACCGGCGCCTGCTCGATCTCCTCGTCCCGCCGGGACCTGCCCGACTGCGACTGCCCACCGGTGTCACGGGTTGCCATGCCAGCCTCCTTCACGCTCCGCGTGGTGCCAAGGTATCGCGCCGGTGTGACGTTACCCGGCGGTGATCACTTCAAGCAGATCCTTCGCGCTCGGACACCGGTCGAACAGCGCCCCGACATGTCGCTTCGTGCCCCGCTCCGGCTCCATCATCGGCACCCGCACCAGGGACTCCCGCCCCACGTCGAAGATCACCGAGTCCCAGCTCGCGGCGACCACCTCTGCCGCGTACTGGGCCAGGCACCGGCCACGGAAGTACGCCCGGGTGTCCTCCGGCGGCTCCACCATGGCGCGACGCACCTCCTCCTCGTCGAACAGCGTGGCCATCGCCCCACGGGCCACCAGGCGGTGGTACAGACCCTTCTCCGGCCGCACGTCGGCGTACTGCAGGTCGACCAGTTGCAGCTTGGGCGACGCCCAGCCGAGGTTCTCCCGATCCCGGTACCCCTCGAGCAGCCGCAGCTTGGCGACCCAGTCGAGTTCACCCGCGCACTCCATCGGGTCGCGGCCCAGCCGGTCCAGCACGCTCTCCCACCGGGCCAGCACGTCCAGGGTGATCTCGTCGGCGTCCGCGCCCTGCCGGCTGTCCACGTAGGAGTGGGCCCGTTCGTAGAACGCCCACTGCAGGTCCAGCGCGGTGAGCCGGCGACCGTCGCGCAGCCGGATCAGGTGCGCCAGGGTCGGGTCGTGGCTGACCGCCTTCAACTCGCTCACCGGATCCGCGATGCCCAGATCGGCGGTGAGCGCCTTGTCCTCAATCATCGCCAGGATCAGCGACGTGGTGCCGGTCTTGAGGTAGGTGGAGATCTCCGACAGGTTCGCATCGCCGATGATGACGTGCAGCCGGCGGTACTTGTCCGCGTCGGCGTGCGGCTCGTCGCGGGTGTTGATGATCGGCCGCTTGAGGGTCGTCTCCAACCCCACCTCGACTTCGAAGAAGTCGGCGCGCGAGGAGAGCTGGAACCCGGGGGTCGTACCGTCCTGGCCGATACCGACCCGGCCGGCGCCGCAGACGATCTGCCGCGTGACGAAGAACGGCGTGAGGTAACTGACGATGTCAGCGAACGGCGTCGACCGGCGCATGAGGTAGTTCTCGTGCGCGCCGTAGCTGGCACCCTTGTTGTCAGTGTTGTTCTTGTACAGCCGGATCGGCTGGGTGCCCGGGATGGTCGCGGCCCGGCGGGACGCCTCGGCCATCACCCGCTCCCCCGCCTTGTCCCAGAGCACCACGTCGCGGGGGTTGGTGACCTCCGGCGTCGAGTACTCCGGGTGGGCGTGGTCCACGTAGAGCCGGGCGCCGTTGGTCAGTATCACGTTCGCCAGGCCGAGGTCCTCGTCAGCCAGCGCCTCGGACGGGTCGTAGAGGGCGCCGGAGTAGGTGAAGCCACGCGCGTCGCGCAGCGGCGACTCCTCCTCGTAGTCCCAGCGGGCCCGACCGCCCCGGGCGAGCTCCGGCCGGGCAGCATATGCGTTCACCACCTGCGACGACGTCACCATGGGGTTGGCGCCCGGCTGCCCCGGCACCGAGACGCCGTACTCGATCTCGGTACCCATCACCCGACGGACCGTCATCGCGCCACCCCGCTCCTGTTCGCGTCGCCTCTCGGCACGGTCGTCAGCTCAGCGGTGATGCTCAGATCACCCGGTGCCGGTGCTCGCGTCATGCATCGAGCGTAGACGTACAACGGCCCAGGACACCGCGATGGGCGACCGGCATTTCACGTGTGGTCAACCCATCCGCCAGGCACACCGCCCCCAGCGACAGCGGGAGGGCCCGCCACCGCATCCGGGTGCCGGGCCCTGCCGCTGTCGTGCGCGAACTACAGGTATTGACCGGTGTTGCTGGCCGTCTCGATCGACCGGCCGGCTTCGGCGCCCTTGCCGCCGGAGACGAGCGTGCGGATGTACACGATCCGCTCGCCCTTCTTGCCGGAGATGCGCGCCCAGTCGTCGGGGTTCGTGGTGTTGGGCAGATCCTCGTTCTCCCGGAACTCGTCGACGCACGAGTCGAGCAGGTGCTGCAGACGCATGCCCTTCTGCCCGATGGAGAGGAAGTCCTTGATCGCCATCTTCTTGCCACGGTCGACGATATTCTGGATCATGGCGCCGGAGTTGAAGTCCTTGAAGTACAGGACCTCCTTGTCGCCGTTGGCGTACGTGACCTCCAGGAACCGGTTGGTCTCGTCGTCGGAGTACATCCGCTCGACGGTGGCCTGGATCATCGCGGCGCAGGCGGCCTCGCGGCTGCCGCCGTGCTCGGCCAGGTCCTCGGCGTGCAGCGGCAGGTCCGTGCGGATGTACTTGCCGAAGATGTCCTTGGCCGCCTCGGCGTCGGGCCGCTCGATCTTGATCTTCACGTCCAGCCGGCCGGGACGCAGGATGGCCGGGTCGATCATGTCCTCGCGGTTGGACGCGCCGATGACGATGACGTTCTCGAGACCCTCGACGCCGTCGATCTCGCTGAGCAGCTGCGGGACGATCGTCGTCTCCACGTCAGAGCTCACGCCCGAGCCACGGGTGCGGAACAGCGAGTCCATCTCGTCGAAGAAGACGATGACCGGGGTGCCCTCGCTTGCCTTCTCCCGGGCCCGCTGGAACACCAGCCGGATGTGCCGCTCGGTCTCGCCCACGTACTTGTTCAGCAGCTCGGGGCCCTTGATGTTGAGGAAGTAGCTCTTGCCCTCCTCGCCCGTCCGGGCGGTCACCTTCTTGGCCAGCGACGCGGCGACCGCCTTGGCGATCAGCGTCTTGCCGCACCCGGGCGGACCGTACAGCAGGATCCCCTTCGGCGGCCGCAACTGGT
>DATHBD010000067.1:0-97854 GCA_035296325.1 Micromonosporaceae bacterium | reverse complement strand
CCGACGACGACCGCGACCAACGCGACAACACCGCCCGGTCCTCATCACCGATCTGCACCAACCCAGTAGACAGCGCCACACCCCATGATCGCGTCACCGCCACGGAATGTAAAGGAACTAACGACGCGCAACACTAGCCGGAGGATCGAAACTTTCGCCGCGCCGACCCCGGGGACCGTCACGGAGGGTGGCCGACCATATCGAAGCTATCAATATTGTGTCCACGGCTTGCTCAATGCGACACGATGAGGCCTGCTAGTTGACGTGACGGGTTCTCACGTCATGCTGCATCTTCCGTCGGTCCTGGGAGGACTTCGTGCGAGCACGAAAAGCAATGATCGGCAGCGCTTTGTCCGTGGTGGCGCTGACCCTGAGCACGGCCGTCGCGCCGTCGGCCGGGGCAGCACCCACAGTTGATGGCGGCGCGGGCACGGAGTACACCGTGCTCGCCGCCGAGGGCACGACCGGGGTGGACGCCGTCGCGGCAATCGAGCAGGCCGGTGGCCGGGTGGTCGACCGCAACGAGGCCGTCGGGATGTACCGGGTCGTCGCCGCCTCGACCGGGTTCGTCGAGCGGGCCGACGGCTCCGCGAAGCTGGTTGGCGCGGCTCACCGCACGCCGATCGGTCGATCCCCGAAGAGCAAGCGCGACCCGGCGGAACCGTCCGCCGGGCGGGGCGGACCGCCCGAGGCGGGGCAGCCGGGTGGCGGCCGCCCGGTCGGCATGGATCCGCTGGACGATCGGCTGTGGGGGCTCCGGATGATCCGGGCGGACCAGGCCCGCACCGTCACGCCGGGCAGCAAGCGGGTCGCCGTGGGGATCCTGGACACCGGCGTGGACGCCGGCCACCCCGACATCGCTCCGAACTTCAGCTGGCGGCAGTCGCGCAACTTCGCCCCCGACATGGTCGACGTCGACGGGCCGTGCGAGGTCGCCAGCTGCGTGGACCCGGTCGGCACCGACGACGGTGGCCACGGCACCCACGTGGCCGGCACCATCGGCGCCGCGGCCAACGGCTTCGGGATCTCCGGCGTCGCGCCGAACGTGTCCCTGGTGGAGCTCAAGGGCGGTCAGGACTCCGGGTACTTCTTCCTCGAGCCGGTCGTCAACGCCCTGACCTACGCCGGCGACGCCGGCCTGGACGTGGTGAACATGTCCTTCTACGTCGACCCGTGGCTGTACAACTGCACCGCGAACCCGGCCGACACCCCGGCCCAGCAGGCCGAGCAGCGCACGATCATCGCCGGCATGAACCGGGCGCTGAACTACGCGCACCGCAGGGGCGTGACGCTCGTCGGCTCCCTCGGCAACAACCACGAGGACCTCGGCGCCCCGCGCGAGGACACCAGCAGCCCGGACTACCCGGCCGAAGCCGCGTACCCCCGGCCGATCAACAACGCGACCTGTTGGGACCTCCCGGTCGAGGGCCCGCACGTCATCGGCGTCTCGGCGGTTGGTCCGTCGGGCCGCAAGTCGGACTACTCCAACTACGGCGTGGAGCAGATCTCCGTGGCGGCGCCCGGAGGCTTCTATCGCGACGGGTTCGGCACACCGACGTTCAACACGTTCGGCAACACGATCCTCTCGACGTACCCGCTGCACGTGCTGCAGGAAGAGGGCATGGTCAACGAGGACGGCACCATCGTGCCGGACTTCGCCAACCAGGTCGTCCAGTACTGCGACGCCGCCGGGCGGTGCGGGTACTACCGGTACCTGCAGGGCACCTCGATGGCCGCGCCGCACGCGTCCGGTGTGGCCGCGCTCATCGTCAGCCGCTACGGACAACCGGATCGGCGGCACCGGGGCACGCTCGGTCTGGACCCCGCCGTGGTGGAGTCGGTGCTGACCCGGACCGCGGCGGAGCGAGCCTGCCCGGAGCCGCGGCTGCAGAGCTACGCCAACGAAGGTCGCCCGGCGGAGTTCGACGCGCTCTGCGTCGGTGACCTCGAGTTCAACGGCTTCTACGGCCACGGCATCGTCGACGCATACGCCGCCGTGACCGCCCGTCGCCGCTAGTTCCGCGATAGCAGTTCCGCCGCCGGGCGGTCCTCGCCCGCACCCGCCAGCCAGGTGGGTGCGGCCGCGGGGCCGCCCGGCGCCCTGATCCCAGAATGTGCCCGGCCCGCCGCGGTGGGTCGGCCCGCCTCATCCGTACTGTTGTCCCGGTGACCACAGTGCGGGAGCGGATCAGCGCGGTGCTGCACGGGACCGTGGACTACGAGTCCGGCCTCGACGCGCTGACCGTCGCCCCTGCGGCCGAGGCCAACGCGGAGCTGGTCGCCGTGCTGCACGACGCCTGCGCCAGGCTGTGGCAGGGCGGATGGCAGCCGGCCGAGCTGCACCGGGTGGTCGCTCGACGGGGGCACATGACGCACGCCCACCTGGTCACCGACGCGGTGGCGGCGCACCTGCGGCAATTTGCCCGCGCCGACGTCGACGAACGGTGGCTGGCCCAGGCCGACGCGCTCCACGCGCGCATCTGGTGGACCGACAGCGCGACCTATCTCGACGAGGTCGCCAGCAGATGGCGGTTCGACCGGGTCGCCGTGCTGGACGCGGTGCTGACGCTGCTCGCCATCCTGTCGGAGCTGCCGCCGATCGAGGTGCTCGTCCCGCCGCCGGGGACCGCCCTGCGGCCGGGTCGGTCCAACGGTGGGTCCGGGCCACGCCAGCGGGTCGACGCGCGGCTGCTCGACCGGGTGCGTGCCATCCTCGCCAAGGCCGAGTCGACGACCTTCCCGGCGGAGGCGGAGACCTACACCGCCAAGGCACAGGAACTCATCGCCCGACACAGCCTCGACGAGGCACTGCTGGTCGCCAGGGCGGGCGACGCAGGCGTGGTGCCCTTCGCGCGGCGGATCGGGATCGACCATCCGTACGAGTCGGAAAAGGCGTCGCTGCTTTCCGCCGTCGCGGTGGCCAACCGCTGCCACACCGTGTGGTCACCGGAACTGGGGTTCGCCACAGTGTTCGGGTTCGACGCGGACATCGACGCAGTCGACCTGCTGCACACGTCACTCCTGGTACAGGCGCACCGGGCCATGTCCCAGTCGGAGCCGCCGGGCGGCAAGGCGGGCCGGGCCCGCCTGAAGGCGTTCCGGCAGTCGTTCCTCGTCGCCTTCGCGGTGCGCATCGGCGAACGCCTGGCCGGTGCCGCCGATACCGCCCTGGCCGAGGTGACCTCGGCAGTGGACCACGCCGGTGCCAGCGCGGCGGCCGATCTGCTGCCGGTGCTGGCATCACGCGACGAGCAGGTGCGCGAGACCATGGCGCGCGTCTTCCCGCACACGGTCCGGGCCCGGGGCGCCCGGGTGGACAGCCGGGAAGGCTGGGACTCGGGCCGGGCCGCCGCCGATCGTGCCGCGCTGCCGTCCCGCGACGCCGCGCAGCGCCCCTGACGCTCAGGTGCTCAAAGCCACTGCACCTGCAGCGGATGCCCGACAAAGGCGGCGTACGGCGTGAGCGCCTCCGCCACGTACCGCTGCTCCACCGCGCTGACCGGAACCAACGGGGCCACCCGGACCACGAGCTGACCCCGGAGAACCGAGCGCTTCCAGGTGGCGATCACCCGACCCTCCCGCACGATGGTCGGTTGGAACACGCCGTTGCCGCCTGGGATGATCGCCTGCTTGTGCTCGTCGGCGAGCATCATCGACCGGTCCTTGAACCCGAGCAGGTACTCGTCGAAGCCCGGCAGCGCCAGCATCTCCAAGCGTGGCGCCACCACCGGGCCGGCGCGGTGGGCGTCCAGCACCGCTGGGCTGAGCAGCATGTCGACGCCCTCCACCCGGACGGTGGCCAACGCCGTGCCGGCGGCTGCGATGCCGAGCTTGGCGTCGGCGGCGGTCAGGCCGGTCCAGCCGGCGAAGTCCTGCCGGGTGGTCGGTCCGTGGCTACGGAAGTAGCGCGTGGCGATGGTCGCGAGCGCCTCCTCCCGGTCCGGCCGGTGCGGGTCGGGGGCCCACTCGTCGAGCAGCACGAAGCTCTGCTCCTTGCCGATGTCTGGCGCGATACAGGTGACGCCCCGCTGGCTGGCGTACCAGAGCACGTGGTAGCCGAACTGGCCACTGCCGGTAAGGCCCGCCTCGGCCAGCACCGCGAGACACTGCGACCGGGTCAGCCGGCCGCCACCCGCCAGCGCGGCACCCAGCACGTCGACAGCGCGGTCGGCGGCCTCCTCGCTCAACCCGAGGGTGGCCCGCCGCGCCGCCGACCCGGCGAGGGCGCGGACGCCCATGACCTCGAGCATCCAGCGCGCGTCGCGCAGAGGCACGAGGTGCACCGTGCCGCGCATCGGCCACGTGCGCACCGCCTCCCGGCGTTCCAGGGCGTCGTGCACGTCGGCCGCGGTGAACCCGGGCAGCCGCGCGCCGAGCGACCACATCGCGCTGGCGGCGTCCTGCGCCTGCATGGCGCCGAACCAGGTGACGACGCCGGCCACGTCGGTCGGGCGCGAAGTTTCGGCACCGCCCGGGCCGCCGCGCAGCAGCAGGCTGGTCATCCGCAGTGCCAGGGCGTCGGCCGCCGTCAGTTCCACGATGTCAGTCCTCGGGTCGGCGGCTCAGTTCGAGGCCGGCTCGCGCAGCGGCAACCGGATCTGGAACCGGGTGTCCCCCGGCACCGACGTCAGGCTCAGGTCGCCACCGTGCCGGTTGACCACGATGCGGTACGAGATGTCCAAGCCGAGTCCGGTGCCCTGGCCGACCGGCTTGGTGGTGAAGAAGGGCTCGAAGACCCGTCGTTGCAACGCCTCCGGTACACCCGGCCCGGTGTCTCCGATCTCCACGAGGATTCCTTCATGGTCCGATGCGGTCCGGAGGGTCAGGGTGCCGCTCTCCCCCATCGCCTGCACCGCGTTGTCGATCAGGTTGGTCCACACCTGGTTCAGCTCGGCCGGGTGGGCGGGAATCGCGGGCAACGTCCGGTCGTACGCCTTGACCACCGTGATGCCGGCTGGAACCTTGTGCGCCAGCATCACCATGGTGCTGTCGAGCCCATCGTGGACATCGATCCACTGGTGCGTGGCCCGATCGATCTGGGAGTACTGCTTGACCGCCCCGACCAGGGAGGTGATCCGGGCGCTCGCCTCCTCGATGTCGCTGGTCAGCTGATCGGTCTCCAGGGTGTAGGCGAGCCAGCGCAGCGACTGGTCGAGCAGGTCCGGCTCGATGGTGCCCGCGATGTCGTCCAGGCAGCCCGTGTCCACACCGCCGGCCACGAAGATCGGAGCAATGTTCCACCCGTCGGTGACCTGGTGGGCGTCGAGCCAGTCGCCGACCTCGTCCTCGCGGTCGGCCACCTCAAGTGCGGTGAGCTTCGGCGCCTTGGCGGCCTTCTCCAGGATCGCCTCCTGCAGCGCGAGCAGGTGCCGCAGGTGCACCGGATTGATCTCGCCCTCGGCAAGCAGCGTCAACTTGTGCCGCATGCCGGCGACCCGCTCCCGAAGCGCGGAAGCGGCCCGTGCCGTGGCCGCCGCCGGGTTGTTGAGCTCGTGCATGAGTCCGGCCGACAGCGAACCCAGTGCCAGGAGGTGCTCGCGCTGACCGATGATCGTCTGGGTGTTCCGCATCCCGAAGAACAATCCCTCCAGCAGGTGGATCGCCATCGGGAACCACCGCCGCATCTCCGAACCGAAATCGTCGGCCGGCAGGAACAGCAGCTCGATGTCGGAGATCGCCCGCAGCGTGCCGGTGTACTGATGCTGCGCCTGCGGCCCGCGGATGTACGCCTGCATCGCGCCGGCGTACACACCGCGCTGATCCGTCCGGCTGGTCTCGACTTCGTGGTCCTGGACCTTGCGGGACCACGCGATCGTGCCGGAGAGCAGCAGCGTCAGATACTCGGCCGGCTCGCCCTCCTCGAGGACCACCGTCCCGGCCGGGAAGGCCCGCACGTCGCCGTGGTCGGCGAGCCAGCGGAGCTGCCCGTCATCGAGGGACTCGAAGAGGAAGAGCGTCTTCAGCTCCGCCGGGGAAAGCCGCACAGGTTCCGTCGCACTCACTAGGCCTCCTGGGTTCGTGCTCCGGGGCTCGCAAGCTCACTCCTCGCACTCACGGCCTCCTGGGTTCGTGCTCCGGGGCTCGCAAGCTCACTCCTCGCACTCACTGGGCCTCCAGGTAACGGTGCACCAGGGTCACCGCCATCGCGCCTTCACCGACGGCTGACGCCACCCGCTTCACCGAGTTGGCCCGCACGTCGCCAGCGGCGAAGATGCCGGGCACGCTGCACTCCAGATAGAACGGATCACGGTCGCGATCCCAGCCGACCGGTCGCTGCCCGGCGGTGAGCAGATCCGGCCCGGTGCGCAGAAAGCCCCGCTCGTCGCGGTCGAGCGCCTCGCCGAGCCAATCTGTGCGCGGTTCCGCGCCGATGAAGATGAAGAGGTACTCGGCCGACACCTCCTGCTGTGTGCCGGCCTTGTTGTCGCGCAGCGTCAGCGCATCCAGGTGGCCGTCGCCATGCACCGCGACCACCTCGGTCTGCGCCAGGACCCGGACGTTGCCGATCGCGGCGAGTTGCTGGATCAGGTAGTACGACATGGAGTTTTCCAGCGAATCCCCGCGCACGACGATCGTCACGCTCCGGGCGAACCGGGCGAAGAACACCGCCGCCTGGCCGGCGGAGTTGGCGCCGCCGACGATGAAGACGTCAGTCCCCTCGCACGCCACCGCCTCCGTCGAAGCGGAGCCGTAGTAGACGCCGCAGCCGACCAGGTCGGCGATGCCTGGTACGTCCAGCGGCCGGTACGCGACGCCGGTCGCCATGATGACGGCGTGGCCGGCGAGTTCCTGACCGTCGGCAAAGCGCACGAGCTGGCCGGAGCCACTGCTCTGCAGACCGACCACGTCCCGCGCGGTGAGCACCTCCGCGCCGAACTTGCTTGCCTGCCGGCGCGCCCGCTCGGTCAGCTGGGCACCCGACACCCCGTCCGGAAATCCGAGGTAGTTCTCGATCCGGGAACTCTGACCGGCCTGCCCACCCGTCGCGCGGCGCTCGACGAGCACGGTCCGGAGGCCCTCCGAGGCGGCGTACACCGCGGCGCCAAGACCGGCCGGGCCGCCGCCGATGATGATCACGTCGTAGAAGTCCCGCCCGGCCGCCGTGGACAGGCCGGCCGCGGATGCCAGGTCCGTCGTGCTCGGCAGTGCCAGGGCGCGCCCACTCGGGGTCACCACGAGCGGGATCGACGCCGGCCCGACGCCGGCGGCCTCCAGCAGGCGGCGGCCATCCGGCTCGTCCGCCGAATACCACCGGTACGGCACGAGGTTGCGCGCGAAGAAGTCGCGGATCTCGTAGGAGGGCGCACTCCACCGGTGCCCGACGACCTTCATGTCAGCCACCTCCCGGTCCCCCGCCGCCCGCCAGGTTTCCAGCAGCTCGTCAACCACCGGGTAGAGCTTCTCCTCCGGCGGATCCCACGGTTTGAGCAGATAGTGGTCCACGTCCACGACGTTGATGGCCTGAATTGCCGCATCGGTGTCCGCGTACGCCGTGAGCAGCGCCCGTCGCGCCTTCGGGAACAGGTCCATCGCCTGCTCCAGGAACTCGATGCCGCTCATCTCGGGCATCCGGTAGTCGGCGAGCATCGCCGCCACCCGACCGCCGCGCAGCTTGAGCTCGCGCAGCGCGTCGAGCGCCTCGCCGCCGGAGGACGCCCGCACGATCTGGTACTGCTCGCCGTAACGGCGCCGCAGATCCCGGGCGACGGCTCGGGACACGGCCGGGTCGTCGTCGACGGTCAGCAGCACTGGACGGCTCACTGGGTCCTCCGTTCCCGTCGCCGCACGGGCAACGACCCGTTCAGTCTTCCCTGCGTGCCGGCGCGACGCCAGGGCGGCCTCCGGTGGGCGGGGAGAACCGACGATTGCCGGCACCAGAGTCCTCATCCCGGGGGCGTTCCCGCCGATAGGCCGGCCATGCGGGTGTCCCCCAGCTCGATCTCGAGCGCCTCCGGCGCGGTCCATGTCGGGCGCCAACCGGTGTACGACCGGGCGGGTCAGCTCATGGGCTACGAGCTGTTGTTCCGCGGCGACGCCGACGCGGTGGAGGCAGCCGAGCGGGGCGCGTACGCCACCAGCCAGGTGCTGATCACGGCGTTCACCGAGATCGGCATCGCGCCGCTGGTTGGCGACCGGCGCTGCTTCATCAACCTCACCCGTGAGTTCCTGGTCGGCGAGCTGCCGCTGCCGTTCGACGCGGACCAGGTGATCCTGGAGGTGTTGGAAACCGTCGACGTGGACGACGAGGTCATCTCCGGCGTCGCCGCCCTGGTCAGACAGGGGTACGAGATCGCCCTGGACGACTTCGTCTTCGGCCTGGGGCATGAGCGGCTGCTCCGGCTCGCGACCTACGTCAAGATCGACACCCTGGATGCCGACCCGACCGAGGTCGCCGCCACGGTCGCGGCCTGCCGCCAGTACCCACATGTCAGGCTCGTCGCCGAGCGGCTGGAGACCGACGAGCACCTGCGCGTGGCGCGCGAGCTGGGCTTCGACTATTTCCAGGGGTATGTGCTGGGCCACCCCCAGGTGGTCTCCGCGCTCGCGCTCGCGCCATCGCGGGTGCGCCGCGTCGAACTGCTCACCCTCCTGGTCAGCCCGAGCGCCCCGCTGCCGCAGGTCATCGCGCTGGTCACCGGCGATCCCGCGCTGAGTATGCGGCTGCTCGCCGCGGCCAACGCGGACGCCCTGGGTCTGCCCGTCCAGGTGTCGTCAGTGCACGAGGCCGTGATGCTGCTCGGCATCGAACGCCTCCGGGACTGGGCGGCGCTGATGCTCGTCAGCGACCTGCACCACGGCGACGAGACCGGACTGTCCCCGGCGGTGCGGCGCGCCCGGATGTGCCAGAACCTCGCGGAGCGGCTCGGTGTACCGCCGGAGCCTGCCTACACCGTGGGGCTCATCTCGGCCGCCGCGGAGTTGCTGGGCGAGCCGGCGGCGGAACTCGCCCCCCGGCTGCCACTCAGCTACGAAGTGACCGAGGCGCTGGTCGCCGGCACCGGGCCACTTGGTGAACTGCTGTCGCTCGTGTTCGCGTACGAGTCGAGCGACCTGCCCTCCCTGGTGGCGCCGCCGCACCGATAGGCCGGCACCGACGCGGAAGTGCCGCCCGGGCACCTGGGGTACCCGAGCGGCACTATTTACCGCGTTGCCGCCATGCTCAACAATTTTCGTCAGCCGGCGCCAAGCCCGGAGGAAAAACTCCGATCAGGCGATCGTCTCGCAGTTGAGGCGCTTTTCGATCGAGCTGGAGCAGTTGTCCGGGCCGTTGCCACCGTCACCGGAGTCAGCCGCGCCGCCATTGTCCTTCAGCGTGTCGGGGCCGTTCTCGCCGGTCAGCGTGTCATCGCCCAGGCCACCCTCGACATTGTCCGGACCATTGCCGCCGGAAACCTTGTCGGTGCCGGGGCCGCCGTTGAGCGTGTCAGCGCCTTCCTCACCGTTGACCGAGTCATCGCCGGCATCGCCGGAAACGTTGTCGGCGCCCTCGCCGCCATTGACCGTGTCGTTGCCGGCACCGCCGGAGATGGTGTCTGCGCCCTCGTTACCGTTCACGGTGTCATTACCGGCGTCGCCGGAGAGGTTGTCCACGCCCTCATCGCCGTTGATGGTGTCGTTACCGGGGCCACCCGAAATGGTGTCCGGGCCGATGCCGCCATTGATGGTGTCATTGTCGGCTTCGCCGGAAATGTTGTCCGCACCTTCGTCGCCGTTGATGGTGTCGTTACCCGCATCGCCCGCGATCGTGTCGGCACCCTCGTCGCCGCTGATCGTGTCCGCGTCAGCGCCACCGGAGATGACGTCCGGCCCGACTCCGCCGTTGATGGTGTCGGCACCGGGGCCGCCCTGGATCGAGTCGCCGTCCGGTCCACCGTTGATCGTGTCGGCGCCTTCGCCGCCAGCGAGGTCGTCCGCGCCGTCGCCGCCACGCACGGTGTCGTCGCCCGGTCCGCCGGCAACGGTGTCGATCCCCTGGCTGCCGATCAGGGTGTCGTCGCCCGCCTCGCCGTGCACGGTGTCGCGACCCTCTTCGCCGTCCACCCAGTCGTTGCCCTCGCCCGCGCCCACGACGTCCGCACCGGGGCCGAGGCAGATGGTGTCGTTGCCGCCGAGCCCGATCACAAAGTCGTCACCGGCCAGGGTCGCAATGACGTCCGGACCCGGCGTACCAAGGATTCTGTCGTCCCCGGCCGTGCCGACGATGGTAGCGGTCAAGAGGTTGCACACGGGGGTCGTAGCGGTTGTTGCATTGGCGCCGGTCATTGGAAGCGCTACCGCCCCCAGGCCGAACAATCCAACCGAAAAGACGATTCCAAGCAGCTTGAACATGGGCTTGCGGCGAACAGCCATGGCGGACCCTTCAGGGAGAACTACGACGATTAGCGGATAATCGACCGAGCGAACAGCAGACTGGCCACATGGCGACGGGGCCGTTGCGGTTGGCGGATCGGTTGGAATGTAGCGGCGCCGACAATCGATGTCAACGAATGATAGGAGACCTTCGTTTTACTTCGTCCATATTGACACGGCATGATCCCCCCGCCGTTCCGCGCGCCGAATATCGGCAGCTATAAAGATCCGACTTTTTTTCCGCGCAGTGAGATGTACCGTCGCCGACGCCGTCGTCGCCTCGGCCGGCAACAGTCACAGCGTGGCACCTATGGCGTGGACGGCCTCACCGTCGACACCGTCGCCGCACAGCACCGCCGAATCGACCCTGCTGCTCAACGAGACCATTCACGCGACGATCGGGACGGTCGACACGGTCGGCACCGGTACCGGCTACGCCGCGTTCCGGTGACCTCAGCGCGGGGGGCCCGCCGGCGGCATGCGAAGCTCCTCCCATGAGCGACGAAAACGTGCTGGGCCGGATCTCCGAACTGGTCGAAGAGGAGCACCGACTGCGCGGGCAACTGTCGGCTGGTGAGATCTCCGCCGACGAGGAGCACGCCAAGCTGCGCAAGCTGGAGGAGGCGCTGGACCAGTGCTGGGACCTGTTGCGCCGTCGACGCGCCGCCCGCGGCCAGGGCGCAGATCCGGCGTCGGTCGAGGCACGACCGGTGGACGAGGTCGAAGGCTACCTGCAGTAGCCGCGGCTAACCCCGGACCCAGAAGTCGTACGGGTGTCGGCCGGCCCGGAACCCGTGCGCCTCCACCATCGCGGCCGCCTCCTGGAACCCGGACCCGACCGCCCACGGGACGTGAGCGTCGCTGCCGAACGCCACCGCTGTACCCCCGACCTCGTGCCACCAGCGCACCACCTCGGGATGCAGCGGCACCCGGGTGTTCACCTCCAACACCCGGCCGCCCTGGGCCAGCGCGCGCAGCACCGCCCGGTACTGCTCCTCGAATGCCGCCGGCCGGTACGCGCCTTCCGTCGGCCCCCATCGGCGCAGTGGGTAGTCGATGTGGGCCAGCACGAGAAACGCATCCGAGGACTCGACCATCCGGAGCAGCTCCGCGAGGTACTCCCGCAGGATCCACGCCGATCCGGGCCGGGGCCGGAGATTGTCGATGAGCCGGTACTCCCCGTCCAGCCGCAGGGAATGCAGCGAGCCCAGCACCCGCTCGAACGGCTCGGACGCGAGCAGCGCACGCACCGGCTCGGCGCACCAGTGCGCCTCACCCACCTCGAGCCCGGAGAAGATCCGGAGTTCGGGGAACCGGTCCCGGCAGCGTTGCAGCGATTCCAGGTACCCGTTGACGTCGAGCGGGGGATGGCGCAGCAGGCCGTCCGGACCGACCATGCCGCGCAGGTGCGCCGGCAGGGCGCCAACGGCGGTCGGGTCGACGAGCCAGCTGGTGAAGTCGGTGTGCTCGGTGAACGCGATCGCCGGCAGGCCGACCCTCACCGCCTCGGCACAGGTGCGCTCCATCGAGCCGTCGACCGCGTCCCAGGACCACTCGCTGTGCACGTGAGTGTCGGGGGGCAGCACGCGATCAGTCTGCCACCCAGGCCGGCCAGCTGCCCCGTCGGCCGCCGGCCACGCCCGCCGGGCACGCCGCCGGCAGCGGATAGCATGTGCATCCTGATGAGCGCGACATTGATCGTCAAGGACCTGGCCGCCGGGCACGGCGACCGGCTGTTGTTCTCCGGGTTGGAGCTCGTGGTGGCCCCGGGCGATGTCGTCGGACTCGTCGGGGCGAATGGCGCAGGCAAGTCGACGCTGCTCCGCATCCTTGCCGGGCTCCAGCCGGCGGAGCAGGGCTCGATCCAGGTGAGTCCGCCGGCGGCGACGGTCGGGCACCTGCCGCAGGAGCCGGAGCGCCGGCCGGACGAGACGATCCGCGCGTTCTTCGCCCGGCGTACCGGCGTCGCCGCCGCCGCCCGCGACCTCGACGCGGCGACGGAGGCCTTGGCGGCGGGCACCGGCGGCTCCACCGAGGTGGACGACGCGTACGCCACGGCGCTGGAGCGCTGGCTGACCCTCGGCGGGGCGGATCTCGACGAGCGCGCCGAGCAGGTGGCGGCCGATCTTGGGCTGGCGGTCGACCTCG
Organism: Micromonosporaceae bacterium; assembly: GCA_035296325.1. Classification (GTDB taxonomy): domain Bacteria; phylum Actinomycetota; class Actinomycetes; order Mycobacteriales; family Micromonosporaceae; genus DATHBD01. The sequence continues at coordinate 85,356 of DATHBD010000067.1, read as the reverse complement.
ATCGCCCGATGGCCGGGCTCTCCGGCGGGCAGGCGGCCCGGGCCGGGATGGCGTCGCTGCTGCTCAGCCGGTACGACATCTTCCTGCTGGACGAACCGACCAACGACCTGGACCTGGACGGTCTGCGGCGCCTCGAGGACTTCGTCGGCGGCCTGCGCGCCGGCGCGGTGCTGGTCAGTCATGATCGTGAGTTTCTGGCCCGCACGGTGACCCGGGTGCTGGAACTGGACCTGGCCCAGCAGCAGGTGCGGCTCTATGGCGGTGGCTACGCGGCCTATCTGGAGGAGCGTGAGGTCGCGCGCCGCCACGCGCGCGAGAAGTATGAGGAGTACGCCGACACGCGCGGTGCGCTGGAAGCGCGGGCCCGCACCCAGCGCGCGTGGATGGAGAAGGGCGTGAAGAACGCCCGCCGCAAGGCGCCGGACAACGACAAGCTCGGGCGCAATTTCCGCGCGGAGGCGACGGAGAAGCAGGCCGCCAAGGCCAGCCAGACCGATCGACGGATCGAGCGGCTGGAGGAGGTTGAGGAGCCGCGCAAGGAGTGGGACCTGCGGATGGAGATCGCCGCGGCGCCGCGGGCCGGTGCGGTGGTCGCGGCGTTGCGGGGCGCGGTGGTACGGCGGGGAACGTTCGTCCTCGGGCCGGTGAGCCTGCAGATCGACTGGGCGGACCGGGTGGCGATCACCGGCGCCAACGGCTCCGGCAAGTCCACGCTGCTCGGCGCGCTGCTCGGCCGGCTGCCCCTGGACTCCGGGCACGCCTCGCTCGGGCCCGGGGTGGTGGTCGGCGAGATCGACCAGGCGCGCGCGCTCTTCCTGGGCGAGCACCCGATCGTGGAGTCGTTCGGCGCCGCCGTGCCGGACCTGGTGCCGGGGGAGGTGCGGACCCTGCTGGCCAAGTACGGCCTGCGCGCGGACCACGTGCGGCGCCCCGCCTCCAGCCTCTCCCCCGGTGAACGGACCCGGGCGGCCCTGGCGTTGCTGCAGGCGCGCGGGGTGAACCTCCTGGTCCTGGACGAGCCGACGAACCACCTGGATCTGCCGGCGATCGAACAGTTGGAGTCGGCGCTTGCCACCTATCCGGGAACGCTGCTGCTGGTGACCCACGACCGGCGGATGCTGGCCGCGGTCGAGACCAACCGGCACCTCGAGGTGGCGGCCGGCCGGGTCGCCGACCACTGATTCGAGATTGGCGTACGTCCATCGGTTGATGGCGCCTTAAGGACTACTCAGCGGCGCTTAACCGGGAAGCAAGACCAGTTCACGAGCATTGACGGGTCGATAAGACATTGATACGTTTCGCCGTGCATCGGTCCGGACCGATGCTTCGTCTTTGCCGATCAGGGAGTTCCCCGATCCGCCTGAGCCCTGTGGCACCGCCAGCCGCGGGAAGGACCGGACATGATGAAACGACTTCGTGCGCCGCTCGCCGTGATGGCCGTCGCCGCCTCAATGGCCCTGGTTCCGTGGGTGGCTGACGCCGCGGTCAAGCCGCTGCCGGCGAGGACGATGGCGGCCCTGGCCGCCTTCCCCGGTGCGGTCGGCTTCGGCGCCATGGCCACCGGTGGACGCGGTGGACCCGTGTACCACGTGACCAACCTGAACGATGCCGGCGCCGGGTCCCTGCGCGACGCCGTGAGCCAGGGTCCGCGGATCGTGGTCTTCGACGTGGCCGGCTACATCACCCTGAAGACGGCGCTCAGCGTCAAGAGCAACATCACCATCGCCGGGCAGACGGCGCCCGGCATGGGGGTCACCGTCCGAGGTGCCCAGGTCTCCTTCTCCGGTTCCACCAACGTCATCGTGCGCTACCTGCGGTTCCGCCACGGGCTGGAGGGCGCGAAGAAGGACGCCATCACGATGTACGACGGTCACAACCAGATCTTCGACCACCTGTCGGTGTCCTGGGGCCGGGACGAGAACTTCTCGATCAACGCGAGCACCGGCATCACCGTGCAGAACTCGATCATCTCCGAGGGCCTCGAGGGGCACTCGTGCGGTGGCCTGATCCAGAGCGACGGCGTGACGGTCTACCAGACCCTGTACGCGCACAACAAGACCCGCAACCCCAAGGTCAAGGGCAAGATGCAGTTCGTGAACAACGTGGTCTACAACTGGGGCTCGGACGCGTTCATCCTGGGCGACTCGGCTGGACTCAGCGAGGCCAACGTGCTGGGCAACTACTTCGTGAAGGGCCTCTCCACCGGCGGCGGCAGCCCGTTCACGCGCGGCAACACGAACTTCCACATCTACGAGACCGGCAACGTCATCGACTCCAACCGCAACACTCAGCTCGACGGAGTCCCGACCGTCCGAGCTCAGCTCGGCACCGTGACCATCGCCCCGAGGCCGTACGCCTTCCCGGCCGTGCCGGTCGCACCGGCCGCGAGTGCCCACGCCGCGATCGTCGCGCACGCTGGCGCGTCGCTGCGCCGGGACGCCGTCGACACCCGGGTGATCAACGACCTCACCAGGAGCACCGGCAAGCTGATCAGCGACCCGGCAACGGTCGGCGGCTGGGAGCCCCTGCCGGGCGGCGCCGCGCCGAGGGACACCGACCGCGACGGCATGCCGGACGCCTGGGAGACCGCGCAGGGCCTGAACCCGGCCAGTGCCGCGGACGGGAGTCGGATCGCGCCGGACGGCTACAGCAACATCGAGCGGTACATCAACGGTCTGGTGCGCTGACGTCGCCAACACAGGGTGAGACCCCGCTGCAGAGTCTCGGGGTCCAGCGGTCCTCGCAACGCTCAGGAGTTCTGGGAGTTGCGAGGACCGTGTGCTGTTTCGGCTGAACGCCGAGGGGAAGTTCCGCGTTGCGCATCGGCTGTGGCAGCAGCAGGCTCCTCGTCATGCGCAGCCGGCTCCATTGCCCACTACGCAGATCGAGGAGCCCACGCTCACCGGCTTGACCGGTGCCGCGCTCAGACTTGGAGCATGACCGTCGTGGCCGGGAGCACCGCGGGAATGTACGACGCGTAGACTACAATACCGGACAAATTGTCCCTAACTATGCTTGACGTGACTCGCCCGTCGCACACCTCCGCCCTGGCCTGCAGCTCCTTGAACACGTTCGTGATATCGCCCCTGGCGCACCCGGTCGGGGCGTTGTGGTACACCCAGATGGCTATGGCTCCGCTGCTGATCTCACCGCGCAACGACATGCCGCGCATGGAGATATTGAACGTTTTCTCGCTGGCGGTTTCGCTTTGATCAACGCTGACGCCGGCTCGGCGGAGGTTGGGGGTGGATACCGGCAGGACCACGGCATTGCGATCGAACCAACCACCCCGGATCGGGGCAGCCTGGATACCAATGTTCATCTGCCCCGCGCTTACCGGGAACGCAAATGTGCGTGAGGTGCCCGAGCATGCGCTACCGATGGTTACTGAGCCGCCACCCATGCTGCCTGTTGGCGTAACGACGGCAGCACATACGCCCTCCGCAACGGTAATGGTTCCGAACAGGGTGCGGGTGCCGTTGATGTCGGTACCCCACCCTTCCATCTCAACCTCGTTCGTGCCGATCCCGAACACCAATTGCTGAGTGGACTGGTACCGCCAGTAGGAGGTGTGGCCGGCGAAGAACGTTGTCGCGGCCTGCGCCGGGGTAGAAACGGCCAGTGCGCTGGCGCTGGCAGCTACCAGCATGACGAGCGCCTGCGCGGCCAGGCGCAGGGGCCTCTTGATTCGTGGTCGCATGGCATCCTCTCGTATTCGTATTCGATCAATCGCGAAGCTGCGATCAATTCGCCTTCGGACTACACGCTTGCGGTGCTCGACCGCCCAGGCCGAGACACACGGGACGGTACCGGGTAGGTCATCCTAAATACGGGTAGAGCCCCAATGTCCCTGTGATTCGGCATGAAGGGGCACAAAGGAAGCTGCCATTCGGGCATCGACCGAAGCGGTTCATCAATGGTGAAGTTCAGAGTCCACCGCCGCACTGCGGGGTGAACCGCTCCCGGGTGGTACCGGGATCGGCGGCGAGCCGGGCCATTCAGTGGGTCGGGGTCAGCCAGCCACCCACGCGAAACGCTCGGCTGGGCAACCCCAGCCGAGCGTCTGCCTCTGAAACCGCTATTCCGGTCGCGGCCTCACGCCGTGTCTGACCGCGCTGCTCAGGCCGCAGGCGTGAACACCGCGCGGACGCAGTTGTCGACCTTGTCCTTGAACATCTGGTACCCCCGGGCGCCCTGGTCGAGCGGCATCGTGTGGGTCGCCAGATGCTCGGTGATGAGTTCGCCGCGCTCCATCCGGTCCAGCAGCATCGGGATGTAGCGCTGCCCGTGCTGCTGTGCGGCGCGCAGCGTCAGACCCTTGTTCATCAACGCGCCCAGCGGGAACTTGTCCACCGCGCCGGAGAAGACGCCGAGCACCGACACCGTGCCGCCCTTGCGGCAGGCGTGAATCGCCTGGCGCACCGCCGTCGGCCGGTCGGTCTGCAGGCGGAGCTGCTGCTTCGCCTGGTCGTACAGGTACTGCGGCCCGGCGCTGTGCGCCTCCATGCCCACGGCTTCGATGCACACGTCGGGGCCACGACCACCGGTGCGCTCGCGCAGTTCCCCTTCGACCTCGGTCTGCTCGTAGTTGATGGTCTCCGCACCGATGTGCTGCTCGGTCATCTGCAGCCGGTAGTCGTACCGATCGATCACGATGACCCGCTCCGCGCCGAGCAGCATCGCGGCGCGCGCCGCCATCTGGCCGACCGCGCCGGCACCCCAGACCGCCACCACGTCGCCGGGCGCCACGTTGCCCATGTCGGCACCCATCCACCCGGTCGGCGCCGAGTCCGAGGCGAACAGCGCCCGTTCGTCACTTACGCCGTCCGGGACCTTGAAGGCGCCGACGTCGGCGTACGGCACCCGGATGTACTCCGCGTGGCTACCGGCGAAGCCGCCCATCGCGTGGGAGTACCCGAAGACGCCCCCCGGGGCTTGCCCCCACATCGTCTCGGTGATCGCCGGATTGGTGTTGCCGTTGTCGCAGGCCGAATAGAGCCCCTGAGAACAGAACCAGCACCGGCCACAGGAGACGAACGAGCACACCACCACCCGGTCGCCGACGGCGTGCTTGCGGACCTCGGAGCCCACCTCGACCACCTCGCCGAGAAACTCGTGACCGAGCACGTCACCCTGGCGCATGAACGGGATGTACCCGCCCACCAGGTGCAGGTCGGAGCCGCAGGTCACGGTCCGGGTCACCTTGACGATCACGTCCTGGGCGTTGACCAGCTGCGGGTCGGGCACCTGGTTCACCACCAGTTTGTTGACGCCTTCCCAACAGAGCGCCTTCATGGCTTGTCCCTTCGTTCGCGACTGCGGGGCTCGCTACGCTCACTCCTCGCGCTCACAGCGCATCCCTTCGTTCGCGACTGCGGGGCTCGCTACCCTCACTCCTCGCGCTCACAGCAACCCCTCCTCGCGGCCGTGCGTCGTCGCGTACTCGAGGACCCGGTTGGTCATGGTGCGCTTCGTGGTGGACGGCTGGCTGGCGCCCAGGATCTCGCCGGTCTCCACGAGCTGCCGGGTGTTGCGCAGCGCCGCGCGAAGGTCCCGGCGCGGATCGTCGCCGGTGGCCCGCGCTTTGACGCCGGCAAGGCCGGAGGGCTCACCGTCGCGCAGCCGGACGTGGAGTTCCGTGCCCCGACCGCCCGGCGCCGGCAGGATCCGCACCTCGATAGCCTCACCGAGGGTGGCCAACGGCTCGGGCAGTTTGCCGCCGGGCGCCACCGCCTCGGGCTCGGCGTTGATGGTGACGGAGTGCCAGCGCGGCTCGCTGTCGGTCGTGGAGCTGCCGATCGACGGCATGCCCTGCGCCGGCCAGAACGACGCGGTCGAGCCAGGGCGGTTCGCCGCATAGAGGCGTTGCGCGGTCAGCACGGCGGCGGCCGCACCGAGTACTCCCAGTGCCTTTCGGGTCCTGGTCATGTCCTCACCCATTTCACGGCTTCAGAAGGATCTTCACGGCGCCGTCCTGCTTCTTCTGGAACATCTCGTACGCATCCGGCGCCTCGTCGAGCGGCACGTGATGGGTGGCGAAACCGTCGACGCCGAGCGGGTCGGCGTCGGTCAGCAGCGGCAGGATGTCGTTGACCCAGCGCCATACGTTGGCCTGGCCCATCCGCAGTTGGATCTGCTTGTCGAACATGGTGAGCATCGGCATCGGGTCGGCCATCCCGCCGTACACCCCGGACAGCGACACCGTGCCGCCGCGCCGGACCACGTCGATCGCGCTGTGCAGCGCGACGAGCCGGTCCACGCCCGCCTTCTGCATCATCTTCGCCGCCACCGCGTCCGGGAGCAGGCCGGCCAGGTGCTGGGCCGTCTTCCCCGCGGGCGAGCCGTGCGCCTCCATGCCGACCGCGTCGATGACCGAGTCCGGGCCACGCCCGCCGGTCATCTCCCGGATCACGTCGCCCAGGTCATCTTCGTGCTCGTTCAGATCGACCACCTCGACCCCGTTGGCCCGCGCCCGGGCCAGCCGCTCGGGGACCAGGTCGACGCCGATCACCCGGCCCGCGCCGCGATGCATCGCGATCCGGGTCGACATGTCCCCGATCGGGCCCAGGCCGAGGACCGCGACGGTGCCGCCGGCCGGGATCGCCGCGTACTCCACCGCCTGCCACGCCGTCGGCAGCACGTCGGAGAGGTACACGAACCGGTCGTCCGGCGGCCCGTCCGGCACCTTGATCGGCAGGGTGTTGCCGAACGGCACCCGGAGGTACTCGGCCTGCCCACCGGGCACCTGACCGTACAACTTGGTGTAGCCGAAGAGCGCCGCACCGGTGCCCTGCTCGCGGACTTGCGAGGTCTCGCACTGCGACTGCAGCCCCTGGTTGCACATGAAGCAGGTGTTGCAGGAGACGTTGAACGGGATCACCACGCGGTCGCCGACCCGGAAGTTGGTGACCGCGGGGCCTACCTCGGCGATCACGCCCATCGGCTCGTGACCGAGGATGTCGCCGGTGTCCAGGAACGGGCCTAGCACCTCGTAGAGGTGCAGATCCGAACCGCAGATCCCGGAGGATGTGATCTTGACGATGACGTCGGTCGGCTCCTGGATGGCCGGATCCGGGACCGTGTCCACTCGGACGTCACGCTTGCCGTGCCAGGTGACAGCTCTCATCGGACTCCCTCCGCTCTTGGTGCCTCCCCTGTAGCTACCTGCACAGCGGGGGGTCAAACGCGGCAGGGCGGGATTGTTCGCCTGAGCGGACGGCAAAGGCATGGGGCCCGGCACGACCGGAAATCGGTCGGACCGGGCCCCACGTCTGGTGCGGTGGTCGGTGGTGCAGGTGCTTGGTGGTGCGGTTACAGCACCGGGTAGGCGTTGCGCATCAGCTCGGCGAGCTGCGCCGGGAAGAACGCGCCGGAGATCGGTGCGCCGGCCAGGGCGCCGGTCGGACTGAAACCGTTGCGCTCGGTACCTTGGACGAAGGTCGGGTCACACATCCGGTCGAAGCCCTTGCCCTCGTTGTTCTGGATCAGCGTGGCGGAGCCGTCGGACTCACCCGGAGGCTTCACCCAGACGTATGCGTCGATGCCCGGCGCAGGGTTGGCCCGCGGACGCTCGCCGAGCCCGGCACCGGCCTGGTTGCACCAGTTACCGGCGTGGATACGGCGGTCGATCCGGGACTCCTCGACGAAGGTGTTCAGGTCGGTCGACGTGCTCGCGGCGGTGGGCCGGTCCGGGCCACCCCAGCCGTTGCGGGACGTGTCGATCAGCATGCCGATGTCGCTCGAGAAGCCCAAGGAGATCAGCCGGGTCCGGAACGCCTGGGCGAACGTCAGCTCATCGACGTACGGGTTCCAGTCGACCCAGTCGGACATCTGGACCCGCTGGCCGTTCGGCGGGTTGTTCAAGAACGGCTCAACCAGCGCGGAGTAGTTCGCCGTGTTGGTGATGAAACCGTCAACGGTGCCGATGCCACCGCTCGCCGCGCGGGCGACCTCGGCGAAGAGCTGCGCCGCCGGGCCGAAGTTGGTGTCCCAGCCGATCCAGCCGTGGTGCGCCGCGTCGATGTACTTGTAGATGTTGTTGTACGGCGAGGTGAGCGTGCCCAGGGCGTATGAGACGCCCTGCTCGTAGATGCCGAGCCGGTCCATCTCCGCGCATTCCGGGTCGTTCAAGTTCGTGATCAGGTTCGGAAGCGAGTCGATCTCGATGATGTTGATGATCCGAAGGTTGCGGTACTTCACATCCCTCTGGATCGCCGCGATCGCGTTGATGTACTGGGTCTTGTAGGTCTCCAAGCCCGCCAGGGTCCCTGGCAGCTCGCCGTTGGAGGCCAGCGCGGCGCAGTCCCGGCCGGGCAGGTTGTAGATAACGACCTGGATGTAGCCGGCGCCCTGTTCCAGGGCCTCGTCCAGGTGATCACGCAGGCCCATGCTGCCGTTGGAGCTGCTGTTCGCCGAGCCGGCGATGGCCGCGGTGCGGTCCATCCAGACGGCGGTCGGCTGGTTGGCGATGCGCTCACCGCCGGCGACGGTGCGGACCTTCGCGGCCCACTCCGGGTTCACGTAGCCGCGGGCCCCGGCGTAGGGGTTGGCCACGTGTACGCCGCCGCCCTGGACCGGCGGGCCAGTGGTCTCCACCGGCGGCGGGGTGGTGCTCTCAGCCGGCGGGGTGGTCACGGTCACCGGCGGGGTGGAGCCGTTGCCCGGCGGCGTGGTGACGGTGGTGCCGCCGTTGCAGGTGACGCCGTTCAGCCGGAAGGTGGTCGGGTTCGGGTTGGACCCGCTCCAGGAACCGTTGAACCCGGGGGTGACCGATGCGCCGGTACCGAGAGTGCCCTGCCACGAGGTCTTGCGCAGGGTGACCGTTCCGCCACTCTGCGACGCAAGGTCAGACTGCCAGGCCTGGGTGACCCTCTGGCCAGCTGTGAAGTCGATCTCCAACGTCCAGTCGGAGATCGGGTCGCCGGTGTTGGTCACGTTGAGGTTGGCGGTGAACCCACCCGGCCAGCTGTTGGCTGAGTAGGCAACGGAGCAGCCCGTGGCGGCATGGGCTTGGCTGGCGGCGAACACGAACAGACCGGAACCCACCACCAACGCGGCGCCTGCGGCTATGCCGCGACGCAATCGCGTGTGTTGGGCTCCAGACGGGAGGCTAAATCTCATGGGCGGGACACTCCTCGCAGCGTGTTGCTTAAGAGATGCCGAAACATCTCGACGGACTACAACTGTCGGTTCGCTCCGCGGCGTAGCCACCGGTGGCAGGGCGGCGAAAGGAGCCGCTCCGGTGACGTACGCATCGATGACCAGGAGTGGACCTGGCTTTCAGCTGTGCGAATTGAACGTCATCATGACATGGCTGTGGCGCACGCGACAACGATCGACGGTTGCCGTTGAAATTTTCAGTGATCTGCCCTGGTCAGCGGCGGTTTGACCGATGGCGAATATTTCATTGCCACGACGCCTCTCGCGCCGCCGGACACACCCGGTAAGTTCGCCCGATGAGGGTCTTCGGCTCGCCGCGCGCGATCGACGCCGCCACCGGGGACCATCTGGGTCACAGCGACTGGCTGTGCATTGACGCTGACCGCATCACCGCGTTCGCCGATGCGACCGGCGACCGGCAATGGATCCACGTCGACGCGGAACGGGCCCGGCGCGGGCCGTTCGGTGCGCCGATCGCCCACGGATACCTCCTGCTGGCGTTGCTGCCGGTGTTGAGCCGCCAGGTCTACCGGGTGGACGGCGCCGGCCTGGCGGTGAACTACGGCCTGGACCGGGTGCGGTTCCCAACGCCGGTGCGCGCCGGTGCCGACATCCGGGCCGGGGTACGGGTGCTCGCAGTGGCGGATGTGCCGGGTGGGGTACAGGTCCGCAGCGAGGTCACCGTCGAACTGCGGGATTCGCCGGAGCCGTGCTGCGTCGCCGAGACGCTGACCCGGTGGTACGAGGTCGGGCCGTAGCGGCCGGATCAGCCGCGTGGACCGCCCGCCACGTAGATGACCTGACCCGAGACGAACGATGCGCCGTCGCTGACCAGAAACGAGATCGTGTGCGCGACATCCTCCGGCTGGCCCGCCCGGCGGACCGGCACCTCGGCGGCGCGCTGCCGGGCGAACTCCCCGAAATCAACGCCGAGGCGGGCAGCGGTGGCAGCGGTCATGTTGGTGACGATGAATCCGGGTGCGACCGCGTTCACCGTGATGCCGAACTGCCCGAGCTCGATCGCGAGCGTCCGGGTGAGGCCCTGCACCCCGGCCTTGGCCGCCGCGTAGTTGGCCTGACCGCGGTTGCCCAGCGCCGAAGTTGACGAGATGTTCACAATTCGGCCCCATCGATGTCGGACCATGTGGGCCTGGACCGCCCGGCTCATCGCGAAGGCGCCACGCAGATGCACCGACATGACGGTGTCCCAGTCATCGTCGGTCATCCTGAACAGCAGGTTGTCGCGGGTCACCCCGGCGTTGTTGACCAGCACCAGGGGCGGGCCGAGATCTGCGGCGACCCGCCGCACGGCCCGGTCCACCTGGGCCGGGTCCGCGACGTCGACACCGACGGCAAGCGCCCGGCCGCCGCCCGCGGTGATCGCTGCGACGGTGTCCGAGCAGGCGCTCTCGTCCAGGTCGAGGACCGCCACGGCGAACCCGTCGGCGTGCAGGCGGCGCGCGGTCGCCGCCCCGATCCCCCGCGCCGCACCGGTCACGATCGCCACACGCCGCTGGTCATCCACCATGGTGCCCCGTCCGCCACCTCGCGCCCGGCAACCCGCCGACCGCGGGCCCGCCCGGACTATACGACCCGGAAATGCCACAGCGCGGTACCGTTGCCTGCGCAGTGGGAATTGCGTCGGTGACAGCTTGCGGTGGCGAGGGGCTTCTCGGCACCATGTGCCGATTGACACCAGGCAAGGCGGGCCAAGGGAATGCACAATCGGTGACTGCAGCGTCGAACCACCTCGATTCCAGGTACGTGCGTATGGCCATGGACGGTCACAGTTCGGACGAGCGGCCCGAGAACCGGGGTCTGGTGCGGCCGCGGCTCCTCGCCCAACTGGACGCCACTCGTCCGACGGGGTTGGCGCTGGTCATCGCACCGGCGGGGTTCGGCAAGACCACGCTGCTCAGGCAGTACGCCGCGACCCACACCGGCCCGGTCGCCTGGCACAGCCTGTCGACCGACGGGTCCGACCGGCCCGCGGAGCCGCCGGCCGCGGAGCGCCTGACCCAGGCGATCCGGGCGGCGAGCGACACGAGCGACGGCAATCTGCTGCTCATTGTGGACGACTCAGCCAGCCTGATGGACGCGCACGGTGAGGCGGCGATCGAACACTTCCTGGCCCACCGTCCGGCGGGCACGCACGTCGTGCTGTCCGGTCGCCGGATGCCCGCCCTGAACGTGCTTCGCCACGAGGTCGTCGCGCTGCCCGCCATCATCGGCGCCGACCAGCTGAGCTTCCGGACGTGGGAGGTCGAGCGCCTGCTCGCCACCGTGTACGCCGAACCGCTCCCCCTCGACGACGTGGCCCGGCTGACCCGGCGTACCGAGGGGTGGCCGGCCGGCCTCGCGATGTTCCATCTCTCCACCCGGGGCCGGCCGCTCGCCGCCCGGCAACGGGCCGTCGCGGCGCTGTCCGGGCGGTGGGCCATCGCGCGGGACTACCTGGCTCGTACGCTCCTGGCCGAACTGACCCCTGAGGAGCGGGACTTCGTCGTGCGGACCAGCGTCTTCGAGGTCCTCACCGGCAGCCGGTGCGATCGGCTGCTGGAGCGCTCGGGCAGCGACCGGGTGCTGGCCGACCTGGCGCACCGGTACGGGCTGCCGATCGCCCTCGACGGCGGCGACAGCTACCGGTACCACCGCGTCCTGCGCACCCACCTGGCGGCCACCCTGACCGAGGATATCGGGGAGGCGCAGGCGGCGCAGTGGCACAGTCGCGCCGCGCACCTGCTCATCGCGGACCGGGCGCACGCCGAGGCGGTCGGCGCGCTGGGCCGCGCGGGAGACTGGGCTACCGTCCGCGAGCTGCTCGCCCGGGTCGGTCCGCAACTCGCGGATCACCCCGACCAGCTCCTCGACGACGCGCTGCCGGCCTGGCTGCTGGCGGAGGAGCCCTGGCTGGTCTACGGGGAGGCCCGCCGCCGGCTCGCGCAGGGTCAGCTGCTGGCGGCGGTCCAGGCGCTCCACGAGGCCGAGGAGCTCTTCGCCGACGAGGACGGCAAACGCCGGTGCCGGTCGGAACGGCGCCTGATCGACGGCTGGCTCCCCGGCGGAACGCCCGGCCGCGGGCACTGGACCGGCTGGCTCAGCACCGCCCTGCGCCGGTCTCCGGGCCGGGTGGCGGGCGAGACCGCCGGCCTACCCGGAGCCGGCGGGGAACTCGTCGGCACCATCGTCGAGATCCTCACCGGCAACCTACGCGAGCCGCTCCGACGCGCAGCCGAGTTCCGATCCAGCGATCACCGCGACTCCCCGATCGCGGCGCTCGGACTCGCGCTGATCGACGCGGCGCTCCGCCTGGTCGACGGCGCGCCGGTCGGGGCCACCACCGTCGAGAGCACCGCCGCGGCGGCGCTGGCCCTGGACTCGATCGCCGATGAGGCAACCGGGTTGGGCCTGCCCTGGCTCAGCCGGATGGCACGGGCGGCACACGCCCTCGGTGCGGCACCGGACGCCGCGGCACAGGCGTACGCGGTGGCCGCGGAGTGCGAACGCTGCGGGGACGAGTGGGGCCGCGTGCTCGCCACCTTCCAGGGCTGTTTACGCGAATGGCGCTCAGGCTCCCCGGACCCCGACCGGCTCGCCCAACTCGCCGACGGCTGCGCCGCCCTCGGTGCCGACGTGCTGCAGGCATGGGCCCGAGCGTTGCTCGCACTCGCGTCCGCCGACATCGGCCTGCCCGACGCGGAGGCCGCGGCGAACGCCGCCGTGGACCTGGCCTACGCCGCCGACGTCCCCGGCGCCCGCGTCCTCGCGACGGTGGCGCTGGGCCAACTCGACCCGGCCCGCCGCGGCGCCGCCCTGGCCGAGGCTGCCGCCGAGGCCGAGGCCCTCGGTTTGCCCGATGGCGTGCTACGCCGCTGGCTGGGGTCTCCGGCACCGGTCGGCGCCCCCGTTGTCACGGCCGTGGATCGCCCACTCCCCATCGAGATCCACTGCTTCGGCGGCTTCCGGATGGAGATTGCCGGCCGACCGGTGGACCTGACGCCGGTCCGCCGACGGGCCCGCAGCGCGCTGCGGCTACTCGCGATGCAGGCGGGTCAGGTGGTGCACCGGGAGCTCCTGATCGAGGCACTGTGGCGGGATCTGCCGCCCGCGGCGGCCACCCGCAACCTCCAGGTCAGCATCTCCGCGCTGCGCGGGCTGCTGGAGCCCACCAGTGAGCGGGGCAAGGCGCATGTGCTGATCCGCTCCGGCGACGCCTACGGCATCGCCCTTCCGCCGGGCGGGTACGCCGATACGGCCGCGTTCACCGATGCGGTCCAGCGATGGCAGCGCACCCGGCACCGGCGCGACCCCGGGGCGGAACTCGCGGCGCTGCGTGAGGCGCTCTCGGCGTACGGAGGTGAGCTCCTGCCCGAGGACGGCCCTGCCGACTGGGCGGTGCAGGCCCGCGAGGAGTTCCGTCGGCAGGCCACCCAGGTGGCCCGCGCACTCGCCGTCGCTGAACTGGCGCAGGGCAACGTCGCCGAGGCGATCGCCGCCGCGGAGTACTGCATCACCCTCGACGCCCACGATGACGACTCCTGGCGGGTCCTGGTCCGGGCGTACAGCGACGGCGGCGCCCCCGCCAAGGCGGTTGAGATCCGGCGACGCTACGCCGAGATGCTGGCCTCGCTCGGGCTGCCGGGCCCGGAAGCCGGGACCGGCCCGGCGGCGGCCGGACCGGTCGGTGGGCACCACGGTGCCGCCAGCGGCATACGAACCCTGCCGGCGCAACGGGTGCCGCCCGGCTCCCGGGCGGCTCGGCGGCGGCGCGGCTGAACTGCCGGGAGGCTAGATCAGGCCGTGCCGGAGCGCGTAGGCGACCGCGTGCGAGCGGTTGCGCAGATGCAACCGGCTGGTGATGTCGTGCAGCACGTTCTTCACCGTGCGCTGGGAGTACGACAGCTTCGCCGCGATCTCGGCGGTGTCGAAGCCGTCCGCCACCAGCTTGAGGACCTCGATCTCCCGGTCCGCCAGGCCGGCGAAGGTGAGCCCGCGCGGCCAGAGGACCTGCCGTTGCAATCGACCCACCTGGTCCAGCAGGCGGCCCAGCAGGTCCGGCGGCACCGAACCCTCCCCGGCCGATGCCGACCGGATGACCGTGATCAACCGCTCGGGCGTGGCCTCGTGCCGGCGCACCAACCCGGCGACGCCTGCCTCCACCGCGGCGACCAGGTCGTTGTCGTCGAGTTCCGCGACAACGAGGACCAACCGGGCACCGCCGCGTTGCAACGCGTGCAGGGCCGAAAGGGTGGTGTCCGCCACCCGGTCGCTTACCACGAGGGCGACCCGCGCCTGGTCGGCCTCGCCGATTTCCAGGACCCGGACCTCGGGTCGGGGCCGTAGTTGGCTGGCGACGCCGGCCCGCGAGATCGGATCGTCCGCGTGCACGTAGACAGGAACCCGCTCCATGTAAACCTCCCCCTGACCGGCCGCCCGACCTCCCGCCGGGACTCCGGCGGCCAGTGCAACGCCGATAAGGGCAGACTGCCGGACTGCACTTACCGGCCATTCAACGTGGGCTCAACGCGCGACCGCGGGTTCCCCAAAGGGCAGCGCCGCAGCGGCGGTTTCCCCTCCGGCGACACTCACTTGCCGGGGGTCATGGTGCAGATCGCCAACCGGTGAGAGATTATCGGGGCCATGCATGCCGGAACACCGTCCGCCGAGCCACACCGGAGCGCCCCATCAGGCGGACCGGTGTCCGTCGGCACCCGACGAGGCCCGGCAGGGAGTCCAGCGTGACCGCTCCCAATGCCCCGGCCACCGCGCCGCCTGGGCGCGGCATGGCGGCCCGGCAGGGTCCCGTCCGCCCGCCGGACCGGATACCGGCGGCGCCCGAGCGGCTGCGCGTGCTCCTGGTCGAGGACGATCCGGGCGACGCGTTCCTGGTGCGCGAACTCCTCGCGGAGGTCGACGCGCCGATTGATCTGCGGACCGCGCAGACCATGAGCCAGGCCCTGCGTCACCTGCACGAGGTGCACTGCGTTCTGCTCGACCTCGGCCTGCCTGACGCCAGCGGGCTGGAAGGTCTGCGTCAGCTCCTCGCCGACGCTGCCGGCGTGGCGGTATGCGTACTGACCGGCCTGGAAGACGAGTACCTCGGGATCGCGGCGGTCGGCGAGGGCGCGCAGGACTACCTGGTCAAAGGCAAGGTCGACGGCATCCTGCTGAGCCGGGCCCTGCGGTACGCGGTGGAGCGTAAGCGGGCGGACGAGAACGTCCGCCGGCTGCGCGAAGTGGAGCTGCTCCAGGCCGAGTCGGCCCGCCTGGAACGCGGCCTGCTGCCCAAGCCGATCATGGACCACTCCGCGGTCCAGCTGGTTTCCTTCTACCGCTCCGGCCGGGACCGGGGGCTCATCGGCGGGGATTTCTACGACGCCATCGCCTCCGACCCTGACCGCCTGCACCTGCTCGTCGGCGACGTCTGCGGACACGGTGTGGACGAGGCGCCGCTCGGGGTGACGCTGCGGGTGGCCTGGCGGGCCCTGGTGCTGGCCAAGGTGCCGGACGATACCGTTCTCCAGTCGCTGGAACAGGTTCTGGTCAGCGAACGGCGATCCGAGGAGCTTTTCGCGACGGTGGCCATGGTGACCGTCGACCTCGCGGCCGGCGTCGCCCGGGTACGGCTCGCCGGACATCCACCCCCACTGCTGCTCACCGGCTCCGGCGTCCGGCTCTGCGAGGTCGCGCCGGCCATCGTGCTCGGTGTCGTGACCGGTGCACCGCGACCCGCCACCGACATCGCGTTGCGCGGTGACGACTGGTCGCTGTTGATTTACACCGATGGACTGATCGAAGGGCGGGCCGGCCGAAACGGGGAGCGCCTCGGCGTGGACGGGCTGTCGGCGCTGCTGACGGAACGGTCCACCCTCGACATACCGGACACGGATCTGCCGGCCTGGCTGATGGGGCGCGCCGAGGACCTCAACGGCGGTCCGCTCGCCGATGACGTCGCCGTACTGCTGCTGACCCCCGGGGGGGGCCAGTGACCTGGACCGGTAGCTGGTCGCTCGGGAGACGGATCACGGCGTTGTGCGGTGCCGTCGCCCTCCTTCTGGGCGTCATCGCGATCAGCGCCGCGATCAGCGCCGTGCACAACCGGTCGGATGTGCGCGCCCTGCTGGAGCGGGTCGGGCCGGCCCGCAACAACAGCGAGCGGCTCATGTCGATGGTGCTCACCCAGCAGGCGGGCATCCGGGCCTATGCGCTCAGCGCCGCGGGCGACGACCTGGCCAGGTATCACGAGGCGGTACGGGAAGAGGAGGCGCTGGTCGCCTCGATTCGGGGCGCGCTCGCCGGTGACCCGTTACTGGACGCGCGGCTCGATACGGCAACGTCGGCGACCGACGCATGGCGGCGCGATGTGGCCGAGCCGGCGGTGGCCGCGGTGCGGGCGCACGGGCCTGATCCGGCCCACGCCACCATCGACCCCCAGGAGAAGGCCAAGTTCCAGCGGGCCACCGATGCCGTGACGGCGCTGCAGCAGGCGGTGAGCGACCGCCGGGAAACCCTGGCCTACAGCATCAGCTCATCCGGGGACCGCGTCATCGCGTTCCTGCTGAGCGCGGCCGCCGTCGTGCTGTTGGCCGGTCTCGCGCTGGCCCTGCTGCTCCGCAGACTGGTCACCCGCCCGGTGGTGGAACTCGCTGAGGGGGTGCGGCTGGTCGCCGGCGGGGACTACGCCCGGGAAATCCACACCAAGGGTCCTCCCGAGGTGGTGGGTCTGGCGCGCGACGTGGATCTGATGCGCCAGCGGATCGCGGACGACCTCGCCGAGGTCAGGGCGGCGCGGCGCCAGGTGGAGGAGGCCAACCGGCTACTGGAGGAGCAGGCCACCGAGTTGACCCGCTCCAACCGGGACCTGGAGCAGTTCGCCTACGTCGCATCGCACGACCTCCAGGAGCCGCTGCGCAAGGTGGCGAGCTTCTGCCAACTGCTTCAGCGCCGGTACTCGGGCCAACTCGACGAACGCGCGGACCAGTACATCGCCTTCGCCGTGGACGGCGCCCAGCGCATGCAACGGCTGATCAACGACCTCCTCGCGTTCTCCCGGATCGGCCGACTGACCACCGGATTTCACGATGTCGACCTCACGAAGGTCGTCACGGACGCCGCGAACCAGCTCGACGCCCGGCGCGACGAGGCCGGCGCCGAGATCACCTGGGACCCGCTGCCGACCGTCCGGGGCGAGGAGCCCCTCCTGCTGGCGTTGTTCGCCAACCTGATCAGCAATTCCCTGAAGTTCCGCAAGCCCGACGTACCGTCCCGGATCCACCTGTCGGCCCGACAGGTCGGCCCGGACTGGGAAATCTCGTGCCGGGACAACGGCATCGGGATCAGCCCGGAGTTCGCCGACAAGGTATTCGTGATCTTCCAACGGCTGCACGCCAAGGAAACGTACCCCGGCACCGGCATCGGCCTGGCGATCGCCAAAAAGATCATCGAGTACCACGGCGGGCACATCTGGCTGGACACGGATCACCAGGACGGTACATTGATTTACTTCACGCTCCCGGTGCCCGCAGAGCCGGCCGCGGTGCAGGACGAGCCGTCAACGCCGTCGCTAGCTTCCCCCGCCGTTCCGCCCGCAGAACTGGTGCCCGCTGCTGCCAGGCCAACCGAGGAGTCCCCGTCATGACCTCCCCCGACATGCCCGTCGTTCCGATCGAGGTGCTGCTCGTGGAGGACGACCCCGGCGACGTACTGATGACACGGGAGGCTTTCGAGGAGCACAAGGTCGGCAACCACCTCAGCGTGGTCAGTGACGGAGAGGAGGCGCTGGCCTACCTGCGCCGCGAAGGGCGATTTGCCGACGCCGCCCGCCCGGACCTGATCCTGCTGGATCTGAACCTGCCGCGGGTGGACGGCCGGCAGGTGCTTTCCCAGATCAAGGCCGATGAGGATTTGCGCCAGATCCCCGTCGTGGTGCTGACCACGTCCCAGGCCGACGAGGACATCCTCCGCAGCTACTCACTGCACGCGAATGCCTACGTCACCAAACCGGTGGACTTCGACCGGTTCATCACCGTGGTACGCCAGATCGACGAATTCTTCGTCAGCGTCGTGAAGCTGCCGCCGCGCCCCTGACCGGCGGTCCGCTCATCGCTCCACCCGGTCCCACTCATCGCGGTGCCGAGGCCCGGCCCAGGTTGGCCAGCAGCAACGCCTCGGCCAGGCACACCCGGCCAAATTCGCCAAGGTGCAGGCTTTCGTTGGGCCCGTGCGCCCGCGAGTCCGGGTCCTCCACACCGGTCACCAGGATCGCCGCTTCGGGGAACAGTTCCTGGAAGGTCGCGATGAACGGAATGGAGCCGCCCACGCCGATGTCCACCGGCGCCGTGCCGTCCCACGCCTCGGCGAACGCCGTGCGGGCCGCGTCGTAGGCGGGGCCGGAGGCGTCGATCCGGCACGCCTCGCCGACAGCTTCCAGGGTCACCGTCACCTGCGAGCCCCACGGCGCTTGCTCCTCCAGGTGCGCCCGCAGCGCCGCGTACGCCCGGTTGGCGTCGTCCCCCGGCGCGATCCGCAGGCTCACCTTGGCCTTCGCCACCGGTACCAGCGCGTTCGGCGCCCCCGCCGTGGGTGGCGCGTCGATGCCGAGCACCGCGACGGCCGGCCTGGCCCACGCGCGCTCCACGATGCTGCCGGTGCCGATGAGTTCCACCCCGGACGGCAGACCGGCCTCGGCGCGGAACCTGTCGATCGGGTAGTCGAGCGGTGCCGCGGTGCCATGGACCAGTCCCGGCACGGCAACGTCACCGGCGGCATCGTGCAGGGTGGCCAGCAAGCGACACAGCGCGGTGAGCGCATCCGGCACCGGACCGCCGAACATTCCACTGTGGATGGCGTGATCCAGCGTACGGACCTCGACGAACGCGTTCACCAGCCCACGCAGGCCGGTGGTGAGTGCCGGCTGACCGATGTCCCAGTTGACCGAGTCGGCGATGACGATCACGTCAGCGGTCAACTCGGCGCGGTACTGCCGGAGCAGGGCCTCCAGCGAGTCCGACCCGTACTCCTCCTCCCCCTCCACGAACACCACGACCCCGACCGGGAGGTCGTCGCCGAATGCGCGCAGCGCGGCGACGTGGGCCATCACCCCCGCCTTGTCGTCGGCGGCGCCCCGGCCGTAGAGCCGGCCGTCCCGCTCGACGGGCTCGAACGGCTCACTGCGCCACTGCGCCGCGTCCCCGATGGGCTGGACGTCATGGTGGGCGTAGAGCAGGACGGTCGGCGCTCCGGGCGGGGCCGGGCGCCGGCCGATCACCGCCGGTTGCCCGCCCGCCCGGACGATCCGGACGTCAGGCAGGCCGGCCCCGCGCAGCAGGTCGGCCACGGCCTCGGCGGAGCGCTCCACGTGGGCGTGGTCGAAGCCGTCGAAGGCGATGCCCGGAATCCGGACCAGCCGCTCCAGGTCGGCGCGCACGCCGGGCAGTTCGCGGGCGATGGCGCTGCGGAGCGACTCCACGGTCAACACTGACGTCATGCCGGCGATCGTATGCCGCCCGCCGGTGCCCGGTTGGGCCCGGCCGGCGGGACGGCGATCCGACGCCGGTCAGGGCTCAGCGGCCCAGACCGGCCTTGTCGACCTTGCGGTGGAAGCGCATCCCGGCCAGGCCACCGAGGATCGCACCGACGAGTGCCGCAGCCGCCGCCACCAGGATGGCGATCAGCCCGCCGGTGGTCAGGTCACCCTCGTTGATCGGCAGCCGCGGGAAGCCGTTGAGCCGGGCCAGGACATCGAACTCGGTGCCGAGCAGGGCGCCCACGACTGCCACCACGACCGCGATGGCCACGGCCCAGACCCAGACGGCGATGCCCTGCCTGACCCCGTTGAACCGGGCCATCCGACCGGCGACGTAGCCGCCGCAGTAGTACGCGATCAGCAGGGCGACCAGCAGCGCGATGCCACCGACCAGGCCGACCGTTTCGGCCCGGCGGGTCGCCTCGCTCGCGGCCTCGCCCGCGTCGGTGTCGGTCGCCACGCCGACTGCGGTCCCGGCAGCGGCCAGCAACGCGGTGAGGATCACCGCGGTACCGGTGGCGGTGAGCCAGCCGAAGAACGCCGACCCCCACTTGATGCCGCCGAACTGCTCCTTTTCCCGGGCCACGACGGAGCGCCGGTCGACCGGGTTCGCGTGGGCGCCGGCGTCGGAGTCCGTGGTGTCCCGGACCGCGCGGTTGTCGTCCGATCGGTTGTCGGGCTTGTTGGGATGCAGAATCTTGTCCAGCGGGTTCTTTGATTCGTGCGGTGCGCTGCTCATAGCAACTCCAGTGACCGAGGGGGGCGGTGCCCGGTTGCCGCTCGAGGTGGACCGGCAACCGGCCGCTGACCTCCGCATGCCCCAGCGGTTTACGCCATAAACGCACTGCGTCGATTCGACGTCCGTCGGTCGCCGTGCTCAGTGGCCGTTGGACGGCTGGTCGCCGCCGGCGCCCTGCGCTCCGGGTGCGCCGCCGGGGGGCCCAGGCGGGTCGCCGGGGGCCCGACCGGCCGAGGCGCCGGTCCAGCGCCGCACCCGGTCAGCGCCGGCACCGACCCAGTCGCCCACGCCCGAGGCACCCTCGCCGAGCCGCCGCAGCAGCGACACGAGCGGGTCCTGGGAGCCGGCGAAGGACTCCCGGTAGGACTCGGCTGCGGCTTTGACCTCGTCGGTGACGGACGCCCGGCTGTCACCGTCACGTCGCGGGTAGTCTCCGGCGACCATCCGCTGGTACTCCCCCGAGTCGATCCACCGGCGCAGCTCCGCCGCGCGGGCGATGGGAAGCGGATGCGTGCGGCCCACCAGCTTCCGGAGCTTGATCAGGCTGTCCCGCACGTCGCCGGCCCGCTCGTACTCGGCCGCCTGCTCCAGGAACGCGGTGGTGTCCACCTCGGAGAGGTCACCGCCACCGGCCAGCTTCATGTGCGTCCGCAGTGCGGCCTGCGGGTCCTGGGTCGCCAGCAGGCCGGCCCGGTCGGCTGACAGCTCCGCCTTGCGCCACCACTCCTGCAGCGCCGCCACGATGCCGCGCAGCACGATCGAGCCCATCGGAAGCCACGCCAGCCGCACCGCCCAGGCGGCCAGGATCTCGGCCATCGTCCGGTACACCGCGTGGCCACTGAGCAGGTGGCCCAACTCGTGACCGAGCAGGTAGCGCAGTTCCTCGTCGTCGAGCAGCTCGACCGCGCCCGAGTTGAGGACGAGAAACGGCTTGCCCATGCCGACGCACATGCCGTTGATCGACCGGTCGTTCTGGACGTAGAGCTCGGGCAGTTCGGCGATGTCGATGGTGGCGCCCGCCTCGGCGAGCAGGCGGTGCAGCCGGGGGTACTGCCGGTGGTCCACCCGGATGGCACCGCCGAGGAACTCCAACCGCCAGGCCCGCTCGTTCCACAGCGAGTTGAGCGACTTGAGTACCTCGTCGAAGCCCTTCAGCTCCCGCAGAGCGGTCAGGGCACCCCGGTCGGCCGGGTGCTCCCAGGCACGCGAGCTGATCCCGGGTAGTGGCACGCGGCGCCGGGCCGGTGGACTGGCTGCGGTGGTCATCAGGCTCTCCCCGTGTGCGCGAGTCGGATGTACCCCCGGATCGTCCCTCAGCGGCGCAACACCGTCCACCGCCCGGTCGACCGGACATACTGCACCGACGGGTCGTGCGCCACGGCCGGTGCGCCGTCGACCCGGACGTCGGCCCGCCGGGCGGTGCGATCGGTGACGAAGTGCGCCTCCTCCGCGGCCATCCACCGCTGCAGGTCCGGCCGCAGCGGCTCGCCGTCCCGCTCGACCAGTCGCCGCAGGCGCAGGCCCGGGTCGGCAGCCGCGATCCAGACGGTCAGCGTGAGTTCGTCCGCCGCCCCGGCGCTGGCGCTGCCGACCCCGTCGAGCACGAGCACGTCGACGGCTGCCACGGCAACCGGATCGCCGGCATGGCGGCCGGTGGCCCAGTCGTAGCGCCGGTACCAGCCGGACCGGCCGCTGCGCAGATCGCTGAGCACGCTCGTCCGAAACCACGGCCACCAGTCGGCGATGTCAGACCAGCCGTTGCGAACGTCGTCCACGCTGACCTGCCCGACCGATGCGCCGGCGGTCCGCAGCGCAGCCACCAGCCGCCCGGTGAAGGTGGTCTTGCCCGAGCCGGCCGGGCCGTCCACCGCCACCACCCGGACCTGGCCCACGCGCGGCGGGCGCGCCAGCACCTCGGCGGCGAGATCGGCGAAGGTCGCGACCCCGGTCATGCCGGCGCTCCGGGCGGCACGAAGGGCAGATCGTCGGCAGCGCCGCGCTCGATGAGCCGCCACAGCGCCGCCGTGTCGAGATGTTCCTCGACGAGGTCGCCCAGAAGGTCGACGGTCCGTTCCCGGAGCGCGGCGAAACGGGTGTCCGGAGCGACCCGGAAGCCGGTCCGCCCGGCCAGCTCAGCGGCTCTGGCCAGGAACGCGCGCCGGAACCCGTCGGACTCGAACGTGCCGTGCCAGTGCGTGCCCAGGACGTTGCCCAGCACCGCACCCTCGCCGCTGCCGTCGGCGCGCCGGATCAACGGTTGCAGGGTGGGGGCGGCCCGGCTCACGTACCCGTGGTGGATCTCGTACCCATCGACCGGCACGCCGTGGAACGCGGTGCCGGCGGGTCGGGCCAGCGTCTTGGCCGCGGCAAAGGCGAACTCGATCGGGAGGAGCCCGAGGCCGGGTACCTCGCCCAGGCCGCTCTCCACGTCGTCGACGATGCGCTCGCCGAGCATCTGGTACCCGCCGCAGAGGCCGAGCAGCGGCCGACCCGCAGCCGCATGTGCCAGCACCGCGTCGGCGAGGCCGGTGGACCGCAGCCAGGCCAGGTCCGCCACGGTGGACTTCGACCCGGGGAGCACCACCAGGTCGGCGTCGGCGATCTCAGCCAGCTCGGCGGTGAGGCGCACCTGGACACCCGGCTCGGCGGCGAGGGCCTCCACATCGGTGGCGTTGGAGATCCGAGGCAGGCGGATCACGGCCACCCGCAGCCACTGGGTGCCGCGCGCCGGCCCGGGGCGACCCAGCACGCGCCCGTAGGCGAGCGAATCCTCAGCGTCCAGCCACAGGTCGACGTGCCAGGGCAGGACGCCAAAGGTGGGACGCCCGGTGAGCCCATGCAACATCTCCAGCCCCGGCTCCAGCAGCGACCGGTCACCGCGGAATTTGTTGATCACGAAGCCGGCGACGAGGCGCTGGTCCGCGCGGTCCAGCAGCGCAAGCGTGCCGAACAACGCAGCGAAGACGCCCCCGCGATCGATGTCGCCGACGACGATTGCCGGCAGGCCGGCAGCTCTGGCCAGGCCCATGTTGACCAGGTCACCGCCGCGCAGGTTGATCTCGGTGGGGCTGCCGGCACCCTCGCAGACCACCACGTCGTACTCGGCGCGCAGCCCGGCCAGGGTCTCCTGGACGGTGTCGCGCAGGCGCTCGCGGACCTGCCGGAAGTTGGCGCCGTCGACGGTGCCGACCACACGGCCGAGGACCACGACCTGGCTGCTCCGGTCCGAGCCCGGCTTGAGCAGGACTGGGTTGAACCGCACACTCGCCGGGACCCCGCAGGCCACCGCCTGCAGCGCCTGGGCCCGCCCGATCTCCCCGTCCACGCCGGCCGCATCGAGCACCACGGCGGAGTTGTTGGACATGTTCTGCGCCTTGAACGGCGCCACCTTCACGCCCCGCCGGTACAGCCATCGGCAAATGCCGGCGGTGAGCGCGCTCTTGCCGGCGTCCGAGGTCGTACCGGTCACCAGCAGTCCGCCGGTCACCACCGCCGCCGCAGACCCGCACCGGCCGCCCGCAGGAGCACGGCAGCGCCGGTCAGCACCACGGCGGCGGCCCCGACCGCCCCGGAGAGCCGGGCGGCGCGGCGGATGTCGCCGACGGACGGCGTCGGTCCGTCACCGAGCTCAGGTCGGCTCTCCGCCCGGCCGCCGTAGACGTTGCGCCCGCCCAGCCGGACACCGAGCGCCCCGGCCACGGCAGCTTCGCACTGACCGGCGTTTGGGCTCGGGTGCCGGGATCCATCGCGCCGCCAGACCTCGACGGTGCGGCGAGGGCTGCCGCCCACGACCGGTGCCACGAACGCGGTCAGCACCGCGGCCACCCGGGCGGGGAGCAGGTTCGCCGCGTCGTCGAGGCGCGCCGACGCCGTGCCGAAGCGGGCGTAACGCGGCGAACGGTGCCCGACCATGGCGTCCAGCGTGTTGATCGCCCGGTACGCCACCAGACCCGGCACACCGCCGACCGCGCCCCAGCACAGCGGCGCCACCACGGCATCGGACGTGTTCTCCGCGACGGACTCCACGGTGGCCCGGGCGAGGTCCTTCTCGTCCAGCCCGGACGGGTCCCGTCCGCACAGGTGCGGCAGACGGGCGCGCGCGCCTTCCAGATCGCCATGCTCCAGCAACGCCGCCATGGCGGCCGCCTCCCGGCGCAGACTGGCGCCGCCCAGCACCGCCCACGTCGCCACCGCCGTGACGCCGGCACGCAGCCAGGGACGCCGGTGGGTGGCCCGGCCGACACCGACGGCTGCCGCGAGCGGTAACGCGATCGTCACGGCCGTGTACCGGACACCGGCCGCACGCGAGTCGGCGTACATTCCCGCCTCGAGCCGCGCGGCCATCCGGCCGAAGGCCGCCACCGGGTGGCGGTGTCGCGGGTCGCCGAGCGCGGTGTCGAGCAGCGCACCGGCGATCAGCCCACCGGCCGTGCCGCACGCCGCTGCGGCTGCCCCGCGCCCCATTCCGGCCACCCCTCTGCTGGTCATCGGTGCTGCTCACCCTCCCGTGCCCGTCGCCCTGCCGGTGGACATCGCAGCACACCCGGTCCCGGCCCCGTGAAGTCGGGGTTGGGCGGGCGCACCTGACGCCCGCCCAACCCGCACGTGATCAGGCCGGCACCGACACCCGGCCCCGGCGCCGCCGACGAGCCGTGTCTGCGTCATCCCGGCCCGCCTCCGCGGCGACCGCCGCGGCGGTTTCCGGTCCGTCGGAGGGCACGCCCGACGCTGATCCGTCAGCCGTGTTGAACGGCTGCTGCGCACCGTAGAGCGGCTCGCCGAAGGTCATCTCCCCGTACTCCGGCTCACCGTCGCTGTCCTCGTTGTCGTCGGCCACGGCGTCACCACCGTCGCCCCGGGTGTCGGGGTCCGTGTCCACCCGGTCGGCGGACAGCCCGGCCGCCTGCACCATCTGCACCACGGCATCGGCCTCCACCGCCGTGACGTAGCCGCCCAGATCCTCGTCGTAGGCCTCGGTCCGCGGCCGGTCGTTGAGCTGTGGAACCGGCGCACTGGCCTCACCGCCGACCCGCTCGTCGGCCGCATCGTCATCGACCGCGCTGGTGCTCACGGTGGCCCGGTGCCGGGTGAACTTGCCCCGGCCGCGAGCCAGATCGTGGCCCACCGCGACCGCGTCCAACTCGTAGGACACCCGGTGCTGGCCGTCCTCGGTCACCCAGTCACGGCTGTACAACCGCCCGGTGACGATCACCGGGTCACCGGTCAGCACGGACGACGCGACGTTCTCCGCCAGCCGGCGCCAGCAGCTCACCCGAACCCGGAGGCTCGACCCGTCGACCCACCGGCCGCTGGCCTTGTCGTAGCGTCGCGAGTTCGCCGCGACCTTGAAATTCGCCACGAGGCTCTGGTTGGACTGAATCCGCCGCCACTCGGGCGTGGTGAGTGCATTTCCCACGATCGTGACCAAAGTATCGAACATCGTTCCTCCGTCATCCATGGCCGCGGCTCCTGCCGCGACTCCGCGAACCGGTGAGTCGACTCGGCGCACAGCGTGCCGGGCTCGCGTCCGCGGCCTCGTCGGCCAGGCTCGAAAATGTGGACAGCGGGGCGCTTGTGGACAGGCAACGTCGGACTCCGATGATCTGCTACGGCACTCTGCCCCGGAACCGGACCGGCGGCGGTACCGTGCGAGCGTGGAGACCGACGTTCTGGGACCGCCCTACGAGCAGCACACCATCGATCTCGGCACCGACGAGGAGGGGCCGGTCACCGCCACGCTGGTACGACGGCGGGCGACCACCCCGACCCGCACCGCCGTGCTGTACGTGCACGGCTTCGTCGACTACTTTTTCCAGACCCATCTCGCCGACTTCTTCACCGACGCCGGCGTCGACTTCTACGCCCTGGATCTGCGCAAGCACGGTCGCAGCCTGGCACCGCACCAGACCCCGAACTTCTGCCACGACGTCCGGGAGTACTACGCCGAGCTGGACGAGGCCGCCCGCTTCATCCGCGAGGAGGACGGCCACGATCGCCTTCTCGTGAACGGGCACTCCACCGGCGGTCTGATCACCGCGCTCTGGGCGCACGACCGGCGCACCGACAGCCCGGCCGACGCGCTGTTTCTCAACAGCCCGTTCCTGGACCTCAACGCTCCCTGGCTGCTGCGCCGCCTCGGGGCGCCGGTCACCACCGGCGTCGGCCGATACCGGCCGAAGGCCAGGATCCCGTTCAGCCTGAACGACGTGTACGGCCGCAGCATCCACCGCAACCACGGCGGGGACTGGGACTACGACCTGGAATGGAAGCCGCTGACCGGCTTTCCGGTGCGGGCGGGCTGGCTGCGTGCCATCCGAGCGGCGCAACGCCGGGTGCATGCCGGCCTCGACATCCGGGTGCCGATCCTGGTCGCGGCGTCGACGGCAAGCTACAAGCGGGCGAGGTGGAGTGACGCCGCCCGGGCGGCCGACTCGGTGCTGGACGTGGACCACATGGCCCGATGGGCACCGGCGCTGGGCCGGTGCGTCACCCTGGTCCGCATCGAAGGAGGGCTCCACGACCTGACACTGTCCACCGACACGGCCCGCAGCCAACTCTTCACCGAGGTCGGCCGCTGGCTCCCGGCGTACGGCGACGTGGCGCGAACCGGGTGACTTCAGGCGCCCCGGCGGCGGTGTCGGCCTCCGGCGCGCGGGATCGTGTTGGCGCGCAGGCGCGTTGGCGTGAGCGGGAGTACCCTGTGACCGCGACGCCGCCCGCGGCAGCGCCCCAGCGCTCGTAGCTCAGTGGATAGAGCAACAGACTTCTAATCTGAAGGTCGCAGGTTCGAATCCTGCCGGGCGCACCAACAGCATCTGACCTGCACAAACACGAAGGAGGCGACCGAGCCGCCAACGGGCACGTTGCTTACCCACCTACAGATTCGCTCCACAGGCAGTATGAACCTCGTGGCTGCCCGCGCCTCCCGTGAACCCATCCCACCCACAGCCGTGGGCAACACTCGTCGTTAACCCGGACGCCGACACGTGGGCCATGTACCAGGGGTGGGAGCTGAGGAAACCATGCCCACCAATGATGCCCGTGCCGTGAGTGGTGGACGCCGGCTACCCGCCCCATGTCCGATGCTGCAGATGCCGCAGTTCGGTCTCGGCGAGGCGGGCATCCCAGTCGTCACGTACCGGTTCAGCGCCGTGATCGATGGCCGACTTCACGACGGCCTCGAACGTGATCCGGCCGGTCGGGTAATGCCCCTTGCCAGTCAGGATCGCGTTAGGGCGCAACTGGGTCGCCCCTAGGTGCAGGTGTGGCACCGTGACGTGCGAGTTTCCGAGCGGGTGCCAGTGGTAGCCGATCACAGCGCAGCCGTCGGCGGTCCGCAGTGAGTATTCGTAGCCGCGCGTCGTCACCCGGTACGGCCCGTACCCATCCCGTGAATCGCGGATGATCTCGTAGAACAGGCGGGCGCTCATCTCCAGGCCGGCTGGCCCCCTGAGGCGCAGGTACCCGTCGATGTTGCCGGGGCCAGTAACGAACAGGGTGTGGACCGTATTCATCTCCTTCTTGCCGCCCGGCGACGTGGTCATTTTCGTTGTCGCCACACACGACAGCGCGCTCGCGAGTGGGCTCACAAACGCGCCAAAAGCCTCATACGGGTTACGACCAGGCATCAGGTAGCAGCATAGCCACCCGCGTCACTTTCGGGTCATCGTGGCCGCGGTACTCCCCGGCGCGCCAACGTCGGGCGAACTCCTCAGCGGACATGCCGAAGTTGCGTTGCGCCTCGCGTTCGACCAGCTCACGCTGTTGCTCGGGCGTGATTTCGCCCACATCCGCCGCCGCGTCGGTGTCAAGGTTTGCCGCCATGGTGGTCCTCCGTTGCCGCTGGTGTATCAACGGTAGCGTTCGTGTACGACAATGTCTGCCCAGCGTGGGTCGGCGAATGGATGATCCTTGCAGCGTGAGCTCAAATCGCGCCGACTTCGACCTCGCTTGACGTCCATCGAAACGCCCCCGCGCTACTTGGGTGCCGCGAGGTAGCGAACAGCGAAGTGCCGCCCTAGCGTGCTTGAGATGCCCGATCACGCGAAGCTAACCGCGGGCAACGACCCTCCCTCGCGGTGTCCGTCCAACTCCACATACCCCCCGGGGTACCGCGTACCGACGCCACCCACGTCTCCACCCCCGGCCGGTCAAGCCACTCGTACCACTGCTGCCAATCCCACGAGAGTCGGTCGAGCCAGAACCAGTCCCCACCGACCGCCGTGTAGAAGTACCTGCTCAGCTCCGGGCTCGGAACCTCGGCGCGCGCGACTGCCACCGGAACAGCCGGCGGCCCGGACACGCCGGCGGATATTCCCGCCACCCCTGTGATTAGCCGGACGTGGCCTACCTCCCGCCCTGGGGCCAGAATGCGAACATGACTGACGTACGGGGACAGGTCGCGGCCGGGTTCGAGCCGGTCCGTGAGGAGTTTGCCGCCTTCCTTGCCGCCGAGCCGGTCGATACCGGTTCCCAACTCGCCGTCTACCACCACGGTGTGCAGGTCGTCGACCTCTGGGGCGGCGGCGAGATCGACGGGGACTCGCTGACCGGGTCTACTCCGTCACCAAGGGCGCCGCACACCTGGTGGCCGCGCTGCTCGTGCAGGACGGCGTGCTGCACCTGGACGAGCAGGCGCGGAGCGTGCCGTTCCCGCTCACCGTGCGGGAGTTGCTCGGGCACCGGTCCGGCCTGATCGGTGTGCCGGGCGGCTTCACCATCGCGGAGTTGGCCGACGATCAGGTCCTCGCGGCCCGGCTTGCCGGCCAGAAGCCGTTCTGGGAGCCCGGCACCGCGTATGGGTACCACGCTTTCGCCATGGGCGCGTTGCTCGACGCCGAACTGCGCGCGGTCACCGGCCGGTCGGTGCAGCAGTGGTACGCCGAGCGGCTGCGCGAGCCGTACGAGCTGGACCTGTGGATGGGTCTGCCCGAGGAGTTGGAGTCGCGCTTCCGTCCGCTCCTGCCGGCTGTACAACCGGCACCGGAGGTTGATCCTGACTCGTTGCTCGCCATCGCCTTCAACCTCTCCGTCGACCTGGGCGACTTCGCTAACACGCGGTTCGTCCGCGCCCTCGGCTCGGCGTCCGCGGGCGGTGTCGGCAACGCCCGCGGCGTGGCCCGGATGTACGCGGCGGCCATCGGACCCGTCGACGGGCGACCCGGGCTGCTACGCCCGGACACCATCACCGAGTTCGCCACCCCCTACTCGCTCGGCGTGGACCTGGTCACCGAGCAGGTGGACCACTTCGCGCTCGGCTTCGAGAATCTCCCGGGCGTCTATCCGTATCTCGGGCGCCGCACCATCGGGCATACCGGCGCGACCGGCTCCGTCGGCTGGGCCGACGCCGACGCCGGCGTGGCGTACGGCTACGTGCGGCGGCGGTTCGGCTACCCGGGCCCGGAGAACCACCGTCTCGGCGCGGCGGTGCTCACCGCCGCGCGTGAGAGCATGCATCCATGAGCAGCGACGTCGCCCTCGATGTGAGTGCCCTGGCGATCAACGTGATGATCCCCGAAGCGCTCCGCTGGACCGACATCCGACGCGGCGAGCAGTTCACGTTGACCACGCTCAACGTCCGCCTCCTTCCGGACGGGCGCCTCGCGGCCAAGGCGTACGGTCGACCGACCGGCGGCGGCCGCGGCACGTACGTCTCGTTCCCCGTGCCCGACCGGCCCGAGCTGGTGGCGCTGGTCGACCACGCCGCCAGCCGCGCCAGCACACTGTGGGCCGCCCACCGCGGGCTCAGCTGAACACCGTGGGGTGCGGAAAACCGCACGCCACGGTGGGTGAGGGTGGGTACCGAAGCTCAGGCCGGCTGAGCATCACAGCTCAGGTGAGAGCGCGGGCAGAAGTCATAGCCTCTGGGCATGACGTTCACCTCCTCCGGCCGCACGCCCGTCGGGTTCCGGTTCCAGGCACTCGGAGTCCTGGCTGTCGCCGTCTGCTCCGCGCTGTCATGGGTAGCGTGGCTGGGCTGGGACCAGCAGTACCAGGTGGACCCCGTCACGGGAGTGGGCTCGGGGCCGTATGAAGCGTGGCAGGTGATTGGCTGCGCCTTGTCGCTGCTTACGTTGTTCGTGGGCGCGTTGCTGGCCGGCGTCCGGCCTCTGCCGGCATCCGCCGCGCTGGTCCTGGCGTTCACCGCAGCCTGGACCATACAGGCGGCCCGCACCGACGACACCGGCCTGTACGGGGTCGGCATGATCCTGCTGCTTGTCGGCCTCAGCATGGCGACCGCGCTCGTCTCGGTTCTCACCCTCGCACTGCGTGAGGTCCTGATCGTCCGTCGACGCTCCTGACGTCCAGCAAGGTCGGGCGGGACGTACCCCCCGGCGACCGGTTCGCATGACCTGACTCCACCTTGCTTGAATGTGAGCCGGACGCAGGGAGGGAGGGAACGACATGAAGACCTCGATACGGCGGATGGTGCCCGTGCTGTTGGTGGTGGCGTTCGCCCTGTGGATCATCTTGATCACGGTGCTCATTGCGGTCAGCCCCGATTCGGGCACCGGCAACCCGGCAGACTGATGACGCGTCGACTCCAGGGCGCACGGTCCAGGCAGCAGGCACAGCGGAGGTTCAGTCGTGACGCGACGTAGCGGTTGGCGGATGCCGCCATTCGGTGCCCAGGCGCAGGCCCAGGCGCCAGCGACCGACCCGGCACCGGCCACGAACGGACGCAACGGTTCCAACGCGGTGGTCGACTGCGCCCTGTACGTGCAAGGCATCAGGCAGCCCGGCGCCCCCTCGGTCGCGGAGATGTTCGCGGAGGCTCGCCGGACACCGGACGCGTTCATCTGGATCGGGCTGCACGAGCCCGCGGACGCCGAGTTCGCCACCATCGCCGCGACCTTCGACCTCCATCCGCTGGCTGTGGAGGATGTGCTCTCCGCCGAACAGCGACCCAAGCTGGAACGGTACGAGGATGTCGTGTTCCTGGTGGTCCGGGCCGCCAACTACGTGCAGCACGCGGAACTCACCGAGACCAGCGAGGTGATCAACACCGGATCGGTGCGGATCTTCGTCGGCGACAAGTTCGTGGTCACCGTGCGGCACGGATCCATCGGGGAGCTACGCTCCGTGCGCGCCGATCTGGAGGGCAACCGGGAGCGACTCGCAGACGGACCGTGGGCCGTCGTGCACGCCGTCTGCGACCGGGTCGTCGACACCTACCTTGACATCACCGCCGCCATCCAGCGCGATCTGGATGTCGTCGAGGCTCAGGTGTTCCGGCGGACCGCCGGCTCCAGCATCGGCCAGATCTACCAGCTCAAGCGGGAGCTGGTCGAATTCCGCTCCGCGGTCGTACCACTGCAGCAGCCCCTGACGACCATCCTGGAGGGTCGCCTGGTCCGGCTACCCAAGGAGATCCGCCGGTACTTCCGCGACGTCGCAGACCACCACAACCGGGTCGTGGACCGGGTCAACGCCTACGACGACCTCCTGAACTCCATCCTGCAGGCCCGGCTGGCCCAGGTCACCGTCGACCAGAACAACGACATGCGGAAGATCGCGTCATGGGCGGCGCTGGCCGCCATGCAGACCGCGATCGCCGGCATATACGGCATGAACTTCAAGTTCATGCCCGAACTGCAATGGCGGTACGGCTATCCGCTCATCCTCACCATCATGCTGACCAGTTCGGTCGTGCTCTATCGCTACCTACGCCGGGCCGGGTGGCTCTGACCGGGCGAATCCGCCCGGCCCGGAAAGAGCTACGCCCGGAAGCACCCGACGTTGTTGACGCCGAAGATGCCGGGCGGGCCGGTGGGGGTGCTTCCGGTGCCGACGAACCCGAAGTCGACGCTGGACTGCGGCGCGATGGTGCCATTCCAAGCCGCGTTCCGCACGGTGACGGATCCGTCGGTCTGGCTCTCCAGGACACCGCCCCAGAGGTGCCCCACGGTCTGGCCGTCCGGGAAGGCCCAGGTCGCTTTCCACGTCGAGACCGGTGAACCCGTCACGTTGGTGATCCGCACCGCGGCCTGGAATCCGCCCGGCCACTCCCGGGTGACCCGGTACTGGACCTGACACAGCACCGGCAGCGTGGAGGCGGTGGTCACGTGGACCGGAGCGGACAGCAGCGAGACGTTCCCGGCGGCGTCGGACGCGGAAATCGCGAAGGTGTACGGGGTGCCGCTCTGCAGACCGGTCACCGTGGCCGACGTCAGGTGCCCCGGCACTGATGTCCAGAGCGTTTGTCGGCCACCCTCGATGCGGAAGATATTGTAGGACCGGACGTAGAGGTCGTCCGTGGACCGCGGCCACTCGAGCCGGACCGAATTCGGGCCGATCTGGGACGCCGTCGGGGTGCCGGGCGCACTGGGGCCGACGACATCACCCGGGGCCATGGTAACGATCAGGATCGTAAACGAGCTGGTCTGGTTTCCGGCGGCGTCGAACGCGGTCACCCGGAACCAGTAGGTGCGCGATGGGACCAGGCCGGTGATGGTGATGGAGTTCGTCGTCGTGGTCCTGCGCTCGGCGGTGTCGCCGTAAAGAACGTGGACGTAGTAGCCGGCCACCCCGACGTTGTCGGTGGAAGCGTCCCACCGCAGGGTGACGGAGTCGGTGGTGACGTCACTGGCGACCGCCGGGCCGGGCATCGTCGGCCGCATGGTGTCCGGCTCGGCGGCGGCGGCCGGAGCGGCCAGCGTGAGCACCAGTAGGGCGGCCGCCAGCGGTGCGATGAGCCACCGAGGGCGGTGCGCTGATCGCCAGATCCTGTTCGCCACCTGCGACATGTCGCCACCCCGCCTCGTCTGCCGGCCGAGGCACTCCATGCACCCGACCTCGCTGAGGTGATTGTTCACGATGATGGTCGTTGATGTCAGCATCCCGAGGTACACGCTGCACCATCGGGCAACGTCGTAGACCCCGTCCATCGTGGAGCGGGATTGACCCGAGTCGCGACACGGAAGCGCCCCTGGGTGGGCGCATGGGCCTGGGCAGTTCCGTATGACCGGAGCTCGTGACCCATTCCGTTTGATACCCCCATGGGGTATAGTCGCTGCGTGAAAGGGAGGCATCTCATGGACGCCACGTCTCATCACCCGTCCGCGCACACCGACCATTCCCACCACACCGCGCCCGGTCCGGCGGGAACCACCACCACGTGGGCAATGGCCGCACAAGCCACGCTGCACTGCCTGACCGGCTGCGCCATCGG
The DNA here is from genome assembly GCA_035296325.1 of Micromonosporaceae bacterium. Classification (GTDB taxonomy): domain Bacteria; phylum Actinomycetota; class Actinomycetes; order Mycobacteriales; family Micromonosporaceae; genus DATHBD01. The sequence continues at coordinate 51,762 of DATHBD010000067.1, read as the reverse complement.
CGAGGTCCTCGGGATGGTCATCGGTACGGCGTTGGGTTGGCCGGCCGCGCCCACCGTCATCCTGGCGGTGGCCCTGGCTTTCGTCTTCGGATACGCACTGACCATGCGCGGCGTCCTGCGCGCCGGCGTCGGCCTGCGGTCCGCGCTCAAGGTGGCCCTGGCCGCCGACACGATCTCCATCACGGTGATGGAGATCCTCGACAACGCCGTGATGCTCGCGGTGCCCGGCGCGATGGAGGCCGGCCTGGCCAGCGTCGTGTTCTGGGGGTCGTTGGCGTTCGCGTTCCTGGTCGCGTTCCTACTGACAACCCCGGTCAACCGGTGGCTGATCTCCCGCGGAAAGGGGCACGCGGTCATCCACCAGTATCACCACGCCCACTGACGAGGTGGGCGACGCGACTACGGGACCAGATGCAACGACCGGTCGGCTACCCCGACCGTGATCCGCTGGCCCCAGGACAGCTCCAACCGGTCGGCCTCCAGCCCGTCGGCGAACACCACCAGGCGCTCACCCTCGCTGACCAGTTCCAGGCGCTCGGCGGTCGTCAGGCGCCCGGCCGTCAGGGACACGCCGGTCCCCGGCGACGGCCAGGCTTCCCGGACGAACCAGGACAGCGCGCGCTCGTCGGCACCGGGCAGCGGCGGCGTCCGTGCCGCTGCCCGGGACCGCACGATGGAGGCACACCAACCGGTCGAACCGGTACCGGTGCCGGCGACCACGCCGGACGAGGACTGGCGCTCGCGGGCGCCGTCCGGCGCGGCGAGCACGTACCGCGCCGACTGGTGGGTCGGGTGTCCGAAGTAGATCTCGTTCAAGCCGTACAACTGTTGCCCGTCATCGAGGTTGCTTCCCGACCGCCACCGGGCAGCGGCGGCCGCAGCGGGTCGGCCGGCCGGCCGAACTGTTCCGGGCCGGTCCGGCCGCAGCGCTGTACCCCCCGATGCTGCGCCCGAGCGGCTGATCACCGGCGTGCCGCCGGTCAGCCGCGGTCCGGCGGCGCCGCCAGTGCGGCGGTGACGGTGGCCTCGGTGACCGCCTTGTCGATGCCCAGGTCGGCGAGCGGACCCGTGCCGTCCTCCAGTTCCAGCAGCGCCAGCAGGATGTGCTCGGTGCCGATGTAGTTGTGGCCCAGTCGGAGCGCCTCCCGGAAGGTGAGTTCCATGACCTTCTTGGCGTGGGCGTCGTACGGGATGAGCGCCGGCACCTCGTCGGCCGGCGCCGACGTCGGCAACGACGCGCTGACCGCCTCCCGGACACGGTCGAGCGGAACACCCTGCGCGACGATGGCCCTCGCGGCGAGAGCGTCCGGCTCGCTCAACAGCCCCAGCAGCACATGCACCGGTCCGATATGGGCGCTGCCCGCGGCGCGGGCCTCGTTCTGCGACGCCATCACCACGTTCTGGGCGCGCGGCGTGAACCGGGAGAACCCCTGGCTCGGATCCAGATCGGGGACCTCCCCCTTGGCGACGAAACGCTTCTGCGCCGCCTGCTTGCTCACGCCCATGCTCCGGCCGATCTCCGTCCAGGAGGCACCGGAGCGCCGGGCCTGGTCGACGAAGTGGCCGATCAGGTGGTCGGCCACTTCGCCCAGGTGGTCCGCGGCGATGACCGCGTCGGCGAGTTGGTCGAGCGCGTCGGAGTGGGTTTTCTTGATCGCCTCGATCAGATCGTCGAGGCGGACCGGGTTCGGGTTTCCAGGTGGTTGAGTCATGCGTCAACCATAGGTTGACGACTCGGGACCGTCAACTACCGGTTGACGCGCCCGTCCGGAGCGTGAGGACGGTGATCTCACTCGGGGCGAAGACCCGGAACGGCGGACCCCAGAAGCCGGTACCGCGACTCGTGTAGAGCTGCGTCCGGTCGCCGTGCCGGGTCAGCCCTCGCACGGTGGGCTGATCCAGGCGCACCAGGTAGTGGAACGGCCAGATCTGACCGCCGTGGGTGTGCCCGGAGATCTGCAGGTCCACCCCGTGCCGCACGGCTGCGGCGATCTGCTTGGGCTGATGGGCGAGCAGCAGGACCGGCAGGTCCGGATCGGCGCCGGCGAGTGCCGCGGCGTGGTCGGCGGAATGACCCGCCAGCCCGGACCACCCGGCAGTCGCGTCGTCGACGCCGGCGACGACGAGTCGGGCGCCGTCGCGCTCCACGACGACGTGCCGGTTGTGCAACGACTGCCAACCGAGTTCCCGCATGTGGTCCAGCCAGCCCTGCGCCTCCCCCATGTACTCGTGGTTGCCGGTGACGTACGCCCGCACCAGCGCGGCGCGCACCTCGCCGAGCGGGGCCGCCTGCTCTCGCCGTTGCGCCACGGTGCCGTCGGCGATGTCCCCGGTGTGGCACACGATGTCGGCGTCGAGGGAGTTCACCACCGCCACCACGCGGGCGGACCAGCGGGCCCGGTTGATCGGTCCGTAGTGGGTGTCGGTCAGCAGCACGACCCGCACGCCGTCCAGCCCGCTGCCCAGCCGTGGAATGGCGACGTCGACGCGCTTCACCCGGGGCACCCGCATCGCCTCGACGTACCCCCACGCCAGCAGCACCAGCGAGACCGCGACGACCATGGCCGCGACGGCCCGGGACCGGCCGGGGTCGGCCACGCCGACGATCCGCAGTACGAGCCGGAGCACGTTGCCGAGCAGCGCCCAGGCGAAGAGCACCCAGACGATGCCCAGCAGAGCGTCGCCGACCCGGGCCGCCCCGTCCCGAGAACGCCGACCGTGCCCGACGTACATCAGCACCGGCAACGCGATCAACGCGCCGACGAACACCGCCGTGCCCCCGACCACCGCGGGGACCGGCCACCGCGCGCCGGCAACCACCACCGTCCACCACGGCACGCCGAAGAGCAGGCCGAGGATCGCGGCGAGGGTCGCGCCGAACCGCAGTCGCCGGAGCGATCGGCGGGCGCGGGTCGGCCGCACCGCTTCAGTGGTTGCCACGTGTGCGCTCCTCGATCCGGGTCAATCGAGCATGACACGTCCCGCAGCGGGTCCGCGGTCGGCGCAGCGGCCGGTTGGGGCCTGTGGGCGGTGTTGCGCCGCGATTCCGGCGTCGTCCCGAGCGCGGGTCCCGGTGACGGGTAGCGTGACTGGTCGGATGGATCCGCTGACCGGAGGAGCGCCGTGAAGTTCCGCGCCACGATCGAGCTCGGCGGCAAGACCGCAACCGGCATCGAAGTGCCGGCCGAGGTGGTCGCCAGCCTCGGTACGAGCAAGCGACCCGCGGTGCGGGTGACCATCGGGGGATACACCTACCGGAGCACCGTGGCCGTGATGGGTGGGCGGTTTCTGCTTCCGCTCAGCGCCGAACATCGTGCCGGTGCCGGTGTGGGAGCCGGCGACGAGGTGGATGTCGAAATGGAACTCGACGCGGAGCCTCGGGAGGTGGCGGTGCCGGCCGACCTCCGGGCGGCACTCGATGCCGACGCCGGGGCGAGCCGGTTCTTCGAGGGCCTGTCATACAGCCAGCAACGCTGGTACGTCACGCCGATCACCGACGCCAAGACCGACGAGACCCGGCAACGACGCATCGCCAAGGCGATCGCCATGCTGCGCGAAGGGCGCACCCGGTAACACGTTCAGGCCACGCCGGCCGGGCGGAACTGCACGCTGACCCGCGGCCCCACCGGTCGGGCCGTCTTCGGGATGGCGTGCTCCCAGGTGCGCTGGCACGAGCCCCCCATGACAATCAGGTCACCGTGCCCCAGCGGGAAGCGCAGGCTGTCCCCGCCGCCCCTGGGCCGCAGCAGCAGCGGGCGCGGGCACCCGAACGACACGATCGCCACCATGGTGTCCTGCCGGGCCGACCGGCCGTGCGTGTCACCGTGCCACGCGACACTGTCCCGCCCGGACCGGTACAGGCACATGCCGGCGGTGGTGAACGGCTCGCCCAACTCGGCCGCGTAGTGCTCGGTGAGCCGGCGGCGGGCCTCGGTCAGGACCGGGTGCGGAAGCGCCTCCCGTGCGCCGTACCACCGGAGCAGTCGCGGCACGTCGACGTCGCCGTCATACATCCGGCGCCGCTCGGCGCGCCAGTCGACCTCGTGCAGCAGGTGCTCCAGGACGCTGTCGGACCCGCGCACCCAGCCGGGAAGGTGGTCCACCCAGGCGCCAGCGGTCAACGTCTGCCGGGAAACCCGCCCGGTCAGTGGGCCGAGGGTCGCCTCGGGTGCCAGGTCGAGCAGCGACGGCTGATGGGCGACGTCGGTCATCAAGCCATGGTACGTCTCTTCGAACAGTCGTACGACCGGACCCGCGTCGCCGGCAGGCGGCCGGAGCTCCGGCCGGTGGATGGGGCGCTGAACCGTTTCAGTAACCTCGGCGGCGGCCTAATCATCGAAATCGTTGAATATCGGATGTTTCCGGAGGGCCGCCGACAACGCCTCGAACACCCCGGCAAGACCCAGCTGCCTGCAAATTTCACTGTGGACAGACGTATGTCCGGGATGGCGCGCCCGCGACGGGCCCAGCCTGGGCTTGCGCCGCCGCTGTGCGGCCGCTCCGCCGTGCGGTGCGGGGACGGCGGGGTTATCGTGCAACTTAACCGGATCAGTGACCTTCGACCGACCGTATCGAGGATGATTGAATAACCGCCACCCGGGCCCAGCGCCGGACACCCGCCACGAGGGGTACGTCATGAAACGCCTCACCGCTCTCGCCGCCACCGCCATTGCGGTGACCGTGGCGTCGGTTTTCCTGGTCGCGCCGCCCGCGCACGCGGCGACCGGTTTCTACGTCAGCGACGGCCGCCTCTACGACGCCAACGGCAGCGACTTCGTCATGCGTGGGGTCAACCACCCGTACGCATGGTCGCCTGGCGAGAACAGAGCGTTCGCCGACATCAAGAACCTCGGTGCCAACACCGTCCGGGTGGTGCTCAGCAACGGTGACGACGGCAGCGCCATCAACAGCGTCGAGGACGTCGCCGCCGCCATCGCCCTGTGCCGCGACAACCGGCTGATCTGTGTGCTGGAGTTGCACAACACCACCGGCTACGGCGACGTTCCGGCGGTCAGCCTGGACCGGGCCGCGGACTTCTGGATCGGCGCACGGAGCGCGCTCGTCGGTCAGGAGCGGTACGCCATCATCAACATCGGCAATGAGCCATTCGGCAACAGCGACGCCTCGCCGTGGACGGCCGACACCACGAACGCCATCCAACGCCTGCGCGGTAACGGTCTCACCCACACGATCATGGTCGACGCGCCGAACTGGGGGCAGGACTGGACCCTCACCATGCGGGACAACGCCGCGTCGGTCTTCCAGAGCGATCCCATCCGCAACACCGTGTTCTCGATCCACATGTACGGCGTCTACGACACCGCCGACAAGGTCGCCGAGTACCTCACCGCGTTCGTGGACGCCGGGCTGCCGCTGGTGATCGGCGAGTTCGGCTTCAACCACTCCGACGGCGACCCTGACGAGGACGCGATCATGTCGTACGCCGAGTCGCTGCGGCTGGGATACCTGGGCTGGTCATGGAGCGGCAACGGCGGCGGCGTGGAGTACCTCGACATGACGAACGAATTCGACGCCGACAGCCTGACCTGGTGGGGTGACCGGATCTTCAACGGCGCCAACGGCATCCGCGCCACCGCCCGGGAGGCGACCGTCTTCAGCGGGGCAGCCCCGGCACCCACCACGATCGTCGGAACCCAGTCGGGCCGCTGCGTGGATGTGCCGAACGTCAGTCAGGTCAACGGGACCCAGGTGGTGCTCTGGGACTGCGCCGGCAACGCCAACCAGCGATTCGCCTACACCGCTGCCCAGGAACTGCGGGTCTACGGCACCAAGTGCCTGGAGGCCAGGCTGGCGGGCCGGACGAACGGCACCGCGGTCGTCATCAACGACTGCACCGGCGGCGCTCACCAGACCTGGACGCTGGGCGCCGACGGAGCCGTGGCCAACAACGACTCCGGGCTCTGCCTGGACGCGGTCGGACGACGGACGGTCAACGGCACGCCGGTCAACCTGTGGACCTGCAACGGCCAGACCAACCAGCGGTGGACACGCCGATAGGGCCCTTCCCTTCCGCCCAGGAAGGTGCCCGCCGGGGTTGCGCGCGCCGGACCGCGCGCGCGACCCGCCGGTGCCCCTCTCACCGCACGGTGGGAGGGGCACCCGTGCCCACCCCGGCTAGCGCTCCGCGGGGAGCGCGTCCGCACAGACCGGCCCCTGCCGGGTACGGGCGACGGTGGATCGAAAACGCCAGTGCAGCCGGAACCGGCTACGGAGCGGCGGATCCTCGGTCGACCATCGAAACGTCGTGCATGGGCCCTCCACGGTTTCCAGGATCGGGGTTCCGAACGGAGCATCTGAGGTCAGCGAGCTGTGGATGCCCCAGACGGCGGCCGCCGTGTCAGTCGGGAAGCGCAGGCACACGCCGAGCCGCCGGGTCGGCATCCGGATCTGGCGCTCGAACCACTGACCCCACTGCGCCTCGCTGACCGCATAGGAGTAGCTGAGGGTGGCCCGCTGGCCGGGATAGAGCGGGAACCGGGAGTGCGCATCCTCGAACAACAGAACAATTTTCTTGTACGAGTCGCGGTCAGTTGTCACCTGCCAGCGGATCCGGGCGCCCGGCGGATCGCCGAATGCGGCGGTGAAGTCGAGTTCTGAGGTACGCAGTGGATGTTCCTGGTAGAACCGGTTCGACCATTCCGGATGCGCCGGATACCGGTCCACGCTCACCCGCACCGGATAGCGCGTAATCGGGTCGGTGCCGGCGTTGTAGAGGTCCCGGCTGACCGCGCACCGGTACCTGCCGTCGGCATATGTCAGCGACGCCATCTCGTGTTCCACCAGAACGCCGCTACCGGGCGGGAGCCATTGCGGAAAGGCGGGCCGTTCGGTTCGTCCGCCACCCGGGCGATCGCGGCGGTGGCCGACCTGGGCATACGTCAGATACGCCCGCCACAGCGCGCCTTCGGCCTGGAGCACCACCTCGGCGCGCTCGGCGAAGTTCTCGGTCGGCCGGTGCCGCCCGCCCTCGACGTGGCTCAGGTACGACGGGTCGAAGCCCATCTCGGCGGCCAGGCGTTTCTTGCTCAGCCCGCGCCGGGCACGCCATTGGGAAAGCTCGGCCGCGAACGCGACGAGCGCCCTTTCCTGTGCGGGGTCGTTCATTTCATCGCCTTTGCTCGCCGGAACCTCCAGTTTCCGACAAATCCGTCGTTCAGGCCAGCGCAGCCAGGCGCTCGACAGAGGTATCGACTCGTCGCCGGCAACCGCCATATACTGCTATTTCCGCGGCGGGCTGCGATTATGCGGGCGCCATTTCCGCCGGCCCCGGGGGCATATCGGCGCCGCGCGTGGCGATCGTCACAGCGGCGGAATGGCTCGCCGACCGACGCGATTGTGCCGATCGCCGCGGCTCGGTCGGAAGCATCCGCGATCCTCCCCGCCCGCACGACCCGCGCCACGCTCGGTGTTGCAGAATGCAGCGCTCCGATAACTGTACGTAGCCGGGCGATACTGGGCGTCCCGCGCGGCCGCAGACCTGGTCGGAGCTCAACCGGTTCGTGCTTCGGCCCACCCGAAGTCTGCCTTATCACCTGCTTAAGTGGCCCGTGAAGCCCTTGCGGGTGGCGCGCAGCCGACTAACGTCGAGCAAGTTCTGATGTGGATGTGCCGGCGCTCAACGCCACCAACGCGATGCGAACGGCGTCCACAGCGCATGGCGAGGCCGGTACACCGGTTCCGCCCGCCGTTGCTTGCGCACCCCCGGAGGACTCTTCAGCGTGCTGACCCGACTCCCCAGGCACACTCGTCGTGCCCCACGACGGCGCTCCGCGCGAGGCCACCGCCTCGCTCTGACGCTCGCCGTGGCGGCGATCGGGTTCGGCTCGGCAGTCGCCGCGCCGGCACTGGTGGCAACGGTTCTCCACGGCGACGACACCAGACCGATCGGATCGGCACCGAGCGACAAGCCGGCACTCGGCATGGTCTATACCGGGCTCAACCCGGCACGAAAGGGCACTCCGTGTGTCGGGGCGTACGAGGTCGTCGACCCCGGTCAGTGCTCCCACGGCCCCGATCTCCCCCCGCCCGGCTTGAACGTGAAGACTGACGTGCTGCCGGCAACCGGCGCGACCGGAGCGCCCGCCGTGCCGGGTCGCGATCTCACGGCCGGACCGACGGAGCAGGATCTGGCGACGGACGAGAGCGGCTTCGCCACGGAGAGTGGGCTGGCCGTGCTGCCGGACGGCGGATCGGCCGCGATCACCATCGGGTCCTCCGGCGTGGCGTGTGAGGGCGATGGCGTCTCCGGCCGGCGGGTCCAGGTCCTCTACGTCCGCGACGCCGGGGTGGCCAGCCGGTTCGCCCAGTACGCGGAATCGTTCCGCACCTGGGCTGCCGGCGTCGACGCGATCTACGACGCGAGCGCCCAGGAGACCGGCGGCTCCCGTCACATCCGGTACGTGACGACCCCGGACTGCCGGGTCGACGTACAGGAGGTCGAGGTCCCGGCCGGCTCGATGAACACGTTCCGGTCGATGATCGCGGCGCTCAAGGGCCTGGGCTTCGGCCGTACCGACCGGAAGTACATGGTCTTCGGCGACGCCCGGGTGTACTGCGGGATCGGCACCTTCACCGGCGACGAGCGCACCGGCGCCGGCAACCGGAGCAACAGGGGACCCTCGTACGGGCGAAGCGACTCCGGCTGCTGGACGCCCGCTGTCGCCGCGCATGAACTCGGGCACAACCTGGGCGCGGTGAACAATTCCGCCCCCAACTCCAGCGGGGGCGGGCACTGCGTCGACGAACACGACGTGATGTGTTACCGCGACACCCGCGCCGCCTCGACCCGCGCCGCCTCGACCCGGGTCGCCTGCTCGGACCGGGCGCGCGAGCAACGCCTGGACTGCAACCACGACGATTACTACAACACCAGTCCGCGCCCCGGGAGCTACCTGGCCACCCACTGGAACATGGCCGACAACGCCTTCCTCATCAACGGCGGCAACGGCGGTGGGGCGCCGAAGCCCACACCGTCCGGCGGCGTCGCCCCGGCGCCTGTGGTGCCGGCGCCAGCGAGCCCAGCTCCGGTGGTGCCGGCGCCGGGGAGCCCGGCGCCGGGGGCCGGCCCGGGCACTCCGACGCCGTCCGCCAGCGCCAGCCAGTCCGGCGCCCCCGGTGCCCCGCCGCCGAGCACCGGACCACCCGGTACGACGCCCTCAGCCAGCGCGACTGCCACACCGGGCGCGCCGACCACACCGGGCGCATCGGGCACATCAGCGGCCCCGGAACGCACCGGCGCGGGCCCGGGTGCCAGCTCCGCACCGCCGCCCGGGGCCGACGCACTCAAGGATCTGCGGATCAGTGAGCGCACCAGCTCCTCGGTCCGGCTCTCCTGGGACGCCGCAGCCGAGGGTGCGCGGTACGGCATCGTGGTGAACGGCAAGGTGATCGGCAAGGTCAACGCAACCGGCGTACGCATCGTCGGGATGCGCGCCGGCACGGAGTACCGGATCTCGGTGGCCGTCATCCGCGCCGACTCCGCCGCCACGCCGTACACCGCGACCGTGACCGTCCGCACCGCGGTCGCCGAGGTGCCAGCCGCCGGCGTTTACCTGGTGCTGGCGAACGCGATGAGCAGCCGGGTGGCGGACCTGTACGGCGCGCGCTCGGGCGAGGGCACCCCGCTCGTCCTCGACCGGGCGCGCGGCGCGACGAACCAGCAGTGGAAGCTGGAGCCCACCGCGGCCGGCGGGTTCCTGATCCGGTCCCGGGTCAGCGGCCGTTGTATCGCCCCCAAGGACGGACCCGAAGCCACCGGTACGCCACTTGTGCAGGTGACCTGCGACCAGAGCGACACGGCGCAGCACTGGAAGGTCGAGGCGACGGAGTACGGCATCTCGGTCACCAGCGAACGCGGCCTGGTCATCGGGGTGGGAAACACCCGGTTCAGCGGGGCGCGCCTGCTGGTGCTGCAGCGGCCGACGGGGAACCGCTATCAGAGTTGGAGCGTGCGTGGAGCCTAGTATCGATCCACTTGCGGATCTCGACTTCGAGGTACGGGAGCCCCGTTGGTGGGTGAAGCCGCTGCTCGCACGGCTGGCACTGGTGCTCGCGGTGGTCGGCGCGCTGGTCCTGCTCTGGGTCGACCATGCCGAGGCGCACGCCGGGATCGGCCTCACCGTCTCCGTCGACGGACAGGGCGCCGTCCAGGTGGCAGCGAAGTGGGCCGACGGCCATCCGGTCACCAACGGCCTCGGTGCGACCCTGACCGCGACCTCCGACGGCGGCCAGCGAGTCGGGCCGGTGCCGCTTCGCGCGGCGGGACAGGGGCCGGGCATCGTCTCGTACACCGGGCCGCTGGCGCCGGGCGGATGGTCGGTTCTGGTCGACGTGGGCACGCCCGGAATCGCGCGGTGCGAGGGCAGACTGACCGTGGCCGGCCCGGACGGAGCGGCACCGGCCGCCGCACCGGTCGTGTGCCCGGCGGCCAACGACGCCGCGGCCCGGAACGACCCCATCGTCGCCGATGCCGGCGCGGGCCCGGGCCGGAGCTGGCTGTGGGCAGCCGCGATCCTGGGCCTCGGCGCCGTGGCCCTCCTGCTGGTCGGCTGGGCGAGGCGCAGCCCGGTGCGGGTCGGTGCGGGGCGTACCCGCCGCTAGGCCGGCGTCGGCGGGCGTGACAGGCTAGCTCCCCGTGATCGCCATGCTGACCGACCTCTGGCACCGCCTCCTCGAGCGGCAACCCATCCCGCCTCCGGCGGTGATCGTCGTCACCGGGCTGCTCGCCCTCGCCGCCGTGGTCCCCCGGCCGGTCTGGCGCCTCACCCGCGGCTTCATCACCATCGCCCACGAGGGCGGGCACGCGCTTGCGGCTGTGCTTTCCGGCCGCCGGCTCTCCGGCATCCGGCTGCACTCCGACACCTCCGGGCTGACCCTGTCCAGAGGCCGGCCGAAGGGGCCCGGCATGATCATTACGGGCCTCGCCGGCTATGTCACGCCGCCGCTGCTGGGCCTCGGTGGGGCGGCGCTGCTCGGCCTGGGCCACATCACCGCGCTGCTGTGGTTGTGCCTGGCGCTGCTGCCGCTGATGCTGATCATGATCCGCAACGTGTACGGCGTGATCTCGATTGTCGTGACCATGGCGATCCTTGTCGCTGTCGCCGGCTACACGCCCCCCGCGGTACAGGCGGCCTTCGGCTACGGCGCGGTGTGGTTTCTGCTGATCGGCGGCGTGCGGCCGGTCTTCGAGCTGCAGCGCTCCCGACGGCGGCGGCAACTGCCGGACTCCGACGCCGACCAGGTCGGCCGCCTCACGCATGTGCCGGCCCTGGTGTGGGTCGGCTTCTTCGCCCTGGTGGCGATAGGCGCGCTGGTTCTGGGCGGTCGATGGCTGCTGATGTTGGCAGTTACCGATTAGAATGTATGTACGAACGCGCCGTATACCGGAGGGAGCGCATCGTGTCCGACTCCTCCCCCTACGTCACCCTTCTTGGCTTTACCCGTTACGTCGGCCGCACCGGGCCGGGTAAGGCCTCCTTCGTCGGTGGGCTGCGCCGTCAGCGAGAGGCGCGGTCGGGCTTCAACCCGCACGCCCAATTCGTGAAGGCATTGAAGACCGACATCGCCTTTCGCACCGGCGGTACGCACGTCACCGACATCGCCACGCAGGTCAAGCCGAGGTGGCGACCCCTGTACGAGGCATTGACGCCCGGCGCTCTGAAGTACCTGCAGACGCTCGGCGACCCGACGCAGGTCGCGCTGGCCCAGACGCGCGATGCGCTCGGGGTGCTGGGCGGGCTCACCGTCAAGGTCAACCCTCATTTCGGCCTTCGGTACGCCGAGGGCCGGTCAGAGTTGATCCGGCTGCACCTCGACGAAGCCGAGCCGCGCACCGAAGCCGTGGTCGCGACGCTCTACCTGATGGCCCGGCACATGGACCAGATGCTGCCAAAGGCCCACCCGGTCCTGGTCGACGTGCGTCGCGGCGCGGTGCATCGCCAGGACCCGACCACCAGGGCGGAAGACGTCGAGCGCTGGCTGGCCGGCGAGGCCGCCGCCTTCTCGTCGATGTGGGCGGCCTGAAAGCCGGACAGCCGGCTCAGCCGTCGACGGGCAGTGCGGCGAGGAACGCCCGCCAGGCGCTCCGCTCGAACCGCAACGTGCCCACAGCGACATCCTTGGAGTCGCGTACGTACACCGCTTCCGCCACCGCCACCTCGACGCAGTGGCCACCGTCGCAGCGACTGCTGCGGGCCCAGCGAAGGTCGGGCACCGTTACCCGTGTCATACCGCACCTTTCATGGCAAACAGACCAGGGAAAACGGTTGAAGCTACCATACCGGCACGGGCGCCGGCGGCCGACTCCGCGGGTTCGCAACCGTGCGCCCGTCCCGGCACTGAGCCATGGTCAGCATCGGAGGTACGCTCCACGAAGCACCAGATCCCGTTGCAGGTCGTGAACTGCAGAATGGGAGGCCCGAGATGCCGGCCGATGCACGGGTGCGGGCGCCCAGCCCGGCCCAGCCGGCGGAGTCGCACCGGACTGTACGGGGTCCGGTGGCCGCCCGCCGACGACTCCGCGCAGCGCTGCGCCGCGCCCGGGACCGGCAGAGCCTCACGCAGGATCAGGTGGCCGAGGCGATGGAGTGGTCGCTGTCCAAGCTGATCCGGATCGAGAGCGGGCTGGTCGGGATCTCCACCAACGACCTCCGCGCCCTGCTGGACTACTACCACCTGGCGGAGCCGGACGAGATTGCCCGGCTCGTGGAGTTGGCCCGGGTGGGGCGCGCGAAGCCGTGGTGGTCGGACTACCGCGATGTGCTCAGCTCGCCGCACTTCATGACCATGCTGGGCCTGGAGGCGGACGCCCGCCTGCTCCGGGTGTTCAACTCCAGCGTCCTGCCGGGCCTCATGCAGACCGAGGCCTACGCACGGGGCTCACTGCAGAGCCTGGTGCCGGGGCCGACGGTTGAGCAACTGGAGGTGAAGGTCGCGGTGCGCCTACGCCGGCAGGCCGAGCTGCTGGACCGGCAGGATCCGCCGGATCTGCTCGCTGTGCTGGACGAATCCGTGCTGCGGCGCATGATCGCGGACGTCGATGCGATGCGCGCCCAGCTGCGGCACCTGTGCGCGCTCGCGGAGCGGCCGAACGTGACCATCGAGGTCGTGCCGTTCTCCGCGGGCGTGTACGACCTGGCCGGCCCGTTCACCATCCTCGCGTTTCCGGACGGCGCGGACGCCGAGGTGGTGTACCTGGAGAGCGCACTGAACGAAGACCTGATCGAGGACGCGGAGAAGATCCAGCCCTACCATGTCGCCTTCGATGCCCTGCGGGCGAAGGCGCTCAGTCCGCGCGACTCCATCGTCCTCATCGAACGGGTGGCGAGCGAGCTGCGCTGAGCCCGCCCGCACACCCAGCCGGCCCGAGTGACCGGGGCCGTCAGACCGACGCCGGAAACCGAAGGCCGCCGACGGCCCCATCGGGCGGGGTCGCCTCGCGGGCCCGGATCAGCGCTCTGGTGATCGCTCCGTACGCCCGCTCGTCGCTGGTCCGCAGCAGCAGGACGTCAGCGCCGCGATAGGCGGCCCAGAGCTCGTAGTGCCGGTTCCTGATCCGGACGGTCGTCGCCGCAAGACAGGCCATCAGCGTGGCGAACAGGGCCACCCCCGCCCAGGCGAGCATCGTGTGCAGGTACGGCATTCCGACGGCGCCGAGCACGGCGACCGAGCCTGCGACGACGATCGCGCCGAGCACCAGCCGATCTCTCGGCCCACGCGCCGTGCGGAGGTCGTGCAGTTCCGCGATCGCGTACCGGTCGTCGCCCACGGTGAGCCACCGATCGGTCACCCGCACGCTCGCGGCCTGGTAGTAGGTCCGCATCGGTCGAGGGGCGGGATGGTAGTGAGGGTCTTCCGGTGATCGGGTGGTGTTCCGGGTCGGGTCCACCGCGACCTCCTTCCGCGTGGTGAGGCGGGTGGGGTGAGGGGTGCCGGTCCGCCGGGGTCGCCGTCGGACTTGGTTGCGTCATGTTACGTACTGGTTACGTTCGATTGTGTTATGCAACCTGGCGGAGGGGAAGAGGTCTTTCCGCCAGGTGTCACTTTTCCACACGATCCTTCGGCATTCCGCCAGCATTTCGCCGCTTTTGTCGACGTGCGTGACTTTCCGGTCAGGACCACGGACGCAGGGCGATCGATCGACCGCGCTGGGTAATCCGGAGATACCACTAAGTGCACGACAATTGCTGACGTCCCGCCCGGGCGCGCTACCGATGCGGCCCAGCGCTCGCTAGCTTGGGTCGTGCGTGCTCGCGATCGTCGCCCGGCGGGGGTGACACCGGCACGCATCGCCGAGTCGTACGTCGGGTCGCCCGCAGCCAGCGGTGGCCTCCGAGCCGGGGAACCATCCGGGCGTGGACAACCTCCACGGCCATGGGGTGAATCCGCCCACAGTGTCGCGCCGCACCGGGCCGACGACGGGCGGTAGGGCGTTCTTCCCGCCCGAATCCGACAGCTAACCCGGTAGGCGATCGAGGAAGAAGGGCTTCACCTTGCGCGTACACCGGACGCTGCTCCGAACCGTGCTCAGCGTGGCCACCGCCGCGGCGGTGCTGACTTCCGCCGGTGCGGCCGTTGCCGCGCCATCCCCGGATCAGGTCGACAAGCAGATCGAGCAGGCCTCGAACGCGTTCGAGGACATCGTCGAGGCGTACAACGGCATCGGCGAGGAGTTGAAGGCCACGCAGGCCGCTGCGGCGGAGCTGCAGACGAAGATGCAGCCACTGCAGAACCAGATGGATGCCGCCTACGGCAACGTCTCAGCGATCGCGGCGGCCGCGTACAAGAACGCGGGCGGAATTTCGGACGTCTCCGCGCTGCTGGGCGCCGGGTCGAGCGCCACGATGGTCGACCAGCTCGCGGCCCTGCGCCACATTTCGCAGGCCCGCCAGCACGACCTCGACGGGTACACCGCCCTGCAGAAGCAGTACAGCCAGGAGAAGTCCCGTCTCGATGACCTGCTGGCCCAGCAGACGGCGCAGCAGCAGGACCTCACCGGCCGTCGCGCGAAGATCGAGGCCGACCTGCAGAACCTGCGCAACCTCCGGACGCGGTTCCAGGTCCCGGCCGGAAAGGCGCCGCCGGCCAGCGTGACCGCGGCCAGCCCGCCCCCAAACGTGTCCGGCTCGGCCGGACGGGCGGTGTCGTTCGCCTTCGGCCAACTCGGCAAGCCCTACTACTGGGGTGCCGACGGGCCGAACAGTTACGACTGCTCCGGGCTGACGCTCAAGGCGTGGGCAGCCGCCGGCGTGACGCTTCCGCACAACGCGGCCCAGCAATGGCGCAAGGTGCGACACATCTCCCGCAGTGCGCTGCAGCCCGGCGATCTGGTCTTCTACCGCGGCCTCAAGCACGTCGGCATCTACATCGGCGGCAACACGATCATCCACGCGCCGAACGCGGACTCCCAGGTCCGCAAGGCCAGCGTCGACGTGATGGCGCCGTACGGTTACGGTCGACCCGGCTGACGCCTGCGGCACACTCTGCCCATGACGTCACCGACCTGGGACCCGCACCAGTACGAGCGCTTCGCGGTGGAGCGGGCAAGGCCGTTCCACGATCTTGTGGGGCGGATTCCCACCCCCGCTCCCCGGCAGGTCGTGGATCTGGGCTGCGGCCCTGGCACCACCACCGCCACGCTGGTAGATCGCTGGCCGGGCGGGCACGTGCTGGGCCTGGACTCGTCCCCGGCCATGCTGGCCCGGGCACAGCGGCTGGCGGAGCCCGGGCGGCTCGAGTTTCGCAGCGGTGACATCGCCAGGTGGCAGCCGACGCAGGCGAGCCTCGACGCCATCATCGCCAACGCGTCCCTGCAGTGGGTGCCGAACCACCCCGACCTGTTGCCCGGCTGGGTCAACGCGCTCCGCCCAGGTGGCGCGCTGGCGTTCCAGATGCCGGCCGCCGGCGGAGCCGACCCCGGCGAGGTGTTCCGGGAGGTCGCAGCCGCACCCCGCTGGGCTGCGCGGTTGGCATCGGTCACCATGTGCCCGGGTCCCCGGACGGCCAGCCCGGTCCGGCCCGTCGACGAGTACGTCGATCGCCTCGCCCGGCTCGACACCACCGTCGATGCCTGGGAAACCACCTACCACCACGTGCTGGCCGGGCCGGACGCCGTCCTGGAGTGGTCCAGCGGGACCGGGCTGCGGCCGTACCTGGACGCGCTGAGCGGTGACGAGGCGGCATTGAACGAGTTCCGTGCGGCAGTCGCGGTGCGGCTCCGCGAGACCTACCCGCCGCGGCCGTACGGCACCGTGCTGCCCTTTCACCGGATCTTCGTGGTGGCCAGCCGGTGAACCGGCCCGCCGCACCACCCGGCCCGCGGACGCGAAGAAGGGGCGGCTGATCGCCGCCCCTTCTCGTGGTCGGTACGGGCCCCGCCAGGCCGTACCTCCCGGGCTGCCCCGCCAGGCTGCCCTTCCCCTCTGCCGTACGGCCCCGCCAGACCCGCGGCATGTCCCCACAATGCGCGGCCGATCAGGCCGCTTGCAGGCCTTCCGCTCGGGCCAGCTCACGGAGCCGGCCGAGCGCTTGGATCTCCAGCTGCCGGATCCGCTCCCGCGACAGCGAGAAGCGGCTGGCGACCTCGGTCAACGAGTGCTCCCGACCGTCCTCGAGCCCGTACCGGGCCCGCATGATCCGGGCGGAACGCTCGTCGAGGTGGTTGAGCAGACCTTCGATGCGCTGCCGCTCCAGTGCGGCAAGCACCACATCCTCGGGGGACGGCGCGTCCGAGTCGGCGACCAGGTCGCCAAGATTGGTGTCCCCATCGTCACCCACCGGAGTGTCCAGCGAAACGGTGTCCTGAGACCACCGCTTCAACTCCGAGATCCGCTCCAACGAAACGCCCAGCGCCTTGGCCAACTGCTCCGGCTCCGGATCGTTGCCCAGCTCACGGGTGAGCTGGCGGGTGACGTTACGCATACGGTTGACGTCTTCGACGAGGTGCACCGGGAGCCGCACGGTGCGCTCCTGCTGCGCGATCGCCCGGCTGATCGCCTGGCGGATCCACCACGTCGCGTACGTCGAGAATTTATATCCCCGGACATAGTCGAATTTTTCGACGGCACGCACCAGGCCGGTGTTGCCCTCCTGGATCAGATCCAGCATGGGCATCCCGGAACGCACATACCGGCGGGCGATCGAAACGACCAGCCGCAGGTTGGCCCGGATGAACCGGTCCTTCGCACGTACGCCCTCGGTGACCAGGTCCTCCAGCTCCGTCACCGTGACGCCATCGGGCAGGGCGCCCGATTCCATCAGGTGCTCGGCATAGAGCCCGGCCTCGACGGCCTTGGAAAGATCCACTTCCTGGGCGGCGTCAAGCAACGGCGTCCGGGAGATCTCATGCAGGTACACACCAACGAGGTCGCGCTCCTCAGCGCCCGTGTCGGTCCGCGTCTCCACTGCCACGTTCTCCACTTCGGGTCCTCCCCGTCCGTCGCATGGCCCTCGGCGCCCGCATATACGGGCCCTTCAGGGCTTGCCCTTCACATAACCGCCGCACTATGTCGTTGATTCCAGCCCGCGAGCCACTAACCTGTTACGGCCGTTGAGAGGTACGCCACTACTTACATAGACGGATGGCGGCCCGAGAAGGTTCGAAATCAAGTCCTAGGAATTCGCTGGGAAGCGGCCGGCGGATTGGTCAAAACGCTCAGGAAGTTCTCAGCGACGGCAGAAGTCGGTCAGGCCCGATGTGCCGATGGCGGACGGCGTGGCCGGCGGCGGCGGAGCACCAGCACCGCGGCCGCCGCACCGGCGGCCGGGAGCAGGCCGGCGGTGATCCACGGCGAGTGCCCAACCAGCGTGCTTCGCAGGCCAGGCGCGGCGGCCCTGGCTGGCGGCGCCCCCGCTCCGGACGGGCCGCCACCGCCACGCCCACCCGCGCCAGCCGATCCGGACGGCCCGGCCTCGGCGCCGCCCGGGTCGTAGGCCCACACCCGGAGAAAGTCGATCTGGAACTCGACCGGCAGCACCGTCGCCGAATCGGGAAGCCCGGCGAGCGCGTTACCGCTGCTCACCGCAAAGCTGAGCCATCGCGGTGCAGTCGAGATCCGACCATCGGCGAATGCGAGCTGATCATCGATCCAGATTCCGATCCCGGTCGGGGCCCATTCGATGAGATAGGTGTGAAATTCCGCGACCTGCGCGGGGACGACCTTTGCGGTGTTCCCCGCCGCTGAGCGATTGGAGACCACGACCCTCTCGGCACCGGGCGCGGCGAGCAATTCCACAGCGGTGGCGTCGGCGGCCACGCCACTGGACGGCCACAGCGTGGCGGATGCGTCGATTCCGGAACCGCGCGGGGCCTTGGCGCGGAACTCGTACCGGCCATACCGCTGGATGAGGGCCCGGCAGGCGATGCCCCCGGTGGTGTACGGGCGGCCACCGAAATCACGGCGGTGCATCGACAACCTGAGCATCCCGTCGGCGACGGTGACCTCGTCGGGGCGGTAGTAGCTTGCCGCCGGAGCGTCGTGCGGGCCGTCATGCAGCCCGCACTCCGATGGCAGGGAGTCGCCCGAGAAGTCGCTCGCGAACACCGGCGACCAGCCGGTGAGGCCGCGGTCGGCAGGCCCGGTCACCGCCGCCGGGTAATCCCGCCGGGGCGGCCCGGCAGATCCGGCGGCTGCCGCGTCGGGCGACGACATCGCGGCGGGGACGACTGTCGCGGCCCCGAGCAGGGCGGCCACGAAAGCGTCGCGGAGCCGCATGGTCGTCTCCCTCCGCCGCGCCGGGACCGGACAGTCCATCGATCGCCAACCTACCCGATACGTTCCGCGCACGGCAGGTTGCGCTCTGCTTCCTTCGATGCGTCGATCCGGCCCGGCCGGCCGACCGGCTGTGGCGAAAATCAATGAC
This sequence comes from Micromonosporaceae bacterium, assembly GCA_035296325.1. GTDB lineage: Bacteria > Actinomycetota > Actinomycetes > Mycobacteriales > Micromonosporaceae > DATHBD01. The sequence continues at coordinate 32,883 of DATHBD010000067.1, read as the reverse complement.
GATCACGAATGACTTGCGGGTTTTGCTGGCGCTCGTGCCACCGTATGCTCGCAACCGCCCGTCTGTTCCAATCGTGAACTTCGACTCCCGGGAGGGTGCAATGGACCGGCCATCCTGGGCTCCGGACGACGTTGATCTGGGCCGGCCCAGCGTCGCCCGGGTCTACGACTACTTCCTGGGCGGCTCGCACAACTTCGCGGCCGACCGCAGCTTCGCCGAAGCCGCGCTGAAACACATGCCGGAGATGCCGCGCATCATGCAGGGCAACCGGGCGTTCCTGCGACGCTCCGTGAAGTACCTCGTCGATCAGGGCATCCGACAGTTCGTTGATCTCGGTTCCGGCATTCCGACCGAGGGCAACACGCACGCCGTCGCGCAGGCCGACGACCCGACGGTCGCGGTGGTCTACGTCGACATCGACCCGGTGGCGGTCGCACACAGCCGGGCGATGCTGCGCGGCAACCCGTACACCGCCGTCCTGCAGGCCGACCTACGGCGACCGATGGATGTGCTGGCCGCTCCAGCCTTCGGGAACCTCCTCAACCTCGACGAGCCGGTCGCTTTCCTGATGAACGCCGTGCTGCACTTCGTCCCCGACACCGAGCGCCCCGCCGACATCGTCAGCGGGTACGTCGCGGCGGCCGTGCCGGGCAGTTATGTCGCGCTCTCCCACGCCGGCGCTCCCCCCGGGGCTTCTCCCGGGATGGCCGATCTGGTGGCGTTGTACCAGCGTGGCCCCGCGCCGCTGATCATGCGATCCGCGGAGGAGGTCCGGGCGCTGCTGGGTGATCTCAGCATCGTCGAGCCGGGGGTGGTGCCGCTCGGGCTCTGGCGACCGGAGCCGACCAGCGCCGAGGTCGACCCCGCCCACCTGCTCGGCAGTTGCGCCGTCGGGCGCAAGGACTAGCGCACCGACCCCATGCCACCGCCACCGCCGGCCGAGACCGCCCCGGACCAGCCACCGCGCGCCGCTGAGCGGATCGCCCGGTCCTGGGCCGTCGCCATCGCCGGGACCAGCTACGTTTCCATGGGCGGGCTGGAGATCCAGGACTTCCTCACCGGGCTCGCAGGCCGGCTGATCAGGGCGGTGGACGCCGCGTCGTTCGATCCGTCGGTGGTGCACGAGGTGGGCGCCACGCTGGTCGCGGCCCATTTCACCCAGCCACAGACCCTGGACCGCACCGTGGTTGTGCTGGCGGAGCAGTTCCCGGACGCCCCGACGGAGCGGCTCGCGGCGATCCTGGGCACGCTGGCAGCGGGGTACGCCGAGGCGCTGCGGGACCGCGTGCTCGACGAGCAGGAGGACATCCGGACGGCCGCCCTCTGGGCGCAGGCGAGGGCCGAGCACGCGCGCTGGGCCAGCGAGGCAAGATTCCGGGCGCTCTTCGCCGGCGCTGCCATCGGCATGGGCGTGGGCACGGTCGACGGCCGGATCATCGAGGTCAACCAGGCGTTGTGCGACATGCTGGGCTACACCGTCGACGAGCTCCGCGCCCGCCGGATGGAGGAGTTCATCCACCCGGACGACGGGCCCGAGGTGTGGCAGACCTTCTTCAAGCTGATCTCCGGCGACCGCGATCACTTCCGACTGGAGAAGGCGTACTTCCACCGCGACGGTCGAGTGGTCTGGACCGATCTCGTGGTGTCGTTGATCCGCGACCAGAACGGCAAGCCGCGATTCGTGGTCGCCATGTTCGAGGACATCACCGAGCGGCATGAACTGCAGGTCCGGCTGCGCCACCAGGCGTTGCACGATCCGCTGACCGAGCTGCCGAACCGCACCCTGTTCTTCGATCGCCTCGCGAGCGCGCTGGACAGCGGCGCGGCCGACGCCCGGGTCGGCCTGTGCTACCTCGGGGTCGACGGCTTCAAGGTCTTCAACGACACCCTCGGGCACGACCTCGGCGACCAGCTCCTCTGCGCCGTCGCCCGGCGCCTCCACGAGACCATTTCCGCCGAGGGCCACCTGGTGGCCCGCATGGGCGGCGACGAGTTCGTGATCCTGGTCGAGGGCTCGCAGGGCGCCGCCCAGGTCCGTGCCGTGGCCGAGGCGGCGCTCGCCGCGGTGCGCGCCCCGGTCCACCTGGTGGGGCACGAGATCAGGCTCTCGGCGAGTGCCGGCGTGGTGGAGCGCGCGGTGCGCGGCGCCAGCGCCGGCGAGCTGATGAAGGCCGCCGACACCACGCTGCACTGGGCGAAGCAGGACGGCAAGGACCGCGCGGCGGTCTTCGACGCCGATCGGCACGCCCGGGAGGTCATCCGGTACGAACTCTCCGCGAGCATGCCAGCGGCGCTGGAACGGCAGGAGTTCTTCGTGGAGTACCAGCCGCTGGTCCGGCTGGGCGACGGCCGGGTCACCGCCGTCGAGGCGCTGGTGCGGTGGCGGCACCCCAGGCAAGGGGTCCTGGGCCCGGACGCCTTCATCAGCATGGCGGAGGAGACCGGCCTCATCGTGCCGCTCGGGCTCTGGGTGCTGCGGGAGGCCTGCCACCAGGCTGCGGGATGGCGACGGGAACGCGGGGACTGCGCCCCGGTCGTCAGCGTCAACCTCGCGGTACGCCAGATGCGGGACCGACGGATCGTCGACGACGTCGCCGCGATTCTGCACGAGACCGGCCTGCCGCCGCAGGCGCTGCAACTCGAGCTGACCGAGAGCGCGGTCATGGGCCCCGCCGGTGAGCCGTTGCAGTCCCTGCACGCGCTGGCGGAGGTGGGCGTCCGGATCGCCATCGACGACTTCGGCACCGGGTACTCGAACTTCGCGTACCTGCGCCGGCTGCCGGTACACAGTCTGAAGCTCGCCGGCTCCCTCATCGCGGGGCTGCGGCCTCCGCACCCGGCCGACCCGGTCGACCACCAGATCGTCGCGGCCGTGATCAACCTGGCTCACCTGCTGGATCTCACGGTGACCGCCGAGGGCGTCGAGACCGCGGAGCAGGCCGAGCGGCTGCAGGCCCTCGGCTGCGACACCGGGCAGGGGTGGTACTTCGGCGAGGCCGGCCCGGCGGACGCGGTACCGCTGGCGGCGGCGAGCGTCTGACTACACGTCGTCCCAGCGGAACACCCGCACGGCGATCGCACCCAGCACGACCGTGAAGCCCAGCAGGATCGCCAATTCCGGCAGTACGCTGGCCGGGCCCTTGCCGCGCACCATGACGTCCAGCATCGCTGTGTTGAGATGGCGGAGCGGGAAGACCTGGGACACCGTCTGCAACCATCGCGGCGCATTGTCGAGCGGGAAGAACGAGCCGGACAGGAAGGCCATCGGCAGCACGATCAGGTTCACCATCACGCTCGCCGCCTCTTCGGTCTTGGCGATCGAGCCGGCCAGCAACCCGATCGACAGGAACGACAGCGTGCCGACGACGATCACCGGCAGCGCCATCCACCAGTAGTCGGACAGCCGCAGGCCGAAGTACGGCAGGAGGGCGACCCCCACGAAAATCGCCGTCTGCAGCACCGCGACGCCGAGGCTGACACCCACCCGGGCAAGCACGATCGACGAGGTGCGGATGGGCGACAGCCGCAGCCGGCGAAGAATCATCTTCTTGCGCCACTGCACCAGCGTGAACGCCGCCCCGAACGTGCCGCCGGTCGCGATCGCCCAGCCCAGCAGGCCCGGCATGACGTACTGGATGGCCTTGAGCGACCGGTCCTCCACCTGTTGCAGGTCCAGCGTCAGCCGGGGCGGCACGCCGGTGGCCGCCAGGTTGGTCTGCTGCACCAGGGCGTCCATCACGCCGCGTACGGTGCCGGCGCGGACCTGGTCGGCCATCGAGTACTGCACCGTGACCGCGCCGCCGCGCTGCTCGATCACGGCTGCCGCGTCGCCCTCCCGGACGGCCTGGATCGCCGCGTTGCGATCCTCGGTCCTGGTGATCTCGAAGACCTTCGACACCTGCCCGTCGCCCTCGGCGCCCAGCTGGTCGAGCACCTCGACCGCGCCCACCTGGTACACCTCCACCCTTGGCGCACCCGCGTCCTTGAACAGGCCGCCGAAGAGCACCAGGAACATCAGCGGAAAGAGGATGGTGAAGAACATCGCCGTGCGGTCCCGGACGAAGCCCAGCAGCATCGCCCTCGACAGGCTGCCCAGTCCGCGCATCACGCCCGGTACTCCCGTCCGGTCAGGTTCAGGAACACGTCCTCGAGTGTCGCGCCGCGTACCGCCAACCCGTGCAGCGCGTTGCGTTCAGCCAGGGCCGACAGCACCGGCGCGGGCGTCCGGGTCGCGATGGTGAGGGACACGTCGTCCTGGTCCACCGTGGCATCGCGAAACAACGCGCGCGCGTCGGCCAGCGTCAGGATGCCGCTCTCGATGGAGATGCGAGTCGGTGCGTCCAGGCCCCGGACCAGCGCGGCCGGCGCTCCGGACTCCAGGATCCGTCCCCGGTCCATCACCGCGACCCGGTCGCAGAGCAGCTCGGCCTCTTCGATGTAGTGGGTGGTGAGCACGACTGTGCGGCCCTGCCGGTTGATGTCGCGCAGCAGGTCCCACAGGTTGCGCCGGGCCTGCGGATCCAGCGCGGCGGTCGGCTCGTCCAGAAAGACGAGTTCCGGATCGTGGGCGAGGGTGCAGGCGAGGGAGAGCCGCTGCTTCTGCCCACCCGAGAGCTTCTCGGCACGGGTGCCCGCCTTCTCCGCCAGGCCGACGGACTCCAGCATCTCGTCGGCCCGCCGGGCGGACACGCCGAACAGCGAGGCGAACGTCCGGATCTGCTCGCGGGCGGTGAGCCGGTCGAAGAACGACGTCGCCTGCAGCTGCACGCCGATCCGCGGCAACAGCCGGGGGTTGCGCGGCCACGGTGACTCACCGAAGACCGACACGGTGCCGCCGTCGGGCTCGCGGAGCCCTTCGATGATCTCCAGGGTGGTGGTCTTGCCGGCACCGTTGGGCCCGAGGATGCCGAAGAACTCGCCGGGTTGCACCTCGAACGACACGCCGTCCACGGCGCGCAGGTCGCCGTAGGCCTTGCGAAGGTCGCTGACTGCGATCGTGGCAGGCATGCCGGCCACTCTAGCGAGCGGCCGCACGGGTCGAATCCCCATTCCGGTACCGGGGCGGGTTGGTCCACTATGGCGACGGCGGGCCCTCCGACCGGAACAATGCAGGTATGTACGTCGCCGCCATAGACCAGGGCACAACGTCGTCGCGCTGCATCGTCTTCGACGCGACCGGATCCATCGTCGCGGTGCAGGCGCGCGAGCACCGTCAGATCTTTCCCCGGCCGGGCTGGGTGGAGCACGACGCCACCGAAATCTGGCACAACGTCCAACTCGTGGTGCGGGGGGCGCTGGACCGGGCCGGCCTCAGCCGCGCCGACCTCGCCGCGATCGGCATCACCAACCAGCGCGAGACCACCCTGCTGTGGGATGCCGCCACCGGCGAACCGGTCGGCAACGCGATCGTCTGGCAGGACACCCGGACCGACGAGTTGTGCCGCGAACTCGCCGGCGACCGCGGGCCGGACCGGTACCGCGACCGGTGCGGCCTGCCGCTGGCCACGTACTTCGCCGGGCCGAAGGCGCGCTGGATGCTGGACTCCATCGACGGCCTGCGCGAGCGGGCCGAAGCCGGCGAGGTGCGCTTCGGCACGATGGACACCTGGCTGATCGAACGGCTCACCGGCCGGCACGCCACCGACGTGACAAACGCCAGCCGCACCATGCTGATGAACCTGACGACGCTGGACTGGGACGACGAGTTGCTGGACGCGTTCGGCATCCCCCGCGCCATGCTGCCGGAGATCCTGCCCTCGTCCTATGTGTACGGTGAAGCGACCGGCGCCCTGGGCGGGGTACCCGTGGCGAGCGCACTCGGCGACCAGCAGGCGGCGCTGTTCGGCCAGACCTGCTTCGCCGAGGGCGAGGCCAAGTGCACCTACGGCACCGGCTCGTTCCTGTTGCTGCACACCGGCGAACGGCCGATCGCGAGTTCCCGCGGGCTGATCACCACGGTGGGGTACCAGCTCGGATCGCAGCCGCCGGCGTACGCCCTGGAAGGGTCGATCGCGGTCACCGGCGCCCTGGTGCAGTGGCTGCGCGACAACCTCGGGATCATCCGCACCGCGGCAGAGGTCAACGACCTCGCCGCCACGGTGCAGGACAACGGCGGCTGCTACATCGTGCCGGCCTTCTCGGGGTTGTTCGCGCCGCACTGGCGGACGGACGCCCGTGGCGTCATCGCCGGGCTCACCGGGTACGTCACCAAGGGGCACCTGGCCCGGGCCGCGCTGGAGGCCACCGCGTGGCAGGTCAAGGACGTGGTCGACGCGATGGTGGCGGAGTCGGGTGTGCCGCTCGCCGCGCTCAAGGTCGACGGCGGGATGACCGCCAGCGACCTGCTGCTGCAGTTCCAGGCCGATGTGCTGGACACCCCCGTGGTGCGCCCGACGATGACCGAGACCACCTGTCTGGGTGCGGCGTACGCCGCCGGACTGGCGGTCGGCTTCTGGCCGGACGTGGAGTCACTGCGGGCAAACTGGAAGGCCGACCGGTGCTTCGAGTCCGCGATGTCCGGTGCGGCCCGGGAGTCGGGGCACCGGATGTGGCAGCGCGCGGTCGACCGGTCGTTCGGCTGGGCCCTGCCCTGACCGACCTCAACCACGACAGGCGGATGGGCGGGCACCGGTACCGGTGCCCGCCCATCCGCTGGGAGGGAAAAGGAAGGTCAGGAGTTGAGGAGCCGCTGGGCGACGTCCTTCGCGGTGTTGCTGGAGATCGCGAAGCCCACCCCGATGTTGCCGGAGCCGGAGCCGGACGTGGCGATGGCGGTGTTGATGCCGATCAGGTCGCCGGCCGTGTTGACCAGCGCGCCACCCGAGTTGCCGGGATTGATCGCGGCATCTGTCTGCAGCGCACCCGAGATCGAGGTGCCCGAGCGGGACCGCGACTCGCCGGCCTGGATGTCGCGGCCCACCGCACTGACGATGCCCGAGGTGACGGATCCGTCCAGACCCAACGGGCTGCCCACCGCCAGCACCGGGTCGCCGACCCGGACGCCGTCGCTGTCGCCGAACGGCAGCGCGGTGAGGTTCGCGACGCCGGCCACTTTGACCACGGCGAGGTCGTTCGCCGCATCGCCGCCGACGACCTCGCCGTTGACGGTCCGGCCGTCCGAGAAGGTGACCTGCACGGTGTCGCCGCGGGCCGTGTCGACGACGTGATTGTTGGTCAGGATGGCTCCGTCGGTGCTGATCACGACGCCGGAGCCGGCTCCGCTGCCGGTGCTGATCGTCACCACCGCCGGGAGCACCGCGCTGGCCACCTCGGAGAGTTGCACCGTGCCGCCCGGCCGCGACGCGTCACGGACCACCGTGCCGCTCAACCGCACCTGGTCCGGCTGCAACTGCAGCGCGATGACGGCGCCCACTCCGGCCGATCCCCCGGCAAGCGCCATGGCGGCGAGAACGGCGACCAGCGCGGTCCGCAGCCGCCGTGGCTTGCGGGCTGAAGGCCCGGCGGGATCGCCGGCAACGACAGGGGCGCCGCCAGGGACGGTGGAACCGCCAGCGACGGTTGGCGCGCCGCCAGCAGCGGCCGCGGTGTCAGCGGCGGCCGGCACGCCCGGAGCCGCCTCGGTGGTCGGGGTGTCGGCGGCGGTGGACTGGTCGTACCGGGGCCGGTCGTTCGTCGGCTGGGATACCGGCGCGGTGCCGGCCCAGGCCGATGCCGTGCCGGCCCAGGGCTGCGCCGCCGGCGCGTCCGGTGCCTGGCCTGACTGCCAACCCTCGTGCTCTCTCATGGGGTAAGCGTGCCCAACTACGCTTGGACCCGCCATACATGCGCCTGGGAACCGGCTGTGAACTCGAACAGGCTAGGACGTTTCGGACATCAACGGCAACCGTACCCGGAAAATCGCGCCCTGCCGCGCCGCGCCGGGCGGAGCGCCGGTGCCGTCCGGCTGGCTGGACACGGAGTCAATGGACACGGCGCCCCCGTGCGCCCCGACGATCGCCGCCACGATCGCCAGGCCCAGGCCGGTGCCGCTGTGCGGCAGACCGGTCGCGCCGGTGACCGCCGCCTGGCGGGTGCGTGCCTTGTCCACCCGGTAGAACCGCTCGAACACACGCTCCGCCTGTTCCTCGGTCAGGCCCGGGCCGGCGTCGATGATTTCGAGCGTGGCGTACGGCGGCTCGGCGTACACCCGAAGCGTGACCGGCGTCCCGGGCGGAGTGTGGGTGAGCGCGTTCGTCATCAGGTTGTTCACCACCTGGCGCAGCCGTGAGTCGTCGCCGCGTACGGCGAGGGGGGTGTCGCCCTCGACCTCAAGCCGGATCGCCCGGTCCGGCGCGACCGCCCGCGCCGCAGCCACGGCGTCGCTGCCGATCACCGGTAGCTCCACCGGTGCAAAGCTGAGGGGCCGTTCACGATCGAGTCGGGCCAGGAGCAGGAGGTCCTCGACGAGCAGGCCCATCCGTGCGGCTTCGTCCTCGATCCGTCGGACCAGCGCCGCCGCCTGTTCCGGGTCCCGCACCGCACCGTGGCGGTACAGCTCGGCGAAACCGCGGATCGAGGTGAGCGGCGTGCGCAACTCGTGTGAAGCGTCGGCGATGAACTGGCGCATCCGCTCCTCGGACGCGGCCCGGGCGGTGAACGCGCCCTCGATCTGCGTCAGCATCGTGTTGAGCGCGCGCGACAGGCGGCCGATCTCGGTCTCCTGCTCGTACTCGGGGACCCGGCGGGTGAGGTCGCCCGCCGCGATCGCCCCGGCGGCGCGCTCGATCTCGGTGAGCGGCCGGAGACTGGCCCGCACGATGGCCACGCCGACCGCGGCCATGATGACCAGCACGCCGGACCCAATCACGAGCTCCACCACGATCAGGCCATTGACCGCCCGGTCGGTCTCCACCAGGCTCTCGGCGATCATCCTGAGCTCGCCGTTTCGCAGCTCCGTCACCAGCATCCGCCACCGGTGCGGCGAGCCGCCCGCTTTGACGGTGTGCGGCACCTCGAGGCGGACGTCCGTACTTGCGGGCGACGGCAGCCGCGGCAGGTCCTCGGGCCGCCAGGTGGTCGGGTCGTGCCTCAGATCCCACTGCGGGGCGCCGTCCGGCCCGACGACGATCGTGGCGTAGATGTAGTCGTTCGTGAGCAGGAGCGACCCACGACTGGCGCCGTTCCATGCCGAGACCGCTCCGCGTAGCTGCCCGTCGACCCGGTCGATCAGATATCCGCGCAGTGCCACCGCGCTGGCGACGCCGATCACCAGCAGCGCAGCCGTCACCAGGGCCAGGATCAACGAGACGAGCCTGACCCGGAGCGGGACCGCGGCGAACAGCCGGGTCGCGGCTGGGTTCACACGGGCAGGCGCAGCACGTAGCCGACGCCGCGCAAGGTGTGGATCAGTCGCGGCTCGGTCGCATCCACCTTGCGCCGCAGATAGGAGATGTACGACTCGACGATGCTGTCGTCGCCCCGGAAGTCGTACTTCCACACGTGATCGAGGATCTGCGCTTTCGACAGCACCCGACCGGCGTTGACCATCAGGTACCGCAGCAGCTTGAACTCGGTCGGCGAGAGCGCGATCGTGGCGCCACCGCGGGTCACCTCGTGCGTCTCCTCGTCGAGTTCCAGGTCGGCGAAGGCCAGCCGGCTCGGGCCGGGCTCGCCGGCGGTGCGTCGGAGCACCGCACGGATGCGCGCGGTCAACTCCTCGAGGCTGAACGGCTTGGTGACGTAGTCGTCTCCGCCGAGCGTGAGCCCACGGATCTTGTCCTCGGTCCCGTCGCGGGCGGTCAGGAACACCACCGGCGTCCGGGTCCCGCCGTCGCGGAGGCGCCGCATCACCTCGAAGCCGTCGAGGTCGGGGAGCATCACGTCGAGCACGATGAGATCGGGACGGCAGTCGCGGGCCGCGGTGACCGCCTCGGTTCCGGTGGTCACCGCGTCAACCGCAAACCCGGCGAAGCGCAGGCTGGCCGAGAGCAACTCCCGAATATTCGGGTCGTCCTCAACCACGAGGAGTCTCGACTCAGCCTGCGCCGCGCCTAGCGAGGCCGCACCCCCGGATTGTGCGACTCCACCACGTACCCCCATGTGCTTCATCTTGGCCCTCCCGCCTGGAGTGGGGCTGACGTTTCCCTGAGAGTTTCCTGGACACCCCTATCCTCCCCGCCTCCCCCACCCCCACCCCCACCCCCGCCCCCCGCCCTGGCCCCGCCCCGCCCCCGCCCCCGCTTCTCCGCGATCTTGCAGTGGTGCCACGGACAAACCCCCCTTATCCCGACCAAAACCCGGGCAGGACTGCAAGATCGCTGCGGGATGGGGGCTGGGGCGGGACCCAGGCGGGGGCGGGCGGCGGGCGTAGCGGAGACTGTCCAGCGTGCGGGTTGCCCTCTTCGTCACCTGCCTCGCCGACGCACTGCTTCCCCAGGTCGGCAAGGCCACTGTCACGCTGCTCGAACGGCTGGGTCACGAGGTCGTGTTCCCGGCCGACCAGACGTGCTGCGGACAGATGCACATCAACACCGGGTACCAGCGCGAGGCGCTGCCCCTGATCAAGCACCACACCCGGGTGTTCGGCGCGTACGACGCGATCGTCGCCCCATCGGGCTCGTGTGTCGGCTGTGTCCGGCACCAGCACGCCACCGTCGCGGAACGACTGGGCTCGCCCGCGCTGGCCGCGCGGGCGGCGTCCGTCGCGGAGCGGACCTACGAACTCTCCGAGTTCCTCGTCGACGTGCTCGGCGTCACCGATGTCGGTGCGTACTTCCCGCACCGGGTCACCTACCACCCGACCTGCCACTCGCTGCGCCTGCTACGGGTGGGCGACCGCCCGCTGCGGCTGCTGCGCGCGGTGCGCGGGATCGACCTCGTCGAGCTGCCGGAGGCGGACCAGTGCTGCGGCTTCGGCGGCACGTTCGCCGTGAAGAACGCCGACACATCGACCGCGATGCTGGCCGACAAGATGCGCAACGTCCTCGGCACCCGGTCGGAGGTGGTGACCGCCGGCGACGGCTCCTGCCTGATGCACATCGGCGGTGGCCTGTCCCGGCTCAGCTCCGGCACCCGTACGCTGCACCTCGCGGAAATTCTGGCATCGACCGAGGGGTGAGCATGACGCAGACGTTCCTGGGCATGCCGACCGCGCCCCGCGGGGTCGGCGCGCTGCGCGGCACGCAGTCGTTCCCGACGGCGGCCCGCGCCGCCCTGGCCGACACCCAGCTGCGCCGCAACATCGGCAAGGCCACCGCCACCATCCGCGGCAAGCGGGCGGCGGTGGTGGGCGAGGTGCCGGACTGGGAGGAGCTGCGCCTCGCCGGTGAGGCGATCAAGGCCGCCACCATGGCGGACCTGGACACCCACCTGGAACGGCTGGAGCGGGAGGTCACCGCGCGCGGCGGCACCGTGCACTGGGCGCGCGACGCCAACGAGGCCAACCGGATCATCACCGAACTGGTCCGCGCCACCGGGGCCGACGAGGTCGTCAAGGTCAAGTCGATGGTGACCCAGGAGATCGGGCTCAACGACGCGCTCGCCACCGCCGGCATCGCCGCTTACGAGACCGACCTCGCCGAACTGATCGTGCAGCTCGGCCACGACGAGCCCTCACACATCCTGGTGCCGGCGATCCACCGCAACCGGGCGGAGATCCGCGAGATCTTCCTGCGCGAGATGGCCGGCGTGGACCCGGACCTGACCGACGAACCGCGTGCGCTGGCCATGGCGGCGCGGGCCTACCTGCGGCGCAAGTTCCTCACCGCCCGGGTCGGCATCTCCGGCGCCAACTTCGCCGTGGCGGAGAGCGGCACGCTGCTCGTGGTGGAGTCCGAGGGCAACGGCCGGATGTGCCTCACCCTGCCGGAAACCCTGATCACCGTGATGGGCATCGAGAAGCTGGTGCCGACCTGGCGCGACCTCGAGGTGTTCCTGCAGCTGCTGCCGCGCTCCTCGACCGGCGAGCGGATGAACCCCTACACCTCGGCGTGGACCGGCGTCACCCCCGGGGACGGCCCACAGGAATTCCACCTGGTCCTGCTGGACAACGGCCGGACCGCGGTACTCGCCGACGAGGTCGGGCGGTCGGCGCTGCACTGCATCCGGTGCAGCGCCTGCCTCAACGTGTGCCCGGTGTACGAGCGCACCGGCGGGCACGCGTACGGGTCGGTGTACCCAGGCCCGATCGGGGCGGTGCTGACGCCGCAGCTCACCGGCGTGGAGGACAACCCGTCCCTGCCGTACGCGTCCAGCCTCTGCGGCGCGTGCTTCGACGCCTGCCCGGTCCGGATCGACATCCCGGCCATCCTCGTGCACCTGCGGGCACGACACGTCGAGGAGCGCCGGGATACCCACACCCTGCCCAGCGCCGAGGCGGTCGCGATGGCGGCCGCGTCGTGGGTGATGTCCTCACCGGCCCGGTTCGGTGCCGCTGAGAAGGCGTCGCGGGCCGGTCGGCTGCTCGGGCGCAAGCGCGGTCGGATCACCACGCTGCCACCGCCGTTCTCCGGGTGGACCTCCAGCCGGGACGCGCCGGTGCCGCCAACCGAGACGTTCCGCGAGTGGTGGCGCCGGACCAGGGGGCAGTCATGACCACGGCCCGCGATGAGATGCTCGCCCGGGTCCGGACCGCACTGCGCGGCGGCGCGGAACCGGCCGGTTCGATCCCGCGCGGCTACCGGGAGACCGGTACCGAGCCGCCCGGCTCACCCGCGCTGCTGGAGCTGCTGACAGACCGGCTCGTCGACTACCGGGCGACGGTGTACCGGGCGTCGCCGGACACGGTCGGCCAGACGGTCGCCGAGGTGCTCGCACAGATCCTCCCGGCCGGCGGCCGGGTGCTGGTCCCGCCGGGCCTGCCGGCGGGGTGGGTGCCGGAAGGTGCCGTGCGCGACGACGGCACGCTCACCCATGCCGAACTCGACGCGATGGCGGCCGTCCTGACCGGCTGCGCGGCGGCGGCCGCCGAGACCGGAACCATCGCGCTGGACGGTTCACCGGGTCAGGGACGGCGTGCGGTCACGCTCATCCCGGATCGGCACATCTGCGTGGTCCCGGCGGAGGTCGTCGTCGAGACCGTGCCGGAGCTGCTGTCCCGACTCGACCCGACCCGGCCGCTCACGTTCATCAGTGGGCCGTCCGCCACCAGCGACATCGAGCTCTCGCGGGTCGAGGGCGTCCACGGTCCACGCACGCTCGTGGTGGTGCTGGTCGCACAGTGACCATCCGGTGCCGTGCAGCCGGCCGCCGGCCGCGTCGGCCAACGCGCGGCGTGACGCCGACGGCTCGACGTGCAGGCTGGGGTGGGCGCGCAGGGAGACGGTCAGCCCGCGGGTCCGCAGGATCCGTCCCAGCGAGGCGAGCAGGGTGTCCACGCCGACGTAGGCGGCGACCGTGCTGGGTCGGCCCGCCATCCGGAAGGACAGCGTGACCGGCACAACCGGCGCTCCGACGTCGATCGCGGCCTGGAACAACGCGGGACGGAAGCGTCCGTGCGCCAGCCCGCACCACGTCGTACCCTCCGGAAAGACCGCGACCACACCCCCTGCGTCGAGCGCTGTGCGCACCTCGGCGACGGTCGCCGGCAGCCGACGGGGTCGTCGCCGATCGAGGAATATCGTCCCGGTGATACAGGCCAGCCAACCGGCGACCGGCCAGGCACGCACCTCCCGCTTGGCCAGGACGCGCGCCGGGGCGTGGGCGACCAGCACAAGGACGTCGACCCAGGAGACGTGGTTGGCGACCAGCAGCGCCCGTCGCACCGGCAGCCGCCGGTTCGCGGTGTGCCGGATTCCCAAGCCGGCGAGCAGGCCACGGGCGAACAGCCGGACCGCCCGCCGGATCGGCAGCCGCAGCGTGGCCAGGAGCAGCAGTGAGACGCCGCCCGCCAGCAGTACCGCGATGATCGCGGTGACCCGCCAGGCCACCAGGGCCCGGCCGGCCCGCGGCACCGCATCGGGCCGGGGAAGGCACCCGGAGGTACACGACGACACCGGCCGCCACAGCTCGCTCATGTCGCGACCTCGCTCCGCTCGCCCGCGCCTTGAGGCACCACCCGCTGTGCCGGCCGATTCGCTCGCTGACGCCCGCTCATGGCAGCAGGCCGAGGAAGTGCCGGACGTACCGCGGATCCATCCGTTCCATCGAGTGCAGGAGGAACAGATCGGCCACACCGAAGTCCGGGTCGTGGGCCGGCGGGCCGCAGACCCAGGCCCCGAGGCGCAGGTATCCGCGCAGCAGCGGCGGCACGGCTACCCGGCCGGCCGGGCGGGTGACCTGGTCGACCGGCCACGGGGTGCGGGGCTGCACCCGCCAGGCCGGCGGGGCGAGATGCCGGTCGCGCACCATCTCCCAGACCCCGGCGGCGGTCGCTCCCCCGTCGGCGAGCGGTATCGACGCGCAGCCGACCAGCCAGCGGTACCCCGCCAGGTGCAGGTACCTGGTGATACCGGCCCACATCAGGTTGATCACCGCGCCGGTGCGGTGATCCGGGTGTACGCAGGACCGGCCGGTCTCCACCAGCGCGCCCCGCAGCTGAGCGAGCGGCGCCAGGTCGAACTCCGCGTCGGCGTAGAGCCGGCCGGCCAGCGCCGCCCGGTCCGGCGGCAGCATGCGGTAGGTGCCTACCACCTCGTCGGTGCCGGCCACCCGGATGATCAGGTGGTCGCAGTACTCGTCGAACTCGTCGATGTCGAGGCCCGGTGTCGGGGTGCGCAGCACGGCGCCGAGTTCCCCGGCGAAGACCTCATGCCGGAGCCGCTGGGCGGCGCGTACCTGTGGACCCGCGGTGGCGATCTCGATGCGGTAGCCGGTGGTCTCGGTGGGAGCGGAGACGGCCAGAATCGTCATGACTTACAGAGGTACGGCAGGGAACCGGCGTCGCCGTGACGGCCGCTGGTGTGTGATGTGACCGTCGCATGAACGGTTGCGTCATCGCCCTGTCACCGTGTCGCCGACCTTGTCCACGATGCCGGCGCTCTCGCGGATCTCCAGGTGCAGCACGTCACCTTTCCTGACCCGCCGTATCCCGTCGAGGTCCTCGCTGACGTTGTTCTTCACGGCCACCGAACGCAGGCCGATCAGCTGGTAGGTGTCGGGGTCGAACA
This sequence comes from Micromonosporaceae bacterium, assembly GCA_035296325.1. Taxonomy (GTDB): domain Bacteria; phylum Actinomycetota; class Actinomycetes; order Mycobacteriales; family Micromonosporaceae; genus DATHBD01. The sequence continues at coordinate 17,839 of DATHBD010000067.1, read as the reverse complement.
GATAGTCGTCCCTGAGCCAGTCCTCGGACTTCAATGTCACCGCGATCGCCGGGCGCCCGTCGAAGTTGACCGCGCTCCGGTCGACTTCGACCCCGGGCTTGCGGGCGTACCAGCGGAAGACCGCCGCTTCGACGTCCGGCGGGAGAACCTCGTGGAGGATCATCGGGCCCGGCTCATTCCAACCCGACGTTTTCCCTCGTGCGAGATATTTGTCGATCGCCTCCGGTGTGGTCAACCCGGCCAGCTCGTCGTAGGAGATCGCCGGGAAGACCATCCTGTCCCCGAATCTGACCGCCCCGTCCGGCGCCAGCTTGGCCAGGATCTTGAACCGCTTCGACTCGGCGCAGCCCTGCCGGGCGATGAGGTTCGATGCGATGCCGTACAACCACGGCGCCGCGTCCGGGCGATTTGCGTCGTAGCCCTCGATCAGGCTGAACGCGACCAGAAACGTCTCCGACGCGACATCGTCGGCCAGATCACGACCGAGCCGCCGCGCCGCATAGGCATAGATCCGCTCATAGTGCCGGTCGAACACCGCCGTGAACTGCTCCGGCGACCGCCGAGCCTCAGCGATCATCTCGGCGTCGGTGGGCGATCTGCCATCGTCGCGCGGTGTGGCTCGGGTAGGCGTAGCTCGGGCGTCACCAAGGGTCACATCGACATCCGTCTCCATCGGCTGCCACCCTCCTCTCAACCCCTCTTCGCCGCTGGCCGCCGAAGTGTTCGCACGTTTCCGGGTCGACGCGCCGTCGGCGGGATCGGTGTTGTTCCCCGGTGCCGGTGGATGGGGCCCGGTACCGTCCCGATGAACGCACATGCGACAACGCGTGATCAGAAAGGCTGATTGTTGATCATCCCAGCCCGATTCAACGGCCCGCCCGGCTCCGCCAACGGTGGCTACACCGCCGGCATGCTGGCCTGTTACGAGGATCTGGCGGCAGCCGCGGCGGCGGCCGCCGACGGCGTGCCGGCCTGCCCGATCGAGGCGGTGGTGACGCTGCACCGGCCGCCGCCGCTGGAACGACCGATGTCGCTGTCCCGCGACGGCGCGGTGCTCTCGGTGTATGACGGGGAGTCGCTCATCGCGACCGCGGAGCGGGTGTCGGAGCCGGTCGTGGAGACCGTGCCGCCGGTGTCGTTCGCCGAGGCGCTCGCGCTGGCCGACAGCTATCCCGGGCTGATTTCGCACCCGTTCCCCACCTGCTTCGTCTGCGGCCCGGAGCACGCCACCGGCCTACGGCTCTTCCCCGGGCGGCTGGCGGACGGGCGGACCGCCGCGGCCTGGCGGGTCCCGGACGATGTATCGCCCATGCTGGTCTTCGCAGCGCTGGACTGCCCGGGCGGCTGGTCGGTGGGCATCGAGAACCGGCCGTACGTGCTGGGTCGGTTCACCGCCCGGGTGGACGCGGTGCCGGCGTCCGGCGACGAGTGCGTGGTGATGGGCGCCACCACGTCGACGCACGGCCGCAAGGCCCATGTGGTGTCCAGCATGTACGGTCCGGACGGGGGCCTGATCGCCACGGCACGGGCGGTGTGGATCGCGGTCGGACGCTGAGCCGACCGCTGGCAGGTACCAAACCCGGCGCTACACCGGTGGCAGGCCGAGCGCCCTGTCCACCCGGGTCAGGATCTCGATGTCGTCCGACCCCGCCCCCCGGAGCAGATCGATCGCGGTCGTCCGGATCTGCCCGATGATCATGATGAGCGGCAGCGGTGGGCCGTCCGGCAGCAGCTGACCGGCCGCGCGTACGGCGTCCAGGGCGACCGTCTCGGCCCACTCCACGTTGTGCTGCGCGGCGTCGCCGGAGCCGGCCAGATCCGCGGCGAACGCCTTGTCGACGGCGTACACGGCGGCAACCAGCGACCGCACCGCGGCGCCCAGCGGCAACGGTGGCGCCGCCGGCAGCCGGGTCAGCGTCACCGCCGCGCGGGCCAGCACCCGGACGTTGCGTACCGCATAGTCCAGCTGCTCGGTGGCCGCGTCCACGGCCTGCACCCGATCGCGCCGCTCGCGCCGCAGCACATGCAGCCGCAGCCCTTCGTCGGCGGCCGACACAGCGGTCCGCAGGCGCTCCACCGCGGTGTCGGCACTGCGCGCCCGGGTCAGCGCCGCCCGTGCCGCGGCCTCGTCGTGCCGGTCGAGCGCGTCCGCCACGTCGGAGATCACGCCGGCGAGCTCACCGAAGAGCTGCCGGGACTCGCGGACCAGCGGCGCGAGCGGATCCCGCACCACGGCGAGCTGGCTCACCAGCAGCGCGACGCCGCCACCAACCAACGCGTCGATGAACCGCAGCGGCACCAGGGTCTGGGTCGGCGGCGCCACCACGACCAGGTACATCGCGGAGACCGCCGCCTGGACCACAGAGACCGGACTGGCACCGATCGCCACGGCGAGCGTGAGCGTGATCAGCAGCACCGTGACGATGGTCCAGGTGGTGTGCGGGCCCAGCGCCTGCACGACGATGTCGGCGACCAGCACCCCGCCCGCGACGCCGAGGATGACCTCGACGGCGCGGCGCATCCGCTGGCCCCGGACCTGCAGCAACGTGATCAACGCGGCGACCGGCGCGAAGAACGGCTCCGGGTTGCCGAGCAGCTCGGTGGCGATGAGCCAGGCGACCGTCGCGGCGACGGTCGCCTCCCCGATCAGCAGCCAGTCGTCGCGCAGCCGGCCGAGCGCGGCGCCGAGCCACCCGGGCCGGCTCACGCCGGCGGCCCCGACGGGGGTTGGCGCCGGGGCCGTACGAGCTGCGGGTTCACCGTTGTATTAGACGCCCCGCCAACGCCGTTTCCTGTCGGCGGGGCCCCGCGCCATCAACCGCCGGCCGCGTCCAGCCGCGCCAACTGGCCGTCGGTCAGCGTGAGGTCGAGCGCCGGTACCGCGGCACGGTACTGCTCGAAGGTCCGCGGGCCGATCAGCGGGATCACCGGCGGTGCCGTCTGGCGCAGCAGCCACGCCAGCACCACCTGGTTCGGGGCGGCGCCGACCTCGGCCGCGACCTCGCTCAGCACAGCCAGCCGGGCGTCGGCGTCCGGACCCTGGTACGGGTCCATGATCCCGTGGCCCTCGCGCTTGGCCGGGTCGTCGTAGACCCCCTTGAGGATCGGCGAGTACGCCACCAGGCTCTGGTCCCGGTTCGCCCGCAGATAGTCCATCTGCTCCGCGTCGACGATCGACGCATGGTCGATCCCGGGCCGCCGCCGCAGGTACGAGTGCTGCTGCTGGACCGCGACCGGCATCGGCCAGCCGTGCTCGGCGCAGAGCGCACGGATGCGCTCCAACCGATCGGTACGGACGTTCGACCAGCCGATGTAGCGCGCCTTGCCGGCCGCGACGATGCCGGCCAGCGCCTCCAGCGTCTCCTCCAGCGGCGTGGATTCGTCGTCCACGTGCACGTAGTACAGGTCGATGCGGTCGGTACCCAGCCGCCGTAGGCTGCCGTCGATGGCGTGCCGCAGCGTGTCGGCACCGGCACCCACGAACTTCTGCCGAGCCTTGGACCAGTCGGCCTCCGCGCCGTCGAACATGCCGTCGAAGTCCCGCAGCATCCCGCTGCCCTTCGTGGCGAGGAAGACGTCGTCGCGGCGACCGCTGCGGGCCAGCCAGCGCGACAGCAGTTCCTCGCTGTGCCCGCCCGGCTCGCCCGGCCGCTCCCACCAGCAGTAGCAGTCGGCCGTGTCCAGGAAGTTGCCGCCCGCCTCGGCATAGGAGTCGAGGATCTGGAACGACGTCGCCTCGTCGGTCCGGGTGCCCATCAGCATGCATCCCAGGGCCAGCTGGCTGACGTGCTCGCCGGTCCGGCCAAGTTCCACTGTCTTCATGCGAACTCCTTCGTGTCCTCGTCGGCGCTGAGTAGCGCCCGGTACACGCCGATCTTGTTGTCGATCGCCGTGAGGTGCTTGGTGAGCAGGGCCAACCGGTCCCGCAGCGCGTCACGGTGTGCCTCCAGCACCGTGACCCGCCCCGGGATGGTGTGGTCCCCCGCCTTGGCGAGCTCGACGAAGCGCTGCATGTCGCGGATCGGCATGCCGGTCTCGCGCAGCAGCGTCAGGAACAGCACCGAGCCGAGATCGGCGTCGCCGTACCGGCGGTGGCCGCTCGCCGCCCGCCCGATCGGCTCCAGCAGCCCGATCCGCTCGTAATAGCGCAGCGTGTGCGGCGAAACGCCGGTGCGCTGCGCCGCCTCTTCGATGGTGTACGTCGGCTCCACGGAGTTCACGCTAAGAATTAGAGCGCACTCGAAGTCAACCCGGTGGACCCGCTGAGGCGAACTGACACCTCCGAGCGGGACCGCCCGCCGGCCGGGGCTTCGGACGTTGTCCGGGCATGGCATGGTGGTCGGCGGCACGACGGCCCGCTCCGGCCGCCGGCCGTGCGAGGAGGGAGAGCACGTTGTCCGACGGACGCATCGCCGTCGCCGGCCTCACCAAGCGTTACCGCAAGCTCCAGGCGGTGGACAATTTGTCGTTCACCGTCGAGCCCGGTCGCGTCACCGGCTTCCTCGGGCCCAACGGCGCCGGCAAGACCACCACGCTGCGGATGCTGCTCAACCTGGTCACCCCCACGGCGGGGACGGCGACGATCGGCGGTCAGCGCTACGCGGACCTGCCCGACCCGCTCCGCACGGTGGGCGCCGTCCTGGAGGCCTCCAGCGCGCACAAGGGCCGGACCGGCCGCAACCACCTCCGGCTCATCTGCGCCGCGGCGGGCCTGCCCCGGCAGCGGGCCGACGAGGTGCTCGAACTGGTCGGCCTGACGCCGGCCGCCAAGCGGAGCTTCAAGGGGTACTCCCTCGGCATGCGCCAACGGCTGGGCATCGCCGCGGCGATGCTGGGTGACCCTCGGGTGCTCATCCTCGACGAGCCGGCGAACGGCCTGGACCCGGAGGGCATCCGCTGGATGCGTAACCTCCTCAAGGGCCTTGCCGCGCAGGGCCGCACGATTCTGGTCTCCAGCCACCTGCTGTCGGAGATGGAGCAACTCGCCGACGATGTCGTGATCATCGCCGCCGGTCGGCTGATCCGCCAGGGCCCGGTGGAGGAGATCGTCGGCTCGATGCAGACCGCGAGTCAGGTCCGGGTCCGCACACCGCAGCCGGCCGAGTTGGCCGCGGCGCTGGCCAAGGCGGGCGCGTCGGTGACCACGAACGGCAACGGTGTACTGCTGATCAACGGCACGGATGCTCCGGCGGTCGGCGGCATCGCCCATCGGGCCGGGGTCGAACTGCATGAACTGACGAGCGAGCGCCTCGACCTCGAGGACGTTTTCCTCGAGCTGACCCATGGGAAGGCGGCCATCCGATGATGCGGCTTGTGCGCAGCGAGCTACTCAAGGTCTGGACCACCAAGGCGTGGTGGTTGATCGGTCTTGCCGCCCTGGTCATCACCGGACTGGTGCTCGCCGGGACCATGTTCGACGCCTATTACAGCTTCCACCCGCAGCCCTATGAGCCGCCGCCCGGCATGCCGCCGGAGCAGCAGGCGGCGATGGAGGTGGAGCGGCAGCAGGCGGCGGCCCGTGCGGGCACGAGGGCTCTCGTGGTCTCGGTCGCGACGAGCCTCGTCACCGCCGGCTCGTTCCTCGGCGTCATGCTGGTCATGCTCATGGGCATCCTCATCGTGACCAACGAGTTCCACCACCAGACCGCGACGACGACGTTCCTCACCACACCGCGGCGGACCGGCGTCATCTCCGCGAAACTGATCACCGCACTGCTCATCGCGGTGGCGTTCTGGCTGGTGACCACCGTGGTCAACCTCATCGCCGGGGCGGTGTTCCTCAGCATCCAGGGTAAGGAGCTGCTGTTCGGGGAGTGGTCGGTCATCCGGGCGATCCTGCTGAACCTCGCCGCGTACAGCTGCTGGGCCGTGCTGGGGATCGGGCTGGCGGTGCTGATCCGCAGCCAGATCGGCACGGTCGTCACCGGTGTGCTGGTCTACCTGGCCAGCGTGCCGGCGGCGTTCATCGCCTTCGGCGCCATCCGGCAGTTCCTCATCAAGGATGACTGGGTGCTCACCGCCCAGGTAGCCGTGCCGTCCATCGCGTCGATGGTGATGACGTCGACCGACAGGCTGTATCCCGAGGCTCCACCACAGTGGGTGGGCGCGCTGGTCCTTGTCGGGTACGGCCTTGTCGCCGGCGTGATCGGCACCCTGATCACCCGCAGGCGCGACATCTCCTGACCGGAACGGCCGCCGTCCGGGGGCCGGCGGCAGGGGAGGTCGCCGGCGATCGGGTGCCGCGAATTTCGAGCGCGTAACCTTGACAGCGACTGCAGACAATCCGGCACGCGTACGAAAGAGGCGAAGAGGCCTGTGTCGACCCATGCGACAAACGCTCAGGACAACCGCTTAGCGGGGTTCGGCCCCAACGAGTGGATCGTCGAGGACATGTACCAGCGCTACCTCGCCGATCCCTCCAGCGTCGATCCGGCCTGGCACGACTTCTTCGCCGACTACAAGCCGACCGGCGACGCGGAGGCGGCCACCCAGGCGTCCTCGCCGGGCAAGCCGACGGCCGCGGCGCCGACGACACCGGCGGGCGGGCCGGCCGGCGGGAAGCCGGCTGCCGCCAAGCCGGCGGACAGCCAGTCGGCCGGCGCCAGGCCGGCCGCCACCAAACCGGCCAGCGCCCAGCCGGCCGACGCCCAGCCGGCCGACGCCCAGCCGGCTGCGGCCAAGGCCGACGCCCAGCCTGCCGGCAAGGCCGACGCCCAGCCTGCCGGCAAGGCGGACGCCCAGCCTGCCGGCAAGGCGGACGCACCGGCTGACCCGAAGGCGGGGGGCAAGGCGACGAAGACCGCGCCCGCCGTGCCGGCCGGCGCCCGGGTGACCCCGCTGCGTGGCGTCGCGGCGCGGATCGTGCAGAACATGGACGCCTCGCTCGAGGTGCCCACCGCGACCAGCGTGCGGGCCGTGCCGGCCAAGCTGCTCGGCGACAACCGCATCGTGATCAACAACCACCTCGCCCGCGGTCGTGGCGGCAAGGTGAGCTTCACCCACCTCATCGGGTACGCGATGGTCCGCGCCCTGGTCCAGCACCCGGAGATGAACAACGCCTACGCCGAGGTCGACGGCAAGCCGGTGATGGTGGCGCCGCAGAGCATCAACCTCGGCATCGCCATCGACCTGGCGAAGCCGGACGGCTCCCGGACCCTTGTCGTGCCGAGCATCAAGGGCTGCGAGGCGATGGATTTCCGCCAGTTCTGGCAGGCCTACGAAGAGGTGATCCGCCGGGCCCGGCGCAACGAGCTGACCATGGACGACTACAGCGGCACCACGGTCTCGCTGACCAACCCGGGCGGCATCGGCACCGTGCACTCGATCCCGCGGCTGATGCAGGGGCAGGGCACGATCGTCGGGGTCGGCGCGATGGAGTACCCGGCGCCGTACGCCGGGATGTCCGACGAGAACCTCGCCGAGCTGGCCATCAGCAAGATCATGAACCTGACCAGCACGTACGACCACCGGATCATCCAGGGCGCCCAGTCCGGCGAGTTCCTCAAGGTGATCCACGAGCTGGTGCTGGGTGAGCACGGCTTCTACGACGACGTGTTCGTCTCGCTGCGCATCCCATACGAGCCGGTGCGCTGGGTGCGCGACGTGGCCCGCACCTCCGAGGGGCAGATCGACACCGCGGCCCGGGTCATCGAGCTGATCCACGCGTACCGGGTGCGCGGGCACCTGATGGCCGACACCGATCCGCTGGAATTCGAGATCCGCAAGCACCCCGACCTGGACGTGCTGCAGCACGGCCTGACCCTGTGGGACCTGGACCGCTCCTTCCCGGTCGGCGGCTTCGCCGGCAAGGAGAAGATGAAGCTGCGCTCCGTGCTCGGCGTGCTCCGTGACTCGTACTGTCGCCGGGTCGGCATCGAGTACATGCACATCCAGGACCCGGAGGAGCGGCGCTGGATCCAGGAGCGGGTCGAGCAGAAGTACACCAAGCCGAGTCACCCGGAGCAGAAGCACATCCTGAACCGGCTCAACGCGGCCGAGGCCTTCGAGACGTTCCTGCAGACCAAGTACGTGGGTCAGCGGCGGTTCTCGCTGGAGGGCGGCGAGACGCTGATCCCGCTGCTCGACGAGGTGCTGCAGCGCTCGGCGGCGGCCGGCCTGGACGAGGTCGTCATCGGGATGGCACACCGCGGCCGGCTCAACGTGCTGGCCAACATCGTCGGCAAGCCGTACGAGAAGATCTTCTCCGAGTTCGAGGGTCACCTCGACCTGAAGACCGCCCACGGGTCGGGCGACGTGAAGTACCACCTCGGGCAGACCGGGAAGTACACGACGCCGGACGGTGAGTACGCAACCACGATCAGCGTGGTGGCGAACCCCAGCCACCTGGAGGCGGTCGACCCGGTGCTGGAAGGCATCGTGCGGGCCAAGCAGGACCGGCTCGACCTGGGCCTGGAGGGCTACACCGTGCTGCCGCTGATGGTGCACGGCGATGCCGCCTTCGCCGGGCAGGGCGTGGTCGCAGAGACCCTGAACCTGTCCCAGCTGCGGGGCTACCGCACCGGCGGCACCGTACATGTGGTGGTCAACAACCAGGTCGGCTTCACCACCGCACCGGAGTACTCCCGCTCGTCGCTGTACTCGACCGACATCGCGCGCATGATCCAGGCGCCGATCTTCCACGTGAACGGCGACGACCCCGAGGCGGTCGTCCGGGTGGCGCGCCTCGCGTTCGAGTACCGGCAGGCGTTCAACAAGGACGTGGTGATCGACCTGGTCTGCTACCGCCGTCGCGGGCACAACGAGGGCGACGACCCGTCGATGACCAACCCGAAGATGTACGCGATCATCGACACGAAGCGCTCGGTGCGCAAGATCTACACCGAGGAGCTGATCGGCCGCGCGGACATCACCGTGGAGGAGGCCGAGGAGCTGCTGCGCGACTACCAGCAGCAGCTGGAGAGCGTGTTCAAGGCGACCCGGGACTCTTCCTCCGGGCCGGCGAACCGGATCACCCGGTTGCGCGAACCGGAGCCCGAGCCCGAGGTGGAGACCGCGATCGACGCGGGTCTGCTGCGGCGGATCGGCGAGGCGCACACGAAGCTGCCGGCCGGGTTCACCCCGCACCGTCGCATCCTGCAGTTGCTCGAGCGGCGCGCGAAGATGGCCGTCAACGGCGAGATCGACTGGGGCTTCGGCGAGATCATCTCGTTCGGCGCGCTGCTGGCGCAGGGCGTGACCGTGCGGCTGTCCGGCCAGGACACCCGGCGCGGCACCTTCGTGCAGCGGCACGCGGCGATCGTGGACGCCAAGACCGGCGACGACTACCTGCCGATCTCCAGTCTGACCACCGGGATGGCGCGGTTCTTCGCCGCCGACTCACTGCTCAGCGAGTTCGCCGCGATGGGCTTCGAGTACGGGTACTCGGTGGAGAACCTCGACGCGCTGGTCGTCTGGGAGGCGCAGTTCGGCGACTTCGCCAATGGCGCCCAGGTCATCGTGGATGAGTTCCTCTCCTCCGGCGAGGCCAAGTGGGGCCAGCGGTCGGCCGTCACGCTGCTGCTGCCGCACAGCCACGAAGGCCAGGGCCCGGACCACACCTCCGGGCGGCCCGAGCGGTATCTGCAGCTCTGCGCCGAGGACAACATGCGGGTGGCCAACCCCACCACCCCGGCCAACCACTTCCATCTGCTCCGCCGGCAGGCCCTGTCGCCCAAGAAGAAGCCGCTGGTGGTGTTCACGCCGAAGTCGCTGCTGCGGCACAAGCTGTGCGTCTCCGGCGTCAGCGAGTTCACCACCGGGACGTTCCAGCCGGTGATGGCAGACCCCGGCAGCAACGGCAGCGAGCTGGACGCGTCGTCGGTGCGCCGGGTGCTGCTGTGCTCCGGGAAGGTCTTCTACGACCTGCTGCAGGCCCGGGCCGACCGGGGAATCACCGATACCGCGATCATCCGGCTGGAGCAGCTCTACCCGATGCCGGTCCAGCAACTGACGGCCGCGCTGGCCCGGTACCCCAACGCGGAGGACTTCGTGTGGGTGCAGGAGGAGCCGGCGAACCAGGGTGCCTGGTCCTTCATCGCCCTCAACCTGCTCGAGCACCTGGACGGGGTGCGCCTGCGCCGGATCTCCCGACCGTCGGCCGCCGCCCCCGCCGTGGGGTCGACCAAGATGCACGACGCCGAGCAGGCCGCGCTGATCGAGGCCGCACTGCCCGGCTCCACCCGCTAGCGGGGTCGGCGGTTCGGCCCTCGGCCGTCCGTCCGTGTCCCGACCCGACGCCGACCGAGGAGGCAGGGTGTACTTCACCGACCGCGGGATCGAGGAACTGGCGACCCGCCGCGGCAGCGAGACGGTCACCGTCGACTGGCTGGCCGAACGGCTGCGCGACTTCGTCGACCTCAACCCGGAGTTCGAGACCGCCACGGAACGACTGGCGACCTGGCTGGCCCGCCTCGACGACGAAGACGAGGACTGACGCCCGGCGCGCCCTCCCTGTCCAGCTCGCGGCGTAGCCGACCCCTGCGGCGTCGCGCCGCCACATGCCCGGTAAGCGCAGCGCCGAGCCCTTTGTGGGCGTACGGTCGAACTGTTGCGATTCGCGGGTGGTGGCGCACCCCGACGGGTCACGACGATCGACCGACTCAAGAACTGTTTCGCGCTGCCGATACCACTGCGTCAGGGCAGCACGACCGCAACAGTCGAGTTGTTGCTCGCTGCCGGGTGCTCGTTGTACAGGGGGAACGGCATGGCTTCGGTACTCGGGGCGGGTCGGAAACGCGGGTTCCCGCGCCGGTTGGCTGCTGCGCTGGCGACCGGGGTGACCATCGCGATCGCGGGTTGGGTGGTCGTCACATCGACCCCCGCGGCCCAGGCCGCCACCGCGATCGACCTGGGCGATGCCGCGTCCTTCGCGATCCTGGCCGGGAGCACCGTCACCAACACCGACACCGCGACGACGGTCAACGGCGATCTGGGGATCAGCCCGGGCTCGGCGCTCACCGGATTCCCGCCCGGGACCCTCAACGGCGAACGGCACCTCGCTGACGACCTCGCGGGCAGCGCCCAGGTCGACGCGGAGGCGGCCTACGACGCCGCGCTGGGGCAGGGGCCGGCCGCCGAAATCTCCACCCTCGGCGGGCAGACCCTCTTTCCCGGCGTGTACCAGGCGCCCGCCGGAATGGACCTGACCGGGACCGTGATCCTGGACGCGCAGGGCGACCGGACGGCCGTCTTCATCATCCGTGCCGCGAGCACCCTGATCACGGCGTCGGACAGCGTTGTCCTGCTGGCCGGCCAGGCGCAGGCGTGCAACGTGTTCTGGCAGGTCGGCAGCTCCGCCACCCTCGGCGAGCGCACCGTGTTCAACGGCACGATCCTGGCCTTCACCGCGGCGACCCTGAACACCGGCGCGACGGTGACCGGCCGCGTGCTGACCAGGAACGCCGCGGCTACCCTGAGCACGAACACGGTGACCGTTCCCGGCTGTCTCGCCGCGACGACCCCGCCGGTGCCGGCGACGACCGCACCGGTACCGGGCACCACCGAACCGGTGCCCGCGACCACCGCTCCGGCGCCCGTCACCTCCGAACCGGTACCGGCGACGACCGCACCGCCGACCACGGCGGCCGCGACAGCGGGTCCGACCGTGAGCGCAACGCCAAGCATCACCGCCGGCCCCACGGCCAGCTCGCCGGCACCGCCCACCGGGGGCGTGACGACCTCAGCACCCACACCCCCACCCCCGGTCGCGACCACGACAGCACCGGTGCCGGTGCCGACGGCGCCCGACGGGAGCAGCACTCCGCTCGGTGGCCCGGGCGTTCCGGCGGCTCCAGGCACACCCGGCTGCTGCGGGGTCATTCCCCCGGGTCACCCGACAACCGGTGCGGGGGGTGCCGCGGGGTCAGCCGGCACCGCACCATTCGGCGTCGGTGTCGCGGCGTTGATCGGCGCTGGCGCAGCCCTGGTTCAGGCCACCCGACGACGTCGGGAGCCGCTGGCCGACCGGCCTGGTCGGCACCGGTCCGCCGGAGCCGGTCGCGATGGCTGAGTTCCCCCGCGATCAGTCGCGTCGCTGGTGGGTCGTCGCGGTCGCCCTGTTGATGCTGGCCGCCGCCAGCTTCGCGACAGGCCTGCGTGACCGCGGGGACGCGCTGGCCGGAGGGTCGACGACCTGGGCCGGCCCACAGCGGTCATCGCCGGATGCGGCGGTGGCCGGGGTGGCGGCCACCGCCGGCGCGCTGCAGACCCGGTCCGCGCCGATTGAGCTGCGGATTCCAGCGATCGACGTGACCGTCGCCCTGTCCACTCTGGGGCTTGCCGACGACGGCACCGTCGAGGTGCCGTCGAACTTCGCCGAAGCGGGGTGGTTCCAGCTCGGCCCGTCACCCGGCCAGACGGGCTCGGCGGTCATCCTGGGCCACGTCGACTCACACCGCGGCCCGGCGGTCTTCTTCCGGCTGCGGTCGCTGCGGGCCGGGGACCGCATCGAGGTGACCCGGGAGGACGGGGTGGTCGCACACTTCGCGGTACGCACCGTGGCGACGTACCCGAAGCAGCAGTTCCCGGCGCGCCAGGTGTACGGACCGCACGGCAACAGCGCGCTGCAGTTGGTGACGTGCGGCGGGACCTTCGACCGGGCTACCCGCAGCTACCGGTCCAACGTCGTCGTCTACACCGACCTCGTCGCGACGAGCACGGCGTAGCCCGGTTGCCGATGCCGCTCACCGGTCGCCGGCGGCCGCGCCGACGATGACCGGACCGCCGCCGGAATCCGGATCGTCGGTGACGTCGGCGACGATGACCGTCACGTTGTCCGGTGCACCGGCCCGGAGCGCGAGATCGACGAGCCGGTCCACGCACCGGGCCAGATCCGGCTCGTCGCGCAGCACGGTCTGCATCGTCTCGGCGCTCACCACCCCGGAGAGGCCGTCGCTGCACAGCAGGAACCGGTCGCCGAGCGTGATGTCGTGCTCTTCGAAGATCGGCTCCACCGGCTTGCCCTGCAACGCCCGCATGATCACCGAACGCTGCGGGTGGTCGCTCGCCTCGTCCGGCTCGATCCGGCCCTCGTCCACCAACATCTGGACGTAGGTGTCGTCGCGGGTCACCTGGGTCAGCATGTCGCCCCGCAGCAGGTAGGCACGGGAGTCCCCGATGTGTGCCAGGGTCACCCGGTCGCCGGCGAAGGCGAATGCGGTGAGCGTGGTGCCCATCCCGGCGAGCGTGTTGTCGGCCTCGACCTCATCCCGGATGCGTTGGTTGGCGCGGTCAATGGCGGCCGCGAAGGCATCCCGGCTCACCGAGCCGGACGCGGCGTCCGGGCCGGTGCCGAGCGCGGTGAGCTCGTCGATCACGAGCGCACTGGCCCGGTCCCCGGCCGCCATGCCGCCCATGCCGTCGGCAACGGCGAGCAGGCCAGGCCCGGCGTACGCCGAGTCCTGGTTCCCGCTGCGGCGCAGCCCGCGGTCGCTCCGCACGGCGTAGTGGACCGTCAATGGAACAGCAGCGGCGTCGAGCATGTGATCAGAGTGCCCTATCCCGGCCGGCCCGTCTCCATGAGGATCCCTTCCGGCGCTCCGGTGGCAGTGCAGCCGCGGGCCGACCTAGAGTCGGCAGGTGCGCCTACGTCGCCCGTCCGCTGCCCCGATCGCCGCCGTCCTGACCGCGCTGCTCCTGCTGCCGGCGTGCGGTCAGTCCACCGGACGGGCCCGCTGGGTGGACGCCGGAGCGGCCGGCGGTGCGGCTGGCGATGGCACATCAGCGCCGGCCAGCCCCGGACCGGCGGGCGCCGGCGCCCCCGGCACGGCTGCGCCCAAGGCACCCCCGGGTGCGGCGCCGGCACGGGCGTACCCGGTCGGTGTCCGGCAACTCGCCCTGAGTCGCGGCGCACAACGGCCCCTGTCCACGACGGTGTGGTACCCGGCCACCGGCCGGGCCGGCAGCGGGGCACCGAACGTGGTCGCGGACGCGGCACCGGCGGCGGGGCGCTTTCCGGTGGTGCTCTTCAGCCACGGACTGACCGGCTACCCCGAGGCGTACGAGGGTTTCACCAGCCGGCTTGCGGCGGCCGGCTTCGTGGTGGCCGCGCCGGCGTACCCGTTCACGAAGCGCGGCGCACCGAGCTTCAACCCGGTCGACGTGCTCAACCAGCCCGCCGACGCCTGGCACGTCATCGGCGAGGTGCTGAAATTAGATACCCGGACGGGTGACCCACTCGCGGGGCATCTCGACCAGGACCGGGTGGGGGCGGCCGGACATTCCGCGGGCGGGTACACCACCGCCGGCATGCTCAGCGCTCGACGCGGGGCTCCGCTGGCCGCAGCTGTGATCATCGCCGGTGGCGCGGTGGGCGGATTCGGCGGGCCGAGCACGCCCGCGCTGTTCATCCACGGCGACCGGGATCCCACGGTGGAGTACGCGAACGGCCGGGCCGCCTACGACGCGCTGCCCTGGCCCAAGGCGTTCCTCACGCTGGCCAACGGCGGCCACTGGGAGTTTCTGGCACCGGGCGCGGTCGGCTTCGACGCGACGACCCGGACGGCAACGGACTTTCTGCGCTGGTCGCTCTACGGGGATGCGGCAGCGAAGGGGCGCGTGGCCCGCGACGGCGGAGCCGGTGCGCGGGTCGAGGCGGCACTGGGCTGACCCCCGGGCAGGGCGACGCTCAGCTGATCAGGAGATAGGTGACCACCGCGACGACCGCGACCGCCACCACGAGGGCGCCCGCGATCAACGGCGTGCGGGACGGGGCCGCTGGTTCGGCAGCGCCGCGCTGCACATATGCCTTGAACTCTTCGGTGTTTGCGCTGTGGTCTTCGGACATGCGCCCGACCTTAGCGAACCGCGCGCCAAATCGGGTATCGGACAAGTGTCAGATTACCGGCTGTGGACCAGGACAACCTTGCCGAACACCGCTCCGGACGCCAGTCGTGAGAACGCCTCACGCACCTCGCTGAATCCGTACTCGGCGTCGATCACCGGCCGGATGCCCCGGGCCACACAGAGGTCGAGCAGTGCCCGCAGTTCCTCCACGGCACCCATGGTGGTGCCGAGGATCTCCAACCGCAGCGCGAAGAGCCGACGCAGGTCCACCTCGGCGACGTGCCCGCCGGTCGCGCCGCAGACCACGATGCGGCCGCCCGGCTTGGCGCACTTCATTGAGTGGGCGAACGTCGCCGCGCCCACCGTCTCGATCACCACGTCGACGCGCTCCGGCAGCCGGGCACCGGGCTCCAACGCGATCGCACCGAGCGCGGCGATGCGGTCACGTTTGGCCGCGTCACGGCTGGTCGCATACACCCGGACGCCCAGCGCGACGCCGAGCACGACGGCGGCGGTCGCCACGCCGCCACCGGCGCCCTGCACCAGGACCGCGTCCCCCTCGGCGACCCGGCCACGCGAGACCAGCATCGAGTACGCCGTGAGCCATGCCGTGGGCAGGCACGCGGCGTCGGCGAAGGACAGCCCGGCGGGCTTCGGGATGAGATTCGCCCGCGGCACGGCGACCCGGTCGGCCAGGGTGCCCGGGAAGTGTTCGGAGAGGATCGAGTTGTTCACCACCGGATAGATCACCACCTCAGCGCCGTCCGGGCCGATGCCGGCGCCGTCGCAGCCGAGAATCATCGGCAGTTGCTCGGTGCGCAGCCCCACGCCGCGCAACGACCAGAGGTCATGGTGGTTCAACGCGGTCGCGCGCAGATCGACCACGACCCAGTCGGCGCCCGGCAGGTCCGGCTCCGGCCGTTCTCCGACGCTCAGCGCCCCGACCGGGTCGTCGGCGTCGAATCGGGCGGCGTACGCAGCACGCATGGTGGCTCCCAGAAGTTTCCGACACCTACCGGCAGACGCCGTCGCGCACTGCCGCGGCGCCCACGGCACCGGCGACCGCCCGCGCGACCCGTGGATCAAGCGCGCTCGGCACGATCGCGTCGGCCCGTAGACCGGGAGCGGCCACGTCGGCGATGGCGGCCGCGGCGGCGACCTTCATCCCCTCGGTGATCCGCGTCGCTCCGGCGTCCAGGGCGCCACGGAAGATGCCGGGGAAGGCGAGCACATTGTTGATCTGGTTCGGGAAGTCGCTGCGGCCGGTCGCCACGATGGCCGCGTACCGGGCCGCGACCTCGGGGTGCACCTCCGGCGTCGGGTTGGCCAGTGCGAAGATCGCGCCGCCGGGTGCCATCCCGGCCAGGGCGGCCTCGGCGATGGTGCCACCGGAGACGCCGATCAGGACGTCCGCCCCGCGCAACGCCGCCGCGATGTCACCGCAGACTTCGCGCCCGTTGGTGAGTTCGGCCAGTTCGGCCTTTGTAGCGGTCAGCCCATCGCGTCCACTGTGGATGGAGCCGCGCGAGTCGCACACCACGATGTCCACCGGGTTGACGCCACCGGCGATCAGCATCTTTGTGACGGCGACCCCCGCCGCGCCGGCGCCGCTCACCACTACCCGCAGATCGTCGAGCTTGCGATCGAGCACCACGGCGGCGTTGCGCAGGGCGGCCAGCACGACGATCGCGGTGCCGTGCTGGTCGTCATGGAAGACCGGGATGGGCAGACTGTCGGCCAGCCGCCGCTCGATGGCGAAGCAACGCGGGGCGGAGATGTCCTCGAGGTTGATCCCGCCGAAGGAGGGCGCGAGCGCGGTCACGATCGCCACGATCTCGTCCGGATCCTGGGTGTCCAGACAGATCGGCACGGCGTCGATGTTGGCGAACTGCTTGAACAGGGCGGCCTTGCCCTCCATCACCGGCAGGGCCGCGGCCGGGCCGATGTTGCCCAGACCCAGGACGGCCGAGCCGTCGGTGACCACCGCAACGGTGTGGCCGACCCAGGTGTAGGTGTGCACCAGGGCCGGGTCCGCGGCGATCGCTTCACACACCAGGGCAACCCCCGGCGTGTACGCCATGGCGAGGTCCTCCCTGGTGAGCAGCGGCACGGACGACTCGACGACGAGCTTGCCGCCGCGGTGCAGGTCGAAGATCGCTTGGTTTGGAGCCGAATGCGGCACGGGGGCCTCCTGGCCAGCACGGTGGGACGCGAAGACGACGCCGGGTAGGCCGAGTCAGGCGGTGCCGCGGGGATTGCCCGGGTAGGTCCAACCCTAACTAACGGGGCCGGGCAACCAAACCTGGCCGCGGCCACCATCGGAGCACCACTCTCCCGAGGACCTCGGCCACGCCGTACGCGCGTGAGTCGTCGACCACGAGCTCGTTGTCGCCGACCAGCCACCAGCCGCTCTCCACGCGGCGCACCACCCGCTTCACCACGAGCAGGTCGGGCCGGGACAGGAACCGCGCCACCACGACGTCGCCGGGCGCCACGCCCCGCCCGCCCCGGCGGACCAGAATCGCGTCGCCGTGCCGCAGGGTGGGCGACATCGAGGGTCCGTGGACGAGTGCGGTAAACCACGGACTGGGCATCAAGCCTGCCTGTACTGGGCGGAGCGCCGCGGAGTAGGGTCGGACGTGTTGCCCGATCATCGCAAACCACCCAGGAGGAGTCCGATGCGACTTCCGCGTCTATTCACTCCGCGCATCATTGTCAGCGCGCACTGCGACCTGCCGTGCGGCGTCTATGACCCGGCACAGGCCCGCTTCGAGGCCGAGTCGGTGAAGGCGATCGCCGAGAAGTACCAGGCCAACAGCGATCCGGAGTTCCGCACACGGGCGATCCTGATCAAGGAGCAGCGGGCCGACCTGGTCAAGCACCACCTGTGGGTGCTGTGGACCGACTACTTCAAGCCGCCCCACTTCGAGAAGTACCCGCAGCTGCACTCCCTGGTCAACGAGGCCACCAAGCTCGCCGGCGCCTCCGGCGCCAAGGGTTCCCTGGACGCCGCCGTGGCCGACCAGCTGCTGGGCAAGATCGACGAGATCGCCACCAT